>JBNPEI010000010.1:0-580481 GCA_051117645.1 Rhodospirillales bacterium
GGAGCAACTCGACCGGCTCCTCGAACGATACAACGACACCCCAAGGAAGTGCCTTGGCTTCAGAACCCCAAACGAAGTATTCAGGGAAAACCTCAACCGTGTTGCACTTCAAACGTGACTCCACCTCCCCGCCTGCGCGGGAATGACGGGCTCGCTAATGCGTCGGGCCCTCGGGGCGGGCGCCCATGCGCAGCTTCACCTCGGCGATGACCCAGTCGAGGGTGTCCTCGTCCATGTCCTCGATGTTTTCGGCGAGCAGGTTGGCGAGCTCGGTCGCCTTCGGGCTGAGGCCGGCGGTGTTGACCGTGACCTTCGGGTGCGACAGCTCGGCCAGGCGCTTGATCTCCTCGGCCTCGTCCCACATGAGATCGAAATAACCGCAGATCTGCGCCACCAGGCCGGAGCTCGGGCGGCCGCGGTGGCCGTGTTCGAGCGCGGAAAAGTACGCCGCCGACACGCCGAGATCGGCGGCCATCTGTTTCAGCGTTATGTTCCGCGCCATGCGGTGTTCGCGCACACGTTTGCCAAACGGAGTCATGTTCGGACTTTAAGCCCCTAATTCTTAATATTTTCTCGCCGGCGGCGGAATCGTTCAGCCGGCGGGCCTGCGGCGTTTCAGCCGCACATACAAGGCGCCGTCGCCGCCGTCTTTGGGCGCGGCGTAAGAAAACCCCGCAACCCATTGACGCATCGGCATTTCATTGAACCAGCGCGGCACCGCGTCGCGCAGCACGCCGGGGCGCCCGCCGATGCGGTCGCCCTTGCCGGTAATGATCAGCACGGTGCGGATGCCGGCCATGTAGCCGTCCTGGAGAAAGCGTTCCAGCGTGCGGTGCGCCGCGGCCTGGGTATGCCCGTGCAGATCGAGCCGTGCTTCGACATCCAGCCGGCCGCGCCTGAGCCGCTGCGCCGTGCGCCGGTCCAACCCGTCGGGTGTGCCGTGCGCAAGCGCGACCGGAGGCGGCGAGGGCGGCAACGGCGGCGGCGCGGCCATGCGGCGTCGGGTCCGCGTCTGCTTGGCCGGGGCCGGCGTCTCCGCCGGATCATCCTCATCGCCCGGTACCAGCGGCGGATCGCCGCCGGCCTTGGTGCGGCGGACGGAGTGCGTCACCTGTTCCCAGAGCGCATGCTCGTCGGCGCTCAGCTTGCGGCGGCGCGGGCGTTTTCCCCCGCCCATGCTAGTTGCCGGACGGATCGACGATCAGGATATGCAGACGTTGCGGTCCGTGCGCGCCCAGCAGCAGCGTCTGCTCGATGTCCGCCGTGCGCGAGGGCCCGGTGATCCAGTTGACGGTGCGTGGAAGCCGCCCCGGACCGGCCTCGTTTCGGATCCGTTCCCAAACCGTTTCGTAATCGCCGGCGATATCGTCGGCGCTCAGAACCACGATATGATCGAGCGGCAGGAAGTTCAGCGACGTCGGCGATTGCGGCCCCGACGACATCACCAGCGTGCCGGTTTCCGCGACCCCGCCGTAGGCCATGCTGACGGAGACCCCGTCGTCGCCGGCGCCCCGGCCGTCCTCGACCATGAGCGAGGTTTTCGCCTGCCAGTCCAGGGACTTGAGCGCGTCGTGCGGGGCGATCTTGATTTTCGCCGGCAACTGGTGTTCGCGGAGGTATGCGCCGACCTGATCCGGCACGTCGTCCAGACTGCGGATATGCACCACGGTCGCACTAACGCGCGTGGCTTCTTGCACAAAAAGATCAACGCGCTGATCTTTATCGAGGGCTCCGCGCTTCGGAATAAGATTTCTTTGGTGCTCTTGTATGTGTTTCAGGGCCGGATTTTCGGCATTAGAATCATTCTGGTGCCCTAATTTCGACCGAAGGCGCTCTAAAATCTCCTCGCGCGCGCTCATCAGTGCACCTTTTTGCGCATAAGCGCACCACTTTGATCTCCGCGAGGGCCTTTGTGATATTGACTGATGAACGTATCCCCCGCGGGGGCCGCCAGATCCCGCTTCGAGGTCCAGCCCGAGGCCAGCGGCAGGGACCGGAACCGCCCGCGACCGCTCAGTTGCCCGAGCGCCGCGACGCCAATGGTCATCGCCCAGCGGTAGAGCCTCGGCCGTTTGGCGAGCCAGGCCCAACCCCTGAGCGCCCAGCGCGCCGTGGGGGCGCCCATATGCGCCTTGAACTGCCGCTCGCGCCACTTCCGGAGCATCCGGGGCAGGGGAATGCGCATGGGACAGACGCTCTCGCACTTGCCGCACAGCGTCGACGCGTTCGGCAGATGCTGCGCGTCCTCCATGCCGATCAGGTTGGGAATCAACACCGCGCCCATGGGCCCCGAATACACCCAGCCATAGGCGTGTCCGCCGACGGACTTGTAGATCGGGCAGTGATTCAGGCACGCGCCGCAGCGGATACAGCGCAGCATCTCGTGAAATTCCGACCCGATCATCTCGCTGCGGCCGTTATCGAGCAGCACGACGTGGTATTCCTCCGGCCCGTCCAGGTCCTCGGGACGCTTCGGACCGGTACAGAATGTGGTGTAGACCGAAATGTCCTGGCCGGTCGCCGAGCGCGCCAGCACACGCAGGATAGTGGACGCGTCCTCCAGCGTCGGCACGATCTTCTCGATCGAGGCGATCACCACGTGCACGCGCGGCAGCGTGTTGGTGAGATCCGCGTTGCCCTCGTTGGTGACCAGCACGTTGGTGCCGGTCTCCGCGATCAGCATGTTGGCGCCGGTGAGACCGACGTCAGCGCTGAGGAACTTCTCGCGCAGCTTGGCGCGGGCTTCTTCCAGCAGGGACCGCGGCTCGTCGAGATTGCGGTCGCGGACAAGGTCGATGTGCGCGTTGCGGAACGTCTCCGCGACCTGCTCCTTCGAGAGATGGATCGCCGGCGCGATAATGTGGCTCGGCGGTTCCTTGCGGAGCTGGATAATGTATTCGCCGAGATCGGTCTCGACGGGCTCGATGCCGTTTTCCTCGAGGAAGCTGTTAACGGCGATCTCTTCGGAGATCATCGATTTCGACTTGGTGACCGTCTTGGCGCCGGCGTCGCGGCAGATGCCGAGAATGGTCTCGCGCGCTTCCTTGGCATCGCGGCACCAGTGCACGTGGCCGCCGCTTTCGCTGACCTTTTGCTCGTAGGCTACGAGGTAATGGTCGAGGTTCTCGAGCACATGGTTCTTGATGTCGCGGGCCTGGTCGCGCAGGCCGTCGAACTCGGGCAGGCGCGCCGCCGCCTCGAGCCGGCGCATCGGGAACCCGACGGCGAGCTTGCCGAGCGCCGCCTGCAGCGGATCGTCGGCGATCGCGGCGCGGGCGTTTTCCTTGAAGCGGGGCGAGGTCGGCTGCATGGCGCGTCTATTCCTCCGCCGCCGGCTCGCCGATCGCCGGCGCGGCGGTCATGCCGGCCAGCACCTCCGCGGCGTGGCGCGCCTTGATCGGCAGGCCACGGCGCTGCAATCGCCCGGCGATGTTCATCAGGCAACCGAGATCGCCGGCTAGTACCGTGTCGGCGCCGGTCGCAACGATGTCGTCGACCTTGGCATCGACCATTTTTTCGGAGATGTCCGGATACTTGATGCAGAACAGGCCGCCAAACCCGCAACAGGTTTCCGTTTCCCTGCCTTCGGAAATACTGAGGCCCGCGACCGATGCCAGCAACGCGCGCGGCTGTTCCTTGATGCCCAGCTCGCGCAGCCCTGAGCACGAGTCGTGATAGGTCACGCGGCCGTCGAAGGCGGCGCCGGTCGCCGTCACGCCCCGCACATCGGTGAGGAATGAAATAAGTTCATAGGTTTTCGCGGCCAGCGCCTCGGCGCGGGGACGCCAGGCCGGGTCGTCGGCGAAGGCTTCCGGATAATGATCCCTGATCATGCCGGCGCAGGAGCCGGACGGCGCGACCACGTAGTCGTAGCCTTCGAACGTCTCGATCACGTGCCGGGCGATGTCGAGGGTATCCGCCGTGTCGCCGGAATTGTAGGCCGGCTGGCCGCAACAGGTCTGCGCCTCCGGCACCTCGACGCGGCAACCCGCGTCCTCCAGCAGCTTGACCGCGGCAAAGCCGACGACCGGACGCATCAGGTCGACGAGGCACGTGGCGAACAGGCCAACAACAGGTTTCGCGGGTTCCGACATGATCAAAGAATGTTCTCTAAGAAGGCGGAACGCAAGAACCGAGCGCGCCCGTTCAAGACTCCGGGACGACCCGTTCCGCCGACTTCGGCAGCAGGATGTAATAGCGGCCGCGCTGCTTCATCAGCCCGGCCCGCCTGGCCGCGGTTTCGCCGAAGCCCCAGAACACGTCGCCGCGCACCGGTCCGTTGATGGCGCTGCCCGTATCCTGGGTCACGAGCAGGCGCCGCAGCGGCCCGCCGTCGGCAAGCGGGTCCGTAGTGTCGAGCCAGACCGGCGCGCCCAGCGGCAGGAAGGCGCGGTCGATGGCAAGGCTGCGGCCCGCCGTCAGCGGCACGCCCTGGGCACCGAGCGGGCCTTCGCCCTCGATCACGCGGAAAAAGACATAGGACTCGTTCCGGTTCATCAACTGCGTGCCCGCCGCCGGATTGGCACGCAGCCAGTCGCGGATGGCAGGCGCGGTCACGTCGTCGAGCGGCATCGCGCCCATGGCGACCAGTTCGCGGCCGATGGACGTATAGCGGCGGCCGTTACGACCGGCGTACCCGACGCGTACGGTCGAGCCGTCGGGCAGCCGGACGCGGCCCGAGCCCTGAATGTGAAGGAAGAAGGCATCGATCGGATCCGCCACCCAGATCACCTCGAGCTCGCGGCCGCGGAGTGCGCCGCCGTTGATTTCGGCGCGGGTGTAGTAGGGGATCAGCTTGTTATCGACGACCCGGCCGGCGAGTTGCGTACCCGCGAGCTCGGCGCGGTGCTGGCCGAGATCGATGGACACCAGATCCTCGGGCCGGGAATAGATCGGGATCTGGTATTCCGCTTCCGGTGCCCAGCGGCCGGCGAGTTCGGGTTCGTAGTAACCGGTGAAAAGCCCCGTCGGTTCGTTGCGATCACCGACGGTATAGGCGACGAAACGGCTTTCGAAGAAATACTTGGCTTCGATCTTGTTGCCGGGACGGATGATGCGCGCATCCTTGCAGATGGACTTCCAGTCGGCGACCGTCCCCATGCGCTCGTCGGACCCGAGGGCGGCTTTCGGGTCTTTCTTTTCGATCGCGTCGCAGGAGCGGATCAGCACCGGCAGAACGTCGGCGAAGGTTTCGCCGTCCCATCCTTCGAGCTCGTCGAATTCGACCTTGGTCAGCGTCAGCGCCGACGGTTGACCGGGCGGCGATACGGGTTCCGGAATGGGCAGGCCGAGATCGGCGCAGCCGGCGATCAGCAGCAGCGCCACGAGCGAAACCGGCTTTGTCAAAGCGGAGACGCGCAGCACCGGACCTCGCACGTCAGTTGTTGCTCTCGGTGCCGATCAGCGTCCAGTTCGGATCCGAAGACCGGGTATCGCGCGAAAACGTCCAGAAGTCGGTGACGTCGATCACCTCGTTCGGGTTGCCGTCGATGATGTTGCCCTCGGCATCCCTGAGCGCGCTGATCTGCTCGGAAACGAACTTGACCGTGACGACGGCGTGATGGCTGTCCATCGCCGCCTCGACGATCTTCGCCGAACGGATGCCGACCAGTGTGTCCTCGAGGACCTCGCCGGCACGTTCGCGCTCGGTGATGGCCTCGTCGAAATTTTTGTAGACGTCCGGGCTCAACAGCCCCTTGAGCATCTTGCGGTCGCCCGACGCAAACGCGTTCAGGATCATCTCGAACGCGGCCTTCGCACCCTCGGCGAACTCGTCCGGACCGAAGCTCGGGTCGGCGACACGGATCTGCGTCAGGCCGGCGGCCGTCGGGTCGTCGGGATCGATATCGAGCGGCGCCGCCTCGGCGGGACCTTCGCTGCGGTCCGGCAACTGCACGATGTTGTCGTCACCGGCGGCATCCGGCTCCGCGCCTTCACGTTCACTAAAGCGGTCGTGATAACCGCCTTCGTGGCCGTCGCGGCGGCCGAGGACGCGGCGAAGCCTCAGGATGAGGAAACCCGCGATCATCGCGAGAATGATGATGTCGAAGAACTGAAATTCGCCGCCCATGATATCCTTGACCCTCAGGGCCTTGCCTGTTGTCGTATGCGGAGACGCGCAAACGATGTGCCGCCTCACCTGATGCGGCCCGTCCAAGGTATCGGCTCCGGGCCGCCGCGTCCAGAATATCGGCAAAACAACAAAACAAGGTTGCGCTTGCCGACACAGCACTTAAATAAGCCGACCAGCCGTTCGGGACAAGGCAACCATGGCATTCATTCTGTTAATCGCATTCATCACGGTGCCGATCGTGGAGATTGCCGTGTTTATCGAGGTCGGCGGCCAGATCGGGCTGTGGCCGACCATCGGCATCGTCATCCTGACGGCGGTCATCGGCACGGCCATGTTGCGCCAGCAGGGCCTGTCGGTGCTGTTCCGGATACAGGAAAATCTGGAAGCGAACAGAATCCCGGTGCAGGAGCTGTTCGACGGCGTCTGCCTGGTCATTGCCGGCGCGCTGCTACTGACGCCCGGATTTGTCACGGATTCTGTCGGCTTCCTGCTGTTCGTGCCGCCGTTCCGCCGCTGGATGGCGCATGAAATCGGCCGGCGTGTCATTGCCCGCGCCGATGTCCGTTATAGCAGCCACACCCACACCGCCGGCAGCGGCCATCCTCGCGGTCCCGGCCCGCAGGGCGGCGGCCCGGTGATCGACGGCGAATACCAGGACGTCACCGACGGCGAGACCGATGAAACCCCCGCCGGGCGCCGCATCGACCACGAGGATCCGGATCGCCCCGACCGGACCTGAACCGGGCATACCAGGCCGTCCTAGGTTATTGTCGATCCCGGGAAGACATGGTACCAGAAGCGCGCAATCGCTTGAGGAGAGCCAGATGGCCGAACAAATCACGCCGCCGACGCCCGGCGCCGACGACCAGCCGAAATCGGCACCGCTGACGATCAACGCTCAATACGTCAAGGACCTGTCGTTCGAAGTGCCGAACGCCCCTGCCATCTTCGGCCAGATGCAGGGCAAGCAGCCCGATATCAACATCGACATTTCGGTCAACGCCAAGGAAATCGGCGGCAACCAGTATGAGGTGTCCATCACCGGTCACGCCGAATGCGACGTCGGCGGGACCAAAGGCTTCATCCTCGAGCTTGTCTACGCCGGCGCGTTCACCATCAACGTGCCCGACGAACACCGCCAGGCCGTTCTGATGATCGAATGCCCCCGGCTCCTGTTCCCGTTTCTCCGCAACATCATCGCCGATGTAACCCGTGACGGCGGATTTCCGCCGGTCATGCTGGGGATCGTCGACTTCGTCGCCATGTACCAGCACCGCCTCGCCGAACAGGAAAAAGCCCAGGGTGCCGCCGCCGGCACCGCCGAGGCCGACACCCAATAGCCAACCGCGCTGTCTGCGGGCGCTACCCCCGCAGCCAGATCGGGTCCTTGATCTTTTCAAGAAATTCCGCGTGCCGCGCCAGTTCGTCGTCGCTGGCGGTGTGCGCACGCGGCGCGCGGCGGCCTGACGCCTGCATGTCCGCCGTCACAGCCTGATCGCCGCCGTTCCCGGCTGCCGCCATTTCCGCGGCAAGGTCCATGCCGT
The DNA here is from genome assembly GCA_051117645.1 of Rhodospirillales bacterium. GTDB lineage: Bacteria > Pseudomonadota > Alphaproteobacteria > Rhodospirillales > Casp-alpha2 > UBA4479. The sequence goes on from JBNPEI010000010.1 coordinate 7,618, forward strand.
GTTGCCGACCGCCCAGAAGCTCGAGATAAACGGCCGCCAGCAGTTGCGCATCGAGTAGCGCACCGTGCAGCGAACGCTCGCTGAGATCGATCCCGAACCGGCGGCAAAGCGCGTCGAGCGAGGCTTGCGCACCGGGGAATTTCTGCCGCGCCATACTGACGGTGTCGATCGCGCGCCGTTTGTCGACCGTCGGCCAGCCGGCTATCTTCAGTTCCGCGTTGACGAACCCCATATCGAAGGCCGCGTTGTGGATGACCAGGGGCGCATCGCCGATAAAATCGAGAAAATCCGCGGCGATGTCCGTGAAAATCGGATGGCCGCTCAGGAATTCCTCGCTCAACCCGTGCACCCGCTCGGCTTCCGTCGGCATGTCCCGTTCGGGATTGACGTACTGGTGATAGGTCTCGCCGGTCGGCACGTGATTGAAAAGTTCGATGCAACCGATTTCGACGATGCGGTGCCCGGCCGCCGGATCCAGGCCCGTGGTTTCCGTATCCAGAACGATTTCCCGCATGCGATCCGCCCCTCAGATGCTGAACGGCGGCCAGTGTGTTCCCGCCGATGATCTCGCGATTGTCGCAATTCGGCGGATGATGAGCAAGCTGTGAGCGTGTCCCAGACCCGTAAAAATCACAAAATCTGCTGCTCGACGTTTTAAATTATCCGATATCTGGTGCTTCAGAACCTTCTGGAACCGTTCCTCGGTCATGCCGGGACGGGACAGCACACGCCGGCGCTGCACCCGGTAGGGGGCACTGACGACGGCAACCGCGTCGCAACGGTTTTCGGCGCCGGTCTCGAACAAAAGCGGAATGTCGAGGACCACCGCGGGAGTCCGCATCCGGGCGTTCCGTCCGAGAAACGCATGCTCCCGCTCGCGCACCATCGGGTGCAGAATGGCTTCCAGCCGCTCGAGCGCATCGTCGTCGCCGAAAACGCGCTTGCCGAGTTCGGTGCGGTCGACGGCACCGTGTTTCACGGTCCCCGGAAAGGCCGCGTCGATCCGTTCGACCGCGGCTCCGCCCTTCGACATCAGCGCATGTACGGCGGCATCGGAATCGTGCACCGGCAAACCCTCGCGGCGGAACGCCCGTGCCGCCGCCGTCTTGCCCATGCCGATCGAGCCGGTGAGGCCGAGGATGAACATCAGCCGCGATCGCGTCCGGCAAGCACATGCGCGCGCAACGCGTCGTCGACCTCGGGCCGCATGCCGAACCAGGCCTCGAACCCGGGCCGCGCCTGATGGAGCAACATGCCGAGGCCGTCGACGGCCGTCAGGCCACGGGCCTTTGCGTCCAACAGCAACGGCGTTTCCAGCGGTGCGTAAACGATATCGTTGACGACGGCATGCGGCACAAGACCGGCAAGATCCACCTCCAGCGGCGGATTGCCGGTCATGCCGAGGGACGTGGTATTGACCAGGGTGCCGGCGCCGTCCATGGCGCCGTTGCGGTCGTCCCAGCTCACGACCGTGATGGCCTTGCCGAAATGCGCTTCCAGTTCGGCGGCGCGTTCGCGGGTCCGGTTGGCAAGGCGGATTTCCGGCGTGCCGGCATCGATCAATGCCGCGATGACCGCGCGCGCGGCGCCGCCCGCCCCGAGAACGACCGCGGGCGCTTTGTCCGCCGCCCAGTCCGGCGCCCCGGCGCGGATGTTCTCGATGAACCCGAACGCGTCCGTGTTGTCACCGTAAAGCTCGCCGTCCTCGTCACAGACGATGGTGTTCACCGCGCCGATCGCCCTGGCGGCATCGCTCATCCCGTCGACGGTCCAAAACGCCGCTTCCTTGTGCGGTACCGTCACGTTGGCGCCGACGAAGCCCAGTTTCGGCAGCGCGCGGATCGCATCCTCGATATTCGGCGGGGCCACCGGCAACGGCAGATAGACGCCGTCGATTCCATAGGTGTCGAGCCAGTAACCATGCAGCCGGGGCGAGAGGGAATGTTCGACCGGCCAGCCGATGACCCCGGCCTTGATGGTTTTCGCGGTGACTGACGGCATGGCGCGCTCCTCTATGCCGGGAGAATGCCCCGTTTCCGCAGTTCTTCCAATAGGGGAAGCAAAGGCAGGCCAAGGATCGTGAAATAATCGCCGTCGATCTTCTCGAACAGTTGTACGCCCCGACGTTCCAGCAGGTAAGCGCCGACCGAGGTCAGGATTTGCTCGCCTTCATCCGCGAGGTATCCGTCGATAAAATCGTCGCTGAGATCGCGAACGTGCATTTCGGCCACCGCCACGTGCGACCAGACCACGCCGTTTGACCGGGCCAGGCAAATGGCCGAAATCAGCCGATGCACGCGTCCGCTGAAAGCACGCAGGTGCACGCGCGCATCGTCCCGGGTTGCTGGTTTGTCGAACAGGTAGCCATCCAGCGCCAGAACCTGATCGCAACCGATAACAAGCGCATCGGGATCTTCTTGTTCTGCAATGGCTGCGGCTTTCGCCTCGGCCAAAGCCCGTGCCAGGTCTTCCGGCGGCATGGCCGAACGGACAGCCTGGGTCTTTATGATCTCTTCATCCACGCCGGCATCCCGCCATTCGAAGAACACGCCGGCGTTTTCGAGAACCGTCCGCCGGGCCACGCTTTTCGACGCAAGAATCAGTTTCGTTCCGCTCACGGCGCGTCGTCGTCACCCTGGCGGCGGGCAAGATACTGCAGGATGGTTGCCGCCGTTTCCTCGATCGACCGCCTCGACACGTTGATGACCGGCCAGCCATGCTGCGTGAACAGACGCCGGGCGCTGCTGACTTCCTCTTTCACCGCTTGTTCATCGACATAGTCCGTATCCGGATCCTGATCGAGGAAGCGGAGCCGTTGGCGGCGGATCTCGATCAGCCGCTTGGGGTCGTTGGTCAGACCGACGACGGACGGCCCTTCGTCGACGAACAGTTCGTCCGGCAGCGGACAACCGGGCACGAACGGGATGTTGGCCGCCTTGATGCCGCGGTTCGCCAGATAAATACAGGTCGGCGTCTTGGACGTTCTGGAAACACCGACCAACACCACGTCTGCATGCTTGAGTTCATGCGTCATCTGGCCGTCATCGTGGCTGAGTGCGAACTGCATCGCCTCGATGCGATTGAAATACTCCTGATCCATCGTGTGCTGACCGCCGGGGCGGGGGTGGCTTTCCGCGTTCAGGTAGGCACCGAGCGCGGCGACAACCGGGTCCAGCACCGGAATGCAGGGAATCTGGTGCATGCGGCAGCCCTCCTCGAGCGCCATGCGGTTTTTCTCGTCGACCAGCGTGCACATAACGAAACCGGGGTGTTCGCGAATTCTCTCCATAACGTCGCGAACCTGATCAACGGTTCTGACCATCGGCCAGAGATGTTCACGCACCTTGATGTCGTCGAACTGGACAAGACAGGCCCGCGCCAGCAATGTCACCGTCTCTCCGGTGGAATCCGAGACGAGATGAAGATGAAGCTCCTGCATGATGCGGTCCTTTGCCCCCGGAAAACCGCCTTATAAGGCAGGGGATGAAATTGTGGATAACTTACAAGGCTCTAAAATCGATCTTTAATACCCATGTCAGGCTTAGGGGATACACACCTTGTCCGACTGTGTAAATCTCCGAAGTGAGGGATAAGACCTTGGGATAACGTGGAAACCGCGAATTCCTGCGGTTTTAGGAAGTTTTTAGATATCCTTCAAAGCCTATTGGAATCATTGATACTTTTTCCGGATTCGAAAATTACTTGCGGCGGGACGGCATAAAACCTAAGCATGCGGCATGTCTGAATAACCTGTGGATTATACATAATCCCCAGGATTCATCGGCCCAATTACATCTACAATATTCTTTATATATAGACTCTATATAGAGATGCCTGGACCGGCAGGCCGGATGAAAGACCCACGGTATGACGCAAAATGCTGATACGCCCCGAACGGCGGATCGTTCGGTGAAACCCTTTCTTCGGGTATTCGACGGCGAAGTGGTCTCGCCGCCGCCCGTGTGGATGATGCGTCAGGCCGGGCGGTACCTGCCGGAGTACCGCGAGGTGCGGGCCAATATCGGGTCGTTCCTGGAGTTCTGCTATACGCCGGATGCGGCGGTCGAGGTAACGCTGCAGCCGTTGCGCCGGTTCGGGTTCGATGCGTCGATCCTGTTCGCCGACATCCTGGTGGTGCCCGATGCGCTCGGCCAGAAGGTCGAGTTCAAGGAAGGGGAAGGACCGGTGCTGGAGCCGATCCGCGATGCGGCTGGTCTGGAAAAACTCGACGTCGAGGGCGTGGTCGGCAAACTGGCGCCGATTTTCGAGACGCTGCGCCGGCTTTCCGTGGAAATTCCTGAGACGACGGGACTGATTGGGTTCGCCGGTTCGCCGTGGACGGTCGCGGTCTACATGGTCGAGGGCCGGGGCCGCACCGAGTGCGAACGGGCGCGGGGTTGGGCCTACCGCGCGCCGGACGAGTTCGGCAAACTGATGGATATCCTGGTGGACGCGACGTCGCGCTACCTGATCGAACAGGCCAGGGCCGGGGCCGAGGTGCTGCAACTGTTCGATAGCTGGGCGGGCGTGCTTTCGGTGTCGCAGTTCCGTTCCTTGGTGATCGAACCGACGCGCCGGATCGTAGAAACTGTCAGGAAGTCGGCACCCGGTGTGCCGATTATCGGATTCCCGAGGCAGGGTGGGGTGATGATCCCGGAATACGTGGCTGAAACCGGTGTCGATGCCGTGTCGCTCGATCATTCCGTGCCGCTCGACTGGGCGGTCCGGACGATCCCGGAGACGTGCGTGTTGCAGGGCAACCTGGACAACCGCCTGCTGGTGGTCGGCGGCGAGGCGTTGGATCGCGGCGTCGACGAAATCCTCGCGCAGACCCGGGACCGACGCTTCATTTTCAATTTGGGCCACGGCATCGTGCCGCAAACGCCGCCGGATAACGTCCGGCGCGTCATCGACCGGATACGAGGCAGCTGATGAAAACCGCCGTCGTCCTGTTCAACCTGGGCGGCCCGGACAGCCCCGAAGCGGTCGAGCCGTTCCTGTTTAACCTGTTTTCCGATTCGGCGATTATTTCGGTGCCGCAACCGTTGCGTTGGATGCTGGCCAAACTGATCTCGAAGCGCCGCGCGCCCGTTGCGCGCGAGATCTACGAAAACCTGGGCGGAAAATCGCCGCTCCTCGAACTGACCGAGGAACAGGCCCGCGCGCTCGAAAAGCAGTGTCCGGATCTGGGCGAGGTCAGAACCTTCGTTTGCATGCGCTATTGGCACCCGATGAGCGCGGCGACGGCGAGCCGGGTCAAGCAGTTCGACCCGGACAGGATCGTCCTCTTGCCGCTCTATCCGCAGTATTCGACGACGACTAGTGGCTCGTCGATCCGGGACTGGCACCGGGCCGCAAATGCTGCCGGTCTGACGGCGCCGACGGTGGAAATCTGTTGTTATCCGGAACAGGAGGGATGGGTCGATGCCCAGGTGTCGCTGATCCGGAACGCCGTTAACGATGCCGGCGAGGGTGTGAAACCGCGTGTGCTGTTTTCGGCGCACGGCCTGCCGAAAAAGGTCATTGCCGCCGGCGATCCCTACCAGTGGCAGGTCGAGCGGACGGCGGCGGCTGTGGTCGAGCGGCTCGGCATCGACGGCCTGGACTGGGTCGTGTGCTATCAGAGCCAGGTCGGTCCGCTGGAGTGGATCGGCCCGTCGACCGACGACGAAATCAAGCGCGCCGGGCGTGACGGCGTGCCGGTGATCGTGGTACCGATCGCGTTCGTGTCGGAGCATTCGGAGACGCTGGTGGAACTGGACATCGAATACAGGGAACTGGCGGACGAGCACGGTGTGCCGGGATACACGCGCGTCCCGGCCGTCGCGACGCACCCGTCGTTCGTTGCGGCGATGGCGGGTCTGGTGCGCAAGGCGGTGCATGCGGACGGGCCGCGTATTTCCGGCGCCGGCGGGCGCATCTGTCCCGATACCTGCGGCAAGTGCGCCTGGGCATGACGAGGATCGGATTGTGATGGACGGTTCCGCGTATTTCTGGCTGAAGGCGCTCAAGGCGCTTCACATCGTCGCGGTTATCGCGTGGATGGCGGGGATGCTCTATCTGCCGCGGCTGTTCGTCTATCACGCCGATGCCGAACCGGGCTCCGAACTCTCGGAAACCCTCAAGACGATGGAGCGCCGGTTGCTGCGCGCGATCATGAACCCGGCGATGATCGTTTCGGTGATCGCCGGCGGCCTGTTGCTGGCCTATCAGGATTTCTCGTCCGGCTGGCTGCACGTGAAACTGGCCTGTGTCGCCGGCCTAATCGTCATGCACATGCTGATGGCGCGCTGGCGCAAGAACTTCGAGGCGGACCGGAATACCAGGAGTCACACGTTCTACCGCATCGCCAACGAGGTGCCGACCGTGCTGATGATCGTGATCGTCATCATGGCCGTCGTGAAACCTTTCTGAAAAGCCAATTGACAGGGTGCACCGACTGTCGTAATCGTTGCCCATCTTCAACGGACATGTTCCGATCTACTGTGACTGCCTGAATTTCTGAGCGGCGCCCGAACGCCGCGGCACAGGTTCCGAGGGACCCGCGCGGTCCGGCATTTCACGTTATTTCCTTTCTCCCCCCAAAACGGCAATCGAAGCAGAGACAATGAATCTCAAGGAACTCAAAGAAAAATCACCGGCTGATCTTCTGGCCTACGCCGAGCAGCTGGAGATCGAGAACGCGAGCTCGCTCCGCAAGCAGGACATGATGTTCGCGATCCTCAAGCACCTGGCCGAGGACGACATCGCGATCTTCGGCGACGGCGTGCTCGAGGTGCTGCAGGACGGCTTCGGCTTCCTGCGCAGCCCGGAAGCCAACTACCTGCCGGGACCGGACGACATCTACGTCAGCCCGAGCCAGATCCGGCGCTTCTCGCTCCGTACGGGGGATACGGTCGAGGGCGAGATCCGCTCGCCCAAGGAAGGCGAGCGGTACTTCGCGCTGCTGAAAATCAACAAGGTCAACTTCGAGGACCCGGGCGCGGTGCGTCATCGCATCAACTTCGACAACCTGACGCCGCTCTATCCCGAAGAACGGCTGCACATGGAAATCGAGGATCCGGAGGTCAAGGACCCGACGCACCGGGTGCTCGACCTGGTGAGCCCGCTCGGCAAGGGCCAGCGCGGCCTCATTGTCGCGCCGCCCCGGACCGGGAAGACGGTCATGCTGCAGAACATGGCCAACTCGATCGCCCGCAATCACCCGGACTGCTACCTGATCGTGCTGCTGATCGACGAGCGGCCGGAGGAAGTCACCGACATGGCGCGGACTGTCCGCGGCGAGGTGATCTCGTCGACCTTCGACGAGCCGGCGACGCGCCACGTGCAGGTGACCGAGATGGTGCTGGAAAAAGCCAAGCGCCTGGTCGAACACAAGCGCGACGTGATCATCCTGCTGGACTCGATCACGCGGCTCGCGCGCGCCTACAACACCGTCGTGCCGTCGAGCGGCAAGGTGCTGACCGGCGGCGTCGACGCCAACGCGCTGCAGCGTCCGAAACGGTTCTTCGGCGCCGCGCGCAACGTCGAGGAGGGCGGCTCGCTGACCATCATCGCGACGGCGCTGATCGATACCGGGTCGCGCATGGACGAAGTGATCTTCGAGGAGTTCAAGGGCACCGGTAACTCGGAAATCATCCTCGACCGCAAGCTCGCCGACAAGCGCACCTGGCCGACCATCGACATCACCAAGTCGGGGACGCGGAAAGAGGAATTGCTGGTCGACAAGGGCACGCTCGCCAAGATGTGGGTGCTGCGCCGGATCCTCATGCCGATGGGCGTGGTCGACGGTATGGAGTTCCTGCTGGACAAGATCAAGACGTCCAAGAACAACGCCGACTTCTTCGATTCCATGAATCAGTAGGCGGTCAGCACAAAACCCCGGCGTCATTCCTGCGGCGGCCTGTGCCCGCGGAAGCGGAGCGGCGTATATTTAACCTGTCATTCCCGCGACGGCGGGAATCCAAAATCCCGGAAAGATGTTAGACCCCCGCCGCAGCCTGTGCCCGCGAAGGCGGGTGCGGGGGCGACGGGTTTGAGTTAGGCGCTTTGGTCTTTAATGCTTTGTGCTACTGAGAGCGCGACGCCCGCCGTTTCTCGACGCTCAAATTCTTCTTTGGAAGAACCCTCAAGGTAGCTACGCGGATTCCATTTTCCATAATCCTGGTCTGGAAGTCCGAACATCTCTCGTAGCTCAGCAGCTAGATCAAAGGCTGTCAGTCCGAGACGAGCGTATTGGTAACAGCGTTCATCGTATGCCTCATCGTAGTCGGGCGGAAACGCTAATTCTGATCCGACCCAAGATACAGCTTTCTCCGCTGCCTCTATCTGGTTTGGTAGAGCGAGAATCCGATACATCAATGCGGGGCTAATGCTTTTCCAATCTACGTCTTGCGGAAGCTCAAGTGTCGGGGTGCTAACTTGGATGTGTCGAACACCTTTGGGGTCATAGATTCCATTATCTCCAACGACATCGCAGCAGGCCATGACGAAGGGGTCAAGAACGCAGACAACACGAGCTGCTAAATAGCTCGCTCGCCGTTTCCATTCATCTTCCCGTGCCTGTGATTCTCGCGAGAGATTCAGGCCATGAGTATATCGAGTGATGAAAAACGTACCGATGGTTGTTAGGCCAGCGGTAAGCACAATGGGAGTGATATCGGTAGCCATAAATCAAGTCCCTCACCCGGTGCATCGCCCTCTCTCCGAGAGAGAGGGCGTTTCCACTCAGACCGTAAACACCGTCGAGCCGGTTGTTTCACGCGCTTCCAGGTCGGCGTGTGCCTTGGCCACGTCCTTGAGTTCGTAGGTCTGGTTGACCGTGATCTTGACGTCGCCGGAGGTCACCGCGTCGAACAGGTGCTTGGTGCCGTCGAGCACCAGCTCGCGGGTCGACGTGTGCGTGCCGAGCGTCGGCCGCGTCACGTAGAGCGAGCCCTTGGGCGCCAGGATGCCCGGATCGAACGGATCGACCTTGCCGGACGCATTGCCGAACGTGACCATGGTGCCGAACGGCCTGAGGCTGTCCAGCGAGTCCATGAACGTCGCCTTGCCGATGCTGTCGTAAGCGACCGCGACACCCTCGCCGCCGGTGATCTCCTTGACCCGCTCGGGGATGTTCTCGTCGCGGTACAGGATCGGATGGTCGCAGCCGTTGGCGACGGCGATGTCCGCTTTTTCCTTGGAGCCGACGCAGCCGATGACCGTCGCGCCCAGTTTCTTGGCCCACTGGCACAGGATCAGGCCGACACCGCCGGCGGCGGCATAGACCAGGATGTTGTCGCCCGGCTGAACCTTGTAGGTTCTGAACAGCAGGTACTGCGCCGTCAGACCTTTGAGCATCATCGCCGCCGCGGTCTGGTCGTCGATGGCGTCCGGCAGCTTTACGACCTTGAGCGTCGGCATGCAGCGCATTTCGGTATACGCGCCCGGGACCATCGGATAGGCGACCCGGTCGCCGACCTTGAACTCGTCGACGCCGTCGCCGACCGCGTCGATCACACCGGCCGCTTCCATGCCGATCGTCGCCGGGAACTCGACCGGATAGAGACCGGTGCGGAAATAGACGTCGATGTAGTTGAGCCCGACGGCGTTCTGCTTGACGCGAACCTCGCCCGGGCCGGGGTCGCCGACCTCGACGTCCTCCCATTTCATGACCTCGGGACCGCCGGCTTCATAGACGCGAATGGCTTTGACCATGGAATTCCTCCCCGTTTCAGTGTGTTTCACGAAATATGGGGGGCCGGGGCCTGTCCGGCAAGGAATCAGAGCAAACCGAGGCGCACGCCTTCGAGGGCGAGGAGTTGCCGCTTGGTATCGGCACCGTCGGCGAACGAATAGCCGCCGATGGCGTCCCCCGCGCCCAGCACCCGGTGACAGGGGATGACGATCGGCAGCGGATTGGCGCCGCACGCGCCGCCGACGGCGCGGGCCACGCTGCCGACGTCTTTCGCCAGCTCGCCGTAAGTGCGGGTTTGGCCGTAGGGAATCTTCGCCATCGCCGTCCAGATCTCGCGCTGCCGCGCCGTCCCGTCCGGGTTCAGCGGCAGATCGAAATCGCGAAGCTTGCCGTCGAAGTAGGCGTCCAGTTGGCGCCGCGCTTCGGTCAGCAACGGGTCGTCGCTGCCGGGCCCCGGCACCTGTCCGGCCTCGATGACGATCAGGGCGCCCGCGTCGGCGAACACCGTCAGCGGGCCGAGCGGCGAATTGAAGGAAAGATGCGCGACCATCAGCCGTTGCCGAGGGCGTCGGCGAGCGCCGCCGGCTCGGTGACCGGCAGCGAACACGTGGGACCGACGCAGACATAGGCGGCCGGCTTGCCGTCGACCGTGCCCTTGCCAGCGGCGGCATGATCCGCGGGAAGCTCCGCGTCCGGGGTGACACGGGTGACGACGCCGAGCCGGTTGGGCGTCTTCAGGGCCACGTCCACGAGCGCTTTCGTCGCCTCGTCGCCGGTGTCGCCAGTGATGACGATCTGCGTGCCGCGCACCAGCATCTCCCAGGCGATCAGCAGCGTCGGGTGATGGATGTTGTGCGTCGGCTCCTCGGCCATGAACGTCTCGAACAACTTTTCGGCGCGTTCACGGTACGCCGGTTTGCCGGTCATCAGCGCGAGGCGTACCAGCACCTCGGCCATGGTGCCGTTGCCGGCCGGCTGGGCGTTGTCGAAGACCGGTTTCGGGCGGGCGACGAGACCGGGGGTATCGTCGGCGGACATGAAGTAGCCGCCGTCGTCGGGATCGTCGTAATGATCGTCGGCGATTTTGACCCAGGCCTCGGCGTCGGCGATGTAGGCCGGATCGCCGGTCGCCTCGGCGAGGTATAGCGCGGCGCGGGCCATGTTGGCGTAGTCGTCGATCACCGCCGGGTGCTGCAGTTCCCCGGCGCAGAAGGAGTGCCTGAGGCGGCCGTCGTCTCCCGTCATGTGGGTTTTGACCCAGGCGAAGACATCCTGCGCGAGTCCGGTCCACTCCGGGGTGTCGAACACGATTCCGGCGCGCGCCAGGCCCGCGATCATCAGGCCGTTCCAGTCGGCGAGGATCTTGTCGTCGCGGCCGGGCCGGATGCGGGTGCCGCGCCGTGCCATCAGCTTGTCACGGAGCGGCGCCATCGCCGCTTCCCGGTCGTCGTCCCAGTCCATCGTGTGCAGCCGGTTGAGGATCGTCTTGCCTTCCCAGTTGCCGCCGGGCGTGACGTCGTAGACCTGGGCGAAGGCGTCCGCGTCGTCGCCCAGCACCTCATGGATTTCTGCCGCCGACCAGACGTAGAACCTGCCCTCTTCGCCTTCGCTGTCGGCATCGAGCGCGCCGGCGAAGGCAAAACCGTCTTCGCCTTGCTTGCCGTTCTTCATCTCGCGCAGGAGCCAGCCGATGGTTTCTTCGGTGCGCTTGGCATAGAGCGGGCTTTTCGTTTTCAGCCAGACGTCGCTCATGAGTTCCAGCAGCAACGCGTTGTCGTAGAGCATCTTCTCGAAGTGCGGTGCGAGCCAACGGTCGTCCGTGGAATAACGTGCAAAGCCGCCGCCCAGGTGGTCGTAGATGCCGCCCTGGCACATGTTGTCGAGGCTGAGCTTCACCGCATCGGCGAAAATCGCGCTGCCGGACCTCAGGTGCGCCGCCCACAGGAAGCGGAAGAACATCGGCTGCGGAAACTTAGGCGCGCCCTGGGTGCCGCCGGTGTAGGGATCGACGATGCGCACCGCCGCCGCCGCGACGTGGTCGAGCGTTTCCAGCGACATGGCGCCGCCGCCCTTGGGCGACAGCGCGCCGGCCATGGCGTCGCGGATCGCGCCGACGTTGCCCTCGACCTGATCGGGCGCGTTCTCGTAGGTGTGCGAGATCGACTTCAGGACCTGGTCGAACCCGGGCCGGCCGTAGCGCGGCGTCGGCGGAAAGTACGTGCCGCCCCAGAACGGCTCGCCGTCCGGGGTCAGGAACATGGTCAGCGGCCAGCCGCCGTGCTCGCCCAGTAACTGCAGCGCCGTCTGGTAGATGTTGTCGATGTCCGGGCGTTCCTCGCGGTCGACCTTGATGTTGATGAAGCGCGCGTTCATCTCGTCGGCGATATCCGGGTTCTCGAAGCTCTCGTGCGCCATGACGTGGCACCAGTGGCAGGCGGCGTAGCCGACGCTGAGCAGGATCGGCTTGTTCGCCGTTTTGGCCGCCGCCAGCGCCGCGTCGCCCCATGCATACCAGTGCACCGGATTGTCCTTGTGCTGGCGCAGATAGGGTGAGGTTTCCTGTCCCAGATGGTTGCGTGACATGAAGCTCCTTTCAGCCTGCCGCGAGAGGGCCGTTGCAGCCCGCCCTCTCCCCGCTTACCTTGTCGGGGCCGGCCCCGGTTTGCCTTGCGGTGCCGGTGCGTTCACAGCGTCTCCAGACCATGAGAGGGGCAGCCATGAAGGTCAAGATCGATATCGACTGCACGCCCGAGGAGGCGCGCACGTTCCTGGGGCTTCCGGATGTGAAGCCGCTGCAGGAAACGATGATGAAGGAAGTCGAGGAGCGGATGCGCGCCAATCTGCAGGCGATGGATCCGGAAACCATGTTCAAGACCTGGCTGCCGGCGGGTATCCAGGGGTGGGAACAGATGCAGCGGATGTTCTGGTCGCAGATGGGCAAATCCGCCGAGGACGAAAAGGACGACTGAGCGATGAACGATGCCGACGGCCTGCCGCCGTTTTACGACAATCATGTGTTCGTGTGCATGAACGAACGCCCCGAAGGGCACGAACGGGGTTCCTGCGCGCGCAAGGGATCGGTGCAGCTCAGGAATTACATGAAGGCGCGGGTCAAGGAACTCGGTATCGAAAAGACCCGGATCAACCAGGCCGGCTGTCTTGACCGCTGCAAGCTCGGGCCGACCATCGTGATCTATCCCGAAGGCACCTGGTACCGGGCCGAGAACGCCGAAGACATCGACGAGATCATTTCCGAGCATCTGCAGAACGGACGCCCGGTCGAACGGCTGATGCTGCACCCGGACGATTAGACTCTCATTATATATATAGTATGAACCCCCATATTTGGGGCCCGGGCGCTGGTGACGTACTATGGCTGCTGATCCGAAAACGATTTTTGCCCTCGCATCGGCGCCCGGCCGCGCCGGGATTGCTGTCGTCCGGGTCTCGGGACCGCGCGCCGGCGATGCGGTGCTGGCGCTGGTGCCGGATCTGGACGCCCTGCCCCCGCCGCGTTATGCGATGCGTGCCGTTCTTTACGCAGCCGAATCAAAATCCGGCGGTCGCGACAAGATCGATGACGCCCTTGTGTTGTGGTTTCCCGGACCCGCGAGCTTTACCGGCGAGGACGTGGCCGAGCTCCATATCCACGGCGGGCACGCGGTGCTGGATTCTCTCATTACGAGTCTCGGCGCAATGGATGGACTCATCCCGGCCGGCCCGGGCGAATTCTCCCGCCGCGCCTTCGAGAACGACAAGATGGACCTGACCGCGGTCGAGGCCATCGCCGATCTGGTGGATGCGGAAACCGCGGCGCAGCGGCGCCAGGCGCTGTCGCAGATGGGCGGTGCCCTCGCCGCGCGGTACGACGGCTGGCGCGAGCGCCTGGTCAGATCGATGGCCTTTGCCGAGGCCAGTATCGACTTCGCCGAAGAGGATATCCCGGACGATCTCGTGCGCCAGAGTATCGAGGCGCTGAAGGCGCTGGCCGACGAGATCGACCTGCACCTGGCCGACGACGGCATCGGTGAGCGCATCCGCTCCGGGTTCCGGATCGCGCTGACGGGCGCGCCCAACGTCGGCAAGTCGTCGCTCCTCAACGCCCTGGCGAAACGGGACGTGGCGATCGTTTCCGACATCGCCGGGACCACCCGCGACGTGATTGAGGTGCCGCTGGATCTCGGCGGCTACGCGGCGGTGTTGATCGATACCGCCGGGCTCCGCGACAGCGACGACGTTATCGAGCAGGAGGGGGTGCGCCGTGCCCGCGATCAGGCGGCGTCCGCCGACCTGCGCGTGCACCTGATCGAACCGGGGGCGCCGGTGCCGGAGGTGGCCGCGGATGCGCAAACGATCCTGGCCCTGAACAAGGCCGATCTTCTGCAACGGGGCGCGGCAAGCCTGCCGGGCGCCCTGCCGGTTTCGGTGAAGACCGGTCTCGGCATAGCCGATCTGATCGCCGAGATGAGCGGGCGCGTTCGCGCCATGGCGGCCGGCCGTGCCGAGGCATCGGCTCCCCTCACCCGGGCCCGTCACCGCGCCGCGCTGGAGGATTGCCGGGATGCGCTTCGCCGTGCCATCGCGAACGCGGAAGCCGGGGCCGAAGAGGAAATGATGGCCGAAGACATGCGTCACGCGGCCCAGGCCCTCGGCCGGATCACCGGCCGGGTCGATGTGGAAGACCTCCTTGACCGTATCTTCCGGGATTTCTGTATCGGTAAATGAGTCTGTCGATTGGCCTGGGCGTTTCACGTGAAACAGGCCGGATGTGACTCGCCGTTAAACCGGAATCAAGATGTCGGTGGTTAACTGATCCTAACCACAATGTTTCACGTGAAACAGGCGCGCAGATCAATTGACTCGGATACGGTGTAAGCCTATGTTCCGCGCCATGTCGAATGTCGATGTCATCGTTGTGGGCGGCGGTCACGCCGGGGCCGAGGCGGCTGCCGCGTCGGCGCGCATGGGCGCGCGCACGCTGCTGGTGACGCATCGTCTCGACACCATCGGCGAGATGTCCTGCAACCCCGCCATCGGCGGTTTGGCCAAGGGGCAACTGGTCCGCGAGGTGGACGCGCTGGACGGCATCATGGGCCGGGCCATCGATAGGTCCGGGATTCAGTTCCGGATGCTCAACCGCTCCAAGGGACCGGCGGTCCGCGGCCCGCGCGCCCAGGCCGACCGAAAGCTGTATCGGCAGGCGATCCAGGACCTGTTGGCGGAAACCGAAAATCTGGAGATCGTCGAAGCCGCGGTCGATGACCTGATCATGGATGCGGCCGGTCGGCGTGTCACCGGCATCCGCACGGGGGACGGCCGGGATTTCCATGCCGCCGCGGTGATCATCACCACGGGCACTTTCCTGCGTGGCCTGATTCATGTCGGCGACCAGAAGATCCCCGCCGGCCGCGTCGGGGACAAACCGGCGATCGGCCTGTCCTATACCTTCAAGCGGCTCGGCTTTCCCCTCGGCCGGCTGAAGACCGGCACCCCGCCCCGGCTCGACGGGCGCACCATCGAATGGGATGGCCTCGATGCCCAGCCCGCCGACGATCCCCCGGTGCCGTTCTCGTACATGACCGACAGGATCACGGTGCCGCAGGTCTCTTGCCACATGACCTACACCAATGCGCGGACGCACGCGATCATCCAGGACAACCTGCATCGCTCGGCGATGTATTCCGGTCAGATCGAAGGTATCGGCCCGCGGTACTGCCCGTCCGTGGAGGACAAGGTGGTCCGCTTCGCCGACAAGGAACGCCACCAGATTTTCCTCGAGCCGGAAGGCCTCGACGACCCGACCGTCTATCCGAACGGCATCTCCACGTCTCTGCCGAAAGAGGTGCAGCTCGAGATCCTGAAAACGATCCCCGGCCTCGAGGCCGCGGTGATGATCCGCCCGGGGTATGCCATCGAATACGATTTCATCGATCCGCGCGCCCTCAAGCGCAGCCTCGAAACCCATGCCGTCGCGGGCCTCTATCTGGCCGGCCAGATCAACGGCACAACCGGTTACGAGGAAGCCGCCGCGCAGGGCCTCATGGCCGGCATCAACGCGGCGCTCGCTGCCGGCGGTGCCGATGCGCCCTTCACCCTCAACCGGGCCGAGGCCTACATCGGCGTGATGATCGATGATCTCGTGACCCTCGGCACCGCCGAGCCTTACCGGATGTTCACGTCGCGGGCCGAGTACCGGCTCATGCTGCGCGCCGACAATGCCGACCTGCGCCTGACCCCGCGCGGCATCGATATCGGGGCCGTGACCGCCGGGCGTGCCCACGCCTTCGCCGCGAAGCAGGATGCCCTTGATGACATCCGCGACCGCCTTAAGGCGATCAATGAATCGCCGACGGAACTGCGTGCCCGCGGTTTCGACATCAACCGGGACGGCGTTCGCCGAAACGGCCTCGACCTGTTGAGCTATCCGGACATCGATTTCGCCGCGCTTGCCATGCACTGGCCGGCATTGAACGGGGCGCGGCCCGACGTTATCGAGCAGATCGAGATCGAGGCCACCTACGCCAGTTATCTGACCCGCCAGGACGCGGACATTCAGGCATTGCGTCGAGATGAAAGCCTGGCCCTGCCTGCGGACCTGGACTACAGCCGCATCCCCTCCCTCTCGAACGAGGTCAAGGACAAGCTGTCCCGTGTGCGACCCGAAACCATCGGCCAGGCCGCGCGCATCTCCGGCGTGACCCCGGCGGCGATCACGGCCCTTCTCGCCTACGTCAAGCGCCGCGACGGCCGTCTCTCGGCCTGACCCTGTTTCACGTGAAACATTCTTTCGCATGACCCCACCCGCGCCCATGGACCGTCAGGGCTTCGCCGACGCCATGGGCGGCATCGATGTCACGATCCTCGACCGCCTCGACACCTATATCGCGCACCTGAAAAAATGGCAGCGGGCGATCAACCTCGTCGGCCCCAAGACCCTTGAGGATCCCTGGCGCCGGCATATCCTGGACGGTGCCCAGCTCGTCCCCCTGTTGCCGCCGGGCCCGATCAGGATCGCCGATCTCGGCAGCGGCGCCGGTTTGCCGGGCCTCGTCTTGGCCGTCATGACCGGGGCCGATGTGCATCTGATCGAGAGTGACCAGCGCAAGGCAACGTTCATCCGCGAAGCGGCCCGCGTCACCGATACTGCCGTCACGGTTCATGCGGCGCGGATCGAAGACGTCCCGCCGCTCGACGCGGGCGTGATCACGGCGCGCGCCCTGGCGCCCCTCGACCGGTTGCTGCCCTGGGTGCATCGGCACCTCGGAAACGGTGGCCAATCCTTGCTTTTAAAGGGCGCCGACGCGGATGAGGAATTGACGCTCGCACGGAAAAATTGGAGAATGAACTTGAGCCGAAAATGCAGCCTTTCCGACGCTTCCGGCACCGTTCTCATCCTCGATGACCTGGCACCCTTGACCGATGTCTGACACCCTCCTGCAGCCCCGACGCACCCGCATCATCTCGGTCGCCAACCAGAAAGGCGGGGTCGGCAAAACGACGACGGCCATCAATCTGGCGACCGCGCTGGCCGCCATCAAGCAGAAGGTGCTGATCATCGACCTCGACCCGCAGGGCAATGCCTCGACCGGCCTCGGGATCGAACACGAAAAGCGGTCAAAGAACACCTATCACGTGCTGATCCGGGAAATTCCCCTGCACGACGCGATCCTGGAAACATCCATTCCCGGCCTCGATATCGTGCCGTCCGGCATCGATCTTTCCGGGGCGGAAATCGAGCTTGTCGACGTCGACCGCCGCGAGTTCTGCCTGCGCGAGGCCCTGATGCTCGCGGCGGCCGATTACGACTACATCCTGATCGACTGCCCGCCGGCCCTCGGGCTGCTGACCATCAACGCCCTCGTCGCGTCGCAGGCGGTGCTGGTGCCGCTACAGTGCGAGTTTTTCGCGCTGGAAGGCGTGTCGCTGCTGATCCGCACCATCGAACGGGTCAAGGCGACCTATAACCCGGGGCTCGAGATCCAGGGTATCGTGCTGACCATGTTCGACGGCCGCAACAACCTCTCGGGTGCCGTCGCTGACGACGTGCGCGCCTATTTCGGCGACAAGGTCTACGAAACGGTGATCCCCCGTAACGTCCGTGTGTCCGAGGCCCCCTCCTACGGTCGGCCGGTGATCGTCTACGATATGCATTGTGCCGGATCGCAAGCGTATCTTTCTCTTGCCGGTGAAGTGATCCACCGCGAGCGCCGGGTGGGAATGTAAGCGATGGCGGAGAAAAAGAAGAAACTCGGCCGCGGTCTGTCGGCGCTGCTCGGCGAAGCCAACGAGGATTACGCCAAGCTCGACAAGGTGCGCACCTCGAAACCCGTCGCGGTCGAGCTGTTGCATCCCGGGAAATACCAGCCGCGCCACCACGTCGATCAGGAAGCGATCAACGCGCTGGCCCAGTCGATCAGGGAAAAGGGCGTGCTGCAGCCGCTGCTGGTGCGGCGTCATCCGGACGATGCCCAGGCCTTCGAGATCATCGCCGGCGAACGCCGCTGGCGCGCCGCGCAACTGGCGCAGCTTTCCGAAGTCCCGGTCATCATCAAGGATTTCGACGACAAGACCACCCTCGAGGTGGCGCTGGTCGAGAACGTCCAGCGCGAGAATCTCTCCGCCGTCGAGGAAGCCGATGCGTTCCAGCGCCTGATGGACGAGTTCGGCCACACCCAGGAGGATGTCTCGCACCTGGTCGGCAAGAGCCGCAGCCATGTCGCCAACACCCTCCGTCTTCTGGCGCTCGACCCCAAGGTCAAGAAGCTGGTCGAGGAAGGCAAGCTCAGCGCCGGCCACGCACGGACCCTGATCGGCGTCGACGGCGCCTATGAAAAAGCCCGGAAAATCATCGACAAGAACCTCAGTGTGCGCGAAGCGGAACGGCTCGCCAAACAAGGCAGCAAACCCGGAAGCGCCAAGAAGGTAGCGCAGCCCAAGCAGAAGGACGTCGATACGATCGCGCTGGAGCGCGACCTCTCCAATCTGCTGGGCCTCAAGGTATCGCTCGAAGGTGCCGGGCCGAAGGGCGAATTGCGGATCGCCTACGACAACCTCGACCAGCTCGATTTCCTGATCGGCCGCCTGAAGACGGAATCCGAACCCGCACCGGCCGCCGTCGAGGAAACACCCGCAAAAACCGAAGACAAAAAGCCGGCAGAACCCGCGCCGAAACTCTCGGTAAGCCTGAAGCCGAAAACCGCACGCTCCAAATAATCTTTTATTATCAGTGAATTATGCTGAAAACCGGCGCGCCGCCTGCGTCAGTTGCAGGAGCGCCCGCTCGCAGATCGCGCGCTCGATATCGAGGCCCGATTTACAATCCCGTTCCGTTTCAAGGAGCAAATTCATCGCCCGCGACAGGTCGCGCGGCGCCCATGAGCGGGCCTGGGATTCAAACGTTCGCGCCACCTTGAAGAACACCGGTGGGCGGAGTTTCTTGATGGCGCCTTGCAGATTGCCCTCGGCGGCGGCCATGCTTTTCGCCTGATGCAGACGGTCGAGATGCCGTTGCACGGCCCGAACGATTCCGACCGCAGTTGCGCCTTCGGCGAAGGCGCGGTCCATGGCGGCGCTCAGCGCGCTCTGATCGCCGCTGCCGACGGCAAACGCGATGTCGTCGAGCGACGCCGTCTTGACGTCGCCGATTGCCACTTCGATATCGGCGGCGGTGATGGTCGTCTTGCTGCCGGGGCCGCCTGCATAAAGCACGAGCTTGTCCAGTTCCTGGCGCACCGCGAGCCGGTCGGTGCCGAGCCGGCTCAGCAATACCGGAAGCGCATCGCGATCCAGCGTTACCCCGGCTGTACTCAAATGCTCGCGGACCACGCCGGCGAGATCGCGCCCCTCGTCCGGATAGCAGCCGATGGCCGCGGCGTCTGCGCGTTTCTCGAACAGCGTGCGCAGCTTCGAGCGGGGCGCCAGTTCGCCCGCTTCGAAGATCGCCGGATGTGCACCGGCGCCGGCATCGAGCCAGTCCTCGACGATCGTCACCACGGCATCGCCGACATCGCGGACGCTGACCACGGCAGCCCTTCCCATCAGCGACATGGCGTTGGCGGAATCGGCGAGAAGCGCGCCGTCCTTGCGAAGGGCGTCGCCGGTCAGTTCCGTGACCGCGAACGGGTCCTCGGCATCGGCAAATCGTGTGACGAGAGCTTTGGCGCGCTCGCGGATCAAGCCGCCGTCGGGACCGAACAACAGGACCGCGCGAACGTCGGCATTCGGCTTCTTGACGAAAGCATCGGCCTTGGCGCCGCTCAGCTTCATTGGGTCTTTATTTTGGACTCGTTCGTCGCTAGCAGGGCGGCGAGTCTGATCCGCAATTGCTGCGCCAAATCCTCAAGGGCGCGCTCCCGCGCACCCTTCTCGGCCATCAGCGTCTGGAACTCGGACTGAAAGATATTATAGCCGCTGATGGTCTTAACGTCGCCATTCACGGGCGTCGTGCCTTCCTGGAGATCGCGCAATGCAAAATGCGCCGTGATGGTCAGATTCGCGCGGGTGGCGACGGCGCTTCGCTGTACCGCCAGGTTGGAAGTGCTTTCGTTCAGGGTTACGATGAGGCGATACCGTGCCACGCCGCTACGCCCGCCGGGATGCAGAAGCCGGATCAGCTCGTTCCGGAAGTATTGTCCTTCCCGGTCCGGAATATTCTCGATCGCAATCGATTTGAAAATATCGAACGCATAGACACCCTCCCCCGATACGTCTTCCGCGGGCGGGGCGTAAAGCGGCCGGAATCCGCACGCCGCCACGGTGAAAACCAGCGCTGCGGCAATGATGACCCTATACGACGACATTGACGATCTTGTTCGGCACGACGATGACTTTCCGAACTTCCTTGCCGGCGATGAAACTTTGCACATTCTCCAACATCAGTGCCGATTTTTCCACGGCTTCCTTATCGGCATCCTTGGCGATCTCCAGCGTGCCGCGCAGCTTGCCGTTGACCTGTACCGCAACCGTGATGGTGTCCTCGACCAGCATGTTCTCGTCCGCCTGCGGCCAGGAGGTGTCCGCGATCAGGCTCTCGTGGCCGAGTGCCGACCACATTTCCTCGGCCAGGTGCGGCATCAGCGGTCCGGCAAGGATGGCCAGGGTCTCGGATGCGAGCCGCAGCACCCATGCGGCGCCGGGATCTTCGCCGTTCATGTCCTCAACGCCGTTGCTCAGTTCGCGGACCCGCGCCACGGCCTTGTTGAAGTGGAACTTCTCCAGATCCTCGGTGACGGCGGCGACCGTCTTGTGTACCAGCCGCTCGACGTCGAGCGCGCCGCCGGCGACATCATCGGGCCTGGACGCGCCCTTTTCGGCGGGCGTGAACGGCGGTTCGGAAATCAGCCGCCACAGGCGGTTGACGTAACGCCATGCCCCCTCGATGCCGGCGTCGGTCCAGTCCAGGTCGCGGTCCGGCGGGCTGTCCGACAGCATGAACAGGCGCGCCGTATCGGCGCCGTAGGACTGGATGATTTCCTCCGGATCCACGACGTTGCGCTTCGACTTGCTCATCTTCTCGGCGCGCCCGCGCGTGACCTTGGCGCCCTTGCCGTCGACGACCGCGCCCGCCTCGTCGGCCGAGACCTCGGTCGGGAACAGCCACTTCCCGTCCGCGCTCTTGTAGGTTTCGTGGCAGATCATGCCCTGGGTCTGCAGGCCGGCGAACGGTTCCTCGATCCCGAGATAACCGCACTGTTTGAGCGCGCGCGTGAAAAACCGCGAATACAGGAGATGCAGCACCGCGTGTTCGATGCCGCCGATGTACTGATCGACGGGCAGCCAATAGTCCGCCGCGCTTCGGGTAAAGGCCTCTTCCTCGACCGGTGCGCAGAAGCGGGCGAAGTACCACGACGATTCGAAGAACGTGTCGAAGGTATCCGTTTCGCGGCGCGCCGGCTTGCCGCATTGCGGGCAGTCGACGTTCTTCCACGTCGGATGCTTGTCGAGCGGATTGCCTGCGACGTTGATGTCGATGTCGTCCGGCAGCACGACCGGCAGGTCCGTGGCCGGCACCGGTACGATGCCGCAGTCCCCGCAATGCACGACCGGGATCGGGCAGCCCCAGTAGCGCTGCCGGGATACCCCCCAGTCACGGAGCCGGAAGTTGACCTGCTTGGTGCCGATGCCCTGCTTTTCGAAGTGCCCGATGATCTTCGCCTTGGCGTCCGGCACGGAAAGGCCGTTCAGGAAGTCCGAGTTGATGATGTTGCCGTCGCCGACGAACGCCTCGTCGCCGATTTCGAACGTGGCCGGGTCGGCGTCCGGCGGGCAGACGACGGGGATCACCGGCAGGCCGTACTTGCGGGCGAAATCGAGGTCGCGCTGATCGTGCCCCGGGCAGCCGAAGATGGCACCTGTGCCGTAGTCCATCAGCACGAAGTTGGCGACGTAGATCGGCAGCGTCTCGCCTTCGATGACCGGATGCGCGCATTCGAGGCCGGTGTCGAAGCCCAGCTTCTCGGCGGTTTCGATGGCGGCTTCAGAGGTCGCCATGCGGTTGCACCTGGCAATAAAGCCGGCCAGTTCGGCATTGTCCCCGGCCAGTTCCTGGGCCAGCGGATGATTCGACGAGATGGCCATGAACGACGCGCCGAAGATCGTATCGGGTCGTGTCGTGTATACCTCGAGCGGCTGCTCGCGGCCGGTCACGCTGAACGAAATGTGCGCGCCTTCCGAGCGGCCGATCCAGTTGTGTTGCATCACGCGGACCCGTTCCGGCCAACGGTCCAGTTCTTCGATGGCGTTCAGCAGCTCATCGGCATAGGCCGTGATCTTGAGGAACCACTGCGCGAGCTTGCGCTTTTCGACCTCGGCACCGGATCGCCAGCCCTTGCCGTCGATCACCTGTTCGTTGGCCAGTACCGTGTTCTCGACCGGGTCCCAGTTGACCCAGGATTCCTTGCGGTAGACCAGGCCCGCCTTCAGAAAATCCAGGAACATCTTCTGTTCGTGCTGGTAGTACGCCGGATCGCAGGTGGCGATTTCACGCCGCCAGTCGTAGGAAAGGCCCATCGATTTGAGCTGCTCGCGCATGGCGGCGATGTTGGCGTGCGTCCATTCCTTTGGATGGACGTTGTTCTCCTTGGCGGCATTCTCGGCCGGCAGGCCGAATGCGTCCCAGCCCATCGGATGCAATACGTTGTATCCCTGTGCGCGGCGGAACCGGGCGACCAGGTCGCCGAGCGTGTAATTGCGCACGTGCCCCATGTGGATGCGCCCGGACGGATACGGGAACATCTCGAGGACGTAGTACTTCTTCTTGCCCGGGTCTTCCTCAACGTCGAAGCAGTGCCGCTCTTCCCAGACGGCCTGCCATTTATGTTCGGTTTCCTTGACGTTGTATCGCGACATAATTCTTCGAACTCACAAATTTTTCGGGCGGCCCGCCGGGCGGGCCGCAGCGTTCGTTATTGCGTACCGGCAGCCCGGCCCGTGATCACTTCGACGTTAGGGTTTGGTGGCGCAGCATCCGGGCCTTGGTCAGGATCGAGTCCTCGACCTTTGGCGCGGTGCCGTTCGGGACCGTGGCGTCGACCCAGCTTCCGCTGCGGTCGCGCAGTTGCCGGAACACCGACACCTTCACGCCGTCCGCGCGCAGTGTCTGGCCGAGGATGTAGACGTTCAGCTTGAAGCGTTCGCTGGGGCTTTCCGGCGGGCTGTACCAGTCGGTGATGATCACGCCACCGAACGCGTCGGCGGTGTTGATCGGCATGAACGAAATCGTCTCAAGCGACGCGCGCCACAGGAAGCTGTTGACGCCGAGGGAGCCGCCGCCCTCTTTCTTGGCATCCGAGCCGAACAGGTTGAGACCGCCCTCGCCGAAGATGGTCTGGCGATTTTCGTAGTCGGTATACTCGTTCTCGTCGCGGTAGGTGTCGTTCGGATCGCCCGGTGTGTAGGCACACCCGGTGACAAGCACGCCGGTGGCGATGATGACCATGCCCAGACGGGTCATCGTGGTGAAAATCGGTGTCATGCGTCACTGTCCTTCTTTCACGCCCAACCGCCAACGCGCGGCCGGACGGGGTCCGGCGCGGCGAACGAGGTCACTCTTACACCAAATCATTGGAATCCACCAGACTTTGCCGCACATACGCGTTTCTCCACGGGCCCGAATATCAGCAGGCTTGAGTTGTGAAAAGCCCGATCCCGGCGACGCCCGCGGCGCCGGCCCGAAGCACGCGGGGTACCCGCCCGGCCGATATACCGCCGAGACCGATCACGGGGAGGTTCGCGTTCCTGCAGATCGCGGCGAACCGCATCATGCCGAGAGCGTTCCCGTCTTCGTGGCTCTGCGTCGGGAACACCGGCGACAGCAGTACCGCATCCACGCCCAGGCGGCGGGCCCGCAACACGGTCCGCGCGCCGTGCGCCGATGCCGTCACAAGCGCCGGCCGCAGGCGGCGGAAATCGCGGGCGCGCCAGTTCCCGAACGCGGCTTCCGGGATGTGCACGCCGTCGGCGTCGAGCCGTGCCGGCGGCGTGGTGGCGGACAGCAGCACCTTGATGCCGAACGGGCGCGCGGTCCACGCAAGGGATTCCGCCATATCCGCCGCCGCGCCGGCATCCCGGCGCCGCACGATGACGGCGCTGTCCGGCGGCAGATGCGGGATCAGCGGCGACGGGTCCGGCAGCCGTTCCTCGTCGCTCATGACGACCCATGCCGGAACGTGCCGTAAAGATCGGGCCGCTGTGCGATTGTCTTGGCCAAGGGGGGCTGGTAACGTCCGCTGCATCGAAACAAGCATAGCCGCACTATGAACCAGAAAACCGATCCCGCAAGCAATCTCGCCCAGGTTCATGCGGAAATCGCCAAGGCCGCCGAAGCTGCCGGCCGCGACCCGGCCGACGTTCATCTGGTCGCCGTTTCCAAGGTGCACGGGGCGGATACGATCGAACCGGTGCTTGAGGCCGGCCACCGGCTTTTCGGCGAGAACCGGGTCCAGGAGGCGGAGGCGAAATGGCCCGAGCTGCGCGAACGCTATCCCGACATCACGCTGCACCTGATCGGGCCGTTGCAGTCCAACAAGGTCAAAAATGCGGTCGCCACGTTCGATGTCATCGAAACCGTCGACCGCCCGAAGATCGCCCGCGCCCTGGCAAACGAGTTCGAACGGACCGGCCGCCGCCTGCCCTGCTACGCTCAGGTCAATACCGGCGACGAGCCGCAGAAGGCCGGTGTCGCGCCCGCCGAGGTCGAGGCGTTCGTCCGGGAATGCCGGGACGACCTCGGCCTCGATATCCGGGGCCTGATGTGCATTCCGCCCATTGACGAGGAGCCGGCGTTGCATTTCGCGCTGCTGTCCGACCTTGCCGAGCGGTGCGGCCTGGCGGTGATAAGCATGGGCATGAGCGCGGACTACGAAAAGGCGATCTCGTTGGGCGCAACCCACGTCCGTGTCGGCACCGCCATTTTCGGCGAGCGGCCGAAAACCAGTTAAGCCGGCGCGTCGCCGATCTCGATTTCCGTTTCGGAATCCCAGACCGCCAGCAACGCCACCAGGTCATCGCGCGCCAGCGCGACGCAGCCTGCCGTCGGCGCATAGTCCGGCTTGGCGACATGGATGAACACCGCGCTGCCGGCACCGGGCACCGGCGGTGCGTCATTGTGGCCGAGCGAGATCACCAGGTCGTAAATACGATCGTCCCGGGACATCTCTTCGTGGCTCCCGTCGAAGGGCAGTTTCACGGGCCTGTTGTATTCGGGATGGTTCGGATCGTCGCACCAGCCGTCGTCGGGCGCGATGTCGGTGACCGGGAGCCCGGTTTCGATGGCCGGTATCCGGTCACGGCGGATATAGAGCCGCTTCAGCGGGAAACGGCCCGCTGGCGTTGCGCCGTCGCCCTCGCGCTTGTCCGCCCGGACGCCGCCGCGGCCGAGGGCGCAGCGGTAGCGCGAACCGTTGAACTCGAGAACGTTGTCGGCAAAGACCCGGATCAGCATGTCAAAAGATCAGCACGGGCGACGGCGGCAGTCAAAGCCCGTAACCCGCCTCAGTTCGCCGGCGCCAGGTTGGCGGCGACGGCATAGGCGCGTGCGGCGGCGCGGGCATCGCCCGTCAGATAAGCCATCTGTGCGATGCTGATGGGTTCTTGAACGGTCGGTTCAGGATCGCTCAGCAGCGGCTGGGCATCGGGGATGGACTCCGGCGATGGTCCGGTGTTCGCGCCCTCGGGTGCGGATTCTCCGGCCGCACCCGATTTCGCCTTGGCGTTTTCGCGCGCCCACGCGACTTCGCCCCTGGCCCATGCCAGCACCGGGTCGTTCGGGTTCAGCGCCGGCGGTTCGTCGGACACGGCGAGAGCCGGTTCGCCAGCCACGGTTTCCGCCTCTTGCGCCGGATCGGCCCAGCCGGCCATATGCTGGCCGATGTCCTTGCCAGTGGATTCCTCGACGAACACGTTGGCGAGCGCGCCGGCCAGGCCGATCGGGCCGAAGAACAGCGTCGAGCCCATGACCCGAGGGGCGGCGGCGAGGGTATCGCCCGTGGCCTCGCGGTAGAACGTCGAGACGAAGGGAATGTGCTGCAGCGGATTGATGACGTCGAGCACGTCGGAGAACGAAAAGCCGTCATCGCCGAAGAACGAGAATTCCTTTTGCGGCGTATCTTCCGGCGGCGGGCTGAACGCCAGCTCCTGCGCCGGTTTTCGGCTTGGCGCACTGTCGCCCAGGGTCGACGGCATCCATGCCAGTTGGTTTTCCACCGAGAGCATTCAAATCTCCAACCCAATGTCCCACGGGGAAATAAGCAAGGGTTGTGCCAACAAAACCTGTGCTAAATCAAAGAGTTATATAACAAAATCGAGGAAAATCCGGCACCTGGGGCAATAACTGCCGGGAAGAATCCGCCGTCAGAACTGGTGCCCGGAGCGCGACGCCTTGGTTTGCAGGTAGAATTCGTTGTGCTGATTGGCCGGGAACGCATGCGCGACGCGCTCCGTGACGTCGACGCCGTATCGCGCCAGCGCCGCCAGTTTATCCGGGTTGTTGGTCATCAGCCGCACCCGGGTGAAGCCGAGCAGCTTGAGCATGCGCGCCGCCGGCATGTAAATCCGTTCGTCGGCGTCGAAACCGAGCTGTTCGTTGGCGTCCATGGTGTCGAACCCGAGATCCTGCAGCTCGTAGGCCCGCAGCTTGTTGATGAGCCCGATGCCGCGCCCCTCCTGCGCCAGATACAGCAACACGCCGGTGCCCGCCGCCTTGATCTCCTTCAACGCGCCCTGAAGCTGGTCGCCGCAGTCGCAGCGCAGACTGCCCAGCAGGTCGCCCGTGAAACATTCGGAATGCAGCCGAACCAGCGCCGGTTCGGCCGGATCGGGCTGACCGACGATAATCGCCAGGTGTTCGCGCCCGCCGTCGGCCGGCCGGAACGCGACGATCCGCGTGTCGTGCGCGCCGTCGATCGGCACCCGCGCTTCGGCGACGCGCTTCAGGTTGCGCACGGCGGCGCCTTCGAACTGGAACACGTCGCCGGTATCGACGCTCAGGAAATCGTGCCGGTTGGCCCATGCCATGACGTCGTCGACGTCGTCGATTTGCGCCGTGACCGCAGCGGGCAGCAAGCGCGCGAGCTTGGACAGCGTGACGGCCGCCGACGCGCAGTCGTGGCCGGGCTCGTTGCGGACCGTGACGCTGAGGCGTTCGCGCAACGCCGGGCTGACGCCGGCCTCGATCAACGGGTTGGCGAGCGACGCGATCTCGTCGGCGCCGAGCCCGCCGAGCCCGCTGACGATGGCGATCTTGCCGGCGCTTTCGGCAAGGCCCAGGACGGCGGCGCGGCGTGCGGTAATGGCCAGCGCCGGGGCGCTGCCGGCGGTGCCGTGAAGCTGTTCCAGGCTCTCCGGGGTCATGGCCTCGGCGGCCAGCGCCAGCACCGCGTGGCCGCCGCCGCCCCTGACGACGACCGGGCGCCCGCGCCTGAGTTCGCCCATGGCGCGTTCGACCGACAGCACCGTGATCGGCGCCCGCGTTGCCGTAACCTCGTATATCTCCGCGCCCCTGGGTGTCTTGTCGTTCATCGCGTCAGCCTAGCACCTTTCCGCAAAAAGCCGGTTAATATATAAGGGCTTGGCAAGAAAAACACACTATATACCATTAGCCGGTAGCAGGTCCGGTAACCGGCCGAAAGGATCAGTTTTCATGAGTAACGGCAAACGTATCCTGATCGTCGACGACGATGAGGATCTGGTGGAAATGCTGAGCGAACAGTTGAAACTGCACGAGGAGTTTCAGGTCGGTTCCGCGCTCAGCGCCGCCGAAGGCCTCGAGATCGCCAAGGAAAACAATTACGACATCATCCTTCTCGACGTCGGACTGCCGGACATGGACGGGCGCGAGGTATGCCGCCTGATGCGGCGCGGCGGCGTACGCGCGCCGATCATCATGCTGACCGGCGCCGACACCGATGCCGACACGATCCTCGGTCTCGACGCCGGCGCCAACGACTATGTCACCAAGCCGTTCAAGCTGGGCGTGCTGCTGGCGCGCCTCAGGGCGCACATCCGCCAGCACGAACGTTCAGACGATGCCGTCTTCAGCATCGGGCCCTATACGTTCCAGCCGGCCAACAAGCTGCTGGTGCGCGAAGCCGACCAGCGCAAGGTGCGCCTGACCGACAAGGAAACGGCGATCCTCAAGTATCTCTATCGCGCCGGCGACAAGGCCGTGGCCCGGGAAAAGCTGCTGGACGAAGTCTGGGGCTATAATGCCGCGGTCACCACGCACACGCTGGAAACGCACGTCTACCGGCTCAGGCAGAAGATCGAGGATGACCCCTCCGGCGCCAAGCTGCTGATCACCGAGGCCGGCGGCTACAAACTGGTGCCGTGACCGTTGTGGCCGGCGGGCTCAGTTGCCGGCCGGGTCAAGCTGCGGAAAATCGCTCAGGAACTTCTTTTCCGGGATCGGAAAATCGAAACGCGCGTTGATCAGCGTCAGGTCGGTAATCACGCCCTGGGCGTCGATGATGACCCATTTCCGGAGCACCATCGGGTTTTCCGTGAGCACCAGCGTCAGTTCGCCGGAGAGCGGGTCCTTGGTCTGCACCACGCTGATCCGCATGGTGTTCGCGCCGCGTTCGAAGCCGGTGACGGTCAGCGCGGGGCCGGTGAACGAGAAATCGTCCCGAAGCAGGAACGCCGCCGGGGTATCCTCGACCGGGATGTGATTGACCTGTTTCAGTTCCTTGTCGACGTAGCTCAGGAATTCACCGTTGGCGACGATCAGGATCGGCGTCGGCGGCGCGTACTCGATGCGCAGGTTGCCGGGCCGGGACAACAGAATCTCGCCCTCCGCGGTCTCGCCGTTGGACGAGATCTGCAGGAACTCCGCCTGCATCGTCTTGATGCCGTCGAGATAGGCTTCCGCCTTCTTGAGGGCCTTTTCGATATCCGGCGTGATCTTGATCGGCACCGCGGCGGCGCCGGCGCGGGGCGTGCCCAGCACGCAGAAAACCAGCGCCAGAATGATCGTTAGCGTTCTCATGAGCGCGTTTCTAGGCGCTCAATGTGGCGAGGTAAAGGCGATTGCGTGCCCGCGCCCGGGAATCAGGCGAACTTCAGTGCGACCGACGAGACCAGCAGGAACGATGATACCGCCGCCGCGCGACCGGCAAACCAGTACGCCGTCTCGCGCAGCGTGCGGCCGATGACCTTTTGCGCGATGCCGGCGGGCGGGCGCAGGTCACGTGGCAGGATCAGCCACGCCTCGGTCCGCGTGTAGGGCCGGTTCAGTGCGCGCCAGCCATAGAACAGCAACCCGGCGACGACACCCATGCCGATCAGGCCGCCGGTGCGTGTCGCCAGCGGCGGGTCGAAGCTGAGGCCCAGCATCAGGGTAAAGACCGCCAGACCGGCAAAGCCCGCGGCACGGCCGACGGAGACGAAAGCGGCGTTTTCGATGGCGTCCATGGCAAACCACCACACCTGTCGAATACGGCGGTATTCTGCGCGCTTTCGCGGCAGTGCGGTATACAAAATTGCGTGAAGGACCCATGACGGCCGTGGCGATTTACAAATGGCCGTCCGCAAGGGACCGCCAACTCTACGACGAATGATCGCCGATCAGGACCTCGCGGCGGCCGACCCGGTTGGCGGCGCTGACCACGCCCTCGCGTTCCATGGTCTCGATGATACGTGCGGCGCGGTTGTAACCGATCTGGAAGTGGCGCTGGATGAAGCTGGTCGAGGCCTTGCCCTCGCGCGCGACCAGCGCGACCGCCTGGTCGTAGTGTTCGTCGTAGTCCGAGTTGCCGCCGCCGATGGTGCCCGGGTCGCCGATAAAGGTCTCGCCGGATTCCTCGGTGACCGCCTCGATGTAGTCCGGGATCGCCTGGTCCTTGAGATGGCTGACCACGCGCTCGACCTCCTCGTCGGAAACGAACGGCCCATGCACGCGGGAAATGCGCCCGCCGCCGGCCATGTAGAGCATGTCGCCCTGGCCCAGGAGCTGTTCCGCGCCCTGCTCGCCGAGGATCGTGCGGCTGTCGATCTTGGACGTCACCTGGAACGAAATGCGCGACGGGAAGTTGGCCTTGATGGTGCCGGTGATGACATCGACCGACGGGCGCTGCGTCGCCATCATCAGGTGGATGCCGGCAGCGCGCGCCATCTGCGCCAGGCGCTGGATCGCGGCTTCCACGTCCTTGCCGGCGACCAGCATCAGGTCCGCCATCTCGTCGACGACGACGACGATATAGGGCAGCGCGTCGGTCGGCAGCGGCTGTTCCTCGTAAACCGGCTTGCCGTCCTCGTCGAAGCCGGTCTGCACGGTGCGGGTTAGCTCCTCGCCCTTTTTCCGGGCTTCCGCCAGGCGCTGGTTGTAGCCGGCGATGTTGCGGACGCCGAGCTGGCTCATGGCGCGGTAACGGTCCTCCATCTCGCGGACCACCCACTTGAGCGCGACCACCGCCTTGGAGGGATCGGTGACCACCGGCGTCAGCAGATGCGGGATGTCCTGGTAGACCGACAGCTCCAGCATCTTGGGATCGATCATGATGAATTTGCACTGGTCCGGCGACAGGTTGTAGAGCAGCGACAGGATCATCGTATTCATGGCGACCGACTTGCCGGACCCGGTGGTCCCCGCGATCAGCAGGTGCGGCATGCGCGCCAGGTCCACGGTCACCGGCCCGCCGCCGATGTCCTTGCCGAGCGCCAGCGGCAGCTCCGCCCGGGTCTTTTCGAAGTCGCTGGAGGCCAGCAGTTCCCTGAGATGCACCATCTCGCGGTTGCCGTTGGGCATCTCGATGCCGATCACGTTGCGGCCGGGCACCACGGCGACGCGCACCGAAACCGCGCTCATCGAGCGCGCGATATCGTCCGAAAGGCCGATCACGCGGCTGGTCTTGGTGCCGGGCGCGGGCTCCAGTTCGTAAAGGGTGACGACGGGCCCCGGGCGGACCTTCACGATCTCGCCCTTGACGCCGTACTCCTCGAGCACGGTCGAGAGATAGCGCGCGTTCTGCTGCAGCGCTTCACGGCTTTCGCGGGTGTCCTCGCGGGTCGCCTGCGGCAGGTCGAGAATCTCCAGCGGCGGCTGCGCGTAATCCTCGGCGCCGCCGAGCGGCAGGGACTGCTGGCGCCGTGCCTCGGCCTTGCGCCCGGTCCTGGCGCGTTTCGGCCGGGGCGCCACTTCCGGCGCCTTGCCCTTCTTCGGGTAGGCGGCATCGAGCACGCCGCCGGTCCGTTCGTCGGCCGCGAGCTCTTCGTATTCGGCGTCGTCGATATCGTCCTGGCCGTCCGTGTCCTGCGCCGGGGCCGGCATCATATCGCGGACCCGGGTGCCAAAATCGTGGGCACGTTCGCCGAAGTCGCGGGCCGCGCCGTAGGCGCCGCGCGACACGGCGTAGGTTTTTCTCATGCCCTGCCACGCGCCCTTCGCGGCGTTGAGCCAGTCGCGCGGCCCCATGCCGAGCGAGATCACGGCGGCGGCGACGGCGAGCGAGCTTGCCGCCCAGAGGGTAACGTCGGCGGCCGGGCGGATACCGAGCCGGCCGCCCCACATCGTCAGTTCATCGAAGGCCAGCGCACCGGCGACACCGCCGAGCCCGGCGGCCAGCGGCCAGCCGGCGGGGGCCTCGATACCGGCGAGCGCGACCGAACCGAGGATGATCGCCAGCACCAGCCAGCCGATGCGGCCCATGGGCCGGGCCAGCCGGCCGTGCGTCATGATCTTCGCCGCCCAGACGGCCAGTGCCGTCGGCGCGATCAGCGCCGCGTACCCGACCACCTGCAGCACGAGATCGGCGAACACCGCGCCCCAGTGGCCGGCCAGGTTGATCGGCGGGTTGTCGGTGGCGCTGTTCAGGGACGGGTCGCCGGGCGCATAGGAGAGAATCGCCGCACCGCCGGCGGCCGCCAGCGTGATCAACGTCAGGCCGGCGATCTGCCAGCCGCGGCGCTTCAGCGCCTCCGTCACCTGGGCGGGCAACAGGGGCTCTGACGTGCGGCCGGACGTGTTCGATCTGAGTACGGTCATATATCCCTCGTAAGCGCCGTTTCTTACCAGGACGTTAACGCGCGCGCGAGGCGGCAGGGATCGATGGTAAATGCAAATTAACCACTAAATATCGGGGACTTAGAGGCTACTCTTTGCGCGGGCATTGAAGGGAAAACGCGAATCGGCAAGGGCGATTCGGGCGCGCTCGGCGCCGTTTCTTTGAACGTCATCCCGGACGCTGGCCGAGCCCGGAAACCGAAGGTTTGCGGGAGCGAGGCTTGCGATCCGGGACCCATGTCGGCGCATTCGTGCCGTGGATGAATAGGTCCCGGGTCGCTGCCCCCAGATCAGGTCCGGGGCCGCGCCCGGGATGACGAGGGTGGAGGCTTAAGGGAGCCCCCAGGGTTCTATAGCCGGAAGCGGTTGCGCAACCCAAGGCCGATCAGGAACAGAAAGATGAAGCTGAACGCCGCCTGGCCCAGCATCGCGAGATCGACCTACATGCCGGGATCGGACGGGAACAAGCCGTCTACGGCGCCGTCGCGGACGGAACGGGATTGTGGCAGGAACGCAAATGCGTTGCCGGCGGCGAGAGAGACGGCGTCGCCCCAGTCTCCCGTTTTTGCGATCGTCTTGAAAAGCACGGTGGCGAGCGCGGTCAATGCGGCAAGCCCCGCCACCGGCCGCCAGATGCTCTGGCCGTAATCGCTGAAGCCGCTGAACAGCATGTCGAGGACCGAGGCGAACCAGCCGGTTTCGTGCCAGCGCCGGGCGCGGTTTTCGTCGGCGGCAAAGCGCAGCGCGGCCGCGTGATCCCGGTTCGCCTCGGCGATTTCCTTCAGGCGCCGGAACCGGGCGGCGTCGGCAACGGCTGCTTTACGGTCGGGCACGATGCGGGACAGGATTATTGGCCAGGCGAGCCGCGGCCATGTGCGGCGCAGCGTTGCCCGAAGCCCCGATAATTCGACATGGTGCACCGTCTTCGTGCCCCGCAGGTCCGGCGCCGCCGCGAGCGTCCCGCTGAGTGTAAACGGGCCGTCAAATACCGCATCTCTGAATGAAATTTCCTCAAGTTGAATAGAAGCAAGAGATAGATCGAAGTGCGCCGTTCTGCTAACCGTCATTGAGGAACAGTCGAGAGAGTGGGCCTGTAACCTAATAGGTGAAAAGTCAACACGTGACATTGACACATCGTGGAATAGCAATCGTTGGCTGCCAAACTGCACGTGAGTGAAAAGCACATGGCTGTCGCCAAACTTTGCGCGCGAGAAAAATACGTCGCCATCGCCGAAGGTCGCACCATAGAAAGACACCAGACCGTCACCGAAGACCGCGCGAAAGAAAAGCAAGTTGCCGTCTCCGAAATTTACGAAAGAGAAGAAGGCGCCGCCGTCCCCAAAGGTGGTGTCTGAGAAAGACACCTCGCCTGTACCAAAGGCTGCTCCATTAAACGAAACACTGCCCTCAAAGACGGCAAGTTCGAAAGTTACGTCGCCATCGTCAAAGATCGCGCCTTGAAAAAACACGTCGCCGACACCGAACCGGAAGTCTTTGAAGGAGAGCGGCTCGCCTTCCTTGCGATGCTGGGAGAAATCGACGTCGGAGAAGTCGATCTCAGTGCCGGGGTGCGCGTCGATGTAATCGTTCCAGGCGCCGCGGCCTTTCTTCCAGAGCGCGACGGCGTGCGCGCCTTTCAGAACCGGCGGGTCGGCTGGGGTCTCGCTGTCTTCTTCCGTCATGTCATCGGTCCCGGCTTGTCTATCGCAAAGACTCTACGGCGGGAATCTCCGAACGCAAAATCCTGTGCCGGTTGTTGGGCGGTTCGGGGGCGTGCGGCGCCGTTTTTCCACACGTCATCCCGGACGTTAGCCGAGCCCGGAAGCTTTTTGCTTGCGGGAGCGAGGCTTGCGATCCGGGACCCATGTCGGCGCATTCGTGCCGTGGATGAATAGGTCCCGGGTCGCGGGCTTTCCTGACCTCGCTTGCGCTCGGGGGAAAGCCCTGCCCGGGATGACGAAAGGGAGGACCCCGAAAAGGAGAAAGCCGGGCGGATAAACCGCCCGGCTTTCGGGGAGAACCAACTGATCTTGGAGGGGATCAGAGGGTTTGGGAGCCTTTTCCGAACTCCGGATAAGCTTCCATGCCGCATTCGGCGCGGTCGAGGCCGAGCTCTTCGTCCTCTTCCGAGACCCGGATGCCGATGGTCACTTTCAGGATCATCCAGACGATGGCGCTGGCGACGGAGACGAACACCCCGATCGCGACGACGCCGATGGCCTGGGTGACGATGGAACCGCTGCCGAAGATGCCGACGGCGAGGGTGCCCCAGATCCCGGCGACGAGGTGAGCCGAGATGGCGCCGACCACGTCGTCGATCTTCATCTTGTCGATCAGCGGCACCGCGAACACGACCAGCGCACCACCGATCCCGCCGACGATCATGGCGAAGAAGTGGTTCTGCAGGTCGGGACCCGCGGTGATGGCGACGAGGCCGCCGATGGCACCGTTGAGCGCCAGCGACACGTCGACCTTCTTGTAGATCAACTGCGCCAGGATCATCGCCACGACCACGCCGGCGGCGGCCGCCAGGTTGGTGTTGACGTAGACGATGGACATCGCCGCGGCGTCGAGCGCGGAACCCAGCGCGAGCTGCGAACCGCCGTTGAAGCCGAACCAGCCGAACCACAGGATGAACGTGCCCAGCGTGGCGAGCGGGATGTTGGCACCCGGCAGCGCCCGGACGGAGCCGTCCGACCCGTACTTGCCCTTACGCGCGCCGAGGATGATGGCACCGGTCAGCGCGGCCCAGCCGCCCGTCGAGTGCACCAGCGTCGAGCCGGCGAAGTCGGAGAAGCCCATGGCCGCGAGCCAGCCGCCGCCCCAGACCCACGAAGCCTGGATCGGGTAGATGATGGCGGCGAGCACGACCACGAAGATGACGAACGGCCAGAACCTGATGCGCTCGGCAACGGTGCCGGAGACGATCGAGGCCGCGGTCGCGACGAACACCATCTGGAAGAACCAGTCGGAAGCCACGGAATAGCCGGTGTCGGCCACCGCCGCCACCATTTCCGGGGTCGCCTCGTCGGCGTTGATCAGCGCCAGTTCGTCCGCGCCCGGGTTGTAGAACAGGCTGAACGTGCCCATCCAGCCGCCTTCCGGCACGCCGACGTACATGATGTTGTAGCCGATCAGGTAGAACATGATGCCGGCGACGGAATAGAGCGCGATGTTCTTGAGGCAGATCGTGGCCGTGTTCTTGGAGCGGACCAGACCCGATTCGAGCATCGCGAACCCGGCGGCCATGAACATCACGAGGACGCCATGGACCAGGAATGCGAAGGTGTTGAAGACGAAAGCGCTCTCGGTGGTAACGTCCGCGAGGGCGGGACCCGCTGCCATGGTGACAGCCACCGCGCTCATCGCGGCAATCGCTGCCGGGCGCTTTTTCATGCGAGCAAAGTTCATAGTTTCATTCCTCCTAGAGCGCTTCCGCATTGGTCTCACCGGTCCGGATCCGGACGGCCTTGTCGAGCGAGTAGACAAAGACCTTGCCGTCCCCGATCTTTCCGGTCATCGCGGTTTTCTGAACCGTTTCGACCACCTGCTCGACGAGGTCGTCGACGCAGGCAATCTCGATTTTTACTTTCGGCAGGAAGTTCACCTGATACTCCGCGCCACGATAAATTTCGGCCTGCCCTTTCTGACGGCCGAAACCTTTAACTTCGGATACGGTCATGCCTTCAATGCCGAGGGGCGTCAGCGCTTCGCGGACCTCCTCCAGCTTGAACGGCTTGATGACCGCCATGATCATTTTCATGTTGAACTCCTTCCGTTGATTTCCGGGTGTGCCGTTCGCTCCTCGTTGACGGCTGCCCCCTTGCACGTTGCTTGGGCCCGTCGGGCCGCTGCTGGTAACTATCAAGGTTCGTGCCAGTTTTCCCGAACGAGCGAACCCCGTTTTATTTCAATGATTTAAGGGGTACATGCAGGCAGAAAGGGCGCGTCTTTGGCCATCTTGTTTGCTTAATTATTATGCAAATAAAAGCATTGGGCATAAAATAGGCAATCAGGATACGGAAATTCGGCTGGACAGCCGCGATCCGCGAGGGCACCTAATGAGCATGGCCAAGAACGGCACCAAAGCTTCGGCGCTCGATGCCGATATCCTCGTGGTCGGCGGCGGTCTGGTCGGCGCCGTCGCGGCGCGCGCCCTGGCGCAGGCCGGGTTCGCGGTCGCCGTGATCGACGGCACCGATCCCGAAGAGGCGAAAGACGCCGCCTTCGACGGCCGGGCGTCCGCCATCGCCGCGGCGTCGGAGCGACTGTTGAGTTCGATCGGCGTCTGGCCTTACCTGGAAGCCGAGGTCGCGCCGATCCTCGACATCCGCGTCGCCGACGGCCGCTCGGCAATGTTTCTGCACTATGATCACGAGGACGTCGGCGAGGGACCGCTCGGCTACCTGGCGGAGAACCGGCATATCCGCATCGCCACGCTGGAGGCGCTCAAGGACGATCCGCGTATCACGTTCCTGGCGCCGATGCGGGTCGAGACCCTGGACCGCGATGCGACGGGCGTCCGGGCGACGCTCTCGGACGGCCGCACGGTCTCGGCCGGGCTCGCCATCGCCGCCGATGGGCGCGGCTCGAAAATCCGCGAGACCGCCGGCATCCGCACGACCAACTGGCGTTATCCGCAGGAAGCCATCGTCTGCACGGTCGAACACGAACAGCCGCACGGCTTCGTCGCACACGAGCATTTCCTGCCGGCGGGCCCGTTCGCGATCCTGCCGCTCAAGGGCACGGCGGAAAAACCAGGCTGCCGGTCCTCGATCGTCTGGACCGAGCGCTCCCGGCATGCCAGGGCGCTGGTCGGCCTCGACGACGGGGCGTTCCTGGGCGAACTCGCCAGGCGCTTCGGCGACTTCATGGGCGAGATCGAGGTCGTCGGCCCGCGGTTCTGTCATCCGCTCGGCCTGCAGTTCGCGCACGCGTCCGTGGCCGAACGGCTGGTGCTGGTCGGCGACGCGGATCACGGCATGCACCCGATCGCCGGCCAGGGGCTCAACATGGGCTACCGCGACGTGGCGGCGCTCTGCGACGTGCTGGGCGAAGCCCGGCGCCTCGGCCTCGACATCGGTTCGGCCGCGGTGCTGCAGCGCTACCAGCGCTGGCGGCGCTTCGACAACACCCTGATGCTGGCCGTCACCGACGGTCTCAACCGGCTGTTCTCGAACGATATCGCGCCGCTGCGCCATGCCCGCGACCTCGGGCTCGGGCTGGTCAACAAAATGCCGCCGCTCAAGAAGATGCTGATGCGCTCGGCCATGGGCCTGACGGGCGACCTGCCGACGCTGATGCGGCGTTGAACGTGAAGACCCTGCTGCTCGCCGTGACGATCCTGGCCGGCGGCGGTCCCGCTACGGACTTCGTATATACGTGTGAGGGCATGCCGCCGGTGATCGCCCGGTTCGCCGGCAACGCGGCGGAACTCCGCATCGGTCAACGGGATTTGACACTGCCGCAGGGCCGGTCCGGGTCCGGCGCGCGTTACACGGACGGCAAACGGGTGTTCTGGATCAAGGGAAACGAAGCGACGTTTGACAGCGGCGACGGCGCGCCGGTCAAATGCCGCGTCACGGGTCGCGGCTGAGGCCTTTCTCGTCGAGCGCTTTCAGGTAGTCGGCCCACATTTCGTCCTTGCGGGCCCCCATGTCGTAAAGATAGTCCCAGGTGAAGATGCCGGTATCGTGCATGTCGTCGAACTTGATGCGGACGGCATAGTTGCCGACCGGCTCGACTCCCATGATACCGACGTGGCGGCGCCCGGCGACGGTTTTCTTCTGGCCGGGGCCGTGCCCCTGCACGTCGGCGGACGGGCTCTCGACGCGCAACAGCTCGGCCGGCAGCGCGGCGGTGACGCCGTCCTCGAAATCCACCTCGAGGATTTTTTCGTCCCGCTTGAGGCGGATCTCGCTCGGGTGATGTTTCTGGGAATAATTATCGGCCAAGCGGTCAGCCCTTCCGGGCGCCGGGCGCGTCGTCGATTTCGCGCGCCTCATCGGCGAGCATGATCGGGATGCCGTCGCGGATCGGAAACGCCAGCCCGGCCTTGTCGCTGATCAGCTCCTGGCGCTCGCGGTCATAGCGGAGCGTGCTCTTGGTCAGCGGGCAGACCAGGATCTCGAGGAGTTTCGGATCGATCTCGGTGGCGTTGGACGCTGTCATATCGAAGTCCTTTCCGGTCGGAAATACTACTGGCGGACGCCGGGCGCGCCGGCACCGTCGCCGTAGGCCGCGATTTCGAAAATGCTGGTCAGCAGCTCGGCGCGCCGTTCCGTGTTCGGGCACTCCAGAAGCGCCTGCTTCTCGCCGGGTTCGAGCGGGCAGGTCATGGCCAGCGTGTCGACCAGCAAACCGTCGGGCGCGTCGCCGATGTTGGACATGTCGGCTTCGATCCCCTTGAGGTCGAAGTAACGCGTCATCGCGGCGACCAGCCTGTCGCGGCCGCCGACGGAGGCTGTGTCGTTCCCGGCCGCGTGGGTCATGTCGCCGAGGTAGGGTGTGAAATCGGGCTGAACCCGGCGGTAACCGCCCCGCATTTCGAGCTCGTTCTCGATGCGGAACCGGATCAGGCCGGTCAGCGTGATCACGTAACGCCCGTCATCGGTTTCCATGAACTGGGTCAGGCGCCCGGCGCAGCCGATTTCGTAGAGTGTCACGCCGTCGGCGATCAGGCGCTCGCTTTTCTCGGCGACCGGCTGGATCATGCCGATCAGCCGGTCCGATCTGAGCGCGTCCTCGACCATGTTCAGATAGCGCGGCTCGAAGATATTGAGCGGCAATTGCCCGCCCGGCAGCAGCATCGCGCCCGGCAGCGGAAACACGGGAATCGCACCGGGCAGCGATTCCAGGGTGGGTGTGCGCTGACGGTCTGCCATCTGCGCGTCCACCCGGTTACGAGAACAGGACCGAGGAAAGACGCCGCCGGCCGTCCTTGGTCAACTCGTGGGCCGGGCCGAGGGCGTCGAAAATCTTGATCAACTGCTCGCGCGCCGCACCGTCGTTCCAGTCCTTGTTGCGGCGGATGATCTCGAGCAATGCGTCGATGGCCTCCTCGTTGCGCTTCGACGCATAAAGCGCCAGCGCCAGGTCGAACCGCGCCTGAAGATCGGCCGGATCGGCCTCGACCTTCTGCTGCAACTCCGCCATATCGCCGCTCTCGCCGGTTTCCTCCTCGAGCTGGAACGCCGAGATCGCCGCCGCGATCTGGCCCTTCATCTTCCAGGCCTCGGGCAGTCCCTCGATCATGTCGCGCGCGGTGTCGGTCTCGCCGGCGGCGACGGCGGCGCGGATCATGCCGGCGATGGCGCGCTCGTTTTCCGGGCTCTGCTGCTGCGCCTCGCCGTAAAGCGCCAGCGCCTCGACCGCCTCGCCGCCTTCGAGCGCGGCGTCGGCCTGGTCGAGAATCGTGTCGAGCGCCCCCTTGGCGCCGTCGGTGAGCTTGTCGATGAACGACTTGAGCTGGCTTTCCGGCAGCGCGCCCATGAAACCGTCGACCGGCTGGCCGCCCTTGAAGGCATAGACCGCCGGGATCGACTGTATGCGCATCTGCGCCGCAAGCTGCTGGTTCTCGTCGACGTTGATCTTGACCATTTTCACGGTGCCGCCGGCCTCGCGCACCAGTTTTTCCAGCAACGGGCCGAGCTGTTTGCACGGGCCGCACCACGGCGCCCAGAAATCGACGATCACCGGCACGCTCTGCGACGTCTCGATGACGTCCTGCATGAAGCGCTCGGTATCGGATTCCTTGATCAGGTCGCCGTCGGCGCCGCCGCCGACCGGCTTGGCGTCGAGGCCCGCGTCCGAGGCCGGGTCGAGCACGATTCCCGGCTGCTGCGGCGCCTCGGCCGCGGCACCGCCTTCGGGTGCCTGGGGGCCGGCCTGGCCCTGTGCCTGACCGTCCTTAGGGGACATGCTGCCGTCGGGATTGATGACAAACTCCATGACGTCTTCCTCTGGCTTATTGACCTGAAACTGCAACTTCTTGCCCTATAAATGGACGACGAAAGCGCCAACGGCAAGGGTCGCGGCCGGATTTCAGAAATCCAGCAAAAGCGGCGCGTGCCCGCATGCTTCGAGAAACCGGATCAGGTCTTCCGGTGTCATCGCCGTGGTCGCGGTATTGGCCAGCGGATGGACGTTGACGAGGTCGTGCGCCAGCAGCGATGTGTCGAGCGCCACGGTGACATCGCCGCCGGTGTCGTTGACGGCGGCGAGCGGCGTCACCGAGCCCGGTTCGACGCCGAGGTATGTCATTAATCGCTCCGCGCTGGCGAACGACAGCGGTTTCGCGCCAAGCATGTCGCGCAGTTGCTTGAGGTCGACCGCTCGGTCCTCGTCGGCGGTGACCAGGAACATGCGGCCCTTCTTGTCTTTCAGGAACAGGTTCTTGGTATGTCCGCCGGGCAGGCCGTCGCGGTGCGCCTTGGCTTCCTCGACGGTGTGGACCGGCGGATGCGCGACCGTCCGGCTCTCGATGCCGAGGTTTTCCAGGTGCCGGAGCAGGGTCTCTTGCGTCATCATGGCGGACCGGAGGTTACGGGGCGGCAGGTGACGCCGCAAGACTTCCGGCGGTGAACACAAACTCTTAAAAAATTTGCCATTTCGCGCTTGAAAACATGACGGCGATGCGTATGATCCCGCCTGCTTTCGGCGTTGCCGGAGCATACCCCCGGCGCGGGCGTAGCTCAGGGGTAGAGCGCAACCTTGCCAAGGTTGATGTCGTGAGTTCGAATCTCATCGCCCGCTCCATTCTTTTCTTTCATCACAGTTGCGTGCCGGTCCCGGACATGTGGTTTTCCGATGCTCCGGAATTCGCATTAAAGGTGTAGGATCGCGTCATGGTCCTGGAGTTGCTCAAGGGCGTCGCGCTTCTGCTCGCGCTTTGCTACCTGGAAACGTTCATCTGGCGTTGTTTCCGGGAGCGGCGTCTGGCGCGCAACGTCATGTTCGGCCTGTTGTTCGGCATCATCTGCGTGATCGGCATGATGGCGCCGTTGCGGTTTGCCGACGGCATTATCTTCGATGCCCGCTCCGTGATCATCGCGGTCTCGGGCCTGTTCGGCGGACCAGTTGCCGGCGTGGTCGCAGCGGCTGTCGCCGGTGCCTACCGGTGGTCGCTCGGCGGCGCGGGCGCCTTCGTCGGGGTCGGCGTCATCCTGACGAGCCTGGCGGCGGGGCTCCTCTACCGCTACGGGCGCGAGCGGTTCGGCTGGGCGGTCGACGTGCCGCGCCTGTTTGTTTTCGGACTGCTTCTGCATATCGCGTGTCTCGGCTGGTTCATGCTGTTGCCGGGCGACGCGCCGGCGCGGATCCTCGAGACCCTGGCGGTGCCGTTCGTCGCGGTCTTCACGCCCGCGACCGTCATGCTCGGTTGGCTGATCAGCGACTCGCACAGGCAGATTCGGACGGCCGAGGAACTCAAGGCGGCGACGGACGCGCTGGCGGAAAGCGAGCGCCGGTTCCGCGCCATCGTCGACAATTCGCCGAGCGGCATCACGCTGAAGGACGCGGACGGGCGGTACCTTATGGTGAACCAGGCCTTCGCCCGCTGGCAGAACCTCAAACCCGAGGAAATCATCGGCAAACGCATCGCCGACATCGTGTCCGACGATCAGGCGGCGGCGATCAACAGTCAGGAAGAGGAAATCGTCAGGGACGGCCAAATAAGATTCGGCGAGAGCACCCGGGATTTCGCCGACGGTGTGCATCGGTCCGTTAACGTCACGAAGGTGCCGGTAACGCTGGCCGGCGGGGG
This sequence comes from Rhodospirillales bacterium, assembly GCA_051117645.1. Taxonomy (GTDB): domain Bacteria; phylum Pseudomonadota; class Alphaproteobacteria; order Rhodospirillales; family Casp-alpha2; genus UBA4479. The sequence goes on from JBNPEI010000010.1 coordinate 49,552, forward strand.
CCCGCGCGTGGTGCTGACGATCCTCACCGACGTAACCGCAGAAAAGCGGGTCGAGGAGGAGCTGCGCCGCGCCCGCGACGAGGCTGTCGAGGCGAACAAGACGAAGTCCGATTTCCTGGCCCGCATGAGCCACGAATTTCGCACGCCGCTGAATGCGATTCTCGGGTTTTCCGACATTCTCGCGAACCAGCACATCGTCAACCTGGAGGCCGGGCGTGCGAGCGGGTACGCCAAGGACATTCACGCCAGCGCCGAAATGCTACTCGAACTGGTCAACGATCTGCTGGATATCGCCGCCATCGAGGAGGGCCGGATCCGCCTCGACTACGAGGACGTCGATATCCGCAGTACGGTCGAGGAGGGTCTGCGCAACATCGATGCCCGGGTCCAGGAAAAGAGGATTGCGCTGGATGTGGCATTTCCCGAGACGATCAAATCCATCGCGGCGGACCGGCGGGCGCTGAAGCAGATCCTGCTCAACCTCGTCACCAATGCAATCAAGTTCACGCCGGAAGACGGGGAGATCAGACTCGACGTCACGCAGACGCCGGTCGAGACGACGCTTAAGGTCTCCGATACCGGTATCGGAATCGAAGCCGGCCTTCTCCGCGATCTGATGCGTCCGGACGCGCGGCTTGCCGCGAACTCGTATCGCTCCGACGAGGGATGGGGGCTGGGCCTCGCCATCGTGCGCGGTCTTGCCGAACTGCACGGCGGCCGGATGGACATTCAAAGTACGCCCGGCCGGGGGACAAGCGTTGTCGTGACGTTGCCGAACGCTTCCGCCACACCGACGGTACAGATCGCCGGCTGACCTGACCGGCTGGCCGTGTTTTCGACCGCGGCCATGAACGGGACGTCGCTCGTTTCCTCCCCGATTGCGTCATCCGGCAAATCTGTTCAAGATGACTGTTCGATTTGCCGGCCGAGGGAGGGACTGGAAACGTGAGAAGCGAATTGCAGGCAATCAAGATGCACGTCTACGAGGACGGCGCGATCGATCAATCCGAAGTCAAGATGCTGCGCGGGATCGTCGACGCGGAAACACCGGGGGAGGAGGAGGTACGGCTTCTCCTGGACCTCAACACGGTGTTGAGCGGCGGCGACATGGATCCCGCGTTTGCCGACCTTCTGGTCGACGCGACCGTGAAGTTCGTTCTCGACGAGGACGGCGGGATCGGCGACGACAAACTCGACTGGCTGGAAAAGAATATCTCCAAGGACGGCAAGACCGACGCCAACGAGGTTCGTATCCTGCGCGAGATCGAGGCGAAAACCGACCGGCTGCCGGACCGCCTGACGGCGCTCCTGAACTGAACTCGTAAACGCGAACGAATTACCCAGACACATAAAGCGGGGCGCAGCCGATGCCGTATTTCAGAACCCTGTTCATGGAGAACAGCCACGAGCGGCTGATCAACATGCTGGCGCGCCGTGCCGAGCCGGGCGCCGATCATGAGGTGATCGACCGCAAGATCTGGGATACGTTCGGCGAAACCTGGAGCGTCATGTTCACCGATCTTTCGGGTTTCTCCCGGAACGCCGCCAACTTCGGGATCATCCACTTCATCCAGGTCATCGTCGAATCGGAAAAGCTGTTCGCGCCGGTCCTGGGCGAGCACAACGCGTTCATCGTCAAGCGCGAGGGCGACAGCCTGATGATTCTGTTTCACAAACCGAAAGATGCGCTGAATGCGGCCATCGCCATGCAGAACGCGGCGCAAAAGTTCAGCCTGTCGCGGCCGCCGGAAGAACAGGTGATCCTGTGTCTCGGCATCAGTCACGGCCGCATCCTCAGACTGGGATCGAACGAGGTTTTCGGCAATGCCGTGAATTCGGCGTCGAAGCTCGGCGAGGATACGGCGGGGCCGCACGACATTCTCGTCACCAACGATTTCGTCGACGCTTACGACGGGGATATCGACCTCGACCTGGAGCGGCTCGACTTCAAGCCGCCGGGTTCGGATGTCGCCTACCGGGTCGGCTACCAGCACGCGGTGCTGGCGGATACGGCATCCGACTAGGGTCCGTACTCAAATAGGGCCCGTACTCAAATATAGAAATTGTGCGTTTTCTCGTTCTTGGGATGCGTCGCGTTGGTGAAGACGGCGGTGTCGTTCTTGTAGGCGATGATGTCGCGTGCCTTGATCATCGTGTTCTCGTCGATTTCCAGCGCTTCCTCGAACGCCTGGAGCACGCGCTTTTCACCGAGCGCGATCGAGCCGTCGACGGCGGCGACGTCGTAAAGGTTCAATAGCAGTACGGCCTTCTGTCCCTGCGACAGGTTGCCCGAGACGACGGTCAGGAATTTCTCGACGGGAATCTTCTCGGCATTGTTGAAGGCGCTTTGCGTCATGTTCTGCAACTCGTCCCGCGTCAGATCGCCGTTCGAGACGTGCTTGCCGAGCATCGAAACCAGGGTCGCCTTCTCCTCGACGGTGGTTTGACCGTCCGCGGCAATCACGTAGGCGATTGCGGTCGCCAGTATATCCAAAGGTTGCATATATCCTCTCCTCCTCTGCCCCCGCCGAATCCCGGAAACATCATACGCAGACTTATCAAAGCTTCCAACGCGAATGCGCAAAGGGTAGAAATAGTGCATGCGCGCGCTTCGCTCCGGGACCTGGGCCGTTCTCGCCGGTATCGCCATGTCGATTGCCGCACTGCCGTCGTACGGCGGCACGTGGACTCTCAACGTCGAGAACGACCGTATCGCCAACACCGACCGGCATTACACGAACGGCATCCGCCTCGGCTGGGTCTCGGAAGCGGAGGACGGCAAGAACCTGCCCGAGGTGCGCGACGCGTTGCAGATGCTCTATCCGCTGGCCGACGTCAGGGGCGGTCGGCTCGGCCTGGAACTCGGTCACAACATCTATACGCCCGCCGATACCGAGGCGCGCAACCTGATCGCCGACGACCGGCCGTATGCCGGGTGGCTTTATGCGTCCGGGTCGCTTTATGCGGAAACCGGCAAGGGCATCGGCGATCATTTCACCGAGACGCTGGACAAGATGGCGCTGGAGGTCGGGGTCGTCGGGCCGGCGGCGCTCGGCGAGCCGGTGCAGAACGAGTACCACAAGCTGATCGGCGTCGCGACGTCGAAGGGCTGGGAGCATCAGCTCAATAACGAGCCCGGCATCAATCTCATCGGCGAGCGCAAATGGCGCCACAAGGCGCTCCGGTTTCACGGCTTCGAAGCCGATGCGATCCCGCACGTCGGCGCCTCGCTCGGCAACGTCTATACGCACGTCAACGGCGGCGTGACGCTGCGTGTCGGCCAGGAACTCTACGTCGATTACGGGCCGCCGCTGATCCGCCCGAGCCTTAGCGGTTTCGGCGCCATCAATCCGGCCGAGAAGTTCTCCTGGTACGCCTTCGCCGGCGTCGACGGCCGCTGGGTGCTGCGCAACATCTTCCTCGACGGCAATACGTTCGCCGACAGCCACAGCGTCGACAAGAAATCCCTGGTCGGCGATTTCGTCGCCGGCGTTGCGGTTACCTACAAGGACGTCCGCATCGCCTTCACGCACGTCATGCGCACGAAGGAGTTCGATACGCAGACCTCCTCCGACCGGTTCGGCGCCATCACGCTTTCGGTGCGGTTCTGAGCCCGGGGTTTTTGCCCAAGCGTCACTTTCCCTCTATCCCGGGATGAGATAGCCTTCCCGCATATACCTCGATTCGGGAGACGGGGAAGGGGAGCATCCAATGCCGAAGACGGATCATGCCGGCGGCGCGCTTGTGACGACCGCCCTTAATGCCGCGCAAAAAACGGACAAGGGGAAAAAGGGCAAGCAGCTTCGCGCGTTCATTGCCGAGTACTATGCGCACGTGCCGGAACAGGATCTGGAAGCCCTGACCGGGCCCGAGCTTGTCGCCATCGCCCGCGCGCATCTGAACACCGGCAAAACGCGCAAGGCGCGGACGCCCAACATCCGCGTCTATAACCCCGATCCGAAGGCGGATGGCTGGACCACGAACCATACCGTGGTCGAGATCGTCACGGACGACATGCCGTTCCTGGTGGATTCCGTTTCCGCCGAACTGACCCGCCGCGAGTTGCCGATCCATCTGGTGATCCACCCGATCTGCAAGGTCCGGCGCAGCAAATCGGGCCAGGTCACGGAAATCCTCGAGCGCGGCCACGTCGACGTGGATGCGAAGGCCGAGAGCTTCATGCATTTCCAGATCGCGCAGCAGCCGGAAAAAGCGCGCCGCGAGATTACCGATGCGTTGAAAAACATTCTTGCCGACGTCCGGGCTTCGGTCGAGGACTGGCGGCCCATGCGCGAGCGCATGGAATCGGTGATCGAGGAACTGGCGGTCGAGCCGCGCGGCATGCAGGCCGAGGAATGCGCCGAGGTGCGCGAGCTGCTGCGCTGGTTGCACGACAATCACTTCACGTTCCTTGGTTTCCGCGAATACAAGATTTCCGGCTCGGGCAAGAAAACGCGGGTCACCGTCGACCGGGAATCCGGACTCGGCGTGCTGCGCGATCCGGGCGTTGCCGTGTTCGAGGCGTTCCAGGCCAAGAATACGCTGTCCGCCGAGATCGCCGAGTTCCTCAGCCGGCGGGAGCTTTTGAGCGTCACCAAGACCAACCAGCGTTCCGTCGTGCACCGTTCGGTGCACATGGATGCGATCGGCATCAAGAAGATCGACAAGAACGGCAGGGTCGTCGGCCACCGCCTGTTCGTCGGCCTGTTCACGTCGGTCGCGTACAACCTGTCGCCGCGTAACATCCCGCTGCTGCGGCGGCGCCTGCAGAACATCGTCGACCGCGCCGGGTATTCCCGGGACAGCCACGACGGCAAGGCGCTCCTGAACATTCTCGAAACCTACCCGCGCGACGAGCTGTTCCAGGTTCCGGAAGATCATCTGCTCAAGATCGCGACCGGTATCCTGCACCTGCAGGAGCGCCAGCGCGTCGCGCTGTTCGTGCGCGAGGACGTTTTCAAGCGCTACCTGTCGTGCATGGTGTTCGTGCCGCGCGACCGCTACGACACCGAGCTGCGCCAGAAAATCCAGGAGATCCTCGCCGGCGCTTTCGACGGCGAGCCGGCGGCGTTCTTCACGCAACTGGGCGATTCGCCGCTGGCGCGGGTGCACCTGATCATCAAGATGATGGGCCGCAAGGTGCCGAAATACGACACCAAGAAACTCGAAGCCGAAATCGCCGAGGCTTCGCGGTCGTGGGGCGACCGGGTGCTGGCGGCGCTGACCGAGCGCGAGGGCGAGGCCCGCGCACACGAGTTGCATGCGCGCTTCAAGGACGCGTTCGGCCCGGCCTATCAGGCGCAGTATTCGTCCGACGAGGTGCTGTTCGACTTCGACATGATCGAACGGCTCGCCGCGGACGGCGGTATCGGGTTCCACCTCTACCGGGCGGACGGTGCGGAAAGCGACACGGTGCGCTTCAAGCTCTACAACCCGGATGCCGAAATTCCGCTTTCCGATGTGCTGCCGGTGTTCGAGCACATGGGCTTCAAGGTCATCAACGAAGCGGGGCCGCACAGCGTCACCGTATCGGACGCGGGCTTCAGGCGGCTGGTCATTCACGACTTCGGGCTCGAGCAGCGTTCCGGCGGTGCGATCGACGTCGCCGCCATCCGCGACAATTTCGAGGACGCATTCTCGCGTGTCTGGCACGGCCATGCCGAAAGCGACGGCTTCAATGCGCTGGTGGTCGGCGCTGGGCTCGCCTGGCGCGACATCGTCGTCTTGCGAGCGTACTGCAAGTATCTGCGCCAGACCGGCATCCCGTATTCGCAGGCCTACATGGAACAGACCATGTCCCGGCATTCCGGCTTCGCGCGGCTGCTGGTCGACATGTTCCATGCGGCGTTCGATCCGAAGCCGGCGAAGAAGAAAAAAGCCAACCCGGACCGGATGCGGAAGACCTACCTGGAAAAACTCGAGGCCGTCGCCAGCGCCGACGAGGATCGCATTCTGCGGCGCTTCCTAAACCTGTTCGATTCGACGCTGCGCACGAACTTCTTCCAGGACGCCGACGACGGCGGGCACAAATCCTACGTTTCGTTCAAGATCAAATCCGGCAATGTCGAGGACATGCCGCTGCCCCGGCCGTTCCGCGAGATCTGGGTCTACAGCCCGCGGGTCGAGGGTGTGCACCTGCGCTTCGGCTACGTGGCGCGCGGTGGGCTCCGCTGGTCGGACCGGCCCGAGGACTTCCGGACCGAGATCCTCGGCCTCGTCAAGGCGCAGCAGGTCAAGAACGCCGTCATCGTGCCGGTCGGCTCCAAGGGCGGGTTCGTCTGCAAGCAACCGACGCCGCCGGGCGACCGCGACGCGTTCCTCGCGGAAGGCATCGCGTGCTACAAGATTTTCCTGTCGGGGCTTCTCGACATCACCGATAACATCTCCGGCACCAAGGTCGTGCAGCGCAAGGACGTGGTGCGGCTCGACGACGACGATCCGTACCTCGTGGTCGCCGCCGACAAGGGCACGGCGACGTTCTCCGACATCGCCAACGCGGTTTCCATCGATTACGGCCACTGGCTCGGTGACGCCTTCGCGTCCGGCGGCAGCCAGGGGTACGACCACAAGAAAATGGGCATCACCGCGCGCGGCGGCTGGGAATCGGTGAAGCGGCACTTCCGCGAATTCGGTGTCGATACGCAGACCGAGGACTTTACGTGCATCGGCGTCGGCGACATGTCGGGCGACGTATTCGGCAACGGTATGCTGCTGTCGAAGCACATCAAGCTGCTGGCCGCCTTCAACCACATGCACATCTTCGTCGACCCGAATCCGGATCCGGCCAAGACGTGGAAGGAACGCAAACGGCTGTTCGACATGGGACGGTCGTCGTGGACCGACTACGACACCAAGCTGCTGTCGAAGGGCGGCGCGATCTTCGAGCGCAGCGCCAAGTCGCTCAAGCTCACGCCCGAGATCAAGAAACTGTTCGGCCTCGACAAGGACACGGTGACACCGAACGAGCTTTTGAAAACGATCCTCAAGTTTGAGGCCGACCTGTTGTGGTTCGGCGGCATCGGCACGTATATCAAGGCTGGCCACGAGAGCGCCGCCGACGTCGGCGACCGCGCCAACGACGCGATCCGCGTCAACGGTGCGGAAGTGCGTGCGAAGGTGATCGGCGAGGGCGCCAACCTGGGGGCCACGCAACTGGGCCGGATCGAATATGCCGCGCACGGCGGCCGGCTCAACACCGACAGCATCGACAACTCGGCCGGCGTCGATTCGTCGGACCACGAGGTCAACATCAAGATCCTGCTGGGCCAGGTTATGCAGGCGGGCAACCTGACGGAACCCAACCGCAACAAGCTGCTGGCCAGCATGACCGACGAGGTGGCGTCGCTGGTGCTCAGGCACAACTACGATCAGAGCCAGGCGATCACGCTGATCCAGGCGCAGGGCATCGGCGCGCTCGACAACCAGCACCGGCTTATGAAGACGCTGGAACGCGCCGACCGGCTCAACCGCGCCGTCGAGTTTCTGCCCGACGACGAAGTCATGGCCGAGCGCGCGGCGCAGCGGCACGGTCTCTACCGGCCGGAAATCGCGGTGCTGCTTTCGTACGCCAAGCTCTGGACCTACGACGAGATCCTGGCCTCCGACGTGCCGGACGACACGTACCTGTTCGACGATCTGGTGCGCTACTTCCCGACGCCGCTGCGCGAGAAATACCGCGGCGAGGTTGCCAAACACCGGCTGCGCCGCGAAATCGTCGCGACACGGCTGACCAACAACATGATCAACCGGATGGGCGGCAGCTTCGTCAACGAGATCCGCGAGAAGACCGGTCTCGGTGTGGCGGAGATCGCACGCGCCTGGTTCATCGCCCAGGAAATCTTCGAGATGCCGAAGCTGTGGTCGGAGATCGAGGCGCTCGACAACAAGGTGCCGGCGGCGACCCAGACCTCGATGATGATCGACACGCACCACCTGCTGGAGTGGGTGACGCTGTGGTTCCTGCGTCACGGCGAGAAGAACCTCGATATCGGCACCAACTGCGGGGCGTTCGCCGAGGGCATGAAAAAACTGGCGCAGCATCTGTCGTCGACGCTGCCGAAGCATTACGTCGCCGACGTCAAGACCCGCGCGGCGCCGTACCTGGAGCATGGCGTGCCGGAGACGCTGGCACTGCGCGTCGCCAACCTGGTCAACCTCTACTCAGGTTGCGACATCGTCAGGCTGTCGCTGAAGCGCAAGACCGACGTGCTGACCGTTGCCAAGAGCTACTTCGCCATCGGCACCCGGTTCCGCATGGGCCGGTTGCGCGCCGCGGCGGACGGGCTCGATTCCGAAAGCCACTGGCAGCAGCTCGCCATCGCGGCGCTGGTCGAGGAGATCTACAGCCATCAACTGCGCCTCACCGAAGCCGTGCTCGACAGCGCCAGGAAAGGCATGTCGCCGCACCAGGCGGTGGACGCCTGGATCGATGCCAACCCGGTGCTGGTCGAACCGACCGAGCAGATGCTAAGCGAACTCTGGAACGTGGAAGTCAACGACCTGTCGATGATCGCCGTCGCCAGCCGCCAGCTCAGAACCATGGTCGACGGTGCCCAGCAGTAAACCGGGATCGAAACTCGGGATCGCCGCGTGGTGCCTCTACGATTGGGCCAACTCGGCGTTTCCGACCGTCATCATCACCTTCGTTTTCGCCGCCTATTTCACCAAGGGCGTGGCGCCCGACGAAGTGACCGGCACGGCGCTCTGGGGCCAGGCGATCGGCTGGTCGGCGCTGTTCGTGGCGGTGATCAGCCCGGTCGCCGGCGCCATCACCGATCACACGGGACCCCGCAAGCCGTGGCTGTTCGTGATGACGCTGGCGTGCATCGGCTTTTCGGCCGCGCTCTGGACCGTCGCGCCGGAACAGAACATGATGATCTGGGGGCTGGTGCTGGTCGCCTGCGCCAATGCCGCGTTCGAGACCGGGATGGTGTTCTACAACGCCATGCTGACGCGGCTGGTGCCGGACAGCCACCTCGGCCGTGTCTCCGGCTGGGGCTGGGGTACCGGCTATGCCGGCGGGCTGGCGTGTCTCGTCCTGGTGCTGGTGCTGTTCGTGCAGACCGACACGCCGCTGTTCGGACTCGACAAGGAACAGGCCGAGGATCTCAGGATCACCGGGCCGTTCGTCGCCGTCTGGATGGCGGTTTTCTCCATCCCCATCTTTCTGTTCAGTCCCGACAAGCCCGCGACCGGCGTCGGCATCGGCGAGGCGGTCCGCCGCGGTTTCCGGGAACTGGTCGACACCTTCCGCCGCGCCCGCGCGCATGCGAATGTTTTCAGATATCTGATCGCCAGAATGATCTATACCGACGGGCTCAACACGCTGTTCACTTTCGGCGGGATCTACGCCGCCGGGACGTTCGGGATGGCATTCGCCGACCTGATCGTGTTCGGGATCGGCATCAACGTGACGGCGGGGCTGGGCGCGTTCGCGTTCGCTTGGCTCGACGACCGCTGGGGGCCGATCCGGGTGATCTACATTTCGCTCGCAGCGCTGACGGTATTGGGTGGCGCGATCCTGTTGATCACCGACATCACCCTGTTCTGGATTATCGGTCTCGCGCTCGGCCTGTTCATGGGGCCGGCGCAGTCGGCGAGCCGGTCGCTGATGGCGCACCTGGCGCCGCCGGAACTCAGGACCGAGATGTTCGGGCTCTACGCGCTGTCCGGCAAGGCGACGGCGTTTCTGGGGCCGATGCTGGTCGGCGCGCTGACCGCGGCGTTCGACAGCCAGCGCGTCGGCATGGCCGGCATCCTGGTTTTCCTGGTGGTGGGCGGCCTGTTGCTGCGCGGCGTGCATTACCGTCCCGGGTCCTGAACCCGGGTAGTGGGTCAGTCTGAAAATGACCGCGATTGACACCCTGTGGCATTACCCTCGCAGAGATGCCATATTACGCCTATGTCTGATACACCTAAAAAGCCGCCGCGCGACCAGAATCAACTGGCTAAGTATGTTGTCGACTTGGCAACTGGTGAGATCGCCCCGCCCCCGAAGAAATCGGAAGCACAACGCAAGGGTGGTTTAAAAGGTGGAAAAGCACGTGCAAATAAGTTATCCACAACTGAGCGTCAAGAAATCGCAAGAAAAGCGGCGGCGGTCAGGTGGGGAAAAGATGAAACTAAGCCTTAACGCTAACACGTTCATCGAAGACAAGCTTCAAGCGTGCAATTGTGATCTCGGGGATCATCTTGACTCGGATGTCCTCTTCGTCAGAAGCCCGATAATGATGGGCTTGGATGATGCAATCCGCCGAGAAATCGAGGGTCTCCCTAAACGGAAAAAGAAGCTTTCGGTAGTGCTTGAGACTACGGGGGGCTTTGTGGAAGTGACCGAGCGCATAGCGGACGTGTTTCGGAAGCATTACAAAGAGGTGGAGTTCATCGTTCCCAATTACGCGTATTCTGCGGGGACCATCCTGTGCATGTCAGGCGACACGATTTACATGGATTATTTTTCTGTTCTAGGTCCCATTGACCCCCAAGTAGAGGGGCAGAATGGAAGCTTGGTGCCCGCGACTGGGTACCTTGAAAAATACGATGAATTAGTTGAAAAGAGCCGCAATGGAACCATAACAACCGCTGAAATGAATTATATGATTCACAAGTTTGACGCGGCTGAACTCTACGCGATTGACCAGGCAAGAAAGCAATCCGTGACATTGATAAAGAAGTGGCTTGTTAAGTACAAATTTAAGGATTGGAAGACTACAAAAACAAAAGGGTTACCGGTCGATAAGAAGATGAAGGAAGATCGAGCGGAGAAAATTGCAGACACCCTTAACGACACAAAGGTTTGGCACTCACACGGGCGTGGAATACCAATGGCCACGCTTAGAAGTGCGAAAATGAAATTGCAGATTGAAGATTTTGGGAAAGATCGCCAGCTAAATAAGCTGGTTAAGGACTACTATGATTTGGCTTCCGATTATTCGTCAAAAAATCGGATTAGATACTTTCTGCACAGTGGTGTAGACTTACACGTCCTCGCTAGGAGTTGAACCGATGAAGATTGACCGGAAAAAACTAGAGGAACTCATTCGAGAAAACCCACAGGTTGATGCGGAGCTGCTTGAAAAGGCACTGAGCGAAGCCGAGGGTATAGCCACAGAAAATGATTCCATGGTGAATTTCAAATTGCGGTTGCCATACGCGTCCGACAATTACGAAAAATCCATTCAAAACTCGTGGGATGTAATTTAAACTGACCAAAATGCTTGACTGAAATTCATGCCCGGGGTACTCTCTGGGTATGAGGAAGCTTGATCCCAAACAACGCGCCAAGATCCTTCACATGCTCTGTGAGGGCAATTCCATTCGCTCTATCGAGCGGGTAGAGGGCTGCAGTAAAAACACGATCTCCAAGCTTCTTGTAGATGCTGGGAAGGCATGCGCTTCGTATCACGACGAGCACGTTCGCAACCTGGAGTGCCGTCGCATCCAGTGTGATGAAATCTGGAGCTTCACCTACAGCAAGCAAAAGAACGTTAGAACAGCCAAGGCCGCACCCGAAGGCGCAGGGGATACGTGGACTTGGACCGCCCTTGATGCCGATAGCAAGTTGATCGTCTCCTATCTGGTCGGCGGTCGCGATAGCGAATACGCAATCGAGTTTATGGATGACGTTGCGGCGCGTCTTGCCAATCGCGTCCAGATTACAACGGACGGCCACAAGGCGTACCTGGAAGCGGTAGAAGGCGCTTTCGGCGGGGACGTAGACTACGCCCAACTAGTCAAAATGTACGGCTCGGCCCCCGAAGCGATGAAAGGCAAGTATAGCCCCGCAGAGTGCATTGGCACGCGCAAACGCAGCGTTGAGGGGAAGCCCGCTAAAGAAGATGTGAGCACGTCCTATGTCGAGCGTAGCAACCTCACGATGCGGATGCACATGCGCCGCTTCACTCGGTTGACCAACGGCTTTTCGAAGAAGATCGAAAACCACTGCTACGCGGTCGCGCTGCACATGATGTATTATAACTTCGTTCGCCAGCATAAGAGCCTCGACGGGCTTTCCCCGGCAATGGCCGCTGGCGTCTCGGATCGGCTCTGGGATATGTCGGATATCGTGGCGCTGGTCGAAGCTGCGGAGCCCGCGCCGAAGAAACGCGGCCCGTACAAGAAGCGAGGGGCCAAATGAAGATAGAGAAATGGAATGTGCGTAAGGCAGCCTTGTACGGCGCAGCTCTTAGCATGCCGTACTTACTTGGACGTGCATGGATGATTGATGAAGCACTTCCTCAAAACTGGTTAGAACTTACAAGTTATGCAGTTGGCGGACTCGTGGGTGGGGCCTTCTTGTTTGCAATTGTGGCGGCGGTTCGAAATTTGTTTGTCCGCTAGTTTTCAAACTGACCCACTACCTGAACCCGAGCCTTGTTGCCTGAGCCGGACAAACGGGATATAGGAAGCCATGACATTCCCCGACGACAGTTTCGACGGCATCGGCGCCTATATCGATGCCTACGCCGACCAGGTGGCCAGGGGCTTTGCCTCGATCGACCGGGATCGGCTGGCCAGGGCCTGCGACATTCTCGATGTCGCCTATGCGCAGGGCGGCATGGTCTATGTGTGCGGCAACGGCGGCTCGGCGGCGATCTCGAATCATTTCCACTGCGACCATCTGAAGGGTGTGCAGACGGATACCAGGCTCAAACCGCGCGTGGTGTCGCTGGCGTCGACGGTCGAAGCCCTGACCGCCATCGCCAACGATATTTCCTACGACGAGGTGTTCGTCTACCAGCTCCGCACCATGGCCGAGGCCGGCGACGTGCTGATCACGGTGTCGTCGTCGGGCGACAGCGAGAACGTGGTGCGCGCCGCCAAGTGGGCCGCCGGCAACCGCGTCTCGGTGATCGCGTTCACGGGATTTTCGGGGGGACGAACGGCGGACATCGCCGACGTGAACCTGCACGTCGACGCCGACAACTACGGCGTCGTCGAGGATGTGCACCAGTCGATCATGCACATCCTGGCACAGTTCCTGCGCCTTCAGAACATGGACGCGGGACTGATAGCCGAACGGAAGTTCTGAGCTTCGGGTATCAGGCGGCGGCGTTCTGTGCGCCGCCGGCCACTAGGCCTTCACGGCGTCGCAGATCTCGGCGATGAGGTCTTCGATGGTGTACTTGTAACGCCATGCCGGAAAATGCGACTGGAACTTCCGCACGTCGCTGATCCACCAGATGTGATCGCCGACGCGGTTGTCTTCGCTGTAGTCCCAGTCCAGCGGCCGCCCGACCTTGCGTTCGCACATGTCGATCGCTTCGAGCATCGAGCAATTCGACTGCCGACCGCCGCCGATGTTGTAAATCTCGGCAACGCGCGGGGCATTGAAGAAATGCCACAGCGCATTTACCAGATCGTAACTGTGGATATTGTCGCGAACCTGTTTCCCCTTGTAGCCGAACACCGTGTAGTGCCTGCCCTGTACGACGCACTTGGCGAGATAGGATAGGAAGCCGTGCAACTCGGCGCCGGAATGCGCCGGCCCGGTCAGGCATCCGCCCCGGAACACCGCGCTTTTTAAACCGAAATAGCGGCCGTACTCCTGCACCAGGACGTCGCCGGCCAGCTTCGAGACGCCGAACACGCTGTGCGTGGTGTCGTCGATACTCATGCTCTCGTCGATGCCGTGCTCGGCGAATACGTGCGACGGATCCGGCTCCCAGCGTGTTTCGCCTTCCACCAGCGGCAGCTTGTTGGGGGTGTCGCCATAGACCTTGTTCGTGCTCAGGTACAAGAACACGGTGTCCGGGCAGTGCTTGCGGGCCATTTCCAGCAGCACCAGCGTGCCGGTGGCGTTGACGGAGAAATCGGTGAACGGTTCCTTGGCCGCCCAATCGTGCGACGGCTGCGCGGCGGCGTGAATGACGGCGACGATATCGCGGCCGAATTTACTGAAAATGGCCTCCATTTCCGCGGTGTCGCGGATATCCGCCGAGAAATGCGTATAGGTCGGTATCGTCTCCGACAGGTTCGTCTGATTCCACTGCGTGCTCGCCGCATCGCCGAAGAAATACCGGCGCATGTCGTTGTCGATGCCGACGACATCCAGTCCCTGGGCACTAAAAAACCGCGTGGCTTCGGAACCGATCAGTCCGCCAGCTCCGGTAATAACAACAACGCTCATCGGGTACTCCGGTTTATATTTTGACGATGCACGATCACACGGCCCGTTTTTTCAGCACCACGCCCATCAGTCCAACGCCCAGTTTGATGACCTGCCGGCCGAGCAATGCCGGTAACGGCAACCGCGGCAGGCCCCAGGTCTGGCTGACCCGGTTGGCGAGCGTTTGTATATCGCAGGGATAGGGAAAGGAACAAGAATCGACGACGTTAAACCCGAACCGGTGCGCATATTTTTCGAAGGTGCCGAGACTGAAATACCACAGATGCTCCAGAAGAACGCAATTCCAGCGTCCGCGGAATATGCGGGCCGACAAGCTGCCGATATCCGGCAGGGTTACGAAAAAATATCCGTCCGGCGCGACGATATCCGCAACGCCGGACATGTGCGCATCCAGGTCCGGGATGTGTTCGAGAACGTCCCACGCGGTAACGAAGTCGAAGCGGGGCAAAGCCTCGGCGTTGCGCTGGCGCGCGTAGCCGAGAAAATCGCCGATGACGATCCTGTCCTGCACCGTCACGCCGAGCCCGTCCTGGCGAATCTCGAAACCGACGCCGTCATGGGACGGCATCGCGTTCAGAAAGCCGCCGTTCCCGCAACCGAGATCGAGAAACCGTCCTTCGGGGCAGTACCCGTTCACCAGGCGGGCGAGATTCTCGTATCGCAACGCCAGGGAACGGTCGTTCGTGCCCTGATCGGAGATCGAGATGTTGGCGTAAATCCGTGCGTACTCGGCCGCTTCGAACTGCGGCGAGGTATAGACGAAACCGCAATCGGCGCATTGCACGATATCCCCGTGTACGGCCTTTTCCCGGTTGGTCAGGAAATACGGGATGGCGTCGTCCCATACGCTGCCGTCGAAGGTCGACGGATAGAGCAGGCGGCGCCGCTCGCCGCCGCACACGATGCAGGTAGAAACGTCGATCATGTGCCGGACGCTTTGCCGGGCGGTTCGATATCGGGCCGAATTCTTTGCGAGCCCATATTCAGTTGCCTGAACAGCCGGAACAGCACCCGCGCATAACCGCCACCGGACGCCAGGACCTTGAATGACGAATGACCCTGATCGAATGTCCGGTTGACCCATGAGATCGGCACTTCACGCAGCACCGGGCCGTCCATGAGCGCGAGCTGCAGCCCGACCTCCGCGTTCACCGCGAACCAGCCTTCGCGCAGATCGAGGCGTTCGGCAAGTTCGCGACGCATCAGTTTGAGATTGTTGGTGAGATCGCGCCGGGCTTCCCTAAACAGGATGTTGAAGCACAGGTGATACATGCGGTTGGCGATGATCTTGCCGAACGGATAGTTGATCAGCACGCTGTGCCGCGAGAACCGGCTGCCGACGGCGACGTCGGCACCGTCGGCAATGGCGTCGAACATATCCTCGAGTTCCGGCAACAGATCCTGAAAATCGCAGTCCATCGACAGGATATAGTCGCCCGTGGCGGCCTGGAGGCCTTCCTTGATCGCGTAGCCGACGCCGTTCGGCGGCGTCCGGGCAACGAGTTTGACGGGAACCGCCACGCGCTCGCCGGTCTCGCGGATGACGTCCTGCGTGCCGTCGGTGCTGTTGTCGTCGACCAGGACGATCTCGTGAATATAGTCGCCGTAGTATGACAGCAGCCCGTCGACCAGCGGCCCGACATTCATTTCTTCGTTGTGGCACGGAATGACGACCGAAATGCGGCCGTTCAGTTCCCTGTGGCTGCACAGCGAGGCCGGGGTTTTCATGGCGTCGCGCGGCGGTTTCTGCGCCTGGATCAGGATGCGCCCGGCAAGGTTCTGCACCAGCGGCATGTTTTCCAGGACAATCGTGGTGTTGCGGAACACCCACATCAGCGCCTTCGGCAGCGGCGCATAGACGAAATCGTTGAAGCGCGTGAAAACCCTGACGAACCCGATGTCCGAAATCAGTTCGTACAGTTCCAGTCTGTTGACGAGCGTCTGCGGCAGTGGCGCCTTGCGCCACTTTCTGAACTTCTGGCGGATGGCGAAAACCGGGTTCCACGGATTGGATTCGGCGCAGACAACGCGCCCGCCCGGTTGCAGTAAATCGTAGACGGCGCTCATCAGAAACGTGACGGTTTCACGGTCCAGCATGTTATGCAGAACCACGTAGTTGAATTTCCGGGACTCGACAGCGGCTGGAAAATCGCTCCCGGAAACGACCGTGACGTTGTCGGCGCCGTTGCCGGTCGCTGTAAAATCCCCGTCGTCGTTGAACCGCACCGCGGTGATCGGATTGCGGCCCTTCGAGACCTTCAACAGGGCCTCGGTGAATGAACCCTGGCCTGCGCCGATTTCAAGAATCGTCTCACCCGGAACCAGATGGGTCAGGTGCCGGAACGTCGCCGCCTGCCACAAATGCCGCTCCATGGAAATCGGGTCGGACTCTTCGGTATAGGCGTCGCGATACGCTTCCCGGCGGCGCAATTGTTGCGCCAACCCGTTGCCGTTGTCCTGGTCAGTCATGCGGGCTTATCTTCCCTGCCTTGCCGTCATTCGGGAATCGTGCGCGGCGGCTTCATATACATCAACAGTTTTTCGCATATCGTATCCGTCGGCCGATAGCGGCTCAACGTGCTGCCGTCATAGGCGCCCTCGATTGAGGCCGGCAGCAGCAATGTCTCGAAGTATCCCGCGTCGATCAGTCCGCCGATGCCGCCATGCTGATATTCGACGCCCCGCGCGCGGTCGGCGAAATAGCCGAACGCCAGGATCGTCTGTGCGGCGTTCGGGGTGATCCACGGCAGCGCATAATAGGAATCGGCCACGTAAACCGGGCCTTTGGGCGTGCCGATACAGCGTTGATAGCGCGTCGCCTGTTCGTGTTCATCGTAGACCGAAAAGGTGCCCTGCGATCCGGAAAGAACCGCGATGACCGCCAGCGACTGCAGTCCCCAGCCGATGAACATGGCGGCCCTGACCAGGCGCGACCGGTCGAACAGGCGGCGGTATATGAGCAGCGACAACAGCGACAGGTAGAGCAGAGAAGAAAAATAGTAGTTCTCCGCCGCGCCGGTGTGCGTCGATGTCAGCACAACCACCGCCGCCGCGATGCCGGCACCGACGAGTGCGAATCTCGTGACGTCGTCGAGCGCGCACACGGACTGGTACAGGGTGCGCCGTCGCCTGGCGGTCAAAATCAGAAACGTCCCCGCCGCCCCGATCATGGCGATCTGCGGCAGGGTCTTTGCGGCGGCGTTGACGAAGACCGTCAGCGCGCGGTCGAGGGAATAAATCGCCTGGTACTCGCTCAGCGTCACGCTCGAACGATAGACCTCGCCACCGAGAACAAGCGTCGCGCCGCACAACAGGGAGAAGACCGCCGCCGTATGGAACGCCGGCCGCCACCTCCTATGCAGCGCAAGGAACGCGATGACCGCGACGATGGACGTAACGGACGACTGTTTCAGCGACCATGAGAGATACGCCGTGATGATCACGAGAATCAGCCAGCCGCGCCGCTCTTTTTCAAGGAACAGGATAAAGCAGCAGACGGTCAGCGCCTGGAATGCCAGCGCCCACACATCGGGCCGCGTCGTCATGGCCCAGAACCCGAGCAGCGGGCCGATGGCGACAAACCCCGCGACACCCGCAATCAGCCAGACCTCGCGCCATGTCACCGGAACGAGCGCCAGCCTGAACGCGGCAAACGCGGCGGCGAACACGGTGGCGACACCAAACAGCGTCACGCACCGGACGATGGTGGGAATCCATGAATCCGTCAGACCGAGTGCCGACAGGACGGCATCCACCGAAAAGCCGTACGAGACATAGTAGAGCCAGTTATAAATCGCCCATCTGTAGGGAAAGTCGAAACGGCTGACATAGACCGGCCGGTCGTTGATGAAGTTCCAGATGGCGATCAGGGACTCGGCCTCGTAGCCGCTCGTCGCGGCCTGAACCGGTTCCGTCAAAGACATGGCGCTCGTCAGGCGCAGGGCGAACAGGACGGCGGACAAGGCGGTGCATATCAGAACCGCGACGGTCGCGGCGGTGCCGGCATTGATGCGGGACGTCATTCCGCGCTGTCCTTCGCCGGCAGCACCTTCGACAAAGCGGCGGCGACGTAATGGCTCCCCGCTTCACTGAGATGATCGGGGTCGCTATAAATGTACCCGACGCCTTCGACGTGGCCGTAACAGAAATCCCGGTCGCAAAGCAGCGATGTCGGGTCGAACACTTCGATTTTCGGAAATTCCGCGGCAACGCGTTTCACGAGCGCCTTGTACCTGCCCCCTCGAGCTTCGTATTCGGCGCGCGGAATTTTGCATTCGACGGCCTTGTCGTTCGTTACCAGATCACCGATCGTGACGCCGAACAGTTCGAGTTTCTTTTTCCCGCGGTTGCAGCCCTGATCTATGCCGAGTTCGGGCACGTCGATCATGAAGATGACGCGCTTGTGCTCGAGGCCGCTCAGCCAGGCGAAGGTATTGCGCATCCCGGTCTCATAGACGTCCCAGGGATTCCCGATCTCGGGGTTGCCGATCAGTTCGACGCCCTGGCCGATGACCCGTTCCTCGGCTTTCCCTCTGAACGTCGATCCGTCGAGATAAACCGGCCCCATCGCCGACATCACCAGCGTGCCCCACTGCTTGGACGCTGAAAACTCCTGCAAGGCGGCGTTCATTGCCTTGGCGCACTCTCCCGGCACGAACCGGGAGTCGTAGCGATCCACATTCAAGAACGGAATACAGCCGAAACTCGACCGGTTCAGGACATCGCCCGATGTCATCGCGGTGAGCCCGCGCATCAGATGTCCGGCATGCGAATCGCCGAGCAGGAAAATGTCCGCGGAAACCAGCGGGCGCTCGATGCGGTAGCCAGCCGGCGCCGCGGCGGGAAAGCCGTTCCCGGCGTGACCGAAATAGCCGACGCCGACGAACAACGAGGCGAACAGCACGGAGAGGCTGACCACCGTAAACCGCGTGGTTCGCTGCTTTTGCCGGAACGGCCTTTCGACGAACCGCCAGCTCAGCCATCCGAGCGCGACCGAGAGAACGACGAAACCGACAACAAGGCGCTCGAAATCATCTACGAGCAGGGCGTTCTTTGCGAAAGCGAGGATCGGCTGATGCCATAGATAGGTGCTGTAGGAAATCAGCCCGACGCCGACAAACGGCGCACTGCTCAGCACCTTGCGCACAAAGGTTCCCTGGTTTGCGTACAGGATGATCAGGCACGCGCCCGCAATCGGCAGGAGCGTGTAGTGGCTCGGTGTCGGCGTTGCCTCATCGAACGCGAAAAACGGGACCGTTATCGCAAGCAGGCCGAGGGCGCTGAGAAGCTGGCTCGCCACCGGTGAGGCGGGGGCGCGGTCTTCGTTCAGATACAGCGCGCAGAGGACGCCCGCCAGAAGTTCCCAGGCGCGCATCGGCAGAAGGAAAAACGCTGCCGCCGGGGCTTGGTAAGCGGCATAACAGGCGAGCGCGAAGCTGCCTGCGAACAGGACCGCCATCGTACCGGTGACCGCGGGTTTGCGGAATCGCCAGATCAGCATCAAGAGCAGCGGGAAGCAAATATAGTACTGCTCCTCGACCGCCAGGCTCCACGTGTGCAGCAAAGGCTTGAACTCGGCGGCGGTTTCGAAGTAACCGCTTTCGTGCCAGAACAGGATATTCGAGGAAAACGCCGATACGGCAACCAGGCTTTGCGCGAAATCCTTCAGGTGCCGCGCTGTCAGCAACATCCACGCAAACGGCAGGCTGACCAGGATCACGAAGAACAGCGCCGGCAATATGCGCCGCGCCCGGCGCTCGTAAAAATTGGCGAGGCTGAAGCGGCCGGTCTCCAGATCCTGAATGATGATGGTCGTAATCAGATAACCGCTGATGACGAAGAATACGTCGACCCCGATGTAGCCGCCGCTGAAGCTGGCGATCCCGGCATGAAAGAACATCACCGGCACCACGGCGAGCGCGCGCAGGCCGTCTATTTCGGCGCGATACTTCATTTGCCCACTCGTGTTTTCAGGAAACTGCCTTTGTTGCTGTTTGCGGGTGACGGGTGCCGGACACGTCGTCGCGCGCCCGGGTGCGGCGGCCGGGATCAGTGCCTGAAATGGCGCATCCCGGTCATGATCATGGCGAGGCCCTTTTCATCGGCGGCCGCGATGACTTCCTCGTCGCGGACGCTGCCGCCGGGTTGAATGACCGCCGTGGCGCCCGCTTCCGCCGCCGCCAGAAGCCCGTCCGGAAACGGGAAGAAGGCATCGGACGCGACCACCGAGCCGATGGCCCAGCTTTCCGCGTCGCCCGCGACCTTCGCCGCGTCGGCGGCTTTCCAGGCGGCGATGCGCGATGAATTGACGCGGCTCATCTGGCCGGCGCCGACGCCGACCGTGGCGCCCGCCTTGGCATAGACGATGGCGTTCGATTTGACGTGTTTGCAGACGGTGAAGGCGAACAGCAGGTCGGCCATTTCGCCGGCCGTCGGTTCGCGCCTGGTGACGACCTTCAGATCGTCGGACGTCAGGAGCGCATCGCGGGTCTGCAACAGATAGCCGCCCGCCAGCGAACGCACCGTCATGCCGGCGGCTCCGGCATCGGGCATGGTGCCGGTTTCCAGAACGCGCAGGTTCTTCTTGGCGGCGAACAGCGCCTTGGCGCCGTCGGCGATGCTGGGCGCGATGACCACTTCGGCGAACAGGTCGGCGACCAGTTCGGCGGTCGCGGAATCGAGCTCTTGGTTAAACGCGATGATGCCGCCGAACGCGCTTTCGGTGTCGCATGCGAGCGCGTTTTTGTAGGCATCCGTCAGATTGTCCGCGACCGCAACGCCGCACGGGTTGGCGTGTTTGACGATGACGCAGGCCGGGGTTTCCGTGAACTCGGCGACCAGCTCGAACGCGGCGTCGGTGTCGTTCAGGTTGTTGAAGCTGAGCGCCTTGCCCTGCAGTTGTGCCGCCGTGGCGATGCCGGGCCGGTTTTCGCTGTTGGTATAGAACGCCGCTTCCTGATGCGGGTTTTCGCCGTAGCGCAGCACCTGCTTCAGCGATCCCGCCATGACCTTGCTGGCGGGGAACGTCTCGCCGAGTTGTTCGGCGAACCACGAAGAGATCGCGGCGTCGTAGGCGCCGGTGCGCGCATAGGCCTTGGCGGCAAGTTTTGTCCGGAACGCGGCCGTGGTGGCGCCTGCGTTCGTTTCCATTTCATTGATCAGCCGGGCATAATCGCCGGGATCGACGACGACGGTGACGAAGGCATGGTTTTTCGACGCGGCGCGGATCATCGCCGGCCCGCCGATATCGATGTTTTCGATGCAGGTGTCGAAGTCGGCGCCGCGGGCGACGGTTTCCTCGAACGGATACAGGTTCACCACCAGCAGATCGATGTTCTCGATGCCGTGCGCCTTCATGGCGTCTTCGTGCCCGGGGTTGCCGCGCACCGCCAGAAGACCGCCATGGATCTTCGGCTGCAGCGTCTTGACCCGGCCGTCCATGATTTCCGGGAAGCCGGTAAAGTCGCTCACCTCGACGACGTCGACGCCGGCGTCGCGGAGCGCCTTTGCGGAGCCCCCGGTCGAGAGTATTTCGACCCCGGCCTTGGCCAGGGCCTGGCCAAGGTCCACCAGGCCGGTTTTGTCGGAAACACTGATCAGGGCACGGGTAATCTTGGCGTCGGTCATCGTCTGTGATTGTCCTCGTCGTTGGATCGGTCAGGTCGATTGCGCCCGCTTCGGCGGCGTCTGGTCCGTGGGTTCGATATACTCCGGGACCAGATCGTGCAACAGCCGGCGGACGTTTTCGTCGTCGCCGTTTTCGGCCGCGGCCAGCAGCGGCGCCAGTTGGCGCTTTAGTTCCTCGACGGCGACAACGCGCGGCGCGGCCAGCAAGAGACCGGCATGATCGGTCTCGACCGTCGTCTCGCCGTCGTGAAAAACTTCCTCATAGAGTTTTTCGCCCGGCCGTATGCCGGTGAACGCGATCTTCACGTCCTGGTCGGGTACCTTGCCGGAAAGCCTGATCATTTGCCGCGCCAGGTCGACGATCTTTACCGGTTCGCCCATGTCGAGCACGAAAATCCGGCCGTCCGTGACTTCGCCGGCGCTGCCGATCGCGGAAGCTTCGAGAATCAGTTCCACCGCCTCCCGGATGGTCATGAAATAGCGTGTCATCTCCGGATGGGTAACGGTCAGCGGGCCGCCGTTCTCGAGCTGGCGCTGGAACAACGGCACCACCGAACCGGTCGAGCCGAGCACGTTGCCGAAGCGGACGGTGACGTAGCGGCAGGCATCGTCGCCGCCGGCAAGATCGAGCGCCTGGCAGTACATCTCCGCGGCCCGCTTGGTGGCGCCCATCACGCTGGTCGGGTTGATCGCCTTGTCGGTCGAGACCAGGACCATTGCCCTGACGCCGATGGCGGCGCAGGCGTCGGCGACATTGACCGTGCCGAGGACGTTGGTGCGCACGCCCTCTGACGGATTGCTCTCGACCAGCGGCACGTGCTTGAGCGCGGCCGCATGGAAGACGATCTCGGCGTTCAGGCTCTCCAGCGCCGCCTCGATGCGGCGCCGGTCGCGGATATCGGCGATCATCGCCCGGCGGGGCAGATCGGGACAGGTCTCCGCGAGTTCGCGGTCGATCGTGTAAAGCGCGTACTCGTTGTTTTCGATCAGGTCGATTCCGGCCGGTTCGAAATCGGCGATCTGGCGCACCAACTCGGCGCCGATGCTGCCGCCGGCACCGGTCACGGCGATACGCCGTCCCTTGATCAGGCCGCGCATGATCGTGCGTTCGAGTGGTGTCTGCGGCCGGCCCAGCAGATCCTCGATGGCGACGGATTGTATCGCCGTGCCGTCAGCGTCGGCGTGCTGAAAGTCGGTGGCGCGCGGGATGCGGGCAAGGGTCAGTCCGAGCGCGGCGGCGCGCTCCAGCAGATCGCGCACCGGTGCGCCGGTGATCTCGTCCTTGGTCAGGACAAGCCGCTGCGGTGCCAGGCCGCGGGATTTCAGGTCTTTAACGACGGTTTCCAGGTCGGCGACGGTGCCGATGACGTCGACGCCGCGGATCGTGCGGCCGACCCGTTCCGGCTGTTCCGAGAGGATCCCGGCAATGCTGTAGGGCGTATCGGCGCTTTGGCGGAGGCCGCGCAGGAACTGATCGGCACCGTCTGATGCGCCGATCAGCAGCACCGGAACCTTGTTGCTCGAGTCTAGCGACGGCAGCTCGATCCGCCGGTCTTTCCAGGACCGGTAGACGAAACGGGGGCCTCCGAGCAGCGCCATCAGCACGAACCAGTTGATGAACGGGACCGAACGCGGCACGTCGTCCATGCGCGACCAGGCGAACATCACCACCATGAATGCCAGCATGGTGACGGTCGCGGCACGGGTGATAGCCATCAGGTCGTCCATCGATGCGTACCGCCAGACGCCGCGATAAAGGCCGGATACCCAGAACACGGCCGCGCCGATCAGGATCATGGCAACGGCGCCCTCGGCCAGAAGCTCCGGTTGCAGCCGGTAGTCCGTCGCGCCGACGCGCAGGTACATGGCGATGATGAACGACACCCCGGCCATGACGATGTCGTGCCCGAAAGCGATCAGGCCGCGGCCGGATATGCGATGCAACAGCTTCACGGTCAATCAGATCCCGCCCGTTTGGTCTCGCGCCAGGCGCGGGCGATCGCGCCCAGCCCGTCAGACATCTTATAAGGCGGTTGCCAGCGTGCGTCACGGTTGAAGGGCGCCGTGTCGACGACAAAATCCTCGGTCAGGCGGGCGACGGCAGCGCCGCGCCCGGTCAATCTTCCCAATAGCCGAAGCAGGCCGGCCGGGGCATAAAACAGCCGCGCCGAATGCCCGAAGGCATCGCCGACGCCGCGGAACAGGCCGGGCGTCGACACCGGCTGGCCGTCGGCGATGAAGTAAGGCGTGTCGCCGAGACCTTCGGCGGTGCAGGCGGTGGCGATGGCGCTCGCCAGATTACCGGCATAGGTCATGTGGCGGCGGTTGCTGATGCCGGCGAGCGGCAGCGGCACGCCTTTGAGAATGGCGGAGATCACGGTTCGGAAGTTTCCGGTCGGCGGCCAGCCGTAGACGAAGGCTGGCCGCAGGACGACGAGCCGGCATTTCCCGGTCTTCGCGAGGCTCGCGAGGCGCGTCTCGGCATCCCGTTTCGAGCGGCCGTACGCGTCCTCCGGTCCCGACGCGTCGGCGTCGGTGATGGGCGTGCCGGTCGACCGCTCCCCGGCGGCCTTGACCGTGCTCATGAACACGAAGCGCCGGACGCCCGCGGCCTCGGCGGCCTCGAACAGCTTTGCGCTGCCGAAGACATTGACGCGCTGGAATGCCTGCTCGTCGACCGAGCCGTCCATCACGTGCACGCGTGCCGCCAGGTGGACCACGGCGTCGAGACCCGCCATCGCGGCTGTCAACGCGCCCGTGTCCACATCCTGATCGAGCGTCGGGATG
Source organism: Rhodospirillales bacterium (assembly GCA_051117645.1). Classification (GTDB taxonomy): domain Bacteria; phylum Pseudomonadota; class Alphaproteobacteria; order Rhodospirillales; family Casp-alpha2; genus UBA4479. The sequence goes on from JBNPEI010000010.1 coordinate 74,093, forward strand.
GCGACGATCTCGTCCACGGTATTCGAATCCAGTCCGGTCGGCGAGCGGACCAGCGCGGTGACGTGATGACCGGCTTCGCGAAGCGCCGGCAGCAGGTATCCGCCGACGAACCCGTTCGCGCCGGTGACGCCGATCTTCATCGCAGCTTGCCGGTTGCGGGATCGACCGCGGCCACCTGCCAGCCGGCGCCGGCGGCGACGGCATCGAGGACGCCCATCATATGGCGCGCCTGGGCTTCGCGGCTATATTTAGGTGCTGCTGCGAGGCTTCGTTCGCCGAAGACGCGGCGCTGGGCGAGGTCGTCGGCGAGCGCCCGGCACGCCGCCGCCAGCGCTTCCGGATTCTCCGCCGGGACGATGGGCCCGGCACCCGCATCCGCGACGACGCGGCTGCCTTCGCCCGCCGGTCCGGCGAAAACGATCGGCAGGCCCATGCCCATGGCCTCAAATATCTTGGACGGGATGACGCCGGCGAATACGTCAGAATCCTTCAGGTGCACCAGCGCCGCGTCGCACAGCGACCAGACGCCGGGCATGCGCTCTTTCGGTTGCGGATCGAGAAAGCGGATGTTGTCGAGCTTCTCCGCGCCGGCCCGCGCCAACAACGTCGCGCGTTCGGCGCCGGCACCAACCAGCAGGAACCGGATGTCGTCCCGGTCCCGAAGCAACGCGGCGGCGTCGAGCACGTTGCCGAGCGCGTGCGCCATGCCGTGCGTGCCGACATAGCCGACGACGAAATCTCCGGCATCGATGCCGGCTTCGGCGGCCAGGCCGGGGTTGCGCGTCCCGGGCGCGTAACGCCGTAGATCGACGCCATTGACGACGACGGCGATCTTGTCCGCGTCGATCCCGCGGCTGACCAGGTTCTCCTTGAACGATGGTGTCAGCGCCACGACCGCGTCGGCATCGCGGTACATCCTGAGTTCCAGCTTCTCCAGAAGGCGCAGGCCGAAGCTCGACTTCATGGCGCCGACCGCGGCGATCGACGCCGGCCACAGATCGCCAAGTTCGAACACGTAGCGCAGGCCGCGCCGTGTTGCGTACCACCACGCGGCGACGGCGGCGAAGAATTGCGGCGAGGTCGAAATGACGACGTCGGGCCGCGGCTCGCGCCGGGCCGCGAGGAAGCCGCTGACCATGAAGCTCAGGAAATCGAGAATGCGCCGCACGACGCCGCGGTTGGGCGAAATATAGGTGCGCACGCGGACGACGCGGAGCCCGTCCATCTCCTCGGTCTTGTACGTATTGTCGTAGCCGTCGAAAAGGCGCCCCTGCGGAAAGTTCGGGTTGCAGGTGATGACCGTGACCTCGTGCCCCCATTCGGCCCAGTAAAGCGCGCGCTCATAGACGCGGGTCGCCGCCGCATTGGTTTCGGGCGGGAAGTTCTCGGTGAAAAACAGGATGTTCACGGGGATGCGGGTGTGCCGGAATTGCGGGCGAAAATCGATGCGAGGGCGATGAAAACGGCGACGCTGGCAAGCCACCAGCTCGACGAAATGCTGAAATTGAAACCGAAAAAGCAGACCAGCAGCGCCACGACCGAGAACGTCCAGATCCGCGTTCCGGGCGCCGCAGCGAGCCGGTCGGCCAAGGTCAGAGCCCGCGCGATCAACAGAAATACGGTGACCGCGCCGACAAGGCCGAACTCGAGCCATATCTGCAGGACGGCGTTATGCGGATGAACGGGGATCGGCTCGCCGAGATTGCCGAACTTGGGGTCCGTCACGGCCCCTTTGGCATCCGTGCCGACCCGTTTCGACGCGCCGGCCCCCCATCCCAGCACAGGCTTCTCCATGATTTTGTCCGTCGTGAAGTCCCATATATGCAGCCGGTACACGATGGAATGTGCAGCCGAGACCTTTTTGCTCAGCCCGTCGCTGATATCCGATGGCGATATTCCGCTGGCCGAAATCCAGACCGGGAGCAGAAACGCGAAACCCATTGCGGCGATAAGCAGCCGCAACCGGTACCGCCCGAGAAAATGATATAAAGCGCCGGCGGCCAGAGCGAGGATCACCCCGAATGCTGCGGTCCGGCTGTCGATCTGGTGCGCCGCCAATGCACCCAAGGCGACCAGTACAAGAGCCGGCAGCGCCCCCGCGTGCTTGTGCGCGTATATGCCGAGGACCAGCACGGCGACGCCGAGAAATGACGAAGCCGACTTGTACCAGAAGTACCCGTAGTGGCCGAGCTGGTTGCGGATATGATCGCTTTGCATGTCGTAACCGTGGACCAGCTCGCTGAGCATGCCGCCGAAGAAAACGTCGAATAGAATCATGGCCAGCGCCGCGGCGACCGACGCCAGAAGCGTCAGGAAAATCCATTTCCGGTCATCGCCGTCCAGAAGCGACTGCAGTGACGTGAAGGTCAGCAACATGACGGCGATACCGGTAAACTTGGCGACCGACCTCATCGAATCGCCGATCGCGGGGCCGCCCAACGAAGCAGCGGTTTGCGCGACGATGTACGCGGCGATCAGGGCGAGGAGCCACCGGTCTGTGGATACCAGGACCGCCAGTTCGCGGCGGCGCCACACCACAATCAGTGCGCTGAGCGCCGCAACGGCGGCAATCGGGACCAGTGCACGGGCGTTGAACAGGGATACGACGGGCATCAGCAGGCACGCCAGCGCATAACAAGCGGCAAGCGGTTGCGGCATCGTCGCCGGCGGTGTCAGCAGTTGTTGGACGCTCAATGTCGAACTGGCCCCGGTTCTATGTCTTTTTGTGCGTGAAGTGATGCATCATGGCGCCGACGAAGGCAACGGCAGCCAGCGCGGCCGGGATCGGGTGATACAGCGCTGCGAGGGCAAGGCCGATCAGACAGACGCCGAGCACGCCGATGCGGCCCGACACGTCGCCGTGCGACATGCCGTTCTGCAGTGCTTGCTGATAGGCGTGCTGACGGTGCGCCTGCCAAACTTTCTCACCCCGGATCGAACGGCGTATCAACGTGGCGGTCGCATCGGCCAGGTAGTATCCGGGGATGATGAGGGCCGCGATCCAGGACCCGCCGGGACCGGAGGCGATCAGCAGCCATCCGAGAAGGTATCCGAGCGTGACGCTCCCCACATCGCCCATGAAAATCTTTGCAGGCGGCCAGTTCCATTTGAGGAATCCCGGCATCGCTGCGGCGATGACGAGCGCCGGCGCGATCAGGGCCTGCCCACCGCCGGCGGCACCCAGGACGGCGGCCGTGCCGAGGGCGATGGTCAGCGTTTCGATGCCGGTGATGCCGTCGATGCCGTCCATGAAGTTGTAGAGATTGATGAACCAGAGCCAGGCGAGACCGACGATCAGATACTGTGCGGACAGCGGCAGCGTGTCGAGCGTTGCTGGAAGCGGCAGCGGCAGGAAATAAAGTGAGACGGAGACGCAGAGCGTTTGAGCGGCGAGCCTGACGAAAACCGGCAGCCCGCGGATATCGTCGATCCAGGAAATGGATGCCAGGACGGCGCCGATGCCGAGCACGGCGCCGATGCCGGTCGGCAATGGTGTGCCCGCCGCGATCAGGATACCGAACCCGGCAAAAATCGCGGTAATCACCGCGATACCGGCACCCCGCGGGGTCGCACGATCGTGCGAGCTTCGCTGGTTGGGCAGGTCGAGGATACCGCGATCTGCCAGGATGTTGCGGAGCAATCCCGTTCCAGCCAGTGCGGCGAGAAAACTGGCGACGCAGGCGACCGTCACTGCGACCGATTCAGCCATGTTTCCTTCCGACGATGAGGATGTTCTTGCCGACCGGCGGGCGAACCGCGGCCTCGATTGCCCGGATGATCGGAATGAGTGCGGTATCGTATATCTGCGCCATCAATGGGCTGAGGCGTGTCGCGCCAAGCAGGGTATGGATCAGCCCCCACGCCAGGATGCCGAGCACGTCCATGTACTTGATGCCGACGACCTCGAAGCCGGCGGCCTCGAACTTCGCGACGAGTTCCGGTTTGGTGTAGCGGCGGAAATGCCCGATGGACTTGTCGAAGTCGCTGTACAGGAACGGCATGGCGGGAACGAAAACGCAAAGGTGGCCGCCGTCACCGATCAGGCGGTTCAGAAACCGCAGTGCTTTCTCGTCGTTCTCGATGTGCTCGAGGACGTTGACCATGCAGATCGCGTCGAGCGCGCCGTCGCCGATACGCGCGTGGAATCCCTCAATGGTGTCCGAATGGACGCGGACACCCGGGTCATCGGCGAATTTCTCCCGTAGCACGCTCTGCTGGTTGGCCGACGGCTCGACGATGTCCAGCGTGTCGACGTGCGGCCTCAGGTATTCGCTGTAGGTGCCGATCCCGGCACCGATTTCCGCGGCCCGGCCCCGGAGATAGGGGCGAAAACCGTCGGTGATCCAGCGATAGAAATTGTGCAGGCGCGCGGCCGCTTCCAGCTCGTGCCCGTCGTATGCGAGGTCCGAATTATTCAAACTGAAATGTCCCGGGGCATGCTTGGCGGCTCACCCGGCTATACGCCATCGGATCAGGCTCCAGATGCTGGTGAAGAAATGCCACCAGCGGACCTTCTTGCCTTCTTCGTATCCGCGTGCGGCGTGGGAGATCGGGACTTCATATATGTTGTACCCTGCCTTGCAGATCTTGGCGGTAATTTCGGGCTCGATCTCGAAGCCTTCGGACACAAGATTGAGCGACTTGATGACGTCATGCCGGAACGCCTTGGTCGCGGTTTCGATATCCGTGAAAATACGGTTGTAGAGAACGTTCGCGGTCCAGGTGAGCAGCATGTTGGCGACGAAGTTGGGCATGCCGTAGACCTTGCAGTATTTGGCCCGGGTCAACCGCGAGCCGTAAACCACGTCGGCATCTGTCTCGAAGAACGGCTCCAGAACGTCGGCGTAGTCCTTCGGGTTGTACTCGAGGTCCGCGTCCTGCCAGAGCACGATATCGCCCGTCGCGTGCGCGATCGCCGTGCGAAGATTGGCTCCCTTCCCCGAATGCGTATCACGCAGGACGACCTTGACCCTGGGATCGTCGATCTTTGCCAGAAGTTCGCGCGTGCCGTCCGTCGATACGTTGTCGGCAACGACGATATCCCAATCGAGCCCGCGTTTGTCCGCGTCCGTTACCCGACGGATGCATTCGATGATCGTATCCGCCTCGTTATAGGCGGGAATGATGATCGTGATAGATTTGGGCGTGTCGGGCATCGGGTTACTCGTTCGGCTGGGTCAATGAATTCCGGACCGTGGATCCGGCGAACGCGGCCAGAGTGGTATCAAGATTTCAGCCGAATTACGAACAAAAAGCGCCGTTTACGGGTCTTTGCGCCCAATGCTCATGCAGAAACGCAGCATGGCGTCGATTTCCGCGGCGGGGTCGGCCGTCAGCGCGAAACCCGTATCCAGAAGGCGCCGGTTGTCGATCAGCAGATCGGCCTGCGGTGCCGTTGCCGCGGCAGCCGGTAACGACAGTTCGATTTCGGTGCCGAGCAACTCTTGAGCGCGGGCCTGGATCAGTTCGGCCATATCCCGGACCGTCATGGCCGTGCCGGCGGAAAGGTTGAAGACGCGCACGCCGGTGGGATGCGGCGGCGCGAAAACGAAATATGCGACAGCGTCCGCAACATCTCCGAGCGGCAGAAAGTCGCGCTGTTGCATGCCATCGGATTTGAGCACCAGGCGCCGATCTTCGATCGCCTGGCGGCATAGATCGTTGACCAGAAGCGACCAGCGATCGGGGCCTGTATCGGCCGGCGCGCCGAACCCGTTCGACAGCCGCAATATGACGGTGTCGAAATTTTCGGTCGCGGCGGCGACGACGGCCTGTTCGGATTGCAGATGCGCGAGTGCGTAAGGGTGTCTTGGGTCGGGCGCTGTATTCTCGTCAATATGGTCCTGCATCGGACCGTAGACATGAACCGTCGACATATAGATAAAACGCCTGACACCGTGCTGCAGGGCAGCACCGACCGCATGTTGCGTCAACGCGACGGTTGCTTCGACTGCCGTCCCCGGATTCGCCGCGCATTCGATTTCGTTGGGGGCCGCCAGATGTATGGCGCAATCCGCACCCTCGAACAAAGCGGCGTAATCGTCGCCCCAGGTGACGCTCTGCCGTGCCCAGTCCGGGACGTCCGCCGTTTGCTTTCGCGTCGAGACCCGGACCGTCGCGCCGCTGTCGATGAGTTTTCGGACAATGCGTCCGCCGGCGTAACCGAAACCTCCGGTAACGACGGCCGTTGTCATGCCCTCGGCCAGATATGCGGGATCGACGGGTCGTCCGGCGGCAACGTCTCGGCCTCCCAGGGGTCATGCGGAATGGACGCACAGTTGGCGACGATCGAGGGGCTATCGGCGACACCCCGGAACCCGCTCCAGATGCCGGGCGGTACGATCAGCAGGGCATAGGTGTCCGCGCTGTCGGGGGACAGGGTCTCGATCTGCAGTTCGCCGTTCGACGGACTATCCGGACGGACGTCGTACATCGCGAGTTCGACCGCGCCCGACGGCACCGCCAGTTGCATGGTCATGCGGGTATGGCGGCGCCACGCCTTGACGGCGCCGGGCGCGACGCACGAGAAATATACCTCGCCGAAACCGGAAAACCCGGGCCAGTCGCTGCGCAGCATGTGCATCAGTGGCCCGCGTTCGTCGGGAATGATCCGCAAGGGTCTCCGGATCACGCCGTCGATCATTCGCCGCTCATATACACGTCGAGTTGCCGCGTGCTGGCGGTATAGGCGTCGGTGCCGTCGATCACGGATCTGTACCAGACAGCGCATTCCTCGATGGCCCGGTCGACATTCCATTGGGGCCGCCATCCGAGCCGGTTGCGTGCCTTGTCGATACTGAGGTGCAGCAACGTTGCCTCGTACGCTTGATCGGGGTGCATGTCGACGACAATCTCGCCGCTGCCCCAATGATCGACCAACTGTTGGGTCAGTTGATGCACGGTCCGGACCGAATCCTCGCCGGGACCGAAGTTCCACGCACCGCGATAGCCGATTGGATCTTCAAGGAGCCGTGCCGCCAGGCAAAGGTAGCCGCTCAGCGGCTCGAGTACGTATTGCCAGGGCCGCGTCGCCTGCGGCATCCGGATGCGGATTGCTTCATTCCTTTCGAGGGCACGGATGCAGTCGGGTACAATGCGGTCGGCGGCCCAGTCGCCGCCGCCAATGACGTTGCCCGCACGTGTCGTCGCCGCGCCCAGATCTGGACGCGCATCCAGAAACGATGCGGCGTAAGCCTTGAAAGCGAGTTCTGTGGCGGCCTTCGACGCGCTGTAGGGATCGAGCCCCCCAAGCTCGTCGCTTTCCCGGTACCCCCAATCCCATTCTTTGTTCAGGTAGCATTTGTCGGATGTGATGAACACCAGCACCTTGACCGACGGCGTGTCGCGCAACGCGTCGAGAAGGTTGACGCCACCGCCGAAGTTGGTGTCGAAGGTCAGTTTCGGATCGGCATAGGAGCGCTTTACCAGCGATTGTGCGGCCAAATGAAACACGATTTCCGGCTGGCAGTCGCGCATCACGCCTGCAATGTCGCCACGATTGCGGATATCGCCGTCACGATGTGTGATTCTGTTGGCCAACCCGAGTTGTGAATAATGCGGGCGTTCGCCCTCCGGCGGGAGCGCAAAACCCCAGACATCCGCCCCCATTCGGTTGAGCCACAGCGCCAGCCACGACCCCTTGAACCCGGTGTCACCCGTGATCAGGATACGACGTCCCCGGAAAACATCCGCGTCGAACGGGAGCGTCATGCCCAGTTCCTCCATGGTGCGGTGTTGTTTTCCCAGAGCGTCGTCAGAAGCTTATAGTCGCGATAGGTGTCCATGCACTGCCAGAATCCGTCGTGCTCGTGAACCATGAGTTCACCGGCGGCGACAAGGGAGCGCAGCGGCTGCTCCTCGAAAACGAGGCCGGTGTCCGCGGGCAGGTAATCGAAGATCGCGCGGTTCAGAACGAAGAACCCGCCGGAAATGCGCCCCCCCGTCGCCTGCGGCTTTTCGTTGAACTCGAACACCGCGCCGTCGGCATCGGACTCAAGCTCGCCGAACCGCCCGGGTGGCCGTACCCCGGTTACCGTCGCGGTCTTGCCGTGGCTCTTGTGGAAATCGGCGAGGGCGCGGATATCGATATCCGCGAGGCCGTCGCCGTATGTCAGCATGAAAGTCTCGTCGTCGGCGACGTAATCCCGGATTGCGCGGACGCGGTCACCGGTCATCGCCTGCAGACCCGTCTCGGCGAGCGTGACGTGCCAGTTTTCGCGGATTTCGGCGTTATGTATCTTAAGCGAATCGGGCCGGCCCAGCGTCAGTTCGAAATCGTGGGTCAGCATGTCGTAGTTCAGAAAGAAATGCTTGATGACATGGCCACGGTAGCCCAGGCAAAGCACGAATTCGTCAAACCCGTGTTCCGCGTAATTCTTCATGATGTGCCAGAGGATCGGCCGATCGCCGATGGGGATCATCGGCTTCGGCACATCCTCGGCCACGTCGCGGATTCGCGTTCCCTGTCCGCCGCACAGAATGACTACTTTCATCAATTCACAGTCCCGGGTCGTCGCGCTTTGCCGTCGAAACCCCGTTTATAACCAAGCGGTTCACATAAAGCACCCGTAATGATCCCGGCGAGCTTCACGAAATCCGGCATTCGTCCGCCCGGATCCTGAGGATCGAGTAAGTGTGCGTCGAACGATCGAGACCCGGGAGAGTTCTGGATCTCATCGTCACAACCGGTATTTGCGCAACGTCCAGCAGGCAGCCCCGCTCGAGAAGTTCCCCCATGAAGTAGCCGGTCTTGGCCTGGTGTGCCGGGCCGAGATCGCTTTGCCGAATCGTCACGTGCGTAATGCCGGCATTATGGAGCTGCTTCAGGAACACGGTGACGTCCGTCGCGGCGGGGCCGAGTGCGATCCGTGTCTGATAGACGTTGTGCGCGAAGTAGTAAGGCACTTCAAGCCAATATAGCCACTCCCTCTTCGTCACGAACACCCGGTCCGATTTGTTCAAATGTCCATTGAGCCATTCGACAACGGGATAGCCGCCGATGTTTTCGTTCAAATACGCCGAACGGCTTTGATCCGTCATCACATGGTCGACGAATTTCTTGCTGAATACGATCTGGCCGCCGAACTGAACGGCAAGTAAGGCCATGGCACCGGCAACAAGGACGGTGCGAATGCGTATGTAGCCGTCGGCAAAATGCGCCGTGCCGGCGAGGATGCAAAGAAACGCGATGGGATAGATCGGAATCAGATGGCGTATGCGCTGCGACGGACCGAAGAAGAACCAGATGGCGTAGAAAATCAGCGCGGTTATCGCCAATCGGAAAAGCGGTGAAGCGGGCGCATGCCGGGCACGGGCGGCCGCGATGACGGCGAACGGCAGGCAGATCACGGCCATCGGACCGATCCCCGTGCGAAGCGACTCGATGGCCTGCGGCGGGAAGAAAACGGTTCTGAATGGATACAGTACGAACCAGAACGGTGATTTCGGGAGCGGACTTTCAGTGGACCAAAGCCGCTTCAGTTCAGCGGCATGTTGCTGGCCCCAGTCGAACCCCGGCGCAATGTCTGCATACTGCCACAACAGCGGATAGAGCGGATCGCCGGTCTGGCTCCAGTTGAATATGTGCCACTGCGTGCCGGTGGCGGCCGCCACCAGTGAAAATATGGCGGTCCGTCTTAACCACCCTGTCCCGAACATCGAGATACAGGCGGCAAAAGCGAAAATCAGTCCGGTCACTTTCGCGTTGGCGAAGAAGCCGGCGCACAGGCCCGCCAGAATTAGCCACCCGGTGCGATGGATGCGACCCGCGTCCGCCGAGATCGATACCGCGGCGGCATACGCACCCAGCAGCGCGAAAGACGCGGCGCGTACCTCGGCGTGTCCGGAGCCGGAACTGTAAATGACGGCGGGTGTCGTCATCAGGCAGAGCGTGCCGATCAGCGCCCATAACCGGTTCATGTGGCGGCGCGCCAGCACGTAGAACAGGGCGCCCAGCCCCCAGCCGCTGACCATGGTCCAGAGCGGCACGGCAGGTTTGCCGCCGAGCCCTTGTGCCACGCCGTAGGTCATCTGTAGCAGCAGTTGCGAGACACCGTCGATGGCGCGTGGGATGGCGAAGATCGCGCCCTCCGCCAGGTACTGCTGCGGTGTCTCGAAATGATACGCCATGGTATCGCCGTCCGCCGCCGGTGACAGGCCCTCGGCGAAATCCATCAGCATGACGGCGGCTATGCCGCCGACGATCGACCACTCCAATGCGGATAACGGATGGAAGGATGCGCCGTTTCCGCCCGGCGTGCGGAGGAAAATGAGGCCGGCGCTCATGACCGCAAGGATTACGGCGAACGAGATACCGTTGAACTGGCCGGCAAGACCGGGGAAGAACGCCAACCAACCGATCAGGCCGATGCCGATGACGAACGCCATCGCCAGGCGCTCCGCCGGTGTGAGTGCGTCCAGCAAGCCCGTGCCACGGAGTACGGTCAAGCCGCCGCCGACCGCGGCAATGACCATCCAGATGACGGTGAGGTACGGCAATAGCATTATGTTGTCAGAGTCCGATTGCGCTTTTGATCGGATCGGCGAGGTGCCGGAACTGCAGCAGGTAAAGCGCCAGCAGCCCGAATACCCAGACGGCGCAGAGCGCCACCCCGAACGGTCGTTCGCGGGGCGGGTTGCCGGACGCGCCGGTAAGGGCGTTCAGGGTATCGGTGCAAAGCGCGCCGCCGACCCTGAGCACGAACGCCCGTTTGCGGGCCGGCTGCGCCCGCATGGCCTCGCCGTAAACGATGGCGAGCCGGCGCCACAGGTTCGCGAACCGCGACACCCTTCGGCTTTTCAAGGCCGGGAGGTAGCGAAGCGCGATCTCCCGGCAGCAGACGATGCGGCGGTCGGTGTGGCTCATGATCGAGCCTTCGGAAAGGTGGTAGCGGGCCAGGGCCTCGCCGAAGAGCGTGAACGTCGTCTTCGGGTCGGCGAGGAGCTTGAGCCAGAGGTCGAAATCCTGCGCGTTGCGCAGCGTCTCGTCGAAGCCGCCGGCGGCAAGGACGGCATCGCGCCGGGTGACAACGCTGATGCTCGGGATATAGCCCTTCAGGTAAAGCGTCACGTACGGGTCGCGGCCCTCGTTGAAGCGGCGCAGGCAGTCCACGTGAACGTCTTCGCCGCCGGTTGCGTCGAGGTAATCGTGCGCCACCAGCAGGTAATCGCCGTCTTCGAGCACTTGCATTGAGCGTTCGAGTTTGCCGGGCAGCCATTCGTCGTCGGCGTCGAGGAACGCGAGGTAATCCTGTGACGCTTCACGGACGGCACGGTTGCGCGCCGCGCCCGCGCCCGCGTTCTCCTGCGCTATGACCACGAGCCGCACCGGCGCCAGCACGGCTTGCATCGCGCGCGCGCGTTCCGCCGTCGCGTCGGCGGAGCCGTCGTCGACGACGATGACCTCGGCGGGGGGCAGCGTTTGCGCCGCGATGCTCTCCAGCGCCCGGCCGATCGTCGCCCCGGCGTTATAGGCGGGCACGATGACGCTGACGGGCGCAAGCTCACGCGGCATCGGCGATCTCCGTCAGGTTGTCGTTCGGCGCCGTCGCACGGACCGGACCGTCCGTAAAGGTGCGGACCGCGAGTTCCAGCATCAGCAGCGAGTAGACCCTGTACGCGTGCCGGTCCGGTTCGCGCATGAGCCGGTCGATGCCTTCCGCCGTCCACCAGCCGCGTTCGAGCGCGTCCCGGGACGTCAGCAGGCGTTTGGCGGCATGGCCGACGTCGCCCCGAAACCACTTCGGCACCGGCGAGACGAAACCCTGCTTGGGCGCATTAATAACGCTATCCGGCAGCAGGTCGCGGGCCATCGACCGTTCGAGATGTTTCTGCATGCCGCCCGGCGTTCGCACGGATTCCGGAACCGCAAGCGCCGCCTCGACGAAGCGGTGGTCGAGGAACGGTACGCGTCCCTCGACGCTGACCGACATGCTGGTGCGGTCCAGCAACGTCAACAGGTCGTCGACCATGTAGGTGCCGAGATCGGCGGCAAGACCGGCGGTCTGCGCCCCGGTGTCCGGGAAGCCGGCGGCAAAAGCGCGTGCCGCATCCGCCTGGGCCATGCCGGGCAGTGCCATGCCGTTGCCGGCCATGGCGCGGACGGGCGCCGGAAAATGCGTGCTGTGCTGGTGCAGGTAGGCGCCCCGGTCGGTATCGAACAGCTCGGCGCGGCCCAGTTGCCAGGCCCGCATCGGCGAGGCAAGGCCGACTAGCGGCTCGACGAAACCGCCCCGCACCGCGCCCGGCAAGGCCAGGTAGCGGCGCTCGACGGGGAGCTGGAAATAGCGTCCGTACCCCGCGAACAGTTCGTCGCCGCCGGTCCCGTTCAGCGATACGGTCACATGTGTGCCGAGCGCACGCTCGATCAGGTAGTTCGGCAGCAGCGCGGCGTCGTTGAGCGGTTCTTCCGCGTACCAAGCCAGCGCCGCGAGATGCTTTGCCGCGTCATAGCCGTCGACGTCGATAACCGTGTGCTCGGTACCGTAGCGTTTGGCGACCTGATCCGCGAGCGGGCTCTCGTCGACGCCGTCCGGGAACCGGGCGGTAAATGTGCGGAGTGCCCGGGGCGCGTGTTTCGCGGCCAATGCGACGACGAGCCCGGAATCGATTCCGCCGGACAGCAGCGTGCCGACCGGCACGTCGCTGCGGAGCTGCAGGCGCACGCTGTCCTCCAGAAGCGCCAGCAGATAGGCCTCGATATCGGCGGTGCGCGTAGGCAGGTCGTTCGCGGGCCGCGGCTGCCAGTAGGGTGCGACGACCATTTCGCCGTCGGCGTCGACGGTGAGCCGATGCCCCGGCTGCAGTTTGTGGACGCCCTTGTATAATGTGCGCGGTCCGGGGACGTAGCCGTGCGCCAGGTAGGCGCTGACCGCACGCTCGTCGATCTCGGGGGCGATCAGTTTCGAGGCGAACAGCGGTTTGATCTCGGAGGCATAGACGATGCCGCCGCCGGGCAGTTCCGCCCAGTAAAGCGGCTTCACGCCGAGGCGGTCGCGCACCAACTCCAGCGCATGCGCGCGCCCGTCGTAAAGGGCGAAGGCGTACATGCCGTTGAGCGCGTCGAGATATTCGTCGCCGCATGCGTCGCGTGCCGCCAGCACCGTCTCCATGTCGCCCTCGGTGCGGTAGGGGTAGTTCGCGAAACGGCGGCGGAGCTCGACGTAGTTGTAGATCTCGCCGTTGCCGGTCAGCACGCGGCCGGACCGGTCGTCCAGCAACGGTTGGTCGCCGGTCGCGAGGTCGATGATCGCGAGGCGCCGGAACGCGGTCCGGTAACGCCGGTCGGGGCTTTCCCAATATCCCTCGCCATCCGGGCCGCGATGGCGCATGGCCGTCGCCATGGCCGCCATGTCGGCGTCGGGGAGTGGCGCGCCACGGGGCACGTAGATGCCGGCGATGCCGCACATCAGGCGATCTCCCGGACGGTGATAAGCCCGGACCAGGGCAGCTCGGCGGCGGCCTCGAAGACGATGCGCGTGCCGGGCCGGCCGCGGCCGTAGGCGTGCCAGACCGTCACCGGATCGAGGCGCGGCGCGGCGTCCCCGGCGGAGACGGCGAACCGTCCGCCGACGATCGCCTCGCCGTCTTCGATCCGAACCTGCATCGGCGCTACCAGCGCGCGTTCGACGGTGTGGCGGCCGTGGCCGGCGATGCCGTCCTCGATACGGAATCCATTTTCCTCGAACTGCCAGCGCCGGCGCACGTCGTCGGCGCCGAGACGACGGTAGCCGCCGTGTGCGATGGTGAAGCCGTCCGGGTGGCGCATGGCGGCGGCGGGACCGGCGTGACGCGCCCGGAAGGCGTCGTCGTAATAAGGCTTGTTGGGCGGATAGGGATCGGCGCCGTCGATACGGAGCGTGCCGTGCACGGCGGCGGAGCGGTAAAGCGCCGCGTCACCATCCTCGCCATACGCGCCGCGGCCCGGATCGACGAACAGCGGTTTGCCGTCGACATGAACTTCGGCGCTGCCCATTTCCTGATGGGCGTGTCCCGGCATGAACGGCCAGCCCGCAGGCGGCACGTGGGCCAGCACCGACCAGCGGCCGAAATCGGCACGCAGCCAGCCGTCGGCAAGAAGCGTGTCGTCGTTCGCGGGACCCGCCGCCTCGGCGAAACGCTGCAGCCTGCCGCGGTCCTCGTCGTCGCGGGTCGCCGCCCAGGGGCCTGTGCCCCGCTCGAGCCCGGCGAGGAAGCCGGGCGGACAGTCGGGCGAGATGTCGCCGATCAGCGGCAGGCCGCCCGGCAGAACGAGCCGACGCGCCGCCGTCATCAACCGTTCCGCGACCTGGGCGAGCGCGGCGGCCTCGTCGTCGAACCCGTGCCGTTCGGCGGCGAGCCAGACGTCGAGATAATTCCTGAGATAGAGGACATGATAATGGCTGGAGCCTTCGCGCAGCATGCCGCCCGGCAGGACAATCCGCGCCGCTTCGTTGACGAGGATGTCGAACCCGAGGCCGCGGACGGCGTCGTCGCCGAGCGCGCAGCCGATCCGGTAAAGCCCGCGGCCGTTGTTGGCGAGGTGGTTCGACGTATCGTGTTGGCCGAAATATTCGAGCCGTTCGGCGATCGTTTCGGCGTGCTTGCCGAGATCGCGGGCTAGAGACGCAGGGTCGCCGGGAAGACCGAGGCGGGTGCTCGCGTCGATAATGTTGATGGCCCGCTCGGCGGCTGTATACGGGTGCCAGTGCATGCCGCCGGAATCAAAAAAGCGCCGGCGCCATGCCTGCCACAGCGTCTTGTATGCGGTTGCCGGCACATGCGGCAGCAGGGGCAGCCAGGCGAAGCGGTGCCGGGCGAGGTCGGCTTCGATGTCGGGGACGGGGTGATCGAAAAAAGCGTCCGGCTTCGCCGGATCTATGGACACCTCCGTACCGGCAAGATCGACAACGAATGAATCTAATGTTTCCTTAGATGTTATTTCTCCCGGCGGGTCGGTCCACTGGGTATCGGTGACTTTCAGCGGCAGCCGGTCCCAGGCGTAGATCGGCAGGTGCGGTGCGAACGGCGCCGGTGGTGCTTGCAGGCTGACGGCGCGGCGCAACAGCCATGACCGGAGCACCGGGTCGGCGGCGAGTTGCGCGAGCTTCCGTTTGACGTTTTGCAACCTCACCAGCGGCCCGGCGGAAAGAGCCCCGGCTCCGGTATCCGGAAGTCGTCGAGGCCGCGGATCGCAGCGCGGCCCATGGCGACGATCGCTTCCTCGGCGCTGCCGCCGATGTGCGGCGTCGCAAGGAAGTTCGGCAGGTTCAGGAGTTCCGTATCTTCGGGCGGTTCGGCGGCAAAGACGTCGAACGCGGCGGCGGCGAGCCGCCCGTCCTTGAGCGCTTCCTTGAGCGCCGTTTCGTCGACCAGTCCGCCGCGTGCCGTGTTGATCAGCACCGCGTCCGGCTTCATCAGCCGGAGACGATCTGCGTTCAGGATATTGTCCGTCGTCGCGTCCAGCGGCAGGTGCAGGCTGACCACGTCGGATTGCCCGAGAAGCGCTTCCAGATCCGTGCTGATGACGCCGTGCTGGGTATGGAAATCGGCGAAGTCCTCGATGTCGTGGGCCAGCACCTCGCAGCCGAACCCGGTCCGCAGCATCGTCGCCAGTTCCTTGCCGACGTGGCCGCAGCCGACGATGCCGACGGTGCAGTCGGAAAGCTGCCGGCCCACGGTCTGGCGCCACGTGCCGTCCAGCACCTCGGCGTTGGCGGCCGGGACGTGACGGAGCAGCGAAATGGCGAACGCGATCACCAGCTCGGCGACCGAGCGCCGATTGACGCCCCCGGTCCAGCCGAGCTCGACGCCGCGTGCGATCAGTGCATGCAGGTCGATCCTGTCGAAGCCGACGCCGTACTTGGCGATCACCTTCAACTCCGGCACGGCGTCGAGGACCGGACCGTCGATCCGTTCCAGCGCGATGACCGCCTTGTCGTGACCTTTCAGGAAATCGATCAGGCGATCCCCGGCCAGGCTTTCGCCGGCGTCGTTGAAGGCCGCGTCCGGATAGCGTGCCTGCAACTCGGCCCGCAGCACCGGATGGCGTGAGAACGACCGGGACGCGACGCAGACCCTGCTCATGCGGCGAAGTGATCCTTCAGAATGTCCGCCAGCGCGCCCGGAAAGGCGTCATAGGAATCGATCAGGACCGTCGGCTTCAGTTCCTCGAACGGGACATGGCAGTATCCGAAACTGACGCAGATCGACGGCACCCCGGCGTCGTGCGCGGCGCGGATGTCGTTCTCGCTGTCGCCGACCATCACCGCCGGTGCGCCGGGCACATTCATCCGCGCGATGGTGTCCAGCACGTGGCGGCCGTCCGGCTTGCGGTTCTCGACATCGTCGCCGCAGAGCATGACCGGGAAATATTCGGTGAGGCCGAACGCGTCCAGCACCGGCAGCGTCGTCTTGCGCGGCTTGTTGGTGCAGAGCGCCATCGGCACGCCGTCGGATCTGAGCGTGTCGAGCACATCCATCGCGCCCGGGAACACCACCGTGTCCTGGACCGGGTTCTCGCTGTAAATCTGCAGGAACGCCTCGCGGATTCGGTCCGGGTGGCCGTCGTCGTCGATGCCGCCTGTGTCGGTCAGTGCATCGGCGACCAGGTACTGCGCGCCCTTGCCGACCAGGTCCTTGACTCGCGCCACGCTCAGGGGACCGCGCCCCTCCGCCGCAAGCGCTCTGTTGAGGGACCAGGCGACGCCGGGTGCGCTGTCGATGAGCGTGCCGTCGAGGTCGAACAGCACGATGTGATTCCGGGCGGCGCTCATGTCAGTATTTCCCCCACAGCGGATCGGACGGCATGGCGGCCTCGACGCGTGCCACGTCCTCGATGCTGTCGACGGACTGGTAGGGCCGGAACGTCATCGGTGCGATGCGCTGAAAGTAACCGTTGTCGCAGATGCGGTTGGAATCGCAGGCCTCGGAAATCTCCAGCGGCGACTCCGGCGTTTCCGTGAACCATTTCAGGAAATCCCATTTGAAGCCGAAGATGCCGCCGACGCGCTTGGCGCCCGCGTCCGGATCGAATGTCTTCATGTAGGGGATGGGGCTGCGAGAGGTATAGAGCACGTTGCCGTTCAGGTCGTGCACCAGCTTGACCATGTCGGGGTTGTTAAAGGTTTCCTCGTCGTGGATCGGCACCGCCAGCATGGTGCCCCTGACGCCGGTGTCCCCGAACGGCGCCAGCACGGCCTCGATGACGTCGGGACCCAACAACGGTTCGTCGCCCTGTACGCAGACGACGATGTCGTCGTCGGCAACGTCGATGCCGCAATTGGTCGCGGCTTCGGCGACCCGGTCGAGGGCGCGGGTATGAGTGTCCGCCGTCATGATGACGGGAAAGCCCTTGTTATCGCAGAATTCCCTGATCTCATCGTCGCAGGTGGCGACGGCGAGCACGTCCCAGCCGCCGAACATCTTCGCGCGCAGGAAGCAGTGTTCCAGCATCGGGCGGCCGCAGATCGGATGCAGGGGTTTTCCGGGAAACCGGCTTGCCGCCATGCGGGCCGGCACGATGCCGATTGTCTTCATGTTACGCGATGTCCTTGAGCGTTGCCGTATCTATTGTGCGAGGTTTTTCCGAAGCCAGGCGGCGGCGGCTGCGCCGGCGATCCTGTGGCCTTCCGCGGACCAGTGTCCGTCGTGCACGAAGTGCGTCGCTTCGAAGCCGGCGGTCTTGAAGGCATCGACCGGGTCGATGTAGGGAATGCCCCGTGCTGCCAGCGCGTCGAGCATGTGCCGCCGAATACCGGCGAAATCGGGATCGTTCCCGGCGATTTCGAACCGTGCCGGCGCGACCAGGACGACGAACGGCATCGACGGATCGAACATGCCGCGCAGGTCAGCGAGCGCATCCGCCGTGCTTGCGGTGATGACGGCCACGTCGCGACCGGCAAGGGGATTGCGGTAGGCGTGCGACCTGTTGACGACGCCGGCCCATATGAGCGCCTCGCGGACGACATCGACACGTTTCAACGCCACGGCGAAGAAATTGTAGAGCGCGAGGTGTTCGGTCAGTGCAGCTTTGATACTGCCGGCGGATATTCCCGGTGTTTTATCCCGGCGCGTCTTTTTTGCATAAGCCGCACAGTCGTAATTCGCGAGGTCGTTTTCGAGGATCAGGCCGACGACGACCGCGCGCGGGGCCAGGTCATCGGGCATCCGCCCTGCAAGCGCCTGGTAGCCGCAGACATTGGTGCCGGGGCTGGCGACGTTGTAGGTGGGCCGGTCGAGCCTGTCGGCGATCACGGATGAATACATCTCGCCGTGTTCGACGCCCCAGCCGAATGCCATGGAATCGCCGATGATCCAGATACGTCCGTCGGCGGCGGAAACCGGATCGTTATCGCGCAGGCCGAAATCGTTGATCCTGATGCGTGCCCGGAAGTCGCCGTTGTTTTGCGAGAAATGACCGTCGAAGTTACGCCGTCCCACGGCGACGTCGCCGTGACCCGGCACGTTCTCGATGGTCAGGAAGCGGCCCGAGTAAAATTCGCTCCATGTCGGATAGACCATACGCACGACGGCTTCCGATATCCCGAACAGGAATACCAGCCCAAGGACCAGCGCAACGAGCCGGCCTTTCCAGGTTACTGGAACGTCCTGATCGCTCATGGTGCGGCCTTCTTGCCGATGACGTCGAACAACGCGCCCTCACGGGCGATGGTGCCGAGCCAGGCGAGTTGCGTCACGGCGCGCTGGTAGCGTGTGCCGGGAGACGTCGGTTGGAACAGGTTGCCGGCGTCCTCGCCGTCGGTGCCGAGGATCGCGGGCGAGGCGTTCAGGTAGCCGATGTCGTTTTCCCTGAACCACGCCAGGACTTCATCGAGCGAATGCCAGGTCTCGTGCGGGTTGTAGTACTGATCGGCGATCCAGATCGCCGCCTTGCGCTTGTCGCGGATGCGCTTGCGGACGACGAAATCGATATTGGGCCCGAGGAGGCCGATCAGTTTCGAGCGAATCAGCGTCGGCAGCCGCGCCGGCCGGTTGTAGAGCCCGACCATGACGATGCCGCCGGGCTTGAGCTTCTTGACGATCTCGCCGAAGGCGCGGCGCGCGTCGAAGGTATGGTGCAGGACGCCGTGCGAGATCACCACATCGAAACTGTTGTCCTTGATGGCGAGGTTGAAGATGTTCATCTGCGCGAATGCGGCGCGGGTCAGCGCGTTGCGGTTCTTGTGTTCGACGGCGAGGCCGAGGCTTGCCAGCGACATGTCGATGCCGAGTACATGATTGTTGTTGAGCTGCAGGTAGTGCGAAAGCTGGCCGGTGCCGCAGCCGCATTCCAGGACCGTCTTGTTGTAGCCGATGGCGTCGAGCAGGTTCCTGGAGAAACTGTTGGCGTGACCCTTGGTGACCAGCTCGCCGAAATCCTCGAGACCTTCGTAGCTCGGAAACGGATTCTCCTCGTAGAACGACCGGACTTTATCGGTGACGTCCTTGCCCTCTCCGGGGCTGGGCGCGAACAGCGAGGGAATGCCCTCTATTACCGGAAACGTCTCGCCGGTCTCGGTGCAGCGGAACGTGTCGCCTTCCCGGACCAGCGATGCATCGTCGCTTGCGCCCGGTGCACGCAGGCGCCTCAGGATCCGTTCGGAAAACAGTGGCGGGGTGGCCGTGACGGTCATTGTTCGGCTTTCTTCAGCACGAAGTTACCGACGGCGAGCATGTCCATCTCCGTCGCCATGAAACAGCGATAGGCATCGTCGGGCGAACAGACGACCGGCTCGTCGCGGACGTTGAAGCTGGTGTTGACCAGCACGCCGTTGCCGGTGCGTTCCTTGAAGGCGCTGATCAGGTCGTAGAAACGCGCGTTGCTGTCCGGCGTTACCGTCTGGATGCGGGCCGAGTAATCGACGTGCGTGATCGCCGGCAGTTTGGCGCGGACGACGTTGAGACGGTCGAGGCCCTTGCGGCTCTTGTCCGCGTCGCTCAGTTCGATGCGGTGATCGTCCCGGACCGGGGCGACGATCAGCATGTAGGGGCTGTCGTCCGAGAACTGGAAGAACTCGCCGACATCTTCGCGCAACACCGCCGGCGCGAACGGGCGGAAGCTCTCACGGTACTTGATCTTCATGTTGAGCGTCTTCTGCATCTCGGGCGACGCCGGATTGCCGAGAATGGAGCGGTTGCCGAGCGCACGCGGCCCGAATTCCATGCGGCCCTGGAACCAGCCGACGATTTCGTCGCCGGCGAGCGCGTCGGCGACGGTCGAGATCAGGGTATCGTCGTCGAGCCGTTCATAGACGGCGTCGTGCGCGTCGAGCGCGGCACGGATTTCGTCGTCGCCGAAGGCCGGCCCCAGATACCCGCCCTGCATGGCGTCGTGCCCGTTCTTCCTGGCCGGCACGCGATCTTCGCCGAGCAGGTTAGCGGTGGCGAGCGCGATGCCCAGCGCCGAACCGGCATCGCCCGAGGCGGGCTGGATCCAGATATTCTCGAACGGCCCCTCGCGCTGGATCAGGCCGTTGGCGACGCAATTCAGCGCGACGCCGCCGGCGAGACACAGGCTCTTCGAACCGGTCAGGCGATGCGCCTCTTCGCACACACCCATGATCAGGCGTTCCGCGACCGCCTGCACCGACCGCGCCACGTTCATGTGAAAATCCGTCAGTGGATCGGCGGGGTCGCGCCTCGGTTCGCCGAACAGCCTGGCGAACCGGTCGTTGGTCATGGTCAGTCCGGTCGTGTAGTTGAAGTACGACATGTTCATGCGGAACGAGCCGTCCGGTTTCACGTCGAGCAGCTTTTCCATGATCAGGTCTGCGTACTCCGGGTCGCCGTAGGGCGCCAGGCCCATGACCTTGTATTCGCCGTCGTTGACCTTGAAGCCCAGGTAATAGGTGAACGCCGAATACAGCATGCCCAGCGAATGCGGGAACCTGACTTCCCTGTCGATGCGGATATCGCGCCCGTTGCCGTGGCCGATGGATGTCGTCGCCCATTCGCCGACACCGTCCATGATGACGATCGCGGCCTCGTCGAACGGTGACGGATAGAACGCGGCCGCGGCGTGCGAATGGTGATGGTAGCCGAACAGGATGTCGTCCTCGGTGATCTGCCCGCGCTCGAGCCCGTTCAGCCCCTTCACGATCCGGCTTTTCTGCAAGAGCTTGTCCTTGACCCAGACCGGGATCGCCGCGGCGAAAGACCCGAACCCGGACGGTGCATAGGCGAGGTAGGTCTCCAGCAGGCGGTCGAAGGTCAGCAGCGGCTTGTCGTAGAACGCGACGTGGTCGATGTCGTCGAGCGTGACGCCGGCGGCGTCGAGACAGTACGCCGCGGCGTTCACCGGCAGGTCGGAATCGTTCTTGTTGCGCGTGAACCGTTCCTCCTGTGCCGCGGCGACGATTTCGCCGTCGCGGACGATGGCGGCGGCGCTGTCGTGATAGAAGGCCGAAAGCCCGAGAACGATCATGAAATCAGAATATCGCGTAGATGAACGGCGTGATGGCGGAGCTCTGCGCGGCGATCAGCAGCACCCCGAGGGCCAGCAGGCCCAGGATTAGCGGCGCCATCCAGAACTTCCGGTAGGTCCGCATGAATCGAAAAAGCTCTTTGAGGAGTGAGATCATCTGTCGTCCGCGTCAGTACATGTCCCGCAGCGTTTCCCGGTCGAGCTGCCGCGCCGGTTGCTGCCAGTAGCTCTCCTCGTCGGTATGAATTTTTCGGGCCATCGGGTCGCGCCCTATCAGGCGCATCACAAGGCCGAAAGGAATCATGAACAGGATATAAAAGAGACCGAGAACCAGTTTGTTATTGATAGGACCCAGCTTGCCGCCGAACCACGACCACAGCCGGTTGAGGGGTAATAGCACACCGGGAACCGCCAAGGCCAGAATTCCGAATACGGCGGCGACGATAAACGGCCACAGATATAGGGCCTCGGCCAGCCACCAGACGACACCGCCGATAATGCCGAAGACGGCGGCGAATGTCAGGCCGAAGGCGCGGTCGGACTGGCGGACGCTCATGCTACCGGATCCTGTGCTTGGAAATCGAGTTGCCACATTTCACGCCAACGCGGGTCGGCGCAATATATTTTATAGACGAGCTGCATGGTGCGAAGCGCATCCTCGCCGGAGCCGTTGCGGATCTCGCCGCCGCGCAGGATGGCATCGGCGAACTCGGCCACTTCCAGCGTCCACGACGGGTCGTTGTCGTAGCTTTTCGTTTCCTCGTACGGGTCGCCCATGTCGTTGTCGCCGCGCCGGGTGACGGTCAGCGTCTCGGCGCCGTAGCTCTTGGAGCCGGAGAGGATGCCGGAAAGCGTCAGCGCGCCCCGGGTCATGCCGATTTCGAGACGGAACCGGTGGCGCCACTGCGACGCCGACGAATGCAGCATGGCGGTGACGCCGTCTCCCGTCTGCATCAGGGCGTAGGCGTTATCCTCCACGTCGTGACCCCAGACCCGGTTCGAGACGAAGCTTTTGACGTCGGTGAACTCGCCGCCGAACAGCCGGATCAGGTCGACCATGTGAATGCCCTGGTCGAGCAGCACGCCGCCGCCGGCGAGCGCGCGTTCGGTGCGCCAGCTTGTCTGGTCGAAGGTGATCAGTTGCGACTTGCCGTAGACGCCGCGCATGTCGATGACGTCGCCGAGCTCGCCGGACGCCAATGCCGCCAGTGCGTCCTGCACGGAGTCGTGATAGCGGTGGTTGAAACCGTATTTCAGTTTCTGTCCGGCGTGCGATGCGTGGCAGGCGACGACGCGCTCGATGTCGGCGACGTCGCGGCCCGGTGGTTTTTCGCAGAACACGTGCAGGCCGTTTTCCAGCCCGGCGACGGTGACTTCGGCGGCGATGTCGTTGGACATGGCGACGAACAGCACGTCGAGATCTTCGCCAAGCAGCTCCTGATAGGTCCGGAAATACTTTACGCCGTCGCCGAAGGTGCCGCTGCCCTCCAGCGTGCGGTCGCAGACGGCGACGGTCCGCATGTCGTCGCGGTCATCGATGACGCCACGGCGGCGTTTGCCGACGACCCCGTACCCGGCGATTCCGACCTTCAGTTTTTCGCTCAAGCTTTCGGTGTCCGGTAAAGGGCCGAGATCGCGTCGTCCGGCCGCCCGAGACGTTCGGATGACGCGTTGCCGTCGACCGCGACCCAGCCGCCCACTTCGTCCGAGCGGTAGAACGCGTGCAGAAGCTCGAGGGTCCTCAGGCAGTCCTGGCGGTCGACGGGATAGAGGGCCTCGCCCCGGAAATCGGCGACGATGTCCCTGTACATTTCCGTGTGCCCGAAGCCGTAGACGGCGCCGTGCCCCTCGATCCCCTTGAAGTCCTCGGAGTTGGCGGCGCAGGCCGCCGGGTCCGGGGTGAACGCCTGCAGTTCGTTGACGGCGATACCGCCGACCTGCGCCAGGCCTTCCGAACAGACGAACGAGATCGACGCCTCGAAATCGTCGGGCCGGGCGGCGGTCGTCGATTCCAGCGTGCCGACGGCGCCCGACGCATAGGTAAACGAGGCGACGGTCGTGTCCTCGACCTCGATTTCCGCGCCCAGTGTGCGCATGGTGGCGTTGACGTTCGCGACATCGCCGCCCAGGTGCCGGAGCAGGTCGACATGGTGAATGGTCTGGTTGGTGAGCGCGCCGCCGTCGTGTGAGAACGTGCCGCGCCACGGCGCCATGTCGTAATAGCGCTGCGGCCGGCACCAGCGCAGCCGGACGGAAACGGTCCGGACGTCGCCGAGTTCGCCCGATTCCAGGGCGGTCTTCACGCGCCTGACGGCCTTGTTGTAGCGGTTCTGGAACACCGGAAAGATGCGCCGCCCGGCCTTGTCGGCGGCGGCGTAGGCGTCACGCAACTGTTCGGGCCGCATGAAGGTCGGTTTTTCCATGACCACGTGCTTGCCGAAATCGCGGATCATCTCGATGCCGTGCTCGAAATGCATGCCGCTGGGCGTGATCACGGCGGCGATGTCGATTCCCGGCACGTCTTCGAACATTTTCCGGTAGTCGGAAAACGCCGGAACGCCGAATTCCGCCGCATACGCCTCGGCCTTTGCGATCTCGAGGTCGCAAACCGCGGCGAGTTCGACGCCGTTCACCTCGGCGATGGAGCGGCAGTGATGCCCGGCGATGCGGCCGCAGCCGATGAGGGCGACTTTGATGGGGTCGGTCATGGGGTCGTTTCGGTCCGTTCGTCACGCAAAAGCGAAGTCCACACGTTCATGTCCGGTGGCGGGAAGGCCTCGGTCCTGTCGGCGAACACCGCGTGATTAACCGCTTCCGGCAGGTTCCGCAATGCCTCAGGCAGTTCGGCGGCGCTGACCGATACCGGTTCCAGTCCCCTGGGCAGGATATCCAGCGCGACACCGCCCTCGGGAATGAAGCGGCAGGTCGGCACGCCGCCCAGCAGACCCTCAAGCCCGGTGGTGCCGGTACAGTATATAAGGGCGCGCATCGCCGGCAGCTCGGGGATGGGTTGGCGGGTATAGGTGAAGTGGTCGCTCTCCGTCACCGGATAGGGGCTCAACGGATGGTCCTTGACGATGAACGGCCGTTCAGCGCTTGCAAGCGGGCGGCAAGCGTCGATCATCTGCCGGGCGAACGACGGATTGTTGGAAAGCGCCAGGAATACCGGTCCCTGCGGGTCGTATGCCGGCAGGCCCCTGGCGCCGATGCGGTGTGCACCGGCGACGGTCATGCGGCTTGCCGGGATGCCGCGCCCTTTCAGGTCGTCCTCATATGAAGGCCCGTTCAGCAGGATCCTGTCGGGGATGCTGCCGGTGCCGTCGAGATTGGCGTCCGCGCCCTGGTTATACATGTGCCGGCCGACGACCGTGTGCTGGTAGCCCAGTGTCGTGGCGCCGGTGCGCCGTGCGGCGCGGACGAAGTCCCGCTCCCACGGATGGTTTTCCCAAGGCCAGGCGACGGTTTTCGGGGCCGTGGCCTTGAGCCAGTTGGCGTGGCACGTCATCTGCCAGTGCGTCATGGCGGCGCTGCCGCCGCTGCCCTCGATCGCGGCGGCGCGCTTGACGAGCCACGCGGTCGCTCTATCTAGCCCGGAGTCGTCCGGTTTCCAGCGCACGAACGGCATTTTCAGCGCCGCGCCGACGCTGCCCCACGCATGCAGGGAATGGGTGCGGCCGTCGCCGGCCAGTTGCAGTGCGTACGCCGCCGGGCAGTCCGTGTGCATGAGCCGCCTGAGTGCTGGCATTTCCCGCATCAGGTCGCCGAAATAGGCGTCATATCCTTCGGCGTTGCTGTCCGGGTGGCCGTAGACCAGGAGCCAGGCCGTCTTTGCCGGCGCTGTGCGGTGCGCGCGGGTGCGCCACAGCGCGACCAGGCAGCGCAGCGCGGCGCGGGTTCTGGCCAGCATACCCCGGCAAAAAAAGCGAAGCCGCTTCGCGGCTATGCCGGGGGTGGTCCCAACATCGATGCCATCCAAGGATGCAAATGCTCTGAACAACCAGGGATCAGGACACGCGACGCAGATTCTTTCGGTCCGGCCTGCCAATTCTCTGACCATATCGAGCCACGCCAGCATGACGCCGAAGTCGGAGGCGTACGTACTCATGGTCGGCATGTGCGCCAGGTCCGCACCCGGCTGCGCCTGTAGTTTCAGGGCGACGTCGCGCCATGGTGCATAGGCCCGGTCGAAGGCGGCTTCGAGCCGGCGCGCGATATCCGGCACAACCGGCGTGTCGGGCGGCAAAGGTTTATCGAAGCCGATGACGCAGATTTTCTCACCGGGCGCCAGCCGGGCCGGCACGGTGGTGGTCAGTCTGACCGGCACGGCGGCTAAAGCCAGTCCCCGCCGGTCAGCGGAATCATCTGTCCGGTGATGAAGCCGGCCCAGCCCGACAGCAGGTAGCAGATCAGCGCCGCCGCCTCGGCGGGCTCGCCGGCGCGCTTGAGGGGGATCAGGTTGATCCGTTCGGCCATCTCGGCGTCCGACTTGTCGTGCCAGCGTTCGTGAAAACCGCTGCGGATACAGCCGAGGCGCACCCCGTTGACGAGGATGTTGTCCTTGGCGCCCTCGCGGGCCAGCCCTTCGACCATGCATTCGGTGCCGCGCTTGGCGATGGCGTAAGGGAACGACATGGCGCTGCCGCCGTGCAGTGCCGACTCGGTACCGTTCAGCACGATGCGCCCGCCCGTGCCCTGTGCCGTCATGTGCCGCATCGCCGCGCGCGCCAGGTAAAACGGCTGGTTCAGGTTGACGCCGATGTCGCGTTCCCAGTCCGCCGTCGGCATGTCCTTCCAGTGGCCCGAAAAGTGGATGGCGCCGGACAGCGCCACGAGCGCATCGATGCCGCCGGCCTTTTCCGTGAACGCGTCGACGACGGCCTCGCAATCGGCGCCCGATTCCAGCTTGCGGACCATCGGCAGCACGCGGTCGTCGCCGCTCTCGAAGGTCTGCGTGCCGCCGTGCGCACCGACCGCAGCGACGTCGCTGCTGAGCAGCATGTCGACCAGCGCGCGGCCGAGCCCGCCGGTCGCGCCGGTAACGAGGATACGCATGCCGTCGACGGGTTTCGATGCCCAATCGGGAAAATCAGGTCCGGCCATTGGCGTGCCGCCTTTCATAAACGATGAAATCGGGAAAAATGCGCAGTTGATCGAACGGTAGCGTGTCCTCGATCCGCGCATTCACGTCCAGTTGCCGCGGCAGCACCAGGTGCGTCGGCGGCGGTGTCAGGGTGTCCACGATATCGGCGAGCGGTTCCGGATTGCCTCGAACCAGTGCATCGCCGGCATCGGCGAGGATTTCGCGATGTTCTTCCAGCGCCTGCCACGTGTCTGCCCGGTTGAAGCCGATGCCGACCACGTCCGGGATCGAAACGGCCTTGCCGGAACGTGTCGCCAGCGCCCGGTTCACGCCGAGACGGTCACAGACCGCCTCGGGCGGCTTGCAATGGAACGGCAGGATACTGGTGCCCGGCGGGGTCTCGTCACGGAAGAATTCCGCGATGCCAATCCACTTCGCGGTCATGTTGTGTCCGTATACACCGTGCACCCACGCCGATTTCCAGGCGTCCGCATTGTTTCTGGCGGCATTCGCGAAGTTCAGGGATGTCATCACGAGCAACGGTATGAGCAGAAGTGCCGGCCAGTACCGGGTCAGCGGCTCGTTCGCAGCGGACTGCCAGTTCCTGTATCCCCAGACAACCCCCAAACCGGCGGCCGCGACCGCCGCAAGGAGGCCCGTCCACATCAGGTAGTTCCCGGGGCCGATCAGATACAGAAACCCGAGACCGGCACCGACGACCGCAAGACGTGCCGGCGTTACCGGGTTCTCGCGCAGGTATCCGATCGCGGCGGCGATCAGGGCGATGTAGGCGATATTCTGCGCCAGCGACAGGCAACGTGCCGGAACCAGCGAAATCAGGAACGGGACCTTCAGGAAATCGGGGGCATAGTTTATGTAAAGTCCGTGCGCTGCCCACATGAACAGGGCGGCGGCCATGATCGTCCGGACGCCGGGGTACGCGCGCCGGTCGCCACCGGGAAAGAAAAGCGTCGCGACGATCAGTGCCAGCCAAACGCCGTGCCGGATCCAGATGTTCCCGAGCGAATCCTGAACGAACGCGTTGGCATCGTCGCCTTCGATGTCCTTGAGAATCTCCCACATCGCGAGCTTGTCGGCGGGTGGGATCGGGTAAAGCTGGAACAGGAACAGATACATGACCAGCACGCCGAGCACCGAAAGCGCGGCGATGGCGATCCGATCCGCGCGGCTGCCGGCGGCGAACTTCGCGAGCATGGCAAATAGCACCGGAAACAGCGCGATGCGCGGCGACGTCGCGACAAGCACGATCGACATCGCCAGCAGGAACAACAGGTGCTTTCGGGCCAGCGCAAGATAGATCAGCCAGATGATGACAGGCACGGCGAGCGCCGAATGGTTGACGTCCTGGTGGTGTGCGACCAGGACCTTCCCCGTCAGAAGCTGATGGTCCTTGGCGAAAAAGAGGAGCACAAGGCCCCGCTCATATACGTGTCTCAGGCCGAGCGTGACGGCGATACGGTCGACGCCCAACAGGGCGGCGGCGACGATGGCCGCATAGAAAAATGCGAGAAAGAAATCGTCGAGCCAGATTTCACCGAACAGCTTCGGAAACAGATAGAGCAGCGACAGCCTTAACGGTTTGGAGGTGACGGGCTGACCGGGGTCGAGCGATGTATCGCCGACGAAGGAGTCCGGGAAGACCGTTTGAAACGCGTTCCCCGCATACGCCTGCTCGTTTTCCAGGCCGGGGAAGTATTTCATGGTCATCAGCAGCGCCAGCAGAATCAAGCCGGCCCAGTAGAGGGCCGGCGTTTGCTGGTGCATGCCGGTGCTTCCCTGCGGCGGGGTTCCGCTAACGGTCATCGTGGCTTTCGGTTCGGTCGTGCGCGCGTTCGAGCAGCCAGGGCAGGGACGGCTTGGCGCGCAGCCGGAGGAATATCTGGTAGGAGAATAGTCCCTTGCTGAACCGAATCAGCAGGGCGTTGATCCTGACCAGCGCATGGCCAAGTGCATTGTCGCCGAGTGCCAGCGGATAGGGTGCCGGAATCCCGCTGCAGTGCGTGACCTCGAATCCGCGCTGTTCGAACAGTTTGCGGATCGAGGCGAACGTGAACAGGCGGGTGTGCGTCCGGTCGAGGATGCCGCGGTTACCGTAGTTGAACTGGCCGATCAGCAGCATCAGCCGCATCACGAAGAACGCGATGTTGCCGGTGGAAACGACGAACTCGACGTCCGGCGCCTTGCCGGCGCGCTCGTACAGCGCGTCGACAAACGCTTCCGGATCGGCGAGATGCTCGATAACGTCCAGCATCAGCACGGTATCGAAATCGCCGAGATCGACCGGTATCGGGTCGGTGTTCAGGTCGACCTGGTGAAAAGCCTCGACGCCGTCGATGTCAGACGCCTCGCGGTCGATGGCGACGACACGGCAATTTTTCCCGTTCAGCGCTTCGCCGATGTAGTTCCCCGCGCTGCCGATATCGAGCACCCGCGCCTTTTCCGGGACGGCGTCGATGGCATGGGAGTGCGAACTCTCGAAGTTCAGCTTGGCTTCATAGTTCGACGTGTTTTCGATTTTGGGCCGGACGTCGTACTTGAGATCGCTGAAAATGCCGAAGTCCTGAAGCCCGGCGAGGGACGTCGCCTTGAAAACGTCCCAGGCATACCTGAGGCCGTCGACGTTGCAAATCTCGTCGCCGTAATACGTGGGGATCGGCAACTCCCGGATGCGGTGACCGGCGCGGAAGAACTGGATGATGATTTCCGTGTCGAAATGGAAATCGTTGGTGTTCAGTTCGAACGGTACTTTCGCGAGCGCGCCGACGGAATAAAGGCGGTAGCCCGAATGGAACTCGCTCAGGTGCTCGCCCAGAATCAGGTTCTGGTAGAACGTGAGGATCTTGTTGCCGACGTACTTGTAGAGCGGCATACCGCCCTTGAGCGCGTTGCCGCGTTCGAGCATGCGCGAACCGAATACGGCCTCGGCGGTTCCGTCCTTCAAGGGCGTCAGCAAATCCGGCAGGCACTCCGGGGCGTACTGGCCGTCGCCGTGGATCAGCGCGACGATGTCGAAACCGTTCTCGATCGCGTAGTGGTATCCGATTTTCTGGTTGCCGCCGTAACCCTGATTGACCGGGTTGTAGAGCACCGTGATCTTGAACGGGAACGCTTCGTTGGCGGCGAACGCCGAGGATTTCTCGAAGGTCCGGTCGCTCGACGAATCGTCGAGAATCAGAACCTCGGTCTCGAAATTGCCGAGGTCCGCGGGTATCCGCCTGAGGACGCCTTCGATCTTCTGTTCGTGATTGTAGGCGACGATGAGAATCAGCAGACGCATCTTCCCGCTATTCCCGTCGTTGGATTTTTGTGTCGTTGTTGCCACGTCTCAGCCGTTCTGTTCGATCCTGTCCATGGTGTCGTCCAGCGCGGTCTGCCACGCCGGCAGGGCGATCGCGAATCGCGCCGCGCATCTGCCTGAATCCAGCCGCGAGTTCCGCGGCCGTGCCGCCGCCGTCGGGTAGGCATCGCTCCCGACGGGGGCAATCGATTCGACCGCCATTGCGCAGCCGGACCTTTGCATCCTGTCGACGATGGCACACGCGAAATCGTACCAACTCGCTTCGCCGCCGCACGCGAGGTGATAAATCGGCGGCGTGCCGTCGCCCTGCGGCGTATCGCCGGTAATGAGTTTCGGCGTCAGCGCCGCCATCGCATCGGCGATGTGGCCGGCCGGCGTCGGTGCGCCGGTCTGATCGGCGACGATGTTCAATTCCGTGCGTTCCTTGGCGAGGCGCATGATCGTATTCAGGAAATTCCGTCCGGTTTCCGCATAGACCCAGCTTATGCGGAATATCCAGGCGTTCGCGCCGCTCGCGAGCAGCGTCGCTTCGCCCGCGCGTTTGCTCTCGCCGTAGACATTGATCGGATTGACATCATCGGTCTCACGATAAGGCCGGTCGAGGGTGCCGTCGAACACGTAATCCGTCGAAAAGTGCACGACGCGGGCGCCGGTTCGCGCCGCGGCTTTGCCGATCTCGCCGGGCGCGTCAGCGTTGATGCGCCACGCCGTCGCGCGGTCCGTTTCCGCATCGTCGACCGCCGTGTAGGCGGCGGCGTTGAAGATAATATCCGGCGCAACGTCATCGACGACGGTCCGGATGGCATCGGGGTCCGCGAGGTCCATGCCGTCCCGGCCGAGGGCCGTCACCGACCCGAGCGGTGCGAGCGCACGGGCCAAGCGGCTGCCGAGCTGGCCGGACTTGCCGGTCACGAGAATTTTCATCGCCGCGTCAGGGACAGGCCGGTAACACGGGGCAGTCCTTCAGCATCGGTGCGGCGCTGTCCTTGTCGGAAAGCACCGGGGTCTCGATCGGCCACTCGATGCCGATATCGGGATCGTTCCAGGCGATGCCGTGTTCGTCTTCGGGGGCGTAGACGTCGGTACACTTATATATGACGTCGACGGTATCCGAGAGCGCACAGAGGCCGTGCGCGAACCCGGGCGGCACCCAGAGCTGCCGGCGGTTGGCGGCGGAAAGAATATGCCCGGTCCATTGGCCGAACGTCGGTGAGCCTTTGCGGATGTCGACGGCGACGTCGAAGATCTCGCCGTTGACGGCGCGCACCAGCTTCCCCTGCGCGTGCGGCTCCTGGAAGTGCAGGCCGCGGACGGTGCCCTTCGTGGAATGGGAATGATTGTCCTGCACGAACGCAAGACCGATCCCCGCGGCGGCGAACTTGTCGCGGTGGTGCACCTCGAAAAAGTGCCCGCGCGGGTCGTCGAACACCGTCGGTTCGACCA
Source organism: Rhodospirillales bacterium (assembly GCA_051117645.1). Taxonomy (GTDB): domain Bacteria; phylum Pseudomonadota; class Alphaproteobacteria; order Rhodospirillales; family Casp-alpha2; genus UBA4479. The sequence continues at coordinate 105,335 of JBNPEI010000010.1, forward strand.
GGAGCACGCCCGCGAGGCCGGTCTCATGAAACTTCATTCGCTCTCGGTTTCCCGGATCAGCATGCGCACGTAGTCGCCGTACCCGGAGGACGTCATGCCGTCGGCACAGCGGCGCAGGCCGTCCTCGTCGATCCACTTGTTGAGGTACGCGATCTCTTCCAGGCAGCCGATCCGGAGGCCCTGGCGGCGCTCGATGGCGGCAACGAAGCCGGCGGCTTCCAGGAGCGACTGCTCGGTGCCGGCGTCGAGCCAGGCGAACCCCCGGCCCAGTTGCTCGACGTGCAGATCGCCGCGCTCCAGGTAGACCTTGTTGACGTCGGTGATCTCGAGCTCGCCGCGCGCCGACGGCGCGATGCCGCGGGCCACGTCGGCGGCCTGCCCGTCGTAAAAGTACAACCCTGTCAACGCCAGGTTGGAACGCGGCGTCGCGGGTTTTTCCTCGATCCGGCTGGCGCGGCCGCCGTCGTCCAGTTCGACGACGCCGTAGCGTTCCGGGTCGGTGACCGGATAGGCGAACACGCTGGCGCCGGATTCCCGGGCCGCTGCGCGCTTCAGCATCTGCGACAGGCCGCCGCCGAACAGGATGTTGTCGCCGAGGATCAGCGCCGAGGGATCGCCGCCGACGAACTCCTCGCCGATGATCAGTGCCTCGGCGATGCCGTTGGGCGCGGCCTGCTCGGCGTATTCGAACCGGAGCCCGAGGTGTTCACCGCTGCCGAAGATCTGTTCGAAGCGCGGCAGGTCGGCGGGGGTCGAAATGATCAGGATGTCGCGGATGCCGGCCAGCATCAGTACCGAGATCGGATAATAGATCATCGGCTTGTCGTAGACCGGCAGCAACTGCTTGCAGACCGCCAGCGTCGACGGATGAAGCCGGGAGCCGGCGCCGCCGGCGAGAACGATACCTTTGCGCATATCTTCTCCTATCCTGCCTGCCCCAGGCGTTCGCGGGCATAGAGCTGCTCTGTGATGGATGCGCACCAGTCGCGGTTCTCGATGTACCAGGCGACCGCCGTTTCGAAGCCGGCCTCGAACGCGGTCGCGGGCTGCCAGCCGAGTTGGTCCCTGGCCTTCGCCGATGACAGCGCGTAGCGGAAATCGTGCCCGGGCCGGTCCTCGACGAAGGTAATCTGACCGGCATAGGATGTGCCGTCCGGTGCGGGGCGCACACGGTCCAGCAGGGCGCACAGCTTCTGCACAAGCTGGATGTTCTCGATCTCGGTGCCGCCGCCGATGTTGTAGCTTTCGCCGCTCGTGCCGTTGAGCGCGGCGGCGACAATGCCCGCCGCGTGATCGTCGACGTAAAGCCAGTCGCGCACATTCCGGCCGTCGCCGTAGACCGGCAGCGACTTGCCCTCGATGGCATTGAGGGTCATCAGCGGAATCAGCTTCTCCGGGAACTGGCGCGGGCCGAAGGTGTTGGAGCCGTGCGTGATCACTGCATCGAGACCGTAGGTCCTGACGTAGGCGCGGACCATGTGGTCGGCGGCGGCCTTGGATGCCGCATAGGGCGAGTTGGGCCGATAGGGATCGCCCTCGCGAAATTCGCCGTCGTCGATGGTGCCGTAAACCTCGTCGGTGGAAACCTGCACGTACCGGATCGCCGCGCCGCCGCCGCGTTCGAAGGCGCGTGCCGCGGCCAGCAACCGGGACGTGCCGACCACGTTCGTCTCCACGAAGGCCTCGGGGCCGTCGATGGACCGGTCGACGTGGGTCTCGGCGGCGACGTTGATCAAATAGCGGGGCCGGTGCTCGGCAAGCAGGCCGTCGACCAGCGCGCGGTCGCAGATCGAGCCTTCGACGAAGGTGTGCAGGCCGCTCTCCATCACGCCGGCCAGATTGTCGCGGCTGCCGGCGTAGGTCAGCGCATCGAGTGTTATCACCTCGTGGCCCTGCCCGACTAGCAGACGCACCAGCGCCGAGCCGATGAAGCCGGCGCCGCCTGTCACCAGGAATGTCGGCGGCTGTTCAGGCATGATAATGACGGCTCAGGGTTTCGAAACTTTCACGGGCGTCGTCCATGTAGGCGGTTTCCGAAAGCATGCGCTGTTCGGCGGAAACATAGCCCGCATAGCCGATGCCGGCGAGCATGGCGCCGATGGCGGCGTGGTCGATGGTGCCGCTGCGTCCCAGCACGTCGAGGCCGGGCTCGTTGGCGTGCACGTGGACCAGTGCGTCCCGGGCCGCGTCGAACACGGCTTGCTCGACCTCTCCGTTCTCGACCAGCGCCTTGGCGTCGATCTGCAGCTTCAGGTTGGGGCGTCCGACGGCATCGACGATCACCCGCGCCTCACCGAGGCTGTTCACGAAATCGGAATCGCCCGGGCCCAGCGGTTCGAAGCAGAACACCGTGCCGTGATCGGCGGTGCGTTCGCAGAGGCCTTGCATGAAGTCGACGGCGCGGGCGACGGCGTCGGCGGCGGGTACGTCGCCGCGTTTGCGTCCGCCGCCCCAGATCAGGGTGCGCCCGCCGAGATCGCGGCACACGCCGGAAAGGTGCACCATGAAGTCCTGTGTCGCGGCAACGGATTCACCGTCGCCGAAGAGCTGCAGTTCCGGGTGGTCGAAGACCAGCGAATGCAGACCGATGACTTCGAGCCCGGCGGCCTCGAGTGCTTTCCGGTAATCCGCGACATCCGTGCCGGTAAGGCCGTGCCATGTGTCCTGCCAGACCCGGCTCGGTGCAACCTCGATCCCGGTGTAGCCGATGGCGGCCAAGGCGGGCAGGTCGCCGGTATGATCGTAGGCCGGCAGCGCGATGTTGGAAAGCGCGAACTCAGGCATGCGGTGCGTCCGGGCGCCGGCGGATCACGATCGCTCCGTCTTTAGCGCCGCCCTGGCGCGTTCCTCGGAAACCTCGGGGATTTCCTCAAGGCGTTCGTAGATGACCCGCTGCATGGCTTCGACCTCGGGATGTTCTGGCCGGAAGATGTTCCGGGTCTCTTCCGGATCGGCGTCGAGATCGAACAGCATCGGTTCGGGCGTCCCCATCTTGTGGTGTGGATCGACCCATTCCCGCCACAGGTATTTATGGCTGCCGGCGCGCACAGCCATGTAGATCGGCCGGTGCGCGAACTCGCAATTGCCGCGGCAGAAGTTTTCCATCAGGACGTGCCCGCGCGCCGCCACGGCGTCGTCCGTCACTGGCGCGCCTTCCCAGCCCACCGCCTGATCGAGGCCGGCATAAGCCGCCAGCGTCGGCGCCAGATCCATCGACGTCACCATAGACGCCGTGCGACGGTCGCTCTCGCCGGGAACGCGGAACATCATCGGAATGCGGGCGTTGTGTTCGTACTGCATGCAGAGATGGCCGAAGTCACCGTGTTCGCCGATTTCCTCGCCGTGATCGCCGCACACCGCGACGATGGTGTTGTCGGCGAGGCCGCGTGCGTCGAGCGTGTCGAGGATGCGCCCGATCGCGGTGTCGACGGAAAGCATCGACGCGTCGTAAAGCGCCTGCAACCGGGCGAACTCGTCTGCCGATTGGGGATTGGCGCGGAACACCATCGTCGGGTCGATGTCCGCCGGATAGCCGAGTTGCGACAGGTAGGACTGCGCCTGTCCTACCCAGTCACGGCCGTGACCCGACACGTAAGGCTGGTGGTTGTCCTTAAAGTGCGCCCAGATAAAAAACGGCTGTTCGTCGTCGCGTCCATGGCTGTTCAGTTCGCGCGTAACCTGCGTCGCGATGGTGTCGGCGTCGACGGCGTAACGGACGCGGTTGGCACGCTTGCCGGCGAGCTCCGGCGAGAACGCGCCGACCGCCTTGTTGGTGAGACGCAGCCAGGCTTCGTGCAGAAGCTTGCCCGGCCGCCGGCACAGCCGCCAGTCCTGCGCCAGCCATTCGTGCGCCTCCGGGGTCTCCAGCAGGTAACGCGCGATGTAACCAGTGGCGTCGTGCGCGAATGCGTCGCGGTGCCGGTCGACGACGCGACGGACACAGGAAAACGCGTATCCGTCAGCGACGAATTTGGCGTTCGGAAAATGCTGCCGGTTGAATCCGATCCGCGCCTCGTAGGTTGCGGCGTAGTGCTCGACGTTCTCGAACAGCCGGGTGATGACCGGCTTGACGGTCGCCAGCATGTCGGCCTCGGCGATGCGGCCCTCGTCGAACAGGCGGATCGTGTCGCGCATGTTCATGACCGCCATGCCGATCAGCGTGTTCAGGTGGAACACGCTGATTTCCGTGTCGAGGCCGTCGGTATAGCCGTAATAAGGGCTCACCCAGTGGATCGTGCTTAGCCCCCAAGTCCGGTAGCCGGCGTCCCGGAAATGCTTGAACACGGTATCCGGGCGCCCGGCGGCGCCCCGGTCGTAACCGCCGTAGGAAAGCGGCCGGCTCGACGTGAACAGCTGGATGCAGGCCAACTGCGTGAATGGCCCCAGAGTATAGGCATTGTCGCAGACGATGCTGTCGGCGGCGAAGCGGTCGAGGTTGGGACTCGTCGGCCGTCCGTACCCGTACAAGCCGAGTCGGTCGGCGCGGAAGGTATCCGCGCTCAGCAACAGGACGTTGGGACGATCGTTAGGCGGCATGATCTGGGGGCGTCGCGCGGCGGCTACGCTGACGGGGTCCGGTTCGCGCGCACGTCAGGCCCGGCATTGGTCAGTCGCTTCGCCAGCGCGGCGTCCAGGATCTGGGTGGCGATCCCGGTGAGGCTGTCGCGGTCGGCGGAGTTGTCGATCAGGATGTCCGGGTCTTCCGGTTCCTGCAGCTCGAGGTCAACGCCGACCACGTTCTTGATTTCGCCGCGCAGCGCCGGTTCGTAAAGGTTCTTGATGTCGCGCTCGACCAGAATCTCCATCGGTACCGAGACGAACACCTCGAAGTAGTCTTTGAGGTTGTCGCGGTTACGCTGGCGTAGCTTCTGGTAAAAAGAGATCGTGCAGCAGACGACGTTGATGCCTTCCTTGTCGAGCCATTCACAGATGTCGCAGTACCGCGACGCCGCCTCGAAACGGCCCTGGTGGGTGTACGCGTCGACGCCGGAATTGAAGCGCACCAGCGAGCGCACGGCGTCGCCGTCGACCAGCACCGTGTTCGGTTCGGTCTCGCGCCAGATGCGGTGAATTTCGCGGCCGATGGTGGTCTTGCCCGCGCCGGACAGTCCCGTGATCCAGATTATCATATTCCTCCTTTGCAGGTCTGCTCGGTGGAGCTCAGTAGTAACCGTACTTGCTGAGATCGACGCCGATTATCTCGGCGTACTTCTTGTTGGAGTCCCGGTAATAATCGAGAATCTGCCGACGCCGTTCCGGGCCGAGAAGATCGGGCCGCTTATAGTTGTAACGGCTGACCACATGACGGAGAAACCAGAACAGGTTGATGCGGCGTGATATACCCGCCAGCGCCCAAAGAAGCTTGTTGTCGCCCTTCGCGCGCCGGTCGCGCAGCCACCCGGCGAAGGGCTGGTCGGGAATGAAACCCAGCGGGTTGTCCTTTTGGCGCACGAACCGGCCGAGCACCAAAGCAATCTTGAGCGCGGTTTCGGACAGACTATGGTTCACCAACGGCGCCGATTCCGGGAAGTACCGCTCGCACTGCATGAAATCGTACAACCGCTCAAGGTACGCCTTTAGTTCCTGGGTGCCCATCTCGAACGGCAGGACAAGCACGTTCTCGGCGCCGAAAGTGTCGATGTAGTTCTGCAAATAGATGCTCCAGTCCAAGGACCTCCAGTCGACGCCGGGATGGCCGCGCTGATTCTTCGAGATCCGAAAATCGTTATCGGTGCCTGGCGCCACGAACCGGTCGAAAGGGGAGGTTCTGTAGTTGTGGATGAAATGCATGTATGCGGACTCGACCCAGGTATCCTGCCGGCGCATGGACATGATCACCTTTGGGGGGTCGAAGTCGGGACAGTCGAAGATATCTCTCAGCACCTGCGCGCGGCGGGGATTGTCGTAGAAAGGTTGGGAAATGTAGTGGCGATCGCTGTTAAAGCGGCCGTAGTCCCCGAAGAACTCGGCGCTGTTGACGAGGACGATGTCCTCGCCGACGTCGGCGAGCCGCGCCAGAATCCGTTCGCGCGCCGGCGCCGGATCGAAGAAAAGCGGATGGCTCTCCATCGCGCTTAAGATGATCGTGTTGATCGTGCGGTCACGGCTGAACGTTGCATAAACGTCGCCCAGGTTGGGAGCGATGTACTCGTTCAGAAAATGGCTGCCGCTGCGGTGGGGGCCGAGGTAGATGAAAAGCTTTTTCCTGTTGGGCATGTCCGTGCTCAGTTCGTGGTGCCTTCCGGCCGCGCGTTGAGGTCGAGTCCGTAAGCCATGTCGGCATCGAAGTCGTAACCGAAGGTATGACGCAATTCCCGGTCGAGACGGGCAACGATGGCGGCCTTGCGCTGGCTGCTAAGAATGCCGCGCTTCGATGCCGAGCGGTTACCCGCCTCGGCGTTGTCGCCGCGCTCTGCCGACGGAATTCGTTTCAGCATTTCGCTGCGTTCGGCGCGGCAGAACCCCTCACGGACGCAGTCTTCGGGAATGTCCAGCCCCCAGAACGCGAGAACTTCGCGGTGTCCCGCGACCGGATCGCGCTTCAGGTCTTCGTAGCGGACGGCAAACGCGTGACGATGCCAGGTCAGAACGTCACCCCAACTATTGAAGAAAGTGATCGCCCGGTCCATGGCGGCGTTCCAGTCGAAACTGGACTCGTCATTCAGCTTTATAGTTTCGAGATGTGCCGCCGTCGCCAATTTGACGAACCGGGACTCTAAACTATCTAGGATGTTTCTTACCTGCACGACGATGCGCATATTCTTGAGCCGTGCAGAGCGCACCCGGTAATAAGGATTCCGGGTATGATAAAAAATCGGTTCGGCGAGCGCTGGGCCATTGCTGCGCGGATACATATGCGCCGAATGGCCGAGCGGTATTCGCCAGTCGAGACGCCGGTGTACGAGGCCGTCGCGCGGAAAGAACAGGTCTTTCTCATAGGTGTATTCGCCGTCGCCGCCGCGCGCGAGATCGACCGCCAGGGACATACCGAGTTCCGACCAGCTCTGACCCGAGCGCGGCGCTGCGGCGTGCAGCCGGTAAGGCCCTCCCTCGAAAAAATAGAATCGTGCGCAGTTGATGCGTGCGGCGAGGCTCGCTGCACGCCCGTCGGCGTCTTTTCCGGTCGCCATTGTCTTGACCAGCGCCGCCGTGTCCCAGAGATGTTTGACCGGAAAGCGGTTGGCGATGATGCTCGCGGCGCCGGGCGGCAACAGGGAGTCCGTCAAGGCCGCGAATTCTCCGCGCTGTCGGTGCCGCAACGCGCGCCGTGGCGGTCCGTTTCGCGAATCGATGCGATCCGCGGGCCCGGTGCGGCGGCAAGGTGGAAAACGTCAGGCATCGGTTTCGGAATTCCTGATGATGTACAGGGGCGGCTCAGTCGCCCGCGGTCGATGTCGATACCGCGCCGGAGGTGAATTCCCTGAGCGCCTCGCGTGCCAGGTCCTTCGCGACATTGCCGTCGACGTCGCGGATATTGTTGGCGGCCCGGGCCCGGGTGATCAGTTGATCGTCGAAGGCATCCACCGCTTCGATGCCCACGTATTGACTGAGGAACGCCGTCAGTTCCATTTCGTGGAACCAGGCGTTCAGCACGTCGGGAATCGTCTCCGGTTCGCACCCCAGCCCCTCGGCGATCGGCCACAGCCGGTCCCTGTCCTCGGCGCCGTTGAAAGCGGCGATGACCGGCAGGGTGAAGCTGCACGCGAGGCCGTGCGGCACGCCGAAGCGTGACGTGAACGGGTAGCTTATCGAATGGGCGAGCGCCGTCTGCGTTGTCCCCATGGCGAGGCCGCTGAGCAATGCCGCGGATTGAACGTTGCTGCGAAGACCGATATCCGCCGGCGATTCGAGCGCGGTCGCGAGATCCCGGCGCAGCACCCGGATCGCCTGCGTGGCGAGCTGGTCGCTGATTTCACTATGCCGGCGGTTCCAAACCGATTCCGCGGCGTGGGACAGCGCATCGAGACCGGTCGCGAGAGTCAGCTCGCGCGGCATGGTCACGCAAAGCGCCGGATCGAGGATTGCCGCCGCCGGATAAAGACAGGGATCATTGATCGAAAACTTGATCCCGTCATCGCCCCAGATCGTACCCCAGCGCGTGACTTCGGAACCGGTTCCGGATGTCGTCGGTATGGCGATGAGGTCCTGAGGCTTCGCGGCGAACTCGAGAGCCGAGCCCTCAGTCAGGTGCGTCATCAGGCCGCCCTCGCCGATGCTCGGCTGTTTGACGGCGATAAGCCCCTTGGCGGCGTCGATCACGCTGCCGCCGCCGAGCGCGACGACGACCTCGGTCTCGTCGGGCAGGAGCCGGGCAATCCTGTATACCTCGGAGACCGTCGGGTTCGGTTTGACGTCGCCGATCACGACGGTGCATGCGCCGGCGCTGTCGATCAGACGGCGGTCGGCGCCCGACGTCAGCCAGGACGGGCTGGTGACAAGCGCCCAGCGTCTGCCGCCGACGAGTTCGGCGACGGCCTCGTCGAACCCGACGCCGTTGATGACGTGGGTCGGGCATTTGAACGGATGCGTCAGTACCATAGTGTAATTTCCGTCTTGGCCCGGTTGCGCCCTTGCGGCGCAAACGAAGCGAGTTCCTGTATCGTTTCCTTGGTCATGCTGCCGGCAACGCGCACGACCGCGAGCCGCCCCGTGCCGCCGGTGGCGCTGAAGGCGTGCGGCACCATCGGCGAGATGTATGCGGAACCGTCGCTTTCGATGGTTGCGCGTCGGCCTTCCCCGTAAAGGATCTCGACCGGAACATCTCCGTAATTGTAAATATATTCATGCATGGCGTGACGAAACACGGACGGTTCGCCGTGGTCCTGAACGACCTCGACGTCGAACCCCTTGAGGCCGGGCATGTGCGGCGAGCGCGCGAGGTCGCGCAGGATGTAGGACGGCGCGTTGGAATCGGGGAACGGCCGCGCATCGGCATCGGATCTTGCCGCCAGAGATACTTCCTGCGCCTCGGTGAGGCCGGCGACGGCGAACTCTTCGGGAAACACGTTGAGGGCCTGAGCCAGCGCCTCGATATCGGCCTGCGCCGGCGGCGCAGCGGGCTCGCCGCGCGCCAGGGCCTCCGGGTCGCGGATGCCCAGTGCCGCCAGCCGCGCTGCGAGCTGGCGTTCGGTCACCATCTCGTTCTCTCGGTGGCGGGACACGGTAAGGCGGAACATTTCGGCCGCATCGCGCTTGTCGCCGATCCAGCCCTGAAGGTCGTCCGGACCGAAGTAGTTCAGCGCCGACCGCGCCGATGAAATATTGTTGGCGAAGGTGACGGCGATGATCAGGCCGGGCCGGTCGGCGTTGCGGCTGGTGAAACTGTGCGGGACATACGGCGTGATATAGTTGGAATCGCCGGTATTCATCTCCCGGCAATGGCTCTTGCCGCCGGACTTCCAGTAAAAATTCACTTCGCCGATGAAGAATGTCTGCTGGTGCAGCAGATGGCCCTTATTGTAGACCACGTCTGGGTTGTCCGGGTCGTTGTCGGCGACGAATTTCAGTTCCTTGATCCACTCGGGCTTGTAGGGGCTGGATTTGACCATCGCCGTGTCGCGATATTCGTAATAGGGCGATGAGTTTCCATGACCGTCGACGCGTTCGAAAACCCGCGACGACGCCCGGCTCTCGCTCTCGCTCATCACGCGGACGCCGCCGTCCGTCTCGTCCCGGTCGATCCACAGTTCGGCCATGGAAACCGGATAGGTCTGGTACATCCTGTCCGTGAGCCCGGACATTTCGTCCAGCGTCACCTTGCCCGCCAACGCCGCGGTCATGAACGGATACGGATATCCCAGTTCTTCGGCCAGCGCCTCCGGCGTGCGCTTGAGATCGTTGGCGACGCTCAGGATATGCGCGCCCTGACGCATCAGATATTTGTCATCATTTTCCATCGGAGGGAGTTCCTTCGACCTGCTCTTTCTCCAAGGCGGCGACGGCCTTCCTATAGTCTTCAACCGTGTCGATTTCTTTCCAGCCGCGTTCGATGGTGACGCAATTCACCGCAATTCCGTGGTCTACAAGTTCCTGAACCATATCCGTAATGTACGCCACCTGAAATTTCTTGGCGTTCTGGAAAGGTTTGTCCCAGTACTCTGCCTTGGCTGCGAAGAACCTGTCCTTGAATATCCGCGCACCCTTGGCCGTCAGTTTCATCATGCCGATGAATTCGCCGTTGATTCCGTCATCGTCGGTCAGATGCTTGCCGATACGTTCGACCTGCCCGGCCTCGCCGACCACCACGTTTTCCGCTTCCTCGAGAGGATGGTCGACGCGGCCGACGTAATACCCGCGCCAGTCCGTATCCACAAGTATGGAAATATCGGCGGTCGACTGCAGCAGGCGTTTCACGATCGACGATTCGAAAAGGATGTCGGAATACGCGACGACGATCTCTCCCTCGATGTAATCCGCCGCGGCAAACATCGAGCAGAGAATATTGTTGTTCAGATAGTCGGTGTTTTCGAAGTACGTGATGCCGTCATAGTCGATCCTCTCCTTCTTGTAACCGCGGATCACGGCCACGTCGGAAAGCCCCGCGTCGGCGTAGGCGTCGAGCTGGCGGCGCAGCAGCGTCTTGCCGGCGAAATCGGCCATGCACTTCGGCTTGTCCTCGGTGATCGGCAGCATTCGGCTGCCCTGTCCGGCGGCGATGATCAGAACTTTCGGTGTTCTCGTCATTTGGATCCCCATACCCGCTCAGGCAGTGGATTGTAAGAGAAGAGCGCGTTGCTTTCGGATGAATATGAACGACATTCTTCCAGAATATTGATAACGGGAAATGTGAAACATGAAAGTTTCGCGAAGTTCGTTGACTTGCGCGCGGCCACTGGGATGCATGCCCATCATCACAGCTGAGACAGTTCCACCATGCGCCGGAAGGTGGCGTTGTGCATTGAAAGGTTCTCGAAGGGGCCGCTGTCGATGATTCTTCCATTCTCTAGCAGGATGACCTTGTCGGCGTTTCGGACTGTGCTCAGCCGATGCGCAATAACGATCAAAGTTTTGCGGCCGCTCAATCGTTCAATGGCCATGTTGATTTCACGTTCGGTGTCATTGTCCAACGAGGATGTGGCTTCATCAAGAACCAGAATATCCGGGTTCAAATAGAGTGCGCGCGCGATCCCGACCCGCTGGCGTTGCCCGCCTGACAGCCGGACGCCATGTTCGCCGACGTTGGTGTGGATGCCCTCTGGAAGTTTACAGACGTGCTGATCAAGTTGCGCCATCTTAACGACCTCGTCGATGCGTTGCCAATCGATGTCGTCGACGCCAAAGGCAATATTGTGGGCAAGCGTGTCGTCGAGCAGATAATTCGCCTGCGGAACGTAGCCCACGACTCGCTTCCACTGCTGCGGCATGGTATTGATGTTTCTACCATTCGCGAGCACGCGGCCCTCGGTCGCCGGCAATAGGCCCAGTATGATGTCGGCGAGAGTAGTTTTACCGGCGCCGGAAGGGCCTACCAGACCGATGAAATCGCCATGTTTGATTTCGAAATCAATGTTGTGGAGCACCGTTTCGTGCGACTCAGGATAAGTAAACGAAACGTTCTCGATACGAAGGATATCGAACTTCGGTGATGGCTGGCTTGTAGTTTGATCGTTGATCCGTTCGATCTCGATCTGTCGCATGTCGCGGTGGACCGTTTGTAAGGCGTAACTACCCGTTTTGATCCGGTTGATCGCCAGCAGAATCCTGTTCATCGACGGGATCACACGAATGCCGGCGGCGCCGAACAATGCTAAACTTGCGATCAGATTGGCGCGGTCCGCGCCTTCCAGAAGAATGAACAGTACCGCCAACAATGTGCCGAAAACCATGATGGTTTCGATCCACAAGCGCGGCGAGAGGCTCAGCATTCCCTTCAAAAAAAGATAGTGAGCCAATTCCATTCGCGCTTTCATGAACCCGCGCAGCACGAAGTCTTCACGCCCTAATGCTTTGACTTCTTTTATGCTGTGAAACCCTTGCTGCAGCGATTGCAGACAATCGCGAATCGACGTCAGTTCGCGTTCTCCCCAATAGACGATGCGTTTTCTGAAAACGAAGAAGAACAAGGCCACGGCAACACCGACATAAATGATCGCGGCGCCGGCGAGAATCGGATTGGCGAAAAACAGAATTACGCCAAGGGTGATGATCATCAGTGTCTCGGTCGCCAACGTCACGAAACCGATGAAGACATCGGCAAACACTGAGTTCACTGCGCCAAAGACATTGTTGATCATATCCGAAGAGTTGCGGCTGAGGTGGAGCGTGAACGGTGATTTGAGATAGCGTTCGAAAAGGCGACGCGCGAGGAATGCCTGATTTTTGATCGAGAAGCGTGTCTGCACGAAATAAACCACGAACAACACCGCGTTCTTTATGACGAAAATAGTCAAGATCGCACAAGTCAGGAACACCAGAAGCCGGTCGTCTGCGACGGAGAGGCTTTCAGGTATGACCTCGCCAATCCACGGCAATGTGTCTAATTTTGCCGGATTGGCAATCAGGTTGATGAACGGGAAAATCAGGCCGATACTTATCGCTTCCAGTGCGGTTCCAATAAGTACCATTATGGCGAGCAAACCGGTTTGCCAGAGCGTAGAACGGTCGGCGAGTTCGATTGCTTTACGCATCTGGTCAAGCATGGACACAACCTGAGTGCGTCCCTCCGCCAGCGTGTCGACATAATCGTCTCCAGCCTCAGTCATTTAAATGAGATTCTCGTACTTGAGCGCATAGCGTGGCGAAAGACGAGCGCCGAGCTGGTAATTGGAGAGATGGGATAGGTATCTCTCCGCATAACGGTCCTGGATTTCTGCCGCGCCGTTTGGTGCGTCACGGCCTTCGAGTGCATCCAGCATGTCGAGTACGCCGTTTAGGATGTCTTCGCTATCGTTATAGCCCCAATGGTAAAGATCGCTATTCTTACCGCTCGACGACGCTGAGCCGGACCATGCGAAGAAACCCGCTTCCTGCGCTTCGAAGAAGGGTACGGCTGTGCCACTCGCCTTATTAAGGATGGTGCGAGGCACTATCAGGTCGCTACTACGGTAATGGGTGTGATTATAGGGAAAGTGGTTGGCAACGATGACCGGACGATTGAACACCGTCGGAACATGACCGAGTCCAGTGCTGGATGCTAGGAAGAATCGGCAATGCGCGGCAATATATATGTCCATGAAATCAGATCTATGACATGTCGCATAATCGATGACGCGGTCCGGCACTGTTTCGGGTAGCGGCTGTTCGACGACAGCGCCCATACGAAGCGCAAAGCCGCCGCATTCGGCGATATGAGATGCCGCATCGAGATAGGTTTCGATGTTGGTGTTCTTGAAGTCCAGCTTACTCCAGATATCGCGATATTGCGGTCGCCATTTGTTAAGGTAAGCGTTGTCGCGGGCGTGGAAACCGATAAACCAATCTTCTTTGCCTAGCCCCATCTTTCTGAGTTCTTCCCGCCCGCGAGCTTTCTCTTCTGGTGCAAAAGAAATAACGGGTGATGTGGTATTATAAAGTAGATACTCGTCGCCGCCGGAAAACGACATGTCCTCCCAAAACCGTGTCCGTTTCAGTGGCCGCCTGCAGGCGAAGATAATCCATGTTAGTACGCGGCTTTCGATAAGGCCATGCTGCCGGGCGAACATATCGAAGAGCTGTCGGTTCGCGGGTTCCCAGCCTGCAAGAATATAGAAACATCGTTTCCCCTTCGTCTTCTCGGATAGGGATCTGAAAAAGACGTCAGTGTTTGCCGCCAAGTGGCCGATCCGCTGAGTGTAGATTGTGCCTACGCGAACCCCGACAAGTGGCTCCAGAATCCAAAGAATCGGGAGGAAGACAACATAGAAAATCCCACAGGTAACTTGGCGTGCGAATGTAAGAAAGTAAGCTCTCATAGACATATCGTCCGGTTTTCGAATGCGTGAGATTATGAGTGAATGACGAGTGATGGCAATGGCACCACGAACTTGCCGTGGCTCTCGATATAGCCTTGATTTTTCTCCATGATCTGCTTTGCGTAACGCCACGCAAACAAAATCACGATCCCGGGCGCCATCTTCGCCAGCTCGTCGCCCATGTGAATGGGAATGTCGTAGCCGGGACCCGAAAAGCGATCGCCGCGAATCGGATTATCGTCGAACAAATAGTCGATCTCTTGATCCAGACCGAACGTTGGCATCAGAACGCATGTCCCCACCGAAACGCCGTAACCGGCCACCTGCTTCCCGGCGGCCCGTGTTTCGGCTACTAGCTCGCGAAGTTGCGTTTTGACGTCTTCAATCCGCTGTCGGAATCCGGAGTACAAATCCTCGCCGTAATGGCCATTCTCATATTCTTGTGCGACCATTTCCGCGACCACCGGCGCCGGTTGGCGGCCCGCATTGTCGTGCATCACCGTGACCCGGATAGAACCGCCCTTGGTGTCGATACGCTTCACGTCCACGACCTTGAGGCCGTTACGCTCGGCGAGCGCGATTATCGGACGGATGTTCATGTAGGTCAGATGTTCGTGATAGATCGTGTCGAGGAGCAGGCGTTCGATTACGTCGGCGCCGTACTGAGTCTCGAAAACGAACCGGCCACTCTCGGAAAGCAGCACTTTTACCCCCGCGAAAAACCCGTTGAGATCATCGACATTGGCGATGACGTTGTTGGCAATGATCAGGTCGCCGGGACCGTGTTCGTTCAGGACGCGCTTTGCCGTTTCTTCGCCGAAGAAGGCGACGATCGTGGGAATGCCGTTGTCCGTGGCCTTGCGGGCGATGTTTTCGGCCGGATCTATGCCGAGCGGAGTCATGCCGCGGTCCTTGAAAAATCCAAGCAACGTACCGTCGTTGCTGCCGATCTCGATGACTTTTCCGCCGCTGACGTTGCCGATCTCCGCAGCCACGTCGTCGGCATAGGTTCGAAAATGTTCAACGAGGCCCAGCGAATGATTGGTCTCATAGACATAATTGGGATACTGAATCTCCGGGTTCCCGATATGCAGCACCTGCAGCAGGCCGCAATCATCACACAGGCTTAGTTCGAGCGGCACGCCCGCCCGGTACACCGGGTGATCCCGGTCGTTGTCCGGCACGTCGAAGTTGGGGGTGGCGATCGCCATAGGCGCCAGACTTGCGACAGTACGCAGGTTTTCGAACCCGCAGCCGCGGCAGTCGGTGCGGACGAAATAAATATCATGCATGGGAAATTGCTCCGGAACGTTTCGGTTCTATTTGGCGCCACATGGACTCGATGGCAATCAGATCGCGCACACCGTCTTCCGCAGACTGCACGTCGGGCTTGTTGTCCCGTGCAGCATCGACGAAGGATTGAGCTTGTGCTTCGAATTGCCATACCGGCGGCCGGGCCGGGTCGACCGCATGCGTCACGCCGGTGCTATCCGTCCAGCTCAACGCCGCCGTCGATGGCGCCGCAAACGGCGCTGGCAGCCGCAGTGAAAGATGGCCGTCGTCGAAGTAAACCTCGATGCCCTCGTGCCAGCGATCAAGACGGCGTGCCGCAAACTCAAACGAGCCGGGAATGCCGCCGAAGTCGACCGCCGCCGTGCTGACGGCATCGGCAAAGTAATCGAAATGCCGAACGGTCATCGAGCGCCCGGTCAGGAAGTGCGCCAGATTCACAATATGATTATGGATGTTCAGAAAGAAATCGTACTCGGAAAGAAAGTCCTCGGAGAGCCAGTCGGGGCCGGCACGCCAGAGTTCGATCCCGTTGGGCCGCGGCTCGTCGGTCATCAGCAAGCCTTCGGTGTGCCGGCCATCGTTGCCCGCATGGGAGTATCCCCGCACCAACTTGATGGGATGTTTTCCGGTTCGGGTTTTCTTTTCGAGCCAATCCCTGGCCGTCAGCACATAGAAGTCATGCCGCTTCATGAATCCGATACGGTAGACCGCGCCGACGTCTTGTGCGGCCTGCACCAGGGCCTCCGCCTGTGCTGCCGAGTGTGCCATCGGTTTTTCAGAAAGAACGTGTTTACCTGCTTTAAGCGCGTCCAGAACGATCGGCCCGGTCGCGTTTCTGCGGGTGACGACGACCACCGCATCGATATCGTTGCGGGCAAGCAATTCGTGATGCGTCTCCAGCTTGATCGGCAGGCGGTATTTTTCGGCGACTTGCCGGCGTAACTCGGGGCGCAGCTCGGCAAGGCCAACAAGTTCGCAGCCTTCGGCCCGCAGCAGGCAGTCGAGGTGTGCAAGCTGGGCGACAAAACCGGCGCCGATGACGCCGACGCGGACAGGTGCAGTTTTGCTATCCATCCTGCGGCCGGTTGGGGGAGGCCTCGAAAACGGCGTAATGCGCTGGAATACCCCAGTGCGCCACAAAGGACGGATCCGTATTCGTGCACTCGTACAAGACGTCGATGTTTCCGGCGAGGGCGTATCCGAAAGCGGTCTCCAGGCTCTCGAGCCAGCGGACCGAGCGGTCACGCTCCGCTTGGCTGCCGCCGACGTCATCGTCGCGCAAATGGCCCTGCAGTGCGGACAGTGCCGCGGTGAGATCGTCACTCTGTTGGGCCTTGGATGCGCCGTCGGGATCGGCAAGCACGTCCACGGCATCGATCGCGGCGTCGACCAGATCGTTGATCGCTTTCAGCTTCGCGCCGTCGCTCCCTCCGAAGTAATGGTTTTTGCCGGTAAGAAAGCTCAGTCTGGCGCGTGCAATGTGGGCCTGTTGCGCGGCGCAGGCATCTTCGGCCCCACGCATGATTTTGTGCCAGTGGATGACAAGCGGATCATTGTATATCGGCCATGACGAATAGAGGCGCAGACCGCAGTCCACGGCCTGCCCGCAGAGTTCGGACGAATCGATCAGAAATTGGGTTCGCACGAATGGATTCTGTAGCACATCCATTACCCATGCATCGAACTTGCGGACGTGCGGAATCGAATTCCACTTCGCCTCGTACAGCGACCATGCGGTGTCGATGGCGCTGCCTCGCGTGTGCTTGAGAGCCAACTGGAAGATCGCCTTCATGCAGAGTTCCATGAACGCGCCGCTTCTCTCGTAATAGGAGACGATGCAGAACCCGCCGGGTTTGAGTAGCTCTTGGAATCTGGAGAGCCAGATGGTGGATGGTTGAATTGTGTAGACGAAACCCTCGGCAAGGACGATATCGAAACGGCGATCCGTCTCAAAACTTTCGACGTCCGCAGAATGCAGGCCATCCAACCGGTCTACGAGGCCGAAGCGTTCGAAATAATCGGTGATCTTTTCGTGTGCACGAAGATGCGGTTCGACCAGGGTGCACCGTGCCCCCCAGTCCGCAGCGACCAGGGCATTCTCCCCGGTGTCCGGGCCGAACTCCAGCAGCGACGCGCCCTGGAAGACCGCCGGCGGGAACTGAAGTTTGTCGGTGAAAACATTCTGACGCGAGGCGGCATGATCACGAAGCGCCTCCGACGTTTCGAATCTCCCGTGCGTCGGCAAGAAACTTTCGCGATCGTAATAATCGTAAAGTTTCTCGTTCATCGATCCACCGCGTCCATGGCAGCCAGGTTCCGCAAGTCTTGGCCGAAATCCCGCGGGCAGCACATCGATATCGTCGTCACGCGGTCCCCCAAGAGGTTGCGCAGCCGGTCAGTTACTTTATCTTCGTTCTCGTTGTTGACGGCAAGCAACACGACGACCGTGTCGTTGGCAGCGGCTAGTTCCTCGACGGGCTTGATCTCGAGCCGCGCGCCCGGCAGGAACAGCCCTTGCCGTTCTTTTTGATCGTCGACGGCGAAATCGATTGCCGGGCCAAGCCCGTAACCATTGACGGCGGTGCAGCCGCGTACCCCGACACCGTAGAGGACGACGGTCGCGCCGCTGTCGCGGCGCGCCTGCAGGTAACGCATCAGATCGTCACCGTAAGCGCGCGCTCTGGCGCCGAACGTGCTGGCGAGGTCGTTGACGGCGGGAACATCGGTATTCCCGGGTGACGGCTCGCTTGCCGGTATCGCAGTCACGGCAAGGCAACCGCCGCTGAAGTCGTAGCGGCGGACGCCGGTGCATTCGAAGCCGGCTTCGCCGAGCAACCGCCGCAGTGTAGGTTCGGTGAAGTAACTTGGATGTTCCTCCCACAAGGTCGAAACATCGGCATGGTGAAGTGTCGGTTCGAAATCGGGCATGTCGAGGAACAGAAGTCCGTCGTCTTTCAGCAATTTCCGCGCCGCTTTGAGAAAGGCGATCGGGTCTAAGGTGTGCTCAAGCACCTGTCGTGAAGTCACGAGATCGAATTTGTCGTAGGTGGTGATCACCTCTTCCGCAACCGAACTGTCCAACATTTGCTGAACGATCGGAAAACCGCGTTCCGCCGCCTTGGATGCGGGCACGTGGTTGGGCTCGATGCCGACGCACGTTTCTACACCCCGGTCCTGCACCGCAGCGAGAAACCGCCCGTCGTTACATCCAATGTCGATAGCGCTGGCGAAGGTTCGGTCTGCGAATACCCAATCGGCCTCCTGCGCTAGGTGCGGTTCGTTCTTCCAACTGCTGAAATTAAAGTTGAATCCGGCGTAAAGCGTTTCGGGGGCTATCGGATATTCGATCTGCGACAGGCCGCACGCCGGGCAGTGAACGACATGGAAAGCAAAAACGTCTTCCGGCGTTTGTGCGTCATCCAGCATCCGGTGCGCCACAGGCATATCGCCCAGATCGATGACCGGAAACAGTTCCCGGTTGCCGCAAAGGCGGCAGGGTTCAGTCATGTAAGCACTCCTCAAGATACAGGGCGCGTAAGTTGGCCGCGAGACCGCAGAAGACGGCGTTCGATGTTTTCATGCCGCCGACCCCAGCGCGCTCTTCAATTCTTCCATATACGCCTGCACCTGTCCGTCGTCGTGGTCGTCCGGCGCCCAAGGGGCGAATTCGCAGCGCGCCGGATCGAACGGGCCTTGTGTACATTCGTGGAACACGAGCCATTCGCTTTCGATAAGAATCGTATGAAACGTATCTTCCGGCATCCGGTAATAGAATGCGCCGCCGTCAGCGGACGCGGTCATGGTGCTCCAGCCGGATATGCCGCCATGCTCTTCGAAGAAAACCGCGGTCGCGCGGCCTTCGATGATCTGGAACGACTCTGCCTGGCCCAGATGCCGGTGTGGGCGGACGTAAGCGTCGCGGCCGTGAATGATCAGCATTTCATGGATCGGATGATCGGTGCCCGGATGCGCGCACAACCGGCAGCGGCGCCGAGGATTATCGACGGCGCGTGCCTTCAGGAACGCAATGTCCTCGCCGTCCCAGATCACTTTCGGGTCGGACATGTAATACACTTCTGGGTTCTGTTGGCGGTAGCGGCCGCTCACCTTGACGTTCTTTTTCCTTGTTACCGTTCAGCCTCGGCCGATTAACCGCTTCAGTTTCGCCGGAAGGCGCTTGCCGAAAAGCTCCCGGAAAAGCTCGCGACCCGTATGGTGCTCAAGACGCCGCAACGCATATACCCGCTCGCCGTTCACGAGATCGCCGTCAATCACGTACGGATAGCGTGCGGCGATAATGTCGACGCAGACGGATTCGTAAACGGTCTGGAACGGTGTAATGAAGGGTGTGTTATGGCTCTTCCGCATCAACGCGACGACATTCAAATAAGCACCGTTCTTCAAGGTGATCGCATCCAGCAGGGTTTCATCCCAAGGGATCATATGATGCAGCGTGTTCTTCGGCCGGGTTGAAACCGCAACCCAGAGTCCCAGCACTTCGTATCCATTGTGCCGCGCCAGCGCCTGGAAGAAGTTCGGCTGATAGTTGACCATGCCGTGATCGATGATCCCGGTAAACGGAACGCAACTGAGCATCAGCCCGCCGGGCGCAGTGAAGTCGTGCAACACCTTGAAAGCCCGGGCATGGTCATAGACGTGCTCGGTCGTTCCGAAGTTTGTGACCAGGTCGTAGCCGTTGACGTGGTCCGCCGGGACATCGTCGAAATTCAGATCGAGGTTCACCGCGCCGGGGTAACGCCCCGCGTCGACGCAGGCATATTCGAAACCCAACGCCTTATAGAATCTATCGCTCCGGCCCGAGGCCATCGCCTTCAGGCTGTCATTGCCGGGAACGGTATGGCCGAACGCTTCGATCGTTCTGCTTATGGCCTGTTCCTGGCCACTGCATTTGATGTCCTGGGCACCGAGTTCCATCACCTTGCCGGCGCCCTGAATGGCGCCGGTCTGCGCGAGTTGGTGAAACAGAGCTACGATGTTCAGTGTTATGCCCATGTCATATCCGATCCTAAAAGCATCGCGGCGCGCCCCGGCGCGGCGCGGGAAAGATATTCAATCGAAATAAATAAATCCCAGATCGCCGGTGTAACCGGCCTGATCGGCGATCCACTGCCAGTCGCCGGGGGAATGAAACGACTCGCACGTCAGTTGCCAGTAAAGCAGATTGGCGCGTTCGCGCTCGTCCCTGAACGATTCCACCATGAAGTATCCGCGCCCCGGCGTGCCGACGCGCTCCATCTCGCCGAGTGCGGTGAACAGTTCGGATATCCTCAAGTTGTGAAACGTGCCGAGAGAGACCACGAAATCGAAGCTGTTGTCGTCGTACGGCAGGTCGTTGGCGTTGCCGGCCTTGAGGAACGGCTTTACTTCTTCCTTGGCGTTCTCGATGGCGTATTCGGAAATATCGATCCCTGCGATCTCGACGCCCGGCATGGACTGTGTGAACTCATAGAGCAAGTAGCCCTTGCCGCAGCCGATGTCGAGAATGCGGTCGCCAGGCTTGATGCCGTAGTGTTCGACCATCGCGTCGGTGACGACTTTCCAACGTCCGTCGTAGGAATAGCCGCCGTAGCCGTATTGCCGATCGCCGTCCCAGTAATCGTATCCGTACTGTTTCGCGATCTTGGCGCATTCCGCTTTGTCATGTTCGGTGACACGGCCGACGTAATCGCGCTTGGTACGGTTGTGGAGCACGCCGATGAAATCGATCTCAGCCATTCAAGATGGCCCCCAGGCCCTGCGGCGCGCCGTGCCTGCGGATGCACTGCTGCATCAGCCAGATATCTTCGACCATGTCGATGTCGGCGGTACTGGCGACGGTCAATCCTTCGACCGCAGCGTGCAACGTCGCGCCGCTTTTCAGGATCGTCTCATAAATGGCGTGCCGGGCTCGCCGGTTTCCGGGAAGCATGAAGATCGAATACATAACGATGCCGGCCAGGTTGTCGACGTCCTGAACGATCTCCCGCAACACCATGTGGCAACCTTCCATGGCGTACTCGGTCCCGCTCAAAAGATAGGTGAAGCCGTTCTGCTGGCAGTAATCGCGGATCACCAGGTTCTGCACGTGCTGCGGCACCCTGTGTTCGAAGAACGGGCGGCTGAAGACGTAACCGCGGTGACCGGCCCTGTTATTCGTCATCGAAACCTCCGGGCAGATCGTATGCCATGGCCATGCGGCTCGCGGGTTTGAGGGTGATCGGCTGGAAGAACTCGCCGAGTTTTTTGTCCGCATAGGGCGAGAACGCCGACTTGAAGCGGCAGTTCACTGACCAGCGGGTGTCGGGTTCCAGATTGATCCGGTTGCCGTGCATCAGCGTCTGCGAAAACAGCAACACCTTGCCGAACGGGACGTCCATGAACGTCACATCGTCCTCGATCACATGGAACAGGTCTTCGGAACTTTTGCCGTGCATCCGGTTCAGTTTCGCCTGTACCGCCCGGTCCTTGCCGGGTGGCATCAGGTACATGGACTTGGTGCGGTGGCAGTCCACCAGGGGCAGCCACATGACCACTTCGAACGGGGAATCCCCCGACCACACGTCGGCATGCACCGGTAGCAAGGAACTCGCGTCGTTCGGCAACTGGATCGACAGGTTGATGCGCCGCTGCATCACCAGTTCGTTGCCGACGATGGTGCCGAGCGCCGCCCGCGCGAGTATGAAGTAAGCGGCCCGCACCCAGCTTTCCGAAGCCAGGCCGTTGATGACGGCAAGCCTGAGGGCGTTCAGGTCGTCGACGCCGACGCGCTCGTGAATGCCGTTGAGAAAGACGCCCGCGTCATCCGGCGCGTCGATCTTCAGATGCGCCGCCGCTAGGTCGGCGATGCGGTCGCGAAGCCTGTTCAGAAGTCCTAGATCCTCGGCATCGACGATGACGTGCCCGTGCTTCAGGAACGCGTCCGATGCGCGCTGTTCGTCGGCCGGCACGAAGTCGATCTGTTCTGTGCTCATTTATAAAACGCCTCAATGGTTGACGCGACGCAACCGATATCGTCTGCGCTCAGGAACTGGTGGACCGGTAAACTGACGATGCGGCCTGCCTGTTCTTCGGTTGCCGGGAAGTCACCCGTTTTGTGACCCATATCCGCCGCCGCCGGTTGCAGGTGGATCGGCACCGGGTAGTGCACCGCGGTTTCGATGCCGCGCTCCATCAGGTAAGCACGCAACTCGTCGCGGCGGTCGACCTGCACCACGAAGGTATGGAATGTGTTGAATTCCTGCTGGCGGCAGGGCGGCACGAACACGTGCGCGGCCGGCAGCAGCGAGCGGTATAAGGCGGCGTTGGCGCGGCGCTTCTCGATGACCCGGTCGACTCGGCCGAGCCGGTGCGTAAGGATCGCCGCCTGCAGGTTGTCGAGCCGAGACACCGTGCCCCATTCGACCACCGTTTCACGGTCCTTGAGGCCGTGGTTCCTGAGCAGCCGGATTCGCGCCGCCATCTCGTCGTCGTCCGTGGTAATGAAACCGGCGTCACCCGCGGCATTCAGGTTTTTCAGGGGGTGTGCTGAGAAACATCCGGCATGGCCGATGGCGCCGCTCATCACATCCTGGTAGCGCGAACCGAACGACTGCGCGGCGTCCTCGATCACCTTCAAGCCGTGCTGTGCCGCGATCTCCATGAGGCGGTCCATTTCGGCGACGCGCCCGGTCAGATGCACCGGCATGATCGCTTTCGTTTTCCCGGTGATCACGGCTTCTATGGCGTCCGGGTCGATATTCTGGTCCGGCTTCACGTCGGCGAACACCGGGACCGCGCCGATGGCGGCGATCGCCGCCGTCGAGGCGACGAACGAATTCGGTGGCGTGATCACCTCGTCACCGGGGCCCATGCCGAACCCTTTCATGGCCAGGATCAGCGCATCAGTCCCGGAATTTAGGGCAATGGCGTGCTTTGTGCCGACATAGGCGGCGGCCGCCGCCTCGAACTTCTCGATATGCCCGCCGCCGACGAACGCGCCTGAACCGAACACGTCGTCGACTAGCGCGATGATCGCGTTGCGTTCGTCCGCGTACTGCGCCGGGAAATCGACGTAGCGGATGCGCCGTGTGCCGGGGGCGGAGTCAGGCATAGAAATCCTTCACAGTCTGGATGACGACGTCCTGTTCATTGCGCGAAATGTGCTGGTCGACCGGGAAGCTGATGACCGTGTCGGCATGGCGGTCGGTGACGGGGAACGTCCCCGGTGCATAGCCCAGGTGCTGCAACCCTTCCTGCTGGTAAAGCGGGATCGGGTAGTGAATCTTGGCCTCGACGCCGTTTGCGTTGCAGTGCTCGTAAAGCGCATCGCGATCTTTCGTGAACACCATATATAAGTGATAGACGTGCTTTACGTGATCGCGCCTGGCCGGCACGTCGATGCCGTCGATGTCTGCAAACGCTTCGTCGTAATAGGCCGCGTTGGCGATGCGCTTGTTGGTGATGTCATGGGTCTGGCCAATCAGCCAGTTGCCGACCACCGCCTGCACCGAATCGAGGCGTGAATTGCAACCCAGCACCGCGATCTCGTCGCGGTTCTTGAGACCGTGGTTGCGGAGCAGGCGTAGCTTTTCGTTCATGCCGTCATCGTTGGTGACGACCACACCGGCGTCACCCCAGACGTTGAGGTTCTTCAACGGATGCAGCGAAAACCCGGCGGCAACGCCCCAGGTGCCGGACCGCTTGCCGTCGGTTTCCGAAAGGATCCCCTGGCACGCGTCCTCAATCACAGGCAGGTTGTGTTTCTCGGCGATTTTCATCAGCGCCGTCATGTCGGTCACTTCGCCGGTCAGCTGCACCGGCATGATCGCCTTGGTGTTCTCGGTGATCGCGGCCTCGACCTGGCTCACGTCCATGCAGAAACTGTCGTCGCAGTCGACAAGTACCGGCTTCGCCCCGACCTCGTTGATGGCGCCGACGGTGGCGATGAAAGTGTTGGCCGCCGTGATGACCTCGTCGCCGAATGTGATGCCGAGCGCGCGCAGCGGCAGCTTCAGCGCATCCGTCCCCGACCCGACACCGATGGCATGCCTGGTGCCGATGAGCTCGGCAAACTTCCGCTCGAACTCGGCGACCGGCTTGCCGAGGGTGAAGTCCCCAGTTGCGACAAGGCGCCCCAGCTCCTCCAGAATCTCGCCCGGCTCCGCGAATTGTTGCGGCAGATAGGAATAACGTGCCTTGAACTGCATGGTCAGCCTGTGCTCCTGGATTGGTCGTTCAGTTGCGTGAGCCCGGCGCGGACTGTGCTTGTGATGCCCGGCGCCTGCAGCCCGAAGTGTTCCATCAGCGAATCCTGCGAGCCGTAGTCCTCGGGGAAGACATCGGGCAGGCCGAGCCGCTTGATCAGCGGCAGCCGCGTGCCGAGATTCTCGACCAGCGTGTCGGTGACGGCACTCCCCAGCCCTCCCACGATCGTGTGTTCCTCAATGGTGACAACGAGGTCGGCGTCGCCGGCGCGCGCGAGCAGGGTGTTCTCGTCGAGCGGCTTCACCGTCGGCAGGTTGAGCACGCCGCAGGAAATGCCCTCGGTGTCCAGCGTCTCGGCGGCGTCGAGGGCGCGCGAGGCCATTACGCCGGTGGTGACCAGCAGCACGCGGCCCGCCGGACGCAGCATGTACCCCTTGCCGATCTCGAAGCCGTCATCCGCGTTCGACACCACCTCGTCGCCGCCCTTGCCGAGCCGGATGTAGACAGGCCCCGGCCAGTTCACCGTCTCAGGCATGAAGCGTTTCATTTCCTCGGCGTCGGTGGGCGCGACGACCGTCATGTTCGGCAACGCGCGCAGGATCGCGATATCGTCGGTCGCCATGTGCGTCGGGCCGAGCGGCGCATACACCATACCGCCGCCGTTGCCGATCAAGCGCACCGGCAGGTTGTGAAGGCACAGATCGATGGCGATCTGCTCGAAACAGCGCCGCGTTATGAAGGTCGCGATGGTGTTGACATAGGGAATGTAGCCCTCCATCGCCAGCCCGGCGGCCATGCCGATGAGGTTCTGCTCGCAGACCCCTTCCATGTAGAAGCGGTCCGGCATTTCGGCTCTCATGTCGTCGAGCAGGCCGGCGCCCAGATCCGAGCCGACGAAAACGACGCGCGGATCCTGTTTGGCGAGCGCGTAGACCATGTCGGTGCAGGTGCGGCGCATCAGAACTCTCCCAGTGCGCCGGTGATGGCGGCGAGTTCGTCGTCCTTGAGTTTGCTCTTATGGTGCCAGGTCGCGTCGTGTTCGGCGATCGGAATGCCCTTGCCCTTGACGGTGCGGCAGATAATCGCGCGCGGGCGGTTGCCGCGCGGCTTGGCGAACGTATCCTTGAGTGCGCCGAGATCATGGCCGTCGATGTCGTCCGTGTCGAAGCCGAAGGCCTCCCACTTGTCCTTGAGCGGCGACATGTCGAGGACTTCCGCCGTCGGGCCGTAGGATTGGATGCCGTTGCAATCGATGATCGCGGTCAAGTTCGAAAGCTTGTGCTTGGCTGCGGTCATCGCGCCT
The DNA here is from genome assembly GCA_051117645.1 of Rhodospirillales bacterium. Classification (GTDB taxonomy): domain Bacteria; phylum Pseudomonadota; class Alphaproteobacteria; order Rhodospirillales; family Casp-alpha2; genus UBA4479. Next base: position 131,003 of record JBNPEI010000010.1, read on the forward strand.
TCCCAGACCGCGCCCTCGTTGATCTCGCCGTCACCCATGACGACATAGACGCCCGCGTCCGAACCCCGCATCCTGAGCGCCAGGGCCATGCCGAGGCCGATCGAGAGCCCGTGTCCGAGCGACCCGGTCGAGGCCTCCACACCCGGCACTTTGCCGTGCTCCGGATGGCCGCCGAGGATCGAGCCGGTCTTGCAGAACGTATCCAGCGTATCGACCGGAAAGAATTCCTTGTCGGCGAGTACGGCATAGAGCGCCAGACACCCATGCCCTTTCGACAGAATGCAGCGGTCGCGTTCCGCCCACGCCGGATCGTCGGCGCGGTATTTCAGGATGTCGTCGTAGAGCACTCTCATGATTTCGATCAACGACATGGCCGGTCCGACATGGCCGCGGCCACCGTTGACCAGCGAACGCACCACCAGGCGCCTGAGATAAAGGGATCTTTCGTCGAGGGGTGTTTCAGTCATCGTATCGTTGGGTCACTCTCGTAAACAGGGTCCGGGCCATGTCGAGCTGGCGGCGTCGCGCCGTTTCGATATCGCCGGCGCCGCCCGCCAAGACCCGCCGCGCCCATCGTTCCGGCAGGAATTCATTCAGTACGATCAGACACCAGATCATGCCGAAAAGCGGGGACAGGGCCTCATAACGTATTCGTAAAGCCTCGCCGTCACGTGCGGCGAAGAAAGCCAGCATCGCCGTCTCGAATCGTGTCACGGCGGATTCCGTCAGGGCGGAGCCCGGATGCCAGCAGGCATCGGCGATCATTTTCACCGGGTCGTCCCAGCCGAAGTATTCGAAGTCGAGGAACACGAGATCGCCGTCCGGGCGGCGCAGTGCGTTGTGAAACCCGAAGTCGGACGGGCTCAGCGTACGCCGGACGGAGTCCAGCGGCGCATCGAACGCAACACCGCTGCCAGCATAGATCTCGCGGGCGCGGACCGACATCCTGTTGAAGCCGGGTGCCAGCCGTTCGTCCAGGAATGCATTCAGTGCCGGGTCGTCGGCCACGTCGCGCAACCGCGCCAATCGCGCCGAGAACTGCGCCGTGACGTCGGCGCCGGAAAAGCAGCCCGCCGACGCCGTGCCGATGCTCTCCGCCGCGTCGGCGCCGATGGCGGCGAGGGACATGGCCAGCGCCGACATCGCGTCGATGTCCGTATCCGTCATCGTGCCCGGCACATTGCCGTCGATCCATTCATACGCGGCGCAGCCGAGCTCGGCATCGCTGGCGTAAGCACGGGGCACGCCGCCGATGCCGTGCGCGTTCATGAGTGTGAGGGCGGCGAACTCATGGCTCAGCCGGTCGCGCGGGTCGGTGTTCTGGCGCGGATAGAACTTGATGGCGTAGGCCCCGTCACGGGTTTCGGCGCGGTAGACACGGTTGTTGCCGCCACCCACAGCTGGCGTCGCAGCGACCAGCGGCGCGTTCAGGAGGCTGGCCGCCGCCGCATCCAGGTCCGCTTCGGCTTGCGTCTGATCAAGCACCAAAGACGGCCTCGCGAATGTCGTTCCAGCCATGGCCGCCGCTGCCGCCAAGCAGGTGCGCCGCCGTCGCTGCCGGAAAGCCCGGGTCGTCGAAAACCTCTTTGAGATCGTCGATAAAATGATCGACGCCGGCGTCCGAAATCGCGCGGGTTTTCTCGGCGCGTGTTGCGTGAAAGCCGACATCTTCCGCACGGAGCGGCGAGCGCGCCGGGTCGAAGAATCCGTTCTCTTCCAGCCACGCCATTGCCGCATCGCGCAGGTTGATACGTGCGGCGTCGAAATGACCGTATTCCGTCTTATGTGAAATCACGCAAACCTTTGCATCGTGTTCAAGACAGGCCGCCAGAAAATTGCCCACGCCCGGCATCGGTCGGGCCAGCGGCATAAAACGCCCGTAAACCTGTCCCTGCAGGCGCTGCCATGTCTGCTCGCCGCCGGGCCGTTCACGCAGCGTTTCCCGGACGTCCGTCTTGGCGCCGCTGAACCCTGCGTCGAGCATGCCGAGTTCGATGGCGACGCGGGCAAAAACGCCCGAGTAGTCGGTGATGGTGTTGTCGAAATCAATGCCGATGCGCACGGTTGGACGTTACTTCAGGTCCGTGTCCTGCATGCGCTTGATGTTGAAGTAGAGCGGGTTGTCCATGGTGTCGGAAAGCCTCCCGTCCTTCATCGCCTCGACCAGATCGGCGACCGCGTCCTGAATCGAATGCGTCGGCTGGAAACCGAGCTCCAGTTTTATCTTCTCGGACGACACGTGATAGGAGCGCGGGTCGTCGGTCGGCTCGACGTTGATGGTCAGGTCGTCGCCGACGACGTTCTTCACCATTTCGGCCAACTGCATCACGGTGTGGTTCTCATAGCCGGCGTTGTAGATCTTGCCGTCAATTTCCGCGTCTTCCTTCTGCAGCAGGAAAAGGTAGAGGTTGGTCATGTCCTCGATATGGATATTGGGCCGCTTCTGGTCGCCGCCAAAGACACGGATGGCGCCCTTGTTGACCGCGAAGTTGGTGAGGATGTTGACGATCACGTCGAGCCGCTGACGCGGCGAATAGCCGCACACGGTCGCCGGCCGCACGACGCAGGTGACGAAACCGGGTTCGCGTTCCTCTTCCAGCTCCCGCTCGCAGAGCGCCTTGAATTTCGAATAGTCCGTGAGCGGTTCCAGCTCCAGGTCCTCCGTCACCTCCGGATCGTCCTTGACGCCGTAAACCGACGACGACGATGCGTAGATGAAGCGTTTCACGCCGGCGGCCTTGGACGCCTTCACCAGTGGGCGGAAGCAGTCGTGGTTGATCGACCGGCCGAGGTCCGGGTCGAGGTCGTAGGACGGGTCGTTGGAAATGCAGGCCAGGTGGATGACCGCGTCGCAGCCGGTGAGCGCGCCCTCCACCGTCGCCGCGTCGCGCAGGTCGCCCTTGACCTCGCGCAGCCCCGGATCGCCCTTGACATTCTTCAGCACGTCGTCGCCGTAGAGGTAGAGATCGAGCACCGTGACCTTGTGCCCCGCGGCCAGCAACTTCGGCACCAGCACGGCGCCGACGTAACCGGCGCCGCCGGTGACCAGGACGTTCCATTTCTTGTCGTTCATTGTTCTCGTTCCCAACGCGGATTTATTTCAGGAGGGTCGTGACGTATTTGATCAGGGGCACTTTCTCGACGTTCTTGCGGTGGCCGACGATGCCGACCTTGATGCCGCCGGCGGCGTTGCCGGCGAAGGCGACCACCTCCATCGGCGCGCCGATCGCCGCGAGCGGCGCGGCAATCGAGAAAAATGCATCCCCGGCACCGACGGTGTCGACGACGGTTTTCGTGAAGGCCGGGATACGCATGATATTCTCGGGCCCGTCGTAGACGACGCATCCCTGCTGGCCGTGCGTGACGATGAACTTCTCGCAGTCGACGAGCTTCGAGAGCGGGTCGGTGACGATCTTCTCGATCGGGCTGAACCGATCCTTTGCGGCAAGCTGCGCCTCCGGCGCGTCAACGCATATGAAGTCGGCGTGCGGGTACTTGGTGATCAGGTTGTAGCCGTGGTTGGCGCTGTTGGTCTGGGTGTTGACGGCGAGGAACTTCGCCGTGTCGCGGAGCGCTTGGACCACGGGTTCGTCTATCATGCCGTGCCCGAAATCGGTGACGACAACGAGGTCGAAATCACCGGCCTGTTCGCGGACGATGCTGCAGATCTCGTCGCGCACAGGACCGGGCGGGGGCGAGTCGTCGAAGTAGTAGACCTCGAACAGCTTGCGCACATAACCGGTATCGACAAACCGCGACTTGCGTGTCGTCGGCACGCCGTCGCGGACGACCGGTTTCAGCGTCACGTTCGACGCCAGGTGCTCGCGGATGAAATCTTCGTGGCTCTCGTCGCCGCCGAGCAGCGTCAGGATCTCGACCTCCTTGCAGAAGCTGGCGATATGGTTGGCCGCCGCGAACACCCCGCCCGCGAACCGCTCGCTCGTAGTGTAACGGGTCGCGATCATATGCTCCTTGGCTGATTTTCCCATCGCGTTGACGTAGTGGTATTCGTCGATGATGGCGTCGCCGACAACCAGCACGCGGAGTCCGGCAATCTTTTCGAGGGCCGCATTGATCTGCGCCTCGATTCCGCGATCTCGCGCGTTGGCGAGATAGGTGCGCAGTTCCGGATCGAACACGTCCATGAACTGATTGATCAGCGACGACGAGCTGTAGGTGATATCGTCGGTGAAGACGATGCGGCCGCCGTGCGCCTCCACGGCCTCCTGCTCATCGGTGATCTTGCCGGTCACGTCGTCCGCCGCGTTCTTGTAATCGGAACCCTTGACGTAGATGTCCGGCTGGATGCGGCGGATCAGCGTCGAAGAGTCGGAGCTATCATTGATAATTACTGTATCGACGTATTCCAGCGCGCCGAGCATCTCGGCCCGTTGCATCTCGGGAAAGATCGGGCGGCCGGGTCCCTTGTTGACGAAGAGGTCGGAGGTGATCGATACGAAAAGCCGGTTGCCTTCGCGGAGCGCCGCTTCAAGGTGGCGGACGTGTCCCATGTGAACGAGATCGAACACGCCGTGCGCGAGGACGACGACCTCGCCGTTGCGGGTCAACTCTTCGCGCCGCGCGGTGGCGTCGGTGATCGACCTGATTTTGTCGCGCGCCGATTCCGTACGCTGTGGTGTCTTTGACGTCATCAAGAGATTTCTAGGTCCGAGGTATCATTGGCTATTGGTCGGATACGCGCCGTGCGGCCGATCGAACGGGCTTTCGGGCGCCGGTCCGGAGCGTTCCCAAACCGGTGTCGCCCTGTCGGATATGAAGTGGCTCAGTTGGAATTAACGGATCGAGTTGAGAGGCACCACGTTCTCGGCGGTGTCGTCCTCGTACACGAACACTTCGTTGTCGGCGGCATCGAGATACCACGTACGCATGAGGCCGTTTTCGTCGATCTCGACGCTTTCCGGCTGGACCCAGTTCGGGTTCCACTTGAGGCGCTCTTCAAGCGAGAAGCCGGACTGCAGCAGTACGGCGTTGTCTTCTTCGCGGCGTTTCAGGATCGTGCCCTCATACATGACGATCTTGCCGATGTCACTCAGTACCGCGTAATGCGGCTTGGTCCGGCCCGAGAACCGGCCCGAGCTGGAAATCAGCGACGCCAGACGCGCGCCTTTCATCAGCGTGGTGCGGTGGTGCGCCGCGCCTCGGATCGGGATGGCGTGGAACAGGTAGTGCCCCTCGACGCCGTGAATACGCACAAGGTCGTAAAGCTCGTTCAGGGTGTCGTAGTCGTCGTTGACGCCCTTCAAAAGCGGGTGCTGGTTGTAGATGCGGATGCCCACGTCCTGAAGCTTGTGCAACACTTCCGTCGATTCTGGCCAGAATTCCATCGGGTGGCAGACGTTGACGCCGATCTCGAAATTGAAATTCGAATAGCGCTTGAACAGCGAGATCATATCGTCGTTGACGCGGCGCGGGTCTTGGAAAGGGACGCGTGAGCCGATACGGACGGTCTTGATGTTCGGCGCGTTGCGCGTGAGTTCGCCCAGCGTCAGCGCCAGAAGCGGCAGCGACATCAGCGGGTCGCCGCCGGTCATCAGTACTTCGTCGACATCGTTGCGCAGTTCCTTGGAACCGATGTAACGGGTCGAATGGGTGATGGCCTCTTCGCTCATGGTTTCCGCCGGATAGTACCCGCGCAGGCACCAGCGGCAGTGCGCGGCGCAGACCATGGTCGGCTCGATCAGAATCGTGCGGCGATAGAGGCGTTCGATCCCGTGGACCGGCTGGCCTTCGAATTCGGGGTGGACTTCCGCTTCGTAGTGCCGCCGGTTCTGCCGCGGATCGACATGCTTCTCGCGGGCATCGTAAAAATACTGGTTAGTGATCGCGCGAACCTCGCGGCTGTCGGCACCGAACTTTTCCTCGGCCTCCGCGATCTTGCTGCGTAAAAACGGCGACACCAGTTCCTTGAACTGATCCGAATGCTTCTTTATGCCCGCCATGTCCAATCCTCCAAAATTATCTGCACGAACCCATGAGATTGCGATGTCACAATACCGACCTGGAAACAGCGTTCGATGCAATCATACAGTAATTCCAAGGGAATATCAAAAATCCTTAAGGATTTCCGTTGCGTCCTCGATGAGGAACTTCGACTTGTTGCCGGTCTGCTCGAGGGTGTCCATTGGCACCCACGAAATGGTGATCTTGACCTGCAGCATTTCGCCGACGCGCTTCATGACGGCGTTGGCGAGGTCTGCGCGGTCTTTCTCGTCCTCGACGCCGGTTTCCAAGATCACGTTGAGAGAGATCGGATCGTCGGCGCTCGGCCGGACGACGCGGAAATTGCGCGAGACTTTCGGCTCGAAGCCGTTGATCACCGAGCTCAGCGATTGCGGGAAGAAGTTGACTCCCTTGATGACTAGCATCTCGTCGGAGCGGCCAATGATCTTGAAGCGCATGCGCAGAAGCCCGTCCTCGCCGAAGTCCGACCACAGTACCTCGGCGATGTCGTTGCTGCGGTAACGGAACAGCGGCTGACCCTGGCGTCGCAGCGTGGTGAACACTAACTCGCCCTTGGCGCCGCGGGTCAACGGCACCGGGTTGTCGTCGATATCGATCATCTCGCAGTGCAGGACACCGTGTGCGTGATAAATCATGCCATTGCGTTCGGTCGCCTCGCCGCCGACGATACTGAGCAGCTCCGACATGCCGTAGTTGGCATCCATCGCGGTCATGCCGAACGCGCTTTCGATCTCTTCGCGGATGCCCGGAAGCTGCAAAAGACCTTCACCACCAAAGTATCCGCGTCGCAGGCCGAGTTCCTTCGGGTCGATACCGAACTCCTTCTGGCAGCGGTCGCGGAGCGTCAGCATGTAAGAGGGTGTCGACGAAATCGCGTTCACCTGCAGATTGCGGATGGTATGCAAAAGCATCGTCGTGTTGCCGACGCCGAACGGAATCGCCGTCGCACCGACACGCTCGATCGGGATGAAATCGGTCACGCCGCCGGACCACATGTTAAAGCTGAGACAGTGGATCACCCGGTCGCCTTGGCCCATGCCGGCGTGCGAATAGGCGCGTTCCGACGTCACGTAGGTGTCGAGTATGTCCTGCTCCGTGAGGGCGACAAATATCGGCTTCGACGAGGTTCCCGACGTCTTGTGAATGCGGCGCAGCTCTTCTGGCTCGACCGACAGAAGCCGGCCGAACGGGCCGTCCTGCTCCTGGTCGGCGATGATGTCCTGTTTCGTGAGCAATGGCAGAGACTGAAAATCGAAGCCGGGCCGAAAGTCCGCTTCCCCGATACCGAGATCGAGAAACCGGTCGCGCCAGAACGGGCTGCGGTTATAGGCGCGTTGTAGGGCGAAGAGGATCAGGGATTCTTCTTCTTTATTTAAGTCGTTCAAGCTGGGCTCTCACATATATGATATGAATGTATATTGGCGGAAGTGCCGGGTACCCGCGTCACATTGCTGGCGCGGTATCCATGCTACGGAGGATGTCTTGATCGCTGTCGCCTTTCGTAGCATGAAAGTCGGCAAGCTCAAAGGCGCCCTTGAGGCTCTCGGCGCAGGTCACGGCCATGTTGATCGAGTTGCGCTCGTTGAAGCTGATCGGCTGATACATATACGGCACGCGCGGGTTTGCATGGAAGCCGAGCGCGGCGCCGCCGGTGGTTTGGTCGAACTGGCGGGCGCGGCTGTCCGATGCGGTGAAGTGGTCCACGATCAGCGCGCCGTGACTCGAAGCGTAAGAGATGACGGCCTCGAGGAGGGCGGCTTCCTTGCCCGGCATGGAATAGAACTCGATGATCCGGCAGGCGTCATAGCAGGTGCCGACCACGTTCTCGAGGCGCACCATGGCCACGCCGTCTACGCCGTCCGGATCGGCGGCGACGATCCGGTAGGTGATGAACGGATGGCGGTCGAAGCGCCACGCTAGCCATTGCGGTGACCGGGTCACGCCGAACGGCGTGTTGATTTGCTCGCGCTCTAGGACGTGCGGCGGGATCGCCTCCGTCGACATAAGCTCGAAAGCCTCGCGCTCCAGTACCTGCGCGGCCTCGGGCAATCCCTGCGCTTCCCACGCATAACCGGCTGCGGTCATTTCCGCGGCGAGCCCGTCGCGGTCGAGCACGGCGACCCGGCGGTTGATCTCCGGATAAATGGTTAGCCCCAGCTTTTCGAACGATTTGTTGGCCCAGTCGTTCATCCCAAACCCGGCATAGACGTCGCTGCAGTCCAGAAGTGCGGCGGCGAGCTTGCGCCCAAGTCCGACTATTCCGGATCCGTTAATCCATTCCGTGTCCCACACGCCGCGCCCGGCCTGCCGGCCGATGCGCGCGTCGAACGGCACATAGACATGCACCGCGAGGATCTCCGAGGTATCGTCGTCGAGCACCGCGTTGACTGGGATGCGGCCCTGATCGGCGGTGGAGCGGAACCAGTCGCACGGTACCTGGCGATACTGCCAGTCGAAGTAGGCCTCATTGGCACCATAGACGTTCTCGCCGTAATAACGGCGGATAAATTTCTGCACGTCAGCGGTGTGTGTTTCGTAGAGCGCGCAGGTTACCGAGAGCGTCGCGGCAGTGGTGGCGGTCATGGCCGGCCCTCCGTGAAGCTGTCGTTCAGCACTTGCCAGAACCGCGCGCTGCCGCTTGGAAACGCATCGATGCTGTAGAGGCGATCGAGCAGCTCGAAGCCCTGATCGGTGCCCGCCACTTCGAGTTCGCCCTTTACCGCCGCCGCGACGACGTCATCGGTGGAAGCGTAGATGGGATAATTCTTGTACACTGTTGTATCGAAGCTATTGGGCGCGATGATGATCGGGTAATAGGGCTTTCCTGCGGCCAGCGTTTCGAAAAACGCACCCGACTGCGCTGGCCCGACGACCACGTCAGCCCAGTCGAGACATTCGCTGAACGGTTCGCGTTTGAGGATCTCGCACTCGATCCCGAAATGACCCGCAATGTCCTGAAAGTACTCTTTCTTCCATCTGCCCGGTCCCGGGTGCAGTTTGTAACGCACGCCGCCGAACCCGGCCGCCGTCAATTGCCGGACGAGTTCGACAAAGCAGGTGTAGACGTTGGCGTTCAACCCCTTCATATCCGACAGGATCGGGGTGTACTGAAGGATCAGGACGTTCATTTCCGAAACCGGCTTCACACGCTTCTTTGACGACCTGTCCGCCGAACGGTAACGGTCACCGATCGGCGAGCCGACGGTAACGCGCGGCATTTCCGCGCCGACCGCGTCCAGCCAATGATCGTTCATCGGCCCCCAGGAAAAGCAGCGGTCGACCATCGGTTTCATATTCGGGTCGCCGCCGACGGCGTCGAATTTCAGATACTGCGGCACCATCGGACTGTGCCAGATGTAATCGACGGCGGCGCCGTGGGCGCGGGCCATCTCGACGAATGTTCTCGGCGGCGGGTTGCGAACGCCGTCGACGACGATCCGCGCCGGCTTTAGACGGGTCATTAACCGCTCCGCCTTGCGGACCTCGCAGGCGAGCCACTCCATCTTGCGGCCTTCCAGAAGATGCGTCTCGAGGAAGCGGTAGAGCACCTTGTCGATGATGCTTTCCCGCTCGTGCAGCACCGACTTCAGGCGTTGCCGTATCTTGTCGAGCGCGGCGGCGTCTTCTTTATCGAGCGTCGCCGGGCCGGAATCGAAAAGCCTGACGCCTTTCATCACGCAGTCGAGTAGCGCGCCAAACCGCTTCGGGACCGTGCGCGCATTCACGACAGGGGTAAACGCCGCGGACGAAAACTGCGCGAGAAGAGGCTCGATCGTATTGCCGCCAAGCAATAGCAGCACCCGCGGCTTGCCGATCGGGGCGCAGCGCAGTGCGGTCAGCGTATCCAGGCCGCGGCCGTAAAGCACAGACGCGATGCGGCGAAAGATGCCGGGCTTGGGGGGATAGGCCATCAGGTCTTCGGCAATCTTATGGGTCTCTTCACTGTTGGCGTTGGAACGGTCCAGAAACCCGACGCCCATTTCCTCTGCGACAGATCTGACAAGAAACAGTCTGATGTCCTTGGTCAGCACGTTGATGTCGTTGGCGAAATCGAGGAACTGAATGTTCTCCGGCCGGAACCGCTCGATCAGTTTGCGTAGTGCCCGCTCGAGCCGGATAGCGTTGATATGACAGAACAGCACTTCACTGTGAAAAAGCTTGCCGAGCGAGACGCCCCGGAACCGGGATATATCCTCTCCGTCGGCGTATACCCAGCGGTTCGAGAACACCATCAAGTCGCTGTCCAGATTGTCCGGCTCGGACCAGTCGGCGATCCCGAGCTCATAGAACACCATGTCGAAACCGCCGGCTTCGGCGGACTGCAACATCAGCCAATCACAGGTTACGACCAGGGTATCGGCGTCGGCGTCAAGCTGCGCCAGCTGCGCCGGCGCTGTGACCAGGGCGAGCGTTCGATATGTCGTCCGCAAGGCGCCGTCCTTACAGCGCGCCATCGCCGGTTGAGAAGAATCGAGCATCAATCAGGACGCATTCTTGCGGAAAACCGAAATAAAAACCGAACTAAGGGCGAGGCTGGCCGGGAGGCTTTCCAGCGCCTCGAGGCTCGAGGAAATGGCGTTGAACAATCCGGGCGGCAATAGCCGCTTCAGGTTCGGATCGACAAGATGCGGATTGACACCGATGTTCTGTACGTGTGTGAAGCCGCACCGCGACGCGACGGCCTCGATCTGGCGCGGGGTATGCTGCCTGGGCTCGTACTCGTCGGGCGCCGGCGGCGCCAGTGCCGGTTTCGACACGGGCCCGCTTGCCGATGTGCGGCCCTCGCCGGACGATGCCTTCCAGCCGGATATCCCGCCTTCGAGCCGTTCGGCGAACGCCGCTGCGCGATCCGCGGGAACCGTTTCGTAGTACTCGTAAATCTCACGAATCAGCGCTTCCGCGTCGCCGCTCCGGATCTCCTCAAGGGTCCGGTGCGTGAGGCTGACCATGTTGAAAAGACGGTTGCGGCACGACACCAGGAACACCCCCTCCTCGTGCAGCAGGTCGGCCGCAATTTGGAACAAGGTCTCGTCGTGCTCGAGATAACCGATGACACCCATCGACGAGACCGCGTCGTATGTGCCGTGCGCGAGACCGTGATCTTCCAGCGGACGGTTCGCGAACCGGACGCGCTCGCGGATTTCCGGCGCCGCCGCGGCCAGGGCCTTCTCGGCAAAGGCGATCATTTTCTGCGACTGGTCCACACCGGTGACCCGGTGGTCGTCGCCCGCAAGCTGCATGGCGACATTGCCGCCGCCGCATCCGAGATCGGCGATCTCGAGCGGCCGGCCGAACTGCCGAAGGACGTTCCGCACAATGCGGGCGCGATGGTGCGCCGTCGGATAAACGTCATCGCGGCCGTCGTGGCTGTGGGCAATCCAATCCGAGGCTTCGCGTTCGAATATCTCGTTTACGATATTGCGTATCATGGTTTGCTGCTCCGCGGAGCGGCACCGGCGCCCCAGCTTTTTTCGTAGCGCGCCGCCGCCTCGCTCAACGCCTGCAGGACGTCCGCGCCGCAGCCGGCCCGCAGCCGCTCGAAATTGTTTTGGCGCGCTTTGTGATCGATATCCGCCGGGCAGGACTCCGCCTCCAAAAGCGCCGACATGCCCGCCGTCCGGTTGCGCCCGAAGAAGTTGCAGAACCTGTCGATCGTGGTTTCCGTGTCGCCGATCAGGTCCTCGAACGAAATTTCCAAAAGCCGATCCGGCGCGGCGGATCTGAGGATGGCAAGACCGGCTGCATCCATTTCCTGCAGCGAGAGGATGCTGCGGACACATCGCGCCTCGGGACTCATCGTCGCGTAGCCGTCCGCCCAATCGGCGGCGAACCAGGGCGCCGTGCCCGCGCCGGAATCGATAAGAAAATCGAAGGCCAGCGGATCGGTGCCGATGCGGGTTCCCCAGCCACGGCGAAACCAGTCATCGGCGAGATCGACCGGATGGCGGTGAATATGCACCACACGCATGTCCGGGAAAGTACGGGCAAGCAACGGTGCGACGGCAAGGACGGAATGAACATGAAACAGCGACAGCCGTCGTTCCTGCTGAAACCGTCCTAGCAATGCCTCGGTATCGTCCTCGGTCACCCGCGTCAGATAGGTGTCGGGATCGTCAGCATTGAGGACGGAGGACTCGTCCGAGCGGCGCGTATTGAGATATCTGCCCAGGGCGCGGTTATAGACGGCTTCGTCGACGGCGGTCCGCAGAAAACAGGCGGCAGCCGTATCGTCCATCTTTTTCATGGCGCTGAGAAAACAGACCATCTCCAGCGACGAAACGTACTGGTAATAATCGACACCTTCGAGCCGCGACAGGATGCGGCATGCCAGCTTCTTGCCCGACCGCGATACCGCGTTGACCATGGCAAGGTCCCCGAAAGCGGGCGGATTGACGACGAGATCGAAGTTCATCGCGTCGATCCGCTGACGGATAATTCGTTGCGCACGACGTCGACGGCGGTGTTGCCGAACTTGTCGGCGGCGCCGACGCCGATCGCCGCCAGGTCGTTACCCGGCACGGTTTCGAAATCAAACGTGTAGCGCCACGTCCTGCCGTCGGTGCCGAAATCCAGGTTGTCGTGCAGTACGCGGCCGCCGCGGGTTTCGATGGCGAGGAACGGCTGCGGGCCGAACACTTCGCCGGCCAGCGTGTCGATCCTGGCCGCAACCGGCGTCCCGTCGCCGTCCCGTTCCAGTTCGACGCCGAGCTTGAGCGCCTCGCCGGCGTCACCGCCGTGGGCCACCGCGCGCATCGCGTCGACCGCTTCCGAGTAGCGGAACGAGACATCCGGGAAACGTTTCGCCGCCGCCGCCAGCATTTCGGAGAGCGCCGCCGCCTCTGGCGCGAGGTCGCGGAAATCGTGCGTCGCGATGGCCAGGAGCGTCGGTTCGCCGGTGTCGGCCTGGCGGAACGCCTTGTCGACCTCGGCGTCTTCCAGGTTGGCGAAGCGGCTCAGGATATTGAGCGCGCGGGCGATGTAGCGGCGGCAGTTGCCCGGCACCTGATAGTCGTCGTGCGACGGATTGTAGACGCCCCAGCCGCGCGGCGCGCGGCGCCAGTCGCCGAAGCGCCCGTGCGCCAGGTCGGCCATGTCGTCGAGTTCCGTGCTGTCCTCGATAGAGGTGTTGGTGAAGTCGAACGGCACGTACTGTTCGAGGAACCAGTGAATGTCCGGGCGCTCGGTCTGGAAGCCGCAGCGCACCGAGGACGGGAACCAGTTGCGCTCGATGATGCGCCGGGCCAGCGTCTCTGAGATATGCGGCGAATTCAGCAGCGACGTCGCGCAGCGGTGCGCTTCCTTGTAGATCGACATCGGATGGAAATGCCAGTGCAGCCCGTCCCGGTCCCACGTGTCGCCGCGGTCCTTCTCCTGTGCGTCGATGCGCGCCGCGTAATAATCGAAGATCCTGTGGAAGCCGAGTTCGCGGCGGCGCGGGTTGATCTCGTAGCCGATATGGTCGAGGCAGAACCAGTTATAGACATACCCCTTGCCGAAGCTGTCCGGCACCTGCATCCGCGTCTCGGGTGCCATCGCATGATCCAGCATGCCGCCCAGCTTTTCCCAGCTGTCCATGTAGTTGTTGCGGTGCGAACTCATGACGCGGCACGCGATGTCCTGTTTTTCGCCGAGGTCGATCTTGCGGGTCAGGATGGCGTCCAGCGTCTCCTGCGATTTTTCCAGACCGTCGATGTCGAGCAGTTCCGAGAGCGTCTCGAACTTGGCGTCGATGTCGACGTAGAGCGGGCCTTCCGTGTCGACGGCGTGGACCACGTGAACGATTTTCTTGTTGGTTTGCCGGTTCATGATTGTTCCAGGAATCCGCTGAGCAGCTTGAGCCCGCTTGCGCCGCTGCGTTCGGGATGGAATTGCACGCCCAGTACGTTGTCGCGTTCGACGGCGGCGGTGATGGTGCGGCCGTTGTAGTCGCTCCAGGTGGCGACGTCGGCTTCGTCGGTCGGCCGCGCCGCGAACGAGTGCACGAAGTAGACCGCGTCGTCGTCATCCATTCGCGCCATCACGCTGCCGGCGCGCAACTTCGGCCCGGGCCTGAGCGCGTACCAGCCGACGCGCGGCACCCGGTGCGGCGCGCCGTCCGCGCCGGTGTCGTCGATGCGCTCGACGGCGCCGCCGACGAACCCGAACCCGGGATGGCGGCCGAACTCGGTGCCTTCTTCCAGCAATAGCTGCATGCCGACGCAGATGCCGAGGAACGGCCGCCCGGTCGCGACGAAAGCGCGGATCGGTTCGATCAGGCCGCGATCGTCCAGCAGCGTCCACGCCGCGTGAAAGGCGCCGACCCCTGGCAGGATCAGCCGCTCGGCATTGGCGATGGCGTCCGGGTCGCCGGTCAGGTTGACGTTGCCGCCGAGGTGGGCGAGCGCGCGCGACACGCCGAAGACGTTGCCGCTGTCGTAATCGACGACCGTGACCTCAGGCAACGTCACGGAAGCTCCTGACTGAAAAGCCGCGATTGCACATCTCGTCGCGGAGACCCAGAACGGTCGCTTTGCTGTAATGCAGAATGTGCGCCATCGCCACCGCCGTGGCGCCGCCGCCGGTGACGACCTGCGCCAGATGATCGACGCCGCCGGCACCGCCGCTGGCGATGACCGGGATGCGCACCGTGTCCGAGACGGCGCGGACCAGATCGACGTCGAAGCCCTTGAGGGTCCCTTCCTGGTCGACCGAGGTCAGCAGGATTTCGCCGGCGCCGAGGCCTTCGGCTTCGCGCACCCACTCGATGACGTCGCGGCCCGAGTGTTCGCGGCCCTGATCGCAGTATGCTTCCCAGCCGCCTTCGGGGCGGCGCTTGGCCTGTACCGACAGGACCATGCACTGCGAGCCGAGGGCGCCGGCGATTTCCGAAATCAGGTTCGGATTGCGGACCGCGGCCGTGTTGATGGCGATCTTGTCGGCGCCGGCGCGCAGCAACTGCCGGGCGTCGGCGACCGAGCGCACGCCGCCGCCGGCGGTGATCGGGATGAACACGTTCTCGGCGGTCTCGCGCACCAGGTCGACGATGGTGTTGCGCTCATAGAGGCTGGCGACGGCGTCGATGTAGATGATCTCGTCGATGCCGTCGTGATAGTAACGCTCGGCGAACGCCCGCGGCTCGCCGAGCTTGCGCAGGCCCTCCAGATGCACCCCCTTGATCAGGTTGGGCGCCTTGACGTCGAGACGGGCAATGAGGCGGATATTGGTCATCGTTCGGTGTTTGCGTTCAGTCGGCCCGGTAGACGGCGCCGCGCAGCGCCCATTCGCCGTTCTCGTGCTTCCACAGGTGCGGCGAGCGGAACTGATCGCAGAGCATGTCGAAATATGCGCGGTCCATCACCGGTTCCTCGAACATCTTCGAGGCATCCGGAAACTCGTTCTCGGGAATGCTGAGGTAACGGAAGATTTCGTCCGCGAAGCGTTCCGGGTACTCGCCGTCGTAGCGCCGCACCAGGGCGACGCCCTCGTCGCGTTCGATGTCGCCGGAGCGGATTTCCTGCGCCGCGTCGTAGGTGGCGCGGCCGATGCCGAACTTGATGAACGTGGTGTAGTAGTGGAAGTCGTCGATCCGGTCGTCGATGGAATTGTACTTGCTGTAGGTGCCCGGCGTGCGTTCCGGCGACGGTTCGAAGCCGCCGTGTTCCTGGGCGTGGTAATAGCAGCTCTGCGGATGCCACTTCAGGTAATAGCCGAGGTAGTGCACTTCCGTGCCGACCCGCTCGATATCGTCGGGATTGGCGGGCAGGTAGGGCTCCAGGTCGACGTCCTCGAGCCCGAACGGGCCGGTAAGGTCGTTGTAGGAGACGCCGCCGAGGCTGATCTCGGATTTGTCGTTGGCGGTGAAATAGGACGAGTCGCGCTTCGCCTGCGATACCTGGCCCTTGGGGTTGCCGTATTCGGCCTCGTTCTCGCCGAAGAACACCAAAGGCACGTCGTGCAGCACCGACATCTTCGGCGCCAGGTTCTTCTGGCCGAGGATGAACGGCTGGAACGGGTGCAGGATGTTGTCGACGGCGAGCCGCGTCACCAGCCGGTGCACGCGCGCGTTCGGCGTGAACAGCTGGTTGTCGAAGCCGACGTTGATCCAGCGCTGGAAGTTGCGCCAGCCCCACTCGGTGTAGATGTGCGGCGCCCAGGTCACGGTCAGCGGGTGCATGCCGTATTCGTGCTTGAGCACCCACGACGCGTAGAAGCTGTCCTTGCCGCCGGAACCCGGCACGATGCAGTCGTAGCCGCCGTCGGTCTTGCGGTGCCGGTCGCACAGATCGCGCAACTCGCGTCCGCGCTCGGCCCAGTCGATGGCGTGTTTCTGTTCGGTGACGCGGCAGGCGTCGCAGATGCCCTCCTCGTCAAAATTGATCGTCGCCTTGACGCTGTCCTTGGTGTGCTTGAACTCGACGGCGGAATTCGGCCGCTGGTTGGAGATCACGCACCGGCGGCAGAACGCCACCTCGCCGGGGAGGCCGTATTTTCTCTCCAGGTCCGGGCCGTCGCCCTCGAAGGGGGACAGGTCGATCGGTTGTGGTTTGGTTATCTGCTCCACGGTTGTCGTCGCTCCGTTTGTTCTCCGGTTGAAATCAGGAAAGCGCCTTGAACCAGGCATCGGTCGCCTCGGCGATGGAGTCCGGTGTCCACAGGGGGGCGTCGCGCCATTCGTCGATGTACTCGAGCATCATCGCCACGCCGTCCTCGAAGCTGACCGCCGGGGCCCACCCCAGTTCGGTGGTGATCTTGGTAATGTCCGCCCAGGTGCAGTCGGGCTCGCCGGGCCGCTTGGGAATGTACTGCGTGTCGCACTGCAGAAGCTCGACCAGCCGGTTGACGCTCTGCGGGTTGCCGGCGCCGATGTTGTAGACTTCGCCGCGCTGATCGGTTTCGGCGGCGGCCATGAACCCGGCGGAGACATCGGTGACGTATATGAAGTCCCGCGTCTGGGTGCCGTCGCCGACCACCGTCAGCGGCACGCCCGCCAGCTTCTGCTTGAAGAACACGCCGAACACGGCGCCGTAGGCGCCGGTGGTGCGGACCCGCGGCCCGTAGGCGTTGAAGATGCGGATCGAGTTGACCGGCAGCTTGTAGACCCGGTGCCAGTGCAGCGCCGCCTGCTCGCCCAGGTTCTTGCTGAGCGCGTAGGGATACTGCGGGCTGATCGGATAGTCTTCGCGGGTCGGCACGTCGGCGAGGCCGTAGCACGAACTCGACGCGGCGTAGACCAACTTCTCGGCGCCGGCGGCGCGGGCGCATTCAAGCACCCGGACCGTGCCCATGACGTTGGTTTCCATGTAATCCACCGGCGCCTCGATGGACGGCACGATGTCGCCGATGCCGGCGAAGTGAAACACGTACTTCGCCCCCGCGAACGCGGCGTCGCCTTCGGCGAGACCCCGGATGTCCGTCTCCTCGACGGCGACGTTCGGGTTGCCCGCGAGGTGTTTCAGGTTCGAAAGCCGCCCGCCGGTCATGTTGTCGATGACACGCACGGCGAAGCCCTTTGCCAGCAGCAGGTCGACCATGTGCGAGCCGATGAAACCAGCGCCGCCGGTGACGACGGCGATGGGCTTCGATGCCGTCATTTCGCGCCCAGCGCCTGCATGGTGCGGACGTTGTAATACCAGTCCTTGTCCATGCTTTCCGGCAACTTGCCTTCCTTGAACGCCTTGCAAAGACCGCGCACGGCGTCCTCGATGGTGTACTGCGGCTCGAAGCCGATGACCCGTTTGATCTTGTCGGAATTGACGTGATAGGAGCGGTTGTCGTCGCTCGGCGTCGTCACGATTTCGATCTCACCCTTCTCCGGGAATTCTTCCATCACCACCTTTTTCACGATCTTGGCGAGATCGGCGATCTTGTAATTCTGATACCCCGCGTTGAAGGTCTCTCCGTGGATTTTCGCCGCCGGCAGGTTCAGCAACAAAAGATACAGATCGCACATGTCCTGGATGTGCAGGTTCGGGCGCAGCTGCTCGCCGCCGAACACCGTGATCTTGCCGTTGGTGACGGCGTGGTTGGTGAGGATGTTGACCGACACGTCGAGACGGGTGCGCGGGCTGTATCCGCAGACCGTCGCCGGGCGGATGGTGACGCAGGTAAAGTCGTCGGACATGTGCTTGAACAGCAGCGGCTCGCACATGCCCTTGTACCTGTTATAGAGGGTCAGCGGCACCAGCGGGTGGTCCTCGGTGACGTCGGGCGCGTCCGACACACCATAGACCGAACTCGTGGAGGCATAGATGAAGCGCCTAACGCCCGCGTCCTTGGCGGCGACGACCATCGGCTCGAAGCAGTCGAGGTTGGTGGTCGTGCTCAGGCCCTCGTCGAGGACGAAGCTCGCGTCGTTGGAAATGCACGCCAGATGAATGACCGCATCGTGGCCGGCGACGGCGCCGGCGAAGGCGGCCGTGTCGCGGATGTCGCCCTTGACGACGGTGAGTTTCGGGTGCTTCGGCAGTGTCTCGTCGCCGAAGAACATGATGTCGAACACCGTGATCTCGTAGCCTTTATCCAGAAGCTCGGGCACCAGCAGGTTGCCGACGTAACCGGCGCCGCCGGTGATCAGGACTTTCTTGAACTCTGTCACTTTCGTTTCCTCTTTTGCTACCAGGCTGTCCAGCCGCCGTCGACGACGACCATCTGGCCGGTCATGTAGCTCGCGGCGTCGGACGCCAGAAAAACGACGGCGCCGACCATCTCGTCGACGTGCGCCATGCGGCCGAGCGGCACGCGTGCGCCGTAATTGTTCTGGAAGGTCTCGTTCTGGCCGGATTCGATGCCGCCCGGCACCAGCGTGTTGACGCGGATGCCCTTGTTGCCCCAGTACGTCGCCAGATAACGCGTGAACTGCACGACCGCGCCCTTCGACGCCGCATAGGCGGCCGGCGTGGTGATCCGCATGCCCATGTATTCGGAACCTTCGTAAATGCGGAAGTCGGGCCCGACGAGACCGTATGTCGATGCGGTCTGGATGATCGAGCCGCCACGGCCCTGCGCGATCATCTGCTTGCCCACCGCCTGTGCCACCAGGAACATGCCGTCGATGTTGACGCTCATCACCTGGCGCCAGACATCGAAATCGAAATCCTCGAACGGCACGAAGAAATCGCGCGGGTCGTCCGACTTGGAGGCGGCGTTGTTGTGCAAAATGTCGATGCCGCCGAGCGTGCCGGTGACGGCCGCGACCATCTCCGCGACGGCGGCCTTGTCGGCGACGTCGCAGGCGAGGCCGAGCGTGCGGACGCCGTATTCGTCCGCGATTGCCGCGGCCTGCGCGCGCACCGCGTCGGCGTCGAGGTCGACGACCGCCACGTCGGCGCCGTTGGCCGCCAGGCCGCGCGTGATGCGCCTGCCCTGGATGCCGGTGCCGCCCGTGACCAGCGCAACCTTGCCCGACAGATCGAACAGGTTGGCGAGATCCTTGTCGCTCATGCGCTTTGCTCCCTGCGTTCCATGATGAACGCGACGAACGCGAAATCCAGTTCGGTGTCGATATCGATGGAGCGCTCCTCCGGCATCTCGAACAGGATTGTGTCCTCGTTCAGCGCGCCGTCGCCGCCGTCCATCAGCCGTCCGCGCTTCCAGCAGAAGATCGAGGCGTTGAGGTCGAAACACGCCGGCACGTCCTGGCGCCTGATAATCGGCGTCTCCGGCGTCTTGGCAAGCCGTACTGTCCCGTCCGGCCGCTGCTCGACCAGATTGAAGTAGGGCGACCGCCGCGCCGGCATGCCGGTGACCAGGTTGCCGGCGGCGCTTTGTTCCAGTTTCGCGACCGCGCCGCGGATATCGTCGAGGTTGCGCAGCGGCGACGTCGCGTCGAGGTCGACGACGGTATCGGCGGCGGCGCCGGTCAGCCGCTCGACCTCGCGGGCGCAGTGGCGGATCGCCGGCACCTTGGGCGCGGCGTCGCCGGCCATGCTCGCCGGCCGCTCAATGGCGAAGTTGGCGCCGGCGGCGGTGCCGGCGGCGAGAATCTGATGGCTGTCGCTGGATACCGCGACCCAGTCGAAGACGCCGCTGTCCACCGCTTGGCTGACCGTGTGCGCGATCAGCGGCTTGCCCATCAGGGGGCGCAGGTTCTTGCCCGCGATGCCCTTCGAGCCGCCGCGCGCGCAGATGACGGCGAGCCGCTTCATGCCGCGATCCAGGCGCCGTGACGCGCTGCGCTCTCGGCGGCGTCGATCAGCCGCATCACTTCCAGGCCGTCGGCGATGTCGCAAATCACGGTCCCGTCGCCGGCGGTCATCGCCTCGTGCTGGGCGATGTAGGTGTCGTCGCGCCCGGTGGCGAAGCTTTCGGTGCCGCCGTCCGCCTCGACCGTGCCCGCGACTAGATCGAGCCGGACCGAACCCCGGTCGGTCAGCGCCAGCACCTGGCGCCGGGTTTCGGTGTCGAGGTAATTGAGGCCGATGCTCACCGACGGCACGCGTTCGGTTTCCAGTAGCATGGAAAAGACGTCACCGCTGTCGATCTCCAACTCCCCGAAGGTGCCGCCGATGGCGGCGACGCACCGCCACGGCCCGAACAGCCACAGGGTATAGTCCAGTTCGTGTGACAGGTCGCGCAATACGCCGCCGCCCTCGGCGCGGATCGCCGAATAGCCCTTGCGGTAATCGCTATCCGGCCGCCAATCCGGCAGGTAGCTGCCGCAGTAGATGGTCACCGCGTGCACGCGGCGCGCGGCGACGATTTCGCGGAACCGCCGCATGGCCGGATGGAAGCGCAGGTTGAACGCGACCTTGAGCATCTCGAAGTTTTCCGGCGGATTGTCGCTGCCGTTGTCGTAGACTGGTTTCTCGATCAGGAGCCGCCCGGTGAAGCCGGCCTGCGACAATGTCTCGATGTCGTCACGGTGCTCGACCGTGCGGCTCGCCACGACGGCGTAATCCGGAGCGAACGCGTCGAGCGCCGCCTCGATGGTGGCGAAGGCCGGCCGGTGATCGATGTCGCGGCGGCTGACCACGGCGACCTCGTGACCGAGGCCGGCAAGCACGCCGGCGTGGCGTCGCCCGATCGACCCGTAGCCGACGACCAGAGCCTTCATCTGGCGACGCCGTTCTTGAAATCGAGGTTGGCCTTCTCAAGATCGTCGAGGCGGCCGACGTCGAGCCAGTATTCGTAGACGGGGAACGCAGCGGTCTTCCGTCTCGCCTCGATGGCCGCGCTGAAAAGTTCGGTCATGTCAAAACACCTGTCCGCCGGGATCAGTTCGATGATGCCGGGGTCGAGAACATAGATCCCGGCGTTGACGAGAAACCGCTGCACCGGCTTTTCGTCGATCATCTGGATCGCCGCGCCCTGGGTTTCGATAACCCCGAACGGCACCTGGATATCGTATTGGCGTACACACATGGTCGCCGCGGCGCGATGCTGTTCGTGGTAGTCGAGCAGGTCCTGGAAATTGATGCGTGTGAGCAGGTCGCCGTTCATGACGATCATCGGCCCTTCGGCCTGTTCACGTATAAGCCGGAGTGCGCCTGCGGTCCCCAGGCGTTTTTCCTCCTGCAGATAGCGTATCCCCACGCCCCACTTCGAGCCGTCGCCGAAATGATCCATGATGTCCGTGGCCCGGTAGTTCACGGCGACATAGAAGTTGCGGAACTTCTGCGTCGCGAACCTGTCGAGGATGGTCTCGAGAATCGGTTTGTCGCCGATATTAAGCAGCGGCTTCGGCGTATCCCTAGTCAGCGGCCGCAGGCGCTCGCCCAAGCCGCCCGCCATCAGCACCACCGTGTTCGGCCGGACGTCGACCGGCGGCATCAGTTCGCGGATATGCATGAGCCCCACGACCCGGTCGCCGTCAATCAGGGGCATTTGGCGGTATAAATGCCGTTTCATCTGATCGAGTATTTCGCCGCGATCCGAATCCGGTGTGCGCGTCACCGGATGATCGTTCATGATCCGGGCAACCGGCGTCATCCAGTCGTATCCGGCCAGCAGGCCGCGGCGTACGTCGCCGTCCGTGACGGTGCCGAGAAGCCGTTGCGCGTCATCGACGACGAGCGCGATCTCGTAGCCGTCTTCATTGATCGCCGTAATCGCGTCGCCGATCGTCGCTGCGGCGGAAATGCAGGAGTTCATCCAGTTAGACACGCCGCATCTCCCGTGCAGGAACGCCGGCGACACACGTGCCGTCGCCGACGTCGGCGACGACACAGGCCCCTGCGGCGATCATTGCGCCGGCGCCGATTGTCAGGTCCTCGATGACGGTCGCGCCGATGCCGACATGGGTGCTGACGCCGACGCTGACCTCGCCGCCCAGCACGGCGCCGGGCGCGATATGCGCGTGCGCGCCGATGTGGCAATCATGGTCGATGCTGGCACGTGTGTTGATGATCGCATTCTCACCGATGGCGCAGCCGGGCTGGATCACCGCGCCGGCCATGACCTGTGTGCCGTCGCCGAGTTCGGCGTCCGCCGACACCCACGCCGCCGGGTGGATGCAGGTGCGGAAGCGGTAACCGCGCGCGGCGAAACCGTCATATATCTTTTTTCGCGAGCTGCCGGGTGCCGTCGATCCGACACCGACGGTCAGTTCGACCATGTCCGGCGCGTGGCCGTCGATGACCGAATCGCCGCCGAGCACCGGATAGCCCAGCACTTCGCCTCCGTGCAGTGCCGTGTCATTGTCGGTCAGGCCGATCACCTTCGCGCCTGCCGCCTGTAGCAATCCGGCCACGACTTTTCCGTGGCCGCCGGCGCCGATGATGATGACCGGCAGGCCGCCGCTCAAACCAGTTCCTCCGCCTCGATGTCGCGCGGCGCCGGCTCGCCTAGGTGTTCCCAGTAGTGCATCGGCGGCACGCCGGTCCCCGGCCGCTTGGCACCCAGGTTGTCCGCCGTGAAGGTGTCGCCGGCAGCGATCGGCCGCAGCGCGACGAGGCTCTTGCGCGCGACGTCGCGGGTGTCGAGCTCGGACGGCCGGGGTTCCTTGATGCCGTCGCCCAGCGCCGCTTCGACGGTGCGGATGCCGGCGACGTAGGCGGCGAGCTCGGCCGGGTCCAGCGACGCCTTGTGGTCCGGGCCCGGCAGGCTCTTGTCGAGGGTGAAGTGCTTCTCGATGATTTCCGCGCCGAGAGCCGCAGCGGCCAGCCCGCAGGCGGTGCCCTCGGTATGATCGGAATATCCGGTCTTCAGGCCGAACGTGTCGCGCAGCGTCACCATGGCGCGCAGGTTGGCATCCGACGGCGGTGTCGGATAGGCGCTGGTGCAATGCAGAACCGCGACCCTGGTCGATAATGCCGCGTACCCGGCGTAGGATGCGAACGCCGCCTCGAACGCAGCCAGTGACGGTGCGCCGTCGGCGTCGGTCATGGCGAAGGCAAGCACGCCGAGTGCGGTTCTCACCTCGTCGAGCGTGCTCATGCCGGTCGAAAGGATGATGCCGCAACCGGTCCGGGCAACCTCCAGGAGGAACGGCCCGTTGGTGATCTCGCCGGACGGCACCTTGAGCGTCGGCAGCTTCAAATCTTCGGCGAGGAAGCGCACGCTGTCGAGATCGAACGGGGACGACATGAAGGCGATGTTTTTCGTTGCGCAGTAATCACGCAGCTCGACGTGCAGGGCGTGCGACAGTTCAAGACGGCGCAGCATGTCGAGTTGGGACTCGCCGGCATCCGTCGTTTCGTTCTGGTACGCCGCCTTGGGCGCGGTTTCGCTCGCCAGCGCCTCGGCCGAGAAGGTCTGGAACTTGACCGCATCGGCGCCGGCTGCTGCGGCGGCGTCGACAAGCCGGAACGCTATGTCCCGGTCGCCGTTGTGATTGACGCCGGCCTCGGCGATGAAAAACACACTCATGACGCTGCTCTGTGTTCGGCGATGTCGTAGAACGATTTGCGCTGCACGGCGGTAATGTCGACATCGCCCAGTACGGCGGCGATCTTCGCCGATGCCCCCGGCATGCCATAGGGCTTCTCGGCGGACCGCGCGGCCTTGCGAAATTCCGGGTCGAGGACGCGGGCGATGGCGCCGGCGACGGACTGCGCATCGGCATCGCAGTCGATGATCGATGGCGCGCGCAGTCTGCCGTGCTGGCGAGGACCGATGTTGACGGTCGGCACATCGAACGCCGGGGCTTCGATGATGCCGCTCGAAGAATTGCCGACGACGGCGGCGCAGTGCTTCATGGCGCTCAGATAGCGCCTCTGGCCGAGCGATGTGAACATTCTGGCGCGATCCGGATGTTCGACGACGTAGGAATCGATGCGTGCGGCGATTGCATCGCGGCCGCTGTCGGCGTTGACGCCGGTAAATACGGCAATGGTTTCAGGGTGCGCATCAAGCGCTTTCAAAAGCGCGTCGATCTCGGCTTCGGCAGCGCCCGTGCTGAGCGTCGTCGGATGCAGGGTGATCAGGAAGTATTTTTCACCAGCGGCAATTCCCAGTTCGACGGCGATGGTTGTGGCGTCCATCAATTCGGTGCGCGCAAGATGATCAAGGCCGGGTGCGCCGACGGCAAACACGGTGTCGGGGTTTTCACCCATCTGGATGATGCGCCGGCGATACGGCTCGGCGGCGGCAAAATGCAGCGCCGACAACTTGGTGATGGCGTGACGTATGGCATCGTCAATGGCGCCTTCGGTCAATTCGCCGCCGTGGATGTGCGCAATCGGCACGCGCGCGATCACGGCTGCCGTGGCCGCCGCAAGGATTTCGTAGCGGTCGCCCAGCACCACGACCAGATCGGGTTGCAGATCGGCGAGCGCCTTGCCGATGCCGTTCAGCGCCGCCGCGGCCGCCGCCGTCACGCCGGCGGGGGTGTCATCTTCAAGGCCAAGCGGGACACGGGCATCGACGCTGAAGTCGTCCTTCTCGATCGCGTCCACCGTGTTGCCGAAGCGCGCCTCCAGATGGGTGCCGGTGACGATCAGTTGCAATGCGAGCGCCGGGTCTGCCTCGATTTCCTTCATCAACCAGTAAAGCAGGCCGTACTCGGCGCGCGTCCCGGTGACGACGCAGATTTTTCGGGGCTCAGGCATCGGCGAACCCGCCCTTCAACCGGTCCGCCAGTTGCGAACTGGATGGGATGTTGATCAACCGCGCGTAGACGTCCTCGGTCACCGAGAGGTCGTCCCTGGGCATGTCGACGAACGGCGCCAGCAGGTGCATCGGCCGCCACGCGGCGCGGGTCATGAAGCCGGCGTCGTTGGTGGCCTCGAGGATTTCGTCGCGGGCGACCGCGTCGGCGTCGTCGAGCATGATCAGGTTGAGCCAGTAGTTGCTCTGGCCCCAGGCGGGTTCCTTGAACGGACGGATGCCGGGCACGTCCGCGAACGCGGCGAAATACGCCTCGGCGAGGCGGCGCTTCTTTTCCAGGTACGCCGGCAGGCTTTCCAACTGCGCGCAGCCGAGCGCGGCGTTGATGTTCGGCAGGCGGTAGTTGAAGCCGACCCGGTCATGGATGAATTCCCACTTGTGCGGCTGCTTGGCGGTGGTCGTCAGGTGACGGATTTGCAAGGCGAGTTCGCCGTCGTTGCACATGATGGCGCCGCCGCCGCCGGTGGTGACGGTCTTGTTGCCGTTGAAGCTGAGGGTCGCGACCCGGCCCGCGTTGCCGGTATGCGTGTCCTTGTACCAGGAGCCCAGCGACTCCGCCGCGTCCTCGATCAGGTCGATGCCGAAGTCGGCGCAAACCGCCGCCAGCGCATCCAGATCGCACGGATGACCGAAGGTGTGCATGCAGCAGACGGCGGCGATGCGGCGTCCGGTATCGGTGTTCACCAGAACGCCGTGCCGGCGTTCGGCGACGGCCTCGAGCCGTTGGCGCAGCTTCGCCGCGTCGAGACCGAGGGATGTCGTCTCTATGTCCGCGAAGTGCGGCACGGCGCCGGTGTAGGTAACCGCGTTGGCGGTCGCCGCGAAAGTCAGCGCCGGCACGATCACCTCGTCGCCGGCACCGATCTCGAGCGCCGCGAACACCGCATGCAGCGCGGCGGTGCCGGACGACGTGGCGATCACGTTCTCCGCGCCCGTGAAATCCGCCAGCATGTCCTCGAAGCGGCCGACGTAGCTGCCCGCCGTCGACACCCAGCCGGCGTCGATGCAGTCCTTGACGTAATCCCACTCGTTGCCGGCGAAGCAGGGCTCGTGCAGGCCGGCGCCGCCGCCCAGCAGGGTCTGGAAGGCATCGACGATTCGCTCGGCAAGCGGGGCGGCGAGGGTGCTCATGTCAGCGGGCCGGATAAGCGATCTCGTAGTTGCCGTAGAAATTGGCGCGCGCGTCGACATCGGCGAACAGGTCCTGTTCGAGGGCGGCGATCAGTTCGCGGATGCCGTCCTCGACGGTGTAGCGCGGCGTGAAACCGAGCCGGTCCTTGATCTTGGCGAAATCGACCCGGTAATTGCGCGGATCCGAGCCGTGCTCCTGGTAGGCGACCGGCGCGCCCGGAAGGTGCTTCTGAATCGCCTCGACGATCATGCGCTTGGTGGCGTTGTTGGCGTCGCCACCGGCGTTGAAGACGTCGAAGGCGACGGCGTCGCCAGGCGCCTCCAGCACGCGCTGGATGACGTCGGCGAAGTCCTGCACGTGGCAGTACGGCCGCCACGTGTCCGGATCGTAGACCAGCAGGTCGTTCCCCAGGTACATCTCGCGGGTGAACTGGCTGACGGTGAGGTCGAAGCGCATGCGCGGCGCCAGGCCGAAAGCGGTGGCGAAGCGGAGCGCTACGCCCTCGAAGTCGACCTCGCCCGCGAGGCCCAGCAATTTCTGCTCCATGCCGACCTTGGCCTTGGCATAGAGCGACAGCGGATTGAGCGCGTAGTTTTCGTCCGCCAGCGTGCCTTCCGGGATCAGGCCGTAGTTGGAACAGGTGGACACGAACACCGCACGCTTGAGACCGCGCCCGTTCAGCGCGTCGATGATGCCGGCAATGCCGTCCTCGTTCACCGCCTGATGCGCGTCAGGGTATTTCTTGGTGATCGGGTCGCCGACGAGCCCGGCCAGGATCACCGCGTCGGTGGCGCCGTCGAGCGCGCGTTCGAGAACGCCGCCCTCGCCCTCGTCGCCGTTCACGACCTCGAACCCGGGTTCGTCGAACAGGCCCAGCAGCACGTTCTGGGTGCCGTACAGGAACATGTCGACGACGCGCACGCGGTAGCCCTGGCGCAGCAGCCGCTTGGCGACCACGGGGCCGATGTAGCCGGCGCCACCGAAGATGGTGACGAGGCGGCCGGTGCCGCTTCTGGACGTATCAGCGTTCACGTGAGTTCCCGAATTCTGGCATGCTACCGCAGTCCGGGTGACTCCACCCGGACTGCGGAAAACCGATGACGGCCGTTCCGGCCCGCGTCAGATCGCGGCGAAAACGGCGTTTTTGCTGACCCGGGCGCGCACCTGGCGCCCGAGCATGTTCAACAGCACGGTGACCCGGTTACGGTCGTCCGAGCTTTCGAAAAGGGCCTCGAATTCGCCGAGCGCGCCCTGCAGCACGCGCACCGCGTCGCCCGGCTTGAAATTCTGGCCGTCGTGCGTCTTGACGAGACCGTTCTCGTCCTGGCGCACCTTGATTTCCTCGATCACTTCGTCGGGCACCGGCGCCGGCCTGTCGCCGAAGCGGATCACGTCGAAGATGCCGACGGTGGAGCGGATAGCGCGCCACGGCGAACGCTCGGGATCGATCTCGACGAACAGGTAGCCCGGGAACAGCGGGCGCGGCACCCATTCGACCTTGCGGGCGTGGGCGCGGCGTTTCAGGTGTTTCGGCAGCATGACCCGGAAGCCCTGGCGCATGAGGTGGAAAACCGCCTTGTCCTCGGCGTTGACCTTCGTGTTGACGGCGCACCAGTAGGTCATTCGGCGGCTCCGCCGGTCAGCGTCTCGGGATCGACGACACCGAGAAAGCGCGGCGCCAGCACCCGGTTTTTTGGCAGGATGCGGGTCGCACGGTCGTAGGCCGTCTGCGGGTCGGAAATGTCGCAGACGATGATCGCGTCGATCGCGCCGGCATCGCAGGCGGTGGGCGCGGCGACCTTGAGGCCGGCGAACTCGCGCGCGTACGGCAGTTCGGCGATGACGCAGACCAGGTCGATATCGAAATCCCGGGCCGACAGAGTGAAGATCTCGGCGAGGTCGCCGGCGCCGAAAAGCGCGACCCGGGTCCAGCCGCGCGCCTGGCATTCGCCGAACAGGCCGGCGCCGGCGGTGCGGGCATGACGGAACAGGTTGAACGACTGCGACAGGAACTCGGCGGTGAGCCGGGACTTTTCGGAGAAGCCCTGCGGCGTCAGGTAATATGCATAGCGGTTGGCGGGGGCGTGGCTGATCTTGATCAGGCCTTTCTTGACGCAGCGCTTGAGGTACGCATTGGCGAGGCCGAGTGCGATGCCGAGGCCGTCGGCCATGGAGCGCTGCGAGGCGTGCTCGTTGTCGTGCACCATGTTGAGGAGGCCGAGGGTGATCCTGGCCTCGTTATCCATGTCCGACGTTTCGATATTGCTCTTCGACAATGTTTGAATCCCGCCGCCGGACGGGCTGTGCCGTCCGTTTCAAACCCGCTTCGATCGCCTGGAACAGTGTCCCGTCCGGCCCACTGTGTTCACGAATCGAACAGTACCGCGTTCAGACTTTGAACGTCAAGTTCATTTGTTGAACGCTAAAAAGGATTTCTCTTCAGTTACAAATATTTGCGATGGCAACCTGAGATGAGCGCGAACGTTGCCGGAGGCCACTTGATAACCCGGCGCGGGGCCGTTGCCAAGCCTTGTCCCGGGGCGCCGTCAGGTGCGTCCATAGCGGTCTTCATAGCGGACGATATCGTCCTCGCCAAGGTAGTCGCCGGTCTGCACCTCGATGACGCGGAGCGGCGCTTCGCCCATATTCTCGAGCGAATGCACGGTGCCCGCCGGCAGATAGGTCGACTGGTTCTCGTCGAGCGTCAGCACCTCCTCGCCGCGGGTTACCCGCGCGGTGCCGCTGAGCACGACCCAGTGCTCGGCGCGATGCCGGTGCGACTGCAGCGACAGTCCGGCGCCCGGCTTGACCATTAGGTGCTTGACCTGGAAGTGCTCGCCGAGGTCGAGGGTCTGGTACCAGCCCCACGGCCGATAGACGCGGTCGTGGTGAAGGTGCTCGGTGCGGCCGCTCGCCTTGAGCGCCGTGACCACGTCCTTGACCGCCTCGACCTTCTCGCGGGCGACGGCAAGCACCGCGTCGGACGTGGCGATCAGCAGGATGTCGTTGATGCCAACCGCGGCCAGCAGCGGACCGCTCGAGTGCAGGTACGAATTCCCGGTGTCGTGCGCAACCACGTCGCCGGTGATCACGTTGCCGCTCTCGTCGCGGGCGCCGATCTGCCACAGCGCGTCCCACGCGCCGAGATCGTTCCAGCCCATATCGACCGGGACCACGGCGCCGTTCGCGGTATGCTCCATCACCGCGTAGTCGATGGAACGCGACGGGCTCCGGGCGAACGCATCGGGATCGGGCCGGAAGAAATCGATGTCGTCGCCGCCGCCCGCAACCGCGGCGCGGCAGGCATCGAGGATTTCCGGTTCGAGCGTGCCGAGCGCGTCGAGATACGCCCCGGCCCGGAACAGGAAAATGCCCGAGTTCCAGTAGTATCCCCCCGCCGCGAGATAGCCCTCCGCCGTTGTCCGGTCCGGCTTCTCGGCGAAGTTGTCGATGCCGGCAACTCCGGGGAAGCCGTCGAGCGGCGCGCCTTCCTTTATGTACCCGTAGCCCGTCGCCGCACGGTCCGGGTGGATGCCGAAGGTCACGAAGCGGCTGGCTTCCGCGGCAGGCACGGCGACGGTGACCGCCGCATGAAAGGCCGCCGTGTCGGTGACGACGTGATCCGACGGCGCCAGCAGCATCAGCGTGTCCGGGTCGTCCCGGGCCAGCATCAGCGCCGCCAGCGCCGCCGCCGGTGCCGTGTTGCGGCCATCCGGCTCGAGGACGATGGCGCGCGGCGTGTAATTGATGGCGCGGGCCTGTTCGGCGACCAGGAACCGGTGTTCGTCGTTGCAGACGAACAGTGCCGGCAGGAAAGTCTCGCCGCTTAGCCGCCGCACCGTCGCTTGCAGCATGCTTTCGTCGCCACTGAGGTTGAGGAACTGTTTCGGATACTGCTGGCGTGACAGCGGCCACAGCCGCTGCCCGGCGCCGCCGGACAGGATGACGGGAACGATCCGCTCTCGGGCCGTCATCGGTCCGGGCCTGCCGTTTCCGTCCGTAGCTCAGGTTGCGCACGCATCGTCGCGGGTTCCCCCAACGTCTATCCCCATCGTCTTTTCCCATGGCCCCGGCGGAAAACCAAGCCTGGAAAACAGCGGCCTGCGGCCCGGCATGACGGCCATCGATGTTGATGCCAAAAAAACCGTGCATAAACAAAACACTGGCCTTAGGTTTGGGCAACTGACCGGCACCACTTCAGCACCAACCGGGGGGAACCGAAAGGCATGGCCGAAAGCGCCAACGAAAAAATAGCCGTTATCGGCCTCGGCTACGTCGGCCTGCCGCTGGCGCTGGCGCTGGCGCGCACCTACCCGGTTACCGGGTTCGACGTGTCCAGGGAACGGGTCGCCGACCTGCGGGCCGCCCGCGACCGCTCCGGCGAGGTCGATACGGCGATGCTGCGCGCGAGCACCATGACCTTCACCGCCGATGCCGCCGACATCAGGGACGCCAATGTCTATATCGTCACCGTGCCGACGCCGGTCGACGACGAGAACAGGCCCGACCTCGGCGCGCTCACGGCGGCCTGTTCGACGCTCGGCAAGATCGTGAAGAAAGGCGATGTCGTCGTTTTCGAAAGCACCGTCTATCCCGGCATCACCGAGGACTTCTGCGGCCCGGCCATCGAGGCCGCGTCGAAGCTCGCCTGCGGCGAGGATTTCTTCCTCGGCTATTCGCCGGAGCGGATCAACCCAGGCGACCGGGAATACACCGTCGAGCGCATCACCAAGGTGGTGTCGGGGCAGACCCCCGAGGTCGCCGGGCGGCTCGCCGACATCTACGGCCAGGTCACGAACGGCAACATCTTCGTCGCCAAGGACATCAAGACCGCCGAGGCCGCCAAGGTGATCGAGAACGCGCAGCGCGACATCAACATCGCCTTCGTCAACGAGCTCGCCATGATCTGCAACAAGATCGGCCTTTCCACCCACGACGTGCTGGCGGCGGCGCGGACCAAGTGGAACTTCCTGCCGTTCACGCCGGGCCTTGTCGGCGGCCACTGCATCGGCGTCGATCCCTATTACCTGGCGCACCTGGCGCGCAGTCTCGGTCACGAACCCGAGGTCATTCTGTCGGGACGCCGCATCAACGAGGGCATGTCCGGGTTCATCGCCGAGCAGATCGACCGGCATCTGGGCCGCAAACCCTCTCGTGTTCTGGTCCTCGGCCTGACCTTCAAGGAAAACGTACCCGACCTCAGGAATTCCAAGTCCGCCGACCTGGTGCGCCAGCTCGCCGAGAAAGGTCATCACGTCGACGTGCACGACCCGTGCGCCGACCCGGCGGAGGCCAGGGCCGAATACGGGCTCGAGCTGCACCCGGTTCTGAACGATATCGCGCCCGCCGACTGCATCGTCGGCGCGGTCCGGCACGAGGCGTATTGCGAGTTCACGCCCGAGATCCTGACGGCGCAGGTCACGGACGGCGGCCTCGTCGCCGATCTCAAGGGGATGTGGCGCGGCATCGAACTGCCCGCCGGTATTCGCCGCTGGAACCTTTGATCCGCCGCGATTTCCCGGACGCCGCGGACTGTGCGCAGGCGCTGGCCGAGGCGCTGGCGCACGCCGTCTTCGAAACACTGCAAACGCAACCCCGTGCGACGCTGGCGCTGTCGGGTGGCCGCTCGCCGGAAGCGGTGCTGCCGGTCCTCGCGGCGAAACCGCTCGACTGGGCGCGCGTCGACGTGACGTTGGTCGACGACCGCCGGGTCCCCGAAGCGGATCCGGCGTCGAACGCCGGTCTGGTGCGGCGGTTATTCCTCGATGCGGGCGCCGGCGCCGCGGCGTTTCACCCACTGTGGACGGAAGGAACGGATATGGCCGATGTTCTTGCCGATACCGATTCGCGCCTGACGCCGCTTTGGCCCGCCGACGTGGCGTATCTGGGGATGGGCCCAGACGGGCACGTCGCGTCGCTGTTTCCGGCGGACGATGCGGCGGCGTTCGAAAACGGCGATTTCGGCGTCATTTATAGCGAGGCGCCTTCGGCGCCTCATAGGAGGATCGGTCTGACGATGGTGAAACTCATAGAGATCGAATCGATTTTTCTGCATGTCACTGGCGCCGCCAAGATACGTACGCTTGAAGACGCCGTGAACGGCGGCCCGACACCCGCCCTGCCCGTCTCGCTACTGTTACATGCACGGCCGGACGTCGAAGTTTTCGCCTACTGATAGCCTGTTTGTCCCGTGATGTTGGGCATGAAGATCATGCACGTCGTGCCCGCCGTGCGGTAATCCGGCATCCGCAAGCCTGCCGGGGAATGTGACAATTTGCCGAATGGGTTAGTTGGAAGTTGACACGGTATCAGTCCGTTACTAGTTTTCCCGCCAAGTACGTGATTGATCGGGGTCGCTGCTGCAAGGGTTTGCACTTACCCTTTGATCGTGGCTCGCAGCTGAAACAAAGCCGTAGTAGCGGCGGAGTGTTCCTAATCACCTGTAGATGACGGCCTGGTCGTGCTGGCAAGCGGCGGCTCGTGATGTTCATGTGAGGTAGGAGACGTCCACATGGACATTTCACATGCATCGGCGGCACACACCGCCAGCACTCATACGACGTACTATCCAGGCCAAGCTACCTGAGCACGCGAATCCTGTTCGGCTACGAAACGCTGTCGGCATCTGGCTCGATCCTTGCGGAAGAACTCGCTGTCAACAACGCGCGCTTGCCGCTGCTGATCAGCGGACGGCAGGATGCCGAGAAACCTTGGCAGGCTTATGTCAGCGAGACCGTTGCAGCGTTTGGCGGCGATGCCGTCGAGAATCTAACGCCCAACCCGACGTTCAAGAGTGTCGGCAGGCTTCTAGCATGCTCGGTACGTTGGCGCCGATTATATCGTTGCGGCTGGTGGCGGCAGCGTCATCGACGTTGCTAAGGCGGTCGCGGCATTGCTGGCCGGCGGCGGCGACATTGAGCATAACCTCGCGAAAAAGTACGCCTCGCGTCCGGCTGTGCCGGTCTTGGCGCTGCCAAGTACAGCGGGCACCGGCTCGGAGGTCACGTCCTCGGCGTCGGTCTGGGACGCGAAGAGTAAACGCAAGCATTCGCTTGCGATGCCGAGCTTGTACCCCCGCATCGCCATTGTTGATCCAGAGCTTACCGCCAGCATGCCGGAGGATGTGGTTGCCGGCACCGGTCTCGATGCGCTTGCGCACGGCGTTGAAACGGCGATGTCGGTGAACTCCAGCGAAGAATGGATTTGCCGCGTCCTGGATGCCGTGCAGCTTGTTAATGATAACCTTGAGAAACGTCTGAGCGACACATGCACGGACGGCGCCATCGAGGCCATGGCGCAGGCTGCACTTGAGGCGGGACTGGGGATCGCCAAGGGGCAAACGACAATTTCGCATGCGGTGTCGTATCCGCTGACAGCGCGTTACGGCGTTCATCACGGGCACGCGTGCAGCCTGTCACTTGGTGAGCTACTGATTTTCAATGCTGCCGTGACGGACGACGATTGTCTCGACCCACGCGGTACCGAACATGTGCGCGACGTCGTCGGCAGAATCCTGAAAGCACTCGGCGTCGACAACCCGCAGGCCGCGCAACAGCGTATTCGCGCGCTGATCACCGTTAGCGGCCTCCCGACCTTCGACGAGTTCGCGGGATTCGATCTATCCGTGATCGCCGACGACGTCATTCACTACGACCGTTTCAAGAACAACCCCAGATCCATGAATCGACCCCAGCTCGTCAACTTTATCGAGAGGCTGACCGCGGGTCCGGCTCTTTAAACGACCACGCAAGTACAGGACGAGGTTTGTCAACTGGCGGGTGGCAATGTGCAAAGCGCAGAACAGGTCGTCGTTCAAGGTCTAGGCTCAGGATCCATTAAATTCGGGGTTAATGAATTTCGGAGAATGTGGTGTCTCTGTTTTACGGGAGACATCACATGAGCGATCTATTCTGGCTGACACCCGAGCAGCTTCGGCGTATCGAACCTCACTTTCCGCTGTCGCACGGCATTCTCCGCGTCGATGACCTCAGGGTGGTCTCGGGTATCATCCACGTGATCCGCAACGGGCTTCGCTGGCGCGACGCGCCGAGGGACTACGGCCCGCACAAGACGCTGTATAACCGCTTCGTGCGCTGGAGCCGGCTGGGCGTGTTCGACCGCATCTTCGCTGCGCTGTCGAGCGAGGGCGGGCCGCCGGATCGACTGATGATCGACGCAACGCATCTCAAGGCGCACCGTACGGCGGCGAGCTTGCTGAAAAAGGGGATGTTCCCCGCCGTATCGGCCGCACCAAGGGCGGCCTGAACTCCAAGCTCCATGCCGTCGTCGACGGTGACGGCAAGCCGATCATCCTGTTGCTGAGCGAAGGACAGATGAGCGACCACAAGGGCGCGCGCCTCATCGAAGACAGCGTGCCCGCCGCACGTGTCCTGATCGCCGACAGGGGCTACGACAGCGACCGCTTCCGAAACGCCCTCAAAGCCAGGGGGATCACACCGTGTATCCCGCCCACGAGGAGTAGGAAAAAGCCGCTCGACTACGATAAGGCACTCTACAAAACCCGACACAAAGTCGAGAACATGTTCGCCAAGCTCAAGGACTGGAGGCGCATCGCAACCCGTTACGGCCGCTGCGCGCACACCTTCTTCTCGGCAATCTGCATCTCCGCAGCCGTCATCTTCTATCTAAATCAATGAGTCCTGACCCTAGCCCAGGCGTTGAACCTGCCGGCATCTTATCTGGTTGCCGACAATGAGGAACTACCGTCGGTCATTCATCAGTTGAAGGGGGATATCTTGGCGACGAAGCGCAAAGTTAACCGTGGCGGATTCCATTTCTACAACTATTACACGCTGCTCAACCCGAAGGGCTATGTGGCCCCAGTGCTGTTCGATATCCTGTGCCCCAAGGATCGGGAGCCCGTTCAGAACAACGGTCATCTCGAGCCGGCGATCACGATCAATCTCGGCCCGCATTACATCTATCGAATTTGGGGCGACCGGTCGAAGGAAGATGCCAGGCATCAGTTCAATACGAACAAGTCGAAAGAGCATGACTGGATCATCGGCGATTCCTACGTCGAGCCGCCGTACCAGCCGCACAGTTATTCGCTGGCCGAAGACGGTCCGGCGCAGATTCTGCCCTAGTACGGTCAAATCCAATCTGGAAGCCGTCGTGAACCAGGCGAATGCCTGGTCCGACAGCGTTCTCGACCGCATGGTCGACGGCTACAAGGACCGTCCAGCGTATGCCGCGTTTCTGACCCAGATGATGGATCGACGCGCGTATGACGGTGACAGTTTGGCCGTCGAAGTCACCATTGGGTGCACCAGCCTCAAGGCGTACCTGGGCGGTGACGAAGATGCGCTCGATGTTACTGAACTCAAAGTGATCGGCCGCTGCCTTGGCATCGATTACCGGTTGTTGATGCCGCCGGCCTTCGTCGATGACAGTGTTGGCAAAGCCTGGTGCTCGTGGGAAGACAGCGTCAGTTCGATCCGGTCTTACAAGAGCTATACTGTGGCCTCCATGTCGGTCGCCCCGCAGCATACCGATCTGATGGGCCCGTTCATGAAAGTCGACAATGACGCCGCTGACGTGCCGGTCGATTTGTCGGACCACAACTGCTCGCACTACCTGGTTACGAGCGGCGAGATGATGTTCCGTTATCTCGATATGGATCGCAGCCCGGTCGAGCAACGCATGAGCGAAGGCGATGCGTTTTTGGGCGGCTCGTTCGTCGAGTATGGCTTCAACGGGCACGGAGCGCTGATCAAGATGGGCAATGGTGAAGGGCTGAGTTCCCTGAACCAGTTGGAATTCTCCAACACCTATGCCCTTGTGGATACGCTAAGCCGATACCGCAAGGATAAACAAATCTGGGGTTTTGACGTCAAATACTGATTTCGAAGGTTTTCCGGTTGACGCGATGCGTCATAGCGGGCACGTGAAGATGATGAAACCTTGATACGGCTTCATGTCAGCGACGGGATCAGCAAAGGGTACAGGTTCATGGCTAACGAAAATATTGCGCAAATCGTTACGAACAATGAGGCGATGACCTCACGGGCCTCTCGGTTTCGGCGAATGCTCGGATCGGACGAACTGGAATTCATCATGGAAGCGCATAATGGCTTGTCGGCTATTATCGCTGAACAGGCTGGCTTTAAAGGCATTTGGGCGTCTGGCCTTTCGATGTCGGCAGCGCTCGGTGTGCGTGACAACAACGAGGCGTCGTGGAGTCAGCTGATCGAGGTTCTGGAGTTTATGGCCGATGCGACGACGGCGCCGATCATGATGGATGGTGACACCGGCTTCGGCAACTTCAACAATTTCCGCCGTCTGGTGCAAAAGCTGGAGCAGCGCCATATCGCTGCGATATGTATTGAAGACAAGCTGTTTCCCAAAACTAATTCTTTCATCGGAGAGAAGCAGCCACTGGCCGATGTTGTAGAGTTCTGTGGGAAGATCAAGGCGGGTAAAGACAACCAACGCGACGCGGATTTTTCAATTGTCGCACGGGTGGAAGCCCTCATCGCCGGTCGCGGCATGAATGAAGCCCTCGACCGGGCCGGTGCCTACGCGGATGCCGGTGCCGATGCGATCCTCATTCACTCAAAGAAATCGGATTGCAGCGAGATTTTGCGTTTTAAAGGAGAATGGCAGTCCGATTGCCCGGTGGTAATCGTGCCGACTACGTATTTCGCGACGCCGACGGAAGAGTTCCGGAACGCAGGCATCTCGATGGTTGTTTGGGCGAACCACAGCTTGCGTGCTTCGATCGGGGCGATGCGGAATATGACACGCAGGATTTTCGAGGAGCAGTCGCTGGCCGACGTCGAACAGGAAATCCCAAGCGTGAAAGAGATTTTTAAACTGCAAAACCATTCCGAACTGGCGGAAGCGGAAAAGCGTTATCTCCCCAGTACGCAGTCGCATATGCGGCCGGTGCATCAGTAATCCTGTACTAGTTATCGATCGCGAGGCGCCACTTCACGACCGTTTCCGCCGGTTCGTGATTGCCGAGAATGACGATCTGCTGGGTCCGGTGCTGGCGCCCGTCGAAGAAACTGACGCTATCCTCGAGCCGCACCGGGTAGCGCGTGGTGAACCGCCAGCCGCGCCCGCGCGGCGGCTTGACGATAACCTCGCCGCCGCCGGCGACCATCGACGCGCGCACGTCGGGATAAAGATGAAAGCGCACCGAGAACGGCTTCGAGCCGCCGCCCCTGAGCGTATCCTCGCCGCGCACGTCGGCGCCGCTGGCGTCCAGATAGATGGCGCGGGTGTGGCGGATACCGGTGTCCCGCGCGTAACCGTCGTGGGTCATTTCGATCAGCCGCGCGCCTTCGTGGTCGCGGCGTTCGACATGGGCCTCCGTGACGGGGCCGGCGTCCTTGTCGTTGATCACCAGCGCCGCGTGCGCGGCGGTCGAGCCGAGCGCCGCCAGCCACTGAGTGCGCGGCCCGTCATTGCCGAGCCGCGTGCCGCAGTTGCCGATCAACCGCACCTTGCCAGCGCTGATCTCGAAACTGGCCGGCGCGCGGTAGCCGTTGTCGGTAATGGTCCGGCCGCAATCGGCGATCAGCGTCGTCTGTCCGGCGCGGAGCCGGTGGAACCCGGTGTGCGGCGCGCTCGCCATGGCGCGGCCCTTGCTGCCCGATGCCTGGATCGCCGCTTCGATCAGGTTCCCCGTGTTCGCCGTCGCGCCGCCGATCAGCGCGAAGCCGCCGTCGCCGTGCAGCAGCGCCTTGATGAACGGGACCATCCGGTCGATGGCGGAAATCAGACCCTCGGGCGGTTCGATGTGATGACCCAGCAGCGCGTCGCGGATTTCGGTCAGGATTGCCAGCACGCAAAGCGCGCGCGCCGGCGCGCGTTCGATGTGACCGCCGTCGCCCTGGACCTGCCGGTCGACGTCGCGGCCGAAATCGCTCAGGCGGCGTTGCAGGCCGTTCTCCAGTTCCGGCAGTGCGATTGCCGCGTTGATGCGTCCCTGGTGAACGAGAAAGCGGCGCCACGGCGGAATACCGTCCAGCGCGGCGCGGTTCAGGTGCCTGGCACTCCTGAGGATTTCCGCTGCCCACATCTCGCGCTCGGTGGGGTCGATGCCGGGGCCGATCACGTCGAACACGGCGAGCCAGCGGGTAAGCCGTTCCGCCAGCACGTCGGCGCGCCAGCTCGCCGGCGCCCAGCGCCGGTTGGCGGCGATCCAGCTTTCGATGCCGGGCCAGGCGTCGCCGGGGATGACGTTCGGGGTCAGGTGGCGGAAATCGTCTCGCGCGCTCGTCGGGCCAGCGGCGTGCGGCGGCTCGAGATGGTCGGCGCCCCAGGCGGCAAGCGCACCGAGGCCGCGGATGCCCTGCGGCGCGCGCACACTGCCGGGCGGACGCGACGGCAGCAGCCAGTCATAGACCGCTGAACGGAAGATCATCTCGCGCATGCCGGACGGCAGGACGTCATACATCGGACCGTTCGCTCCCCTCACCGGACGACGGCATTACCCTGCGCAGGCATTTTGTCAAATCGAAGGCAGGCGTCGGCATGACGGTCATCCTCATCCCTTGCGTACCAGCCGCGCCGCGAAGAACCCGTCCATGCCGCCCCGTTCGGCGAGGTGACACGGCAGCGTCCGGAAATCGCCGTCCGTGGCAACGGCGTCCGCGAACCCCGAAACGTCCGCCGCCGTCACGGGATCGCGGCGGAAGCCCGGTGTGCGCTCGAGGAACGCGCCGACGGCCTCGGTGCCCTCTTCGGGCTGCAACGAACAGGTGACGTAAAGGAGCGTGCCGCCCGGCGCGGTCAGCCCCGCCGCCGCATCTAGGAGGGCTGCCTGCACGTCGGCAAGCTTGACGATGTCCTCCGGCGACTTGAGGTACTGGACGTCCGGGTGCCGCCGCAGCGTACCGGTCGACGAGCACGGCGCGTCGAGGACGACGACATCCGCCGGGGCCGCGGGAGTCCACGTGCGGACGTCGGCGGTGACGACCTCGGCTGTGAGCCCGGTGCGCGCGAGATTCTCCCGGAGCCGGCCGAGACGCTTGTCGGAAATATCGACAGCGGTCACGTTGGCGCCGGCGGCGGCGAGGTCGAGGGTCTTGCCGCCGGGCGCCGCGCAGAGGTCGAATACGCGCTTGCCGGTGACGTCGCCGGCGAGGCCGGCGGCGAGGCGCGCCGCCGCGTCCTGCACCCACCACGCGCCCTCGGCGAATCCGGGGAGCCGGGTCACGTCCGAGGCTTCGGCGAGACGCACCGTGGCACCGAACAGCGCCGTGCCGCCGAGGGTCGCCGCCCAATCTTCGGGGTTTGATTTGACCGTCAGGTCCATCGGCGGGGTTTCGAGATTCTGACGTGCGATCGCCCGCGCCGTGTCG
Source organism: Rhodospirillales bacterium (assembly GCA_051117645.1). Taxonomy (GTDB): domain Bacteria; phylum Pseudomonadota; class Alphaproteobacteria; order Rhodospirillales; family Casp-alpha2; genus UBA4479. The sequence goes on from JBNPEI010000010.1 coordinate 170,474, forward strand.
TCGCCGTAGGCAGTGCGCCAGCTCTGCATCAGCCAGCCGGGCGTGTTGAGAACGGTCTCGTCCTGGGCCGCGACGAGCGCCGCGCCCTCGCGTTGTAGCCGCCGCATCACGGCGTTGACCAGTTTCGCGAACGGGACCTGGCCGGTGGTGCGGCAGAGCTCGACCGTGGTGTCGACGGCGGCGTGATCGGCGGTCGCCGAGAACAGCAGTTGCGCGACGCCGATGCGCAGCACGTCGTAGACCGGGCGCGCCTTGCGCGGCAACGGATCGCGGACGCAGTGGGCGATCAGGGCATCGATCTGGCCCAGGCGGCGCAGCGCAGCGCGGACGATGAACGCGGCGAACGCCTTGCCGGCGGGATCGAGTGCCGCGTAGGCGCGTCCGCCGCCAAGCGCGTTGTCGAGCGGCTTTTTACGGCGCAGCACATCCGCCAGCACCTCGAACGCGGCCAGGCGCGGCATCAGGGCGTCGGTAGCGTCGGTCATGGGTGCGTTGCGTGGCATCGCCGGGCGGGTTCCTCGGGTTAGGGGCCGTAGGTACTCCCACATACACGGGGCCGCAAAGCAAATCAAAACACATTATAAAAATGTATTTACATATTATTTTCCATATGATTAGAGTAATTTATTATATAATAACATATTGTAAATGTATAATATGTTAAATGATGTAAAAACAAGGGTCTGACCATGAATACGCTTTCTGCCGACGCGCTCAATGAACAATACCAATCGCTCTCGGCGGCGGAAATCGTTTGTGCGGCGATCCGCGACCTGTTTCCCGCGCGGATCGGGCTGGTGTCTTCATTCGGCACCGAATCGGCGGTGCTGCTGCACATGATCGCGCGTGCCGACCGGACGACGCCGGTGCTGTTTCTCGATACGCTCAAGCATTTCGACGAAACCCTCAAGCATCGGGACCGGCTGATCCGGCGCCTGCGGCTTGAGGACGTGCGGACCGTCCGGCCCGCCACCAGCGATCTCGTTACCGGCGATCCGGACGGCATGTTGTGGAGCGGCAACCCGGACAAGTGCTGTGATCTCAGGAAGACGCGGCCGCTGGCGCGTGAGGTTTTGCGATTCAACGCCCTGTTTACCGGACGCAAGCGCCATCACGGCGGCGGCCGCGGCGCGCTCGAAACCTTCGAGGACGACGGCCCGCGCATCAAGGTCAATCCGCTCGTCAGATGGACGCCCGCCGACGTCGAGGCCTACATGGATCGGCACGGCCTGCCCAGGCATCCACTCGCCGGCAAGGGCTACCCGAGCGTCGGTTGCGCGGTGTGCACGTCGCCCGCCGGCGCCGGCGAAGGTTTCCGCGCCGGACGCTGGCGCGGCCAGGGGAAGATCGAGTGCGGTATCCACAAACCGCTTCCGCCGGACTGACCTGAACCCTCCGCGCCCCCGCCCGTTCCAGGTGCCCGCACGTCAAGGTTTCCGGCGGTTTGCACTTGTCTTATGTTACCGGATGAAAGAAAACCCGCGTCTATGACTGACCCTGATATGAACCGGCTTGCCCACCTGGAACGACTGGAATCGGAATCGATTCACATTCTCCGTGAAGTTGCGGCGTCGTTCGAACGGCCGGTGCTGCTCTATTCCATCGGCAAGGATTCCTCGGTGTTGCTGCACCTGGCGATGAAGGCGTTCCATCCGGCGAAGCCGCCGTTTCCGCTTTTGCATGTCGACACCACCTGGAAGTTCCGCGACATGATCGCGTTCCGCGACAAGCGCGCCCGGGATCTCGGCCTCGACCTGATCGTGCATATCAACGAGGACGGGGTGACGCGCGGCATCTCGCCGCTCGCCAGCGGCGCCACCGTGCACACCGACGTGATGAAGACCGAAGCGCTCAAGCAGGCGCTCGACCTGCACAAGGTGGACTGTGCCATCGGCGGCGCCCGGCGCGACGAGGAGAAGTCGCGCGCCAAGGAGCGGGTGATGTCGTTCCGCGACGCCAATCACGCCTGGAACCCGCGCCAGCAGCGTCCGGAACTCTGGCAACTCTACAACTGCCGGGTCGGGCCGGGCGAAAGCGTGCGCGCATTTCCGCTGTCGAACTGGACCGAACTCGATGTCTGGCACTATATCCGCGCCGAGGCGATACCGGTGGTGCCGCTCTATTTCGCCGCCGAACGGCCGGTGGTCGAGCGCGCCGGCCAGCTCATCATGGCCGACGACGAGCGGCTGACGCTGGAACCCGGCGAGGAGATCCGCACCGAGAAAGTTCGTTTCCGCACGCTGGGCTGTTATCCGCTGACCGCGGCGATCCGCTCCGACGCCGCCGATATCGACGCGGTCATCGCCGAGACATTGTCGGCAAGAACGTCCGAGCGCCAGGGCCGGATCATCGACTTCGACACCCAGGCGTCGATGGAAAAGAAAAAGCGCGAGGGATACTTCTGATGGATGCCGCACCGGAAAAGGGCCTGCTCAGGTTCCTCACCTGCGGCAGTGTCGACGACGGCAAGTCGACCCTGATCGGGCGGCTGCTCTACGAGGCGCAGCTCATCCTGGAGGACCAGTCGTCGTCCCTCGAGGCCGACAGCAAGCGTTACGGCACGGTCGAGGACGGCGTCGACTACGCGCTTCTCGTTGACGGGCTCGAGGCCGAACGCGAACAGGGCATCACCATCGACGTCGCCTACCGCTACTTCCAGACCGCGAAGCGCGGCTTTATCGTCGCCGACACGCCGGGCCACGAACAGTACACCCGCAACATGGCGACCGGCGCCTCGACCGCCGAACTCGCCGTGATCCTGGTCGACGCCCGCAAGGGGGTGCTGACGCAGACCCGGCGGCATTCGTTCATCGCGCATCTGCTCGGCATCCGCCACGTGCTGCTGTGCGTCAACAAGATGGACCTGGTCGGCTACGCCGAGGACGCGTTCCGCGACATCGAGGCGGACTATCTTGCGTTCTGCGAAGCACTCGGTTTCGGCACCGTGACGGCGCTGCCGGTGTCGGCGCTGCGTGGCGACAACATCACGGCCAAATCAGCGCAAATGCCGTGGTTCAATGGTCAATGCGTGCTCGATTTTCTGGAATCCGTGCAGGTTCATGCAGAAATATGCAGAACCGGCGCGCGCCTGCCCGTGCAATGGGTGTGTCGTCCGGACGGCGATTTCCGCGGCTTCGCCGGGACCGTCGCGGGCGCCGTATTGAAGCCCGGCGATGCCGTGGCGGTCGAGCCCGACGGCGCCCAAACGATCGTGCAAAGCATTGAAACCCATGACGGAAAGCTGGACCGGGCGGTGCCCGGCAAGGCCGTGACGCTGACCCTCGCCGACGACGTCGACGTCGCCCGCGGCGATGTCATCCGGCACGCGGCGAGCACGATGCAGCCGACCGATCAGGTGCAGGCGCACATGATCTGGATGTCGCCTAATCCGATGATTCCCGGCCGCCGCTACGAAATAAACATCGCCGCGGCGCGCGCGCGGGCATGGATCACGGACCTCCGATACGCCATCAACGTCAATAACCTGGACCACATTGCTCAGAAGACGCTGCAGCTCAACGACGTCGCTGTCTGTAACCTGAGTTTCGACCGCAGGCTTGCCGTCGATGCCTACAAGGACTGCCCCGAGACCGGCGCCTTCATCCTCATCGACCGGGAAACCAACGAGACCGTCGGCGCCGGCATGATCGACTTCGCGCTCAGGCGGTCTCTCAACCTGACGCGCCAGCAGCTCAGCCTCGACAAGTCGGCCCGCGCCGAGGCGCTCGGCCAGAAGCCGGCGGTACTGTGGTTCACCGGCCTGTCCGGCGCCGGCAAGTCGACGGTCGCCAACATCGTCGAACAGAAACTGCATCTGGCGGGCCGGCATACCTACATGCTCGACGGCGACAACATTCGCCACGGCATCAACCGGGATCTCGGATTCACGGATGCCGACCGGGTCGAAAACATCCGCCGCATCGCCGAGGTTGCCAGGTTGTTCACCGATGCCGGCATGATCGTGCTCGTCTCCGCGATCTCGCCGTTCCGCAGCGACCGGGACATGGCGCGCGACCTGATGCCGGCGGGCGAATTTTTCGAAATCCATGTCGACGCCTCTCTTGAGGTCTGCGAAACACGCGATCCGAAGGGATTATATGCCCGTGCGCGCAAGGGCGAGATCGCCAACTTCACCGGAATCTCGTCGCCTTACGAGGCGCCGGTATCGCCGGAACTGAAGATCGATACCGGCGTGGTCGATCCGGATGCGGCAGCCGACATGGTCATATCGTTGCTTGAAAAGCCGGGGCAATGAGGCTCCGGCGCTCACCGGTGTGATATGTTTCGAAACGGGATGACGGTGGTCGGCTTCCCCGCTCGCTGGTACTCTGGCACGCGGCTGGCAGGGGTTTAATTCGATGATGGCCAGACTGAAAAACCGGTTGCGAATTCTGCGACGGAATGCGGCCTCGTTCTGGTACACCAACAAGAACAAAATGCTGGGGCGTTCATTCGTCCGGCATCCCCGGTCCCGCTTGTTCATTGAGCCGGTGAGCTTCTGCAATCTGAACTGCAAGTTCTGCAGCTATCCGAAAGAAGTCCGGCCCCGTACGGTGATGCCGGAGGCACTTTTCCGGAAAAGCGTGGCGGCGGCGGCGGCCATGGGTTTCGATACCATCGCCCTGACGCCGATCACAGGCGATGTTTTCATGGACAAGGATTTCGTCGACAGGCTGCGGCTGGTGGATGCCTCTAGGGTCCGGAATCATGTTTTTTATACCAACTTCATCGGCGCCGACAAAGACGCCATCGAGGCCGTGCTCGCGCTCGACAAGCTCGGCTACATGGAGATCAGCGTCTATGGCCACGACCTGGAAAGTTTTCGCAACATCACGGGCCGGGAAAGGGTTCAGTACGAACGGCTTGTGAAGAACCTGCAAACGCTGATCGAATTGTACCCGGCCAAGCCCGAGCGGCTGGATTTTGTCATTGGCATACGAACCTACAGGAGCTTCGATTTCGAAACGCACCCGCGCAACGATCTTCTGGACGCCATCGACCGATTGAACCTGCTGGGCGTGCCGGTCGGACGGAGTTCCTATGTCGATAACTGGGGCGGGGATGTCACGGCCGAGGATGTCGCGGACATTGAAATGGATCTGACCGACGGCCGGGCGTTATACAAGAACGGCCCGTGCAGCCTGCCGTTCGACAGCATACAGATCACGGCCACCGGTGAAGTCAACGCGTGTGCCTGTCGGGATCCTCGCGGCAGCCTGACGATCGGCGACCTGAACACGACGCCGCTCAGTGAAATTCTCTCTCCGGCAAATCGAAGATGGATGAACATCATCGAGAGTCATGAGCGTGGCGCATTCAACGAAGTTTGCCGACAATGCGGATTCTATCAGAGTATTTACGACGAACGCCGCCACGATTACGGCGAAATGCTCACTAAGCAGGATTACTTTTCGTCGTTGGAATGAGCGGATGTCGCCTGCCAGTCCCCGGGCAAGAACCATATGAGCCCCAAGGGCATCCGCGTAAACAAAACGGCGATTCCGAACAGCACCGATACCGCGATCGCGCTTTCGATCGAAACGCCGACGATGCCCAGGAACGCCGACATTGCGACTTCACGTACCCCCCAGCCGTTGATCGTGATCGGTAACGCCGCCAGCAGCAGCACATGCGGGGTGAGCACGAACGAAGACAAAGGGGAAATCGGTGTACTGACGGCGACGGTAAGCACCCATAGCGCGGCAAGGGACAATCCGTGATAAACCATGATAAGGCCGAGGGTGCGCCATGCGACGAACGGCCGGGTCATCATGCGCAAACACGCCGCCGCGGCAGCGCGCAACCGCAATTGCAGCGGCTCCCACCGAACGATCCGCCGGGCGCCTTTCGCGACCAGCAACAGTATCGGTATGGCGGCGGCGGCGCATATCAGAAAGACCGAATAAGCCTTGATCTCGCTGTTTCCGGATAGGGAATGAAGATACGGCAGCGTCACCATGCAGATGGCGATCAACGAGACGATGAATACCAATCGTTCGGTCAGCGCCGCCGACATGCTGTCCCCAAACGGCACGCCCGCACGCCAGGTGAAATACACGCGGCCGCCGACACCGCCGAGTGCCGACGGCAGGCCTTGATTGAGAAACAGGCTGAACAAAAGAATCATCGCGCTGCGCCGCGGTGGCAGGTCGATTCCATTGACCCACAAGACGAGCGACCACAACCGGATGTGAACGGCGATCTGTATGCCCATCAAGAACAGCGCGGCGGCGAAATACCACGGATCGAGCCCGGAGAGGATCTCCAGGAAAAGCCGACCGTCGACGCGAAGCGAAACCATGTAAATCAACGCAGCCGCGATGCACAGCTTGAGCAGGAAAATGCCGATCTGACGTGTCGTCGGTTTATTGAACATTGCGGAGGTTGGGTTCAAATAACGGGCACATCCTGAAGAAATAATCGATTGTTGTTGAAAGAGCCTTATCCTCGGTTCGGCGTAGCGTGGTCAACACTGTTCTCGTGGCAGCCAGGAGCGGCGTCATATGAGCCGGCGGCCCGAAAAACATTGTAGCGGGTAATGACTTCCCATATTTTTCGGCGCGAACGGGTGCATGGTTGATGGCTTCGACCGTCTTTTGTTGATAAGAAACCGGATAGATGCGGGCGGGCGGATGCTTCTTCTGATGACGAAAAGAGTTTCCAGTCGATGAAAATCATTATCCTGGGCGGTGATGGCTTCTGCGGTTGGCCGGCCGCACTGCATTTTTCCAACCTTGGCCACGACGTCGTCATTGTCGACAACCTGAGCCGTCGGAACATCGACAATGAACTCGCCGTATCCTCGTTAACGCCGGTCCAGCCGATGCCGGAACGCTTGAGGGTCTGGCGCGAGCTCACCGGAAACGTCATCGAATACTATAACTTCGACGTATCGCGGCACTACCACCGCCTGATCACGCTGTTTTCGGATTTCAAACCGGATACCGTCGTGCATTTCGCCGAGCAGCGCGCGGCACCCTATTCGATGAAGTCCTCGTTTCACAAACGCTACACGGTCAACAACAACATCAACGCGACCCACAACGTCCTGGCGGCGATCGTTGAGGTCGATCTTGATATTCACGTCGTGCATCTGGGCACCATGGGCGTCTATGGCTACGGCGCACACAACGCCGTGATTCCCGAGGGCTATCTCGAGGTACACTTCAAGGCGGCGGACGGCAGCCCGGTTAGTCAGGAGATCCTGCACCCGACGCGACCGGGCAGCATCTACCACTTGTCAAAAGTCCTCGACCAGCATCTGTTCGCTTATTTCAACAGTAACGATAGCGTCCGCGTGACCGACCTCCATCAGGGGATCGTCTGGGGGACCGACACCCCGGAAACGTCGATGGACGATCGACTTATCAACCGCTTCGACTACGATGGGGACTACGGCACAGTGCTGAACCGGTTCCTGATCCAGGCGGCCATCGGCTACCCGCTTACTGTATACGGTAGCGGCGGCCAAACCCGGGCCTTTATCAACATTCGTGATACCGTGCGATGCATTGAACTCGCCGTTATCAACCCCCCTCGAAACAACGAACGCGTCCGGATCATGAACCAGATGACCGAGACCCATCGTATCCGTGAACTGGCGGAAATCGTGTCACGATTGACGGACACGCCCGTCGATTATCTCGACAATCCGCGTAACGAGGATCTCGAGAATGAACTGGTTGCCGAGAACAAGAGCTTCCTGGAACTCGGCTTGAAGCCGATCACGCTGGAAGACGGGCTGTTGCGCGAGATCAGCGATATCGCCCGGAAATACGCCGATCGCTGCGACCGGACCAAAATCCCCGCCTCGTCATTCTGGAACAAGAAAATCCGCGACAAGATCGCCGAAGACAATGACGCACGCGATATTCTGCATGAGGAAGAACGTGGACTGTGACGGACAACAGGCTGTGCCGAGCGACGTTTCGGCGCAAAACCGTCTCGCGGTCATGCGCTCGAGATAGTCATGGGTAGTGATCCCGACAGCGATGCCAAGCCGGTCGTCTCGGTCGTTATTCCGGTTCTGAACGAAGAAAAAGTCGTCGAAGATAACTTACGCACGTTGTCTGCCGACCTCGAGCATCTGGCGGGCCGCGACGCCTGGCGTATCTTCGTCGTCGATAACAACAGTATCGACGGCACGGTCCGGATCGTCGACGCGCTCGGCCGCGAGTTTCCCGGCATCGTTCGTCTTCATCAACGGGAGCACGATATCGGACGTGCCATGGCCCTCGGGCTCAAGAACGTGGAATCGCCATACTGTTACATCGTGCCGATCGACGAGTGCGACTTGCCGTTCATGCACTGGTCGTGGAAATACCGGGATGAGTACGATCTTTTCATCGGCACCAAGCGCGCCGATCCGACCATCTATCAGCAAACGAATTTCCGGCGAGTCCTTAGCTGGGGATTGAACGCCCTGCTGCAGCTTTTTTTCGAGTACACCGGCACGGATACGCACGGCCCCAAGTTCATGCGTATGGATGCGATGCGCCCGATACTCGATACAAGCGTGATGGCGCGGGGGCAGTACGACACGGAATTCGTCCTGAAGGCGATTCGCCGGGGGCTCAGGGTTGTCGAACTGCCGGTGGCCTATGCCGAACTTAGGCCGCCCCGCAATCTCATGCTGGCGAAGATCTTCCGTAACATCAGGGACCTGTTCCGGCTTCACCAAGAGATCAGCCGCCATCCGCATGCCGAAGGTGTGCGGATCTACAGATATCCGCGCGACGTGGTCCTCGACGATGCCGACGAACAAAGAAAGATCGGTGGGGGAGAGACCTGAACGATGCAATTACGTTCCGGTGCAATGCGCGAAGGGGTAGCGGTTCTCATTGCCGGCGGACTGATTCTGCTGGTTGCGGGCCATTACGGACCTTTGTCCAGTTTGTTCGGGCAAATCTATTATTTCCAGGGTGCCAGCAACCTCGTCCACGGGGACGGCATGACAAGCTGCAGCGAGAGGTTCATCACCTGGATTCCACCCGGATACACTCTGATATTGGCGCTGACGCAGCTTTTCGGCATGAGTTTCACGGTCGCCGGCGTGGCCGTGTCGGCTGTTTCGGCGGGTGTTTACGCTTGGGGGTCGATGCGCCTTCTGGCCAACAGCATCTCTTCCAGATCCCTCGTTTGGCTCGGGTTCCTGGCAATGAACGTCAACCCAATTGTCCTGAAATGGCACTTGGAAATGACGTCCGATGCGGTTCACGCCAGCGCAATCATGCTGACGTTCGGTGTACTCTCGTCGTATCTGAAAACCGGGCGAAGAACATATTTCCGGATTGCGGTTGCCGCAATCGGGCTGGCGGCCCTGACCCGTTATATCGGGGCGGCCGCGGTCGCCGCAGTCAGTTGTTGGTTGCTGCTCTTTTCGCCGATGGGTGGCCCGCGTCAGCGTTTTCAGGATGCCTTAAAATTCGGCGTGTTCGCATCGACGCCGTTGGCGGGCTTTCTGATTTATGTAAAATCGCTCGGGCTTCCCCCGGGTGGCGGCCGATCTGTCATTTCGTTGCCGATTAGCGACCAGCTTCACGAGGTTTTCTCCGAGTTGTCCCGGTGGGGGGTTAATTTGCTGGGCGCTGGCGTAAGGGATGCGACAACGGAAGAGTTCCGGATCGCCGTTTTCGCGGCGCTCGTACTCGCCGGTATAGCGGGCACCTTCGTGGTAACGTTCAAATCGTTAAACCGCCTCTCGCTCGGTATCGTCTGGATGCCGGCATTCTATGCCTTTGTGTATTTCGTGATGATGGTGACGCTGCAAACCCTCCTGCCGCTGGACGATTTCACCGGTCGTTACGTATTGCCTCTGATCGGTCCCGCGGTGTTCTCGTTTGTCGTGTTCCTTGACCGGTGCGTCGTGCTGAGCGGCGGGCGACGGGCGGCGCATGCGCTGGCGACCGGCGTGCTCGTGACGATGATGATCGTTCCGGCGAACGTCGCATGGTCGCTGGCGAGCGGCGCGCGGTCGTTCGGCGTGCATCAGATGATGGCGCCGGCGGTGGCCGATAGCGACTTTCTTCGGGAAGCAAAGAGCTTGCTGGAGGTGGGGACGGGGATCGCCGGCGATCAGGAAGCGGCGCAGTTGCTGCTTGCGCATTTCGGGCGATGCGTTCCCTATCTCAAGCCGGGTGAAAATCCGGAAGATGCGGCGTCCGGTTTCACGCACCTGATCGAGATCGACGCCAAGGGGATCGAACTCGGCAGTCTGGGTATTGCACCGCCACGTATCCGTTTTTCCGAATTGCCCGGAACGTATCGCCCCGATGCCGAGGACCGCAAACCTGTCGGCCGCATCACGCCGCTGGCGAAATAGACCTCAACCCTAGGGCCGCTGTGCCTCGCCGGCCATCTCACGCAGCCTGTTGACCCGGTTCGCCGTGTTCGGATGCGTCGAGAACAGGCTGTCCATGGAGCGTGCGTGCAGCGGGTTGACGATGAACATGTGCGCCGTCGCCGGATTGTCCTCGGCGACCGTGTTGTCGATCGACTGTGCGCCCCGGTCGAGTTTCTGAAGCGCGCTCGCGAGCCACATCGGGTTGCCGCAGATTTCCGCGCCGCCGGCGTCGGCGCCGTACTCGCGGGTCCGGGAAATCGCCATCTGCACCAGCATCGCGGCGACCGGTGCCAGGATCATGACCAGCAGCGTGCCAACGATTCCGAGCGGGTTGTTGCGGTTGCCGCCGAAGAACAACGCGAAGTTGGCGAGCATCGACAGCGCGCCGGCGATCGTCGCGGTGATCGTCATGATCAGTGTGTCGCGGTTTTTGACGTGCGCCAGCTCGTGCGCCATGACGCCGGCGATTTCCTCGTGGTTGAGAATTTTCAGCAGTCCGGTCGTTGCCGCCACGGCGGCATTCTCCGGGTTGCGGCCGGTGGCGAACGCGTTCGGCTGGTCGTTCTCGATGATGTAGACCTTGGGCATGGGCAGGCCCGCGCGGTTCGCGAGCTGCTTGACGATGCCGTAAAAGCCGGGCGCGGTCCCGTCGGTGACCTCGCGCGCCTTGTACATGCGCAGCACCAGCTTGTCGGCGTTCCAGTAGGCATAGACGTTCATGGCGACGGCGACCGCGAGCGCGATCATCATGCCGCTCTCGCCCGCCAGCAGGAACCCGGCCCCCATGAAGAGCGCCGTCAGTCCGGCCAGCAGGATCGACGTTTTCACCCAGTTCATGGTCCAAGCTCCGGCAACGTGTTTGCGCGCGCGTCTTGATGACGGCGCCACTTTCAATTATTTCAAGTTTAACGCAAATCAATGCCAGCTTCGGACATAACGGAAATTTAATCATGGCCGACGATACGACGGAAAAGGACGGCAACGCCGAGAAAGCCCCGGAGTCCGCGCAATCCGCGGCTCGGAAGGAAACAAAATCCACGGCCGACGGCACCGGCGAGATCGGCGGCCCGGAAGGTCCCGAGCCCACACGATACGGCGATTGGGAAAAGAAGGGCCGCTGCATCGATTTCTGAGACTGCTGCCGGACCCGGGCCCGGGTCATGCCAGATTGCGGTCGTTTCGAGACCGCATTATCATGAATCAGAGATATCCGATGACGCCGGTGACGGACGGGCTGTCGGTAAATAAAAAAACAAGTCCGCAGGCGCGGCCGTGTGCCTGCGGTTCCGGGTGGCGGAAATGGGGCTGTTTTCGAGTATTCTGAAAAGCTTTCTGCCGGGCGGCGGGCGTCGGAAGAAGAAAAAACGCCGCGGCTCGGTCAGGGCCGGCGACGGATTCCGTCCGTCCGGCGAGACCGGCGACGGCAAGGTGCTGTTGGCGACCCTGTTCGGCTCCGGCGGTAAGGAGGTAACCGACCGCCTGGCGGGCATGCTGTCACAGGAAACCGCCGTCGAGACGGTGGTTTCGAGCCAGACACTGCGCCAGAATCTGCGCCTCGGGTTGATCGAGCGTCTGCTTCTGGTTCATGAGGAAGGCGACAGGCTTCTCAATGATGAAGAGGCGGACCTGCTGGTCTGGGGCGAGATGGAAGACATGGGCACCGTCGCGCGCCTGCACTATCTGTCCGCCTCCGGCGCCCAGGACGGGGTTCCCGGTACCTTCGGCATGATCGATACGCTGGACCTGCCGGTGCCGCTGCCCGACGAGGCGGGGGCGACGGTCCGCGCCGTGACGCTCGCGGCACTGATCCCGTCGGTCGGCGGTTCGCGCAAGACGCTGGCGGAACGGCTGGTGGCGCACCTGAACGACGCAACGAAGGTGCTCGATGCACTGCCGGAGGATGCGCCCGAGGAATGCCGGATAATGATCGAGAACGCGCTCGGCAACGCGTACGCCACGAGCTACCGGTTCGGCGTGAAAAAGGCTTTTTCGGAAGCGATGCAGCATTACGAAGCCGCCGAGAAGCTGATCGACGTGCAGGCGGCGCCGATGGCGTGGGCGGTCGTCAATACACACATGGGTTTGCTCCAGGAAGCCGAGGCCAAGACCAGCCGCAATCCGGAATCGCTACTGGCCGCGATCAAGCGCTACGACGGGATCGCCAAGACCCTGAGCCGCGATCAGCACGCCAGCGACTGGGCACTGGCGCACATGCGCCGCGCCATGGCGTATTACAAGCTGGCGGCGGTGCAGGCGGCGCAGGCGCAAACGCATCTCAAGACCTCAGCGAGCGCGTTCGAGGAAGCGCTTACCGTCTATGACCGGAACAGTATGCCCGCGCGCTGGGCCGAGGTGATGAACCACTATGGCGTGGCGCAGATGGCGCTGGGCGGGCACGGCCGGGCGGACGCGATCCTGCAGCAGTCCATCTCGACGTTCCGCAAGGCGCTCGAGGTCCGCAAGCGCGAGACGGATCCGCTGTTATGGGCGCAGACCGCGAACAACCTGGGTGCGGCGTGCTTCGCGCTGGCCAAGCAGACCGGCGAGGAGTACCTGCTCGAGGAAGCGGCCTATTACTTCCAGGGCGCCATTCAGGAATACCGCAAGTCGCGGGGCCAGCGAAAGCGCGCCGAAGTGATCGCCAAGAATCTGTCCCGGGTGCAGCAGTTGCTCAGTACCGACGCGGCTTAAAAAAATGGGGGGCCTTCGCCCCCCTGATGGCTCGAGATCAAGCGTTCCGCTTAACTCGCCTTGTTTTGCCTGTTATCCACCAGATCATCGACAACCGCCGGGTCGGCGAGGGTCGAGGTGTCGCCAAGGTTAGAGAAATCGTCCTCGGCGATCTTGCGCAGGATCCGGCGCATGATCTTGCCGGACCGGGTCTTGGGCAGGCCCGGCGCCCACTGCAGCCAGTCGGGGGACGCGATCGGGCCGATTTCTTTCCGAACCCACTGCACCAGTTCCTTCTTGAGGGCGTCGGACGGTTCTTCGCCGGCGTTGAGCGTGACATAAGCATAAATGCCCTGCCCCTTGATATCGTGCGGCGCGCCGACGACCGCGGCCTCGGCGACCTTGTTGTGGGCGACAAGTGCGCTCTCGACCTCGGCGGTCCCCATGCGGTGACCGGAAACGTTGATGACGTCGTCGACGCGGCCGGTGATCCAGTAATACCCGTCCTCGTCGCGCTTGCAGCCGTCGCCGGTGAAGTACTTGCCCTTGTAGGTCGAGAAGTAGGTCTGCTCGAACCGTTCGTGATCGCCGTAGACCGTCCGCATCTGGCCGGGCCAACTGTCGATCAGGCACAGGTTGCCCTCGGTGGCACCTTCCTGAACGTTACCGTCGTTGTCGACGATCTGCGGTTTGACGCCGAAGAACGGTTTCGTCGCCGAACCCGGTTTGAGATCGATGGCGCCCGCCAGCGGCGTGATCATGATGCCGCCGGTTTCCGTCTGCCACCAGGTATCGACGATCGGGCAGCGCGAATCCCCGACGACCCGGTAGTACCATTCCCATGCTTCCGGGTTGATCGGTTCGCCGACCGAACCCAGAAGGCGCAGCGATTTCCGGGACGCTTTCTTGACCGGCTCGTCGCCCTCGCGCATCAGCGCGCGGATCGCCGTCGGCGCGGTATAGAAGATGTTGACCTTGTGCTTGTCGCACACTTCCCAGAAACGCGACATCGACGGATAGTTCGGCACGCCCTCGAACATCAGCGTCGTCGCGCCGTTGGCGAGCGGGCCGTAGACGATGTAGCTGTGGCCGGTCACCCAGCCCACGTCCGCCGTGCACCAGTAGATCTCGCCGTCGTGATAATCGAAGACATATTCGTGCGTCATCGACGCATAGACCATGTAGCCGCCGGTCGTGTGCAGCACGCCCTTGGGCGCGCCGGTCGAACCGGAAGTATAGAGAATGAACATCGGGTCCTCGGCGTTCATTTCCTCCGGTTCGCACACCGGATCGGCGGCGGCGCAGGCGTCCTCGTACCAGACGTCCCGGCCGTCCTTCATGTCGATGTCGCCGCCGGTGCGCTTGACGACGAACACCGTTTCCACCGACGGGCATTCCTTGAGCGCTTCGTCGGTGTTGGCCTTGAGCGGAATCTTGCGGCCGCCGCGGATGCCCTCGTCGGCGGTGATCACGCAATTGGAATCGCAGCCCTGGATGCGCGCCGCCAGGCTGTCCGGTGAAAACCCGCCGAAGACGATGGAGTGAATGGCCCCGATCCGCACACAGGCCAGCATGGCGACGGCGGCCTCGACGACCATCGGCATGTAAAGCGTGACCCGGTCGCCCTTCTTGATGCCGCGCGCCTTCATGGCGTTGGCGAGGCGGCAGACCCGTTCGTGCAGGTCCTTGTAGGTGACGTGTTCGTCGTCGGTCGGCTCGTCGCCTTCCCAGATGATCGCGGTCTGATCGCCGCGCTTTTCCAGGTGGCGGTCGAGGCAGTTGACGGAGGCGTTCAGCGTGCCGTCGTAAAACCATTTTATGGAGACACCGGGTGCGTCGTAGTTGACGTCCTTGACCTTGGTGTACGGCTTGATCCAGTCGATGCGCTTGCCGTGTTCCGCCCAGAAACCCTCGTTGTCCTCGATCGAGGCCTTGTACATCTCCTCGTACTTGGCCTTGTCGATAAGGGCATTTTTGGCGAAATCGCCCGGAACCGGATGTGTTTTGACTTCGAACATTTGGATACCTCTCCCTGATCACCTGCGTATGTTTAGGCGCGTACGGGTTTGCCCCGCGTTGGCCCGATTATCGGCAAACTTAGAATGAATGCCAAGGGGGCAACGGGCCGCGCCACCGGTCGCCGTCAAGGATTGACAGGGGCCGGACTAGGTCAAGTAAACGGCGCCCTCGCGGACTTCGGCATTGATCTGGGTCAAGTAGTCGCCGAAGCACGGCCCGTCGATGCATTCGCCCGTATCGATCGCGAACAGCGCGCCGTGGGTGGAGCAGAGAATGTGCTCCTTGTCCGCGTCCAGGAACTGCCCCGGCGTGAAATCGAGCGGCGCGCCGATATGCGGGCATTCGTTCTCGTAAACGTAGACCGCACCGTCCTTTCTGATCGCCATGACGGCGACCTGGCGGTCGTCGATCTCGGCGACGAAGCCGGCGGAGCCGTCCTCCGGAATGTCGTCGACGGTGCACAGCCGGATATCGCTCATGCCTTCACACCTCCCATGCCGCATATAATCTTCCACGACTTTGCGTCAATGGGCATAACAGAGAGGCGCGACTGTTTCAAAAGCGGCAGTTCGGAAAGTCTGGGGTCGCTCTTGATGTCGGCGAGCGTCACCGGGGCCGGCACCGTTTCCACGGCCTTGACCGAGACCATGCCGAAACGGCCGGACGTGTCCGTCGGGTCCGGGTGATACTCGTCGACGATCTCGACGATGCCGACGATGCTCTTTTCCTTCACCGAGTGATAGAAGAACGCCCGGTCGCCTTTCTTCATCGCCTTCATGTTGTTGGCGGCCTGGTAGTTGCGGACGCCGTCCCAGCCTTCCTTGTCGACCTTGAACTGGTCTTCCCAGGACCATGACCCGGGTTCCGATTTCATCAGCCAGTAGTTCATTTCGCATTCTCCCTAGGCGTCGGTTGAACCGCGAGTCATTCGAACGTCAGCGGCCGCGCCATCAGCATGGTCATGGCGGTGTCGATGTCGCGGCCCTCGTGGACGATGGCGTGGACGGCGTCGCAGAGCGGCATCTCGACGGCAAGCTTCCGGGCAAGCTCCGTCACCGAGACGGCGCTGGTCACGCCTTCGGTGACGGCGACCCGTTCGGCGAGGATCTCGTCGGGGCTCTTGCCCCGGCCGAGGGCATGGCCGAAAGAAAAATTGCGCGACTGCATGGCGTTGCAGGTCAGCACCAGATCGCCGAGCCCGGCGAGGCCCATCATGGTTTCCCGCGTTGCGCCCTTGGCGAGGCCGAGACGGACCATCTCGGCGAGGCCGCGGGTGATCAGCGCGGCGCGGGCATTGTCGCCGAGGCCCCTGCCCTCGACGATGCCGCAGGCGATTGCCAGCACGTTCTTGACGGCGCCGCCGATCTCGGCGCCGACCAGGTCTGTCGACTGATAGAGCCGGAACAACGGGCTTGTCAGTGTGTCGATAAGCCTTTTGCCGAGTGTCTCGTCGGCACTCGCCAGCGTCAGCGCGGCAGGCAGGGCGCGCGCCACCTCGGCGGCGAACGACGGCCCGGAAAGGACGGCGATGGGGTTGTCGGGGAGGGTCTCCTCGGCGACCTCGCTCATCAGCTTCAGCGTGCCCTGCTCGATTCCCTTGGCGGCGAGAACGACGGGAATTTCCGGGGGCAGCAGCGCGGCGAGATCGGCGGCGGTGGCGCGCAGGAACTGGGCCGGGACGACGAGGATCACCACTTCCGCCGCGGCGATCGCCCCGTCGAGATCGCTGCCGGCCTGAATGCCGTCCGGCAAGTCGACGTCTTTCAGGAAAACCGGATTGCCCTTGCCCGCGTTGACGGCTTCAGTGACCTCGGTCTCGCGGGCATAGAGCCGCGTCGACCGCCCGGCGCGCCTGGCCGTCGCGGCCAGCGCCGTCCCCCAGGCGCCGGCGCCGACCACCGTGACGTTCTGAAAAGCGCTCATGCGCTCATTTGTAGGGGAACGGGCGGGGGCTGTCACCTCCGCCGCGGTGACGGTCCCGTTACGCCTTGACCCCGGCGAAGGCAGCCGCCGGCGCATCGGGATCGAGCGGCCAGCGCGGCCGTGCCTTGAAATCGAGCGGGTCGGATTGGCCGAGGCGGAATCGCTCGAGCCCGGCCCAGGCGATCATCGCGCCGTTGTCGGTGCAGAGCGCCGGCGCCGGTTTGACGAGGCGCATGCCGGTTTCCCGGGCAAGCTCATCGAGGGCCGTGCCGATGGCCCGGTTGGCGGCGACACCGCCGGCGACGACGAGGGTCTCCATTTCCGGATGTACTTCCCGTGCCATGGATATGGCGTTTCGCGTGCGCGCCACCAGCGTTTCGGCGACGGCGGTCTGGAACGAGGCGGCGAGGTCGGCGACGGCGTCGTCGAGCGGCCCGTCGAGGGTTTCCACGGCGCGCCGGACACTGGTCTTGAGGCCCGAGAACGAGAAATCGCAGCCGGGGCGGCCGGTCATCGGACGCGGAAACCCGAATTTTCGCGGATCGCCGCCTGCGGCGGCCTTTTCGATCAGCGGCCCGCCGGGATAGCCGAGCCCGAGCATCTTGGCGGTCTTGTCGAAGGCCTCGCCGGCGGCGTCATCGATGGTGGTGCCGAGGCGTTTGTAACGGCCGACACCCTCGACGATCAGCAACTGGCAGTGGCCCCCGGAAATCAGCAGCAGCAGATAGGGAAACGCGACGTCGTCGGTGAGCCGTACCGTCAGCGCGTGTCCTTCCAGATGGTTGACGGCGACGAAGGGCTTGCCGGTCGCGAGCGCGATGGCCTTGGCCGACATAGCGCCGACCAGCACGCCGCCGATCAGCCCCGGTCCGGCGGTCGCGGCGATGCAGTCGAGGTCGGTGAACCCGACGCCGGCCTGTTTCATCGCCTCGGCGATGACGTGATCGGTGTGCTCCATGTGCGCGCGCGCCGCGACCTCGGGGACCACGCCGCCGAAGGGGCGGTGATCCTCGATCTGCGACAGCACGACGTTGGAGAGAATGCGCCGCCCGTCGTCGACCACGGCGGCGGCGGTCTCGTCGCAACTGGTTTCGATCCCCAAAACAATCACGTGTTAGCCCTTTCGCTCGGCGGGGCGGGACTTTACTCTCGGGCGCAGCCGCCGCCAAGTCACGGCTTGCGGGCGGGCTTCGGATACATACATTGATCATAGCATGACAGAAACACCCCGCAGACTGATCATCGGCACCCGTTCGAGCCCGCTTGCCATGGTGCAGACGGAACAGGCGGCGGACGCGCTGCGCGCCGCCCATGCCGACCTCGGAGAAGAGGGGCGCCTGGTCGTCGAGGCGGTCAAGACCACGGGCGACCTGGTGCTCGACCGGCCGCTGTCGGAGATCGGCGGCAAGGGGCTGTTCACCAAGGAACTGGACCGCGCGCTCATGGACCGGCGCATCGATCTCGCGGTGCATTCCATGAAGGACCTGGAGACGTGGTTGCCGGAGGGTATGGCCATCGGCTGCATCCTGCCGCGCGCCGACGTGCGCGATGCCTTCATCAGCTTCAAGGTGCCGAAGCTCAGGGACCTCGCCGAGGGCGCCCGCGTCGGCACCGCCTCGATCCGCCGCAAGGCGCAGCTTCTCAGCATGCGGCCGGACCTCGACATCGGCGTCATCCGCGGCAACGTGCAGACCCGTCTGGGCAAGCTGGAAGCAGGCGAGTTCCACGCCACGTTCCTGGCGCTCGCCGGGCTCGACCGCCTCGGCCGCCGCGATGTGGCGACCGAGATCATCGAACCCGACGTTTTCCTGCCGGCCTGCGCGCAGGGGGCGATCGGCGTCACCTGCCGTGCCGACGACACGGAAACGCTTGAATACCTGGCGGCGCTGGACGACCCGGCATCGCGCACCACGGTGATGTGCGAGCGCGCGCTGCTGGATGCGCTCGACGGCTCGTGCCGGACGCCCATTGCCGGGCTGGCGCGGCTCACCGGCGACCGGCTGGTGCTCAAGGGTATGATCTTCCGCCCCGACGGTTCCGAGGTGCACGCCGCGGAACGCGAGGGTTCGGCGGCGGATGCTGAGGCGATGGGCCGCGACGCCGGCGAGGAACTGCGCGCCTGTGCCGGTCCGGGTTTCTTCGACGAGCCCGCCTGATGCCGACGCTTCTGATTACCCGTCCCGAGGCCGATGCCGCGCCGTTGATCCGGCAGCTGAACGACATGGATATCGATACCGTCGCCGCGCCGTTGCTGGAGATCGAATACCTGGACGGCCCGCCGCTCGACGTGGAGACTGTGCAGGCGTTCCTGCTGACCAGCGCCAACGGTGTGCGGGCGCTGGCGCGCCGCACCGACCGTCGCGACATCCCGTGCCTGGCGGTCGGCGATGCGACGGCGCGGACGGCCGCGGAGGCCGGTTTCCGTAATATCGAGAGCGCCGGCGGCGACGTCGACGATCTGGCGAAATTGGCGGCGGAAACCTGCAATCCCAAGGCCGGCGTGCTGCTGCATGCGGCCGGGTCCGTCAGCGCCGGCGACCTGGCGGCGATGCTGGAGCCCAGGGGCTTCAAGGTGTGGCGCGAGATGCTATATGAAGCGAAAGCGGTTGCCGCGCTGCCCCAGGCGACGATCGACGCCATCAGCGAGCGTGGGGTAGACGGTGTTGTGCTATATTCCCCCAGAAGCGCCGGGCATTTCCGTCACCTGATGGCGGGGGCGAACCTGGAGCGGGCATTGCCGGACCTGACCCTTTTCGCGCTCTCCGAAAATGTGCGAGCGGCAGCCGGTGCGGGATGGGGCGAATGCATTGTTGCGGCGCAACCGGATCAGGAGTCCTTGCTGGAAGCGGTCCGGACTTGTTACGGTTAATCGGCGCCGAACCGGCCAACATTAAGAGGATACCCCATGGCAGAGCCATCGGACCCGACCAAAGCGTCGGACAAGAACCCCGCAAAAGCGGCGAGCGACACCAAAAAGCCCGAGAAAAGCAGCGATACCCCGGCAAAGGCCGAGACCGGCGCGAAAAGCACGAAATCCGCGGCGGCAGAAGACAAGCCGGCCGACAAGAAGGATGCTGGCAAACCGGCGTCGGGCGGCAAGTCGAGTTCGGTGCCCGGGGCCGGTAGCGGCAAACCCGGGGGGGCGCAGGCCAATAACGAAAAATCCGGCGGCGGCCGCGTGTTTCTGTTCTTGCTGGTGGTTGTGATCCTGCTGGGCGGCGGCGGGTACGTGACCCGAGACCTGTGGCTGCCGGAGGTCGAGCCCTACCTGGCGAAACTGCCGGGCTATGGGAAATCCGGCGGCAAGGCTGCGGACGGAGATCAGTTGAGCCCCGTCGAACGGCTGAGCCAGCGCGTCGCGTCGCTTGAGAAAACGCTCGCCGACAACGGCGGCGCGGATCAGGTCATGACCGCGCTCAAGGCAGAGACATCGCGCGTCCAGGCGGAACTGGACAAGGCGCTGTCGCGCATCGACGATCTCGAAGGCCGCCTCGCCGAGGTTCGAGAACTGGCAAGCGCCATTACGTCGAATAGCGGGGCCGACGTGGACCTGACGCCGATCCTCAGCCGCATCGACGGTTTGGAAGAACAGGACCGGGAAACGAGCGGCGAAGTACAGGCGCTGTCGGAAAAAGTCGAGACCATTGCATCGAAAGGCGGCGGGTCCGCCGGGTCCGGTGTCGTGCTTGCCGTTGCGCAACTGCGCGATGCGGTCCTTTCGGGACGGCCCTATGCGGCGCAGTTGAACGCGCTCAAGTCGGTCGCCTCCGGCAACACCGAGATCACGGCGGCCGCGAGCCGCCTCGACGGCGCGGCCGAGCAGGGCCTGCCGACGATCGAAAAACTGCAGGCGGGCTTCTCGGATATTGCCGGCGACATCGTCGCCCAGGCGCGCGCCGGCAACGGCGACTGGCTCGATCAGGCGACGGGGCGTCTTTCGGCGCTGGTGTCGCTCAGGCGCACCGATGGGGCGTCCGGCAATCCGATCGAGGATGCGGTCGCCAGGATCGAACAGGATCTTGCCCAGCGCGACGTGGCGTCGGCGGTGAAAACCGCGGCGGTGCTTTCCGACACCATCGACGGCGAGGCGAAGGCGATGCTGGAACCGTGGCTGCTGGATGCCAAGGCGCGGGCGACGGCGGCGCGGGCGCTCGACGCCATGCACGCGTCGGCGCTGGCGGCACTCGAAGGTTAGGCAAAGGGAAGGACACGTAAGCCATGTGGCGTTGGTTATTCTTCCTGGCCTTGCTTTGCGTCGTGACCGTCGGCGTCGTCTGGTTCGTGCAGAATCCGGGCGCTGTGACCCTCGAATGGCAGGGCTGGCGGCTTGATACCTCGGTCGGCGTAATGATGGCGGCGGTGCTGCTGTTTGCAGGTTTCACCGCGGCGCTCTATCGCTTCTGGCGGTTCCTGCGCGGCGTGCCGGGCGGGATTTCATCGGCCATGAAGGACCGCCGCGAGCGCAAGGGCTATACCGCGCTTTCAAGCGGCATGGTCGCGGTCGCCGCCGGCGATGCGCCCGAAGCCCGCCGGCAGGCGCGGCGTGCCGAGGCGCTGCTGAGCGGATCGGCGCCGCTGACGCGGCTGCTGTCGGCGCAGTCGGCGCAACTGGACGGTGACGAAAGGGCGGCGGAGAAATTCTTCACCGAGATGCTCGACGATCCGGAAACCAAGTTCCTCGGTTTGCGCGGGCTGCTGGCGCAGGCGGTCAAGGCCGGCAATAAGGACCGTGCTCTCGAACTGGCGCGGGCGGCCTACCGGATGCAGCCCAAAAGCGAATGGGTCGCGGCGACGCTGTTCGATCTTCAGTCTGCGAACGGCGCGTGGCTCAGCGCCGGTGAAACCAATGACGACATGGCACGGCAGCGCCTGCTGGAGAAGCCCGAGGCGGAACGCCGCCGCGCGGTGATTGCCTTCGAAATGGCGAAGGAAGCCGAGGAGGCGGGGGACAACGCCAAGGCGCTGAAGCAGCTCAAGTCGGCGGCGGACCTCGCCCCCGACCTGATTCCGGCGGTTGCTCAACTGGTCCGCCGCTACGTCGCCGACGGGCAAGTTCGCAAGGCGGCCGGTTTGGCCGAGAAGACGTGGGCGAAAACACCGCATCCGGATCTGCTGGAACCCTATTGGGAAGCGCGCAAGGCGCCGGACGGGATCGCCCGGGTCAAGGCCAGCGAGAAGCTCGCGGCGACGAACGCGGACCATCCGGAAAGCCATATCGCGCTGGCGCGCGCCGCGCTCGGCGCCGAGCTCTGGGGTGAGGCCCGCAAGCACCTGAAACAGGCCGGTGCCGGCGACGGGCTCGAGCCGCAGGCGCGCATCTGCCGTATGATGGCGGAGTTGGAAGAGCGCGAGAACGGCGATATGACCAAGGCCCGCGAATGGCTGGTCCGCGCCGGCAGCGCACCCGAGGACGAGAAATGGGTATGCGGCGAATGCGGGAACGCGGTGGCCGTGTGGACCGCGCACTGCGGCAACTGCAACGCTTTCGACAGTTATTCGTGGCGCACGCCGCCGCATATATCCGGTCTGCCCAAGCCGGCGGTGCCTGACTCGAAGACAGCTCTCGACAGTGAAGCGCGCGCCGCCATTGCCGGCCCCGCCGGGGTCGATCCGGGAAGCAGCGTGTCCACGCCGGTGTCGTCGTCCGCGCCTGCAAACGCGTCATCTTCATCCGCGCCGGCAAACGCGGCGACCGCAAAGACGTGAGCGCGGCCCGGCCGATCCGCACCTACAGCGCCTTCATGGCCGGCGAAAGCGCGGTCCAGCGCATGCGGCACGCGGCGCGCGCCGCGGCCATTGCCGGATTGTCCGCGGCCCGCTCGCCGACCCGGCAATCGGACTGGATACGGTTCCCCTACTACCACCACGTCTTCGACGACGAGCGTGCCGGGTTCGAGCGCCAGATCCGGTACTTCAAGAATATCGGCGAGATCATCGGAATCGACGCCGCCGTCGACATGATTGCGTCTGGCGCGGCGATCGACGGGCGCTATATCTGCATTACCTTCGACGATGGCTTCAAGAACTGGATCGAGAACGCGGTGCCGATCCTGGCATCCGAAGACGCCGTCGCCGCGTTCTTCGTTGCCACCGGGTATATCGGCACCGACGTCGAGGCCGACCGCGACAAGCTTCTGGCGTTCTATGACGACGGGGCGCGGCTGATGGAGTTCCTGACCTGGGACGACTGCCGCACCATGACCGAGGCCGGCATGACCGTCGGGTCGCACAGCGAGGGGCATGTGCATCTGAAAGACCTGCCGGACCCGCAAGCGATAGAAGAATTGAAACGTTCTCGCGAGATCATCGAACGGGAGACCGGGGCGCCATGCCGGCATTTCTGCTGTCCGTTCGGCCGCGCCGGCATCGATTACGATCCGGACCGGCATCCGAGGATGGCCGCCGATGCGGGTTACGCCTCGTTCCTGACCGGGCACCGCGGTGCCAACCGAAAAGGTGCGTCCGCCTACGACATCCGGCGCGATCACCTGCTCGCCAACTGGGGCAATTATCAGCTCCGCTACTTCCTGGGCGACTGACCGTGAGCGATCAAGCGAAGGGGGCGTTGCGCGCCGCGAACGTCGACGACGCGGCGGCGATCACCGGTTTTCTGGCCCGACTGGGTCTCGTCATGCCGGACGGGCCCGACGCCGTGATCCGGCATTGGCAGGGCCTCTGGGTCGATAATCCGGCGCTCGAACACCACGCCGGCGACGTCGCGTTCGGATGGGTGCTGGAGGACGGCGGCGCGATTAAGGGCTTTTTCGGGAACATTCCGCAGGTGTCGTGGCTGGACGGGAAACCGGTGCTGATCTCGAGCGCCCGGGCCTGGGCAGTGGACCCGGACTACCGGACCGATACGCCGCGCCTCTGCGAGGCGTTCTTCGGCCAGGACAACATCGACGTGGTCCTGATTTCGTCCGCCAACCCGCCGGCGGGCAAGCGCTGTCTCGCCTTCGGCGGGTCCAGGATGCCGCAGCCCGGTTACGCCGACATTCTTTACTGGGTGATCGACGCGCCCGGCTTCCTGAAGGCCGCGTTCCGCAAGAAGGGCAAGGGCCCGTTCGTTGCCGGGATGCTCGGGCTGCTGGGTTCGGTTCCGCTTGACTTTTCCATGCGCCTGGCCGGGCGCCGGCCCTACGGGGCGCTCGACCGGATCACGCCGGTCGGGATCGGCGCCGTCGACGCCGCGTTCGACGATCTCTGGTCGCGGCGCCGGGGGCAGTTGCCGGACGTCATGCTGGCGAGCCGGGATGCGGCGACGCTCAGATGGTATTTCTCGCTCGGCGCGGCGAAGGACGAGGTCCGTTTTTTGCGTTACGACGACGGCGACCGGTTGAAGGGGTACGCCGTGCTGGTGCGCGAGGACGCGCCGGCGATCGGTCTCAGACGCATGAAGATCGCGGATCTGTTCATCGACGGCGACGATCCCAAGGTGCTGCGATCGCTGCTGGCCGGCGCCTACGAATACGCCATGGCCAGGAAGTGCCATGTGCTGGAACTGATCGGACTGCCCCAGGACCTGCGCGCCGAGGTCATGAAGACCAAGCCGATGTCGCGGCCGATGGCGACGTTTCCGTTTTTCTACAAATCGCTCGACGACGGCCTCACGGCACGTCTCGCCGATCCCGCCGCATGGTACGTCACCGCCTATGACGGGGATACGTCGCTGATCTGAGCTTTAACGAAATCTCAGTTCTTGACAGTTAAGACGTTCGGTGTAGTTTTCGCGCGCTGAAGCGCGCCAGCGCGCAGTTCATGGGCCGATGTAGCTCAGTTGGTAGAGCAACGCATTCGTAATGCGATACGGGGTGCCCGCATAACTAGTTGATTAAAATTATAGATATTCAAAATTTGGCCTTATTTTTTGATTTTTGACACCTGTTTTTGACACTTTCTTGAGCTGCTTTTGACACTACGCCAAAATTTGCTTGTCAGAATTGGGAGAGACTTTTAGACACTCCGTTGTCTGAACGGTGTCAGTCAGCCGCAGTAGCTCAGGGGTAGAGCAGGGCTTTCGTAAAGCCAAGGTCGGGAGTTCAAATCTCTCCTGCGGCACCATCCTTACCCATCCATTACGGTATTCAGAGCTAACCCCTGTAGTGCTCTCTTACTATGTTGACATTAGTAGGGTGGCGTATCGCTTCTGTTTATCTATACCGGATTAAAAAGAGTGTCTGGGGATAGTCTTGCCTCAAGGGCGTCGGTAATCTGTTCCAGTTCAACTTTTGCTTCGGCTTGTAATCCGAGGCAGGTCGCGATGCCGTCTGTGTCGGTGCTAAGGCGAGTATCTAGACTTAACTTAAATCCAGCTTGTTTTTGCGACAATGAATATGCGTGCATATGCATTGCGTCGCCGGTCTTAGCTGGATTGCTCATATGCCCAAAATTGAATTCACGTTGCATGTATTCCAGGAGATAGTCTTGAACAATCAAAACAAGTTTTTTGTTCACATGTTCAAAGGTATGAACCTTATGATGCATTTGAACCAAGATGGTCTTTGCCGTCATTTTCCAATTCATACCGAAAGATTTTTTGCTATCCTCGGCATTGTCAGAACGCGGGATGCCAAGTGTTTTTAATAGTCTTTGCCGCTCGGGCCAAACGGTACCTGTCGTATCCAAGGTTTGAAGTTCAATGCCGACAAAATCGCGCACCTTAGAATCGGTTGCGGAGACTAGGAAAAAATCAACACTGCCGCCCGGAATACTTACTTCAGAGACAATGTGAAGTTCATTGCCTGGTTCGTGGAGAGTCAAAAGATGCAAACAATCTGAAAAAATCTGCCGACGTTCCAGTAGTCTCGACGGGCATATTAAAATAGGCTTTTCATCTTTCCCATACAGTACGGTGCAAGTGCCGATAGAAGTGTCTGGGTCACTCTTTCTAACTTTGTAGCAACGCTTCCCAATAAACGGGCAATTTTGCTCCGTTGTCACTTGTTGCCAATCATCCCGTTCAGTAGCAGAAGAATGGCCAAAAAATTCCAAAACAGCACTCATAACAACTCCAAGCAACGATCTTCGGCGAGTTCCAAGTAGTCAGAAGAGCAATCGATACCAATAGATTTTCGTTCGAGTTGCATAGCAACTTTTAGCGCCGTTCCTGTTCCACAAAATGGGTCCAGAACAATCCCATTTTTTGGACAAGTTGATAGTATGGGAATACGACATAAATCTTCAGGGAACGCGGCAAAATGGGATTTCCGTTTTTGCGTGTCCTCGGGAAGAATGTCCCAAACATCCGTTGGTTTGCTGCCTTTCGGATGGTATTTCAAAAAATAGAAACCCCGTTCTTTTAGTTCTTTAGCGCGACCGGAGACTTTTTCGCTATCTGAGTGGGTGGCGCGCTGTTGGCCGCGAATAATCATCCGAAAGTCTGAGAGTTTTCCGTCCGTAACATCTTTTAGTATTGCGTCTAGCGCCGCAGTTGCCCCTTCTTTTTCTTTGGTGCTGAGCGATGTTGAGAGTTCTATCTGACGCCGATACCGAACGCCTGATACTCCTGTAGCAGAAATAACCGTTCCATTCTTAACGATTGCTTCGCGAGGCTTCGACCTTATTGCATCCGTGTCGTAGAAATAACCTTTGGGGGACTTCACAAAATGAAATACGTTCTCGTGGACATTTCCGAGCCTGTCCTTTGTATTATCCATTCCGCTTTTGACTTTGTTCCAAATAATACTATTTCGAAGCGTCCAACTCTGCTCGTCAGTAAGCGTCATAGCAACCCGCCACGGGATACCGACAAGTGATTTGCCGCGATAAGTGTCTCCAATGTTCAGCCAGAATGAGCCTGTTGGCTTGAGGACGCGCTTCAATTCAAGAAATACATCTGCTAACGCAGCAATGTAATCGTCATAACTTTCCTCAAGCCCGATACCGCCACCAGCATAAACCCGCTTCCCCCAATACGGCGGAGATGTAATTGCGCAATCGATACAGTCGTCTGGAAACTCTTCTAGAACAGTTTTGGCGTTGCCGAGCAGCAATAAGGGCCGGACACCTTCGCCATTAATCAAAGACGATAATTTGTTTCGAGTTGAATAATGAGGTTTGCTGTTTAGGTTTTTTTGCAACCCCTCGCGTTTTGCTGATTGTCGATCAGCAGGTTCTTCACTTGTAGTATGGTTTAGGTTGCCGGGAAACTCGTCCATATCGCTATCATTCTCTGACTTTTTGAAGGCTGTAAGGTCGCACCGAATACCTTTAAAAGCAAAGAATTTTGATACTAGATGTAGTATTTATTGTTATGTTTTTACACAATTTAGAATCGGGTGCGCTATTAAGATCGAGGAATTTCTGGGTGGGTGAACGCTACGTTAGGTTACGCTTCGATTAACATTTTAACTTGTTTGGCTCCAAATGGAGCACCCGTAGAGGTTTTGAATCCTAGTTCGAATAGCTCAGACGAAATAGCCCGCAGGCTTCTGCGTTTGCCAGTTTTCGGGCTAGCACGACGAAGTCGTTTTGCTACTTTGACCAACTCCGGGTTCGTCTCTGCGTAGCCTTTGCGCCCTTCACATTTGCCCGTTGCTTTTCGCTTACGGTCACGTGCAGCTTTTAGCTTGCTGACCAGTTGTGCTTTTTCAAACTCCGACACGGCCCCAAGAATGCTTCGAACCATTACTGCGGTCGGGGTTTCGTCACGGAAGTACTCAGGTACATCAACAGGCACGAGTTCGTAGCCAAGCTCAGAGAGCATCCTGTGACCGGTCAACTGCACGGCTAGGTCGCGGGCGAAGCGGCTCGCGTTCTCAACTAATATCGTTCTCGCACCATTGCTCGCGATGTATGACAACAAGTCGGCAAAGCCTTCCCGTTGATGCACTGGATCAGCGCCGGAAACAGCAGCGTCATAAAACTCTCGAACGATTTTGATTCCGTTGGATTTGGCGAATTCTGAAACAGCTTCTTGTTGCCGTTTCAGGCTGTCCTTATCCCCGCCGACGTTGGCGGCGGAACTAGTCCTGTAATATGCGACGGCTGTAGAGGGCATTTTCCGGATTCCATTAAGTTTCTATGCGCCAAATGTAGCAGGAATCCAGTGGATTCGGAATATATTTGTTCCTAAATCTTGAGAAAAAGGAACACACTGATTCTGATGTTTAAGTGGACGAGAAAACTAGAATGCCCGAGCCAGACAATTCACGGAGGTAGCGATATGAAAAAGATTTATGAAGGCCCCGATCCCGGACCAAATAGTTCGGATTTGATAAAGACCTTTAAGAAAAACCCAAATACTCTGATTGTTTACCGATATAAGAAGCGTAATCCTTGGGCGTCTCCCGATAAGGTAGAAAGATATGATTGGAATGAGGAAAAATGTAGGACAGCCTTCTCGTTAAAATACAACGCAGCTCAGGCGGGGCCTGACTTCGACTTCTGATTTCATATGGAGTTTGTTTGCAGGGCTGGTTTTCGAGGCTCTTAGTCTGACCAGTTCGGCGAGTGCTTGCGCTTGCGGCTCTTACAAAATTTTCCGAAATTTTCGGGCGCAACACGCTATAAATTGACGGGTCAGAACTGCTCAATGATCCGTGCTTTTCCCGAACGAACATTGGTTGACGACGCTTAATTTTCTTTACGCCATAATTTATCGTGAGAAATTGTAGGTTTCTTTGCCGTCTCTAAACAAAACTTCTTTGAATTTACAATTGGTCGGCTGGTTAAGCCGGATAGCATAATTTAAAAGCCATATTTTGCGCAACTTGGGCCATTCGGGTTGGCGGTGCAACGGTCATACAGTGCCCCGGCAGCGTCTCTTACATCTTGAGTAGAATAGGATTTGCTTCCCGCCGAATTGGAGCGGTATGTCGACGATGACTTGGGCATTGCTATTACCGCTACGATAATTGCTACAATTGCTACAAATCCCCAGCCAACCTTCCAAAAATCACCAAAAAATAACAAATTGAATATTTCGCTCGATTCTTCCGCAGAGGCGCTTTTCCTCTTTCCCTTGTCTATGTAACCCTGAGACCTCCATTTGCTAACTAAACTTTGTGCTTCAGCCTTCCATTTTAAATTTCTTGAACGCTCCTTTGGGTCATTGGCTGTGTCAGCCCATAACTGCATTCTAAGTGGATCCAGTAAATCATCGTGAGTATAGAACTCTGAGTCCGAACTAGATTTGCAATATATCGACTTTAGCTCCGAAAGATGCTGGAAAACATCACCGTATTTTTTGTTTATCGGCGTATCATCTCCATAGACTTCTATAAAAGTTAAAAATAAAGAAATCCCCGTATACATCTGAATCATTTCTTCCTCTGACGGAAGTTCACCAGTTCCAGCATTTTCAAAATATGCGGTTAATTTCTCCCAGGAAGTATTCGGTAGAATCTCTGAAAACAATAAATCCGCTGTGAGAATTTCCTCATTTTTATCGATTTCTTTAATACGACGAACAGAAACCTTTTTCTTGGCGGTTTCTTGATAAATATTGAGCAGTTTTTGGTTAATGTAGCCTCTTAGGGACCTCGGTTGTTTAGGGTTTTTTGAATACGGGCTAGGGTTTCGGCCCTTTTTCTCCAGAACTTTGTATACTGTGTTAGACATAACGCACACCACTTAATTGGTTCAATAAGATTAAATTTTTGAAATTATGGCATTTCTCTGAGCTTTATATTCTTCTTCGTTAATTAGCTCTTTATCTAATAACTGTTTTAACACTGCTAGCCTTTGTTCTAGGTCCCTGGAGCGGGAGGCCTCATTTGGCAGTGAAACTTCATTTGATGTATGGAGGGGGGCAGATGAACTTTTCTTCTGTTTTGGTGATTTTCTCTTGGTTGGGTTTGCCTTTTTTCTCGAAGGGGATGCGGACGAGTTTACTGAAGTTAGAAAATCATTTTGGAGCTTACCAAAATCTTTCATAGAAGCCTTAATCAAGACTGCTTGATTGTCCTTAAAAGTTATACCGAAAACCGTTTCGTCCTTTTTCCCACCCATCATTGCGCCTAGGGTTGCGCCTGTAAGACCGCCAATGATTGCTCCTATCGGGCCTCCTACAACCATTCCCAATGATACCCCTGAAAAGCCAACGCCGCCTCCTAATGCAGTGGCCTCCCCCATTTTTTTGCTACTTTCAGCTGTCAAAGGCTGCACTTCTTTGAAATTCCTCAGAGGAATAACTCTCTCGCTAGCAAAAATCCCATCTGGGCGAATTTTGAGTTCTTTGCTATGAGGCCAATACGATGCGTAGCCCTCTCCAAATGCTCCGCCAATCAGCTTCATTTCGTTTTCCTCAAATTATTTTTTTAAGGACTATAACGCCTGAAGTTTATCCTGAATAGATATCGACGCTGAAAAAGTGAGAGAGCTTCGTTAGGGAGGAATGGGGGCGTCTCAGATAGCCAAGGAGCTTGGCATTTCGAGAGCTTCTGTATATCGCGTCCTAGATTAAGTAGGGCGGTTTTGAAGACTTTGATTTCATCCACTGTGACGAGGGTTTCGGCTCGCGGCCGACTTGGGATTTTTCAATGTTCTAGGTGCGAGATATTTCAGTATTTATTATTGCTTATTCAATTTTGGTTCATGCCCCATCCGTTCATAAAAATAGGCTAGGATATATTTCTCTAAGCATTCAACATGACCAATTTTGCGCAGGTCGTCAGCATTCCTTAGACCTTTTTCGACCTCGCAAGAAATAGCAAGACACGAGACCCAGAACTTAGCCTCAGACAATTTTTCTGTCTGTGCTAAACCAAGTTGAACTGCTCCCTCCCGGTTGAACCGATTACCAGCAGAGTGGCCTTCACCAACTCGAACTCCTCTCAGAAACTGTTTTAGCCGGCTACGAACTCCTCCCTGAGACCGGCTCATTCCAACATAGTCAATCCTCCGGCAATCTATCGCTTCTTTCGTAAGGTCTTCATGCGTAAATGAGAGCGCATAAACCCCAGGCTCGATTGGCGTAGAACCGATTGTGCTCTCTAAAGGGGACCATGTGCCCGCAAAAAACTGCTCAACCTTATCTTCAATTTCGCGCACCGTGAGTACCCCCTCACCATCAAATTATCAGAAATAATAATTAGCCTAAGCCACTCGAAATTAGGATAATAGAAAACTGGATACGCGGCACAAAAGAGCAGGAATTTTCCGCCCTCCCAATACCCGAATTATCAGAAGTGATAATTCGTCGGCTGCTCAAATTTCTGCTATTATTTAATCAGTCGAAAGACACAAAAACGGACCCTGTCCGTTATGCCCCCGACTTCCCAAAAATGAAGAGGGTTAGCCCCCGAGCTAACCCAAAATGAAGTTCTGTTTTTTTGGAAGCAGACGATGCGGCGGAGCTGCATCGGCTCTGCTTTCCATATCGCAGAAATCCCAGACGATTGGAGTTACACAGTGCCTAGATTGAAAGGTAAACGATACGTGCTTCCCATCGGTGTTTTGATGGAACTGAGACACAATCGAGGTCTCAAGTCTCACCATCGCTCATTCAATTTTTTGATGGGTGTTTTAGAGCATCAAAAACACTGGGGGAGCATCACTGAGAGACAAAGAGAACGGGTAATCGCTACCTGTAAGAGGTTCGGTTATGACCCTGAGAACCAAATTACAGAACTCGATTTTGGTCAGCAGTTCTAGAATATGCTATTTTAAATTATTCAATTAATTCAATTCACTGTAGACGCAGAGCGTTTGTGATTTTTGAAACCGAATGATTGAGACAAAGGAATTTTGAGATGGATACCATTAAGCTAATTTCTGTCTTTGGAGACAGACAAAAGAAGACCCCTGAGATTGTTTCGGAAGCAGCGAAACTCATTCCCGGATTTAAGCCGGGCAACTCCTATTCCCCTCGCGGGATGATTAACAACACTCTTGCCGTGTTGGAAGCCGTGAAGGTCCACGAACGAAGTTCGTAAAGGGCAGGCTCGCGGCCTCTCTCCAAATTTTTTGGAAGTTTTTGGGCGCAAAAATTGGTTTTTCTCTTCGCGCTCCAATTTTTACGCCTTTTCCCGGATTTCTTAGGCAGAAATCTGGGTCCTCACGGGGGAGGTGTTCTGTCAGACGGCACCTCCCTCAATTTTTTATTGAAAAGAGATTTACGTGTTAGCACCACAAATTATAATCAAATACGACACCAAATGCCTTGAGATGCTCACCAAGAAAGACGACTGGGGCGTTCTTCGAGATGTTCCCCGCAACAGCATTCTTAACTGGCGAAATAAGCTTGCTGATAGCCAACTCGGTTTCGGTGTTCGCCAACTTATAGACCAGCATCACGCGCAGATGCTCCGCGAAATGGCAGCTCTAAATGTTCGTGCGTAAGGTTTGGGTATCAAAAGACCGTCCGCACGAAACAGATAAAGAATTCGACCATTGGAGCCTCGCGCTTCAAGCCCGCGACCTTGTTTATGCAAAGACAACGGGCGGCAACGATGAAGCGAGAACGCAGTTTGAACGCGACCGTCAAACGCTCCGCGACCTGTTCATAGACGGATACAAGGGGAAGCTCTGGACAGACGAAGTCTGCCAGCAGGTGCAAGGCATCGTTCGCCGTTGGGGTTATCGTGGCTAGGAACACATTCAACGTCTCGATATCCAACAGCGGTCTTTCTGCATTCCGAAAAGAGTTTAAGGCTCTTGTTCGAGACCTTCGCCGCGTGGACGGCAACAAATACACATTCACTGTTGAGGTGAGAGAGCCATCAGCGGGTACAACCTCGCAGTTCCGCGAGATACCCCGCTCGGTCATCGCAGAAGGTCTTAAACGCGCTCACAGGGACACCAAGCCGCAAATCTATTCAGACCGTCTTGCAGCCGGTGGCCCGTTCCGCCAGCGCGTAGACGCAATGGCAGACTATCTAGCTTCATTCGGGAGGCGCGAAGTCATCCGCACCCGACGCGAAGGGCAAAAGCATTTTGCAGAGAAGGATGGGCGTATTTTCAAAGCGGACACGGGGCGGCTCGGTAGACCCGTATCGTCGGCATCGCGAAGTCACATCGAACGGTCTTTGGATCAACTTTTTGGGCCAAAGCGCCGTTAAAGTAGCGACGATTTTTAGCTCATACGAAGTCAGGCAATAACCTTCGTCCCTTTCCTTTTATCCTAAAACCTTTGCCCAAAATCTCTCTGCAAAACCTTCAAAAAAAGTTGCTGATTCCCTGTAGGGGGTTCCAGTTTAAAGTGCTGATATTAAAGGCCAAAAAAGACCAAAAGATAGAACTAAATCAATGACTTAGTTCTTGTTCATGAGGTTGAAATCGGGCATACTTCTGACCGTTGGAGAGGGCGGTTCCTCTCCTGTAAATCGAATAGCAAAATGGAGAAAATACTATGTCCAAAACCTACAGTTTCTTAACCCCAAAGCCTGGCTTTGACGCCTATGAACCTCAAACCTTTGACGATGTGAAACGTAGTTTCATCGCCAATGGCGATGCAGCTCTCGCCGCTCTCAAAGAGGGAGATTTGCCGGACGAAAAACGCGCCGGTTGGCTCCGCGTTAAGAGCGGCAAGTTCGGAGTGAAGCCGGGCTACGGCAAGAACAATGCGTTCGTCCCTGCAGTCGGATATCTCCACAGAGAGTATCAAGCCTGCGATACAGTTGGTGAGGCAATCGAGGTGGCGAGTGAAATGCTCCAAGCCGCCGAAGATGGTTTCTTTGATGATGGCCTCCAACGCGTTTTTGATAGCCATCAAGAAATGGTGGCAAAACGCCAAGATGGGATGGAGCGTTATCGTCAGCAGCACTTTCGGGCAAACACAGCGCCCGAACCCTCCACAGCTTCATTCAAGCCGGAATTTGCTGCTGCTGAGTAAAGGCATCTGAAAATGGTGGTTGTTGACCGTTAAGGGGAAGTTCGGAATCGAACTTCCCCTTTTTCGTGGCAAATCACTCGATGCTCAAAAGAGCCGAACTCTCAATTTTATCGAATGCTATTCCCTTGCCGTAAAATCTTCTAATCACTTCGGGCGTGTTTCCCACGTTTTCTGCCAACTGATAAAGATTCAAGCCGTCCGGCTTATTGAGCATTTCTGTTATATATGTGTGCCGGAATGAATAGAGTGTCCGCTTGTTGCCGTCTTGATCGCGTTCTAATCCGGTTTCATCCATCAATGCTGCAAAACTTTTCTTGAAGCTTTTAATTCTCTGCCCTTGCCGAGGCGTTCCAGTGGGGTGGCACCAGACATAACTATCGTCATCGCTGAAATCTGACTGTGAACGCATTTCCTTGGTAATCGAATAAACTTCGGGACTGGCGAGAACGCGCCGAAAACCAGTTTTCCCTGCGCCGTCTTGCTCGGCCCGGACGATGATGCGTGTATTGTTGCCGTCGAAAATAATATCTCCGTAGCGCAGAACTAACTGCTCCGTTGTTCGAAGGCCGGTCAAAAAACTCACTTTGATAAAGTGATAAAACAGATGCCGATAGGCTCTGCTCACGCTATCGATATGCGAGTTTGTTTTACGGCGCTCGTCAGCGGACCGCAAAAGAAGCTTAATCTCATCAACTGAAAATGCGGGTCTCTGATTCTTTATGTGTTTTAGAGATTCATTCGTGATGGTTGGTTCTTTTTCTAAATATCCCTGCTTCACTGCGAATTTAAGAACCTGCCTTACCGCCGTTAAGTCCCAATTCAACGTGCTTGGGGATGGTGGCTTTTCATTGCGATTTTTGATCCGTGCTTCGATACCCTTGGCGCGTTGCAGCGTTTCGTAATCTTGGGTTGCAGCGTACTCCTTTTTCAGGCGTTCCATCGTCCGGGCATTCTTGGTGACATTGATCGTTCCTTTTTTGGTTGTACGTCGCCAATGCTTGTACTTCTCAGCTTCGCGCTCAGTAATGTCGCTTACCTTCATCGCGCCGAAATGGTGAAGGACGTAGTTATTTATGATGCCGGCATATCGCTTATGTTTGTTTTTGCTCTCATAACCGGCATCAACGGCGTTCTGTAAGTTCGCTAAGAATTCTCGCGCGACCTGAGCGAATGTTCGTTCGTCTGCGGGGAATCCAGCCTTCTCAATGCCGCGTGCCTCAAAGTAAATCGATTTTGCAACATCGACCGCGTCACCGAGATTACTTTTCTTTGTGCTTTTCCTGATGCGCTTGCCGTTCGCCGCGCGAAACTGGCAATACCAGTTTTTAGGTTCCGTTCCGTCTGGGTATCTGATCCTGAAGATAGACAGTTCGCCGTCCAGTAGCTGTTCTTTGTTGTAAATTGTCCAACCGGCCATTTTTGACAGCAAAGCCCCTTTTTTGACAGTTCGGAACTAGCATAAAATTATCACCTCAAAACAGCTAGTTTATTTATTTACGTAAAAACAATAAGTTATTAGATTCCTGAAAAAAGAGTCCGGTTGGATAAGCGCATTCGTAATGCGTGGGTCGGGGGTTCGAGTCCCTTCATCGGCACCATTCTTTTCAATGACTTAGTACCAAACTTAGATTTTGCGGCGGCATGGTGCGGCCGCGCCGGCAGCGTCTTTACCGGCCGCTATCGATCTCTTCGAGAACCGCCCGCAGGTATGCGCCGTTGGCGCTTTCCGAACGCCTCCCGACGAGCGCGGAAAATGCGTCACGGTCGATGAACCCCATGCGCAGCGCGATCTCCTCAAGGCACGATATCTTCTGGCCCTGGCGCCGCTCCACTGTTTCGACGAACTGAGCGGCCTGCAGCAAGGCTTCGTGGGTACCGGTATCGAGCCACGCGATACCGCGGCCGAACTTTTCCACCCGCATCTTGCCACGGGCCAAATACGCTTCGTGGATGTCGACAATCTCCAGTCCGCCGCGCGCCGACGGCGTGACCTTGCGGGCAATGTCGACGACGTCATTGTCGAAGAAGTAGAGTCCCATGACCGCCCAGCGCGACTTGGGCCAGGCTGGTTCCTCCTCGAACGCGAGCGGGGCGCCCCGGCCGTCCAGTTCGACAATGCCGTACCGCTCCGGGTCGGCAACGCGGTATGCGAAAACGGTCGCGCCGGGGTTGGTGCCGATGGCCGTGCGCAGTTGATCCGGCAGACCGTGGCCGAAGAAGATGTTGTCGCCCAATGCCAGCGCGCAATCGCCTTCGCCGATGAAGTCCTCGCCGATCAGGAACGCTTCGGCAAGGCCGCGCGGCGCGTCCTGAACCGCGTACGAGAAGCGGACCCCGAGATCGCTGCCGTCGCCGAGCAGTTTCTCGAACGAAGGCAGTGCGTCGGCGTTGGAAATGACGAGGAATTCCTGGATACCGGCCAGCATCAGGATCGAGATCGGGTAATGCACCATCGGCTTGTCGTAGACAGGCAGCAACTGCGTGTTGACGACCCGGGTGACGTGATCCAGACGTGATCCGCTGCCGCCCGCAAGAATGTTTCCCTTCATCGATGTTGCTCCATCCATGCCTCTACCATGCGCGCCAGTCCCGGATGCCAGTCGGGGGCTTCGATGCCCAGCGTAGCAGCAAT
The DNA here is from genome assembly GCA_051117645.1 of Rhodospirillales bacterium. Lineage (GTDB taxonomy): Bacteria > Pseudomonadota > Alphaproteobacteria > Rhodospirillales > Casp-alpha2 > UBA4479. The sequence goes on from JBNPEI010000010.1 coordinate 206,834, forward strand.
TCTCCGGCAGTTCAGATCCGAATAGGCCGGGCGCGGGGCCTTCGCGCCATAGGCTGCCGTCGTGGTGCGGCGTATCTCGGTCGCGTCGTTGGTGATGGCACGTTTTTCGGCGGCGATCGCATTCGCGAAATCGAACCAGGATAGCGCCGGGCGGCCGCAGTAGTGATAGGTCCCCCCAGGGCATGGCGGACGCCGTCCCCGCCGCCAGCGTGCAGAGGGTGCGGGCGATGTCCGCCGCGTTGGTCGGACACCCGGTCTGATCATCGACGACATCGATTGCCGGGCGCGTGCCGAGGCATGACAGGATGCTTTTGATGAAGTTACGCCCGTGCGCGCTGAATTTCCAGGACGTGCGAAGGATAAGATGCTGCTCCAGGGCTTCACGGATCAGACGTTCACCCTCGGCTTTGCTGTGCCCGTAAACGTTCAGTGGGTTCGCCGGGGCGTCCTCGTCGATCGGCGCATGCTGGCGGCCGTCGAACACGTAGTCCGTGGAAACATGAATAAGTGGCGCGCCTGCCTCGGCGCATGCCCGCGCGACATGCCCTGCGCCCGCGGCATTGATGGCCTGCGCCGCTGCCGGGTGATCCTCGGCGGCGTCGCGGTTGCATCCTGTCACCGCCAGTTCATGCGCGCTGCCGGCGGCGAGCACGGCCCGGCCGAGCTGCCCGTCCGCGCCTTTGCCGATGGTGATGGGCGACAGTAAAGCGGCGCGGCTGATGCTGAGGATCAACTGTTGGCTGATCCGGTTTTGGCCCGGAATGTTCGCCTACCAGATATTCCTACGCGCGCGGAAAAAGCCGACGCTCAGCGATCTGCTTGCGGATGCGCACGGGTCGCGGTAAGGCGCGATGCTCCATCAGTCTGTGCACGCGTCGCGAATACCAGCGCGCCTAGGTATGCAACGAACGGCAGAATCGACATGCCGTAGCGCTGGCCGCTACCGGGCGTCAATGCGCCCCAGATTCCCTTTTGCACGACCAGATAGGCCGCAGCCCAGCCCAGCAGCGCCAACAGGGGGCGTGCCTCGGCGCCTCGATTCATTGTAATTTGGCAGAGAGCGAAGGCGAATATCGAGAACAGTGCAACGGGTATCAGGAAGCCGATCGCCAGGTACACGTATTCGACCGTCGGCAGGTTCCAGAAGCCGATCTCGGTGAGCGGTATGCCACGCGACGGCAGGTCGATACCCCAGCCTTCGGCGTAAAAATGCAGGTACCAGCGTGATGGATTGAAGAATATCTCCGCCAGTGCCGGAAAGAAGTCGAGCGCGATTTTCGAAACGTTGAGGAACATCAGGCGCACCACCTCGAGCAGGCCTCTCCCTGCATCGAGACCGTGTACGGCCTGATCGCCCGCCTGGTCGGCAAAATACCGAACCACGGTATCGGTGACGGACGTGTAGGAAAGGCGGCCGGCAACGGCATAGTTCCTTAGTGCCCAGGCGATCATGACGGCGATCAGCACTGCGCCGACGATGAAAGACGGCGCTGCGCGAAGCACCGGCTGCACCGGCGTGCGGAACCGGTTCCACATCAGGATCCCGATCCCGCCCAGCAGTAGCCAGAACGGAAAGAAAATCATGTCGGGCCGTGTCATGGCTGCAGCGGCCATGCATAATCCGGTCGAAGACGTGAGTTTCGCGCTTGGTGCATCTGGCGCGGATGCGCACATGAGAAACAGTGCGCCGGAAAAGAACAGTACGGCAAACTGGAAATCGGCGTGCACCACCACAGGGTAATGGAGCCATGGCAGCGTGAGCGAGAGCGCGACGACAAAGAACGTGGCGCTGCCGTCCCCGTAGCGGCGGTAAAGCCAGCAGCCGACGATAAATAACCACACGTGAAGCAGGGTGAGTTGCACTGCCGACCAGATCGCCACCTGCGCATCGCCGTCAACGATCCGCGTTAGCATCAGAAACGCCGGGTACCCGGGCAGACGGTAAAGGCTTCTCTTGATGGCTTCGTTGGCGGGATCGTCGGGGAACAGGCCAAAGGTGGAAAGGGTTTGGGCATTGTCGATGTATTCGAACCCGTCCCCCATGACGTATGTCGCGGGGTCGTTCAGCGCCAACGAAAAGAGGATGGCGGCCTTGAAGACGAGCAACACCAGCACTGCGATAACGTAGGAAGGCAAGACTTTGGTATCCATTTCCCGGTAATCCCAATGCACGGATGGTAGGGGTCAATTAATGGTATAGAGGGAATTCTGTCACGAAAACCATATGTCTATGCGTCAAGAACAGGAGACCAATCCGAAAGTGTTTTCACTTTATCGGCATTGTCACACTGCGAGTAGTATCTGCGTCACGACAGGCTTTAGCGACTATTTAAGTCGTGACGCGGGGTTCCAGATTACTATGATTAGGGCATGCATAACGCTTCTGTCGATGATGTCCGGAATTACTGGAGCGGCGCACCTCTGTTATCGTACGAGGTGGCCGAGCTCGAATCGCCGCTCTACTTCCACCGGCTCAACGAGGCGAAAGTGACCGATTCCGAACGTTTTTCATTCCCTTACTGGGATTTTGATGGGTTTTCGGGGCGGGATGTCCTTGATATAGGCTGTGGACCCGGGTGGATTGCTGTTCAGTATGCAATGGGTGGCGCGAATGTTTCAGCCGTCGATCTGACTGATCGTGCCGTGGAACTTACGCGCGAACACTGCGCCATGAAGCATGTCACCGCGGATATCTGCCAGGGTAACGCGGAAGACTTGCCATTCGATGACAACAGTTTCGATCTGGTGGTCGCCTCGGGCGTGCTGCATCATACGCCTAATACGCTACAGGCGTTCCGCGAGGCGTTCCGCGTGACCCGTCCGGGCGGGCACGGCAAGATCACCCTTTACCGAAAAGGCATCGCGCATAATCCGCTGGTGTTCGGCCTGACAAAGAAAGTCATGCGCCTGCTCGATATGCGCCATCCTGGCGCCGATCTGGCCAGCCTGTCGTCGGATGTCGACGATTTTATCCGCCGTTATGACGGCGACGGCAATCCGGTCGGAATCGGCAAGACGAACACCGATTGGGCCGACGACCTACGCGCTTCCGGGTGGACGATCGACGGCTGGGAAGTGCATTTTTTCCCACGCAGGTTTCTGCCGATGGCATCCATCATGCCTTACTGGATGCACAGGTTTTGCGACCGTACCCTCGGGACCATGGTCTACTTTTACCTGACTAAGCCCCCGGGGGCCTTGTCGTAACTAGTCCAACTCGCGCAGGTCGAAGAACCTGGAGCTTGCATTGTAAGCATCATCGCGGGACCGATTCTTGATCAGCAGCTTGACAAGTATATGACGGAGCAGCGAGTTCAAGCGGGCGCTACGGCCGAGTGTGCCATTGAATATCCGCAGTACGATCAGTCTAGACGTCGTCATCCGCATTTCTAATTGATGGTTCCTTTTCTGAGACATAGTAGCCGCAGGTAATCCGTCGCCAGACCGATGAAGTAGCGGTCATCCATCCAGCCGGGTCGCAGAATGCGCCCAGCCTCGATCATCGGCATTATGTCGTCTTCCAGAAAATCCTCTGCTTCGATCAAGCCGGATGGAAAGAGATATTGGGTTCGGCGCGCGTTTAGTTCAGGCTCAAATCCCGCCGGGACAGTGAAGCGGTCGCGCAACGCACGCAGACCATCTTGCTTTGCGGCGGCAATCTTCGGATCGCTGCCGAACAGCCGTTCGGTGGCTGACATTTCAGCCAAGCTCAGGCTTTGATAGCCGGAATCGAAATCTCCATACTCAGGTAACACACCGTCGTTCATTGTGGCTAACAAGGTATCGCGTCGCTGCACCGCCCATGTACGGTGGGCATCTTTTCCGGTTAGCGTCGCATACCCTGCGAGCGCCTTATAAGACGCCGCTATCTGGTTCGCAGCATCCAGATTTTCATGCGTTGCGAGCCAGTGCATAGTCGATCCCGCAGACTGCAGCATCGGCCGCCAGTTATAGGCGTCGCGGAGCAGGAACGTCGACTCGATGAAGCTCGCTGCCGAAAAAGCAGTCGCGCAGAAACTACGTTCGTTGGGATAGGTTTCGGCAACCGCACCGTCGGCTGTCCGCGCGCCGAGCCACCAGGACCAGATGCCGACGATCCAGTTCAACACACGGGCGTTTCGATAGTATGGGCTGCCCGGTACCGGAGTTACCCAAGCGTAGGAGAGCAACAGGCCGGCTTCCTGAAACCGCGCGTTGGCGAAGTCGATCTGACAGTAGTGCCAGTAGGCGCGGTCCGCGCAACCGTATGTTTCCTTGGATTCCTGTCTGTTGGTCAGCCCCAGAGCGCGCGGCACCGCATTGAGGATCTCGTCTGTCAGGAACTGGTCGTTCACGTGCTCTGCCGGTTGAAGATGAAGCCGATCACGTTAGTGCCGCCTATCACCGCGTTTCGCACCATATTGCCGTTACGGAGCCGGGCGAGTGCGCCCATCAGGTGTTTCGGCCGCAAATAAAAACGGCGATAGAACTGCTTTACCGTACGGCTTAGTGTGGTGCTATCGACGTCACAGTAAGAGGCATTGTAGTCACCTTCCAGGTGCAGGCGCTCCATGGCTGCATTGTCGGTCCCGTCGCCGATGCTGGCATCGGCGCGCGCAACGTCGCGAAACAGCGGCGTCCCCGGATACGGGGTGCAAATGCCGAACGTTGCGGTTGAGGGTTCGATATCGCAAGCGAGTTCAATGGTGTCTTCCATGGTTTCAAGAGTATCGCCGGGCATGCCGACCATGAAGTGCGCATGCGTGTTAATGCCTACATCTCGACACCAGCGAAACGCGTCGCGCGTCTGTTCAAGGGTAATGCCCTTTTTGACATTGTCCAGGACGTCTTGATTGCCGGATTCGGCACCGAATTTGATCAGGTGGCATCCGGCCTGCTTCATTTTCTGAAGCACCCTCATATCGACGGTGTCGACCCGGGCATTGCATATCCAGGTGAAACGGAGGCCCCGCGCAACGATGCCATCGCAGATATCGATGACTCGCTGGCGGTCAGCGGTGAAGGTTTCGTCGCGGAAATAGATCTCGCGCATTCCGTTATCCAGATAGTACTCGATATCGGAAAGTACCTTGGCGGCTGACATGAAGCGTGTCTTGGTGCCGTGGAAGAACGGTGCCGTGCAATAGCTGCATTTCGCGGGGCAACCGTGAGAAGTCGAGACCGTGATGTACGGAAGATTACGGACAATCGGGTTGAAGTACACGACGCCATCCGGCAGGAATGAAACGTCGAGTGGTGGAATTTGGTCAAGATCGTCGATGAACGGGTAGCGCTTGTTCTTGATGATTTCGCCTTTGTAGCCATAGCTGGTCACGCCGAGAACTTCCGACGCCGCCTTGCGATCGCCCCGGTCGAGGCTGGCGGTCAGGTCCCTGAGAACCCATTCTGGTTCGCGCTGGATCGCGAAATCGACACCTTTCTCGAGAGTTTCTTCCGGCTTGAACGTCGGATGCGATCCATACGCCGCAACCAGGAGGCCTGGAATCCGTTCTTTTAGATTGCGTACGAACAAGGTGTCTCCCCGTGCCGTCATGACCGATGTGGACATGATCAGCAGTTCGGTTCCCTCAAGCCTCTTTACGACGGCTTCGTAAGGGAGTTGCTCGGCTTGCGCATCGACAAACGTGACCTCGTGGCCGGCGTTCTTGAGAATCGTCGCAATGGTGAGCTGTTCAAAAGGAGGTACGGTGGCGCCGCCGATACGTTTCCCACCGCACCAGCACCCGTAGATGACGTCGCGGATGACGTTCCCGTTCGTCTCCAGCAGCGGTTCGACAACAGCAATACGCATCAAATCCCTCGACTTCGCGTCTATATATCGTGCGAAACGGTCCTTATTAACGTAGACACTACAATATCTAACCTAATATTTGCATGCGTTAAACCAATGCAATATCTTTGTCAGACGTCGGCAAGTCGGCGACAGCTTCTTTTCCCACCTTCGCAGTTCGGAAAGCTTTGTAAAGCGCCGCCAATGAGTATCGTTCAGACAGCCGGTCGGCAATCCCAGTTTTGGCAATTCGTGCATCTTTATTGGCGTGACGCCGTCGTTCTTCTGATCCCGATCGCTGTGGCGCTGTCTCACGATATCCACCGTCATTTCCTGACCACTCCAGACGGCGACCTTCCTTTCGTCGCCTCCGCGCTGCGTATGAACAGTGGCCTCGATCAAATCTATACCGGCCATACCGGGTACGTGCTTTTCCTGTTGCTGAGTTGGTGGTTCAAGGCGATGGCGGCTTTGGGTGTCGTGCCGTCGCCGACGCTGGGCGGCCTGCCGCCACCGGGAAACGAAGCATTCGCTGCAGCATTCCGGGATTTGGTTTTCGCCGGCAGATATTTTATTGCTGTCGGTGCGGGCGCCTTTGCTGTTCTGTTCTACCGGCTTTGCGCACGGTTGACGGGCGTGCAAACAGTAGCGTTCGCAGCCGCTTTGGTGTTTGCGTTGTCTCGCCCGCTCGGGACTCAGGCGTTGATGATTTACACCGAATTGCCGTCGACGTTTTTCCTGCTGTCAGCGTTCTTTGCGATATCCGTTCCGGGCCATGACCGTCGGCCCTTGCTTCGCGTCTTTCTGATTGGCGCTTTCGTGACTTTGGCGATGATGTCGAAGATGCAGGCAATCGGCTACGTGCTGGGCATGGTTGTACTTGCACTCGCATTCGGTCCCGACCGGGACGAAGTGAACTGGCCGCGGCCTGAGGGGCCGAGCAGATGGCTTCGTAACATTGTTGCATTGACACTAATTGTGCCGGCGGCCCACATGATTGCGACTTCTGTCATCTGGAACACGATTGAAGGTGCTAGCCACAACGGATGGTATCACTTCGTGATTCTCGGCTTCACTTTCGGCGCAATGTTTTTATGGGGGCAGTTCTACCGCGTACCCGTTTCGCTGCGGGTGGATTCTGTGCTGATGCTTGGTGCGGGCATCGCGATTGCGTGGTATGCCCATTTGATTCGTCATACGATGGTCGTCACGGAAAAGCTCGCGAATTTCCTGGATCATCTTTATTTCATGAGTTCAATGAAACGTTTCGAGGCCCACGGCGACGTCGCTGTCGATGGATTGGTCAAGCTTGGCACGCTGTTGCGTCGCGCCGCTGATTCCACTCAGGAAGTTTTGGCCGGGCGTGTAGCCCTTGTCGACCCGCGCGCGGACGCAATTGAACTGCTGACCGTGCCGATCCTTGCGGGGGGCTTGTGGCTGCTATACCGGCGCGAGAAGAAGCTTGCGATTATTGTACTGATGCTTACCGGATTCTCACTCGGCGCTGAATTGTTCACGCGCCTGTACCAATTCAGCCCGAAACATCAGATTTATCACGCACCATGGTTGTTGATTGCTGCAGCTTTGCTGGGTGCGTATTTTTGTCGTCCTATCGACGGTTTGTGGCGTGCTGCGGTAATTGCTGTGACCTGCGGAGTGCTGCTGTTGACGGGGTGGGGGGTGTTATTGCCGGATATGGTGGACAAGCAAGACATTAGGAGGGCCTACGGCGAGGCGGTTGGATATGCGCCGTCACTGGCTGATGGGTTCAAACGGATCGTTGAACAGCATGGGGCCGTCAATTGAGTAACGATGTGAGTTCGGATTCGCAGCCAATCCGCTTCGCTGACGTCAACGTGGTGATGCCCGCGTACAATGAGGCCGAGGGGATCGGCGGCCTTGTCGAGAGGGTGCGCGCAATTTCGCCGGACCTGGAAGTCATCGTCGTTGACGATGGCAGTACCGACAATACGGCTGCAGTCGCAGAGGCCGCCGGCGCAACCGTCATTCGAAACCCCTACAATCTCGGCAATGGGGCGTCGGTCAAGCGCGGCATTCTCGCCAGCGAACGTGACGTCGTCGTCATGATGGATAGCGACGGCCAGCACCCGCCCGAAGAAATTCCGAAACTACTGAATGAAATTGGCACGTTCGACATGGCGGTGGGCGCGCGCACGCCGAAGTCGGACACGGCGCCGCTTCGAAATGTCGGCAACAAGTTGCTGATTCGGGTCGCTCAATGGATTTCGGGAAGGCAAATCCTCGACCTCACGAGTGGTTTTCGCGCCATCAGGCGTGAACCACTTCGCGATTACCTATCGCTTTTCCCGAGTCGTTATTCCTATCCGACGACCATTACCCTGGCGATGATGCTCGAAGGATATTTCGTGACGTTCGTGCCAATGGACAGTATTGGGCGACGGGCACACGGCAGCAGCGACCTCTCCCCGGTCCGTGACTTCCTGCGGTTTATCGGCATCATCGGGCGCATCGTGGTGCTGTTCAACCCCCAGCGGCTGTTCGTGCCGTTGGGCGGCGCGCTGTTCCTGGCCAGTCTGTTTTTCGGGGTTTTTCAATACCTTCGTACAGGCGGAATCCAAGCGGCAAGCTTGGCGCTCTTTATCGCCAGCATCAACATCGCATGTTTCGGTTTGCTTGCGGACCAGGTTGCGCATTTGCGGCGGAAACGGTGCCGGTGAATAGAGAGGAAGATCAATGTCCGAACTAGATGCCTATCTCGCGCTGGATTACCCGCTGGAGGTACACAGGGTCGGAGCGCGTTTCTACGTCACGCAACCGGAACTGAACCTGACCGCTGACGCTGACAACTTGTCGGACGCGTATGATGATATCGAGCGGCAGAGAAAAGCGATGTTCGAGCATCACGCGGCGGTCGGCACACTGTCGTCGCTGCCTTTGCCCAGAAAAGTGAAGATGCGCCGTGAGTTGATGCCGTTCTTCATCAAGCTGGGAGCGGTTGCGCTGGTTGCAGTGTTGCTATTTTCGGCGGCGAGCATTTCGTTCTCCTACGCGCTGCGCGATCCGCTTAGAAAGGTGACGCAGCGCACGGCCAGGGCAGCCATGGATAACATTGCCGCGGAACTGACGGAATTCGCGAATGATCCCCAGTCGAAGGAACGCGAAGAGCGGATTCGCCTCGCCATCCGTGCCGCACTTCCCAAGTTGAAGCCTTATGTCGACGAATTGAGACCGTTGTTCGACGAACCGTCTGCACAGCGCTGACAAGATGTGTGGTATATGCGGGTACACCGGCCGGGACATTCCCTCTCTGATGCCTGCGATGATCGAAGCCATTCGGACGCGTGGGCCTGATGGCGAGGGAATGTTTGCGCACGCGGATGTGTATCTCGGCCATACCCGGCTTGCGGTGATCGATCCGGACAACGGCGCGCAGCCGCTTGCGTCCGCGGATGGCCGGTACGTGGTGTCCTACAACGGCGAGATCTATAATTACGCCAAATTGCGGGAGGAACTGGAACGCCTCGGCGTGCGCTTTCGGACGGACTGCGACACGGAACTGATCCCCGCTGGCTATGCGGTTTGGGGAAGCGATCTGTTTGCCCGCCTCGACGGTATTTTTGCCTTTGCGCTGCTTGATACTACAAGCGGTCAACTGACATTGGTGCGTGATCAACTGGGCGTAAAGCCGCTGTATTACGCGTACGCCAGTGGCGTGCTGGTATTCGGATCAACGGTCCGCGCCGTGTTGACGCATCCGGCCGTGTCTTCAAGCCTCGACATGAATGCGGTGCGCGATGTCGTGCAGTATCGATGGATACGTTCCGGTAAAACGATGCATGAGGCCGTCGAGGTTCTCCCGGCTGCAACGTCGCTCGTTTTCAACGGTGAGTCGATGACGCGCGAACGCTACTGGACGCCGGGTGCCGCAGCACCGGTACCATCCGGAAACGAGGAAGAGCTTGCCGAAGCCGTACACACGGAAATTGACGCCGCCGTCCGGGCTCAGCTTCGTGCCGACGTGCCGGTGTCGGTATTTTTGTCGGGCGGCGTCGATTCGTCGATGATCGCGCAGATCGCCGCCAGGCATTCGCCGATCCCGCTGACGGCGTTTACAATAAACGTCGGCAATCAGTCGGACGTTGATGATGCGGCCCGGCTGGCAGCATCGCTTGGTATGCCGCACAGAATCCTCCAACTTGAAGAAGTAGATTTTGACTGCTTCCCCGATGTTATTGGTGCCATGGACCGGCCGGTCGGTGATGCGGTCGTGCTCGCGGCGTGGAAACTTTGCCGCGACGCGTCCAAAGACGTGAAGGTGGTACTCACTGGCGACGGTGCCGACGAAATTTTTGCCGGGTACGTGCACATGCCCGTGCTACGAAAACTGGACCGCCTCAAGCGGTTGTCGCCGTTGATGCGGGCCGTAGCCCCAGTGATCGGTCGCGTGCCGGTCTCGGGTCTCGACCGGCTGTTCCACTATGAAGCGTCCCTCGGTCGGATGGGTCGGGATGCGGTCGTCGCGCTGCTGCGGGCGGTCGGCGATCCCGCGGCGTTGATGGCGCGCGCAACTCAGGTCGTTCCCGATGCAGAACTTGAACAGGCGACGACCTTCGGCCCGGCGCCGGTCCGGCCGGCGGAATTGTCGTTGGCGGGGCTTCGCGACGATATGCGGGACGGGTGGCTATCTGAGCAGATTCTGCCGAAACTTGACCAACTGTCCATGGCGCACGGCCTTGAAGCAAGGGTCCCCTATGTGACGCCGCGACTGGTCGATATGCTCTACACGATTTCAGAAGAGTCGCTTCTGGCGGGCGGAGAGAACAAGCGCCTGTTACGCCGCGCCGCGATACGTGAGGGTGTCGCCGCAGCGAGAACGGGAAAACGGGCGTTCCACGTGCCGATGGAAACTCGTTGGCGGCGGCCGATGAAGCGTCTCATCGACGAATGGTTGTCCGAGAGCGTGACCAGGAAGCATGGGGTATTTCGTATGCCATATGTAGAACGCCTCGAGCGCAGATTTGACGAGGGAGAGTTCCTGGCGTCAAAGACCCTCGTGAATATGGCCGCGTTGCACATGTGGATGGACCGAAATGTCTGATAGATCCGTCCCGCCAAATCTCAGCGCATTCATGAATCATCTGAAATGTCCCGACTGCAATAACGGCGTGGCGAGATCCCGCGCAGATATCACATGCAATGGGTGTGGTCGGAATTTTGAGATCACCGAGGACGGTATCCTGTGCATGTTGCCGTCGCGGCGCAAACCACTGCCCGCCGAGTATGACGACCCTGACTATAAGAGAATGAGTGCGATGTTTGATGACGCACAGGACTACTTTACGGACGGGAATTCGTTCTTCAATGCCATCCATGTTTCTGCGCACAAGACGATTCAGGGATGGATGCGCGAGAACCCGCCAGCCGGTGGTTCATGGATTTGCGACCTTGGTTGTGGCAATGGGTTCCATATGCGCTACTTCGAGGGCGACCCGGCGCGGCTTGTCGGTGTCGACATCCGCCTTGAAAGTCTTGCGAAATGCAGATCACGAAGTAGCGACGTTATTCTCGTGCAGGCGGATTTAGCCTGTCTGCCGTTCCATAATAGTGTGTTCCAGACAATGCTGTCGGTCTATGCGCTGGAGCATGTGTATTATTTGGCCGAAGCCAGCGACGAGGTTTTGCGCGTCGTCACCGAGGGCGGCGCTCTTTACGTCGGCCTGCCTTGCGAGGGTGGCCTCGCCTGGAATTTAGGTAGGAAATTGACATCGGAACGCACCATGTCGAAGCGCTATAATCTCGATTACCGGAAATACATCCAGCTTGAGCATTGCAACGATGCCGCCGACATCGTCAAGGTTCTGAGAGAAAGGGTGCGTCATCAGCGTCGTGCTCATTTTCCGTTTCGCCTGCTGCCATTCATTTCAACGAACCTCACCGTGACAGCGGCATATACCAAGTAACCGGAAAGTCCACCGTTTTAGGTGCTGTGCCCGAAGTGTGCCCCGGCTATTCGGTTTTTATCCTGATTATCCCGTTGTGTTCTAGTTTTAGCTGCGACGGCGCCCGAACAAGATGTTGAAATCAAATGATAAAGTTATCGTTTGCGTGCATTCGTAATGCGTGGGTCGGGGGGGTCGAGTCCATTCATCGGCACCATTCCCCGCAATTTCCCAGCCGTCGGATCCGGCATTCCCGCCGGCGCAGGGACCGGAACCGTGCAAGAGGCTTCCCGCGGCGAAATTACGCGCTGAGTTTTTCCGGATCGGTTTCGCTGTCGGCGGTACGGCGTTTGGTCTCGGTCTCTTCGGCCGTCCGGCGGCGTCGGTCCGGGCCGGCATAGTTGGGGGCCCGCACGAACTGGCGCGGTCTCAGAACCACCGAGCAGATCCTGTCGTACAGCGAAGCCGGCGATACCGGTTTCGCCAGGAACTCCGTCACGCCCTGATCGCGCGCATGGCGGACCTTGTTCAGTTCGCTGTGCCCGGTAATCAGAATGATCGGGACATACGGATTGAGCACGTCGTTCGACGTGCGAACCGTTTTCGTGAACTCGACGCCCGATACCGGCGACATTTGCCAGTCGCACAGAACGATGTCGGCGGGGAAGGTTTCGAGCTGCTTCAGGGCGCCGGCGCCGTCGGGCGTCATCGAGATATTCTCCGGAGCAACACGAAACGTACGCAGAATCTCCTTGAGGAGATTGCGCATGTACATGTTGTCCTCGACGATGAGGAAGTTCAGGTTGGAGATATCGAGATCAAGACGCTGTCGGGTCATCTTTCGCCAACTCAGCCGCTGTTTACATACCGGGGATGCGATTCCTGTTACGCATCCCGCCTACACATCATGCGGCAAATGCGTCGCTTCCCTGTGTTTCCAGGGTGCGAATGTGTAAATATTTGTAATTTCCGGGGGTTTCCTGCGGGGCAGGCCGCCGTCCTCACTCGAGCGGGATCGTGATCAGGGCGACCGTGCCGCCGGTCCTGGCGTGTTCGAACCTCAGTTGCGCGCCGATCCTGCCGCACAGATCCTCGGCGATCCGCAGGCCGCGTCCCCATCCCTTGTGGCCGTGGCGATGCGCCGTGGAGACGTTTTCGCCGCTTCTCAGGCGCAACAGCAGGTCGGCGGGGATTCCGTCGCCGGTATCCTGAATGATGAAAATCAGGGCGTCGTCCTCGCGGCTTATTTCGCCGCGTACCGTGACCAACCCGCCCTTCGGCGTGAACTTGACGGCGTTACTGACCAGATTGGAAAGCGCCTGGCTGAGCAACAGCGGGTCGGTGTTCAGGGCCGGGAAGTCAGCCGGAAAGTCGCACGTCAGTTCGATGCCGCGCTCCTCGGCCAGTGCCTTGAAGGTATCGACGACGTCGCTCGCGATTTTGGCGGCATCGACCGTGCGCCGGATCAGGATCGTCTCGCCCGAGACCACCTCGTCCAGGACCCGTTCGCAGATCTTCAGGAGCCGCGTGGTCGCGGTTTTGATGGTGTCGTTGTACTCGGCGATCTTCTCGGGATCTTTTCCCTCGTTGAGCGCCGCGGCGATCAGATGCGTATAACCGAGCATGCCGTTCAGGGGCGTGCGAATCTCGTGCGCGAAATCGCGGAGGACTTCGTCGAGTTCTGCCGGGGGCTTTCCGCTTTTGGTTGTTTTGCGGTCTGACGCCATCTGGTTTTCTCAATCGTGCAATGAGAAGGTGCCCCGGTCGCTGCCGTCATGACAATGCCTTGAGCAATAAGCGTATTTACGCGTCTTCTTAGCCTACCCCGCTAACGGACTTCCCGTAAAGTTTCAGCTTCTCGGGTCCTTTATCTGCGTGTCCAAGGCCGAAGTCTCAGGTATCGACGCGTTGTCGGGGGGTGATTACGATAAGACCGATTGCGGCGGGCATGTCGAAGAGGGTGGATATGGTGGTGACGACGATACGTAAGTGGGCCGGCGTTTGCACGGCTGCGTGCCTGGGGCTCTCGACCCTTGCGGCGATGTCGCCGGTGCGTGCCGAACCCGTCCTGATCGGCTCCACGCCGACCGGCCACCTGATGTGGATCGCCGACGAGAAAGACTATTTCGAGGCGCAGAACGTTGACGTCAGGCTGCTCGAGTTTTCCTCCGGTGTCGCCGCATCGCGCGCGCTCGCCGCGGGCGAAATCCAGCTCGGCAACAGCTCGGAATTCGCGTTCGTTTCCAACCTGCTGCGGAACCCCGGACTGAAGCTGATCGCTTCGATCACCCGCGCCAACTCGGCCAACCTGTTCGCACGCCGCGACCGGGGCATTACGCATGTCGAGGATCTGGTCGGCAAGAGGATCGGCGTGACGCGGCGCGGTATCGGCGAGTTTTTCCTCGGCGAGATACTCGCGATCAACGGGTTGAGCGCGAGCGACGTGACGCTGGTGAACCTGCGCGCGCCCGATATCGTCGACGAAATTGCCCGGGGATCGATCGACGCGGCGATGACCTGGGAGCCGTTCGTGTTCAAATCCAAGCGCGAACTCGGCGACAAGTTCGTCCTGCTGCCGGAACAGGACAACTACTATTACCACTTCGTCCTGGCGGGCAAGGCCAACTGGATCGAAACCCATCGCAAAGAGGTCCGCGGCGTCTTGCGCGCACTGCTCGATGCCGAGCGGTTCACCGCGGAAAATCCCGCCGAGGCGCAGGCGATCATTGCAAAGCGTTTCCGCCTTGACCCCGAGTTCGTACGTGAAACCTGGAATAAATATGTTCTGGAAGTCACGATCCTGCAGAACCTGATCAGTCTGATGGAGCAGGAAACCCAGTGGCTGATCGACAACGGTCACGTGACGGGCGCAAGCGTCCCGGACTTTCTGAGCGTGGTCGACGCCGCCCCCCTGTCGTCGGTCGCGCCCGACGCCGTCAAACTGATCGAATGACAACACCATGATGCGCCGTCAGGTCAGGCATGTCGCGATGAGCGGAATCAGCGCGGTGCTGGTTACCGCCGCAGTCGTGTTTATCGTTCTTATTCTCTACCAGAAACTGAACCACGAAAGCCGGATCGCGGAGGAACTCAATAACGGATTGAACGACCTGCAATACCTGACGACGGACTTCCTGACCACCAGCACGCCCAGGGCGTTGAAGCAGTGGCAAAGCCGCCACCAGCGACTCGGGAAATTCCTGGACAACGTGCCGGTGCGTGACGTCGAGGTGCAGCGCCTGCTGCCGGAACTGCGCACCCGGCACGGCACGCTCGGCTCCGTGTTCAACAAACTGATCCGGATCGACACCTCAATCCGGGACCCGTCGCGCGCAGCCACGGCCAAACGTGCCGCGGTATCGCGCCTGCAGAACCAGATACTGGCGCTCGCCGCACTGAAAGACCGAATTTCCTCGATCTACCGCGAACGTGAAACGACATTCATCATCCGCGCGTCGGCGGCGACCGGCGCCGTGCTTTTGGGCGGCATTCTCCTCGTCGCATTTCTGTACCTCAGGGTGCTTCGCATGATCACGGCGAACGTCGAACGGCTGTCCGCGGAAATCGTGCGCGTGGGCAAAGGCGATTTTGCGGCGCCCGTGCAGCAGTACGGCGATGGCGATATCGGCGAGGTTTTTCAGGCGGTCGAGCATGCCCGTGTCCGTCTGGCCGACGCGACAACACAGATGGAGCAGGAGCGCGCCGATCTGGATCACTTCGTCTATGTGGCGTCGCATGACTTCAAGGCGCCGTTGCGGGGTATCGACAATCTGGCCACGTGGATCGAGGAAGACAGCGGCGACTCCCTGAACGCCGAGGCGCGCGAGCACCTTGCAATGATGCGGCGGCGCATCAAGCGTCTCGAAGCGTTGCTGGACGACCTTCTCGCCTACTCCCAGGCCGGTCGCGCCAAGGTCGAATTCGAGAATGTAGATGTCGGCACCTTGCTGCGTTCGATCGTGGACGACCTCGAACTCCCGCCCGGTTTTGACGTCGCCATCGACCCGGATATGCCGGTGATCTACTCGCCGAAGACGCCGCTTGCGCACGTCTTCATCAATCTCATCAACAATGCGATCAAGCATCACGACCGGTCTGCCGGGCGGATCGAAGTTTCCGGCGAAGTAATGGCGGACGGATATGCGTTTACCGTTTGTGACGATGGACCGGGAATTCCCGAAAAGCACCGCGAGCGGATATTCGAAATGTTCCGGACTCTCAAGCCGCGCGATGTCGTCGAGGGCAGCGGCATGGGGCTCACCATCGCGAAACGGCTTGTTCAGAGCAACAACGGTGCGATTGCGGTGGCGGCGGGGGAAAACGATCGCGGCGCATGCATCAGGTTTACATGGCGCCCGGGCGGTGAAACGAATGCCGAGTTGGCCGGGTAGGGACAACGGCGGAGATTAGCGGTCGTACTCCGGGGGCCCGTGCCTGGCTCGCGACATGGACCCGACGAAAAAACCCCGGTGCGGACACCGGGGTTTTTCGCGTAACGGTTCGGGATGCCCCTATTCGCGATTGCCGAACAGATGCAGCAGCATCAGGAACATGTTGATGAAGTCCAGATAGAGGGACAGGGCGCCCATGACGCTTTTCTTGGTCATGACTTCGGCGCCGTCGCCTTCGTAGTACATCGACTTGATGCGCTGCGTGTCGTAGGCGGTGAGGCCGGCGAAGATCAGAACGCCGATCACGGAGATCGCAAAATCCAGAGCCGAACTGGCCAGGAACATGTTGACGATCATGGCGATGATGATGCCGATCAGGCCCATCACCAGGAACGAGCCCCAGCCCGTCAGATCGCGTTTCGTGGTGTAGCCGTAGAGGCTGAGCCCCGCGAAGGCGGCGGCGGTGATGAAGAACACGCGCGCGATCGAGGCGTCCGTGTAGGCGATGAAGATCGTCGACAACGACACACCCATCACGGCCGCGAATGCCCAGAACATCAACTGCGTGGCCGAGGCGCTCAGCTTGTGGATGCCGAAGTTCAGCACCAGAATGAAGGCCAGCGGCGCCAGCATCACGACCCATGCAAGGCCGGTGCCGAAGATCGCCTGCATGATCGCCGGCTGCGTTGAAATCACGTACGCCATCAGCCCGGTGATGGCGACGCCAAGGGTCATGTAGTTGTAGACCCCCAGCATATACTTGCGCAGACCCATGTCGATCGATGCGTCATAAGCCTGCGAATGATCCATCCGCCCGGCGCGGGCACCGAAACGGTTGTTAGGTCCGAGAGCCATATGAATCTCCTGTGTGATTCAAGCTGTTAATCCTGCCATAAAATAGGGTATCGCAGGCCTCATTTGCAACTGGAACCCCTGATTCTTACGAAAAATTCATGTAAGGGGTGCCGTCATTATTCGTTTTATTTCAGTCGTTTCTTAGGAACGGTGCGGTCTTGAGGCCGAGTATGCGCCAAGATCCGGCGAGTCCCAGTACGATTGTCGCGGCCAGCGCCAGCAGCAATGTCACGACCGCTTCCGCCGGCAGCCACGCCCAGTCCATGTGCATCAGGAACTCAGCGACCGCCCAGGCGGCCAGCGTGCCGACCCCGAATGCGCAGATCGAGGTGATCGCGCCGAGCGCACCGTACTCGAGCACGAACGTCAGTGCGATGCGTTTCCGGGTCGCGCCCAGCACCTTGAAGACGACGGCGTCGAAGCGCCGCCGCTGCTGCCCGGCGGCGAGCGCACCCGCGAGCACGATGGCGCCGGCAACGACCGTCAGGCCGGCGACGGCGCGGATCGCGATGCTGATCCCTTCCATCAGGTTTCTGGCCGCGGCCAGCGCTTCGCGCACGTGAATGGCGGAAACGTTGTCGAACGCGTCGGTGACGGCCTGTTCCAGCGGCGCTTCTGCGGCCTCGGTGGCGCGGACGGCGGCGATGTGGGTGTGCGGCGCGCCTTCGAGGACGCCCGGCGACAGCACCACCGCGAAGTCGAACCGGAGCGACTGCCAGTCGATCTCCCGGAGCGAGGCGATTTCCGCGGTGATGCGCCGGCCCAGGATATTGAGGGTCAGGGTGTCGCCGACCCAGACCCCGAACCCCTTGGCGAGGCCGTCGTCCAGCGAGATCAGCGGTGGGCCGCTGTAATCGGCGGGCCACCAACTGCCTGCGACGATCTCGGTCTCCGGCTTCATCTCGGCGGTCGACGTCAAAGCCCGGTCGCCGCGCACGGCCCATTGGCTTTCCGGGTCGATGTCGACGTCGCTCGCCGGCGTGCCGTTGATCTCGACGATGCGCCCGCGCACGACAGGCTCGCGGCGCAAATCGCTGGTGCCGTCGATGCCGGTGACGATGCGGTCGAAGTCCTCGACCTGGTGCGGCTGGATATCGATGAAGAAATAGGCCGGCGCCTGTTCGGGCAGGCGTTCGTTGATCTGACGCGTGATGTTGCCCTCGATCTGCACCACCGCCACCAGCACCGCGAGGCCGAGGCCGAGCGACAGCACCACGCCCTGCGTGGCCGAGCCCGGTCGGTGCACGTTGGCGATGACCAGGCGCAGGATCGCGTTGGTCGGATGCAGGCGGCGGCTGAGCCGGATCAGCAATGCGCCGGCGAGGCGCAGCAGGCCGACCGTGGCGACGGCGCCGAGCACGAACCAGAGCGCGAACCATTTGTCCGTCGCCGTGAGAAACACGAGCCCGGTCAGCAGCGCGAGACCGGCGCCGATCCAGATCAGGAAAATCCGGCGCGGCGTCGCCGACAGGGGCGCCGCCTGGGCCCGGAACAGATCGCGCGCCGGCACCTCGCGGGCGCGGCCGAGGGGCCACAATGCCGCCGTCGCGGCCGTCAGCAGGCCGAACGCCGCCGCCGTGATCAGCGCCGGGAGATGCAGGCCGAAAATCGGGCGTACGGGCAGAAGATCGGCGATTGCATAGAGCGAAACGGCGGGTAACGCGATCCCGGCAACGAGCCCGAGGACGATCGCGACCAGCGCCAGCACCAGCACCTGCATCAGGTAGACCTTGACGATCAGCCCGGCCTCGGCGCCCATGCATTTCAGGGTCGCGATGGTGCGGCTCTTGCTTTCCAGATACGCGTTCACGGCGCGGGTGATGCCGACCCCGCCGACCAGCAGCACCGTATAGCCGACGAAACTCATGAACAGTGTCAGGCGGTCGATGAAACGGCGCACCCCGGGTGCGGCTTCGTTGGCGGCGCGCACGCGCCAGCCGGCATCGGGAAATGTTTCAGCGAGCGCATCGCGCCATACGGTCGGGTCGGCGCCGGGTTGAAACAGAATCCGGTAATAATAGCGGATCATGCTGCCCGGCTGTACCAGGTCCGTCGCCGCCAGGTCGTCACGCGAGATCATCACCCGCGGCCCGTAATTGATGACGCTGGTGACCCGGTCGGGTTCGGTCTCGATGACCGCGTTGACGCGGAACTGCGCCTTGCCGATTTTCACGACGCCGCCGACCTCGATGCCGAGTTTCTCCAGCAAGAGCGGGTCGACGACCGCGCCGGGCAGGCCGTCGCTTGGCGCGAACATCCGGTCGCGGCCGAGCGCGGGCTCGAGGGCCATCGCGCCGATCAGCGGGTACGGGCCATCGACCGCTTTCAGTTCGATCAGGGTGCGCTCGGCGTTGTCGCCCGCCGACGCCATGGCGCGGAGACGGACGGTATTCGATAGCTCACGGCTGTTGTTCCCGAGGTAGGCAAGCTGGTCCGCCGTTGCCTCGCGGTGCACGAGGCGCATTTCCATGTCGCCGCCCAGCAGCTTGCGCGCATCCGCGGCGAGACCGTCGACGATGGCGGACGAGGTCCAGCCGACGGCGGTGATCGCGGCGACGCCGAGGGCGAGGCACAGCATGAAGACGCGAAATCCGGCGAGCCCGCCGCGCAGTTCGCGCCGCGCGATCCGCCACGCCAATTCGTAGGATGCCGGGACCATCGTCTAGTCCGCCGCCGCTTGCTGCGGCCCGTCGCTGGCGATCTCGCCGTCCGCCATGATGACGCGGCGGCGGCAGCGCCGGGCGAGCGATTCCTCGTGGGTGACGAGGATCAGGGTCGTGCCCTTGCGCACGTGGACGTCGAACAAAAGGTCCATGATCTTCTCGCCGGTGTCGCCGTCGAGGTTCCCGGTCGGTTCGTCGGCGAGGATCAGCTTGGGGCCGGGGCCCAGCGCGCGGGCCAGCGCGACCCGCTGCTGCTCGCCGCCGGATAGCTGTCCCGGATAGTGGGTGTGACGGTGCGACAGCCCGACCTCGTCGAGGGCGTCGCCGGCGCGTGCGAACGGCTCGGCGATGCCGGCCAGTTCGAGCGGCAGGGCGACGTTCTCGAGCGCCGTCATGTTGGGGATCAGGTGAAAGTCCTGAAACACGATGCCGATTTTCTCGCCGCGCATTTTCGCGAGCGCATCTTCACCGAGGGCGTCGTAGTTCCTGCCGTCCATGGCGACGCTGCCGCCGGTGACGCGTTCGAGGCCGGCGATGATCATCAGCAGCGACGTCTTGCCGGACCCGGAGGGGCCGACGATGCCGAGCGTTTCGCCGGCGTCGACGGTGAGGTCGATGCCGCGCAGGATTTCCACCGGACCGGCATCGCTGGGCAGCGTCAGTTCGGCATGGTCGAGGACTATGAGGGGGTCTGACATGTCGCTTTCGTTCAATTGTCGATGATTGCGCCTATATGTTACGGATGAACTCCCACCGGAACCAAAGGCATTCACTGGATATGTGGCTCAGACGGATAATTGCAACAGCGCTGGTCTGCGCGGGTATCGCTTCGCTTGTCCCAACTGATACGCGGGCGGCGGACAAGGCGATCACCCTGGTCGTGCTCGGCGACAGTCTGTCGGCAGGTTACGGGCTGCCGGCCGAGGATGCCTTTCCGGCCAGGCTGGAAACCGCACTCAGGGACAGGGGGTACGATATCCGCGTCGAGAACTCGGGGGTTTCCGGCGATACCACCGCCGGCGGCCGGGCGCGGCTCGGCTGGGCGATCGGCGACGACCCGGGCGCGGTGATCCTGGAACTCGGCGCCAACGATGCGCTCCGCGGCCTGGCGCCGGAAAACGCTTACGAAAACCTCGCTGCCATGCTGCGCGAACTTGACGCCAAGGACATCCCGGTGCTGCTTGCGGGGATGAAGGCGCCGCCCAACATGGGCGAGGAATACGCCCGCGAGTTCGAGGCGGTTTTCACCCGTCTCGACCGGGAATTCGACGTTGTATTTTATCCGTTCTTCCTCGACGGTGTCGCCGGGACGCCGTCGCTTAATCAGGACGACGGCATTCACCCGACGGCAAAAGGCGTCGACGTCATCGTCGCCAATATCATGCCGAAGGTCGAGGCGCTCCTGAAGCGCGCTGGCCTGACGAAAGGACAGGACTGAATGACCGCATTCCCGGTGGCCTATTCCGAGGCCGTGGACTGGACCGATATCGTGCGGGATCTCTCGGTCGGGCTCGGCGCAACGGAAGCGCCCGGCGGCGGTCTCGGCGTCCTCTACCTGACCGACACGTTCGCCGACGATTTCACCGCCATTGCCGAAGGGCTGAAAACCGCGACGGGCGTCGATACCTGGGTCGGCACCCTCGGCCTCGGCGTCGTCGCCAACGAAAAATCGGCTTTCGATCGTCCCGCCGCGGCAGCGATGCTGATCGATATCGGTTCCGACGCCTATCGGCTGATCGCGCGTACCCCGATTCCCGACCGTTGGCCGGACGAGCTGATGCGCTGGGCCGAAACGGTCAACCCCATGTGCGGGTTGGTTCACGCCGACGGCACGACGCCGGCGCTGGCGGAACTTGTCGAGACCCTCGCCAAACGCTCTGGCGCCTACCTGGTCGGCGGGCTCACGTGTTCGCGCACCACGCAGCATCAACTGGCGGCCGACCTCGGCGCGGGCGGCGTTTCGGGCGTTCTGTTCGCACCCGACGTGCCGGTGACCGTCGGCCTGACGCAGGGCTGCAGCCCGCTCGGTCCGGGCCGCGAGGTGACCGCCGGCGACGGCAACATCATTTCCGAGATCGACGGCCGGCCGGCGCTCGAGGTTTTCAAGGAAGACATCGGCGAAATGCTGGCGCACGACCTGCAACGTGTCGCGGGCTACGTGCATGTCGCCTTTCCGGTATCCGGCAGCGACGACGGCGCCGATTACATGGTCCGCAACCTGATGGCGATCGATCCGGCGAACGGTCTTCTCGGCGTGGCGACGGACATCGCCCCCGGCGACCGCATCATGTTCGTCCGGCGCGACCCGATGAGCGCGCAGAAGGACCTGCAGCGGATGATCGACGACGTCAAGAAGCGGATGCCGGGGCTTGCGCGCGGCGCGGTCTATGTGTCGTGCGTGGCGCGCGGGCCGGGCATGTTCGGCAGCGAATCGGCGGAAGCCGAGATGATCTCGGAACATCTCGGCGACGTGCCCGTGGTCGGGTTCTATGCCGGCGGCGAAATTTCCAACGACAGGCTCTACGGATATACGGGGGTCTTGCTGACCTTCGGCTGAGCGGCCGGGAATGCGCCCGCGCCTTTCTTGACATGACTCCGTCCGGTTCCCCACATTGACGCTCGAAGTCCCGCCGCGTCGCCTCGAAAGGTTCCCTCATGCAGTACAATCAACTCGGCCGCACCGGCATTCGCGTCAGCCGGATCTGCATGGGCACCATGACCTTCGGCGGCCAAAGCTCGGAGGCCGAGGCGTTCCGTCTCATGGACATGTGCGCCGAGCGCGGCGTGAATTTCTACGACAGCGCCGAAATGTACGCGTTCCCCACCAACCCCAAGACCCAGGGGCTCAGCGAGCAGTTCCTCGGCAACTGGATCAAGGCGCGCGGCAACCGTGCCGACACCGTGATCGCCACCAAGATCACCGGCCCGGGCGGGCGGTTCGAGTATATCAGGGGCGGCAACCTGAAGTTCACCAGGGATCAGATCGAAGCCGCCGTGGATTTGAGCCTGAAGCGGCTCGGCACCGATTACATCGACCTCTACCAGACGCACTGGCCGGAACGGGCGACGAATTTCTTCGGCCGGCTCGGCTACGATCACGACCCGTCCGACGCGGATTGGACGCCGATAGAAGAAGTCGTGGACGCCATGCAGGCGATGATCGACGCCGGCAAGATCAGGGCCTTCGGCGTTTCCAACGAGACACCGTGGGGCGTCATGAAACACCTGCAGGCGGCGGGCGACCGGGCGGCACGTATCTGCGCCGTCCAGAACCCCTACAACCTCCTCAACCGGACGTTCGAGGTCGGTCTCGCCGAGATGGCGGTCCGCGAGGACACCGGCCTGTTCGCCTATTCGCCGCTCGGCTTCGGCGCGCTCACCGGCAAGTATCTCGGCGGCGCGCTGCCGGAGGGCAGCCGCCTGAAGCTGTTCCCGGATTTCAGGCGGCACTTCAAACCGCGCGGCATCGAGGCGACGGAACGCTACGTCGCGCTCGCCAGGGAACACGGGTTGGAACCGGCGGCGATGGCGCTCGCGTTCGTCAACAGCCGGCCGTTCCTGACGTCGAACATCATCGGCGCGACCAACGAGCAGCAGCTTGCGCAGAACCTGGGTTCGGCAGATCTTACGCTCAGCGCCGAGGTGCTCGCCGGCATCGAGGCGATTCACAACGACATCCCCAATCCGGCGCCGTGAACCGACATGAGACTGTTCGTCGCCATCCCCGTGCCCGAGAACATCCGCGACGAGCTTGTCCGGATGTCGTCCGGCATACGCGGCGCCCGCTGGGTGCGCCCGGAAGGCATGCACATCACGCTGTTCTTCTGCGGCGAAACGCACCGCGACCAGGCGCAGGACCTGGACCATGAACTCTCGGAAATCGACATCCCGCCGTTCGATTTGAAGTGCGACGGCTTCGGATACTTCGAGCGCGGTACGCAGATCAAGTCGATCTGGGCCGGGATCGAGGGAAATACGACACTCGGCTACCTGCACGGGCGCGTCGAAACTGCCGCCGTCAAGGCGGGGTTCGAGCGCGAGACCCGGAAGTACAAGCCGCACATCACGCTGGCGCGGCTGAAACAGGCGCGTCCGACCGACGTCGGCAAGTGGATCGAACATCACGACACGATTTCGATCCCGCCCTTCATGGTCGAGAAGTTCACGCTCTTCAGGTCGCATCTCGCACGCGAGGGCGCGATGTACGAGCCTCTGGTGGACTACGATCTGAACGAAATCTAGCCGAGCAGGGCGGGCAACTGGGTCATGTCGGCGAACACCATGTCGGCGCCGGCATCGCGCAGGACCTTCTCGTCCGCGGGGGTGCGGTGCGACGCGCCGATGTAACCGAGCGCCCGCATGCCGGCGCGCTTGGCGCCTTCGATGCCGAGCGGCGTGTCCTCGATGACGATGCAACGATCCGGCCGTTCGCCCATGCGCTCTGCGGCCATCAGGAACAGGTCCGGTGCCGGCTTCGGGTGTTTCACGTCGCGGGCCGAGAACAGGTGCGGGTCGAAATACCGGAGCAGCCCCGTCGTTTCCAGGTTGCGGCGGATCTTCTCCGGACTTCCCGAAGACGCCACGCACCGCGGTTTGTCGCCGAGCCGTTCAAGCGCCTGATGCATACCCGGTGTCGGCTGAAGCTCGCGGGCGAAGGCTTCGGTGTCCTTCTCGCGGAGTGTGGCTTCGAAGTCATCCGGAAGCTCGACGCCCTCGTCGGCCACCATCTTGATGACGCCGGGAATGGTGCGGCCGATGAACCGGGCCCGGCATTCCGCGCCGGTGAGAGGATAGCCGTGCCGGCTCAGGTGTGCCGCCAGCACCCGGTTGGCGATGATCTCGCTGTCGACCAGAACGCCGTCGCAATCGAAGATGATCAGCATCCGAACCTCGAGAGCGTGCCTTCGACCGTGTTGACGTAACTGCCGCCGAACAGCCTGACGTGCACCAACAGCGGATAGAGGTTGTAAAGCTCGCAACGTGCCTTGAAGAACCCGGGCCTGAGCGGCCGGTACGCCTCGTAGCGGGTGAAAAACCGCTCACCGAAGGTATTGAACAGCGTCGAGAAAGCCAATTCGATCTCGGCATCGGCGTAATAGATTGCCGGATCGACAAAGCCGGCGATCCGCCCCGGCAGGGCCAGCACGTTGCCGCCCCAGAGATCGCCGTGGATCAGCGACGGTTCGATGTCGTCGTCGATCCAGGTGTCCAGCTTGCCGGCCAGGGTTTCGATGCGTTGGTAGGTGGCAGATGACAGATTGCCGACCTTGAGCGCTTCGGTCCCCATGTAGAGCAACCGCTGGTCCCGGAAGAATTCCCGCCAGTTCGCGGTTTTCGGGTTGGGCTGGTGCAGGCCGCCGATGACCGTGTCCTCGTCGTAGCCGAACGTCTCGGCGGTCTGGTTGTGCAGATGTGCGATCAGGTCGGCGGCGTGCTCTTCGGCGTCGCGGTCGATGGCGCCGCCGTGTTCGATCCACGACATGACGAGGAGATCGTCGTCGGCATGGAATACTTCCGGCATGGGCATGCCGGCCCTGGCGAGTCGGGTGAGCATCCGCCCCTCGATAGCGAGCGTCGTGCCGCCCCATTTGACGACGATGTTGCGGCCGTCGGCGAGGGTGCCGCGGCGCACGTCGGCGACGCACCCGCCGCCCATGGGCTTCAGGCGCGCAACGGTGCTGCCGACGGCGTCGGCGATGCGCGCCTCGAGGTCAGCCGACATCGGGATACCGGGCGCGGATGTCGGCGAGCAGGCCGTGCGACGCCTTGTCGATCATGTCGAATACGTCCCGGAAGCCGTCCGGCCCACCGTAATAGGGGTCGGGCACATCATGGCGGCCGACCTCGGGGGCGAAACTCAGGAACAACTTCACCCGCTCCCGGTGCTCGGGCGGGCACATCGCCTGCAGGTGCTGGAGATTGCGGTCGTCCATGCCGAGGACGTAGTCGAAATCCTCGAAATCCGAGTGGCACACCTGCCGGGCGCGCAGGTCGCCGAGGTCGATGCCGCGCCGCTCCGCCTCGGCGCAGGCACGGCCGTCCGGCGGGTCGCCGACATGCCAGCCACCGGTGCCGCAGGAATCCGTGCCGATCTTGCCGGCCAGGCCCTCGCGCCGGACGAGGTCACGGAACACGCCCTCGGCGGTCGGTGAGCGGCAGATGTTGCCGAGACAGACAAACAAAACACGAACCATCCGGGATCAACTCCGCTGACTTGGAAATGGCACCCACGCGATTATCATAACCGCAAGATAGGAGAGCAAGGCAGGAGAGGATATCCGGACATGCCGCAACCAGAGAAATCCGCACCGATTGTCGTCCTGACCGGGGCCGGCATCTCCAAGGAGTCCGGTCTGGACACGTTTCGTGATGCCGACGGTATCTGGTCGAAGGTGCGGATCGAGGATGTGGCGACGCCGGAAGCCTTCGCCCATGATCCGGTGCGCGTCCACGAATTCTACAACGGCCGGCGCCTCGGATTGCTGAACACGGCGGTAAAGCCGAACCCGGCGCACGAAGCGTTGGCGAAGCTCGAACGGGAGTGGCCGGGCGGCGTGCTGATCGTTACCCAGAACATCGACGACCTGCACGAACGCGCCGGGTCGGGGAACCTCATTCACATGCACGGCGAGTTGTTGAGGTCCCGCTGTTCGCGGTGTGGCGACATCGCGGCATGCCGCCGCGATCTCTCCGTCGATCTCGCCTGCGATGCCTGCGGACGGGCGGGCGGGCTGCGGCCGCACGTCGTCTGGTTCGGCGAAATGCCGCTCATGATGGACGAGATCGAACAGGCCTTGGCCCGCGCCGGCCTGTTCATGTCGATCGGCACGTCGGGCAACGTCTATCCGGCGGCGGGTTTCGTCGAGATCGTGCGTCACTACGGTCACGGGCATACGGTGGAACTGAACCTGGAACCTTCCGTTGGTGCGACGTCGTTCGCGGAACAGATCTACGGCCCGGCGGGGGAAATCGTACCCGCCTATGTGGACGGTCTGCTCGCCGGGGTCTAGTCGGTGGCGACCCGCACGCCGTCGAAGCGGTCGAGGTTGTTGCGGTCCATCATGCGGCGCAGCCGGGCGCCGTATTTTTCGGGGATCTCGGAATAGGCCGTCAGGTAATTCGTCAGGCCGCGGCCTTTCGGGATGCCCCCGGCCGCACGTTGTTCGGCGCGGTGCCGGCGAAAGTTCTTGTAGGCGGCATGGGTGTTCAGGTTTTTCATGTAGGACCGGACGCTGGCGCCGATGTCCTTGAACTTGATGACCTTGAAGCCTTCGGCTTCCTTGGGCTCCAGTCCCTTCACATCCTCGTTGTACGTTCGCATGCCGAAATAGTTGTTGCCCTTGCGCGCGAATCGCGACGTCCCCCAGCCGCTTTCCAGCGCCGCCTGCGCCAGCACGAGCGATGCCGGCACCACGTCGACGCGGCGCAACAGTTCTTTCACATTGCCGCCCTCGACGTCGTACTTCTCGAACAGCGACGCGGGCACGTCACCGGGCGCGCTCTCGATCCGGGCGCGTTCGGCGCGGATACGGTCGTTCTCGCGCGCGATGTGCGGCAGCATGATGCGGAAGAAGGTGGTTTTCTTGTCGTCGACGTTGCGGATGCGGTTGAGGTTGACGTCGATCGTATCGATGAACAGTGCCGGCACGGCCTTTTTCCTGGCGACGTCATCCAAGGGATAGCCGAGCGCGCTGTGGATTTCCTCTGCCACCAGCGGCGGCAGCGCGGCGACTTCCTCCGGGCTTTCGACGTCTGCGCTGTCGTTGCCGGTGCACGCATACAGCAGCGCGGCCAGGGCGATCAGCGTCAGCGCCGCGGCAACCGCAACGACGCGTTTCATCACGGCCTCGTCAATCGACATGAGCAATTTTCTCAAATGGGGCAATCCTCACCGTTTCTTATGTGGTATGGGATCATCATGACACAACAGCCGGAAACTTTGGAGGACTTGCTGGCTCGGGTGCGCGCCTGCGACATCTGCAAGGAACACCTGCCGCTGGGCCCGCGTCCGGTGGTGCGGATCGGGGAAACCGCGAAGGTCCTCATCATCGGCCAGGCGCCGGGCACCAAGGTGCACGAAACCGGGGTGCCCTGGAACGACCCTTCCGGCGACCGGCTGCGCGACTGGCTGGCACTTGACCGGGACACGTTCTACGACACGTCGAAAATTGCCATCATGCCGACCGGGTTCTGTTATCCGGGGCGCGACCCCAAGGGCGGCGATTTGCCGCCGCGGCCCGAATGCGCGCCGACTTGGCACGGGCCGCTCCGCGCCCATCTCAAGCGTGTCGAACTGACGTTGCTGGTCGGTATGCATGCCCAGGCCTACTGTCTCGGCGCTGACCGCAAGCGCACCATGACGGAAACCGTGCGGGCGTGGCGGGAATACGGGCCGGAAACGATCCCGACGCCGCATCCGAGCTGGCGCACCACCGCCTGGGCGCGCAAGAACCCCTGGTTCGAGGCGGAGCTGGTGCCGGAGATTCGGGCCCGCGTGCACGCGCTGATTACGTGAAAATCCTTAGTGAGTCTGCGCTTGACAGTGCATGTAAATAAGGTCAAATCTTCGATCTAAGATAATAAGCTCACGCAATTGATCATCGTTGAACATCAGTGCGTAGCACGGGTCCCGATCCAACGGGGGCTCCGAGTGTAGCCGTCGGCAGGTATGAGAACGGGGACCCATGCATACCATCACCGACAACGACCTGTTTCATCGGCTGGCTTTCGACAATCCTTGGTGGGAATTCAAGGATTCGACCCGGGTTGCGTTCAAGAACCCGCCCAAGCGTGCCTTTTTCCCGGCCTTCTATGAGCGCGTGATGGAAACCGGGACCGGCAACGTGATGGTCCTGGCCGGACCGCTTCGGGCCGGCAAAACGGTCCTGATGCGGCAGATGGTGGCGCAACTCGTGGAACAGGGCGTGAAGTCGACCAGCATTCTATACTGTTCGCTGACCACACCGAGTTACACGGCGGCCGATCTGGCGATCCTGTTCGAGATGTTCTGCCGCCGCTACCGGCACGGACCGGATGCGGAAATATACATTTTCTTCGACGAGGTTCAGTACGCCAAGGAATGGGAAAAACAACTCCTGCGCCTGGCCGAGATGCGCCCGCGCGCCAGGATCGTCGGCGCGGTTTCGTCCGCGTCGCCCTCCATCGTCAGCGGCACCAAGGTGATGGACGGCAGGATGGAGGTCTTTGTCCTGCCGCCGCTGACGTTCCTGGAATTCCTGCGGTTTCGCGGGTCCGAGGAAAAGCTGTTCGGGACCCGCGGCGCGGGACAGGACAAGGGTGCCATGACGCTGGAGCCGAACGGCCTGCCGGCGCTCAACCAGGAATTCCACCGATATGTGAACTTCGGCGGTTTTCTCGAGGGCATCCTCAGCGGTAAGGACGGCGTGCCGGCGCCGGCGTTCATCCGCGACGGCGTGGCCGACCGGGTGTTGCACAAGGATCTCGCCTCGCTTGCCGGCGTCAACGATCCGCAGGAACTGAACAGGCTGTTCGGCCTGCTTGCCTTCAACACCGCGCGCGAGGTGTCCATGGACGATCTCGCCAAGGCGACCGGCATCGCCAAGAACACGCTCCGCAAGTACCTCGACTATCTGGAACAGGCGTTCCTGATCCGGCGTATCAACCGGGTCGACCGGGACGCCAAGACGTTCCAGCGCCAGGTGTTCTTCAAGGTCTACCTGACGAGCCCGTCGCTCTATGCCGCCCTGTTCGCGCCGGTGACGTCGTCGGATCAGTATTTCCAGCGCTTGGCCGAAACGGCGCTGGTGTCGCAATGGCTGGGGTCGTCGGCGATCCGGAACCTTTACTATGCAAGCTGGCGCGGCGGCAGCGTGGATCTGCTGACATTGCATCCGGAAACCGGCAAACCCGATCATGTCTACGACCTGGACTGGCCGAATACCTATGTGCGGACGGACACGCGGCCCGACCAGATGGTGAATTTCGTGCGGGAGAACAATCCGCAGGCGACGACCTACGTGCTGACCGGCAGCGTTGCGCGTCAGGCGACCATGAAGGGCGTCGACCTGACGCTGGCGCCGGTCGCGCTCTACACCTACTGGATCGAGCGGGACCCGACCCTCAGGTCATTTCATCGCTGAAAAAACAAATGTCCGGTCAGCCCCGGGCGTTCTCGGACTTGAAGGCGCGGACGAGCGGCTCGAGGAAGATCGAAACCAGGAGGCCGGCAACGCCGATGCACAGCAGCAGGGCGCCGCTTCCCAAGGCCTGGATCGAGTCGTTGTGAAAGAACAGGCCGATGCAGATCGCACCGCCGATGACACAGAACCCGGACAGGAAATACAGGACAACCTTCAGCGCAGCCATGTTCGCGCTCCCTAATCTCTTATGGTTAATAACGACCATGCAGAAAATAGGTTCAACGGTCAACTTATATCCGCAAAGGCGGCTATTCGCGGGCTATTCAAGGGGTGCGGATCGGTGCAGTGCTGAACTTATCGGTTACTTCCGGCCCAGCAGGCGCAACCTGAGGGCATTCAGCCGGATGAACCCGGCGGCGTCGCGCTGGTCGTAAACGTCGTCCTCCTCGAATGTCACCATGGCTTCGTCATAGAGCGAATTGGGCGACTTGCGGCCGGTGACGATGACGTTGCCCTTGTAGAGCTTGAGCCGCACGGTGCCGGTGACGCGCTCGGACGCCTTGTCGATGGCCGCCTGCAGCATTTCCCGCTCCGGCGCGAACCAGAAGCCGTTGTACAGCAGTTCCGCATAGCGCGGCATCAGTTCGTCCTTGGTGTGCATGGCGCCCTTCTCGAGCGTGATGCTCTCCATCGCCCGATGTGCATGGAACAGAACCGTGCCGCCCGGCGTTTCGTAGACGCCGCGCGACTTCATGCCGATGAAGCGGTTTTCGACGATGTCGATGCAGCCGACGCCGTTGCGTCCGCCCAGTTCGTTGAGCTTGGCGAGCAGCGTCGCCGGGCTCATCTTCTCGCCGTTGACGGCAACCGGATCGCCCTTTTCGAAATCAATGGTGATCTCTTCCGGCGTATCCGGGGCCGCCATCGGCGTCACCATGCGGCTGAGAATCAGGTCGTAATCGGGCTCGATCCACGGATCCTCGAGGATCTTGCCCTCGGACGAGATGTGCAGGAGGTTAGCGTCCTGGCTGAACGGCGCCTCGCCGCGCTTGTCTTTCGGCACCGGAATCTGGTTCTTCTCGGCGTATTCGATCAGCTTTGTGCGGCTGGTCAGGTCCCATTCGCGCCACGGCGCGATGATCTTGATGGACGGCTCCAGCGCGTAATAGCCGAGCTCGAAGCGGACCTGATCGTTGCCCTTGCCGGTGGCGCCGTGCGATACCGCATCGGCACCGGTTTCCCGGGCGATCTCGATCTGGCGCTTGGCGATCAGCGGCCGCGCGATCGAGGTGCCGAGCAGATAGGTACCCTCGTAGATCGCGCCCGAACGGAACATCGGAAACACGTAATCGCGCACGAACTCCTCGCGCAGGTCCTCGACGTAGATTTCCTTGATGCCGAGCATCTCGGCTTTCTTGCGCGCCGGTTCGACCTCTTCGCCCTGGCCGAGATCGGCGGTAAAGGTGACGACCTCGCAGTTATAGGTGTCCTTGAGCCATTTCAGAATGACCGAGGTGTCGAGGCCGCCAGAGTAGGCGAGAACTACTTTTTTAACGTCGTTGCTCATACGCGCGCGCTTTCAGGTTCGGGTGTTGGCAAAGCGGGCGCAGTATATTGATCCCGTCCGCTTCGTAAAGCCGGATCGGTGCGGGCGGGCCGGTGGTGTCAGGCGAGGGACTGAACGGCGAGCACCCGGTCGACGACTTCGTCGACCATGGCGCGTTGCTTGTCGCCCATGAAGTCGAGGTCGCGTTCGTTCAGGCCGAATGCGAGAAGAATCTGCGCCCGTTCCGGCGGAATCGGCCGCTTCGGGTCGTCGGCGGGCAGTGCCGGCATGCCGGTCGTCGCGGCCCTGACCGCGTCGGCATCGCCGCTGAGGCGTCCGGCCAGTATTTCGAACGTCTTTGGATCCAAGAACACGCGTGCTCTCCCGCCAATGGAGGACGCGTCGATTGAACACGGTACGGCCTTTAGAAAAGCTTAAAGAGCCGGCGGTTCAGGCGATGCTGAGTTCGGGGTCGTCATCGTGGAACGCGATGTAGCCGCTGATCTCGGCGACGCCCAGCTTGGCGGCGGGATACGACCAGGCGAGATCGTCACGGCGGCCGTTTCGCGTCTCGATACTGAAATACTCGGCATTCCCCTTGTGCGGACAATGGGTGGTTTTGTCCGACGCTTTCAGAAAATCCATCTTCACGTCGAGGCGCGGAAAGTAATAACGGTCCGCATATCCGGTTTCGTGCAGAACGACCGCAGAGTGGCTCTCGGCAACGACCGTGTCGCCCCAACGGACGGTAACCGGTTCTGTGCTGAAGGAAATGCTGATCGTGTCGGCACGGGAATGTTGATGATTCACGTCCAGCCTGCGCCTTTCTGAAACAACACCATACCCTAGACATAGGCCGGATTCTCTATGACCGCAAAGATTCCCTGAAATTTCTTGCCGGGCGGGCGGCAGGATTTACCCGGTCTTGTCGTCCTTTTCGGTGCTGGCCGGGGTGCTTGGGTCGAGTTCCTGCATCAGCAGCATGCCCGCGCCGAGCCCGTTCGGCGCCGAGCGCACCTGATCGGCAAGACCGTCCATGGAGCTATTCAGGCCCTTCTTGTCGCCTTCGAGCGCGTCCTCGGCGGCAAGGCGTTCCTGGATTTCGAGCGCGATCATCTTCTCGATCCGATCCCGTTGCTCAGGGGTCATCTTTTCCAGATCGCCTTCGCTAAGTCCCATGGATGCAAGGATTTTTTGCCGCATCTCCTCCAGCTTCTTCTCGTTGATCTCTTCCGCGTAGGCGCTGAAGCCCTTGTCCTTGATCTCGTTCAGGGTCTGGCGGAAGTCGCTTTTCCACGCCGGTTCCTTGTCCAGTTCCGGTTTGCCGGATTTGCCCTGCTGAACGTCGGGCAGCGCGGCGGCCTGCGCCGCGGCGGCATTGGTCTTGTCGAACATAACGGTTCTCCCTCCTCTGGTTGACGGGAGAAGAGAAGCAAAATCGATACCCAAAAGTGCGTTGTTACGCGGTCTGCACGCGCTCGGAGAATTTCCGCGCCCGCTCGGACGCGGATTTAAGCTGACCGCAGGCGGCCATGATGTCGCGGCCGCGCGGTGTGCGCACCGGCGACGAATAGCCGGCATCGTTGACGATCCCGGCGAAGCGGTGAATGCGGTTGTTGGACGAGCATTCGAATACCGCGCCCGGCCAGGGATTGAACGGGATCAGGTTGATCTTGGCCGGAATGCCCCGAAGCATGCGCACCAGCTCGTGCGCGTCGGCATCGGAATCGTTGACGTCCTTCAGCATCACGTATTCGAAGGTAATACGCCGGGCATTCGACGACGTCGGATAGCGGCGGCACGCGTCGAGCAGTTCGGCGATCGGCCACTTCTTGTTGATCGGCACCAGTTCATCGCGCAGGTCGTCGCGGACGGCGTGCAGGCTGATCGCCAGATTGACGCCAAGCTCCGCACCGCAGCGTTCGATCTCCGGGACGATGCCGGAGGTTGACAGCGTGATGCGCCGTTTCGACAGCGCGATGCCGTCGCCGTCCATGACGATGGTCAGCGCCTTGGCCACGTTCTCGTAATTGAACAGCGGTTCGCCCATGCCCATCATGACGATGTTGGAAAGCTGGCGGTTCCCGTCGCTGGGGGACGGCCATTCGCCGTAACTGTCCCGCGCCGCCATGAACTGGCCGACGATCTCGCCCGCCGTCAGGTTGCGCACCATCGGCTGGGTGCCGGTGTGGCAGAACTTGCAGGCGAGCGTGCAGCCGACCTGGCTGGAGACGCAGACCGCGCCCCGGTCTTCCTCGGGGATGTGCACGGTCTCGACTTCCTTACCGTCCGAGAGCCGGAACAGCCACTTGCGCGTGCCGTCGACCGACGTCTGCTCGGTCGCGACGCCGGGGCGCGAGACCTTGTGGGTTTCCGCGAGCCGGGTGCGGAAATCCTTGGACAGGGTGCTCATCTCGGCGAAGTCGGTCTCGCCCTGATGATAGATCCAGTGCCAGAGCTGCTTGGCGCGGAACGGCTTCTCGCCCAGGCGCGCGAGTTCGTCCGCGAGCTCGGCGCGGCTCAGGCCCACCAGTTCGCTGCGGTCGTCGGTCGCGGTGTGCGTCGGTGCGTTCATGGGCGCGGGGTGTACACCCAAACGCGTCCGCCGCCAAGGGGGATCGGCAATGTGCGTGCTTGGCGAGGGGGCGGAAACCTTCTAAAGCGGTGCCATGACGGACGTGGAAATCGATCCGCGGGAGAAACGGCGGGCGCTGATGCTGCTGGCGCTGGCCGAGGTCTCGGCGCTGTCGCTGTGGTTCTCGGCAAGCGCGGTGGTGCCGGTGCTCAAGGTCGAGGCCGGCATCTCGGATGCGCAGGCGTCGATGTATACGAGTGCCGTTTCCATCGGTTTCGTCGCGGGGACCTTGGCGAGCGCGCTTCTGACCCTGCCCGACCGGGTCGCGCCGACGCGCCTGTTCGCGGTCTGCGCGTTGCTCGCCGCAGTTGCGAACGCGCTGATCCTCGGCGTCGATCCGGCATCCTTTGGCGTCATCGTGCTGCGTTTCGTGACCGGCGTCTGCATGGCCGGCATTTATCCGGTCGGCATGAAGCTGGCCTCATCGTGGTCGAAGGGCGACACCGGCTACCTGGTCGGATTACTGGTCGGCGCCCTGACGCTGGGCTCGGCGCTGCCGCACCTGTTCAACGTCGCGGGCGGGGTCGACTGGCGGTTCACCATGGCGGCGGCGTCGATGGCGGCGGTGCTGTCGGCGTTGTTGATCCTGCAGAGCAAGCCGGGGCCGGGGCTGGCCCCCGCCGCGCCCTTCAACTCGGCGGCCATCCTCGAAGCGTGGCGCAACCGGCCGCTCCGGCTCGCCAACCTCGGCTACTTCGGGCACATGTGGGAGTTGTATGCCATGTGGGGCTGGATCGGTTTCTACCTTGCCGCCAGTTTCACCGCGAGCGGCATGCAAAACCCCGTGTTCTGGGCCGGTGCGGCGACGTTCCTGGTGATCGCGGCGGGCGGCGCCGGTTCCATGGCGGGGGGCGTCTTCGCCGACCGGATGGGACGGACGACGCTGACCATCGCCGCCATGACGGTCAGCGGCCTGTGCGCGGCGACGGTCGGGTTCTTCTATGGCGGCGTGCCGGCGCTGATGTTCCTGGTGTGCCTTGTCTGGGGCGTGACGGTGGTCGCCGATTCGGCGCAGTTCTCGTCCTGCGTGATCGAACTGTCAGACCCGCGCTACGTCGGCACCATGCTGACGATACAGACGTCGGTCGGGTTCTCGCTGACGCTGATCACCATTCATGCCCTGCCGGTGTTCGCCGGGTACCTGACATGGCAGTGGGCGATGGCGCCGCTGGCCATCGGCCCGGCGCTCGGCGTCGTCGCCATGGCGCTGCTGCGCCGCGACCCGGCGAGTTCGCGGCTCGCTAGCGGCAAACGCTGAGTTGCCGGTCTGATCAGATATCCGGCGCGTCGATGCCGTTCTGCAGGCACGCGGCGACGACGGTGTTCCTGAGCAGGCACGCGATGGTCATCGGGCCGACGCCGCCCGGCACCGGCGTGATGGCGGATGCATTCGCGGCGGCTTCCGCGAAATTGACGTCGCCGACCAGCCTGGTCTTGCCCTCGCCCTTCTCCGGCGCCGGCACCCGGTTGATGCCGACGTCGATGACGACGGCGCCCGGCTTGACCCAGCCGCCACGGACCATTTCCGGCCGGCCGACGGCGGCGACCAGGATGTCCGCCTCGCGGCAGCGCTCGGGCAGATCATCCGTTCGCGAATGGGCGATGGAAACGGTGCAGCTTTCCGCCAGCAGCAGTGCCGCCATCGGCTTGCCGACGATGTTGGAGCGGCCCAGCACGAGCGCCCGCTTGCCCGAGAGCTTGCCGCCGAAATGCTCTTTCAGCATCATCAGGCAGCCGTACGGCGTGCAGGGGACCAGCGCGCTCTGCCCGGTCCATAGCCGGCCGACGTTGATGACATGGAAACCGTCCACGTCCTTGTCGGGGTCGATGGCCGCCAGCACCTTGCTTTCGTCGATGTGATCCGGCAGCGGCAGTTGCACCAGGATGCCATGGCATGCCGGGTCGTCGTTGAGGCTTTCGATCAATTCCAGAAGCGCGGCCTCGGGTGTCGATGCGTCGAGCTTGTGCGTGACCGACGTCATGCCCGCTTCCTCAGTCTGCGTGCCCTTGTTGCGGACATAGACCTGGCTGGCCGGATCCTCGCCGACGAGGATCACGGTCAGGTTCGGCTTGATGCCGTGATCGGAAACCAGTCTGGTGACCTCGCCCGCGACCCGCTCGCGGAGTCTGGCGGCGAAGGCCTTGCCGTCGATGATTTTGGCGTCGCTCATGTGTTGTCCCCCAATCCGGCGGTTATGCAGACGTCAACAGCCGGGACAGTCTCGTCATCAATTCACGGCCGTCGCCGGCGATCCGCAGTGTCTTGTTCCGGTCCGTGGCGCCCTGCACGATCCGCATGTCCGATTTTCGAAGCCGCCACGCTTTCGCCAGCAGCTTGATGACGGCCGCGTTGGCGCTACCTTTCTCGGGAACGGCGGTGACGGCAATCTTGATCGCGCCCTTTCCTTTTCCGTCCGCGACGACCTCACCGATTGCATCCCGGGATGCGCGGGGCGTGACGCGCAGACGCACCTCAAGACCTTCCGTGACGGGCTGAAAGGGGCCGGTGGCGTCAGCCAATGCGCATGGCGAGCCGGGCGACGACATCCTTGGCGAACCACAGCAGCAGGATCAGCAGCACCGGCGAAATATCGACGCCACCCAGGTCCGGCATGAAGCGGCGGATCGGCGCCAGCAGCGGTTCCGTCAGGCGCGTCACGACGTCGTAGATCATGCGCACGAACTGGTTGGAGAGGTTGATGACGTTGAAGGCGATCAGCCAGCTCATGATGACGGCGATGATCACCACCCACGTGTAAAGCCCGATGAGGTGATAGATGAGACCCAGAACCGGGCCGGCGATAACGTCCATGTGCGTTCACTCCGTTGGCGTGTCCGATAGGCTACCCCCGGCGTGGGCGGCGGGCCGAAACCTCGGATAAGGTAATTGCCGTGATGAAAACGCGCAAGCGTTCCGCCCGTCGATGCGGTTCGGGCCCGGACCGCGGTCTGTCGGCGATATCGACTTGACAGAAAAGGGCCTGGGGCCGATATTCCGCGCCCGTCGGCGGGGTGTTTCCGCCGCCGGCGATCCTTGGTGCGGGGCCGTAGCTCAGTTGGGAGAGCGTCGCGTTCGCAATGCGAAGGTCAGGGGTTCGATTCCCCTCGGCTCCACCATTTCCTAAACGCTCCAATTTCGTTCGCCCTCGGCCGATCTGCGACCGGCGTGGTTGAGGCGGCTTCCGCGGTTCCGCCGTGAACGGACCTATGCTGCTCAGGCGCTTGCCGCCTCTTTCCGCGGCCGGCGAGAGAGATACAGCCAGAGCCCGGAGACGATATAGGCCGTCGGCAATAGCGCGACCACGACCCAGAGAGCCCGGACCACCGGCCCCGCGAAGTCGCCGATATGGATTCGGTAACGCATACGCCAGAACCATGTCGCCGCGTTGATGCCGTCCACGCGTTCGACGGCAATCACGCGGGGGGGATCGTCACCCACCCAGACACGGGCGGGGATTTGCCCGTCGGGTGGCGCCAGGCCCATCGACAGCGGCTTGCCCGGCTGCGGCGCGCGGAAATGGAGGAGCTTGTGACCGGGAAGCGCGGCCGTGCCGGCGGCAACGGCGGCATCGATGTCCCTGATGTCTGCGATTCCCTGATAATCGGGCGCCGAAGCCTTGGCGATCTTCTGGCCGGTGACCGTTTCGACGACGCTCTCTATCGGGCCATGCCAGTAGAGCGACATCCCCGTAAAGGCGACCGCGATCAGGATGATCGCCGTACAAACGCCGGACAGTTGATGCAGTCTGAGAACGACGACACGGGGCCGCCGGCGGAAATCGACTTTCAAGCGCGCGAGCCGCTTCGGCGGCAGCAGCCACATCCCGAGGCCGACGAGAATCTGCAGAACAACGACCAGCGAAACCGTCGAGATGAAATGCCGGATCACGGGCGTGATCTGCGCATCGCCCGTCAGCCAGCGGCGGTGCAGCGCGACGACGAACCCGTACAGGCTGTCGTTATATTCATAGTGGTCGAGCACACGCCCGGTATAGGGATCGAGATTGAGCACGCCGGCGTTGTCGGCGAGCCACAACGTCCAGGCGCGTTCCGGCGTGTCGCCGATCCCGAATGACCAGACCCGGACGCCGGGCTTCTGCTCGGCGATCGCGTCCAGCAGCTTTCCGTAGGATAGGGGCCGGGCTTCCGGCGCCGGTTTCTCCACGGCCCACCGGTCCGGCAGAACGGCTTGCTGGATTTCATGCCCGTACACAAGCAGCGCGCCGGTCAGGCTGAGCAGCAGGAGCGGCAGTGCGGCGGCGAGCGAGAGCCACAGGTGTATTCGTCTCAAGACACGGTAATTCATGGCGGGATCTTTTGCTGGCGGCTGGGTTGGCGAGATAGGCGTCTAGAACGTGTGGTCGACGCCCAGCCAGAAGACCCGGCCGAGGTTCCCGTCGGTGTCGGTATGGCTGCCGATCACCTCCTGGCCGAAGCCTCTCTCGTCGGTGATGTTTTCGATGCGGGTCCGGAAGGTCCATGTCTCGTACGGCGACCACGAGGCGCCGAGATCGATGCGTTCGAAATCGTCCCGCTCGGTGACGCTGCCATCCGAATCGACCGATTCGTATCCGGTCGAATAGAAAGCCGTTCCCCAGATATTGATCTTGTCGGTCAGTGAATAATCGAGCCGGACCGAGACCTGGTTTTCCGGGACCGACGCCACCTGCGTACCCCAGAAAATGTTGTGATTGACGTCCGTGCCGTCACTGCGCGTTGCCTGTACGTCCAGCATGCGCATGTAACTCGCGCTCATGATGAGCTTGTCGGTAAGATTGGCGAAAAGTTCGGCCTCCAGGCCCGACTGATCGACATCGACGCTTTCGATGGCGCTGTTGTTTCGGCGCGGCACGTTCTCCTGAAGCGTGTTGTAAAGGGCAACATCGAGATAGCCGCCGTCCCAGGCCTGTCTGGCGCCGAGTTCTATGGTGCGCGCCTCGACAATCGTGTCGCCGTCGCCGGCTTCATTCAGGGCGTCGGTCCCGAAGTTGCCGTACTTCCCGTAAAAACGGTTGAAGCTGGTCGCATAGCTGGCGCGCAGCGTCGTGGCTTCGAGAACGTCGTAGGCGGCGCCGCCCTCGTAGCTGAGGTTGAAATCGTCCTCCAGGTTCCCCGCCTGGGCGAGCCCGTCGTACACGATATCGTTCTGGAAATACGTCAACCGGGCGCCGCCGTTGAGTACGAGATTGTCACCGATGGCGAACGCATTCTGGGAATAGATGGAATAATCCTCGAAGTGGTTATCCCACGTTTTGTCACGCTTGGTGTTTACGTACATCATCTGCGCCCCGACGGAGCCATCGTACTCGACACCTTCGGCGACGCCGGCGTTCAGGTAGTGCTCGCCATACAGAATGCTGTTGAGCGTGCTGCGGTCGCGCCCGCGGTCCGGCCAGACGGAACCGCCTTCCTCGTATATGTAGCCCAGCCTGACACTGTTGTTTTCCGTGAGACGGCTATCGAGTGTCGTCGACGTATAGAGCGTCTTGGTGGTGATGTCGTTGACGGCATCGTTGCGGTAAATACGCGGGTCACTCCGGTCGTAGATGCCCAGGACCTCGAGGCGCGTGTCCTCGTCGATATTGTATCCGACCTTCCCGAGGCCGCCGAGGACGACCTGCTGTTCGAGATTGTCCGGGTCGCCGTTTTAGGCGCCGTAAAGGCCGCTGCCGGCGACGTAATAGTCCCAGTTTTCGGTGCCGTGCGCCGCTTCGCCCTGCAGAAGCGCTTCATTGGCGGAACTCGCGTCGAAGCTCGTCGCCTGGTGGTTTTTATAGTTGCGGCCGGACTTGATGCGCGTGTCGATCACGCCGCCGTCGGTGCCATCGCCATACGCGACGCCCCTGCTTCCCTTCATGACGCCGATCTTGTCGATCGCAATCGTCGGCACGAGAGTATTCGTATATCCGCCGCCTTCCTGTCCCTGAATTCTGAAAGCGGGGCCGCCGTCGATCGAGCTTGCGGCACCGAAATCACCGAACGTGCGGACCTTGGAGCTGCCGCCGAAGCGGTCGCCGCTGAAGGGCTGGTTGATGATCCCGGGCACGTTGTAGCGCAAAGCGTCGCCGGAATTGACGGGGTTCAGGTTCTGCAGGACTGATCCCCCGAGGTACGAGTTCGTCCTGTTCGCATTCATGCCGTCAATGACATCCTGGCGATGCTGTTGCGATTGATGGACGGACGATCCTCGAACGACCACGGGATCGAGACGAAAAGTCTCGGCACTTGCGCCCGTAACGACGGTGGCGGACAGGATGGTGGTATAGGCAACGGTTTTGGACCAACGAGACATTCTCTTCCCCTCTTCATGTCTTTTTAGGTGTCCCCCGAACGGGATGTTCGTTTGGTCCTAATGGCTCAAAACTTATCATGCAAATGATTCTTAATTGCATTTGTAACTTTGACGATTCCGCAAATGTTTTGCAAAAACAGCATTTTAGGTCTCTCGGCAGGACGGGGGCGGCGATCAACGCCGACCCCTCGGGCATATTCGCGCCCGGACACCGCGGCATCATCGCGGTCGGTGTTTGTTGTATGCGTCAGATCGCGGGGCGGGTTGAATCGTCAAGCTCCCGCACTCATGCTACTTTTCTCCATGACCCGGGTTCTGCTGATCGAGGACGACGAAGACCTGCGGTTCGCGCTGGCGGGCGCACTCGCCTCGTCGGGCTACGACGTCAGCGAGGCGGTGGAAGGCGCGGGCGCCTTGGAAGCCGCGGCCGACCGGCGCCCCGATGTCGTCGTGACAGACATCGTCATGGACGGGATGGAGGGTATCTCGGCGATCATGGCGCTTCGCGCCCGGTTCGGTGACATCCCGATCGTCGCGATCTCCGGGAATTCGCTCTACCTCCGCAACAGCGAAAAACTGGGGGCGGACGCGGCGCTTCTCAAGCCGTTCAGGCGTGAAGTGCTTCTGGAGACGATCGACAAGCTGCTGAACGATTGAAACTGTATTCCGACGCCACGCCGGTGGCCCGGTTGACGCAAGGACGCCGGATCACCACCCTCGGGACAAGGCAAACAGGAGAGTAACATGGCAGACAAACTCGACGCCGCCGCCCGCGCCGAGGCATTGGCCGATCTGCACGGCTGGGCCGATGTCGACGGCCGCGACGCGATCACCCGCACGTTCAAGTTCAAGAACTTCAACGAGGCGTTCGGCTTCATGAGCCGGGTCGCGATGCAGGCCGAGAAAATGGACCACCATCCGGAATGGTTCAACGTCTACTCGACCGTCGAGGTGACGCTGTCGACGCACGACGCGGGCGGATTGACCGACCTCGACGTGAAGCTCGCCAAATTCATGAACAAGATTGTGGGGACGGATTAGTTCTTGCGGATCGTCCTGGAGAGCTTGTCGATCTCTTTCATGAACGAGACCGAGGGCACGGCGAACCCCTTGCCGCCGACCCGGTTCTTGGTGTGCGCCGCGTGAACCGCGGCAAGCCGGTATTCCTTGCCGTCGGAAAAGACAATGGGTGAGCCGCTGTCGCCCGGGACCGCCTGGCAGCCGTGTTCGGCGACCTGCAGCCCCTTGGTGAAGCCCCACATCTTGCAGTCCGGATGCGCCGTCAGCACCTGACCGCGGTCGCCCGAATATCCGGCCTGGGTGAACACGGTGTCCTTCTTGCGCAGTTCCCAGAAGATCTTCTCGGTATAGAGCGCCGGGCGGAGAATGCCCGTGGTCGGGCTCGGGTCCTTTTCCAGGACGATCAGCGCCCAGTCGTGGACGACGGCGGAGACCGTCGCGCGCCGGTTCGGGTCGTATCCCGGCGCCGGATGAAGTTCGATGGCGGTGGAGTGGAACAGATACTCGCCGCGGTCCCACCCGGCGACGAAATGCAGGTCCCCGGGGGCCATGAAGCCGCCCGCGTATCTGTCGACGAGGCAGTGCGCGGACGTGACGACGATCCGGGGCGCGACGACCGTCGCCGTGCAATGGCCGCGTCCCGCCTTGTTGAAGCGCCCGACCGCGGTCCACGGATAGACGCGGGAATCCGCCTTGACCCGGATGTCGCCGGCGCCGAAGACGCTGTTGGGCTTGTATTTGTACTTGTCGTCCCCGGACTGCGCCTGCGTGCCGGCGGCCGCGAGCAGGAGCGCGAAAACCGCGCCCAGCAGACGCAGCCCGCTGATCATTGCGGTGCCATCCGCAGTGCGCCGTCGAGGCGCACCACCTCGCCGTTCATCATGGCGTTCTCGATCATGTGCAGCGCCAGGGCCGCGTATTCCGACGGATCGCCGAGGCGGGACGGAAACGGCACGCTCTCGCCCAACGCCTTCTGCACATCGTCGGGCAGGCCGAACAGCATCGGCGTGCCGAAAATACCGGGTGCGATGGCCAGCACGCGCACGCCGCTCTTTGCCAGTTCGCGGGCGGCGGGCAGGGTCATCGAGGCGACACCGCCCTTCGACGCGGCATAGGCGGCCTGGCCGATCTGACCGTCCATGGCGGCGATCGATGCCGTGTTGATGATGACGCCGCGTTCGCCTGTCTCCAGCGGCTCGAGCGCCGCCATATCGGCGGCGGCAAGGCGCATGATGTTGAAGGTGCCGATCAGGTTGACGTTGATGACGGCGGCGAAGGTCTCCAGCGGTTGCGCACCGTCGCGGCCGACGATCCGTTTCGGCGGCGCGATGCCGGCGCAGCTCACGAGAATGCGGGCCGGCCCGTGCTGTTCCCGTGCCGCCTTGACCGCTTCCTCGGCGCTTTCGGCGCTGGTTACGTCGCAGCCGACGGCAAGGCCACCGATTTCGTCGGCGACCTTTCCGGCGTCCTCGGCATTGAGATCGAGAAGCGCGACCTTCGCACCCTTGGCCGCCAGGGCTTTCGCGGTCGCGGCCCCGAGACCGGACGCCGCACCCGTAACGATCGCCGCGTGACCTTTGACGTCCATGTCCTTATCCTTCTGAAGCCGAGCCGTTATCTGTTTATCAAGAGAATGGACGGGCGACAACGTGAGCCGAACCCCGGAAGAAAACGAACAAATCGTCGCCGACGGCTTCGTCGACAAGGCGAAGAAGACCCTCGGCCGGATACCGTTCACGGACGAGGCCGTGGCGGCATACTACTGCGCCACCGATCCGGCGACGCCGGGACGCGTCCGCGTCACGCTGATGGCGGCGCTTGCCTATTTCGTGATCCCGACGGATATGGTACCGGATTTCATCGCCGGGCTCGGCTTCACCGATGACGCCGCCGTGTTCTGGGCGGCGTGGCGGTCGGTTTCGGGGCATGTGACCGAGGCGCACCGGACCCGTGCGCGGGACTTTCTGGGGCGAGCGAAAGAAGAAGCGCCCGACTGAACGGGACGCGCGTTTGGGAGGAAGACGTTGAGTACACCACTGTGGCAGCCAAGCCGGGCGCAGGTCGACGGCGCCGAGATCACGCGGTTCAGAAAGCGGGTCGAAGCCGACTGGGGAGTTGAGATCCCGGACACCCGGGCGCTGTGGCGGTTCTCGGTGACCGAGCTTGAGAAGTTCTGGACGTCGGTCTGGGACGACGCCGGCATCATTGCCGCAACGCGTGGCGAGCGGGTGCTGGCGGACGGCGACAAGATGCCGGGTGCGAGATGGTTCCCGGACGCGCGCCTGAGTTTCGCGGAAAACCTGTT
The DNA here is from genome assembly GCA_051117645.1 of Rhodospirillales bacterium. Classification (GTDB taxonomy): domain Bacteria; phylum Pseudomonadota; class Alphaproteobacteria; order Rhodospirillales; family Casp-alpha2; genus UBA4479. The sequence continues at coordinate 250,353 of JBNPEI010000010.1, forward strand.
GCGTCATCGGGGGGACGGCGAGGCCATGGTCTTCAACGGCGAAGGCAAGGTTTCGCGCCGGCTCAGCTTCGAGGATGTCCATGACCAGGTTTCGATTTACGTGCAGATCCTCGAAAGCCTCGGCGTCGGCGAGGGCGACCGGGTCTGCGGGTATCTGCCGAACATGCCGGAAACGGTCATCGCCATGGCCGCGGCCAACGCGCTGGGTGCGGTGTGGTCGTCGTGTTCGCCGGATTTCGGCGAACAGGGCGTCCTCGACCGGTTTGGCCAGATCGAACCGAAGGTCATGTTCTGTACCGACGGCTACTGGTACAACGGCAAGCGCCACGACGTGCGCGACAAGACGGCCGCCATCGTCCGGCAATTGTCGAGCCTCGAAAAAGTCATCCTGATCCCCTACGGCGACGAAGACGCGGACACGGCCCCCATCGACAACGGAATCCTCCTTGCCGATGCCGCGAAAGGGTTCGAGCCGGGCGAGATAGCCTTCAAACAGCTGCCGTTCGATCATCCGCTCTACATCATGTTCTCGAGCGGCACCACGGGGGCGCCAAAGTGTATCGTGCACGGCCAGGGTGGCACGCTCCTGAAGCACGCGACCGAGCAGCCCCTGCACTGCGACATCCGCAAGGGCGACCGGGTGTTCTTCTTCACCACCTGCGGCTGGATGATGTGGAACTGGCTCGCCACCAACATCGCCTGGGGGGCGACGCTGTTGCTCTACGACGGTTCGCCGTTCCATCCGTCGGGCAACGTGCTGTTCGACTATGCCGATGCCGAAAAGATGACGTTGTTCGGCACCTCGGCGAAGTTCATCGATGCGCTCAACAAGGCGGAACTGCGTCCGCGCGACACGCACGATCTTTCGTCGGTCCGCATGCTGTGTTCGACCGGCTCGCCGCTGGCGCCGGAAGGGTTCGATTACGTCTACGACGCGGTCAAGCCGGACGTGCATCTGGTGTCGTTCTCCGGCGGCACCGACCTGATGGGGTGCTTTTGCGGCGGCGATCCGACCGGCCCGGTGTGGCGGGGGGAAATCCAGATGCGGTTCCTCGGCATGGCGGTCGAGGTCTTCGACGACGACGGCAATCCGATCGAGGGCGAGAAGGGAGAACTTGTCTGCACCAAACCGTTCCCGACGGTACCGCTCGGCTTCCTCGACGATCCCGGAGACGAACGCTTCCGCGCGGCGTACTTCGAAACGTTTCCAAACGTCTGGACGCACGGCGATTATATCAGGCTTACCGAGCACGACGGCATCGTGATCTATGGCCGCTCGGATGCGACGCTCAATCCGGGCGGGGTGCGGATCGGCACGGCGGAAATATACCGCCAGGTCGAAAAGCTGGACGAAATCCAGGAAAGTATCGTCATCGGCCAGGAATGGGACAACGATGTGCGCGTGGTTCTGTTTGTCGTGCTGAAGGACGGCGAACTCGACGACGGACTGACGCAGAAAATCCGCACCCAGATCCGCAACAATTGCACGCCCCGGCACGTGCCGGCCAAGGTCGTGCAGGTTTCGGATATCCCGCGCACCAAGTCCGGTAAGATCACCGAACTTGCCGTCCGCGATATCGTTCACGGGCGCGGCGTGAAGAACAAGGAGGCGCTGGCCAACCCGGAAGCGCTCGACCTGTTCCGGGACCTGCCCGACCTGGCCAGCTAAATTTCGACGTTGGCGAGCGCTCGGTAGAGCGCCTGCAGCGCGCCCGGCGCGGCGCCGTCGCCGGCCTTGGCGCGCGCCTCGAGCTGGGCGACGCAGGCCTCGGTAACGGCCTTGATTTCGCTCGTTTCCAACTCCCCCAGAAATTGATCCGGATTCTGGCGGATCGCCATGATAAACGGGTTGTTCATGCCCTCATCTCCCCGGTGCGTTTCTCCGCCTTCAGTTGGTCCGCCGTCCGCCGGGCTTCCCGAAACAGCCAGTCCCGGAACACCCGCACCTTCGGGCGGTCGTAGTTGGTCTCCGTCGACGCGGCGTAGTAACGGTACTCAGCCGTCAGCGTCAGATCAAACGGTGCCACCAGCTTGCCGGCGGCGATCGCATCGGCGACCAGCAGGCCGCGGCCGAGCGCTACGCCTTCGCCGTTGACCGCCGCCTGTATCACCAGGTTGGAATGGCTGTAGCCGTGACCGCGTCCGGGGTCGATGTCGGTGAGCCCGGCGCTCGCGAGCCACATCGCCCAGTCCTCCGGCATGTCGTCGTGGATCAGCGGATAGTGCCGGAGATCGGCCGGGATGTTCAGTCCCGGCCCCTTCGCGATCAACTCCGGGGCGCACACTGGGAAGATGTCCTCGCGCATCAGTTCCTCGGCGACGAGGCCCGGCCAATTGCCGCGACCATAGCGGATGCCGATGTCGATTCCGTTGCGGTCGTAATCGACGGCGATATCCGAAGTCGCGAGGCGGATGTCGATATCCGGGTTTTCCTCGCGGAACCCGACGAGCCGGGGCATCAGCCAGGCGGCGGCGAGGCTGTCCATCGTGGCGACCATCAGGATGCCCGCCTGGTCGCGGCGTTTGACCCGCGCCACGGCCGCATCCATGGCATCGAGGGCGCCGATCAGATCGGGCAGAAGCGTCTGCCCGGCATCGGTCAGGATGAGCTGCCGGTTACGGCGCTGGAACAGCGCGATGCCGATCTGATCCTCCAGCGCCTTGACCTGGTGCGAGATCGCGGCCTGCGTCACGTTCAGTTCGTCGGCGGCCTTGGTGAAGCTCAGGTGCCGGGCCGCGGCCTCGAAGGCACGCAACGCGTTCAGGGACGGCAACTGTCGTTTCATCGCGGTGACATTCTCATGACTAAAATTCTTGGTACCTGATATGCGATTCTAACATGGTAGCCTTTAATCCTATGATTAATAACGATTATGAGATTGTACCCATAACATTCAAATAAGAAAAACTAATTTGAAAATGAGATAATGTCGTTTGTCCACCGAACCGTAACCCGGTATCAATTTGCCCAACGCGGACGAACGGAATTGGCCGTCGCCGCAAGGAACGGAGACGTACCATGAGCAGTATCCTGAAAACCTTCCCCTTCGCCGTGGGATTCGGCCGCAGCCTGATGAAGTCGATGGCGCTCGCCGTTTTCGTGATGCCGGAAAAAGGCCTGGATCTGTTTCACGTATGGGAAGCGCGCCTGCGTGAACGCCAGCATCTGGCGCAGCTCGACCCGCGAATTCTCGACGACATGGGCATGACACCTGAAGACGCTGCGCGCGAGAGCGCAAAACCGTTCTGGCGCGCGTGAGCCTGTGACCCGTCCGACCGGAGAGAGTGGTGCCGAAATGCCGGTACCGCTCTTTTCATTTTCGGCCTAGAGGTTCAGCATTGGCGGATCAGATAGCCGCACCGGGAGACGATCATGCTTGAACATCTTAGAATGATGGCGCGTTACAACAAATGGGCCAATGATCGCGTCAGCAAGGCCATCATTGAAATCGACGAAGCGGACTACATGAAACCACGCGAGGCGTTCTTCGGGTCCATTCACGGTGCCGTCAATCACCTGCTGCTTGTCGACCGCCTGTGGCGGGGCCGAATGATCAACAAACCCTATCCGGCGGACAGCCTGGATCAGATCGTTTGCGCCGACCGGGACACGTATGTCCGCGAGCGGGACGCCGAGAACGACATCATCATCGATTTCGTCGACGGCCATGATGCGGCCGGTCTGGAGCAGGAATTCTCATACAAGACGTTCGTCGGCGTCGACGGCACAGACAAGCGCCGCGTCGTCCTGGCGCACATGTTCAACCACGCGACGCACCACCGCGGCCAGGTGCACGGACTGCTGACGCAGGTGCCATGCGATCCGCCGCCGCTCGACCTCATGTACTACATTCGCGCCCGCGACGCGGGCGAGGTCTCGTAGCCGGACCGGATTACAGGACGCAGTGCTTGGCGAAATCGGCGGCTTCGTTCGCCGACCAGTCGCCCTTCGGCTTTTCCTTGAGGGCCTCGCACCAATCCTTGGAGCCGACTTCGGGCTCGCAGGCGGCAAGCCCGCCGATCGCGATGAGGGCCAGAGCGAGAATGCCGAAGCGGCGGATCGACTTGAACATGAATTTTCTCCCGGTGGTTCTGATTGATTTGATAGCGCAGAACCGCGCCGTTGGGAAGCCGGCCGGCGGATCGTCGACCGGCCGGATACGCGGATCAGGAAGGCTTGATCACCACCACGGAAACATCGTCCGTGGCGGCGGTGTCGCCGCGGAACGTCGCCAGGTCGGCGAACACCGCTTCCAGCAGGGCGCCGCTGCTTTTCTCCCGGGATCTCTGCACGACATCTTTTAGCCGCTTCACCCCGTATTCCTCCCCGTCGCCGTTTCGCGCCTCGCGGATTCCGTCCGTGAACGCGACCAGAAGGCCGCCTTCGGGCAGTGTCGTCCGGCGGTTGTTGAATTCCCAATCGCCGTCGACGCCCAGCGGAATATCCTCGCCTTCCAGAAGCGTGAAGTCCTCTGTATCGGGATCGTAGACCAGTGCCGGTTCATGCCCGGCCGATATCCAATCGATGTCGCGGCTGCCGTCGCGCAGCAGCATGAAGAAAAGGGTCAGCGACCGCCCGCCGGTGCTGTCTGCGGTCAGTTGCTTGTTGACGGCGGACAGCAGGCCGGACGCTGTTTCATGGTGGGCCGCGTTGGCGCGAATCAGCGCCCGCGCCGAGGCCATCATCAACGCCGCGCCGACGCCGTGTCCCGTGACGTCGCCGACGACCACGGCATACTGTCCTTCGCGGAGCGGCACATAGTCCTGATAGTCGCCGCCGGTTTCGTCGCAATAGACCGTACGCCCGGCAATCTCGAAACCTTCGATCTCCGGCGGTTGTGCCGGCACCAGGTGCTGCTGGATTTCCTGCGCGGCAAAAAGATCGCGTTTGACGCGCAGTTGTTCCTCAAGCGCCGGTACCATCCTGTTGAAGCCGCGCGCCAGGTCGCCGATCTCGTCGCCGCCGGGGTGTTCTACACGTACGGAAAAGTCACCCCGTCCCAGTCTGGCTGCGGCCTCGTGAAGACGTCGAACCGGACTGGTAAGCGTCCTGGCGCCGATAACCGCAAGGCCGGCGGCCACGAACCCGGCAACGAGAGCGAAGATGACCGCGGTTCGGAACTGCGCATCGAAGGAATCCTCCACGACTTCCTCCACCTGCGTCGTCACCACACTGATGACGTCGGCGGGAAGCGAAACCGCAATGTGATAGCTGGATCCCGCAGTCGCGCCGGCCGGTCCGAACGACCACACTTCCCGGTTGCCGTCCCGTTCGACATTCTGCAATCCCGGCACGCCGCTTCGAATGTCGCTGACGACCTTGAGCCAAGCATCGTCGCCGTTAAGTGTTATCGGTTGCGGGTGCTCGGCGACGTCCCATTCGCCGTTTTCCCAGCCAAACGATGCGATCCGGTATGGCATCAATTCCGGGTCGTCCTTCGGCACGTTGAAAAGATAAGCGTCGGCGCCGGGCGGCAGGCGGGTCGCATCTACCGAGCGTGCGAGGAGGGCGTCGAGCCTGATCGATATCCGTGCCGCGCCCGCAAGACGGCCGTCGGCATACTGCACGGGCGAAGTGACGGCGATGCGCCCTGACCGACCGTCCGCGCCGTCGAACCAGCCGGTTTGCAGTGCCTCGAGGGTCGAGAGGTACCAGTTCGTCTCACGCGGGTCGCTGTCGAATCGGACCACACGGCCCGGATACGAGATCGTCAGGCCGCTCTCGAACGTGACTGTCAGCGTGTCGATTGCATCGCGATTGCGCAAATAGATCGTGCGCGCGATTTCGTTCAGACCGGAGAGGCGCTCGAGGGTGCCGGCTATCTGATCGCGGGTCGCATCCGCTGCCAGATGTACGCTCATTTGCTGCAGGTCGATCTTTGTAGCGCCGTTATTTCCGGCATCGGGCAACTCGGTGCCGTCGAGGATGAACCCGGATTCGGCAGCATCGGCGGATGAAGCATCCTGCCCGCTCGCCAGGCGCGAGGCGATGTCGCCGGCCAGAAACCGGACCTCGCGGGCGACCGCATCGCGGGTTTCCTCGATCGTTACCGCGCCGAGCTCACTGGCACGGCGGAGATCGCGGTGAACCCAGTTCTCGAGCAGGTCTTTGCCGTGCGCGGCCATGTCGTTGCCGAACTGGTGGGTGGTGCGCAGATAGACAACGGACGCCGCACCCAGCGGGACGACAGCGAGGGCGATAAAACAGATTCCGAGCTTGGTTCCGATCTTCATGCCAGTCCTGCCTGTAAAGAAGCGGATTCTATAAAATCAAGCGTCATCCTTGTTCGTGTCTGCCGTGAGGATGACGACCTTGCCGGTCGACTTGCGGCCGGTCAGGACCTCATGTGCGAGTTTGACATCCTCCATCGGGTATACGTGCGAGACATGCGGCTTCAGCTTGCCGGCGGCGTACCATTGCAGCAGTTCCTTGAATGATCCGTGCACCAGGTCCGGATCGAGGATCCGGTGCGCGCCCCAGTAATAGCCGATCACGGTGATGTTCTTGACGAGCAGGATGTTCGCCGGGATCTGAGGCACGGTGCCGCTCGCGAAGCCGACGACGAGAATCCTCCCGCCCTGGACGATGGCGCGCAGACTGGCGTCGAAGGCGGATCCGCCGACCGGGTCGTAGACGGCGTCCGCGCCGCGGCCGTCGGTCAATGCCTTTACCCGTTCGCGGATGTCTTCGGTCCGGTAGTCGATCAGATCATCGGCGCCGTACTGCTTGGCGATCTCGAGCTTGTCCTTGCCGCCGGCGGTGGCGATCACCCGGGCACCGAGCAGTTTGCCGATCTCGACCGCGGTCAGGCCGACGCCCCCGGCGGCGCCGTGCACCAGCAGGGTTTCGCCAGGCTGGATGCGCAGTTTATGCACGAGCCCGATATGCGAGGTGCCATAGACGATCGGGAACCCGGCGGCTTCGACGAACGGCATTTTCTCAGGAATGACGTAGACGTTCGTTGCCTTGGCGACGGTCTCTTCGGCATAGGCGCCATGCTCGACGCTCGCCATGACGCGGTCACCGACGTTGATCCCTTCGACGTCGCTCGAAACTTCGGTCACGAAGCCCGCCGCTTCGAGACCCGGTGCGAACGGCAGTTGCGGTTTGACCTGGTACTTCCCCTTGACCATCAGAGTGTCGGCGAAGTTCACGCCCGCGGCGCGGACGGCGATCCGCACGTACCCCTGAGGCAGGTCGGGCGGCGGCAGTTCGCCGACGCCCAATTGATCATCGTCGTCGAAACTGGCGCAGACTACAGCGCGCATGGAGGGCTCCTTCTTGAAATGACCGGACCGGTCTGGAATGTTTAGTCGAAATCCTGGTTAAATCTTGGGCCACATTAAAAGCAAAAGGCCGCCAACCCAAGGCGCGTCAAACGGAGTTGTCCATGCGCGGTTATTTCGGCATCGGTGTCGAAGGGATATCCAAGGAAATGAACGTGGGGAATTTGTTCCGCTCGGCCCACGCTTTCGATGCCAGCTTCGTTTTCACCGTGAAGGCCGCTTATACGCGGCGTGGCGGCGGAAAATCGGACACCTCGGATTCGCCGGCGCATCTGCCGTTCTATGCATTTCCCGATATCGACGCGATGATGCTGCCGGCGAAGTGCAAGCTCGTCGGTGTCGAGCTGATCGACGGCTCCATCGAGATGCCGAGTTTTCATCACCCGCCGCAGGCAGCCTATGTGCTGGGGCCGGAGCGGGGCGAACTTTCGCCGGAGATGCTGGCGCGCTGCGATTACGTCATCCAGATTCCGACGAAGTTCTGCGTCAACGTGGGAATTGCGGGGGCGCTCGTGATGTACGACCGGGTCCTTTCGATGGGGCGTTTCGCGCCAAGGCCCGTGCGGCCCGGCGGGCCGACGGAAGAACTGAAACCCGTGAAACGCGGGGGGCCCAAGTTCAGGAAAGAGGCAGACGCCTATCGTGCGCCGCCACCGAGGGCCTATAACGATTGATCAGACGCCGGCCGTGTCGGGAAATTCGACCAGGACCGTGGTTCCCTTGCCCTGCTCGCTCTCGATACGGACCGTGCCGCCGTTGGCCTGCGCGAGACTGTTGACGATGGAAAGGCCGAGGCCCACGCCTTCGCGGGCATTGTAAGCGTTGACGTGCGCCTGACCGAACGGTTGCAGAATCTTTTCGATGTCCTGGGTCGCGATGCCGATCCCCGTATCCTCGACGGAAAGAACGGTCGCGCCGACGACACGCTCGAGGCGTACCGTGATCCGGCCGCTCTCCGGCGTGAACTTGATCGAGTTTGAAAGAAGATTGAGGAGAATCTGCTGCATCGAGCGCTCGTCGCCGTAAAACGAATGGCCGTCTAGGTCGCCGACGACCTGGACGATCAGCGACTTCTCCTCGATGCGGGTTTGCAGGAACTGCACGCACCGTTCCGCCGTATCCCGCAAATCGAGGGCCTTCTTGTCGAGCTCGCGCTGCCCGTTCTGCAATGCCGTGAGGGACAGGATGTCCTCGACGAACTGAAGCTGGATTTTACCCGCTTCCTCGATGGTGTCCGCGTATTCGAGGTACCTGCCGTCGCCGATCTTTCCGAAAGGTTCTTTTTGAAGCATCTGCGCATAGCCGATGATCGCGTTCAGCGGCGTCCGAAGTTCATGGCTCATGTGCGCCAGGAACATCGACTTGGCGTCGCTCTCCGCATTCGCCTGCTGTGCGGCTTCGACCAGGGCCTTGTTCAGGTCGTTCAGTTGCTCGGTTCGCTCCTCGACCTCGCGCTCGAGCAGGCTCCGGCCCCTGATCAAACGGTCGATGGCGATGGTCAGTGCGAGAATTAGCGTAATGCCGATGACGCCGAGGATCATGAAGCGCTGAATGTTGTCGCCGCCCATGGCGGTCGGCGCGCTGAAGTATTCCAGCGCCCAGACACGGTTACCCAGAACGAGCTGATCGACGAACAGCGGCTGTTGCTCTTTGCCGGCATTGGCGGTCCCGTATATCAATCGTGGCTCGCCGTCCGTGGCATCACGTATTCTGACGTCGAACTGCGAACCGAAGGCTGTTTCCTGCAGTATCTTGGAAATCGCGATCGCAGGCGAGTAACTGGCGGCAATGAACACGGACATTTCGCTCTCGGATAGACCGTGCAAGCCGAGGTTGGCGTTACTTTTGACCGCCGAGACGATCAGGACGTCGTGACTGACCTCGTTGCCGTCCGTCGAGAAATTGAGGGGAGGCGTCATGTGCGGCTGCGTGGATATCAATGCGGCACGGGCGGTCTTCAGTATCTCCGGTTTAGTCGCGAAATCATAACCGAGAATGCCGTGGCGGCTGTCGGGGCCCTCGGAATACGTTATCGGCGCGTAGTGATCCTGGCTTGGCCGCTCAACAATTTCGAAGGGCTTGTATCCGTAAAAGCTCCTGGTTTCTTTTCGGGCTTCCAGGGACGCTCGAAAAGAAGCCAGATCCTTGCGTTCGAGATATGGCACGACGCTGAGCGTCCTCAGATGCGGCGATTCCGAGAGGAACCGGGAACGAATGACGAAGCGGGCGAACTCGTCCTCGTGGACGACATTGCTGGATTCGAAAAACGCGCCCGTACTGAGGACGTAACTGATGACCGTGGAAACGGAGTGACGAACTTCGTTCGTAAACTCGGCCGTCACCGCCCGAAAATCGGCCCGGTATTGTTCCTCCGCAGAACGCCTCAGTTCGTAAACGAACTGGCTCAGGATGATGACCGCGGAAAGACAAACGATGTAAAGTAACGCCCTGGCAATGCCGATGCGCAAACTTGGATACTCCTAAGTTTCCCCCATGCAATTTACTTTTTTATTCTTATATGGCCAACATCGTCCCCGGCCGCATTGGCGACCGTCGGGCGTATGTGTGTCCGGAGCCTTTTCGCTTCCGTTCCGTTGATCAGGCCGGCTTCGCTCAACAGCCAGCACATGGCGACGTCGCCCGCGCGCCGTTCACCGTCTTCCGTCTTGATGGCGATGCCGAGGCGTTTTTCCGGCAGTATCGCAACGTGAACGCCTTCGGCACCGCCCTTTGTCGCCACCTTTCCGGCCAGCGCGGTCATGACGTCCGTATCGAAACGCGAAGGTCCGGCAACCATGAACGGTTCGGCCATGACGGCGGCAAGTACTCTTTTCATCGCGTTGCCGCGATCGTCGCCCAGGCCGGTGGGATCCGCCATCTTCTGGGCTGCCGTGGCGAGGGCGCTCAGGGTCATGCCGTAGACCGGGATGCCGCAGCCATCCACGCCGCGGCCGGTGCCGGCCAGATCCTGCCCGCCGAACTGCACCAGAATATCGTATAGCCTTTTCTGGACCGGATGATTCGCATCCAGGTAGCCCTCGACCGGTTCGTGCAGATGCAGCGCCGTCGTGAGGAATCCCGTGTGTTTGCCGGAACAGTTGTTGTAGAGCCGGGTCGGCGACTTGCCCTCGCGGATGAGCGTATGCGCCGAGGGCGTGTCATACGGCAGATGCGGTCCGCACCCCAGGTGCCGCTCGCCCAGCCCGAGCCGTTCAAGCCATGCTGCAACGGCATCGACGTGGGTTGCGGTGCCCGAATGCGAGGCCGATGCAAGCGCCAGTTCCGCGACGCTGACGTTGACGGCATCGGCGGCCCCGCTTTCGACCAGCGGCAGGCTTTGCATGTACTTGATCGCCGAGCGCGGATAGAACATCAGGTCCGGGTCCCCCCAGGTCTTCACCGGCCCCGAGGCGTCGCAGACCATGGCATGCACCCGGTGACGGCTCTCAACCATCGTGCCGCGGACGACTTCACAAATCAGGGGATCTGACATGGGCGAAACCTGCTGGTCGTTGACGTTTTTCGATACGGCCTTGCGGATATACGAGCGTCCGGTATATCACGGTAGGTATGAATGCAATGCAGTTTTTCAGTTCACCGGTAGCCCTGTTTTCGCTCGTCGCCGCAATTTGTACGGCAGGGTCGGGGGCGCACGCCGAGTTTCTGGACAAGTTCCAGGACTGGGAAGCGCATGCGCGTACCGACGGCGGCTCCAAGGTCTGCTATGCCGCGACGGTGCCGACGAAATCCGAGGGCGATTACACGCGGCGCGGGGACGTGTTTCTTCTGGTTTCGCACCGTCCGGGCGACAAGTTGACCGGTATCGTCAGCCTGGAAGCCGGGTATACATATTCAAAGAACGGCAAGATCACGGCCCGGATCGGCGGCGCGTCGTTTCCGATGTTCGCCGATGGCGAGCTCGCTTTCGCTTACGAGGACCCGCCGCTTGTCGAGGCCATGATCCGGGGCGTCGACATGGTCGTCAAAGGCACCTCGAGCCGCGGGACGCTGACCACAGACACGTTCTCGCTAAGCGGCTTTACCGCGGCCTACAAGGCGGCCTCCAAGGCCTGCGGGGTCGACGGATAGAAAAATGCCCGGCACATCCGATGCAACACTGACCAGCACCGATATTCTGCCGGTGAAATGCCCGCAATGCGGCGAGGCGCAGAATACGCTCGACGGTGCCGCCGATCCGCTTGCCACGGGGGCGCAGGTCGGGTGCATGGTCTGCAATTACGTCTTCGGCGCGGACGAGTACCGCCGGTTGCTGAGCGAACGGCAACGCGAGTTCGAGGGGCTGAAGATCGGCGAACTCTAGGCGCCTGCCCGACACGCCGATTGGGATGGTAAAGCCTTCGCCTTGGTGATACATAGCCGCGCCATGACCGACACCACGCACATTCGTAACTTCGCGATCATCGCACATATCGACCACGGCAAGTCGACGCTCGCCGATCGTCTGATCCAGATTTGCGGCGGGCTGACCAACCGCGAGATGAAGGAGCAGGTCCTCGATAACATGGATCTGGAGCGCGAACGCGGCATTACGATCAAGGCGCAGACCGTGCGCCTCAAGTACAAGGCGAAGGACGGACAGGATTACATCCTCAACCTGATCGACACGCCGGGCCACGTCGACTTTTCGTACGAAGTCAGCCGCTCGCTCGCCGCCTGCGAGGGCGCGTTGCTGGTGGTCGACGCGACGCAGGGCGTGGAAGCACAGACCCTCGCCAACGTTTATCTGGCCATCGAGAATGACCTCGAGATTATTCCCGTTCTGAACAAGGCGGACCTGCCGGCGGCGGAGCCGGAGCGGGTCAAGGAGCAGATCGAGGACGTTATCGGCCTCGACGCCTCCGAAGCGCTGCTGATCTCGGCCAAGACCGGCATGGGCGTGCCGGACGTGCTGGAGGCGATCGTCAACAAGATGCCGCCGCCCAAGGGCGACGCGGCGGCGCCCCTGAAGGCGCTTCTGGTCGATAGCTGGTACGACGCCTATCTCGGCGTGATGACGCTTGTGCGCGTGTACGAAGGCACCCTAAAGAAAGGCATGCGGATCCGCCTGATGCAGGAGGAGTCCATACATCAGGCCGATCAGGTCGGGGTCTTCACACCCAAGCCGACCAAGATCGAGGCGCTGGGCCCGGGCGACGTCGGCTACATGACGGCGGCCATCAAGACCGTTGCCGAAACATCCGTCGGCGACACGATCACCGAGGAAAAGCGCCAGACGGCCAAGCCGCTGCCGGGCTTCAAACCGTCCATCCCGGTGGTCTTCTGCGGCCTGTTCCCGACCGACGCGTCCGAATACGAGGACCTGCGCGACGCGCTCGCCAAGCTGCACCTGAACGACGCCAGCTTCCATTACGAGGCGGAAAGCTCGGCCGCGCTCGGTTTCGGATTCCGCTGCGGGTTTCTCGGCCTTTTGCACCTGGAAATCGTGCAGGAACGCCTCGAGCGCGAATTCGATCTCGACCTGATCACCACGAGCCCGAGCGTCGTCTACAAGGTTTACCGGACCGACGGCACCATGAAGGAATTGCACAACCCGGTCGACATGCCGGACCCGGTGCACATCGATTATGTCGAGGAGCCGCTGATCAAGGCCTCGATCATGGTGCCGGATGAGTTTCTGGGGTCCGTGCTGTCGCTATGCGAGGAACGCCGCGGCATCCAGATGGAGCTGACCTATGTCGGCAACCGCGCCATGATCGTCTACAAACTGCCGCTGAACGAAGTGGTGTTCGATTTCTACGACCGGCTCAAGTCGGTGTCGCGCGGGTACGCCAGTTTCGACTACGAACTGATCGGCTACGAGGAGAGCGATCTCGTCAAGGTCTCGATCCTCGTCAACGCCGAGCCGGTCGACGCGCTTGCCTTCATCGCGCACCGCACGCACGCGGAATCCCGCGGCCGCCAGGTGTGCGAGAAACTCAAGGACCTGATCCCGCGCCAGCTCTTCAAGATCGCCGTCCAGGCGGCGATCGGCGGCAAGGTCATCGCGCGGGAAACCGTCAGCGCCATGCGCAAGGACGTGACCGCCAAGTGCTACGGCGGCGACATCACGCGCAAGAAAAAGCTGCTGGAAAAGCAGAAGAAGGGCAAAAAGCGCATGCGCCAGGTCGGCAACGTGGAAATCCCGCAGTCGGCATTCCTGGCGGCGCTCAAGACCGGCAGCGACTAATCCACGAAAGCCGGATCACCGGTCCTGCGGCTTGACGAACTCCGGCACCGGGTCGGCTTCCGGGTCGAATTCGTCGTCATCCTCGTCATGGTCGAAAAGATCGATCAGGTCGTGCGTCGGCAGGCGGTCGTCGTCGTTGCTGGTGTCGCCTTCCTCGCGGGCCCACTTGCGCGCCTCGCGGGCGAGATCGTCGTAAAGGAACAGCGACGCCTCGTGTTCGCGCAGCTCCTCCTCGCTGGCCGGACTGATGTCGCGGCTGGGCCGGCAGGTCCAGGCCAGGATCACGCCGGGCAGGCCCATCAACAGCCACGCCGGCGGCGTCAGCAGCCACAGCATGACGGGATCCCAGAGCCAGGGCAGGGCCGCGCTCAGCCGTACCTCGGCCAAGAGGTACGAGCCGGGCCACAGCGCCCGCCAAAGTTCATGCGTCGACAGCACCCAGCCGGTACCGCCGGGGAGCGCGCGCGCGATGGTTTCCGCCGCGGCCACCGCGAAGGCGCCGAGCAGCAGTATCCAGCCGATGATAAAGGACGTCCGCATCGCGTCATGCTCGCCGAAAATGGTTAATAAGTCTTAACAACACCGATCATGTGCCTTTGTGGCGCGAATGTTCAATCCCTCTTGCCGGGCCGGGCCCGCTCGGCTAGGTTCCGGCCCGACCGAACAGGTCCCGAGGAGGGGTGGCCGAGTGGCTGAAGGCGCACGCTTGGAAAGCGTGTATACGGGAAACCGTATCGAGGGTTCGAATCCCTCTCCCTCCGCCATCGCCCGAAAGCGCCCATCGGGCGCTTTTTTGATTCCGGCCGCCGTGCTACATCGAATTGCCGACGGCATGACAACAATGGAGCGAGGGGCCGGTGGAGAAGCGCTTTTTCTCGGTTGGTGAAGTGCTGTTCGCCGAAGACGATTCGTCCGGCGTCGCCTACATCATCAAGAGCGGCCGCGTTTCCCTCACGAAAAGAATGCCCAACGGCACCAACAAGGTGGTCGCGGCCATCGAGGCCGGCAGCATCGTCGGCGAAATGTCGCTGATCAAGAACGCGCCGCACTCGGTCACGGCAACCGCGACCGAAGACGGTCAGGCTTTGATCCTGACCCGCGACGAGTACAGAAAGCGCCTGGACAAATCCGACAAGGTGCTGGCGATGATCCTGCGATCGATCACCGACCGTCTCCGAAGCACCTACTGAAGCCCCGCCGGTGTTCTACAGCGCTGCCGCCGCCTCGGCGATGGCGTCGGTGGTCTGCGTCAGGTCGTCGTCGGTCAGCGCCAGCGAGATGTAGGTCTTGTGCGCGGATTTCAGGATGCCGCGCCCGCGCAGCACCTTGTTGAACGCCGCGACCTTGCGGTGATCGCTGTTCAATACGTCGCGGTAATCGGTCACCTGCTTATCGGTATAGACCACGTCGAACATGGGCGGCGTGCCCGAGACCACGTGCGCATGCCCGGCGGCGGAGAGGTGTTCGCCGATCGCCTTCATGACCGTCTCGCCGTTGGCGAAAAGCTTTTCGTACTGGCCCGGGCGGCGCAGGATCTCCATGGTCTTGAGGCCCGCGGCGGCGGCGATGGGGTTGCCGCTGAGCGTGCCGATCTGCATCAGGAATCCGCCTGGGCCGGCCTTTTCCTTGTCGAAGTGCTTCATGATGTCCGCCTTGCCGGCGATCGCCGCCAGCGGAAAGCCGCCGCCGATGACCTTGCCCAGCGTGCAGATGTCGGGCACCACGCCGTAGTATTCCTGCGCGCCGCCGTAGGCGAGCCGGAAGCCGGTCACGACCTCGTCGAAGATCAGCAGGATCCCCTTTTCGGTGCAGAGATCGCGTAATGCCTGCAGGAACCCCGGCGCCGGCGGAATGATCCGCTGCAACGGCTCGACGATGATGGCGGCCACCTCGCCCGCGTGCTCGTCGGCGAGGGAGCGCGCGAACGCGGCATCGTTGAAGGGCGCGATCAGCATCTGCTCGGCGACGGCGTCGGGGATGCCGGCGGAATCGGGTACGGCGCGCGGAAAGTTGCCGGGCCGCTCCGGGGCCAGGCTCATCTGCGCCTCCGACGACATGCCGTGATAGCCGCCCTCGAACTTGATGATCTTGTCGCGCCCGGTGAAGGCGCGCGCCAGGCGCATGGCGTACATGTCGGCCTCCGACCCGGTGGAGACGTAACGGACCTGCTCGGCGCAGGCGACGGCGTTGCAGATTTCCTCGGCCAGTTCGAGCCCGACCGGATTGTTGGCGAAGAACGTCATGCCCTTGCCGAGCTGGCTCTGCACGGCGTCGATCACCTCGGGATGGCCGTGCCCCAGCAGCATCGGCCCGGATCCGATCAGGTAATCGATATACTCGTTGCCGTCCGTGTCCCAGACGTGGGCGCCCTGGCCGCGTTCGATGAAGATGTCGGCTTCGAAATTGCCGAACCCGCCGCCCGGCATGACCTTGGATGCGCGTTCGAAAACATTCTGTTGGGCTGACATGTGGACGACTCCCTCGATTTATGGTTGCTGCATGTAAGCGCGTGCGGCCGGTCGGGGCAACCCGCCGATTCATTCGTTTTCGCGGTTGACGGTGCCGATGAGTTCCTGCGCTTCATGATCGTCCATCAGGAATTCGACCAGCGACACCACCTGCGCGACGCTGCCGTTTTCCGCGACAAGGGGAAAACGGATGAAGCGCTGAAAACCCTGGCGAGGTGTGTCGCCACGCGCGAATTCCGAAAGCATCGCCAGCGGCCGTCGTGCGTTGACGACATCCAGGTACGCCTTGCGAACGGGGTCGCGGATCTCTTCCGGCATCAGGTCGTCCGTCGACATGCCGGTGCCGTCGTAACCGAGGTAGGCGCGAAATCCGCTGCCCCAGAACCGGTATCGGTATGCCCGGCCGCCGTCTAGGACGTCGACGACGTGTGTCGTCGGCAGGATCGGGGCGGGTATGCGCAGCAGTTCGAAACTCGACGTCAACGGTATCGCAGTATCGGCGTGTGCCGGCAGGCTTTGCCAGTATTCCAGACCGGTGCGCTGCACGGGCGACAGCTCATCGACGGCAATTTCCCATTGCCTGTAACTCATGGCTCACCTGGATGTTTTAATTGTTCTTCGGAAAGCTTAATCGCCACCGGTGAGCGAGAGCAATTCCTGATAGAGAATCGCGGCAAGATCGGAGCGCTGGTTGTTGGTGCGCTCGATCAGCACGACCTTGCGGCGAACGGGCGGGCTGCCGAACGGAATCGCCTTCAGTTTCTCCAGGCTTTCGCCGCGCAGCCGGCCGCTCGGCACAACGCCGACGCCAAGCCCGGCCATCACCAGGCCGACAATGGACTCGGAACTGTCCAGTTCCATGGCTTCAGTAACGTTGATGCCGGAACGGCGAATCGTCACGTCGATCAGCGCGCCGACGCCGGATTTGCGGTTGAGACGCAGAAAGGGCCTCGCCGTCAGCACGTTGCGCCAGCCCCGCTCCCGTATCGATTTCGGGGCGACGACGACCAGCGGCTCGGACGTAATCGGCACGGTTTGCATGTCGGGCTCAGGAACCAGCGGCTCGGTGATCAGGGCGCCGTCCAGTTCGCGGCGGCGCACGCGGCTGATCAGGTCGTTGGTCAGGCCTTCCTCGATCCGGATTTGCAGCCGGGGATGACGTTCACGCAGCGCACCGAGCGCGCGGGGCACCAGCGCACTCGTGATCCCGGTCGCGGAGCCGATCGTCAGGGTGCCGGCGATCTCGCCCGGCGAACGCGCCATGTCGGCAAGCGCGTTGAAGCGCGCCAGAACGTCGCGTGCCTGATCGACGATGTGGACGCCGTGCGCGTTCAGGCGTGGCGGCCGGGTGCTGCGGTCGAACAGCGGTACCTGAAGCTCGTCTTCCAGATGGCGCATCTGCTGCGATACGGCGGCCGGCGTCAGGAAAAGCGCTTCCGCGGCGTCGGCGAAGCTGGCGTGATCGTGGACCGCGATCAGGGTTTTCAGGTGCTGCAAATTCATGACTTTAAATTAAGATAATCTAAATCTAATAACAAATTAATATCGTTTGAATGAACTTAAGGCCGGGCATAAGTTCCCCCTGACCGCAACGACCGCGGCCGCTATTGAAGGAGAAAGACAAATGGAACGCGCTATCGACGGAATCCTGATCGGCGCCATGGTGGGGATCGCTTTCCTCGTCAACTATTCCTACCTGATGGCCTGATTATGGGAGCTATCGCGACGAACGCCTCCGGCGCCTGAAACGCCGGGGGCGTTTTTACGTTCGGGCCCGGGATTTGGGTTCCCCAACCGGACGGCGTTGCCGTATCATGGCGCGACATGTCCGGCATCTCCTGCCACCGTCTGCCCCTTGTTTTACCGGCCGTTCTGGCCTGTCTCGTCTCGATTGCACCGGCGCGGGCGCAATCCCCCGAAATCACCGTCGCCACCTGGGGCGGCGTATACGGCGAAGCGCTTCAGAACGCCGTCTTCAAACCGTTTACCAAGGCCACGGGCATCGGCGTCCGCATCCATCATCACGGCAGCAACTACTTGCCGCTGACGGGGAACAGGCGCGCCGGTACGTCGCCATGGACGGTGGTCGATGTCGAACGCGCGCCCCTGACCAAGGGCTGCGCCGACGGCGTGTTCGAGAAACTCGATGTGGAAGCCATGCTGGGGAAAGCGGCGCCCGCGGATTTTCTGCCGGGCACGCTGCATCCCTGCGGCATCGGCGCCATGATCTGGACGCAGGCGGTTGCCTATGACGCAACGGTGTTCAAGGAACGGCCGCCGAGAACGCTCGCCGATTTCTTCGACCTTGAAGCGTTTCCCGGCAAACGCGGCCTGTTTGCGGAAGCCCAGGGGAATCTGGAGATCGCGCTGCTATCCGACGGCGTTCCGCCGGAGGACGTCTACGACATCCTGCGAAAGCCGGGCGGTGTCGAGCAGGCACTGGCGGTCCTCGACCGGATTCGTCCGGCGGCGGTCTTCTGGCGTGGTGGGGACGAACCGGAGCAATTGCTGAACGACGGGCGCGTCGTTATGACCACCGCTTATGCCGCGAGGTTCCTGCGGCCCCGCCAGGGCGCGCGGCGGCCCGTGGATTTGATGCATGCCAATCAGCTCTGGCGGGCGACGTATTGGGCGATCCCCAGCGATCAGGACCGGATCTTGGATGCGCAGCGCTTCGTCAGTTTCGCCACGGACCCCGAACGGCTGGCGGAACTCTCCGCGCGATTGTGGTTCGGTCCTGCACGAGAAAGCGGGTTCGACGCCGTGCCGCCCAACATGAAGGAAAGCCTGCCGACGGCGCGCCGTCACTTCCATGATTCGCTGCAAATCGACAGCGGGTTCTGGGCCGAATTCGGCCCCAAGATCGAGTCCCGGTTCCGTGCCTGGCGGGGTGGGTGAACCTGTTCCGGACAGGGCCTTGATTCAAAACGCGAAAAATTTCTTCGCACTGCAGCGAATTAACCTTTCCTTTGCCCTTTTTTGGCCTTAATGGCGGTGCTTAATCGTGACAGAAGCCGATTTCGTGACGGAGTAGAATATGACCGATATCGCAGAAAGCCAGCGCGCCTATGCTCAGGCCGGCCCGTGGGACAGGCTCGGTGCCATGCTGAGGATTGGCGTCGCCGTCCTGTTTCTTTTGATCACCGTGGTGTTCTTTGCGACCGCGCAGGATGGCCTTATCAGCGCCACCGATGCGTCGTCATCGCCGGTTACGGCTCGGAACTAGGCGCGTCTTCCGCACCACCCTCGCCCTGGGCGTGCGACCACTTTTCAAGAAATCCGTCGATGGCGTTCTTGGCCGGGAGGCCGAGATCGCCGAGTATTTCCGCCTTGATGTATATGATCGCCAGCGTAATGCCGGACCATGAAATATTGTCGCGGCGGCTGCGGGCGGCGCGGTTCAGTTCGGTCAGGGATTCGACACCGCGATTGTAGAATTGCGGATCGTTAAGGCCGCGGCGGTGCACGTCTTCGATCTGATCCTGCGTTGAATTGGCGATCCTGGCCAGCGACTCCGCGCCATGCTGGCCGTGCACCATCTCAATCATGGCGCGTGCATCGCGCACGAGGATCTTGGCGTCGTGCTCCGGCCCGCCCCATCCGATCATCGCCATAAGTTTTGCAAACATGCTCGCCGCTCCGGTTCCCGCCCCATTCTCTCGGACAGGTGGTGCTTCTGCAAGCGGCGGACAAGGCGTGCTTGAGCACGTGCGGAGGCTGGCATAATCTCCTTCGCAAACAATCCCGGGGGAAGAGGAGGACACCATGGCCCTGCAGAAATACGACGTCGAATTCGAACAACTTTCTGAAGATATGCTCGCCGCGTGGCGGGAAATCCCGGCAGCCGTCGTGTCCGACATGATGAACCGCTCGCAGGTCATGGGCGCACGGATCAAACCCGCCGCGCCCGGCATGAAACTCTGCGGTCAGGCGCGGACCGTTACCTGCATGTCCGGGGACAACTCGGCCCCGCACCGGCTGATCGGCATGTGCCGCAAAGGCGAAGTGATGATCATCGACGCACGCGGTTCGGAGAACGTCGCGATCTGGGGCGGCATCATGACCGAAGCGGCGATTACGCGCGGGATCGGCGGTATCGTGGTCGAAGGGGCGATTCGCGACGTCGCGGAAATTCGCGCGCGCGGCTTCGCCGCGTTCTCGTCGGCGGTCGTTCCCGCCGGGCCGCACAAGAATTTCGGTGGAATCATCGACGGCCCTGTGTCGGTCGGCGACTGCCCGGTCAATCCGGGCGACCTGATCATCGGTGACGACGACGGGGTCGCCGTCGTGCCGCTGGCCTGGGTGGAGCGGATGCTCGCGGCATCACAGCAAAAGATCAAGGACGAGGCAGCCGTCATCAAAAAGATCCATGAAGGCGCGAACCAAGCGGACCTGATGGGCTTGCCGGAGCCGGAGGTGATCTCCTGACCGCTTAGAGCCCATCCGGTGCTCTTAGAGCACGGCGATCTCGTAGGGTTCCTCTTCCGCCCGGGCGGCCCATTCGGCCATGTCCGGTTGGGTCCGGACGGCGTCCATATAGGCGCACGTCTCCGCATCCACCGGCACGCCATACGTGCGGAAACGGCTTACGACCGGTGCGTACATGATGTCGGCCGCGGACCAGTCCCCGAACAGGAATGGGCCGCCGTCACTGAATCGTTCCCGGCAATCGGACCAGCGTGCGATGATCTTTTCGGCGTCATCGAGAGCACCGTCGGTATGCTGGGTCCCGGCCCGATCCGTGCGCAGGTCCATCGGCATGTCCCGGCGCAGGCGGTAGAATCCGGAATGCATCTCCGCCGAAACCGATCTGGCAACGGCCCGCGCCGTGGCGTCCTTCGGCCAGATACCGGCCTCGGGTGCGAGTTCGGCAAGCGTTTCGATAATCGCCAGGCTGTCCCACACCAGCGTGCCGTTCATCTTCAGTACCGGCACGAGAAGGCTCGGCGAGTGTTCTTTGAGGTGCGCCGGCGTTTCCGGCAAGTTCAGCGGAATGAAGATTTCCTCGAACGGCAGCTTCGAGCGCCGCATCGCCAGCCAGGCCCGCAGCGACCAGGACGAGTAGTTGCGATTGCCGATTACCAGCTTCAGATTTGACGTCATGAACGATCCCCTCTCTCCCGGTCCCGAGTTTAGGGTTTTCGTTTCCGGCGCGCCAAGTAAGATCGTTGCCGAACCGGAACAAGGAGCCTGACGTGAGCGACAAGACCGCGGGCACGACACCCGTATATATGATCCCCGAGAATACGTTCGAAAGCTGGGCGGCGGAAGCGCCGGCACATGTCCGAACCTGGGCGGCGGCCTGCGCCTACAAGGGCGGCGCCGGCAAGCATCTTGCCGTACCGGACGAGAACGGCGAACTGGGGTGCGTGTTGGTCGGCCTGTCGAACCCGGTATCGTTGTGGGATACCGGGGCCTTGGCCCGCGCCTTGCCGGCCGGCAACTACGCGCTTGCCGGGGATCCGGATGCGATAACGGCGGAGAGCGCCGCGCTCGGCTGGCGGCTCGGCGCCTACGAGTTCGACAGATACAAGACCCCGGCCGCGCCGGCCGCGGTATTGCAGACGCCCGAGGGTGTCGATGCCGGAAAGCTCGCGGCGTTCGCCGACGCGACGACGTTGGTCCGCGATCTGATCAATACGCCCGCCAACGATTTGGGGCCCGGTGCATTGGCCGATGCGGCGAAAACGCTGGCCGAAACCTTTGGCGCGGCATTCGCGGTGACCGTCGGGGACGACCTCCTGAAGAATAACTACCCGGCCATTCATGCGGTCGGCCGCGCCGCCACCGATGCGCCGCGCCTGATCGAAATGACTTGGGGCGACCCGGCGCATCCCACGGTGGCGCTGGTCGGCAAAGGCGTGTGTTTCGACTCCGGCGGTCTCGACATCAAGCCGGCCGCCGGCATGAAACTGATGAAAAAGGACATGGGCGGGTCCGCACACGTGCTCGGTATCGCGCACTGCGTGATGGCGCTGGGTCTCAAGGTCCACCTGAAGGTCCTGATTCCCGCGGTCGAGAACGCGATCTCCGGCAACGCCATGCGGCCCCTGGACGTGGTTCGGACCCGCGCCGGAATCACCATCGAGATCGGCAACACCGACGCCGAGGGCCGTGTTATTCTCGCCGACGCGCTGACCCGCGCCGGAGAGACCGACCCGGAGCTCGTGATCGATTTCGCGACCCTGACGGGCGCCGCGCGGGTTGCGTTGGGGACCGAATTACCGGCGCTTTTCTGTAACGACGATGGCTTTGCCGAGGATATTCTCGCCGCCGGCACGCAGGTTTCGGACCCGCTGTGGCGCATGCCGCTTTGGCCCGGGTACCGCAAGATGATCGAGGGCAAGGTGGCCGACATCACCAACTCGCCCGACGGGGGGTATGCCGGCGCGATTACGGCGGCATTGTTCCTGGAACGGTTTGCGCCGGAAAATGCCGGTTGGGCGCATATCGACGTCATGGCATGGAACGTGTCGTCGAAACCGGGCCGTCCGGAAGGCGGCGAGGCCATGGGCATGCGCGCGTTCGCGGAGATGCTGACCCGGAAATACGGGCGTGCCTGACGGAGGCGTTCGAACATGAACCTGGAGCTTTCGGATCTGCAGGCTCTCGATATCTGGCGCCGTGCCATCGTTGCCAGCGTGCGGCATGACGCGCCGGATCTGTCGGCGCGCCAGATGTCGGTCCTGCTGACGGTCTACCTGACGCCGCCGCCGCATACGGTGCGCGGTCTTGCCGAACATCTCAAGGTTACGAAACCCGTCATCACCCGTGCCGTCGACCGGTTGAGCGAGCTCGGCATAGTGCGCCGGAAGACCGATCCCGACGACAGGCGCAGCGTTTTGCTGCAACGAACCGTGAAAGGGTCGGTGTTTCTTCGTGAATTTGGTGAACTGATCGTCGCTGCGGCACGCACCGCGACCGAAGGCGACGCCACGGGATTGCCGCCCAGGTACTGATGCCGGTGAATCCTGGATTCTCAGCCGGTGGTGCGCGCCTGTGCCAGCGGCGTGCGGTAACGCCGCAGATATGTCGGCAGGATCGCTTCGGCGGGCGTCGCGGATAAGCCGAGCTCATTCAGCCCCGGCAGCGTGCCGCTGGCGACGTTGTCGGTGTGCATCAGCTTCACCTGATCGGTGGTGATCAGCGGCTTCGGCAGTTTCTCCAGGAAAAACGCCTTGAACGCCAGTAGCCAGAACGGTACCGGCATCAGCAGGCGCTTGCGGCTCGTCGTCTTGAGGACGAGGCGCATCAGGTCGGCGAACGAGTAAACGCCCGGCCCCGCCAGTTCGTACACCTTGCCGGCCGTCCCGTCGTCGTTCAGGCATTTGACGATGGCATCCGCGACATCGCCGACGTAGACCGGCTGGAACTTCGGGCCGCCGTCGCCCAGGAAGTCGATGGTGAAAGCCTTGCCGCCGCCGGCTGTCACTTTCGGAAACGTCGGTGCCCCGAATACCGGCAGGAAGGGTGAAATCCGGCAAATGCCGGCGAACGTGTTGAAGAAATTGTCCTCCGGACCGAATACCACGCTCGGGCGCACGATGCGCGCCGCCGGCAAGGCGGCCAGAACGCCCTCTTCGCCGAGGGCCTTGGTGCGGGCATATGCCGCTTCTGCGTTCTTGTCCGCGCCCAGCGCCGACATGTGGACGTAGTTCCGGATGCCGAGTTTGGCGGCCGTTTCCGCGATCAGCCTGGCGGCGTCCGCGTGGATCGCCTGAAACGTTGCGCTGCCGCTCTCGTAAAGGATGCCGACGAGGTTGACGGCCGCTTCTGCCCCTTCGAGCGCGATGCGGACGCTTTTCGGGTCGCGCACGTCCGCGCCCCAGGGAATGATCTGACCGACATCGCCCATGGTGCGCAGGAAGTGCCCTTTTTCGGGATCGCGGCAGGCGGCCCGTACGGCCCAGCCGTCCCTGGCCAGACGTCGCACCAGGTGCCGGCCGATAAAGCCGGAGGCGCCGAACACGGTGATAATACGTCGCTGAGTACGAATGGCCATGCTTGCACCCTTGTTGCACAATCGGGGAAACTGCGGGTTAATATGGCTTATACCGAGCGTTGCCGGCGGTCAACCGGACCTTGCGGCATTTCGGCGGGAATGGGAGCGACAACATATTGACAAGGTGCCCTCTGAGGACTAATCCCTCCACTCCGACGCGCGTTCGCGCGCGCGCCGATGCCCAGGTGGCGGAATTGGTAGACGCGCTGGCTTCAGGTGCCAGTGACCGCAAGGTCGTGGAAGTTCGAGTCTTCTCCTGGGCACCATCACTCTCCCGCCACACGGCCAAAGGACGGAAGGTAGTCGCTTGAGCCGTCAAGTTTTCTCATCCCCGACAGAGGTGCACGTGCACCGCGGCGATATTCCCGCGGGGATCGATTTCGGCGACGCCGTCGCCGTCGACACGGAAACCCAGGGTCTCAACCTGCAGCGGGACCGGCTCTGCGTCGTCCAGCTCTCCGCCGGTGACGGCGTGTGTCATCTCGTGCAACTGCCGGCGGACGACTATGCCGCGCCCAATCTGAAGGCGCTGATGACGGATGCCGGCGTGACCAAAATTTTCCATTTCGCGCGGTTCGACGTCGCCATCATGAAGCGTTGGCTCGATATCACGATTGCGCCCGTCTATTGCACCAAGATCGCCTCCAAACTCGCGCGGACGTACACGGACCGGCACGGCCTCAAGGACGTGACCCGCGAACTGATCGGGATCGAACTCTCGAAAGCGCAGCAATCGTCCGACTGGGCGGCGAAAGACCTGTCGGAAGCGCAGCAGGCGTACGCGGCGGCCGATGTTCTGAACCT
Source organism: Rhodospirillales bacterium (assembly GCA_051117645.1). Lineage (GTDB taxonomy): Bacteria > Pseudomonadota > Alphaproteobacteria > Rhodospirillales > Casp-alpha2 > UBA4479. The sequence goes on from JBNPEI010000010.1 coordinate 275,101, forward strand.
GCACGCGATCCGCGACCAACTGCAGGAGATGCTGGAGCGCGAAGGCCGGGCGGAACTGGCGCGGACGTGTTTCGACTTCCTGCCGACCCGCGCCGACCTCGATCTGGCCGGATGGGCGGAAACGGATATTTTCGCGCATTCCTGATGATGGCCTTCTGTTGAACCGGCGCCCGGCGAAGCGCATACTTGGCGGCGTAAGTGGTCACGGCGTAACGCGTCTTTTGGAGCATTCATGAACGGAGTTCCGGCCGAGAAAATGGACAACGATGCCGTGCGGCGGGATATCGACGCCGCGCGACAGGTCATCGAGACCGAAATCGCAGGGCTCAGGACGCTTTCCGATTCGATCGGCAACGACGTCGCCCATGCGATCGAGATTCTGGCCTCCGTCACCGGCCGTGTCGTCGTTTCCGGGATGGGCAAGAGCGGCCACGTCGCGCGCAAGATCGCATCGACCCTGGCGTCCACCGGCACGCCGGCGTTGTTCGTGCATCCGGCCGAGGCATCCCATGGCGATCTCGGCATGATTACCCAGGCCGATGCCGTGTTCGCGCTTTCGAACTCCGGTGAAACCACCGAGCTCGCCGATCTGGTCGACTACTGCAAGCGTTTCGAGATACCGCTGATTTCCATGACCGGGAAGGGCGAGAGCACGCTGGCCAGCGCCGCCGATGCGTCGCTGGTCATTCCGGCCGCCGACGAGGCGTGCCCGATGGGCCTGGCGCCGACGACGTCGACGACCGTGATGATGGCGCTGGGCGACGCCATCGCCGTCGCGCTTCTGGCGCGCAAGGGGTTCTCCAGCGAGGACTTTCATGCCCTGCACCCGGGGGGCAAGCTGGGTCGGCGTCTCCTGAAGGTCCGGGACATCATGCACGGCGGCGGCGAATTGCCGCTTATCCCGATAGACACCGTGATGTCGGAGGCGCTGATCGAGATGACGGCAAAAGGTTTCGGGTGTGTCGGTGTATCCGATGCCGACGGTTATCTCGCCGGCATCCTGACCGACGGCGACCTGCGCCGGCATATGAGTGACGATCTGACGATGAAGGCGGTTGCCGATGTCATGACGACCGGGGCCAAGACTATCGAGCCGGGCATCCTGGCCAGCGAGGCCTTGCACTTCATGAACGAGAACAAGATCACGAACGTCTTCGTGGTCTCGGACAGGAAGCCGGTGGGCGTTCTGCATATTCACGATTGCCTGAGAGCCGGCGTCGCTTGACCGGTCCATTCGAGTGAGCAGAGGCAGTATGGCTCCTGCGGCGAACGACGGTCTGGAATTGGAAGGACGAAAGCGGGGCGGCGACTTCGGTTTCGAAAATCGCGGGCCGCGGCGTCACACGGCGGCCTATTCGCAATTCGTCCGGGCCATGAAGTTTCTCCTGCCGGCGACGGCGCTGTTGCTGATCGGCTTGATCATCGCGTGGCCGCATATCGAGGTTTCCGACGCCAAGTTCCGGATCGGCTTCGCCGATCTGACGGTCAAGGAAGCCGACGATCCGAGTATGCTGAATCCACGCTACATCGGCTCGGACGACGACGATCAGCCCTATTCGGTGACCGCCGAGATCGCCCGCCGGTTGGCTGCGTCCGGCAGTGTCATCGAACTGGACAGCCCGAAAGCGGATATTTCGCTGGAAGACGGAACGTGGCTTGTGCTGACGGCGCGGCGCGGCGTCTATGGGCAGGAAGCGGAAACGCTGGATCTGGTGGGTTCGGTGGTGCTCTACCACGACAGCGGTTACGAATTCTTAACCGAGAAGGCGAAGATTGATCTTGAACAGAGTTCTGCCGAAGGCGACCAGCCGGTGCGCGGCCAGGGGCCGTTCGGCAACCTGCAGGCGGAAGGGTTCCGCCTTGTCGACAAGGGCAAGACGATTTACTTCACCGGCAAGAGCAAACTCGTGATCTATCCGGGGGCGGGGCAAGGAGTCCCATGACGCATAAGTGGCAACGTTCGGCGACGGGCCGGCTGCATGGCTGGATGATGGCCGCAGCCGTCGGCGCCTTGGCGCTGCAGCCGCTGCCGGCTGCTGCGCAGAGCCTGAGCCTTGGCGGCGTCAAAGGCGATCAGCCGATCGAGGTGTACGCCCAGGACGGCATCGAGTGGCAGCAGGAAGGCAACCTGTTCGTGGCGCGCGGCGATGCGCGCGCCGTTCGCGGTGAAGTCGAGGTGCTGAGCGACGAGTTGCGTGCTCACTACCGCGAGAACGCGAACGGCCAGTCGGAAGTATGGCGCCTCGACGCGCTCGGCAACGTCCGCATCGTGTCGGACAGCGAGACCGCATATGGCGACCGCGCCATCTACAACGCCGACCAGAAGGTCCTCGTCGTCGACGGGGAGAAGCCGCGTCTGGTTTCCGGCCAGGACACGCTTACGGCGAGCCAGCAGCTCGAATACTGGGAACTCAAGAAATTCGCGGTGGCGCGCGGCAATGCGGTGGCGACGCGCGACAAGAAACGCGTTTTCGCTGATGTGCTGGTTGCGCATATGAAACCGGACGCGCAGGGCAAGACGAAGGTCTACCGTGTCGATGCCTACGACAATGTACGGATCCGAACCGAGCGCGAGACGGCGACCGGAGACCGCGGCGTCTATAATGTGGAAAGTGGTATCGCAACCCTGACCGGTCAGGTTAGACTGTTACGCGACGAAAACGAACTCAGGGGCTGTCGCGCCGAGGTCAACCTGAACACCGGTATCAGCAAGCTGTTTCCGTGCCAGGACGGACAGGGGGCCGGACGTGTGAAGGGCAGTTTCGTGCCGAAGAACCGCGACAACAACTGACGACGGTGCGGGAGCGGCGCCCAAGAGGAAAAGAATGAACGACGACTTCGAGCAGATCGGCAAACAACTCGCGGAACGCGGCGCCCAGCCGCAGAAACGCAAGAAGCCGCGTCTGGTGGCGCAGAGCGAGCGCGGATTATATGCGCTTAATATCGGCAAGCGGTTCAAGAAGCGTCCCGTCGTCAGAAGCGTGAGCCTCGAGGTGCACCGTGGCGAGGTGGTCGGCCTGCTCGGACCCAACGGCGCCGGCAAGACGACGTGTTTCTACATGATCACCGGGCTGATTCAGCCGGACGTGGGCAATATCGTCCTCGACGGCAACGACATCACCGATCTGCCGATGTACCGCCGCGCCCGTCTCGGTATCGGGTACCTGCCGCAGGAGGCCTCGATTTTCCGCGGTCTCAGTGTGGAGAACAATATTCGCGCCGTGCTCGAGGTCGTCGAAAAAAGCCGCGAGCGGCGCGAAGCGATCCTCGATGCCTTGCTGGCCGAGTTTTCCATCACGCACTTGCGGCGTGCACCGGCACTTGCGCTTTCGGGTGGCGAGCGGCGCCGGGTTGAGATTGCCCGTGCTCTGGCGTCCAATCCGCACTTCGTTTTGCTCGACGAACCGTTCGCCGGGATCGACCCGATTGCCGTCGGCGATATCCGCGAACTCGTCGCACATCTCAAGGACCGTGGTATCGGCGTCCTCATTACCGACCATAATGTGCGCGAGACGCTCGATGTCATCGACCGGGCCTATATCATTCACGATGGTATGATGCTGATGGAGGGGGCGCCGTCGGATATCGTCGGCAACGCGGACGTTCGGCGCGTCTATCTGGGTGACCGCTTCTCTCTTTGACGTCATGGACCGGAGGCGCTGATGGCAATGTCGCCTCGTCTCGAACAGCGACTCGGGCAGTCGCTGGTCATGACGCCACAACTGCAGCAGGCCATCAAGCTGCTGCAGCTTTCCAATCTCGAACTCAGTGAATTCGTCGAAAGCGAGCTGGAATCCAACCCGCTTCTGGAGCGTGACGAGCAGGCGCCGGCCGAAACTCCCGAACGCGACAGCGAATATGACGATGAATACGACGATGCGCCGGCGCTCAACGATCTCAGTCTGGGCGAGCCCGCGGAATCGGAGATGACGACCGCCGGCGATCTCGACGCCGACATGGGCGGGGCTTACGAAGACGGCTCGGTTACCGTCGGCCAGTTCGCCAGTCTGCCGGAACAAGGCGGTTACGACCCGGACATGCCGGGGCTCGAGGAAACCCTTGCCGAGACACAAACGCTCCGCGCCTATCTCGATCAGCAGTTGGCCATGGCGCACCTGTCTCCGGAGGATACCCTGATCGCCGCCTACCTGATCGATCAGGTCGAGGAAAGCGGCTATCTCGGCGCACCGCTCGATGACGCGGCCGAGGTGCTGGGCGCGCCGCTGGACGACGTTGAACGGGTGCTGGCCAAGTTGCAGGGATTCGAGCCGACCGGCGTGTTCGCGCGCGATCTCGCCGAATGCATGGCGCTACAACTCAAGGAACGCGATCGTTACGATCCGGCAATGCAAATATTCGTCGAGAACCTGGACCTCGTCGCCGCCCGGGAGCTCACCAAGCTGGCCGGTCTGTGCGGCGTCGATGCCGAGGATATCGCCGACATGCTGGCCGAGATTCGTGAACTGGACCCCAAGCCGGGACTTTCGTTCGCGCCGGAGACGGCGGAGCCGATCATTCCCGACGTGGTGATGGTGCGCCACCCCAAGGGAGGCTGGGCGGTCGAACTCAATGCCGAGACGTTGCCGCGTGTGCTGGTCAACAACAGCTATCACGCGCACGTGCAGAAGACGCCGATGAGCAAGGACGATCGGAAGTATCTGGCCGAGCAGTTTCAATCCGCGAACTGGCTGGTGCGCGCCTTGCACCAGCGGGCGACGACGATCCTGAAAGTGTCGTCCGAGATCGTGCGCAGGCAGGACGCCTTTTTCAAAAAAGGGGTTCAGCATCTCAGGCCGATGGTGCTGCGCGATGTCGCCGACGAGATCGAAATGCACGAGAGCACCGTCAGCCGCGTGACGTCGAACAAGTACATCGTCACGCCGCGGGGAATCTTCGAGTTGAAGTATTTCTTTTCCTCGTCGATCGGCGCCACCGACGGCGGCGAGGCGCATTCCGCCGAAGCCGTGCGTTATCGCATCAAGGAACTGATCGATGCCGAGGATCCGAAGAAGATCCTGTCCGACGACAAGCTCGTCAAGCTGCTGGTTGAAGATGGGTACGATATCGCCCGGCGCACCGTCGCAAAGTACCGGGAATCCATGAGAATCGGCTCGTCCGTCGAGCGCCGCCGCCAGAAATCGCCGCCGAAGTGAACCGGCAATAGGTCCGGAACGGGACCGGAGTCTCTATTCCTTCTGGTGACATCGGGCATTAATCGCAGTATCATCAGGGCATGTTTTATCTTCGCGTATTGACTTCGCGGAACCTTCTCACTAGGGTCCGCCCACCGTCGGCTGAGGGGGAATGGGGACAGCAGTCCCATGCCGCAGACGGGGCGAAAGAAACTTTACAAATCAAATACTTAAAGGCTTAGCCCAGACATGGAAATCTCCGTTTCCGGTAAACATGTTGATGTCGGCGATGCGTTTCGAACGTATGCCGAGGCACAGCTCACCGACTCGGTTACCAAGTACTTCGATCAGGCCATCGACGCCCACGTCACGGTCTCGCGCGAGGGATCGATGATGCATGTGGATATCTCCGTGCACCCGGGCCCGCGCGGCATGATCGTTCAGGGCCGCGGCCAGGCGGGCGAAGCCTATCCGGCGTTCGATGCTGCGCTGGAGCGTATTTCCAAACAGTTGCGCCGCTACAAGCGCCGGCTGGTCGACGATCAGCGCCGCCGCGCCGCCAACGACGATATCGTCAGTGCGCAGCAGTATATCCTTCAGGGCGATAGCGGCGACGAGGAAGTCGAGGTCGACGCCCAGCCGGTCATCGTCGCGGAAATGCAGACCGATATCGCGACGCTGACGGTCAGCGAAGCGGTCATGCACATGGACCTGGCGGACTTGCCGGTCCTCATGTTCCGCAACTCGAAAACCAACGCCTTGAGCGTCGTCTATCACAGAAAGGACGGCAACATAGGCTGGATCGATCCGTCGCCGAGCGGCGTGACCGACTAGAAGCAGACAACGGCCCGCAAAGGCCGATATTATTAAGCCAGTGTTGGACAGGAAGTGACGATGGAACTCAGCGATCTCCTAGACAGCGGCAGCATTGTTGCAAACCTCCGCGCGACCAGCAAAAAGCAGGCGCTGCAGGAGCTGGCGCGCAAGGCGGCGGACGTCACCGGTCTCGATGAGCGCAAGATTTTCGGGGTGCTGATGGACCGTGAGCGCCTGGGCACCACCGGCGTCGGTTCGGGGATTGCGATTCCGCACGGCAAGCTGCCGGAACTGGACCGTCTTTACGGCATCTTCGCGCGTCTCGAGAAACCGGTCGATTTCCAGTCCATTGACGATCGCCCGGTCGACCTGATCTTCGTGCTCCTGGCGCCGGAAGAAGCGGGCGCCGACCATCTCAAGGCGTTGGCGCGCGTCTCGCGTCTGCTGCGGGACCATGATGTCTGCGACAAGTTGCGCGGCACCGGCGAGACCGATGCGCTTTACGCGATCATGACCGAAGCCCAGGAAACCCGCGCCGCCTGATCAGTCGTCAGGCTCCATGTCGATGGTCTGCGCCGGGGTTTTGGCGCTCTGAATCTTGATATTCTTGATTTCCGGCTCCGGCACTTCACGGTGCAGGTCGACATGCAGCAACCCGTTGTCGAGGGTCGCCGCCGTCACGTCGATGCCCTCCGCGAGCACGAACGAGCGCTGAAACTGCCGGGCCGCGATGCCGCGGTGGATGAAGACCCGCTCCGCGCCGTCGTCCACCTGTTTGCCACGGATCACGAGCTGGTTGTCCTCGATGGCGACCGACAGGTCGTCCATGGTGAACCCGGCGACCGCAAGCGTGATGCGGATGTCGTTCTCGGCGGTCTGTTCGATATTGTAGGGCGGGTATCCCTCGCCGGACGCCTTCGCGGCGCGGTCGAGAATCTGTTCGATGCGCTCGAAACCGAGCAGTTGCGGATTGTTGAAAATCGCCATTGTTGCCTCCCGGCCTCCCCGAAAGGGCGAGACTCTCGCTGGGCCCATGAAAATATGTTCCGGCGCCCTTTGCCAGCATGCCCCGATGGCCATCCGGCTCTCTCCTAGATTTGGAGGGGCGACGGATCAAGTCAAGTGTCCTTGCGAAACGTGACAATCGCGGGTGCGGCCCGGTAAGCTCTCCGATCATTCGACTTCCGGGAACCGACGATGACACAACCGCCCCCCGCCGAGATCGGCGACGACCTGCAAGACGTGGACACGCCCGCGCTGATGATCGATCTCGACGCGTTCGAGCAGAACGTCGAGCAGCTTGCCAAAACCGTGGCCGATTTTGGTGTCCGCCTGCGCGCACATTCGAAGACCCACAAGTGCCCGGAAATCGCCCGGCGCCAGATCGCCGCAGGGGCCGTCGGTATCTGCTGCCAGAAAGTGGGCGAGGCCGAAGCCATGGTCGCGGGCGGGGTCGCCGACGTGCTGGTGACCAACCAGATCTGGGGCGCGAAGAAGCTGGAGCGCTTGGCCGCGCTCGCCGGCGACGCGCGGATCGGCGTGCTCGCCGACGATGCGCAGAACGTCCGCGACCTGGCGCAGGCGGCCCGCGATGCCGGCGTGACCCTGGACGTTTACGTCGAGATCGATGTCGGCGCCGGCCGCTGCGGTATCGGCCCGGGGCAACCGGCGGCCGACCTCGCAAAGCTGATCGCCGAGGAAGAGGGGCTTCGCTTTGCGGGGCTCCAAGCCTATCACGGGTCGGCGCAGCATATCCGCACCGCCAACGAGCGGGGTGCCGCCATCGGCGCGGCCTGCGACAGGGTCCGCGAGACGTTGGCGGCGATGGAAGCGGCGGGGATCGACGTTCCGATTGTCACCGGCGCCGGCACCGGCAGTTTCCGTTTCGAGGCGGCGAGCGGGCTCTATCAGGAAATGCAGTGCGGCTCGTACATTTTCATGGACGCCGATTATGCAAAGAACATGGACCGGCAAGGCGGCCCGTTCACCGAGTTCCGGCACAGTCTTTACGTCCTCGTCACGGTCATGAGCGCGACCAAGCCGGGCCGCGCCGTCGTCGATGCCGGGCACAAGGCGCTCGGTAACGATCAGGGCATGCCGTGGGTGGCGGATATTCCGGGCGCTCTCTATCAGGGACCGTCAGACGATCACGGGACGCTGGTTCTCGACGACGCCGCGCGCGGCGTCATGCTGGGCGAGAAGATCAGGCTGATCCCCGGTCATTGCGACCCGACGGTGAATCTCTACGACTGGTTCGTCGTGGTGCAGGGCGGCCGCGTGGTCGATCTGTGGGAGATCGCGGCGCGTGGCGCTATACGCTGAAGCGGAGGCGTTATGACGGAAGATATGGAAGCACGCATCACTGAACTGGAGATGACGGTTACCCACCAGGAACGGACGATCGGCGAACTGAGCGACGTCGTTGCCGAACAGTGGTCGCGGATCGAAAGCCTGAAACGTGCACTGACGCGCCTCGAGGAAACCAAGGCCGATGCGGAGCCCGAGGACGAGGCCGACCGCCGCCCTCCACATTACTGAAAAAGTTCGCTAACATAATGCGTTAAGGCAGAAAGCCGGGGGTCAACCTCGGAGATTTGCAGGATGGCGCTCGATATTCCGTCGAGTCAGTCGGTTTCGTTCGCCGTCGACGGGACGCGCGCGGCGCAGCGGTTGCTGCGGTCGTCGTCCCTGTCGCTGGACCCCGCGCGGGCGCGCGGCCTTGCCGACGGCATCGCGGCCGGGCGTTTCGTCGAGCGCACCGTCACCGTCGACACGGCCACGGCACGTCAGGCGCTGCGCCAGTCGATCTTTTCCGGCTCGACGATCCGCGACGCACTTCGCGAACTGGCCGGACTTGCCCGGATCGCCGCCAATGAAGGCCTGGTGTCGGAAAGCGTCAAGCTCCTGTCCGGCGACGGCACACGGGTCTCGCGCAACAATATTCAGGCGCAGCTCGACCGCGCCGTTACCTTGATCGACAACCTCGTCGTGGCAAGCGCAAGCGGCAGCGCCAATTTCATCGATGGCGGCGGACCGGCTATTCGCATTCAGACCAGCAGGTACGGCGGCTCCATCGCCATTTCGCCGCAGGGTCTCGACAGCGCATCGCTGGGTCTTGCCAATCTGGACGTGTCGACGGCGGCCGATGCACGCCTGAGCGAGGCGCGCATCGAAAGCGCCATTCAGATCGCAGGTAACCGCCTCGACCGGCTGGCGCAACTGCGCTCGGCGCTGGGCCAGTCCAGCAGTTTTGATCAGTCGCTGATCGCGGCGACGACGAACATCTCCGGGACGCTGCCCGCAGGGGCCTTCGTCAATCTCTCGGCGTGACGATTCATTCCATGATGCCGAATGACTTCATTACGAACGCATAGTTGAACGCCATTTCCTCCAGCCGGTCGAAACGGCCGGCGGCGCCGGCATGTCCGGCACTCATGTTCGTCTTCAGCAAAAGCGGATGCTTATCGGTTTTGAGGGCGCGCAGCTTCGCCACCCACTTGGCCGGTTCCCAATAAGTGACGCGCGGATCGGTCAGGCCCGCGGTGGCCAGAATGGCGGGGTAGTCCCTGGCCGCGACGTTGTCGTAGGGCGAATAGCTGCGGATGTAGTCGTAGGCTTCCTTGTCTTCGATCGGGTTGCCCCATTCCGGCCATTCGATCGGCGTCAACGGCAGCGACGTGTCGCACATGGTGTTGAGGACGTCGACGAACGGCACGTCGGCGACCACGGCGCGCCAGAGGTCGGGACGCATGTTGACGCAGGCGCCTACAAGCATGCCGCCCGCGGATCCGCCGTGAATGGCGATCCCGCCCGGACGGGCCAGGTTTTCCCGGATCAGGCCTTGGGCGGCGGCGATGAAATCCGTGAACGTGTTCAGTTTCTTCTCGCGCTTGCCGTCCGCGTACCAGCGGTAACCTTTCTCCATACCGCCCCGGATGTGGGCGACGGCGAATACGAAACCCCGGTCGACGAGGCTCAGGCGCGGCGTCACGAACGAGGCCGGCATGGTGATGCCGTAGCTGCCGTATCCATAAAGCAGCACCGGCGCGCGGCCGTCGAGGATGAGGTCGGCGCGATGCAGGACGGTCACCGGCACCAGTTCACCGTCGGCCGCGATTGCCTGAATGCGGCGCGTGACGTAGTCGGCGGGATTATGACCCGACGGCACCTCGTCCTGTTTCAGCAGCGCACGGTCGCCGGTCGCCATGTCGAACTCGATGACCTGGCGGGGTGTCGTCGGCGACGAATAGGAGAAACGCAATTTACGGGTCGCGTATTCGAACCCGCCCTCGAGGCCGAGGGCATAGGCCTCCTCCTCGAAGCGGATCGTGGACTCCTGCATGCTTTCCCAGTTGCGAATGACGATGCGCGGCAGCGCCGCCACGCGTTCCAGGCGGACGAGATATTCCGCGAACACCTCGCAGCCGACGATCAGCGTGCCCGGCATATGCGGGATCAGGTCGACCCAGTTCGCACGTCCGGGCTCGTCGATACGCGCGGTGACGATCTTGAAGTCCTCGGCACCGTCGGCATTGGTCAGGATCACGAGGCGGCCGGCGTGTTCGGACACGCTGTATTCGACACCCGTGTCCCGGGGCGCAATCAGGCGTGGCGCCGTCTCCGGCGCGTCCGCCGGGATCATATAGACTTCCGACGTTTCGTGATCGTGGGCGTCGATCAGGATCAGACGCCGGCTTTCGGTCTTGGAAAGTCCGACGAAATAGCCGGGATCCTGTTCCTCGTAGACCAGTGCGTCGTCCGACGCCGGTGTGCCAAGAACGTGTCGCATGACCTTGGACGGTCGGTGGTTGTCGTCCAGGACGGTGTAGAAAAGTGTCTTGCCGTCCTCGGCCCATTCGATGTCGGCACTGGCGTTGACGATTTCGTCTGCCAGGTTGTCGCCGCTTTCCATGTCGCGGAACCGAAGCGTGAATTTTTCGGAACCGTTGCGGTCCTCCGCATAAGCGGCAACGCGGTGATCCGGGGCATGCGCGAATGCGCCGATCCTGTAGTAGTCCTGGCCGTCGGCCTCCACATCGCCGTCGAGCAGGATCGTCTCGGCGCCATCGCCGTTCGCCGGCTTGCGGCAATACTTCGGATGTTGGCCGCCTTCGACGAAGCGCACGTAATACGCAAAGGCGCCATCCGGGTCGGGCACCGTCGAATCGTCCTCCTTTATGCGGGCGCGCATCTCGTCGAACAGTTTCTTCTGGAGGTCCTCGGTATCGGCCATCCAGGCCTGGGTGTAGGCGTTTTCCGCTTCCAGGTACTCCCGGATTGCACTGTCCAGCACGTCCGGGTCGTGCATCACCTGTTGCCAGTTCCCGGCCTTCAGCCACGCATAGTCGTCGGTGCGCGTGTGGCCGTGGTAGGTGATTTCGGTGGGGTGTTTGTCGGCAACGGGCGGGCGGACGTCGTCCTTTGTCATATTCTTGCCTTCTGCTCCTGCGAGGGTAATGCTCTCGATCCGTTGCCCCTATGTAGTCAGGAATTTCCCGGATGTCGAACAAGGTGATCCTCGTCGTCGTCGACGGCCTCAAGTACGGGACCGCGCTCGGTCATTGCGGCTTTCTGGAAGGCCAGGTCGAATCCGGCAAGGCGCGCCGCTGGCGCATGCGGGCGTCGCTGCCCAGCATGTCCGGCCCCTGTTACGAGAGCATTCACACCGGCCTCGATCCGGCAGATCACGGGATTACGGCCAACAGCCTGCTGCGGCCGTCCGGCGTCGACAACGTCTTCCAGTTGGTGCAGGCGGCGGGAAAAACGACGGCGGCGGTGGCGTATAGCTGGTTCTCGGTGCTCTACAATGCCGCCCCCTACGATCCGGTGCGCGACCAGGAAACGGACGACGCATCCAAACCGATCCAGTACGGGCGGTTCTACGACGACGCCGGCAAGACCGCGTTTCACCTGGGGATCCCGTCGGATGCGGATCTGTGTGCGCAGGTCGACCGTCTGATCGGACGCCATTCTCCGGACTATTTGCTGTTGCACACCCTGAGCTGCGACAGCGTCGGGCACGTGCATGGCGGCGCGTCGTGGCAGTACGATCGTTCCGCGACGGTGGTCGACAGCACGCTGGGCAAGCATGCGCCGGACTGGCGCGCTGCCGGTTACCGGGTGCTGGTCACGGCCGATCACGGCTTCACGGATTGCGGTTATCACGGCGGCGCCAACGACGACGTGCGCGATATCGCGTTCTACGACATCGGACATCCCGAGCCCGGCATCAGCGAGGATGTCGTTTCCCAGCGCGCCGTCGCGCCGACCGTCCTGAAGCTGATGGGGATGGAAGCGCCGGCGCAGATGAAGGAAGCGCCGCTGGTTTAGGAGATTACGGTCCGGATCAGGTCTCGGACCTCGTTGCGGATCGGTCCGTGGTTGGCCGGATCGGCCAGCGTCGTGAACCAGCGCTCGGGCGCTTCACGCGCCCGGCGATGCCGCCATGCCACACCCCGAAGCAGGACTTGCGCGGCCGCCGGCAGCCGCTCCGGAATATCGAAACCGGCAAGGGCGCCCCAGACGCCGGCCCAGCCGCGCGCGACGCTGTAGGGATTGTACCCGCCGCCCCCCGACGCGATGACACGCGGCGCCATGTCGCGAATCGCCCGGACGGTGCGCCAGAGCGCGGTGTTGGAAAGCGCCAGCTTGCTTTGCGGATCGTCGGCGAGCGCGTCGACACCGCACTGGACGAAAATCGCATCCGGTTCGAAATCCTGGATCAGTGGCAGCACCGCGCCCTCGATGACGGCTTCCAGTTCATCGTCATTGAGTCCCTGCGGCACCGGCACGTTGCGTGCCATGCCGCCGGCCCGGTCGAGCGCGCCGCCCGGCTGCGCCGGGTCCCGGTTTCGGCGATCCATGGGCCAGCGCCCGGCTTCGTGGATCGAGAACGTGAAGACGCGGTCGTCGTCATGGAGTGCGTCCTGCACGCCGTCGCCGTGATGGGCGTCGAGGTCGAGGTAGAATACCCGCGCCGCACCGTCCTCGAGCAGTTGACCGATGGTCAGGGCGGGCTCGTTGAAATAGCAGAACCCACTGGCCCTGTCGGGGCGTCCATGATGCTGGCCGCCGCCAAGATTGAAGACCCGGCCGCCGCCTGCGACCAGCTCGGCGGCTTTGGCGCCGCCGCCGACGGCCGTGGCCGGACGGCGGAACATTTCCGGAAAGATCGGGTTGCCGTTGACGCCGATGTTGTGGCGTGCGCGGACGGCGGGTGGGGCGTCCTGTTCCTTCTCGGTCCTGATCACGGCGGCGACATAGTCCGGCGTGTGGAACCGCTCAAGGTACGCGGCGTCGGCGCGCGGGCTGTCCACATATGTATCGCCGGGGAACCAGTTGAGTATCCGGATCAGATCGATCGCCAGCGACACGCGCGGGATCGCCAGCGGATGGTTCCGCCCGTATGTGCTGTCGCGGTAGATCTCGCTGCCGATGAAACGTGCGCCGGTCATATCCGGAACATAGGGGGCGTGCTTGAGACCGCCAAGCGGGTGTTTACCTTTGGTCACCAGCGGAGATAATGGCCGTTCTCTTGAAGGACCCTCCGAATGGAACTCTGGATACCGATCACGATCGTCGCGGCGTTCTGCCAGAACCTGCGCTCCGCCCTTCAGAAGCATCTGAAGGGAAAATTATCGACGGGCGGTGCGACGTACGTCCGGTTCTTCTATGCGTGGCCGTTCGCGGTGATATACGTGTGGGCGCTCAACGAGTGGGGCGGGATGGCCTATCCCGACATCAACACCAAGTTCCTAATCTATTGCGTACTGGGCGGCCTGTCGCAGATCATCTTCACGGGGCTGCTGGTGTGGCTGTTCTCGTTCAGGAACTTCGCCGTCGGCACCACGTTTTCGAAAACCGAAACGGTGCAGGTCGCGTTGCTCGGTTTCCTGCTGCTGGGGGATACGCTCTCGACCGGCGCGATCCTCGCCATCTTCATCAGCGTCATGGGCGTGATGGCGATGTCCGTTGCGCAAACGAACATTTCGGTGAAATCGCTTTTCACGGGCCTCGTCGAGAAATCGACCCTGATCGGGCTCGCGTCGGGGCTATTCCTGGGCGGTTCCGTGGTGTTTTTCCGGGGCGCGGCACTGTCCCTCGAATACGACGGCTTCATCATGGCGGCGGCTTATACCCTCGCCATTTCCGTGGTCATCCAGACCGTGATCATGGGTGTCTATCTTTTGTGGCGCGAACCGGGACAGATGCGTGCCGTGCTGGTCAACTGGAAATGGGCGGGCGCGGTCGGCGTCGCCGGCGTGCTGGGCTCCGTCGCCTGGTTCACCGCCTTTACGCTGGAGAACGCGGCGCTGGTCCGCGCCGTCGGCCAGATCGAACTGGTGTTTACCTTCATCGCGTCCGCCGTCTTCTTTCGCGAGAAAAGCACGCGGCTGGAAATCACGGGCATTCTCATGGTGATCGCCGGGATCCTGTTGATTCTCTACGTACGCTAAACACATGGCTCCATGCGCAGATGGGGCTGGTCAGGGCAATGTCGGTCCCTATACTCTCCGGCCATGACACTCAGCGAGCTCGACCAGTGGCGCCTGAAACACGTGCTCACGGACGCCGAATTCAACGAACTGCCCGGCCGTCAGAGCGGCAAGGTCCGCGAAAGCTACGACCTGCCCGACGGCCGCCGCGTGATGATCGCGACCGACCGCCAGTCCGCCTTCGACCATGTGCTGGCCGCGGTGCCGGACAAGGGTCACGTGCTGACGGCGACGGCGCAGTTCTGGTTCGAACAGACGGGCGACGTCTGCCCCAACCACGTGATCGCGCATCCGGATCCGAACGTGATCATCGCCAAAAAGCTCACCATGCTGCCGGTCGAGATGGTGGTCCGCGCCTACATCACCGGCACCACCGACACCAGCATCTGGACCATGTACGCGAACGGCGAGCGCAAGGTCTACGGGCACACGCTGCCGGAAGGGCTCAAGAAGAACGATAAGCTGCCCGAGGTGCTGATCACGCCGACGACCAAGGGCGCCGTCGGCGGGCACGACCACCCGATCACCGCCGAGGAGATCGTCGCGCAGGGCCTGTTGACCCAGGCGCAGTGGGACGAGGCTGCAGAAAAAAGCCTGGCGCTGTTCCGACGCGGCCGCGAGATCGCCGATAAGAACGGCCTGATCCTGGTCGATACCAAGTACGAGTTTGGTCTCGACGAGAACGGCGTCGTCACCATCGCCGATGAAATCCACACGCCGGATTCCAGCCGCTACTGGGACGCGGCGAGCTATCCGGAACGCCACGCCGCGGGCGCGGAACCTGAGAACCTGGACAAGGAATTTCTGAGACTCTGGATCCGGGAACGCTGCAACCCTTACACGGATCCGCTGCCGGAGATTCCGCCGGAAACGCTGATCGCGTTCTCCAACAAGTATGTGTCGCTCTTCGAGCGGGTGACGGGACAAAAATTCCAACGCACCGATCCCAAGGTGCCGGTCCGCGACCGCATTCGCGCGGCGCTTGCAGAGGCATTGCCGGAGTATTTCTGAGGAAGGGAAGAGAGCATGGCGAAAACACTGCTGGAAATGGCCGGTGCCGACCTGACGCCGAACGCGGTATCGGAATCGGTCCTGATCCTGATCGATTGCCAGAATGAATACGTCACCGGGGCGTTGCCGCTCACCGGTATCGACGCCGCGATGGAGAACGCAAAGACGCTCTTGCTGCGGTTCCGCGACGCCGGGCAGCCGGTGGTTCATATCCAGCACCAGGGCAAGGCCGGTGGCGCCTTCGATCTCGACGATCCGCGCGGCGCCATCGACGACCGGGTCGCACCGGTGGACGGCGAGCCGGTGATCCGCAAGGCGCTGCCCAATGCTTTCGCGAACACGACGTTGCAGGAAACCCTGGAAGGGATCGGCCGCCAGAAACTGGTGATCGCCGGGTTCCAGACGCACATGTGCGTCAGCGCGACGACCCGCGCCGCCCTCGATCTCGGCTACCGCAACACGCTGGTCGCGGATGCGATTGCGACGCGTGACCTGCCCGCGCCCGGCGGCACCGGCGTCGTCGCGGCGGAGACGGTGCATAATGCGACACTGGCGGCGCTGGCCGACCGTTTCGCGATCGTCACCGGAGCCGCTGCCGACCTGCCGGAATAAACCCGTTTATTCGACAAGGCCCAGGAACACCGGGGCGGATGAGTCCTCGGCGGCGAGCAATTCACGCACGCGTTTGGGGGTCATGCCGCTTTCCGGAATTTTGGATATCGGCATCCACAGCACGTCGACCTGCTGCCGGTCGGGCTTTGGACCGTTCCCGGCCTTGTAGTCGCCGGCAACGTTACAGCGGAAAATGAACTCGACCTGCTGGCGCGTGCCGGCCCGGTCCGTGGCAAGCGGCTTGAAGTAATCGGCGACATACATCAGGTCGACGATCTCGACACCGGTGCCGATTTCCTCCATGCATTCCCGGATCAGGCCGTCGGCCAGAGTTTCGCCCGGGTCGACGGCGCCGCCGGGCAGCGTGAAACGCGAACTGCCGTCCTCGTACTTCTTGTGCTGTACGAGGATGTCATCGCCGCGCCGGATATAGGCGCGGACGGCATTACGGGGCGCGGTTGCCGATTGCGGCATGTGCGTGGTTCTCCTGGCGCGTTCGATCTATGCCGTTTCGAGATAGCTGATCAGGTCCGTCCAGTCGGCTTGCGCCTCCCGGGCGGCCTTGGTCTGTTTGTCGAAAACGCTGACGCCGTTGTCGGCCGCGTCCGTGTACATCACGGTTTCACGAAGCGTTATGACCGGCGGATGATTGAAGCTTTTGAGGAACTCCATCAATGCGCGGCTGGACCGCGACCGGCTCCGGACCCGGTTGGCGACGACGGCAACCTGTTTCTTGTTCTTGCGGATCGGTTTCAGGGTTTCGACCTTGCTCAGGAAATTCATTGCCGCCACCTGGTCGAACGCGGAGGGCAGGATCGGCATGACGATCCCATCCGCCATCTTGAGCAGCTTCTGGAATTCTTTCGGCGTCAGCGCCGCCGGCGCATCGATGATCAGTCGGTCGATGGACTTCTTGACCTTGCCGATGCCGTCCGACCAGTCGAGGCCGATAATCGCCGGCATGCCGGTCGGCCGGCGATCGATCCACTGCAGGCTGCTGCCTTGCGGGTCGACGTCGGCAATCGCCGTTTTCAGTCCGCACTGACTGAAGGCGGCGGCGAGGTTCGTCGAAAGCGTGGTTTTGCCGCACCCGCCCTTGGCGTTCGAGATGAGGATCGATCTCATGATTTTTCCTTTGCATCGCGGGGGGCGGGCGGTGTCAACCAGAACGGTTGGACCTTGGTGAACTTTTTCCAGTCCTTGAGAAGCTGCGGTTCTGTTTCCTTGAGGGCACGGGCGTACCAGCCCTGAATCAGGCCGCCCGCGAGCGCCAGCGTTCTCTCCTGGGCCGGGTCATCCGACGCCGTCAGCGCGCCCGTCATGGTCATCGCCTGCGCCACGTCGTTCAGGTGGCCGAACTGATCCTGCAGGGATTGCAGGGATTTCACGTATCTGGCGGTCTGCTTGCCCGGATAGACGCCGCGCAGGAAATCGACGGCGTAACGCAGTTTCTTGATGCGGATGCGCACCTCGTGGCGCGCTTCCATATCCTGCTGTTGCAGTTTCCTCGCCTGCTTCAAGAGCTTGCGGTGCGGCTTGGCGAGGATGTCGCCGGCACAAATCTCCAGCGGCCGAAGTAGCGGATTCGACGGATCGAGCGGCATGGCGAGCCAGCCCTCGACCGCCACGAATGCGGTCAGATGAAACATCATCTTGGCATAGCGGCGCGACGTGAGCGTCTTGCGGACCTGTTCGTATGCGACGGCACGCCTTGCCTCGGCGGCGGCGCGCAATACCTCGACCGCGGCCGCGTCGACGCCGTATCCGGCCACAGTCTCGAGCATTTCGGTGATATAGACGTCCCAGTCCCGTGCCGGCCCGAGGGCGTTGCCCAGCCATTTCAGGTCGTCCGCCATCCATGCCGTCCGCGCCGGGTCCATGTAGTCGCCGAAAACCTTAAGCGAGGTGCGGAGACGGCGGACCGAAACGCGCATCTGATGGACGCCTTCCGGATCGCTGCCGTCGAGACACGCTTCCTCGTTATCGATGATATTGGCGATGCATACCGGATAGATCTCGGAAAGCGCCTGGTGGATCGTTTGCTCGCCGCTCAGCGCGAATTTGGGGACCCGGTGCGCCGTCGGCCCGTCGCCCGACAGCAGCCTATACCCGCGTCCGGCCTTGGTCAGCGAAGACAATGGCAGCGGACAGGCGTTGTGTATCTCCGAGGCCGCCGTAAAGAAGGCGTTCACATCGCCCTCGACCAGTTCCAGTTCGCATTCGGCGAACGTTTCCTCGCGTTCGCCGGCGACGATGCGCCCGGTGTCGGCCACGGCTTCGATGACGACGTCCGGGCCGAGCGGATTGGCCCGCCGGATAACCATCGATTGACGCTCGATGTGAACTTCCATGACGACGCCCAGTTCATCGTCGCGTACCGCGCCGATGGCGCGCCGGGCGGCGATCGGCAGATCGGTGAGAACCAGGGCGTCGCCGTCGACGACCCGCTCCCACTCGTGCCGGTCCATGAAGCCGCCGCCGTTGCCGGCGCGCGCCTTGATGGTCTGCACCGTTTTCTCGCCGTTGTCCCGCAGCCGGACGGAAACGCCGAGCGCGCGCAGCCGCAGGTCCTCTGTATCGAAATAGCGGCTGACCATCGTCTTTTTCGGCCACGCGCGCCGGTTCTTGCCGGCGGCGTTTACGGCACGCTTGAATCGTTGCAGGTCCTTCGGCTGAGCCTTGAACTTCAGCTCGAATTCCCGGTTTGCCTGTGCGGCGGCCATTTTTACCCGAATCCCCCCTCGAAATCCCGATCCCTGGCCTGACATCGTCCGTTTCTGTGGGAACGACTGTTTTTTCTTGAATTACGCACTGAGTGCGTACATAATATGCACATAGTGCGGATTTAGCAAATACCCTCCGGCATGAATGCCGATCCGTGAAAGGAGATGCTCCTATGCTCAGCCATCTTTTACTCGCGCGTCATTACGTGCTGCGCCCGATTCTTAGCAGAAAAGCAGACACGCGGAGAACACGTTAAGCGAACCGCCGCCGCCCCGTCTGTTACATTTTTATGACGGCGCGGCGCGGCGGATTGCCATTCAAATCCGGCCGTGCAATGAGGCCCCTGTATACATTACCTTCCGTCAGGTTACGGGAGGGAGCAGGAGAGAGTTGTGGACAGGGAGATCCTTTTTCTACGTCACGGCAAGGCGGCGCGGCCCGATGGCGTCGACGATTTCGACCGGCCCTTGAAGGACCGGGGCCGGCGCCAGGCGCAAAAGATCGGCCGCTGGCTCAAGGAAAACGATGTGCTGCCGGATGCCGTCCTGTCGTCGCCGGCGCGGCGCGCGCTGGAGACGGCCGGGATCGCGTTGCAGGCCGCCGGTCTCGATCCCGCCGTAATACGCACCGACCGGCGGTTATATTTCGACGCGCGCAAGAACCTGATGCAGGCGTTGGCCGAGGCCGACGGTGCCGGCGACCGGCTGCTCGTGGTCGGGCACAATCCATGGATGGAAAACCTGGTCGAGGATCTGGCGGGGGACCCGGTGCCGCATCCGGGCGGGAACTGGATTATGAAGACGGGGGCGCTGATGCGGTTTGCCGTCGATGACTTCGCGGGCGGTCTCAAAAGGGGACGTGGCCGATTGCGGCATCACGTGCTGCCGGACACGTTGCCAGAGAGCGCAGAGAACACGTAAACAGCGTATCCGGTATGGACCCGGGATGAATGGTGGAGCCGAGGGGAATCGAACCCCTGACCTCTACAATGCCATTGTAGCGCTCTCCCAACTGAGCTACGGCCCCACGGGTGTCCGCCGTATCGGACGATGTCCGGGTTGGGTCCCGGGGTCCGGCGAACGGGCCGGAACATACGAACGCGGTTCCGGCCTAGCAAGCGAAAAATAACGATAGCGGGACAGCCTGCGTGACGCGGACATACGCCGCCGCGCACCGGTCAGCGGTCTTCGTCGTTCTCGACCTCGATGTGTTCCTTGACCTCGGAGACATCGTCCTCGTCTTCCTCGAGCTCGGAGGTATCCTCCATCAGATCCGCTTCGTCGCTCTCGAGTTCGAGATCGTCGTCATCGCCGTCCAGCAATGTATCGTCGCCATTGCCTTTTTCCTTGGCGGGCTTCGCTTCTTTTTTGGGCTTCGGTGCTTCCGCCGGCTGGCGACGAGGCTTCAGGATCGGCTGGGCTTCGACCTGAGTTTCGCATTTCGGGCAGGTCGCAGGATCTTTCTTAAGATCGTAGAACTTGGCGCCGCAACTCGGGCACGTCAGTTTCTTTCCCCAATCTGGTTTCACCACGGCTAACTCCTGAGGATCTGTTCGGTCTCGTAAGCGGGGCATTTGCCATGATCCTTGTCCCCTGTCAAAGTCTAAGTTCATCCGTTTTTCACGGTTTGTCGTGCACGGCACAATCGGCGCTTGGTATCGTGCCCCGGCACGGTGTATGACACCACCCTGATCCGAAAACCGGGATAGAGGTTCACGTCCGTGCCTGCCCTCCGCGCCAGTCCCGCCAGCGCCCTCGAAGGCCGTATCCGCGTCCCCGGCGACAAGTCGGTCTCGCACCGGGCGCTGATGCTGTCCGCACTTGCCATCGGCGAAACCCGCATATCGGGTCTGCTCGAAGGCGAAGACGTCCTGGCGACGGCGGCGGCGATGCGCGCCATGGGCGCCGACGTCGTCAAGGGAAACGACGGCGTCTGGACCGTCGCCGGCGTGGGCGTCGGCGGCCTCGCCGAACCGGCATCCGTGATCGATATGGGGAACGCCGGCACCGGGGTCCGGCTGCTGATGGGGCTGGTCGCCACCCACCCGGTCACCTGTACGTTCACGGGCGATGCCTCGCTCTCGCGCCGTCCGATGGAGCGGGTCATGGGCCCGTTGCGCCGCTTCGGCACGCGGTTCACGGCGTGCGACGGCGGGTTGCTGCCGATCACGGTCGCCGGCGCGGCCAGCCCGGTGCCGGTTCGCGCCGAAATGACAGTGCCGTCGGCGCAGGTGAAATCCGCCGTGCTGCTGGCGGGTCTCAACACGCCGGGCGAAACCTGCGTGATCGAGAAGGAAGCGACGCGGGATCATACGGAGAACATGCTGCGGCATTTCGGTGCCGAGGTGGTCACCGCGCCCTGGCCCGCCGGTGGCGTCGAGATCACACTGACCGGGCAGCCGATCCTGAAGGCGACCGACATTCAGGTGCCGGCGGATATCTCATCCGCCGCGTTCCCGATCGTCGCCGCACTGATCACGCCCGGGAGCGACGTGACCGTCGAGGCGGTCGGCCTCAACCCGCTCCGTGCCGGACTGATCGAGACCCTGAAGGAAATGGGTGCCGACCTGACCATAGAGAACGAACGTGTCGAGGGCGGTGAGCCGGTCGGCGATGTCCGGGCCAGGGCGGGGACGCTCAAAGGGATCGAGGTGCCGCCGGAGCGCGCGCCCAGCATGATCGACGAGTACCCGGTTTTGGCTGTCTGCGCCGCTTTTGCCGAGGGGTCCACGCGTATGACCGGGCTGGCCGAGCTTCGGGTCAAGGAATCGGACCGCCTGACAGCGATGGTCTCCGGGCTGACCGCGTGCGGCGTCAGCGTCCGTGCCAGCGAGGACTGGATGGAAGTGGACGGGACGGGCGAGGCACCCGCGGGCGGCGCCACGATTGCCGTCGACCTGGACCACCGCATCGCCATGAGTTTTCTCGTCCTGGGCTGCGCGGCCGGCGCGCCGGTCGCCATTGACGACGCGCTGGCGATTGCGACAAGCTTCCCGGGGTTCGCCGAGGTGATGAACGGTTTCGGCGCCCGCATCGAGGAGGCTTAGAGCCCTTCCAAGGACATCCCGGTCATTCCGACGTGGCGATTTCGGCTTGGCTCCAGGAACGAGGACGAAGGACATGCACAGGCATATTCGAGGACGAGTGACGCAGAGACGGGGCGAAATAGCCCGTCCCATCCGGGTTTCGCCCTGGCGGGTGCCCGTGGCGTCGGCACGCTTGCCCGATACTACGGTATCGCGCCGCGCGCGCCTTCTGACGGATCGCCGCGCCAGGGCCGAAACGGAACTGGCCGGTATGTCCTTGAAAGGGCTCTAGGCATGATCATCGCCATCGACGGGCCGGCCGCCGCCGGCAAGGGGACGCTGGCGCGCCGCATCGCCGAGGCGTTCGGGTTCGCCTATCTCGACACCGGGTCGCTCTACCGGGCGACGGCGAAGAAAGTCCTCGATCAGGCGATCGATCCGGACGACGCGCAGGGTTGCACGGTGGTTGCGCTCAATCTGACGCCCGACGACCTCGACGTGGAGGGGCTCCGGACCGAAGCGGTCGGGCAGGCGGCATCCAAGGTCTCCGCCATCCCGGGCGTGCGTAGCGCGCTGTTGCGCTTCCAGCGCGAGATCGCCGCCAATCCGCCGGGCGGCAAGGGGGGCGCCGTTCTCGACGGGCGCGACATCGGCACCGTCGTCTGCCCGGACGCGGACGTGAAGTTCTTCGTGACCGCGTCGACCGAGGTGCGTGCCGAACGGCGCTTTAAAGAGTTGCGTGAAGCGGGCGAGGACGCTATATACGCCCGCGTTTTGGAGGAAATGAGGGAACGCGACGCGCGCGATACCAACCGTGCCGTGGCGCCTCTCAAACCGGCCGAGGATGCGACGGTCATCGATACCTCCGGGCTGGACGCCGATCAGGTGTTCGAACAGGCCCGCGAAATCGTGACCGCCACACAGGCCTGAACTTCCCAATTGACCAGAACCGCCCGCAAAGGACGGCACCCCTGAACCGCCCCGGACCGCAACAGGTCCGCGGGCACGTGATGTTTGAAGACCGCCGGAACCAACCGGCAGGCCGGTAACGAAACGAAGGATATATTTACTATGGCCAATACCGACGCCTCTGCCGAGGCACCGAAAATCACCGAAGATTTCGCAGCTCTCCTGGACGAGCAACTGGGCGCAGAAGACGAAGGCTTTGAAGGCCGCGTCCTCAAGGGCACCGTCATTTCCGTCGACAACGACGCCGTGGTCGTCGATGTCGGCCTCAAGTCCGAAGGCCGCGTGCCGCTCAAGGAATTCGGCGCGCCGGGCCAGGACCTGGACATCAACCCGGGCGACGAAGTCGACGTGTTCGTCGAGCGCTATGAAGACCGCGACGGCGTCATCCGCCTCAGCCGCGAGAAAGCACGCCGCGAGGAAGCCTGGGCCGAACTGGAAAAGGCGTTCGCCAAGGGCGAACGCGTCAACGGGGTCATCTTCGGCCGCGTCAAGGGCGGCTTCATCGTCGACCTTTCCGGCGCCGTGGCATTCCTGCCGGGCAGCCAGGTCGATATCCGTCCGGTGCGCGATATTTCGCCGCTGATGGGCACCCCGCAGCCGTTCCAGATCCTCAAGATGGATCAGGCGCGCAACAACATCGTCGTGTCGCGCCGCGCGGTTCTCGAAGAAACCCGCTCGGAAGCCCGTTCCGAACTGATGCAGAACCTGGTCGAAGGCCAGGTGCTCGACGGCGTGGTCAAGAATATCACCGACTACGGTGCGTTCGTGGACCTGGGCGGCGTCGACGGCCTGCTGCACGTCACCGACATCGCGTGGAAGCGCATCAACCACCCGTCCGAAGCCCTGCAAGTGGGCGAAACGGTCAAGGTGCAGGTGATCCGCTTCAACGCCGAAACCCAGCGTATTTCGCTCGGCATGAAACAGCTCGAGGCGGATCCGTGGGAAGGCATCGAGGGCAAGTACCCGGTCGGCGCCAAGCTCAAGGGCCGCGTTACCAACATCACCGACTACGGTGCGTTCGTGGAACTGGAAGCGGGCGTTGAAGGCCTGGTTCACGTTTCCGAAATGAGCTGGACCAAGAAGAACGTGCACCCGGGCAAGATCGTTTCCACCTCCCAGGAAGTGGAAGTCATGGTGCTGGATACAGATCCGGAAAAGCGCCGTATCTCGCTCGGCCTCAAGCAGTGCATGGAAAACCCGTGGGCCGACTTCCTCACCAAATTCCCGGTCGGCTCCGAGGTCGAGGGCGAAGTCCGCAACATCACCGAGTTCGGCCTGTTCATCGGCCTCGACGGCGATATCGACGGTATGGCGCACCTCAGCGACCTCTCCTGGGACAAGCCGGGTGAGGAAGCGCTCACCGACTACAAGAAAGGCGACGTGGTGCAGGCGAAGATCCTCGACGTCGACGTCGATAAGGAGCGCATTTCGCTCGGCATCAAGCAGCTCACCGACGATCCGGTCGGCGGTGCGTTGGAAGGTGTCAAGAAGGGCGCGGTCGTGACCTGCACGGTGACCGAGGTGACCGACGGCGGTATCGAGGTGCTGATCAACGACGCCGTGCCGGGCTTCATCCGCAAGTCGGATCTGTCGCGCGACCGTTCCGAACAGCGCCCGGACCGTTTTGCCGCCGGCGAAAAGGTCGATGCCAAGATCACGCAGGTCGACAAGACCGGCCGCCGCGTGACACTCTCGATCAAGGCCCGCGAGGTCGAGGACGAGAAAAAGGCGATGGCCGAATACGGTTCCACCGACTCCGGCGCGACGCTGGGCGACATCCTGGGCGCGGCGCTTGCCGGCAGCCAGGAAGCCGAAGCGCCCGCCGAGGAGGAAAAGCCGAAGAAGGCCGCTCCCAAGAAAAAGACCGCCAAGGCGGACAAGGAAGACAAGGCCGACGATGAGGCCGCTTCCGGCGACGGCGACGACGCCAAATCGGAAGAATAAGCGACTTGAACGGCGGGCGGCAGAAATGCCGCCCGTTTCGTTTGAGCGCCCGGGTCAATCCATACTAATCTGAGCCCATGAGTACCGGTCTCGACAGTGACGCTTTGATCGCGCTCCGGCGTTTGCGCCGCCACCTGACGGTGTGGCGTCTTCTGGCCGTGGCCGGCTTCGCGCTTGCGGTTTTCCTGGGGGTGCGGGAAAGCGGCGTGCTCACGACCGAAGAGCATGTGGCGCGCGTGCCGATCGACGGCATCATCGTCGACGACCGGGACTTCATCGGCATGCTGGATCAGATTGCCGACGACGACTCCGTGAAGGCCGTCATCGCCGACATTTCCAGTCCCGGCGGCACTTTTACCGGCGGCGAGGCCGTGTACGCGGCGTTGCGCCGCATCGGCGAACAGAAACCCGTGGTCACCGTGATGGGCGGTCTCGCCACCAGTGGTGCCTACATGGCGTCGCTCGGCGCCGACAGAATTTACGCCGGACGCGGCACGGTTACGGGGTCGATCGGCGTCATCATGCAGTCCGCCGACGTCACCGGGCTGATGGACAAGATCGGCATCAAGCCCGAAGTCGTGAAGAGCGGCGATCTGAAGGCGACACCCAACCCATTGGAGCAACTGAGCCCGCCGGCGCGGGAACAATTGCAGGCCGTCATTGACGAGTTGCATGTCCGTTTCATGGAAATGGTCGCCGAACGGCGGCAGATGACCTTGGACGAGGTGCGCCAACGCACCGGCGACGGTCGGGTCATGACCGGCAGCACGGCGCGCGATGCGGGGCTGGTCGACGCCATCGGCGATATCAACACGGCGCGCGCCTGGCTGGCGGCGGAGCGGAACGTTTCCGAAACCCTGCCGCTTCTGGATTGGGCGCTCGACGATCCGCTAGCCTGGTGGCAGGAAAGCGCTTCGACCATCGCTTCCTCAATTTTTGGAAAATCACTTTTGTCTGAACGACTTAGACTTGACGGCATTCAAGCCCTTTGGCACCCTTCCTTGAGCGGTGGGCAATAAGGTAGCTTGGCCGCGCATCTTTGGAGGATTGCCCGGTATGACGAAATCTGAGCTCATCGCGAAGCTGGCTGCGGATAATCCCCGCCTCTATCATCGCGAGGTGGAACGGATCGTTTCCACGATCTTCGAGGAAATCACGGCGGCTTTATCGCGTGGCGACCGGGTCGAGCTTCGCGGCTTCGGCGCTTTTTCCGTGAAGGCGCGCCCGTCGCGCATCGGGCGCAATCCGCGTACCGGCGAGTCCGTGAGCGTCGATGAAAAGTTCATTCCGTACTTCAAGACCGGCAAGCAACTCCGTGAAAGACTGAACGACATCCAGTAAGCGGCGCCGGAATGGCGCCTTCGAACTGGTCAAAACGTTCTCTGGAGGATTTGGCGTGAAGCGCATTCTGTCCTGGATCATCATGATCCCGTTCGCCGTGGTGGTGGTCGTCTTTTCCGCCGTCAACCGCGAACTGGTCACGCTCAATCTCTGGCCGTTCCCCCACGAAATCACGGTGCCGACGTTTACCCTGGTGCTCGCGGTCTTCATCGTCGGGTTCCTCTGGGGCGGCGGCGTCGCCTGGATATCCGCGGGCAGCCAGCGCCGCCGTGCGCGTAACGCGCAATGGCGCGCCGAAACGGCGGAGCGCGAATTGCGGTCGTTGAACAACAAGCTGCAGGACCGCGAGCGCGAGCTCGAAGACGCCCGTACCTCCTCGAACGACGAGACTAGGAAACTGCCGGCGTCCGCGCCCGGTTCCTGACGTCCAGCATGAAACTGATCGATGCCGCCGCCGTTGCCGAAGCACTGTCTTACGGGGCGCTGGTCGACGCCATCGGCCACGCTTTCGCGGGCGGCGTCACGGTGCCGGTCCGCGCCCATCACGACGTCCCGGTCGAGGACGGGCAGAATTCGACGATCCTGCTGATGCCGGCATGGTCGGACGATGGATATATCGGCGTCAAAACGGTGGTCGTGGCGCCGGAGAACGCCTCGAAGGGCCTGCCGGCGGTGCAGGCGACGTATCAACTGTTCGACCGGGAAACCGGCCGGCCCCTGGCGTTGCTGGACGGGCCCGAACTGACCGCCCGGCGCACGGCCTGCGCCTCGGCGCTGGCGGCCCGATACCTGGCACCCGAGGACGCATCGAGGCTTTTGATGATCGGCACCGGCGTGCTCGCGCATCATCTGCCGCCGGCGCACGCGGCGGTGCGGCCGATCACGGAGGTCCGGGTCTGGGGGCGGAACCCCGAGAACGCCGAAAAAACCGCGGCGGCGCTTCGCGCCGCAGGGCTCGCTGCCGAAATGACGGCAGATCTCTCATCATCGGTCGAATGGGCGGATATCGTGTCAGCCGCGACCCTTGCCAGGGAACCGATCATCGACGGCAACTGGCTTCGACCGGGCCAGCACGTTGACCTGGTCGGCGCATTTCGGCCGGACATGCGCGAGGCCGACGACACGGTGCTCGAACGCGCGCGGATTTTCTGCGACACCAAGGCCGGCGCCATGAAGGAAGCCGGCGATCTCTCCGACCCGCTGGGGCGCGGGGTGATCGAGGAAAAAGACGTGCTGGCCGACCTGTTCGACCTTGCGTCCGGCGACTTCGTTTTCGAGCGCGGTCCGGACGACATCACCATGTTCAAGTCCGCCGGTACGGCGATCGAGGATCTGGCGGCGGCGATGCTTGCCTACGGGCGGGTTGCGGGCTAAGAGAGCGCCATTATGAGCCTCTCGCCCACCGACCGCATCTTCGTCGCCCTTGATACGCCGGACGTCGATCTGGCGGTATCCCTAGCCGAAAAGCTGCGCGGACACGTCGGCGGTGTCAAACTCGGCATGGAGTTCTACTACGCGAACGGCCCGGACGGCGCACGCCGGGTGACCGAGGTCGGCATGCCGTTGTTCCTGGATCTCAAGTTCCACGATATCCCGAACACGGTCGCGGGCGCGGTGCGTTCGACGCTGGCGCTGAATCCGGCGATCCTGAATGTTCACGCGCAGGGTGGCCCGGCCATGATGCAAGCGGCGGCGCAGGCCCTGGACGGCGCCGGCGACGACAAGCCGTTGCTGATCGCGGTGACGGTCCTGACATCGCTCGGCGACGAAGACCTCGAGGCCGTCGGCGTCAACGACGGCGCCGAGAACCAGGTCGTGCGACTTGCCAGACTGACCCAGTCCTGCGGCCTCGGCGGGGTCGTCTGCAGCCCGCGCGAAATCAAGGCGATCCGCGATGCCTGCGGTCCCGATTTCAAGCTGGTGGTGCCGGGGATCAGGCCTGAATGGGCCGCGGCGGGCGACCAGAAGCGGATCACGACACCCGCCCAGGCGATCCGCGACGGCGCCGACTATATCGTTATCGGCCGCCCGATCACCGGGGCCGACGATCCGGTCGATGCGGCCAAACGCATCGCCGATGAACTTGCGGACCTTTAAACGCCGCCGGAGAGCGACATGAGCGTCATCGTCAAGATCTGCGGGCTTCGCGAGGCCGGGCACGTCGACGCCGCCGTGACCGCCGGCGCGGGGCTGACGGGTTTCGTGTTCTTCGAGCGGTCGCCCCGTCACGTGCGCATTCCGGATGCCGCCGCGCTGACCGCCCGCGTGCCGGAGGGCGTGCGCAAGGTCGCGCTCACCGTCGATGCGGACGACGAGACGCTGCGCGCCATTGTCGAGGGCGCGGGGATCGATACCCTGCAACTGCACGGCTCGGAAACGGTGGAACGGGTCAACCGCGTCCGAGAGGCCTTCGGCCTGCCGGTGATCAAGGCATTACCGATCTCGACAGCCGACGATGTCGCGGCAGCGAAAGCGTACGAAGGGCATGCGGATATGCTGTTGTTCGACGCCAAACCGTCCAAGGAGGCGACCCGGCCGGGCGGCAACGCGGAAAGCTTCGACTGGACGCTTTTGCAGGACGCCGGGTTCCGCGTGCCGTGGCTGCTCGCGGGCGGGCTCGACGCCGGAAACGTCGCCGACGCGGTCCGCATTTCCGGTGCGTCCATGGTCGATGTCTCGAGCGGCGTCGAGGATGCGCCGGGGCGGAAAAATACGCAGAAAATCCGCGATTTCATCGCCGCCGCCCACGCCGCGTAAGGCGCGAAAAGCGCGAGAAAACCTTGTTAAACCCGGGGGGCGGGCGCTAAGTTGCGCGCTCAGGAAGGAACCCGTCATGAACAAGTTGAACACATTCCGCTCCGGTGTCGACGAGAACGGCCATTTCGGTATTTACGGCGGCCGTTTCGTTGCCGAAACCCTCATGCCGCTGATCCTGGAGGTGGAAAAGGCCTGGGAAGCCGCCCGCCACGACGACGACTTCTGGGCCGAGTTCGACGAGTTGATGAAGCATTACGTCGGCCGGCCGTCGCCGCTCTATTTCGCCGAGCGCCTGACCGAGAAATTCGGCGGCGCCAAGGTCTATTTCAAGCGCGACGAGCTGAACCACACCGGTGCCCACAAGATCAACAACACGGTCGGGCAGATTCTGCTGGCACGGCGTATGGGCAAGGAACGGATCATCGCCGAAACCGGCGCCGGCCAGCACGGTGTCGCGACGGCGACGGTGTGCGCGCTGTTCGGCATGCCGTGCGTGGTCTACATGGGGGAAACCGACGTCGAGCGTCAGAAGCCCAACGTCTTCCGCATGCGGCTTCTGGGTGCCGAGATCGTGCCCGTGACCGCCGGCACCGGCACCCTCAAGGATGCCATGAACGAGGCGCTGCGCGACTGGGTCGCCAACGTCGAGAGCACGTACTACCTGATCGGCACTGCCGCCGGGCCGCACCCCTATCCGCAGATGGTCCGCGATTTCCAGTGCGTCATCGGCAACGAGACCCGTGAACAGATGCAGGAACGCGAAGGCCGCCTGCCCGACACGCTGGTCGCCGCGATCGGCGGCGGTTCGAACGCCATTGGCCTGTTTCATCCGTTTCTGGACGAAGACAGCGTTAACATCATCGGCGTCGAGGCGGCGGGACACGGTATCGACAGCGGCGAGCATTGCGCGTCGCTCAACGGCGGCAAACCGGGTGTGCTGCACGGTAACCGCACGTACCTGCTGCAGAACGACGACGGCCAGATCCAGGACGGCTATTCCATCTCCGCCGGTCTCGACTACCCCGGCATCGGACCGGAACACGCATGGCTGCGCGATATCGGCCGGGTCGAGTACGTGTCCGCCACCGACGACGAGGCGCTCGAGGCGTTCAAGATCTGCACCGCCAAGGAAGGCATCATTCCGGCGCTGGAGCCGTGTCACGCCTTGGCGCACGTCGCCAAGATCGCGGGCGATTTGCCCAAGGATCATCTGATCGTGATGAACATGTGCGGCCGCGGCGACAAGGACATCTTTGCCGTCGCCGAGCGTTTCGGCTTCGAGATGTGAGGCCGGCATGAGCAAGCAGCCCGAAACCCGCATCACAAGGCGGTTTGCCCAGCTTCGCGCCGAAGGCCGCGCCGGGTTCGTCACGTTCACGACCGCCGGCGATCCCGATCTCGAAACATCCGCGAAAATCCTCGATGGCCTCGCCGAGGCCGGCGCCGACCTGATCGAGATCGGCGTGCCGTTCTCCGATCCGATGGCCGACGGCCCGGCCATCCAGGCAAGTTCGCTCCGCGCCATCAAGGGCGGCATGACGCTCCGGAAGACGCTGGCGATGGTGGCCGAGTACCGCAAGAAGGACGACGACACGCCGATCGTCCTGATGGGGTACTACAACCCGATCTACATCTACGGCGTGGACGCGTTTCTCAAGGATGCCAGGAATGCCGGCGTCGACGGCCTGATCGTTGTCGACCTGCCGCCCGAGGAAGAGGGTGAGTTGTGTCTGCCGGCCTTGGACGCGGGCCTCAACTTTATTTATCTGACGGCCCCGACGACGACCGACGCGCGCTTGCCCCGCGTGCTCGAGAACGCGTCCGGCTTCGTCTACTTCGTGTCCATCACCGGTATCACCGGCACGCGGTCGGCCGTGACCGCCGATGTTGCCGGTCACGTCGGGCGTATCCGCGCCAAGACGGATCTGCCGGTCGCCGTCGGTTTCGGCATCCGCACGCCGGAACAGGCCGCCGAGATCGCGCGCGTTGCCGATGCCGCGGTCGTCGGGTCGGCGCTGGTTGACCGGATCACGGCAAACCTGGATGATAACGGCAAGGCGGGTCCGGGCACCGTCGATGCCGTGCTCGATCTCGTCAGGTCACTCGCCGAAGGCGTGCGCAACGCGCAGAAGACGGAGAAAGCCTCTTGAGCTGGATCGCCAATTTCGTTCGTCCGAAGCTTCGGGAATGGGTCGGCCGCAAGGAGGTTCCGGACAACCTTTGGCACAAATGCCCGAACTGCGGGCAGATGATCTTTCATCGCGATCTCGCCAAGAACCTCAGGGTCTGCCAGCACTGCGACCATCACATGCGCCTGGGCGCCAAGGAACGCCTCGACATGCTGTTCGACGACAGCACGTACGAAAAGGTCGAGCTTCAGGCGCCGCTGACCGATCCGCTCAAGTTCCGCGATCTCAAGCGTTATACCGACCGTCTCAAGGAAGCGCAGACCAAAACCAAGGCCAAGGATGCGATCCTTGTCGCGCATGGCAAGGTCGGCGGCATCCAGACGGTCATGGCGGCCTTCGACTTTTCGTTCATGGGCGGCTCGATGGGGCTCGCGGTCGGCGAGGGTGTGCTGACGGCGGCAAGGCTGGCCGTCATGCAGCAGGCGCCGCTGGTCGTGCTCACGTCCTCCGGCGGGGCGAGGATGCAGGAAGGCATTCACTCCCTGATGCAGTTGGCGCGCACCACCATCGCCGTCGAGGAAGTCCGCGAAGCGGGTCTGCCGTACATCGTCGTGCTGTGCGACCCGACCACGGGCGGCGTCTCGGCGTCGTTCGCGATGCTGGGCGACATTCATATCGCCGAGCCCGGTGCGGTGATCGGTTTCGCCGGCCAGCGCGTGATCGAGCAGACCATCCGCGAGACGCTGCCGGAAGGCTTCCAGCGGGCGGAGTACCTGTTCGAGCACGGCATGGTCGACATGGTCGTGTCGCGCCGCGATCTCCGGGACAAGCTGGCGCAGGTCATCAACCTGCTGATGGCGCCGGGCAAGGCGGGCGAGCTGGTGCCGATGGGTGATGTGACGCTGGAAGGGGAAATACTTCCCCCGGCCAAAGCCGGCAAGGACGCCGCCGAACTTGAGAAGGACGGCACAGAAGGCCGTGACGACACTACAAAGTGATGCGACGCTGAAGCGTCTGCTGTCGCTGCATCCAAAACTTGTCGATTTGTCGCTGGGCCGGATGGAGCGCATTCTGGCTGCGCTCGGCCATCCGGAAAGACACCTGCCGCCGGTCGTCCACGTCACCGGCACCAACGGCAAGGGCTCGGTGATCGCGTTCCTGCGCGCCATGCTAGAAGCGGCGGGACTTCGCGTGCATGTCTATATCTCGCCGCATCTGGTGCATTTTCACGAACGCATCCGCCTCGCCGGGAACCTGATCGGGGAAGACCACCTGAACGCCGTGCTCGACGAGTGCGAAGCGGTCAATGGCGGCGCGGAGATTACTTTCTTCGAAATTACCACGGCCGCCGCGTTCCTGGCGTTTTCACGGACGGATGCCGACGTGGTGCTGCTGGAGAACGGACTCGGCGGCCGGCTCGACGCGACCAACGTCGTGCCGCGGCCGGCGGTTACGGCGATCACCCCGGTGTCGATGGATCACCAGCAGTTCCTGGGGAATTCGCTGGCCGAGATCGCGACCGAGAAAGCCGGCATCATCAAACCCGACGTGCCGTGTATCGTCGGTCCGCAGCATCCGGATGCGATGGATGTCATCGTCGGCCATACGGAGGCGCGCGGCGCGCCGCTGCTGGAGTGGGGCGTGAACTGGCGTGCGCATGCGAACGATGCCGGTGACGGCATGGTGTTCGAGCATCATGGACGCCGTCTAACGCTTCCCATGCCGGCGCTCCCGGGGGCGCACCAGATCGTCAATGCGGGACATGCCGCGGCCATTGCGGGCACACTCGATATCGCCGATATCCGCGACGAGCACATTGTGTCCGGCCTGGTCACCGTCGAATGGCCGGCACGTTTGCAGAGGTTGAAATCCGGTCCGGTTCTGGACGCGCTCCCGGACGGCTGGGAGGTCTGGCTCGACGGCGGCCACAACCCGGACGCGGGCGCGACCGTCGCGCGCTTCGCCAAGGAGAATTGGAGCGACCGGCCGCTTTTCCTGATCGCCGGCATGATCAATTCGAAACAACCCGAAGGGTTCTTTCGGCCACTCGCCGCGGTCGCGGACCACGTCCAATGCGTTACGATCCCGGGCGAGGACGCGGCGATACCGGCGTCCGATCTGGCGGGGTTTGCGGCAACGGCGGGACTGGATGTGGCGACGGCGGAGAACCCGATCGAGGCTGCGACGGCGATTGCAGGCCGGGCCGCCGGCCCGGCGCGGGTGCTGATCTGCGGGTCCCTCTATTTCGCCGGCAGGATACTGTCCGATCATCGCTAAATAATATGAGAATGATTATCATTTGCATATGATTCAAAATATGCTATCCCTCTTTGAACACGTCCTGTGGGAGGGAGGCGATGACGATCCTGAGATCCAGCGAAAACCGGATCATCTGCAACGATGAAACGCGGTTCTGCCGCCCGGAGATACTGCTCCTCGACAGTTTCCGCCTGTGGTCGCAAAACCCGGAAAACCTCACCTATATCCGCCGCCGCCTCGGCAACGAACTCGGTGTCACCGCCGGTAAGCGCGCCGCCAAGGCGATCAAGCTGCTGGGACACATCCTCGGGCTGCAAACGCGACGCACGTTCTATCTGATGCGTCCGGGCAGCACAGGCGTGACGACGGATGAGCGTGCATTACTGACGATGATCGGCGCTGTGCTGCACGACCGCCGCCCGCACGCCAACGCCATCGCCACGCTGTTGTTGCCGGTAACCTGCCACGGCACCGTGCTCGCGGTGGCAGGTGAGCTCGGGCGGTCATTCAGTATGGGCGGTTTGGCAGTCGCGCCGCCGCGCGATGTGGCCGAGCCGCCGGCCTATAACCGGGAAATCCGCGCCGTCGCCTGATGCGGCGCTAACCGAATTTGGACACACGCCTTGCGGGGCCACCGCCGTCCGGATCGTCATCGGGCAGGCCTATGTTGATCACGTTGCCGCACTTGTCGCATGTCACGGTGGACTGCGCCATCTTGCGGTAGCCGGCCTTCAGGATCGCCGCCGCTTCGTGCTGGGTGAGACCCAATTCTTCCTTCAACTGCCGCAGTTCCTTGTGTTCGTCGGGATCGATCACGCCGTCCTCGAGCACGTGATCGACGAGTTGTTCGTATTTGCGGCGGCGCTGATGCAGGGCTTCGTTGAAACCGGACGCCAGGATACCGGCCGGCAACGCCACCATGCCGACGCTGATGATGCCGATCACCGAGGCGCAGATACGGCCGATGAGTGTGTGCGGTACCACGTCCCCGTAGCCGATGGTGGTCATTGTTACCACTGCCCACCAGAGTGCGTGCGGGATTGACGCGAACGCCTCCGGTTGCGCTTCGTGTTCGGCGAGGTATGTGATGCTCGCGGCAACGGAAATCATCATGAGCAGGACGAAAAGGGCGGCCGAGATGATCGGCCCCTCGTCGCGCAGCACCTGTAAAAGCAGGTTCATCGAATTGGCGTAGCGGGTCAGGCGGAACGCGCGCAGCAGCCGGAGCGCGCGCAACATCCGGAGATCGGCGCCGAAAATCGAGCTGAGATAGAACGGCAGCAGAACGATCAGATCGATCAGCGCCAGCGGTGAGAGCATGAAACGGATACGGCCCCGAAACGGTGCCTTGTATCGGGGGTTGCGGCTCTCAACGGCCGACCAGACGCGGAGGATATACTCGATGGTAAAGACGGTGACGGAGAAGATTTCAAAGGCGTCGAACCAGGGGCCGTAGACGGCATAAACCTCGGGCATGGATTCGAAGACCACCGCGATGACGTTCAGGGATATCAACGTGATCAGAAATATGTCGACGGTGCGCGCAAGCGGTTCCTCCGAATGACCGGCGTCCAGCAGCAGATAAATCCGATTGCGCATATTTCCCCAAGCCCCCTGTACGTCGTTGTCTAGAACCTAGCCGGAGCGCTGCACCGAGTGAAGTCTTTGATTGTGACAGAAAGTTTCAATGTTCTTCGCTAGTTACGCCGGATGGCGGCGACCGCCAGCAGTGTCCAGCCGGCCATCATGATCATGCCGCCGGTGGGTGCCAGCCCCCGGACCGGCGTATCGCCGCCGAGGACGAAGACGTAAAGCGATCCCGAAAAGGCGAGCGCGCCGGCGACCAGCAGCCATCCGGAAACCCGTGCAAACATTGCGGCGCGGCCGACCTTCCGGCCGGCCAGCCAGGCACAGGCGAAAGCGCCCAGCGCATGCCACATCTGAAAGGCAACGGCGGTCCGCCAGACGTCGGTCAGGAAATCATCCACCGCGAGCCCATGCGCCCCATAGGCGCCGAGCGCGACACTCGCGGCCGCCATGACCGCAGCCAGAGCGCAAAGCAAATCGGTTGTCGTGTCTTTTTCGTTATTCATACCGCAATGGCGCCTCAAGTTCGCAGTCGGATTATGACCGGGTTTCGACGGTTTTTCACGATGATGATTACGAATTCGGTGAATAAGTTATGACGGACCCAATGCCGAAGGTCTAAGGTGTTGCGGGCCGCGACCGGGAATTGAAGGCAAAATGGAGTTCGCAAATCATCTGATCCTGTTTGCTTCCGGCATGGTTGTCGTCAGCATCTTTGCCGGTCTGATTTCCAACCGGTTCGGCGCGCCCTTGCTCCTGGTGTTTCTCGTCCTCGGTATGCTGGCGGGCGAAGACGGCCCCGGCGGCATCGACTTCGACGATTTCCAGACAACTTACATCCTCGGCAGTGCCGCGCTGGCGATTATCCTGTTCGACGGGGGGATAAGAACGCGATGGGCGGATTTGTCATCGGTTGCCGCGCCAGCACTGCTGCTTGCGACATTCGGCGTGCTGGCGACGGCGGGAATGACCGGCATTGCCGCGAAATACCTCCTCGGTGTCGGCTGGATCGAGGGGATGCTGGTCGGTTCCATTGTCGCGTCGACGGATGCTGCGGCGGTGTTCCTTTTGCTTCATTTGCGCGGACTTCGACTCCGCGAGCGACTGCGGTCCGTACTTGAGGCGGAAGCGGGCCTTAACGATCCGATGGCCGTCCTGCTGACGGTGACGTGTGTCAGCCTGCTCGCCGTGCCGGACAATGCTTTGACTGTAGATACCTTCAGCCATGTCGCTGGCCGGTTTCTTCTTCAAATCGTGGGCGGTGGCGTCATAGGTCTTGTGGGTGGGATGGCGCTGGTTGCGGCGATCAACAGGGTCAACGTCGCGCCGGGCTTGTATCCATTGATCGCGGTTTCCGTCGCGCTCTTGCTGTTCGCCAGCGCGCAGGAAATAGGCACCAGCGGTTTTCTCGCTGTCTATCTGGCGGGGCTCGTCGTCGGCAACCGTCGGCACAAGGCGACGGCGTTAATAGAGCGTTTTCTGGACGGATTGTCCTGGCTCAGCCAGATCGCGATGTTTCTGATCCTGGGTTTGCTTGTGACTCCAAGCGAATTGATTGCGGTATTACTGCCGGGATTGGGGATCGCGCTTGTCCTCACTTTTATCGCAAGACCTTTTGCAGTTGCGTTGTCGCTGCCCTGGTTCCGGTTCAGCGTACGAGAAACGGGATTCGTTTCCTGGGTGGGGTTGCGCGGGGCCGTCCCGATCTATCTTGCGACGATACCCGTGCTGGCCGGACTGGAACATGCGGTTGCCTATTTCGGGATCGTATATGTAATCGTCTTGGTTTCTTTAACCATGCAAGGCTGGACTGTCGGTGCAATGGGACGTCGGCTTGGTGTGCTGCGGCCGCCGCGGCCGGAATCGCCGCCCCGAGTAGGGATTGAACTGCCGTCCGATGTCGGACGTGGCATGACCGTCTATACGGTGCAGCCCAAAAGCCTTGCTCTCAAACGGCCTCTCGGCCGCCTGCCCTTGCCGGAAGACGTGAACCTGTTGTCGATTATCCGTGACGGCACCATCCACACACCGGAACGTGTCGATTATCTTGCGGCGGGGGACGAGGTGCTGTTGCTGGCCCCTGGCGAGCGTCTGGAATTGTTCGACCGCCTGTTCGGCAAACCTCTTGGCGGGCCGGATGCAAATGACGCCGAGGTTATCGGTGCCTTTCCCTTCGACGG
Organism: Rhodospirillales bacterium; assembly: GCA_051117645.1. GTDB lineage: Bacteria > Pseudomonadota > Alphaproteobacteria > Rhodospirillales > Casp-alpha2 > UBA4479. The sequence goes on from JBNPEI010000010.1 coordinate 312,082, forward strand.
CGACACACCGATCGGGGCGATCGCCGATGCGTACGGTTTTGGTGTACCGACGCAGCGAATGGACGACAGCGTAGAGACGTTCATGCGTCGTTTCATGTTGGGACGCGCCCGCGTCGGTCGCCGGCTGCGGCTGGGCGATGTGGAACTGATCGTCGGCGATATCCGCGACGGACGGATCGCGCGCGTGAACATCGACCTCGATCCGAAACCGTATTCATTACGCCGCTTCGACCCCGTCAGGCTCTGGGTGATGGAAGCACTGATGCCGATGTTGCCGGGTTGGTGGCCGCCACGGTTGCCGGGTCTAAAGAGAATCTTCCGCCGACGCTGAAACCGTCACGACAGCGGCTCCAGCTTCCGGATTTCGTCGATGACCGCGTCTTCGAAGGCGCCGGCTTCCATATCGTCCAGGCCGTCGAGCGCATCGACGAAGCTCATGACGTCCTTTTCGAGGATTCCCATGGTGTTCGCCGGATCGTACCCTTCGCCGGCCCAGTCGATTTTCTGCAGGTTGTCGCCGTACCATGTGGCGCCCGACGATGTGCGCATGACATCCAGAAGTTTCGGCGCGTCGATCCCGTACCCGGCGGCGGCCTTGATCGCGCGCCTCACGGCGACGACGCCTGCGGCGGCGCACAGGTTGTTGGCGACCTTGCACGCGGCGCCGGCGCCGACCGGGCCCAGGTGATGCACGGTTTCGCCCATCGCCTCGAACGCCGGCATCAAAAGCTGCACGGCGTCGGCGCTCCCGCCGACCATGAAGGTCAGGCTGCCGTCCCGGGCGCGATAGGGTGCGCCGGACATGGGCGCGTCGATGACGGTGACGCTGTCCGGGACTCGCTCGGCGACCTCGCGGATATAACGGGGCGAGAGCGTCGAGGAGAGCACGACCGTCTTCGGGCGTTCGTCTCCCGCCAGGATCGCCTGGTCGTCGAACAGAAGCGCGTTGGTCTCGCCGATGTCGCGGACCACCGAAATCACGGTATCGACCTTGGCGGCGAACGCGCCGGCGTCGCCGGCCATCCGGTTCTTCAGGTTGTCGGATGCGTCGACCGGCTTGATATCGAATCCCCAGACGTCGAAATCCGCCAGCAGCAGGTTCTCCGCCATCGGCAGGCCCATGGCGCCGCAGCCGGCGACGCCGATCGTATTATCCCGGAACGTCACGAACGCGTCCCGGCGGCGCCGATGAAATGTTCGAACAGGCGGAAATTCGGATCGCCGTCTTCGAGAAAGAATTCGGGGTGCCACTGCACGCCGATGGCGAAGCGCCGGTCGGGCAGTTCGATGGCCTCGACAATGCCGTCCGGGGCGCGCGCACTGACGACGATCCCGTCCGGGATATCCCTCAAGGCCTCGTTGTGCGCCGTGTTGACGGAAATCTCCGAAAGTCCCGTGATGCCGTGCAGCCGGGTGCCCTCGCCGACGGCAACGGTGTGCGCATGTTCCTCGGCTGGTTTTTCGTTCAGGTGATCGACGGCGCATTGCAGTTCGCCCGCGATATCGCCATAGATGGTCGCGCCCCGGGCCACCGCCATCACCTGCATGCCGGCGCAGATGCCGAGGGTCGGCAGATCGCGGTCGAGCGCGTCGGTCATCAATGCCCGCTCGAACGCGTAGCGCGGGTGCACGGCCTCCCCGTTCCTGGGCCTGCCGTAGACCTCGGCGGGAAACGGATAGAAGCCGCCAGGCACGATCAGGCCGCCAAGCGATGCCAGATAGGCGTCGCGGGCCGCTTCGATATAGGGGATGCCGACCGGAAGGCCGCCGGCTTTCCAGACGGCGTCGAAATACGCCGTGCGCAGCGCATAATGCGGCCGCTTCGAAAACGAACCCGAAGCTTCATAATCCAGCAGGACGCCGATGACGGGGCGGTCAGTCATAAGCCGATTCTAGGCGCGAAGCGTGCTTTTGCAAAGTGCAGCGCAGTGCGGATCGGCGGCGAGGTCTTACTCGCCGGCCGATTTGAGGCCCGCTTCCTCGTCCTTGGTGATCGGATGCTCGAGCTTGCCGATCATTTCCATCGGGACGATCTGAACGAAATTCGGCAGTTCCCGGTCCCAGTCGTTCAGAAGCCGAAGTGCATGTCTGGAGTGCGTGCGCTTGACGTGCTGCTGGACCTGGATTTTCAGCACGTCCCGCCAGTATTCGGTTTCCACCGATTGCCAGATGATGCTCTCCGGGTTGGCGCGCAGTTCGAACTGCCGGTCCGGGTCGTACACGAACGCCATGCCGCCGGTCATGCCGGCGCCGAAGTTCGGCCCGACTTCGCCGAGAATGACGACGAGCCCGCCGGTCATGTATTCGCAGCCGTTCGAGCCACAGCCCTCGACGACGGCCGTGGCGCCGGAATTCCGGACGCAGAACCGTTCCGCCGCCTGACCGGCCGCGAACAGACGGCCCGCCGTGGCGCCGTACAGCACCGTGTTACCGATGATCGTGTTCTTCTCGCTCTCGAGCGGGCTGGAAACCGGCGGTCTGAGAACGATGGTGCCGCCGGAAAGGCCCTTGCCGACGTAATCGTTGGCGTCGCCCAGCACTTCGAGCGCAAGGCCCTGCACCGCGAAGGCGCCGAGGGACTGGCCCGCCGAGCCGCGCAGGCGAACCGTCAGGTGGTTGTGATCCAGGCCGGTCATCCCGTACTTGCGGGTGATCATCGAGCTGGTGCGCGCGCCGACGGCGCGGTGCGTGTTCCGGACCGCGTACGTCAGTTGCATCTTTTCGCCGTGCTGGAAGGTCTGCATGGCGTCCTTGATGATCTGCGCGTCGAGCGTGTCCGGCACCTCGTTGCGGCCGTCACCGTCGTAGTAGCGCGGATAACCGCCGCTGTCCGCCTGCTGCAGCAGCGGGTTGAGGTCGAGATCGTCGAGGTGCGATGCGCCGCGGCTGACCTGGGACAGAAGATCCGAACGGCCGGTGATTTCCTGCAGCGATTCGTATCCCAACCTGGCCAGGGTCTCGCTGACTTCCTCGGCGACGAAGGTGAACAGGTTCATGACCTTTTCCGGCGTGCCCGTGAACTTCTCGCGCAGCTTTTCGTCCTGCGTGCAGACGCCGACCGGGCAGGTATTGGAATGGCACTGGCGCACCATGATGCAGCCCATGGCGACCAGGGACGCGGTGCCGATGCCGAACTCGTCGGCGCCCAGCATCGCCGCCATGACGATGTCGCGGCCGGTCTTGAGGCCGCCGTCGACGCGCAATTTCACCTTGTGACGGAGCCGGTTGAGGGTCAGCACCTGGTTCGCCTCGGAAAGGCCCATCTCCCAGGGAATGCCGGCGAACTTGATCGAGCTTTGCGGGCTCGCCCCGGTGCCGCCGTCGTGGCCGGAAATGAGGATCACGTCGGCCTTGGCCTTGGCAACGCCGGCGGCGATCGTGCCGACGCCCGAACGCGCCACCAGCTTCACGCAGACGCTGGCCTCCGGGTTGATCTGCTTGAGGTCGTAGATGAGCTGCGCCAGATCTTCGATCGAATAGATGTCATGGTGCGGTGGCGGGCTGATCAGCGTGACGCCGGGCGTCGAGTGCCGCAGCTTGGCGATCATGCCGGATACCTTGAAGCCTGGAAGCTGGCCGCCTTCGCCGGGCTTGGCGCCCTGCGCGACCTTGATCTCGATCTCACGGCAGTTGTTCAGGTACTCCGCGGTGACGCCGAAGCGGCCCGAGGCCACCTGTTTGATGGCGCTGGACGGATTGTCGCCGTTGGGACGCGGGTGGAAGCGGGCCGGGTCCTCGCCGCCCTCGCCGGAGTCCGACTTGGCGCCGATCCGGTTCATGGCGATGGAGAGCGTTTCGTGCGCTTCCGGGCTGAGCGCGCCCAGCGAAATCCCCGGCGCGACGAGGCGCTTGCGGATTTCGGTGACGCTCTGCACCTGCTCGACCGGAATCGATTTGCGGTCCGGTTTGAAGTCCAGCAGGTCGCGCAGGAAGATCGGCGGGCGTGAATGAACGCCCTCCGAGAATTTCTTGTAGAGCGAATAGGATTCATTGCCGACCGCCGATTGCAGCACATGGATCAACTGACCGTCGTGGCCGTGCCGCTCGCCGCCGGAGCGGAACTTGTAGAATCCGCCGACGGGCAGCGGAATGGCGTCCTTCGAGAACGCCGACTTGTGCATGGCGGCGACGTTCTTCTTGATGCCGGAAAGCCCGATGCCGGAAATACGCGATGCCATGCCGGGGAAGAATTCGGCGACCAGCGCGCGCGACAGGCCGACCGCTTCGAAGCAGTACCCGCCCCGGTAGGAGCTGAGCACGCCGATCCCCATCTTCGACATGATCTTCAGCAGGCCCTGGTCGATGGCGGACTTGTAGTTCTCCACCGCCTCGTCGACCGACAGGCCTTCCAGAAGGCCGCGGCGGTGGCGATCATAGATCGCTTCCTCGGCAAGGTAGGCATTGACCGTGGTCGCGCCGACGCCGATCAGGACGGCGAAGTAATGAACATCCAGGCATTCCGACGCGCGCACGTTGATCGACGTGAAGGTACGCAGTTCCTCGCGGACCAGGTGCGTATGCACGCCGCCGGCGGCAAGGATCATCGGCACCGGGGCGCGCTCGGTGCCGGTGTTCATGTCGGACAGGATCAGGTGCGTCTTGCCGGCGCGGACGGCGGCCTCCGCTTCGGAACGGATGCGGTCCAGCGCCTCGGTCAGGGCGCCCGGCCCTTCCGGCGCGAACGTGCAATCGACCTCGGCGACGGTGTCGCCCATGTAGCGTTTCATGGCCTCGAACGAGGCGTTCGAGAGCACCGGACTTTCCAGTTGCAGCAGATCGCACTGGCTCGGTTCCTCGTCGAGGATGTTGCCGAGGTTGCCGAGCCGCGTCTTGAGGCTCATCACGCGGCGTTCGCGCAGGCTGTCGATCGGCGGGTTGGTCACCTGGCTGAATGCCTGGCGGAAGAAGTGATGCAGTCCGCGGTAGCGGTCGGACAGTACCGCCAGCGGCGCGTCGTCGCCCATCGAACCAACGGCTTCCTTGCCACCTTCGATCATCGGCTGAAGGATCATTTCCATGTCTTCCATGGAAAGTCCGAAGCAGTGCTGGCGGCGGCGCAGTTCTTCCGGGTTCAGCATGGATCCCTTGACGTCCGCCGCCTCGATGATGTCGTCGAGCACCGTCGTGCGTTCGGTCCATTTCGCGAAATCGGCACGGCCCGCGATCAGGGACTTGAGATCCTGGTCGTGGAAGAACCTGCCCTCCTCGAGGTCGATGCCGATCATGCCGCCCGGGCCGACGCGGCCCTTTTCGGTTACCGTGCTGTCGGGAATCTCGACCATGCCGGCTTCCGAACCGACGATCAAAAGGCCGTCGTTGGTGGTGACGAAGCGCATCGGTCGCAGGCCGTTGCGGTCCATGCCGGCGACGACCCAGCGGCCGTCGTGCGCACAGATCGCGGCCGGGCCGTCCCAGGGTTCCAGGACGGCATTGCAGTAGGAAAACAGCGCCTCGTGTTCCGGCGGCATGGTCTTGTTCTGGGCGATGGATTCCGGAATCGTCATCGCCTTGACCATCGGTGCCGGACGCCCGGCGCGGCAGAGAAGTTCGAACACGCTGTCGAGCGCTTCGGAATCAGAACTCCGCGACGGCACGATCGGCTTCAGGTCTTCGATGTTTTCGCCGAACAGCTCGGATGCCATCTTCGGTTCGTGCGCCTTCATCAGCTTGACGTTGCCGGTCAGCGTGTTGATCTCGCCGTTGTGCGCCAACATGCGGAACGGCTGCGCCAGTCGCCATGTCGGGAACGTATTGGTCGAATAGCGCTGGTGATAGATCGCAAAATTGGAGATGAAGCGCTCGTCCAGCAGGTCCGGATAGAACGACGTCAACTGCTCGGCCAGGAACATGCCCTTGTAGACGACGGAGCGGCAGCTCAGCGAGCAGATGTAGAAGTCGTTGATGTGCTCGGCCAGCACGCCCCGTTCGATGCGGCGGCGGACCACGTAAAGGTCGCGCTCGAAGTCTTCGTAGGATATATCCGGCGAGGTCGAGAGCATGATCTGCTCGATTTCGGGGCGCGACGCATTGGCCTTTTCGCCGATCACCTCGACGTTGATCGGCACCTGGCGCCAGCCGTAGATGCTGTAGCCGGCACGCAATATTTCGGTTTCGACGATGGAGCGGCAGACTTCTTGCGCGCCGAGATCGGCTTTGGGCAGGAACACCATGCCGACGGCGATCTTGTCGTCGGCCGGCTCATGGCCGGTGTGGCGGATGTGCTCCTTCACGAACTCCCACGGAATCTGCACGTGGATGCCGGCGCCGTCGCCGGTCTTGCCGTCGGCGTCGACGGCACCCCGGTGCCAGATTTTCTTCAGCGCTTCGATGGCGGCTTCGACGACGCGGCGGTTCGGCGTCCCGTCGACGGCGGCGACCATGCCGACGCCGCAGGACGAGTGTTCTTCCTCGGGATAATACAAGCCGTCCCGTTCAAGTCGCTCGGCGTCGCGTTGGAAGCGGGTAACGAACTCTTCGGCGGTTTCGATGACGTTGTTGTCGCGCTTGTTCATTATGTGCTCTCCCGATCGCCGGCGTCGTTCCCGGCACCATACATGGCGAATACTTCTTCACCCGTCATCGACGGAATATCGCCCGCAAAGTCGTAGTACGCCGGTTTTTCGTCGATAAAGATCTGGTTCTTCAGTTCGAATGCGGACTGATCGTGATAGGCACCGGCAAAGACGACGTATTCCGGTTCTTCGAGTTCCAGGCGGTAAAAGAGGTTGCTGCCGCAGGTGCTGCAAAAGCCACGTGCCGCCCAATCGGAACTCTTGAACCAGGTAAGGTTCTCTTCGCCCGTGATCGCGGGCTTGTCCTTGACGTGAACGGCGATGCCCGGCCCGCCGCACCAGCGCCGACACATATCGCAATGGCACGCGCCGACCTCGTGCACGGCCTTCGATTTGAAACGCACCTTGCCGCAAAGGCACTGCCCGGTCATTTCCTCAGCCATCGCCATCCTCCTTCAGGCCGCGTTTGCGGTTGCGCCCTGCGCCTGCAGGTACGTGTGAATGCCGTCGGCGGCTTCGCGGCCGTCACGAATTGCCCAGACGACGAGCGACGCCCCGCGGTAGATATCGCCGGCGGCGAACACACCTTCGAGTTCGGTCATCTTGGAGGGTTCGCTTACCTTGACGGTGCCCCACTTGCTCACGGTCAGTTCCGGCGCGCCGAACAACGTCGGCAGGTCCTCCGGGTCGAAACCGAGCGCCTTGATGGCGATGTCGGCCTCGATGTTGAAACTGGAATCCTTGATCGGCTCCGGTGTCTGCCGGCCGGTCACGTCGGCGACGCCCAGATGCATGCGGTGCGCCTGCACGGCCTCGAGCTTGTCCTTGCCGTGAAACGCCTCGGGCGCTGACAGCCAGACGAACTCGACGCCCTCCTCCTCGGCGTTGGCGACCTCGCGCTGCGAGCCGGGCATGTTGCTGCGGTCGCGGCGGTAAAGGCATTTGACCGATTTCGCGCCCTGACGAACGGTCGTGCGCACGCAGTCCATGGCGGTGTCGCCGCCGCCGATGACAACCACGTTCTTGCCGTCGGCGTTGAGCGTGCCGTCGTCGAACGCCGGGACGGCGTCGCCCAGGCCCTTGCGGTTGGAGGCGGTCAGGAAGTCCATGGCCGGGAAGATGTTGGTCAGGCCCGATCCCGGTGCCTGTAGTTCGCGGGCCTTGTAGACGCCGGTCGCGATCAGGACCGCATCGTGCTCGGCACGAAGGTTGGCCAGCGACGCGTCGCGTCCGACCTCGAAATTCGTGTGATAAATGACGCCGCCGTCGGTCAGCAGCTTGGTGCGGCGCTCGACGATGTCCTTCTCGAGCTTGAAGTTGGGAATGCCGTAGATCAGCAGGCCGCCCATGCGGTCGTACCGGTCATAGACGTGCACCTGGTACCCCATGGTACAGAGCCGGTCCGCCGCCGCGAGGCCCGCCGGCCCGCCGCCGATGATTCCGACCGACATGCCGAGGTCGGCCTGCGGCTTGGGCGCCTTGACCCACCCTTCTTTCCAGGCGGTGTCGGTGATGTGCTTCTCGACCGCGCCGATGGTGACGGTGCCGTGGCGCGATTGCTCGAGCACGCAGGAGCCTTCGCAGAGGCGGTCTTGCGGGCAGATGCGGCCGCACACTTCAGGGAACGTGTTGGTCGCCTGCGAGGTTTCGTAGGCTTCCTGCATGCGGCCTTCGGTGGCGAGGCGGAGCCAGTCTGGGATATTGTTCTGCAGCGGGCAGTGCACCTGGCAGTAGGGAATGCCGCATTGTTCGCAGCGCGATGCCTGCTGGACCACGCCCTCGTCCGTGTACTCATCGTAGATTTCGTCGAAATCCTTGCGGCGTACATCGGCCGCCCGTTTGTCGGGCATCGCGCCGTCGATCTTGATGAACTGTTGCATACGATCAGGCATGTGCACTCCCACAGCTTCTACCGGGTTGTATCCCGGCTCTCACAGTCAAAAGGGCCCTCTTGCACGGGCCCAGGCGGTGCGTCGTCACTTCGACTGACTTAATAGGTCAGTATCTTTTACTAATTTCTGCCACCCTAAGCAATAAGCTTAACGTGGCACCGGATGAATGTCGCAAAAATTTTCTAAACATGCAATATATTGTCCCATTATGAGACTAAATTGACGATTGGCACCGCATGTCAATCGCGCTATGTCTCGCAAGACCTTGCGGGGAGCGAGAATGCCAATCCTACATCTAGTTATTTTGGCAGCAGTACAGGGCATTACGGAGTTCCTGCCGATCAGTTCGTCCGGACACCTCGTGCTTGCCCCGATTTTTCTCGGCTGGCCGGACCAGGGCCTTGTGATCGATGTCGCGGTCCACGTCGGTACGCTGCTGGCGGTGATGGCATACCTTTACAAGGACGTGGGCGGCATGCTGACCGGGATCGGTCGCGCGCTGAAAGGCCGGCGCGATCCGGGTGCCCGGCTGTTCATGCTGCTGGTGATCGGCACCATTCCCGTGGTCGGCGCCGGCTTCGCGCTGCAGCACTACGCGCCGGGGATGTTCCGTAGCCTCGAGGTCATTGCCTGGGCGACGCTCGGGTTCGGGCTGTTGCTTTGGGCCGCCGATCACGTCGGTATGACAGTCCGCAGGATCGAACACCTCGGCGTCGTCGACGTGATTGTCATCGGGATTGCGCAGTGCCTTGCCCTTATCCCCGGTACGAGCCGGTCCGGCATCACCATGACGGCGGGCCGTTTCATCGGCATGGAACGGCCCGATGCGGCACGGTTTTCGCTGTTGCTATCGATCCCGACGATCATCGCCGCCGGTACGCTGAGCGGCATCGAAATCTATAAAAGCGGGAACCTTCAACTCGCCACGGATGCATTCGTGGCCGCGGGGCTCGCATTCATCTTCGCCCTGATCGCCATCGCCCTGATGATGGCATGGCTCCGGCGCGCCTCGTTCACGCCGTTCGTCGTCTATCGTGTCGTTCTCGGCGTATTCCTGCTCGCCGTCGCCTACGGCGTTATATGACCGGATACATATTCGTCCTGTCGGCGGGACTGGCCGCCGGCGCCATTAGCGCCATCGTCGGCACCGGTGCATCGATCATCCTGTTGCCGGTCCTGATTCTCCAGTTCGGCCCGCAGCAGGCGGTGCCGATCATGGCGGTCGCCGCGGTCATGGGGAACATCGGCAAATCGCTCGCCTGGTGGCGCGATATCGACTGGCGCGCCTTCGCCGCCTATTCCGTGACCGGGGTTCCCGCCGCCGCGCTCGGCGCAAGAACGCTCCTGGTGCTGCCGGCGAGCGTCGTCGAAATCGGTCTCGGCCTGTTTTTCCTCGGGCTCATCCCGATGCGCCGCTGGATGCGGGTCCGGGACGTTCAGATGCCGCTCTGGCAACTGGCGATTGCCGGCGGCGTGATCGGTTTCCTGACGGGGATCGTGCTCTCGACCGGCCCCCTCAGTATCCCGGCATTCGGCGCCGTGGGGCTCTCCAAGGGCGCGCTTCTGTCGACCGAAGCCGTCTCCTCGCTCGCATTGATGATTTCCAAGGCGGCGACGTTTCAGTTGCTGGGGGCGCTGCCCTGGCCGCAAATCGTCCAGGGTCTGATCGTCGGGGCCTCGATGATCGCCGGGTCCTTCGCCGCAAAGCGCATCGTCGACCGCATGAGCGTCAAAACGTTCGAAAACATGCTCGACGTGATGCTGGTTATTGCCGGCGTGACGATGCTGTGGACCGGATTAGACGCGGCCTAATACCCTTTTTTGAGATCGACCGTGTTCAGCGGCGGTTTGCCCGCCTCGATCAGCTTGATGTTTTCTTCCATCCAGTCGGCGGCGCTCGACGGCACCGTCAGCGACGCCATGTGCGGTGTCACCGTGACCTTGGGGTGTGTCCAGTAGGGATGATCCTCGGGCAACGGTTCGGTGTGGAAGACGTCCAGCGTCGCCGCGTTGATGTGCCCGCTGTCGAGCGCCGCCAGCAGGTCTTCGTCGACCACGTGCGGGCCGCGCGCGCAATTGATGATGTCGGCGCCCTCCGGCAGCGCCGCCAGCGTCTCCTTGTTGACGATGCCGCGGGTCGCTTCCGTCAGCGGCAGCAGCACGATCAGGATCTCCGTCCGGTTCAGGAACGGGATCAGGCCGTATTCTCCGTAATAGGACGTGACGTTCTCGATGTTCTTTTCGGACCGCGACCAGCCGGCGACATCGAATCCGAGGGCGGCCACTTTTCGGGCCGCGTCGCTGCCGAGTTCGCCCAGGCCTAGGAAGCCTACCTTGCGGTCGCGGGTATCGGTCTGGCGCATCTGCTTCCAGATCTTCTGCGACGTCCAGTTCAGGTAGACGCCGAGACGGCGGTGGTAGTGAATTACCCAGTAAAGAACGTACTCGCTCATGCCTTCCGTCAGGCAGCGGTCGACAAGGCGCACCACCGGCACGTCGTCCGGGAGGTCGTCGTCGACCAGAATGCCGTCGACGCCGGCGCCCAGCGAGAGAATTCCCTTGAGGTTCGGAAATTTGCGAAGCTCGCTCTTCGGCGGGCGCCAGACGATGGCGTAATCGTAATCGGCCTTGTCGCCGATCTCGTCCGGCCAGACGTCGAACCCCGCGTCCGGAAAACGCTTCAGGATGGCTTCGCGCCAGGCTTCGGCTTTGTCGGCGGCGGACAGGAACAAGAACTTCATAAAACGTCTCTCTCTTCGGGATGGATCAGGTACTCACCACGCCGCTTTCGTCGGCCTTCAGTTTGAAGGCGGCGGCGAGCAGCGCCCGGGTGTAGGGTTCTTTGGGGTTGTCGAATATCTCCTCGGCCGGCCCCTGTTCGACGACGCGGCCGTCCTTCATGACGACGACGTCGTGGGCGAGGGCGCGGACGACCTTCAGGTCGTGGCTGATGAACATATAGGCGAGATCGTATTTCTTCTGCAAATCGCGCAGCAGTTCGACGATCTGCGCCTGCACGGACATATCGAGCGCGCTGGTCGGTTCGTCGAGGACGATGAACTTGGGCTTGAGGACCAGGGCGCGGGCGATGGCGATACGCTGGCGCTGACCGCCGGAAAACTCGTGCGGATAACGGTCGCGCATGGCGGGGTCGAGCCCGACTTCCTTGAGCGCGTCCTCGATCATCTGCCGGCGCTCCTCGGCGGTGCCGATGTCGTGAATGATCAGGCCTTCCTCGATGATCTGACCGATCGACATACGCGGGCTCAGGGAGCCGTAGGGATCCTGGAACACGATCTGCATCTCGCGGCGGAGCGGCCTGAGTTCCTTCCAGTTCAGGCCCTGCATCGACGTTCCCTTGAACGAAATCGCGCCGCGCGACTGTTCGAGGCGGATCAGCGCCCGGCCCAGCGTCGACTTTCCGGACCCGGACTCGCCGACGATGCCGACCGTATGTCCCGGGCGAATATCGACCGAAATGCCGTCGACCGCCTTGATGTGGCCGACGGTACGGCGCAGCACGCCCCGTTTGATCGGGAACCAGACACGGACATCGTCGCCCGTCAGGATCGGATCGCCCGCCGGGGCGGGGTCGGGGCGTCCCTTCGGTTCGGCGGCCAGGAGGTGCTGGGTGTACTCGTGCGTCGGGTGGTCGAACACATCCCCGGCCGCACCGGCCTCGACGACCTTGCCGTCGTTCATCACGGAGACCGTGTCGGCCATTTGCCGGACGATGCCGAGGTCGTGCGTGATCAGCAGCATCGCCATGCCGAGTTCGTTCTGCAAATCCTTCAGCAGCTTGAGGATCTGTGCTTGCACGGTCACGTCGAGAGCCGTCGTCGGCTCGTCGGCGATCAGGATTTCCGGTTCGTTGGCCAGCGCCATGGCGATCATGATGCGCTGTTGCTGGCCGCCGGAGAATTCGTGCGGCAGGGCATGCAGACGTTCCGTCGCGGATTCGAGACCGACCAGCTTCAGCAGTTCGATGACCCGGACCCGGGCGGCGTCCATGGTCATGTGCTTGTGCACCAGCAGCACCTCGGAGATCTGCTTCTCGACGGAGTGTAGCGGGTTGAGGCTGTTGAGCGGCTCCTGGAATATCATCGCGATCCGGTTGCCGCGGATCGTCCGCATGTAACCTTCGGGCGCCTGCAACAGGTCGTCACCGGAGAATTCGATGCGGCCATCCGGATGCCATGCGGTCGGGTAGGGCAGCAGCCGCATGATCGAGAGCGCCGAGACGGACTTGCCGGAACCCGACTCGCCCACCAGCGCATGCGTTTTGCCGGCATGGATATCGAAGGATACGCCCTCGACGGCCCGAATTTCGCGCGGACCGCGGCCGAACGACACATGCAGGTTCTCGACGCCGAGGATCTTGCTCATCTGAAGGTCTTCCTCGGGTCGAAGGCGTCGCGCACGGCTTCGCCGATGAACACCAGCAGCGACAGCATGACGGACAGGATGATGAATGCCGTGATCCCCAGCCACGGCGCATGCAGGTTGTTCTTGCCCTGGTTCAGAAGCTCGCCCAGAGACGGCGAGCCGGGCGGCAGGCCGAAACCGAGGAAGTCCAGGCTGGTCAGCGCCGTCACCGAGCCCGACAGGATGAACGGCAGCAACGTCAGCGTCGCCACCATGGCGTTCGGGAGGATGTGCTTGAACATGATGACCGTGTCGGACGCGCCCATAGCGCGCGCCGCGCGCACGTAATCGAAGTTGCGTGTCTTCAGGAATTCGGCACGGACCACGCCGACCAGCGCCACCCACTGGAACAGCAGCAGGAGACCGAGCAATAGCCAGAAACTGGGCACGAACACACTGGCCAGGATGATCAGCAGGTAGAGTTGCGGCATCGACGTCCAGATTTCGATCAGCCGCTGGCCGATCAGGTCGATCCAGCCGCCGAAATAGCCCTGCGTCGCGCCGATGGCGATGCCGATGATCGAACTCAAGAATGTCAGTACGAGACCGAACAGGACCGATATGCGGAACCCGTAGATCGTGCGCGCCAGCACGTCGCGGCCCTGATCGTCGGTGCCGAGCCAGTTTTCTCCCGTCGGCTCGTAAGGCGCCGGTCCGGGCAGGTTGAGGTTCACGGTGTCGTACGAGAACCGGACCGGCGGCCACAGCATCCAGCCTTTCTCGTTGATCAGGTCCTTCACGAACGGGTCGCGGTAATCGGCCTCGGTCTGGAATTCGCCGCCGAATTCGGTTTCCGCGTATTCGTTGAATACCGGCATGTAAACGCCGCCGTCGTACCAGACCAGGAACGGCTTGTCGTTGGCGATGAACTCGGCGAACAGACTGATGAAGAAAAGACCCAGGAATATCCAGAGCGACAGGAACCCGCGCTTGTTGGCCTTGAAATTCTGCAGCCGCCGCGCGTTGAGCGGCGTGATCCGTTTGCCGAGGAAACGCGGTTCCGGTGCGGGTTCGTTGGCCGGGGCGTCGATGACGGCGTCCATCTCAGGCCTCCCGGCTCTCGAAATCGATCCTCGGATCGATGATGTGGTACATGACGTCGCCGATGATGCCGAGGATCAGGCCCAGCAATGTGAAAAAATACAGGGTCGCGAACATCACGGGATAATCGCGGTTGAGCGCCGCCTCGAAGCCCAGCAGCCCGAGCCCGTCGAGCGAGAAGATGATCTCGGTGATCAGCGCGCCGGTGAACAGGATGCCGATGAAGGCGCTCGGAAAGCCGGCGATAACGATCAGCATGGCGTTGCGGAACACGTGACCGTAAAGCACGCGTTTCTCGGTCAGGCCCTTGGAGCGCGCCGTCACCACGTACTGCTTGTTGATTTCCTCCAGGAACGAGTTCTTGGTCAGCATGGTGAGGCCCGCGAAGCCGCTGATGACCATCGACAGGATCGGCAGGGTCAGGTGCCAGAAATAATCCCCGATCTGCTGCATCGTGGTCATTTCGTCGAAGTTCTCGGAGACGAGACCGCGCAGCGGGAACAAGTCGAAGTAACGTCCGCCCGAGAACAGCACGATCAGCAGGATCGCGAACAGGAATCCCGGGATCGCATTGCCGACGATGACGACGCTGGACGTCCAGACGTCGAACCTGGAACCGTCGCGGACCGCCTTGGCGACACCCAGGGGAATGGATGCCAAATAGACCAGCAACGTCGTCCAAAGGCCGAGGGAAATCGACACCGGCATCTTCGACATAACCAGTTCGATGACGCTGGCGTCCTTGAAGTAGCTGTTGCCGAAATCGAACATGAGGTAGTTCTTGAGCATCAGGAAGAAACGTTCGTGCGCCGGCTTGTCGAGGCCGAACTGCTTTTCCAGGTCCTTGATGAACTCAGGTGGCAGACCCTGCGCGCCCCGGTATTTGCTCTCGACGGCACCGGACGACGTGCCGCCGCTGCTGCCGCCGTCGGACGCGGTTTCGCCGCCGACATTGCCGCTGACGCGCGCGGTCGCGTCGACGGCCTCGCCGGTGAGCTGCGAAATCATCTGTTCGACCGGGCCGCCCGGCAAGACCTGAACCACCGCGAAGTTGATCAGGATAATGACGAACAGCGTCGGCGGCACGAACAGCAGGCGGCGGACGATGTAGGCAAACATGAGGTGAGTTTACTGTGACCCGTGGGGCGCGTCATCCTTCGAGACGCTCGCGGATGCTCGCGCCTCAGGATGAGGGAGAAACGTTACCTCGTCCTGAGGAAGGCCGGAGGCCTGTCTCGAAGGACGGCACGGCCGGTGCTGGTGATTCAATTCGCCCCCTTGCGGGCTTCGGCGATGGCGGCGGCTTTTTCCGGCACCACCCACCAGCTCAGGAACTGGGTGCCGCGGGTCGGTGTGACCTTGGGCTGGCCGAACTTGTCCCAATACGCAATGCGGTCGTACCCGGCATGGAAATGCGGAATGACCAGGTGATTCCACTGCAGGACCCGGTCGAGGGCGCGGCATGCCGTGATCAGGGCCTCGCGGTCGGGCGCGGCAATCAGCTTTTCGATCAGTTCGTCGACGGCCTTGCTCTTGATGCCGGTGGCGTTGCGGCTGCCTTCGCGATCGGCGGCGTCGCTGGACCAGAAATCGCGCTGCTCGTTCCCGGGTGACAGGGACTGCCCCCAGTTATTGACGATCACATCGTAATCGAATGTGTCGGTGCGGCGCTGATACTGCGCGGACTCAACGGTCCGGACACGCGCCTTGACGCCCAGCTTCTCCAGGTTCTTCGCGAACGGCAGCACGATACGTTCGAACAGCGGGCTGACCAGAAGCACCTCGAATTCCAGTTTCTTTCCGGTCTTTTCGTTGACGCGTACGCCATCCTTGATGACCCAGCCGGCGTCCCTGAGCATCTTCGATGCGGTGCGCAGGTTGCCGCGGATATTCCCGGACCCGTCGGTTTCGGGCGGATTGTACTCCTTGGTGAAGACCTCGCCGGGAATTTGTCCGCGGTAGGGTTCCAGCAGCTTCAGTTCCGCGTCCGACGGCAAGCCGGTCGCCGCCAGTTCCGAGTTCTCGAAATAGCTGCGGGTGCGCGTGTACTGGCCGTAGAACAGGTTCTTGTTGGACCATTCGAAATCGAAGGCATAGGCGAGCGCTTCGCGCACCTTCGGATCCTTGAACATGTCGCGGCGCATGTTGAAGGCGAATCCCTGCATGCCGGCCGGCCGGTCGTGATCGAATTCCTCGAGCTTGATCAAACCGTTCTTGACGGCGGGCACGTCATAGGCGGTGGCCCAGGCTTTCGACGAGTTTTCGCGGCGGAAATCGAACCGGCCGCCGGTAAACGCCTCGATCGCGACCTGGGCGTCGCGGTAGTATTCGAATTCGATCACGTCGAAGTTGTTGGTGCCGACGTTGACCGGCAGGTCCTTGCCCCAGTAATCCTCGACCCGCTCCAGCACGATGGAGCGGTTGGGTTCGACGCTTTTGACGCGGTAGGCGCCGCTGCCGAGCGGCGGCTCCAGCGTGGTCGCATCGAATTCGCGGGTCTCCCAGTAATGCTTGGGCAGTACCGTCAACTGACCGAGGATCAGCGGCAGTTCCCGGTTTTCGCCCGGCTTGAAGTCGAAGCGGACGGTCTTGGGCCCGATCTTCACAGCGCGTTCGACGGAACCGTAGTAGAAACGGAAGAACGGCCGCCCTTTCTCGACCATGGTGTTGAAGCTGAAGATCACGTCGTCGGCGGTAACCGGCTTGCCGTCGTGCCAGCGCGCCCCGTCGCGCAGCTTGAACTCGACCCAGGAGCGGTCGTCCGGTACGCGCACCGTTTCCGCCAGAAGGCCGTACTCGCTGAACGCCTCGTCGGCGGAGGACGTCAGCAGGGTGTCGTAAACGAACGACGCGCCGCCGGCCGCGTTCCCCTTGACGATGAACGGGTTGAGGCTGTCAAAACCGCCGATGGCGCCGAGCCTGATCTTGCCGCCCTTGGGTGCATCCGGATTGACGTAGTCGAAGTGTTTGAAATCGGGGCCGTATTTCAGATCGCCGTGCATGGCGATGCCGTGCTGCGGTTTCGGATCGTCCGCGTACGCCGGCGCCAGTGTCAGAAACCCGATTGCGATGGTAGCAGCGCGAAGCAGGGAACGGGTGGTCATGAGGCCTCCGATGTCTTTTCGCAACGCCTGAGATATTGGGCCGCCGGGGGCGCGACTTCAAGGAATGCCGTTACGTCCCATGATAAATACGTCGTGAGCGCGGAACGCAACTTAACGATTGTTCATGATCAGGCGGAGAGAATACCGACAGCCGCCTTGTGGAGTGCCGCGTCGGCCGCCGCAATGACGGAATGCGCCTTGTCGTCGTCACCGGGAGCGAACGTCAGCGGTTTGCCGGACCAGTCGGTGATGACGCCGCCGGCGCCCTCGACGATCGGGATCAGCGCCGCGTAGTCGTAGGGCGCCAGGGTATCCTCGCACACCAAATCGACCCAGCCGCAGGCAAGCTGGCCGTAACCCTGGCATTCCGAGCCGAATGTCGTGTAGCGCGCCGCATCCATCAGGGCATCGAATCGTGCCTTGTTCGCGCCCTGGAACATTTCCGGCGAGGTCGCGGTCAGCCATGCGTCGCCGAGATCCTGGTCCTTGCGGGTCGAGACCGGCTGGTCGTTGAAGAGGGTTTGCCTTCCGGCGCCGCCCGTCCAGCGGTCGCCGGTCGCGGGGCCGTCGGTGACGCCGGCGATGGCGCGGCCGTTCCGGACGACGCCGATCAGGATGCCGAAAACGGGCTTGCCGGTGATGAATGCCTTGGTGCCATCGATCGGATCGAGGATCCAGACGGTTTCCGCGTCCGCATTGGTGACGCCGAATTCCTCGCCGAAGATGCCGTCGTTCGGGCGCTCCGCCTCGATGATGTCGCGCATGGCGCGTTCGGCGGCGCGGTCGGCTTCCGTAACCGGGCTTTCGTCACCCTTGGCGATGTGCCCGATACCGCTTCTGTAGTTGGCGAGAATACCCGGCCTCGCCGCGTCTGCCAGGCGGCCGGCAAGGTCCAGAATGTCGTCGATATCGGCGGGTATGTCCGCCGCGCCGCTCATGGCAGCGGCGGCGGATTGTCGTGGTTTTCGCGCATGTAGAGGATGACCGCGGCGCGGTCGGACGCCTTCCTGAGACCCGCAAACGTCATCTTCGTACCCGATACGAAGTCGCGCGGGCTTTCCAGGAACTTGTCCATTTCCTCATAGGTCCAGGGGCCGCTCATGCCGGCCAGCGTGTCGGAATAGCTGAAGCCGCCGACGCTGCCCTTGTCGCGGCCGATCACACCCCAGAGATGCGGTCCGACCTTGTCGGCGCCGCCTTTTTCGATGGTGTGGCAGGCGGCGCACTTTTTGAATACTTTCTCGCCGCGGTCGGGAGTGGCGGACGCAAGCAGTTCCATCGCGGTTTTTTCGGGTTCCTTCGGCGCGTCGGAAGCGCCGCCGCCGGAATCCGCGACTTCGATCTTGTAGGCGTCTTCGCTCAGTTCATCGGCATGAACGAGGATATTGCCGAGTTGATTGCTGCCCCAAACGACCCAGGCCGCCACCAGCAGGGCAAAACCCGACTTTTCCCAAAACGAGAAGTGCATGCGTCTCTCTCCTAGACCAACATTAAGGGTTCTTTTAGCGGCTCCGCGCCGATCGTTCAACATGCATCGTAAAATTGCCGAAAGGGCTGGGATATGCCGGTTTTGGCGGGTATACCGGACGTTCAAGGGGCGCAGTTGCAACGATTTGCAGGGGAAACATGAACCCGATCGTCATCGTTCCGGCCCGGCTTGCGTCGACCCGGCTGCCCGGCAAACCGCTGGCCGACATCCACGGTAAGGCAATGATCTGCCATGTGCTCGAGCGGGCCCGGGAAGCAGGTCTGGGACCGGTGCTTTGTGCGGCGGCGGAGACCGAGATCGTCGATGCCGTTGCGGCGGCGGGTTACGAGGCGGTCCTGACCGATCCCGGTCATCCGTCCGGGTCGGACCGGATTTGGGAGGCGCTCGGCAGGACGGACCCGGACGGCGCCCATGACGTGATCGTCAATCTTCAGGGGGATCTGCCGACGCTGGACCCGCAACTCGTCCGCGCCGTTGCCGGACCGCTCGACGATCCGGACGTGGATATCGCGACCCTGGTTGCGGAGATCACGGACCCGGCGGAACGCATGAACCCGAACGTGGTCAAGTGCATCGCCGCGCTCGACGACACGACAGATCGCGCCCGTGCGCTTTATTTCACCCGCGCGACCGCGCCTTCCGGCGACGGGCCGCTCTGGCATCACATCGGCATATACGCCTATCGCCGCGATGCGCTGAGGCGCTTCGTCGAACTGCCGCCCGGGATGCTTGAGCGGCGCGAGAAGCTGGAGCAGTTGCGCGCCCTCGAAGCGGGCATGCGCATCGACGCCGTGCGCGTTGACACCGTTCCGCTCGGTGTCGATACTCCCGCCGACCTTGAGCGTGCGCGCGAGATTCTGCAGGCGTGATAGGACCTTGGCGGAAACAGGCCGGGATTTGGAGAGATGACGTCGGCGGATAATCTGATCGCGTTCCAGGGCGCTCCGGGCGCCAATTCCGACATCGCCTGCCGGACCGCGTATCCGGACATGACCAGCGTGCCGTACGATACCTTCGCCGATGCGTTTGCCGCCGTGCAGAACGGCGATGCGCGTCTTGCCATGATCCCGATCGACAACACCGTTGCCGGACGCGTCGCCGACATCCATCACCTGCTGCCGGAAAGCGGCCTGCACATCATCGCCGAGCATTTCGAACGTATCAATCACCAGCTTCTGGCGATCCCCGGGACGGATATATCCGAGATCAAGGAAGTCCACAGCCACGTGCACGCGCTCAACCAGTGCCGGGGGCTGATCCGCGAATTGGGGCTGAAGGCGGTGGTGCATGCCGACACGGCCGGTGCGGCCGCCGATATCGCCGCCTGGGGCGACAAGACCAGGGCGTCGATTTCGTCCAGGCTGGCGGCGGAGGTCTACGGGCTCGAGATTCTGCGTTCGGATATCGAGGATGCGGAACACAACACGACCAGGTTCGTCGTGCTGTCGCGGGACAGCGAATGGCCGACGCCCGACACCGGTGAACTGATGACCAGCTTCGTGTTCCGGGTCCGCAACATCCCGGCGGCGCTTTACAAGGCGATGGGCGGGTTCGCGACCAACGGCGTCAACATGACCAAGCTTGAGAGCTATGTCGGCGAGGGTTTCGTCGTCGCGCAGTTCTATGCCGAGGTCGAGGGGCATCCAAAAGACGCCGGTCTCGCGCTGGCGCTGGAAGAACTCGAGTTTTTCTCGGACGAGGTCAATATCCTCGGCGTCTATCCGGCGAACCCGTACCGGAAGACGCACGGTCCGGACTGACGAGGCAGGCTTATCCCGCGTCGCACCATCGCCGAATTTATTTGGCGTCGAACCATTGCCGAATTTATTCGGCGTCAAACCACTGCTGAATGAGCCAGCGGGAAATGGAATCCCGGCGCGGCAGACGGATGTCGTCATCCTTGGCGTCGAGCCATTCCTTCATGCCGCGGATATCGTCCCGCGTGAACCACTTGCAGTCGCTCAGTTCGTCGTCGTCGATGGTGATGTCGAAACTGGTCGCCTCGGCATGGAAACCGAGCATCAGCGACGACGGAAACGGCCACGGCTGCGAGGCCATGTAGGTGACGTTGGTGGTTTCGATCCCGGCTTCCTCGAAGACCTCCCGGCTGACGGCCTGCTCCAGGGTTTCGCCCGGTTCGACGAACCCGGCGAGGGTCGAATACATCCCGAACGGCCATCTGGCATGACGGCCGAGCAGGCAGGCGCCGCCTGGGATGTCGGTGCGGTAGACGAGCACGATGATGGCCGGGTCGGTGCGCGGGAAATGGCTGGTCCCGCAGTCCGGATTGACGCATTTGCGTTCATGACCGCTGTGCTGGGATTGGGTCGGCGCACCGCAGACGCCGCAATGGCCATGCCGTGAATGCCAGAAGGCCATGCCGCGGGCATGCGCCAGAATGTGCGCGTCGGCCGGTGGCAGAAACGGGCCGACCGTGCGCAGGTCGACGAACTCGGCAGCGCCGCCGGTCATGGCGATGATCTGCTCGGCAAGTGTGTCGTCGACACTGACGGCGAACACCGGTTTGTGGTCGTCGGTGCCCAGAAGTATCTCCTGACCGCCGGCATCGAGTATCCGCTGCGCCGTGTCGCCTTCGAAAATGAACGCCTGCGGGGCGTCCCCCGTCACGATCAGGTTCTTCGACCCCAATACCGGCACGACCCCGAAGCCGCCGGCCATCCGCTCGGCGAGCCAGTCCGGCGGCCGGCGCGACATGTTGTCGCGGCGTAACGAGAGGGTCGTATAGGTCAGGTTCAGAGAAAAATTGGATGGCATGGCGCCACTTTACACACAAGGCGCGGTGGGGCAACGCCGATGCGGCTCGATTTTTGCGGCCGGTGTCAATCCGCGGCGATGCTCTCGATCAGGTCGCGGCAGCGCAGAAATGTCGCGTTGTATCCCGGGTCCGAATTGTCCTCCGCGGCCTGGGCGCCGACATGAAGCCATTCGGTAAAGCCCCGGCCGTCGGTGGAGTCCTTCGGACCCAACCGGTCGAAGGCGCCCATGAGCTTGTTCTCGTGCGTTCGCATCATCGCGGCGTATCGATCGGAGTGGGAAGCGAGGAAACCGGCGCAGAAGGCGGGGTTGTCGCCAAGCTCGTAGGCTCGGGCCGTGGCGGCTGAGAGAACGATGCAACACATTGCGGCAATGCGTAACATTTACGGAGTCTGGCGTAACTCGGTCCGCCGTACAAATGGTATCGAAAAAGCGTTAACCATACGCCGCGCATGAAACCTGTGGACTCACGTGCAAATTGAGGCTTTTTTAACCGTTCTTGGCCACACTGCTTGCAGTTGATGTTCCGCACCCCTGGGTGCCGTTGCATTCCCTGCAATCGGTAGGTGGAGAGAACGGTGGAGAGAATTGAAGCCAAATCGTGCCGAAAACTGGGCCGGCACATCCTGAATTTCGGCGTTGCCGTTGTGGCGGCGACGTTGATGGCCGCGTGCGCCGCGCCTTCGGGCGTTACCGAATTTGCGGCCGCGAACTGTAAACAGATTTCCAAACGCGCGGAAGCGAAGATCAATTGGGCACGCGTGCCCGAGGTCGAAATCCGTATCCGCGACGGTGAGTTCTCGCCGATGGTCACCCGCCTGCAGCAGGGCCGGCCGTATGTGTTGCGGATCCGCAACCGCGATGACGGCGTGCGTATTTTCCGGGCCGGGGAGTTTTTCGAGGATAACGCCGTGATCGCCATTGGTGTCGAGGGCGTGCGGGCGGAGAAGACCTGCGTGACGTCGGTGTCGATCCCCGGTCGCCAAAGTGCCGAAATCCGGATGGTGGCCATTACCGACGGTACGTTCGAATACGAGGACAACCTCATACTGTTGCCGTTCGTTTTCTCGGCCGGACCGTCTGGTGCGATCATCATCGACGAACGCCGCGAGACCGCCGGACTGAACTGAGACTCGTTCGGGAATACGTTTCGTCTACGGCGGCCATCGGCCGCCGTATTTTTTTGCCGCCGAGACGCGGGAATGGCTTGCGGAAAATCGTAGGGGTGCGGAATAACCGGTTACACGCTAAAGTTACAGCGATTATAGTTGTCTTCTTTGGGCTGCCCTCGTGCGAGGCCGGAACGCAACGTGACTGCCGAAGATCTGATCATCAGCCTCGGGTTGAAGCCACTGCCGTGGGAAGGCGGGTATTACCGCGAGACCTGGCGGACGGAGACCGAAATCCCCAAGGAGGCTCTCGGCGACGCCTATTCCGGAGCGCGCTCGGCGGGAACGGCAATCTACTACCTGCTGACGCCCGATACCGTTTCCCGGATGCATCGCCTGCCGTCGGACGAGACATTTCATTTCTACCTCGGAGATCCGGTCGAGATGCTGCTGTTGTATCCGCCGGAAACCGCAACCGGGATCGTGACTTTCGGTCAGGATATCGCGGCGGGCCATGTCGTGCAGTTTACGGTGCCGGGAAACGTATGGATGGGAGCGCGTCTCGTTTCCGGCGGCACCGCAGGTTATGCCCTGATGGGGACGACGGTCGCGCCCGGCTTCGATTTCGACGATCTGGAGATGGGCGAGGGCGATACCTTAAGCGCTGCGTGGCCGGATGCCGCGAGAATGATCAAGGAACTGAGCTGACAACAATACGTTCCAAGCCCTGTGCGTCGATGACGTAGTCACACTTTCTGGTCATTGAGGGCTTTCGGCTCGCGTGGTCGGTTGTTATATTCCGCGTGGGAGATCGGCCCGGACGGGCTTCTCGCCAACCCGGTCAGGTCCGGAAGGAAGCAGCCGTAACGAGTTTCGGCCCGGGTCGGTGTCCGGTCTCCCGCTTTATGAAGGCCCGGACGATCACCATGAACGAAAGCAATGCACCCGATACCGCCGACGCGCCCGCTGCCGGCGAATATCAGGTGCTGGCGAGAAAATACCGGCCGAGCACGTTTTCCGGGCTGATCGGCCAGGATGCGATGGTCAGGACGTTGACCAATGCGTTCAGTTCCAATCGATTGCATCATGCGTTCGTGATGACGGGCGTGCGCGGGGTCGGCAAGACATCGACCGCCCGAATCATCGCCCGCGCCCTCAACTGCATCGGTCCCGACGGCACGGGCGGCCCGACGACGGAGCCTTGCGGCGTCTGCGAGCACTGCGTCGCCATTGCCGGCGACCGCCATGTCGATGTGCTGGAAATGGACGCCGCATCGAATACCGGCGTCGACAACATCCGCGAGTTGATCGACGGCGTCAGATACCGGCCGGCCTCGGCCCGGTATAAGGTCTACATCATCGACGAAGTGCACATGCTCTCGAAAAGCGCGTTCAATGCGCTTCTCAAGACTCTTGAGGAGCCGCCCGAGCACGTCGTCTTCATTTTCGCGACCACGGAAATCCGCAAGGTGCCGATCACCGTGCTGTCGCGCTGCCAGCGTTTCGACCTCAGGCGCGTGCCGACGGAACTGTTGGTCACCCACTTTGCGGAGATCTGCAGGAAAGAGGGTGCCGAAATTTCCGACGGTGCGCTGCATATCGTTGCCAGGGCGGCCGACGGGTCGGTCCGGGACGGACTGAGCCTCCTCGATCAGGCCATTGCCCATGCCGACGGCGCGATCGGCGAGGACCGGGTCCGCGACATGCTCGGCCTTGCCGACCGGACGCGGACGTTCGATCTGCTGGAATCCGTGCTCAAGGGCGAGATCGCGCCCGCGCTCGCGGAATTGCAGAGCCAGTACAAGGATGGTGCGGATCCCGCGTCGGTTATCGAGGATATGCTGGATCTCGTGCACTGGCTGACGCGCATCAAGGTGCAGCCGGAAAGTGCGGACGCGCCGGAGGTGCCGGAGAACGAGCGCACCAAGGGCAAGGAAATTTCCGGATCGTTGCGGATGCCGGTGCTGACGCGGGCCTGGCAGATTCTCCTGAAGGGGCTGGGCGAGGTAAACATCGCGCCGTCGCCGTTGGCGGCCGCCGAAATGGTTCTCGTGCGGCTTGCTTATGCCGCTGAACTGCCGACGCCGGGTGATGCCGTGAAGTCTATGCAGGAAGGCGACGATGCGGCGCCTGCCGCACCGCCGTCATCGACGGACCCCGGCGGCAACGGCGCGGCCCGGGCACGCGCCGGCGGGGGGCGGACTGTCGCCGAGGGTGCGCCGGCCCCGTCGACCGTAGCGGAATCCGCGCCGCGCGCCGAAGTCCGGACGTTCTCGAACCTGGAGGCTGTCGCGGCACTTGCCGGCGAACTGCGCGAAGGGTTGCTGCAGGCATTCCTGGAAAACCAGGTGCGGATTGTGACGTTCGAGCCGGGGCGCATCGAATTCAGCGCCGACGGCGGTGCCGACCGCGATATGGTGCAGCGCCTGAAAGGCTTTCTCGAGGAACATTCGGGTGTACCGTGGACGGTTGCGCTGGCGCGCGCTTCGGACGCGCCGACGATCGCCGAGTTGCGTCACCGGCATGCCGAAAAGGCACGCAGCGAAGCCGGTGAGCATCCGCTGGTGCGCGCCGTTCTCGAGCAGTTTCCCGGTGCGACGGTAGAAGAGGTGCGTCATGTCGCGCGTGCGCAGGAAGATGCCGTCTCGGGTGACTTGCCGCATCCGGATCCCGACCGCGACGAGGACGATATTTGAGCACCAACGCGGAATTCGAGATCGCCGAGCGGCCCGATTATTACCGTGTCGACGTCGATAGCATGCGCATACAGGAACTGTGCGAAGCGCTCGATGTCTGGCGCTCGAAGCGCCGGCCGGACGGCATCCCCGTGTGGGGCGATCTCGATTTTCTCGATTTCGATACAAAGATCCTGCCGCGCATGATCCTGCTCGACGTAGACAATAGGCCCGGCTTTGGAATCTACCGGTACTGGGGAACGCGGGTCGCCAGTTTCAACGGTGTCGATATGACGGGGCTCAGGATCAACGGTCTCGCGCCGGCGCGTCACGCACGGTATTCGGAGGAACAATACCGGTGGGTGGTCGAAAACGCCCGTCCGTCGTTGTTCGTTGCCTGCCTGGGTGAAAAATCGTGGGACCGGAAATACGAAGCGATGCTCCGGATGCCGTGCCGCTCCGCCGCGGACGCGCCGCTCGACCGGGTGCTTTGTGTCGGCTTCTATGACGACGTCCGCCAGACGATCGAGAGCTACGTCGACGCGGATGTCGACCTGGAGAACTACTTCGACCCGGATGCCTGAGCCGGCGTTTCAGTCGAGCAGAAAGCTGTTCCCGGACGCATCGCCCCAGGCGTTCATGAATTCGCCGAGATAGGGCCGTTTTTCCTTTTCAGCATCGATGAAACTGACGAGATCGGCGACGCACGCGTTATAGCCTGCCTTGTTAAGCGTACCGTTGTGCAACTGCCAGCGCAGATAGACGAGGTAAGTGTTCAGGACATCGGTCTCGCAGTAATTGCGGACATCCTCGATCTTTCCGTCGTCGACCATTCCCGCGACCATCGATCCGTCGACCCCGAACTTGCCGGCAAACCCGAACGCGGCGCAGACTTCGTTCAGTTTTACCCGCGCCGAGGCACCGAAATCGGACAGCACGTCCAGCAGGTCGCAGTGCCAGTCGGTGGCGTAGCGGTAGCCGTAACTGTTCCACTTGTCGCCCGATTTATGCAGCCACGGCGCCGATATGCCGTGCACCATGGCCCGGTATTTTAATACCGGCAGGTCGAACGTGCGGCCGTTGAAACTCACCAGCCGCGGTTTCTGCCGCTCCAGGTAGGTGAAGAACCCCTGCAGGAGCTTTTCTTCGTCGAAGCCCGCTTCGCCGCCGGAGCGCAGGTCCTTGAGGAGATAGCCTTCCATTTGTCCGTCGCGCTCGATCTCCGCTTCCAGGAACGAAATCGCGACGACCTTGTGAAACGGCTGCCGGGGAAAGGCGTTCTTCCCGTCCGTGACGTCCAGGTGATATTGTTCGATGGCGGCGCGCCGTTCGGCGACGTCCGCGGATTCGATCCCCGTCAGGTTAGGCGCGGCGTCGGTGTCGGGCACGGTCTCGATATCGAAGACGAACAGGTTTTGATGCAGCATGGCAAATGTTATACAGGTCCGGCGAACGGATTCCCAGCAACCTGACGGAGCACCGCCGGTTATGAAAAACCTCGGCCAGATGATGAAACAGGCGCAAGAGATCCAGCAGAAAATGCAGGATGTGCAGCGCGAGCTTGAAGAACTGGAGGTCACCGGCAAGTCCGGCGGCGGTATGTGCCAGGTCACCCTGAACGGCAAGGGCGAGGCGAGGAAGGTCCTGATCGACCCGTCGCTGGTGAAGCCCGAGGATGCCGAGGTCCTGGAAGACCTGATCGTCGCCGCGATCAACGATGCGCGCGCCAAGTCCGACGAATTGATGCGCGAGAAGATGCAGGATATCACTGGCGGCCTGCCACTCCCGCCCGGTATGCAATTGCCGTTCTGACGCCTGCCTATGGCCGAGCAGGACATCGATAGACTGGTGCAGCTTCTGGCGAAGCTGCCGGGTCTCGGCCCCCGGTCGGCCCGGCGCGCCGTGCTGCAGTTGCTGAAACGGCGCGAATCGCTGCTGCAACCGCTCGCCGCCGCGCTGGCGGACGCCGGCGAGCGGGTCCGCGCCTGCACCACCTGCGGCAATCTCGACACCATCGACCCCTGCGCGATCTGCGCCGACCCGCGCCGCGATCCCTCGCAGCTTTGCATCGTCGAGGACGTGGCCGATCTCTGGGCGCTGGAACGCACGGCGAGTTTCAAGGGCAAGTATCATGTGCTCGGTGGCACGCTGTCGGCGCTGGACGGCATCGGCCCCGACGATCTGAACATTCCGGTGTTGATCGCGCGGGCGACGGACAATCCTGACGCCGAAGTGATCCTCGCGACCAGCGCCACGGTGGACGGACAGACGACGGCGCATTACATCGCCGACCGCCTGCATGAACACGGGATCAAGGTGTCGGGGCTCGCGCACGGCGTGCCTGTTGGGGGCGAGCTGGATTTTCTCGACGACGGCACCATCGCCGCCGCGATCCGCGACCGCAGGCCGGTGTAACCCAAAATTATTCCGTCAGGAACGTCAGCAGCACGAAACGCTCGCCCGACGTAACGGGCACGACCTCGTGCAGCATCGAGCACGAGAACACGATCGCGCCGCCGGTCGGAGGACGGTATAGCTCGTTGCCGTATTCCGGGAACCGCAGGTCGCCGCCCTCGTATTCATCTGTGTTCAGGTTGATCGTAACCGCGAACTTGCGGTGTTTGACGCTCGGGTTGCAGTCGTCCCGGTGTACGTTGAAAAAGCCCTCGTCCGTCGCCTTGTAACAGCCGATGCGGAAGGCCTCGAGCCGCCAGCGCTCGAAATGATAGATTTTCATCACTTCGGGCGCCATGCGCGGCATGACCATGTCGATAATCTTCTGCTCGGTCTCGACGTCGTTGACGACGTAATCCTCGCGGCGTTTGAAGGCGTGCACGACATCGTCGACTTTCCCGGCCGATTCGCCCAGCGCGACCCGGCCGTCGGTTCGTGCGCCGCCGCGCCACAGGTCGATGAGCCACGTGCATTCTTCCGGGTCGAGAACGCGGGGAATGATCAGTACCGGTGCGACGCCCATGACGATGTCATCGGTTTTCTCGTGTGTCGCGGCCGCCACGTGTTCCTCGACCCAGGCCGGGAGGTCGTCGCCGATCTCATTCAGGCCGATCATGCCGGCGATACGCTGGTTGCTGTCGAGGACGTAGACGGCGGGCGCTTCGATTCCGGAAAGTTGCGCGAACCCCGTGGAAATCTCGTTTCCTTTGTCGGCAATCGTCCGGTGTGGCCAGTCGGCGGCATCTCTGACATTCGCCACCTTGTCGCTTGTCCCGGGTACGAATGTGACGACCTGCGCTTTGTCCGAATCGAGCACCGACCCGGGTGGGGTGATCTTCGCGATGTGCGGCAGCGACCGTTCGCAGGCGAATATCATCACGGTCGGCCGGCCGTCGACGTGCGAGTAAAGATCGAACGTGCCGCCATCGCAGTCCGTGCAACTGAAAATCGGTGAATGATCTCCAACACCGAAGCCTCTCCCGGCCTCGGGTTGTTCTCCGCCTGACATAATCACCCCGTGGTCGAAACTCGGATCGCCCCTGCGTTCTTCTTTTTGTTTTTCTGAGGTTGGTTATATCATGCGGTTCTAATATGACAAACTGGTGCCGTTATTGCGCGGCATCCTTGGCTTCCGGCGCCTCGAAGATCGCGCCGCGTTCCTTCAGGTCTTCCTCGATACCGTCGTCGAAATCGCATCCGACCAGCGTTGTTTTTTTGAACTTCACGTCCGTCAGATCGGCACCCCGGAAGTAGGCGCCACTGATGTATGCCCCGGAGAAATCGCTGCCGGCGAGAATCGCGTTGGAGAAATTCGGCCGCCACCGCTTGGTTTTGACGTCGGGGTCGTTGCTCTCGATTTCGATGGGACGTAGCTTGGCGCCCCTGAAATCAGCGTTCTTGAGGACGCAACTATGGAAGTTCGCGGCATCCAGATCCGCGTTCACGAATTTCGCGTTGCTGAGTTTCGATTCCTGAAAAAACGTGAACAGGCAAATCGTGTCGCTGCAGTTGCACGCCTCGAGGTTGGATGACTTGATGCTCATGCCGCTCAGATTGACGCCGCGCAGATTGACGCCCGCGAGATCGGAACCTTCAAGATTCGCAGGCCGGCCTTCCTTGCCGTTGGTGCGGATCCATTTGTGGTGGCGGACCATCCTGTTGCGGATCGTGTCATCCAGGTGCGACAGGGTTTCGGGGACGACCACGTTCTCGGTGCTGGCGTGTTGCAAGTTGGTCGCGTTCAGCACCACGCCACGCATATTGGCGTTATCCAGGCAGGCCGACTGCAGATCGGCTTCGGAAAGGTTCGCTTCGGACAGGTTGGCGCCCTTGAGCACGGCATGCCCCATCTTGGCGCGGTTCAGGTTTGCCTTGGACAGGTTCGCGTTTTCAAAGTTGGCTGACTGCAACTCGGCGGACTCGAGGTCGGCGCTGGTCATGCGCGCATCGCACAGGTTGGATTCCGCAATCTGCTCCTTCAGTTCGTCGGCCCGGCCCTTCTCGTCCTTGGTAAGGTTCGCGCCCTTCAGTTTCCAGACAACCTCGGCGACCTGACCGGCGCGCAGGTCAACCTCGACCATGGAGGCGTGTTCCAGGTTCGCGTGGGACAGTGTCGTGCCGCGCATGTCGGCGCGGTCCAGTTTGGCGCGAGTCAGGTTGGCGCGGGTAAAATTGCAGCCGTAAAGATCGGCCCCGCGCAGGTCGACGCCGATCAGCTTTGAGTCGGTGAAATCGCAGCCCGTCAAAACCGCTTCGCGCAGGTTCAGCTTGCTGAAATTCTGGCCGGAGAGGTTCTTCATGCGGATGTCGGCGCGCTTGCCGCCCTCGATCCCGCTCATGAACCTCACGTGTTCCCGGATGACCTTCTTTAACTCATCCGTGTCCATTCATCCCCTTTCGCCGTCAGTCTGGTGCCTCAAACGGCCGGAGTGTATCGAAGTCTACATAAGAGGCTGATTTATATTAATTTTCCGTTATTCAGCAGCCTTGCTGTCAGGGGGTGACAGCATGCCGGCGGCTTCGTCGGCGTCGCCGAGCTGAAGATCCTCGATACGTGCGCCCCGGCGCATGATCTTGCCGCTGGATATCTCGATATCGCCGATATCCTTCTGCGCCTGGTTGAAATGGCTTTTGAGCTTGCCGACACGGTCGTCGAGCCGGTTCATGTCCTCCAGCAGTTTGTGCACTTCGGCCTGAATGACATCCGCCTGCTCGCGCATATGCACGTCGCGCAGGATGGCGCGGACCGTATTGAGCGTTGCCATCAGCGTCGTCGGCGACACGATCCAGACGCGGCGCCGGAAGCCCTCCTCGACGACATTGCGGAAATTGGCGTGAAGCTCCGCATAGACCGCTTCGGACGGCAGGAACATCAACGCGCTTTCCGACGTCTCGCCCGGCACGATGTAACGCTCGGCGATGTCCTTGACGTGTTTCAGGACGGCGGCCGAAAACTCGCGGCTGGCCGCGACCTTGGCCGTGTCCGTCTCGGCGTTGCGGAGCGTTTCATAACTCTCCAGCGGGAACTTGCTGTCGATGACCATGGGGCCCGGCGGGTTCGGTAATTGCAGCATGCAGTCCGCCCGCTTGCCGTTCGATAGCGTTACCTGAAAAGCGTATGCCGACTTCGGCAACGCCGCCGTCACCAGATCGTTGAGCTGAATCTCGCCGAACGCACCCCGCGCCTGCTTGTTCGACAGGATATCCTGGAGGCCGACCATCTGCTGCGACAGTTCGGTGATGTTCTTCTGCGCGTGGTCGATGACGGCAAGCCGTTCGTGCAGCACCTTCAGGGTCTGGCCCGTCCTTTCCGTCTGCTCGGTCAGGCCGTCCCCAAGCCGTTTCGAAAGAGCATCCAGGCGTTGATTCGTGTCGGACTGTGCCTGCTCCATGCGGCCGGAGAGCGTGGTCTGCGCTTGTGCCAGGGACTGCGCGATATCGCCCAGTTGTTGCAGGCGCGACGCCTGCTCGGCGCGTGCGCGGGCGCTGGCGTTGATCGCAAAAAGGGTGACGACGATCGTAACCGCGAGACCGCCCAGGATCAGGAGTGTCTGCAGGTCGACTTGCACGCTGCCTCTCTTTCGTCAAAATCTCCTGCGAAAGCTTGCATGAGCCGGGCTGTCGACGCAATCGCCGGGCTTGTTTACGACGGCCCAGTAAAAGAGAAACGAGGTTTCGAGATGAATATCCGTGCCCTATCGATCATCGCCGTGCTTGCGGGCGGCCTGACGTTTCCTTTGCCCGGAAACGCCCAGGACGCGCCGGAAACCGCGCTCCGCCTGACGATTTATGCGAACGGGCTGGCGCTTGTCGATGAAGAGCGGATCTTGCCGCCCGGGCCCGGCATGACGGTGCGCGTGGACCGTGTCGGCCCGATGATGATCGCCGACAGTGTGCGGGTCGACCTGTCGGGCGAGGCTGATGTACGCGAAATCGCCCTCGATTCGGATATCCTGAACCGGCGTACGCTGCTCGAACGCGCGCTCGGGAAGACGGTAAAGCTGATCCGTACCAATCCGGCGACGGGCGCGGAGACCGTCGAGGACGCCCGGGTGCTGAGCGTTGCGCAGGGTCTCGTCCTCAAGGTCGGCGACCGGATCGAAACGGACCCGCCGGGACGCATCGTATTTTCGGACGTGCCGGAGGACCTGAGCGCGACACCGACCCTGTCGCTCAGGCTGTCCAAAATGTTGACCGAGCCGACACCGGCCAGACTTGCCTATCTGACCAACGGACTGTCGTGGGATGCCGTCTATACGGCGGTGCTTAACCCGGCGCACAACCGGCTCGACCTGAGGGCGTGGGCGAAAGTTCAGAACAACGCCGGCGCCGACTTTGGGCCGGCGTTGGTGTCGTTGGTTGCCGGCGACGTCAACCGGGAGACGCCGCCGCCGCGCGGCAAGATCCTGATGCGCGCCGAAGCGGCGATGGCATCCGATGCGGCCGGCGGAAGTGCGCCCCGAAGCGAACTGTCCGCGTTTCACATGTACAAGATGCCGGAGCCCGTAACCTTGAAGGACAAGGAGTCACGGCAACTCAGATTGCTGTCGGCGGACGGCGTCGTTTCGAAACGCGTGCTGGAGTTCAGAAGCGGCGCGCCGGTGTTCGGTGCGGTCCGGGGCGTGGACGAGCCGCAACCCGTCCGCCAGCGCGTCGAGATCGTTAATGACGTCGCCAGCCACCTCGGCGTGCCGCTGCCGGCGGGTCTGGTCCGGGCCTACGTCCGCGACGACGAAGGCGCCCTGCGATTCATCGGCGAGGACAACATCGACAACACGCCGCTGGGTCAGCGTGTCGGATTGGATCTCGGCAGCGCCTTCGATGTGACTGTAACGCGTACGCAGACGGATTTCCGCCGCGTCGGCGACCGGGTGACGGAGGCTGCGTTCTCGCTCAAGGTCCGCAATGGCGGCACCGAAGCGGCGACGGTCAAGGTCGTCGAGGACATTCCGGGCGACTGGGAAATCCTTGCCGAATCCCTGACCCATGCGCGGGACGGCGTCGCCGCCGAATGGCAGGTCCCGGTGCCGGCGGGCGGCGTGACCGATCTCACGTACCGGGTGCGGGTGCGCCGCTAAGGGTCAGAAAAACAGACTCGCGACGGCGCCCGTCAGGCACGTCGCCAGGGTGCCGGAAACGATGGTGCGGCCGCCGAGCGCGATGATGTCGTCCTTGCGTTCGGGGCACATGGTCGTCATGCCGCCGATCATGATGCCGAGGCTGCCGAAATTCGCGAACCCGCACAGTGCATAGGTCATGATCAGGCGGCTGCGTTCCGACATCGCCGCCGCGTCCATGCCGGCCAGTTTCAGGTAGGCGAGAAACTCGTTCAGCACGGTCTTTGTGCCGAGCAGGCCGCCGGCCGCCGCCGCTTCGCTCCACGGGATGCCCATGGCGAAGGCGATGGGGGCCATGATCCAGCCGAAGATCCGCTCCAGCGTCAGCGGCGCACCGGCGATTTCGGGCACCACGCTCAACATGGCATCGACAAGGGCCACCAGCGCCACCATCACCAATAACATGGCGATGACATTGATCAGCAGACTGACCCCGTCCATGGTTCCGCGCGTGATGGCGGCCATAGCGTTGCCGTCGTCCGGGATGTCGATCTTGCCGGGGGTCGCGTCATCCAGCGGCACCATCAATTGCGCGATGGTGATCGCCGCCGGTGCGCTGAGAACCGAGGCAGTCAGGATATGTCCGAGCGCGCCCGGGATAACGGGACCGACGACGCTGGCATAAAGCACCATTACCGTTCCCGCGACCGTCGCCATGCCGGCGGTCATCAGCACGAACAGTTCGCCGCGCGTCAGATTGCGCAGGTAAGGTTTCACCAGGAGCGGGCTTTCGACCATGCCGACGAAAACATTGGCCGCGACGCCGATCCCGAGGGCGCCGCCGACATGGAACGTTCGTCCGAGCAGCCAGGCCGTGCCTTCGACAATTCTGGGCAGCACGCGCCAGTGAAAAAGCAGTGCCGAAAGGGCGCTGACGACCAGGATCAGCGGCAGCGCCTGAAACGCGAGATTGAACGTGGTGCCCTGTCCGGTGGTCGGAAACGGCAGCGTGTCGCCGCCGATATAGCCGAACACGAAGGAGGTGCCGGCTCTGGTTGCGTCCATCAGGGCGATGACGACACCGTTGAGGGCAAGAAAACCCTGTTTGACCACCGGCACGCCCAGCAACAGTGCCGCCAGCGCGAGTTGTATGGCGAGCCCGATCACGATGGCGCGAACCGGCACGCGCGAGCGGTTCTCGCTCAGCAGCCAGGCGATCAACGGAAACGCTACGATGCCGATCAGGCCTTGCCAGACCATATGAAATCCCCCCTCGTCGAAGCCCCCGCGAAGTGTCGTTTCTTGACGATCCGATGCCAAGATCATATTTCCAAACGTGGAATAACCGATTACGGATCGATTTATGGCCAAACTGCCGATCATCGTAGCTCCCGACCCGCGCCTGAAGATCAAGGCGCAGCCGGTCGACGCCGTTGACGACGACGTGCGCAAGCTCATGGACGACATGCTCGAGACCATGTATGCCGCGCACGGGATCGGCCTGGCGGCGCCGCAGGTCGGCGACAAGCGCCGCGTCATCGTTGTCGATGTCGCGCGCGAGAATGAAGACCCTAAGCCCCTGGCGCTCGCCAATCCGCAGATCGTCGAAATCGCCGCCGCCGACCGCATTCACGAGGAAGGGTGTCTGTCGCTGCCGGAGCACTATGCCGAGGTCGAGCGCCCGGACTGGATCAAGGTGCGCTATATCGACCGCGACAACGAAATCCGCGAGATCAAGGCGGACGGTATTCTGTCGACATGCATCCAGCACGAGATCGATCATCTGGACGGCATCCTGTTCGTCGACCACGTGTCGTCGCTGAAGCGCAACATGATCCTGCGCAAACTGCAAAAGGCGAAAAAACTCGCCAAGCAGACGGCGTGATGTCCGCGTGAGTGTATCCGCGCCGCTCAGGCTGGCATTCATGGGCAGCCCCGATTTTTCGCTGCCGACCCTGCATGCGCTGATCGATGCCGGCCATGACGTCGCTTGCGTGTATGCGCAGCCGCCCAAGCCCGCGGGCCGGGGTCACAGGGAAACGCCTTGTCCGGTCCATGCCGAAGCGACCCGTCTCGGGATCGAGGCCAGAACGCCCAGGACGCTCCGCGATCCGGACGTGCAGGCAGCGTTCGGGTCGCTCGAACTCGACTGTGCGGTCGTCGTCGCCTACGGGCTGATTCTTCCCGAAGAGATCCTCAGCGCGCCCAAGCTCGGCTGCCTGAACGTACATGCCTCGCTGCTGCCACGCTGGCGCGGCGCGGCGCCGATCCAGCGCGCGATCATGGCCGGCGATACGGAAACCGGTGTCGGTATCATGAAGATGGACGCGGGTCTCGATACCGGTGGCGTGCTGGCGGCGGTGCGAACGCCCATCGCCCCCGGCGAGACGGCGAGCACGCTGCATGACCGGCTGGCGGCGATGGGGGCCGAACTGCTTGTAGAGACGCTTCCCGCTTATGCGGCAGGCGAGATCGCGCCTAAGCCGCAACCCGGGGACGGTGTCACCTATGCGCACAAGCTGGATCGCGGTGAGGGACGTCTCGACTTCACCAAGCCGGCCGCGGCGCTGGCGCGTGAAGTCCGTGCCCTCAATCCGTGGCCCGGAACCTGGTTCGAATATCGGGGCGAAAGGTACAAGGTCGCCGCCGCCGAGGTTGTGCCCGGTGTATCCGGCGCGCCGGGGACGGTTGCCGATGACCGCCTGACGATTGTCTGTGGCGAAGACGGGCTGCGGCCGTTGCGCGTGCAGCGGCCGGGCAAGGCGATGACGGATGCGGACGCTTTTCTTCGCGGGTATCCGTTGCCGGCGGGAACGAAGCTCGATTAGGTCCGGCCCCTAATTCGGCGCCATGAACTTCACGGTGTCGTCCATGCTGCGCATCTTGTCCATGCCCTGACGCATATGCAGCATGATGAACTCGGCACGCTTCTGAGGGCTGCCGACGGAACGTCTCGGAAATAGATGATGCCAGGCGTCCATCTTGACGCTCAGCGAACACAGTACGCCACCCAGCGATACGTGGTGGCTCTTGATCTGTCTCTGCAGCTTGCGGAACTTCTCCGCCGAGATGTCGTCCCACATGTTCTTGGTGCCCATCTCGAACTCGTCGAAGCGTCGGCGCACCTGTTTCGTCAGTTTGGAAATCCGGCTGTCCATCATGTTGACGGTGTCCTGCAGGGACTGGTCGTGCTGCAGGGTATAGTTCTTGCGAAGTTCCGGCATGGAATCGAGGAAATCCTCGATGATCGGCGAGATGGAATCGAGGCAGCGCCGGTAATAGGAAAGCGACAGGAAAATGTCGCCGTAATCCTCGATGAATTCGGGAACCTCCTCCGGTCTGATACCTAGCTTGTCTGCCATCGTCCTGAGTTTTTCGAGTGCCAGTTTCACGTCGGGATCCCGGAACAGGGCGATCACGTCCTCGAACGTCTCTATTTGAACGTCGTCGTCCTTGCCGTAGATTTGCACGATCAGTGGCCGCGTAAAATCGGTCATGTAGGTCGTCAGTTCCGCGTTCATCTCGGGCGTAAGCCTAAGCTCCTCGCTCTCGTTGACGTCGATCCCGAGTTGACGGAGTGCGACACGCAACGAATAGACGTCATAACTCGGCAGGTTGGCGACCTTGCGCAGGACCACCATGTCCGGATGGTTGTTGCCGCTCACCCAGTCGAATTCATTGGGCAGGTCGCGGACGTCCAACTGGCCGCTGCCGGCGCTCGCGTCCTGGAACAATTCGATCACGCTGTTCAGGCCCGCGTTCTTGATCATGCGGGCACGTCTGAGACCGGGCGTTTCGAGCGGCAGAATCCCGAGCGGCAGGATATGTAGGGAATCCCGCTCGTTCTCGATCAGTATGGATTGCGGTTCGTCGCCGCTCATGCGCCCCCCGGTGTTTGACTTTTCGACGACAGTAACAGAAATAATTTTGACACTAAAACGCAGGAATATGGAGTCCGCAGTCCCTTTTGCGCCTCCGCCGCCATAGGGACCGGACAGGCAAACATGCCCCGATTTAAACTGACGTTAGAATATGCCGGCAGCCCATTCCAGGGCTGGCAGCGCCAGGACAACGGCCCCAGCGTACAGGAGACGCTGGAAAACGCTGTGTTCGCGCTCACAGGCGAGCACGCCCTGGTCCAGGGAGCAGGCCGGACGGATTCCGGGGTGCATGCCCTGGCACAAGTGGCTCATGTCGATATCTCCAGGGATTTTCCGGCCGATACGGTCCGCGACGCGCTCAACCATCACGTCCGGCCGCATCCGGTCAGCGTGCTTGCCGCCGAAGCCGTGACCGACGATTTCCACGCCCGCTTTTCCGCAACCGGCCGCGCGTACCTCTACCGGGTCCTGAACCGCCGCGCCCCGCCGGCACTGGACGAGGGGCGTGTCTGGTGGCAGGCCGCGCCGCTGGACGCATCGGCAATGCACGAGGCGGCGCAGGAACTGATCGGCCATCACGATTTCTCGAGTTTCAGGGCATCGGAATGCCAGGCCAAGTCGCCGGAGAAAACCCTCGACCGCCTCGACGTTTCCCGTGCCGGCGATGAAATTCATATCGTTGCCGAAGCGCGCTCGTTCCTGCACCACCAGGTTCGCAACATAGTGGGCACGCTGCATCTCGTAGGTGGCGGCAAGTGGGGGCGCCGCGATGTCGCCCGTGCTCTCGAAGCCAGGGACCGCACCGCCGGCGGGCCGACCGCGCCGGCGCACGGGCTCTACCTGACCCGGGTCGACTACGGCGATGGTTAAGCCGTGGGGTTTCGAAGGCAGGTCGCTGTGTTAGGATAAAGTATGAACGAGAAAATTCCCCTGACCGTGGCCCGTGACGACGGCGAGAAGACCGCGCCCCGGGCAAGAGGAGATAAGACGCCGCTGGCCGGGTATATGGCCGTCGGGTTCGGCCTTCTCGGCATTTTCGGCCCGGCGATCATCTTCACGCCGCTGGGATTTCTGTTCTCGCTTATCGCATTGCTGCGCGGCCAGGGAAGCTGGGGCTTTGTCGGGCTGCTGCTCACCGTCGGCGGTATTCTGGGTTCCCCGATCCTGATGGGCCTGATCGGCGTCGGCGCGATTTATGTCACGTTCGACTGGCAGGAGATCCTGCGTCCGGTTTACGAGATGTTCGGCGGCGGCGTCGACATCTGAGCGGTCTTACCCGCGGATCATGCCGTCCGTGATCATTTTCCAGAACATGGTTACGGCCATGTCGAGCGCGACAATCGTCGCCGCCGGACCACCCGGCAGGCCGAGTGCGTGTTTGGCGACGAACCATCCATACAGAAGGATATAGACGAACAGGAGCAATCCGAAGAACCCGCGCGCCATCTCCGGTGCGCCAAGTGCCCAGAACAGGAGATCCATGCCCATGAACATCGCATTCTGGACGACGGCGACCCAGTTATAGACGGTGAGAAAATGGAAGAACCGCTCGCGGCAGCCGAGCGCCGGCGACAGGTACCAGACGACGAGCGGAAAGATCAGCCAGCCGATGACGTAAGACAGGCTCTCGAAAACGAATGCAAAGATGAACGGCGTGTTTTCCGGATAGGCGTCGCCGTACAGGATCATCCACACCAGGTACATCGGCGCGACGATCACCGCCGCGAAAAACGATTTCGCCGCGTCCGCGCCTTCGTGGCCGAAGGCATTCAGCCCGTCACGATCGAACCTGGCTAGGAGCGTGGCGCCGTAAAGCGAGCGGTGAGCCTCGGCCAGCGACACCATTACCCGGCCTTTACGAAGAAATCTTCGAGAATGCGGGTATATATGCTTGAAAGCGCACGGATGTCGTCGACGCGGGCGTTTTCGTCGACCTTGTGCGCGGTCTGGTTGATCAGCCCGTACTCGACGACCGGGCAGTGGTCCTTGATGAAGCGCGCGTCCGACGTGCCGCCGGTGGTGCTGAGTTCCGGTTTCTTGCCGGTCACGGCCTCGATGGCGCCGGATACCGTGTCCGACAGCACCCCGGGCGGGGTCAGGAAGCTCTCGCCGGAAACACGGATGCGCATGTCGTAGCCGCCGCCCGCCTGGTCCAGGCGGCCGCGCAACAGTTGCTCGACGCTTTCCGAGGTATGCAGGTCGTTGAAGCGGATATTGACGCGCGCCTGGGCGCGCGCGGGAATGACGTTGGTCGCCTGGTTGGCGACGTCGACGGTCGTGACCTGAAGCGTCGACGGCGGAAAGTGGTCGGAACCCTCGTCGAGAGGCACGTTGGTCAGCGACGTCAGCAGGGTCAGCATCTTGTGGATCGGATTGTCCGCAAGGTGCGGATAGGCGCTGTGGCCCTGCACGCCCTCGACGTCCAGCCACACGTTCATCGACCCGCGCCGGCCGATTTTGATCATGTCGGTGATCGATTCCGGGTTCGTCGGTTCGCCGACGACGCAGGCGTCGATGGTCTCGCCGCGTTCCTTCAGCCATTCCAGCACCTTTTTGGTGCCGTTGGTGGCGTCGCCTTCCTCGTCGCCGGTGATCAGGAAACTGATCGATCCGTCGAAATCGCCGCCGTTCCCTTCCAGGAAATCCCGGGTCGCCGTCATCATGCAGGCAACGGCGCACTTCATATCCGCCGCACCCCGGCCGTAAAGCCGCCCGTCGCGGATTTCAGGGCTGAACGGATCGGACGTCCAGTCGGCGAGATCACCCGGCGGTACCACGTCGGTATGCCCGGCCCAGCAGAAATTGGGGCCCTCGGTGCCGCGCCGCGCATAGAGATTGCGCGTCGGCTCGCCCGCCGGGTCGTCGAAGGTCAGGTCATGGCATTCGAACCCGAGCGGTGTCAGGAAGGCGATCAGTTCATCCAGTGCGCCCGCGTCCTCGGGCGTCACGCTGGCATGGCGGATCAGCGCTTCCGATACGCTGACCGGGTCAGGTCCTGAGGAGTTCATTGATCGACGTCTTCGACCGGGTTTGTTCATCGACGCGCTTGACGATGACGGCACAGGCCAGCGACGGCCCCGGCGCGCCGTCCGGCAGCGGCTTGCCCGGCATCGCGCCCGGCACGACGACGGAATAGGGCGGCACGCGGCCGACGAATACCTCGCCGGTGTTGCGGTCGATGATCTTGGTGGTCGCGGTGATGAAGACGCCCATGGACAACACCGAGCCCTCGCCGACGATCACGCCCTCGACCACTTCCGAACGCGCGCCGATGAAGCAATTATCCTCGATGATCACGGGGCCCGCCTGCAGCGGCTCCAGCACGCCGCCCAGGCCGACACCGCCTGACAGATGCACGCCCTTGCCGACCTGCGCGCAGGAACCGACGGTGGCCCAGGTATCGACCATGGTGCCTTCGCCGACATGGGCGCCGAGGTTCACGAAACTCGGCATCAGCACGACGCCCTTGTCGATGAAGGCGCTGTGACGGACGATGGCGCCCGGCACGGCGCGGAAGCCGGCGGCCCGGAACGCGTTCTCGCCCATGTCCTCGAATTTCGACGGCACCTTGTCCCACCAGTGCGCGCCGCCCGGTCCGCCCGGGATCGGCTTCATGTCGTTGAGCCGGAACGACAGCAGCACGGCTTTCTTGAGCCACTGGTTGACGATCCATTCGCCGTCGACCTTTTCGGCGACCCGCTTCTCGCCCTTGTCGAGCATGTCGAGCGCGGTTTCCACGGATTCCCGGATTTCGCCCTTGGTGGTCAGGGTGACGTTGGCGCGGTCTTCCCATGCGGCATCGATGATCTGTTCAAGCTGGCTGGTCATGGTTTTCCTCTGTCGTAAGTGCGGCCGCTCGGGCCCGGATGGCGCGACCGGAATGTGCCGCCAAGTAGTGAGGGTGTCAACTCGCGGCGCGCTCGATGGTGATCGCCGCGAGCCACGTCGCCAGGTCCTCGATGCGGTGATGCACGTGCCCGTCGTCCGCGCTTTCCCGTGACCAGCCGACGCCCGTGTCGAGCCACACCGTCGTCATGCCGAGGGCCGCCGCCGGCATCAGGTTCTTTGCCATGTCCTCGACCATGACGGCACCGGCGGGGTCGATGTCGAAGCGGCGGCAGACGGCGTCGTAGGTGTCCGGCGCCGGTTTCGGGACGTAGCCGGCGTCGATGATGTCGAAGCAGCCTTCGAAATGATGGTCGATGCCGATGTGGCGGGTGATGTTCTCGGCATGCGCGGTCGAGCCGTTGGTGAATATCACCTTGCGGCCGGGCAGCTTTTCCAGCGCATCCACAAGCACCGGATCGGCGGAAATCGGCGCAAGATCGATATTGTGCACGTAGTCCAGAAAGGCCTCCGGCTCGACGCCGTGAACCGTCATCAGGCCGCGCATGGTGGTGCCGTATTCCCTGAAATACTGCTTTTGCAGCTTGCGGGCTTCGTCGCGGGGCAGGTCGAGCAAGGTGCTCACGTAGTCCGTCATGTTCCAGTCGACCTGGTCGAATAACCGCGACGACGCCGGATAGAGCGTGTTGTCCAGATCGAAGATCCAGACGTCGGCGTCCACCAGTTCGTCGGCGCCTTTGCGAACGGCCCCGGTGCTGCGTTTGGCGGGTTCTGAAATCATGACAGGTTTACTTAACGTTCGCAGTGTATCGGAAGCAAGGTGCAATCGGCGATCCTGTCAAATCGCGGGTTGGCCCGGATACAGCCATCTTCTAATATGCGAGGGGATTTAACGTTGAACAGGCAAACTGATGGCCAATGAGGCGACCGCGCCGACC
Source organism: Rhodospirillales bacterium (assembly GCA_051117645.1). GTDB lineage: Bacteria > Pseudomonadota > Alphaproteobacteria > Rhodospirillales > Casp-alpha2 > UBA4479. Next base: position 353,280 of record JBNPEI010000010.1, read on the forward strand.
GAAGCGGTACAGGCCAGTGATACCGACGTCAAACTGATCGCGGGGTATCCGGGGCCGGCGCTGCTGCTTGATGCCGCGGGGACGCCCCTTGTCGCCAACGCCAAGGGAACAGGCCTTGAAAAGGCGCTGACCGGCGGCGCCGTTGCGGACATCGAATCCCTCATCGGCAAGGCCGTCGAAAGCGCGAGCATTGCCAGCGCCACGCTCACCATTGCCACCAGCCGGGGTGAACTGGTGCTCGACGTTACCGCGATCCCGAGGCTCGACGTAAACGGGACTGTCGTCAAAACGCTGCTTTTGGCCCGCGACCTGACGATGGAGCGCAACCTGCGCACAACGCTGGTGGAATCGCGGCAGCGCTACAAGGACCTGGTCGAGATTTCCAGCGACTTCTCGTGGGAAGTGGATTCCGAGGGTAAGCTGATTTTCGTCTCCCCGCAGGGGGCGCTCGGATACAAGGCCGACGAGCTCGTCGGCCACGCGGTCCGCGACTTCGTTATCGACGCCGACGAGTACACGCCGTTTCCTTTCACCACCACCCGCAAGCTCGACAACATCGAGATGTGGATGAAGAACAAGGACGGTTCGACCGCCTGCGTGATTGTGTCCGCGCTGCCGCTGGTCAAGAACGACGACGACAGCGAGACTTGGATCGGCTGCCGCGGCAACTGCCGCGATGTCACGGAGGAACGCGAGAGCGAGGCCGCGCTTGCCCGCGCCCGCCACCGCGAACAGCTCTTGAACTACATCGTCTCGCAGATCCGCGACGAGATCGAACCGCACGACATGTTGATGGCGGCCGCGACCGCCTCGGCCCGGGCACTCGGCGCGGCGGGATCGCGTATCTACCGCGAGGACACTGACCGTGAGGGGTTCGCCGTTGCCGCCGAATACGGCAATGGCGAAGGCGTCGACGACCTGGGCCGGAAAATCACCGGCCTCAAGGCAGGCGACGTGATCAATGTGGACGCGGGCGGTTGGTCGGCGTTGCTGGCGACGACCCAGTACCGCGGCGACGTCAACGGCGCGCTCGCGATGTGGAAACCCAAGAAGGACGAGGCCTGGGACGACGATCACCGGCTGATGCTGACGGATGTCGCCAATCAACTCGGCATCGCCAACGAGCAGATCGCCAATCACGAACGGATCGTCAGGCTGTCACGCACCGACGGCATGACCGGGCTATTGAACCGCCGTGCATTTTACGAGGAGGAGTTGCCGCGGCGTATTGCGCGGCTCGAACGCTCGGATCAGACGGCGTCGATGTTTTATGTCGACATGGACAACTTCAAGCGCGTCAACGATGTGCACGGCCACCAGGCCGGGGATGAGGCGATCCTGTTTCTGCGCGATATGCTGATCAATTTCTCGCGCCCGGGCGATTTGATTGCACGGCTCGGCGGGGATGAATTCGCCATGTGGCTGGACGGGATCGATGAGGAGACCAGCCGTAAACGCGCCGGACAATTGATCGAGACCAGCAAGCAGATGATCCCGATGTCCGGCGACGAGGATCATCCGCTCGGTATTTCCATTGGTGTTGCGTTCTTCGACCCGAAATCGGGCGAGTCCCTGGACGAGCTTCTTGCGCGCGCCGACGCGGCAATGTATTCCGTAAAGAAACGAAGCAAGGGAGGCTTCGAGATGGCGCCACCGCCCGGTACGCCGCTCGAAATGCCCGAATAGAAAATATGGCGGCGGGTATGGTCGTTGTCCTGCCGTAGGGGAACGTGTTTGGGATGACCGGGATTCTCGGCGACAGCGCAATTACCTACGAGAAGGCCAAGGAACTCGCGCAAAGCGACGATCCGGCCGTGCGCTCCGCCCTGGCCGAACGTAAGGATCTTTCCCCCGAGTTGCTGTATTTCCTGGCCGAGGACGAGTCCGTGGATGTCAGGCGTGCCGTCGCAATCAATGAGGCCGCGCCCCGACAAACGGACATCTTGCTCGCGAAGGACGCGGACGCCGACGTGCGCGGCAGCCTGGCGCAGAAGATTGCGCACGTGGCGCCCGAATTGAGCGAGGAAGCCTCCGAAAAAGTTCGCGCGCAAACCCACCAGGCTCTGGAAACCCTGGCCAACGACCAGATTACCAAGGTCCGTGCAATCCTCTCGGAGGCGCTCAAGGACGTCGTCGATGCGCCGGCCGATATCATCAGGCGGCTGGCCAACGATATCGAGATCGAGGTTTCCGGTCCGGTTCTCGAGTACTCCCCGGTTCTGACCGAGCAGGATCTGATCGAAATTATCGAAGGTGGACCGGCCGCCGGCGGGGTTGCCGCGATCGCGCGCCGCGACGGCGTTTCCGAAAACCTGGCCGATGCCATTATAGGCACCGACGACGTCGAAGGGATCGCTGATCTCCTCGGGAACGGTTCCGCGCAAATTCGCGAAGAGGCACTGGACGACCTGATCGATCGCTCCGCCGACCAGGAGCTTTGGCAGCCGCCTCTGGTGGCCCGCAAGCAATTGCCGGACGGTGCAGCGCAAAGAATGGCGGGGTTCATCGCCGAGAACCTGCTGGACGAACTTTCGAAACGTGCCGATTTCGATGCGCCGACGATGGCTGCGGTCAAGGAGGTGGTCCGCGAGCGATTGGGCGGCGAGGCGACCCCGGACAAGAAAGCCCTCAATGCCGGATTCGATTTTCTCAAGGTCGATCCGCCGCTGGATACGGCAAAAAGGCTCAACGAAGCCGGCAAGCTGCACGACAAGGTCGTAACCAAGGCGCTGCAGGCCGGCGATCACGCCTTCGTATTCGCGGCCATGATCGAGCGCGCCGGTGTCGACCTCGCGCTTGCCCGCAAGATTTTTGTCGAGAAGAACCCGTCGGGTATCGTTGCCTTGCTGGGAAAGGCCAAGATGCCGGCGTCGATGGTCATGATGGTGCAACAGCAGATGGGGCGTATCGCACCATCGGAAATCATCGAGCCGGAGGACGATTCAACTTTTCCGATGTCGGAGGATGACATCGACTGGAACATCGAATTTTTCTCCAATATGGCGGAGCGCGCCTGACCCGAGGCTGTAGTGTTGCTATCGCGGGTTAGGCGCTGTATTCGAAAGACGCATCCGGACTGTTTGAGCACCCCCGACGCATGACGATATCCTACGAAGACGCCAAAGCCATTGCGCACGACGGTGACGATTCCGCCCGCGAGGCACTGGCCGTCCGTGACGATATCGCGCCCGAACTTCTGTATTACCTTGCCGAAGACCAGTTGGCCGCCGTGCGCCGTGCCGTTGCCGCCAACCCGGCGACGCCCATGCATGCCGATCTGCTTTTGGCGCGCGACGGCGACGCCGGTGTGCGCACCGCGCTCGCCGGCAAGATCGCCGAATGGGCCGCCAGGGGCGGACCGCAGGAAAGTGAGCGGCTGCGCGACATGGCGAACGAAGCGTTGCTGCTGTTGGCCAAGGATCAGGTCGTCCGGGTCCGCCAGATACTTTCCGAAGCGCTGCAGGAGGTCGCCCATGCGCCACCGGATGTGATCCGCCGCCTGGCGTGGGACGTGGAAAGTATTGTCGCAACACCGGTCCTCAAGTTCTCGCCGGTGCTGAACGATAGCGATCTGATCGAGATCATTATTGCCAGGCCGTCTTCGGGCGCGATTTCCGCCGTGTCCGAACGCGACGGCGTTTCCGGCGACGTCAGTGACGCAATCGTCGAAAGCAACGATATCGAGGCCATTGCCTTGTTGCTCGCCAACGAAAGCGCGCAAATCCGCGAGGAGACCCTGGACCGGGTTATCGCGGACGCGGCGGGGATAGATCTCTTGCACATGCCGTTGGCAATGCGTCCGAAACTGCCGTCGAAGGCCGCGGTCAAGATCGCCCGGGTGGTCGCCGACGATGCGCTGAAGCGCATGCAGGCGCGCAACGACTTGCCCGACGACGTGACGTCGGCGGTGCGCGACGTGGTGCTGGAGCGGCTCGGACACAGCGTCGCCCTGATGCCCGAACACCGCGCCAATGGCGGCGCCGATGCATCAGGCATGCATCCCGACGACAATGCGGTGTTTGACCGCGCCGCAAGCGAGTGGGCGGCGGGCTCGCTCGACGAAGGTGCGTTGCTGCGGGAACTGGCGCATGGCGACATGGAATTCGCGAAAGCCATCATCGCGGTCATGGCGGACGTGCCGTACCGCATCGTCGAGTGGGTACGCGAGACGCAGAGCGTAAAGGGCAGTATCGCGCTTTCGTGGCGTGCCGGGCTTTCGGCCAAGACCGCGGAGGTGGTTCAGGAAAAACTGGCCGGGGTCGAGCCTTCGAGAATCAAGCGGGCGCGGGGCGGTGCCTATCCGATGTCCGACAACGAGATGATCGAACAGATCGAAACGATCAGGAAGCTTTAGGGTCCGTGCTCAGCCGCGCGTGATCAGGGTGCCGGCGCCGCCTGCCGTGAACAGTTCCACAAGCACCGTGTGCGCGACGCGCCCGTCGATGATCGCGGCGCCGTCGACGCCGCCCTGGATCGCCTCGATACAGGTCTCGATCTTCGGAATCATGCCGCCCGAGATGACGCCGTTTGCGATCGCGTCCCGTGCTTCCGACACCTTGAGTTCGGAAATCAGGTTGCCGTCCTTGTCGAGGACGCCTTCGACGTCGGTCAGCATGTACATGCGCGACGCCTGCGTCGCCGCGGCGATGGCGCCGGCGGCCGTATCGGCATTGATGTTCAGCGTTTCGCCTTCGGGGCCGACGCCGATCGGCGCGATGACCGGGATCACGTCGCTGCCCTCGAACGATTCAAGGACGTGGGGCGCGATCGTCTTGGGCTGACCGACGAGGCCGAGATCGATGACCTTCTCGATGTTGCTGTCCGGGTCGCGCTTGACCCGCGTCAGCCGTTCAGCCCGGATCAGGTTGCCGTCCTTGCCGGAAAGGCCGATGGCGGTGCCGCCCGCGCTGTTGATGGCGGCCACGATCTGCTTGTTGATCGAGCCCGACAAGACCATCTCGACGACGTCGATGGTCGCCTGATCGGTCACGCGCAGGCCGTCGACGAATTCCGACTTGATCTGCAGCTTTTCCAGCATGGCGCCGATCTGCGGGCCGCCACCATGGACCACGATTGGGCGGATGCCGACCTGGCGCAACAGCACCATGTCGCGTGCGAACAGGTCGAAAAGCGCCTGGTCCCCCATCGCATGGCCGCCGAACTTGACCACCACCGTGCGCCCGTTGAAACGCCGCATGTAGGGCAACGCCTCGGAGAGAACGGAGGCTTTGGCGAGGTTGGCCTCGCGGTTTTCATCGTGTGTCTTGCTCATGACGGGAAACCAGTTCGTCGATTTATCCTAGGAAAGCCCGGAAATAACGCAGGGTTACATGAAATCTGCAAGAAAATAAACGTCGAGCCCTTTCCGACCGGCCTATTCTGCCAGTTTCGCCAGTTCGGCGCGCAACTCGGCGATCCCCGCGTTGTCCCTCGAGCTGGTGCGCATGATTTGCGGATGTGCGGCGCCGTGGGTGGCGGTCTCCGCCGCCGTCGCCTCGATCAGGCGGGCGAGGGGGCCGGGTTTGATCTTGTCGCACTTGGTCAGCACGATCTGATAGTTCTGCGCCGCTTGGTCCATCATCTTCATCGCCGTGCGGTCGCTGTCCTTGAGGCCGTGCCGGGCGTCGATCAGAAGGCAGCAGCGGCGAAGCTGAACGCGGCCGCGCAGGTAATCCTCGATCAGGCGCGTCCACGCCTCGACTTCCGATTTGGACACCTTGGCGTAGCCGTAACCCGGTAGGTCGGCCAGTGTCAGCCGGCCGCCGGCATTGAAGAAATTGACCTCGCGCGTGCGGCCCGGCGTGTTCGACGTGCGGGCGAGTTGCTTGCGGCCTGTCAGGGCGTTCAGGAGGCTCGACTTGCCGACGTTGGAGCGGCCGGCAAAGGCTATCTCGGGGATGTCGGCGGTGGGAATCTGCGCCATCGAGCGCGCGCCAAGCACGAAATCGACGTCACCCGAGAACAGCTTTCTGCCGGCTTCCATCTCGGCGGGATCGTAAGCGTTGTCAGTCATGCCGGGGGCCTCCGGCCCCGTGCGGCCGGGCTCAGCTCAGGGCCGCCTTCCCGCTGATGCCCATGCGCCGCATGATAATCCACTGCTGAAGAATCGAGAGTACGTTGTTCCACGCCCAGTAGATCACTAGCCCGGCCGGGAACTGTGCCAGCAGGAACATGAAGAACAGCGGCATGAACAGGAAGATCTTGGCCTGGATCGGATCGGCCGGCTGCGGGTTCAGCTTTTGCTGGATGTACATGGACGCACCCATGATCAGCGGCCAGACGCCGATCATCAGGAATTCCGGCGGCGTGAACGGGATCAGGCCGAACAGGTTGAATATGGTGGTCGGGTCCGGCGCGGAGAGGTCCTGAATCCACCCGAAGAACGGGGCGTGACGCATCTCGATGGTCACGAATAGCACCTTGTAAAGCGCGAAGAACACGGGGATCTGAACCAGGATCGGCAGACAGCCCGATGCCGGATTGACCTTCTCGCGCTTGTAGAGCGCCATCATTTCCTGGTTCAGCTTGACCTTGTCCTCGGCATAGCGCTCGCGCAGCTTCACCATGTCCGGCTGCAGCTTCTTCATCTTGCTCATCGATACGTAGGATTTGTTGGCGAGCGGGAAGAAGACGACCTTGATGGCAACCGTCAGCAGCAGGATCGAAACGCCCAGATTGCCGACCGAGGCATTGATCCACAGCAGCGCCAGGAAGATCGGTTTGGTCAGGAAATAGAACCAGCCGAAATCGATCGCGAGATCGAAATTGCTGATGCCGTACTGTTCGGCGTAACCGTCGAGCAGATTGACTTCCTTGGCGCCGGCGAAAAGCTGGGTTTGCGCCTTGCCGCTGCCGCCGGCGGGCACCACCACGGCGCTGCCGAGAAAGTCGGTCTGGTAAACGTCGGCGACACCTTCCTTGCGGTGCAGGAAGCGCGTTTGCACCTTCTCCGACTGGTTGGGGATCAGCGTCGCGAGCCAGTACTTGTCGGTAATGCCGATCCAGCCGCCGGTGCTTTCGGCGGAGATGCCGGCTTTCTCTTCCTGGATATCGTCGTAGTCGACTTCCTTGAGTTGACCGTCGAAGACGCCGAGCAGGCCCTCATGCAGGATATAGAAGCCGGTTGTCTCGGGCGTGCCGTAACGGGTCAGCAGGCCGTAGGGATAGAGCGTCAGCGGCTGGTCCGTCGTGTTTTCGACGCTTTGTTCGACCGTGAACATGTAATTTTGGTCGATACTGAACTTGCGTTTGAAGATCAGGCCTTCGCCGTTGTCCCACGTGAGCGTGACCGGGCTTTCGGCGGAGAGCACGTCGTTGTCGGCGGTCCAGACCGTGTCCATGCTCGGTGTCGCATGGCCCTCGGCGCCGGCCCAGCCGTATCCGGCATAATAAGCGTTGACCGAGCCGCGCGGCGACAGAAGCACGATCTCGGGGCTCGAGGGGTCGACGGTCTTGTGGTAGTCGATCATCGTCAGGTCGTCGACAATGCCGCCCTTGAGCGAGATCGAGCCATGCAGGCGCGGCGCATCGATATCGACGCGCTCGACGCCGGCCAGCGCGGCCTGGCGGCTCTGTTCGACGACGGCCTCGGTCGTCGCGGGCGCGCCGCCCGGGACCATAGGGGCCTGTGACGTCGATCCGTCGGCGGGGGCGCCGGGTGTGGCCTGCGGCTGCTGTGACTGACCCGCCTGTTGCTGGGTGTGTTGTTGCTGAGCCTGCTCCGGCGGCACGGCGCTCGTGTTAAAGAAAGTCTCGAACAGCACCAGAATGGCAATCGAGAGCGCGATCGCCAGGATCATGTTCTTGTGGTCGGTCATGGGTGTTCAGGGCTCCCTTTGCGGTCTGCCAGACAGGTGTGGTTGGCGGCAGGCACGGGATCGTAGCCCGAACCCCCCCATGGATGGCAACGCAGGATTCGTTTTATTGCGAGAAATCCGCCCTTCAGCGCACCATGCGCACCGAGGGCTTCTTCGGCGTAGGCGGAACAACTCGGATGGAACCGGCATGAGCCCGGGACGAAGGGCGAAATGCCGTAACGGTAAATCGCGACCAGAGCGCGCAGCGGCATCGCGAGAACATGGCGGAGGACGTTTTCAACCATGATCGGCGTTCCGGCAGGCATCGAGTTTCTTCAGGCTCTTCAAAAAATCGTCCTTCAGGGCTTCGAAGGGACGCGCCGGCGTTGCGGCACGGCCGATAACGACAATATCGAGACCGGGCTTGGCATGATCCGGCAGGACCGCGTCGACGCAGGCGCGAAGCCGCCGCCGGGCCCGGTTCCGGACCACCGCATTGCCGACCTTACGGCTCGTTGTGAAACCGACGCGAATGATGTCTCCGCCGGCTTCTCCCACACGGCGCTTGCGTACCTGCACCACCATGCCGGGGGTCGCCCATTTGCGGTTCGCCCCGGCAGCAGCAAGGAATTCACGCCGTTTTTTCAGTCGAACGTGTCCGGGCTGTTTAGGGGACTGGGACATGCGGACGCGGAAACGACCGCCCGCCCTTAAGCGGACAGGCGCTTGCGGCCCTTGGCGCGGCGGTTTGCAAGAACGCGGCGGCCACCAACCGTCGCCATGCGGTGACGGAAGCCGTGACGGCGCTTGCGGACAAGCTTGCTGGGCTGATAGGTGCGTTTCACGGGTCTTCTCCTTGCAAAATCGCCCGCTGTATACGGGCTTGGCGCTGGCAAGTCAACGATGGCGATGCGGATTTTGCGTGAAAATTCGACCGCCATTCCGGCCGTTCACGTGAACTTGAGCTTGCGTTAGCGGAACGTTGGTTGCTCTCGCGTACAGGATGGCGAGAATGCCTTGGTGGCCGCGCTTTAGAGGGCGGCCGAGGGGAATGCCGGATAACCATCAGTATGGTTGCCGGTTGACGAGGAAACACGCCGGAACCGGGAAGCCCTCATGCACGGGAGCGAACAGCACACTCAGCCGGAAAGTCCAGAGGCTGCGGGACCGACCCCGAGGCTGAAACGGTTGTTGCCGCTTTTGGCGATCGTGGCCGGGATGGCCGCCGTCTTCATCTTCGATCTCGACCGGTTTCTGTCATTCCATGCGTTGAAGCAACACCGGGAGTTTCTCCTCGCATGGACGGCGGAAAACCGCGTGCTGGCGGCTGTGGTGTTCGTCGTCTGTTATGGGGTCATGGTGGCGTTGTCGGTACCGGGCGCCGTCTGGGCGACGCTTGCCGGCGGGTTCGTGTTCGGCACGGCCTTGGCCAGCCTTTACGTCGTCGTCGGCGCGACGCTCGGGGCCGTGGTCATTTTCCTCGTCGCGCGCTATGCGCTTGCCGGCATGCTGAAAGCCAAGGCCGGCAACGCGATCCGCAAGATGGAGTCCGGGTTCAACGAGAACGCGCTCAGCTACATGTTCGTGCTCCGCCTGGTGCCGCTGTTCCCGTTCTGGCTCGTCAACCTCGTGCCGGCGTTCCTGGGGGTGCCGCTCCGGACCTATGTGATCGGCACGTTTTTCGGGATCATACCGGGGTCGGTCGTGTATTCGAGCGTCGGTAACGGCCTCGGCGCGGTCTTCGAGCAGGGCGGCACGCCGGATCTCGGGATCATCTTCGAGCCGGAAGTGCTGCTGCCGATCCTCGGTCTGGCGACCCTGTCGCTTATTCCCGTATTCTACAAACGCATCAAGGGCGGGCGCACGGCGCACGCCAAAGAGGACTGACCATGGCCGAGCACATCAAGGCCGATATCTGCGTCATCGGCGCGGGCTCAGGCGGGCTCTCGGTCGCCGCCGGCGCCGCGCAGATGGGCGCCGATACGGTGCTCATCGAAAAGCACAAGATGGGCGGCGATTGCCTGAATTTCGGTTGCGTGCCCTCGAAGGCGCTGCTGGCGGCGGGTCATGCCGCCCAGAACATTCGAAACGCGGGCCGCTACGGGGTCGATGCCGGCGAACCGAGGATCGACGCGAAGCGGGTCTTTCGGCACGTGCATGGGGCCATCGCCGCCATCGAGCCCAACGATTCCGTCGAGCGGTTCACCGGGCTCGGCGTTAACGTCATCCAAGAAACCGGCCGCTTCATCGATGCCGGGACGGTAGAAGCCGGCGACAAACGCATCGCGGCCCGGCGGTTCGTCGTCGCCACCGGGTCGTCGCCGTTCGTGCCGCCGATCCCGGGACTGGACGGCGTCGAGTACTACACCAACGAAACCGTGTTCTACGCGGACGCGTTGCCGGCCCATCTGATCGTCATCGGCGGCGGCCCGATCGGCATCGAACTGGCGCAGGCGCACCGGCAGCTTGGCTGCGACGTTACGGTGCTGGAAATGTTCAAGATCATGCCCAAGGACGACCCGGAACTGGTTGACGTGGTCAGGAAACAACTGGACAGGGACGGGGTCGTCATTCGCGAAGGGGTGAAGATCGCGCGGGTCGAAAAGACCGGCGATGGGATCGCCGTCGTGCTGGAAACGGACGGGGGTGAAGAAAAAGTCACGGGGACGCATTTGCTGGTCGCGACCGGGCGGCGCGCCAACGTGGACGGCATGGGCCTGGAAGCCGCGGGCATTCGCTATTCACCCAAGGGGATCGAGGTCGATGCCCGGCTCAGGACCTCGAACAGGAAGGTCTTCGCCATCGGCGATGTGGCCGGCGGGATGCAGTTCACGCACGTTGCCGGGTATCATGCAGGCGTGGTGATCAAGAACGCCCTGTTCCGCCTTCCGGCCAAGGCCGATCATGCCACGGTGCCGTGGGTGACCTATACCGCGCCCGAGCTGGCGCAGGTGGGGCTCACGGAAGCCCAGGCAAAGGAGACGCATGGGGCCGACATCCGCATCCTGCGCTGGCCCTACCACGAGAACGACCGCGCCCAGGCGGAAGGCGAAACCGAGGGCATGGTCAAGGCGGTCACGACGAAGAAAGGCGCCATCCTGGGCTGCGGGATCGCCGGGGCGCAGGCGGGTGAACTGATCCAGACCTGGGTGCTGGCGATGTCGCAGAAAATCAAGATCGGCGGCGTCGCCACCATGATCGCGCCCTATCCGACGCTGGGCGAGGTCTCGAAGCGCGCCGCGGGCAGTTTTTACACGCCATCGCTGTTCAGCGAAAAAACGCGAAAAATCGTTCGTTTTCTGGCCAAATTCGGCTGAGTCTGCGCAGTATCGCACTTATGAGCGACACAGCTTCCCGACCGCAAAAACGCTTCATCAATCTCTCGACGCGGCTTCTGATCCTGACCGTGCTGTTCGTCATGCTGGCCGAGGTGTTGATCTGGACGCCGTCGGTGGCGCGTTACCGCAAGACCTATATCGAGGACTTCATCAATCGCGCCTACCTCTCCATGGTCGCACTGGACGCCATGCCGCATACCCAGCCCAACCAGGATATCGAAAACGAGCTTTTGCGCCAGACGGATGCGATGGCGATCATCGTCAACCGCCCGGACCGGCGCATGCTGATGGTCGGCGGCGACATGCCGCCGCCCATCGACCTGACCGTCGACATGCGTGAAGAGACGTTCCTGTCGCTGGTCGCCGAAGCCTTCGAGACCATGACCCGTACCGACGACCGGGTGATCCGCGCCATCGGCATGCCGCCCAAGCAGCAAAACATCACGGTCGAGGTGATTTTCAGCGAGGCGACGATGCGCAGCGCCATGCTCGATTTTTCATGGCGCATTTTCGCGTTGTCGCTGGTGATCTCGGCGATCACGGCATCGCTGGTCTATCTGTCGCTGCAATGGATGATCGTGCGTCCGATCCGGAACCTGACCGGCGCGATGGTCGGCTTCCGCGACAATCCGGAAGACGCAACACGCATCATCCGGCCGACGCCGCGCGGCGACGAGATCGGCACGGCACAGCGCGAACTCGCGGAAATGCAGAGCCAGGTGCAGTTGTCACTGAAACAGAAGAACCGTCTGGCCGCCATGGGCAGCGCCATGACCCGGATCAACCACGACCTTCGCAACACCCTGGCGACGGCGGTGCTGGTATCCGACAAGTTACAGTCCATCGAAGACCCGGAAGTAAAACGGGTCGCGCCCAGGCTGATGAAAGCCATCGACCGGGCCATCGATCTCTGCAGCCAGACCCTCAATTACGCCGCCGACGATGCGCTGACGCTCCGGCCGCGGGCCTTCGGCCTGCGTGACCTGATCGATGAGTTGCAGGGCATTCTAGAGCTCTCGGAGGAATGTGCTGACATCCAGTGGACGCTTGACGTGGACGCGGCACTCGAGATCGTTGCCGACCGCCGTCATTTGCTGCGCGCGTTGCACAATTTGTGCGCCAACGCCGGGCAGGCCGGGGCCCGGACCCTGGATATCCGGGCCGTCGCGGCGGACGGCGAGATACGGATCGAGATCGCCGACGACGGATCTGGGTTGCCCGAGAAGGCCAAGGAGCACCTGTTTCAGGCATTCGCCGGATCGAGCCGCGAAGGCGGCACCGGGCTCGGCCTCGTCATCGTCCGCGAGGTCGTCGTGGGGCACGGCGGCGACATCGAACTTCTGCATAGCGGCCCGGACGGTACGGCGTTCCGGATCCGATTGCCGGACGATATTCCGCCGCATCCCGCGGACTTGGACACGCCCGTCGGCTAGGAGCCGCCCTTTAGTCGCCGAGGACGACGCCTTCGCGTCGCGGGTCGGCGCCGCCGACGAGTCCGTCCGGCGAGATACGAATGCCGTGCAGACCGCTTGTCATTTCGCGCAGGCGGACCTCGTGGCCGAGCGCAGCCAGCGCCATTTTCAGGGTCTCGGCGGGCGTCCCGGCCTCGATGTCGACGGGGCCGCCACGGCTGACGATGTTGGGCGCGGCGATGGCGTCGGCGACGTCCATGTTCCAGTCCAGAACCGCAAGGATCGCCTTCAGCGTATAGCCGGCGATGCGCGACCCGCCGGGCGAGCCGATGGCCAGCACGGGATTGCCGGCTTTATCGAAGACGATGGTCGGCGACATCGTGCTGCGCGGCCGCTTGCCGGGCGCCGGCGCGTTGGCGACCGGATGACCGTTTGATGTGGGCCGGAACGAGAAGTCGGTCAGCTCGTTGTTGAGCAGGAATCCCTGGCTCATCAGTTTCGAGCCGAAGGCGCGCTCGATGCTGGCGGTGATCGAAACCACGTTGCCGTATTCGTCCCGGATCGAGACGTGCGTGGTCGACAGGCCCTTTTCCGAGACCTCGTCGCTGCCGAAATGCCATGCCGTGCGGCCGGCCCGGCCCGGCAGTGCCTGCGGCATGCGGCGTTCCGGGGAGATCAGGCGGGCGCGGGCGGCGAGATAGCCCGGATCGAGCAAACCCGCCACCGGAACCGGCACGAAGTCGCTGTCGGCCACGTAAAGTGCCCGGTCGGCAAAGGCGAGGCGGCTCGCCTCGACGATCAGGTGCACGGCTTCGGCGGAAAACGGCTGCATCGTGCCCAGCTCGAAATGGTTCAGGATACCGAGTATCTGGCCGACCAGAATGCCGCCCGAAGACGGCGGCCCCATGCCGCAAACCCGGTAAGCGCGGTAGCCGACGCAGACGGGGTCGCGCTTTTTCGCTTCGTAGGATGCGAAGTCACCGGGGGTTATCGTCGCCGGATTGGCGGGCGCGGCGGCGACGGTTCTGGCGATGCCCCGGGGTATCTCACCGGCGTAAAACGCGGCAGCGCCGTTTTCGGCGACGCGCCGCAGCACTTGGGCCAGTGCCGGGTTCTTCAGCGTATCGCCCGCTTTCAGGGGCTCGCCGTCCGGATAGAAGTATTCCCGCGTCCCCGGAATTTGCGGCATCTCGGTATCGGCGGCTAGAAGCCCGGCGAGGCGCGGCGTCACCTTAAACCCTGCTTCGGCAAGACGGATTGCAGGCTCGAACAGGTCTTCCCACGGCAGAACGCCGTGATCCACGTGCGCCAGTGCCAGCATCCTGAGCAGGCCGGGCACACCGACCGCGCGACCGCCGAGCGCGGCCTGCGGCCACGGGATCGCCTTGCCGTCTGCGTCCAGGAACATGTCGGGTCGTGCCGACGCGGGAGCGGTTTCCCGGCCGTCGTAGGTTTCGAGAGAACCGTCTGCGGCATCATGGTGGACGAGGAAGGCGCCGCCGCCGATCCCGGACGACTGCGGCTCGACAAGCGTCAGGACCATCCCGGTGGCGATGGCGGCGTCCACGGCGCTGCCGCCGGCAGCAAGGATGTCGCGCCCGGCGGCAGCCGCCAGCGGATGCGCGGCGGCGATCATGTAACTGTCCGCCGTGCCGCGCCGATGCGCGTCGATCTCGATGCCGTCGTCGCAGCCGGCGACGGTGCCGAGCATCAGTATTGAAATCAGTACGAACCAGCGCGGCATCACCACCAACCTCGCAACTTCCGGCCAATCGCTGTAAAATGCCGTTGCACGTTAAAACGGCGGCGCGGGTTGTCAAACACCGGAACGCCGGGCCATGGGCGGGGAGGAACTGCCGTGACCGCACTGCTGCGCGAACATTTCGTGGTGATTTTTCTGGTGCTGTTCGCCGGGATTCTGTTTTGGGCCTTCAGGCCAAAGAAAAGACAAAAAAATCAGCCTGTTGAGGACCTTTCCTCAAGAACGGACGAAGAGTCGACCTGATAGTTATCCACAATACTGCAGATAGATATCCACAGAACGAATGGCGCTAAGGCTTTGTATAAAAGAGATTTTTGAAAATATACCCGGAATTTTTCTATTGTGCAGCGCAATATTCTTGGGATAGGTTCTCGACGGGAGAACATGCGAGACGGGGGAAGAGGAGCAGCCAGAAAATGGCGGCATCCAGACTACGGTCATCCGATATCAGAGCGATGAAAGGCGCGGGCAGTGTCGTCTGCCTGACCGCCTATGACACGCCGATGGCGAAACGCGTCGATCAGCATTGCGACCTGATCTTGGTCGGCGATTCGCTCGCCATGGTCGTTTACGGCCTTGAAACCACCCGCGGCGTTACGCTGGACATCATGATCGCGCACGGACAGGCGGTGATGCGCGGCTCGGCCCGGGCCTGCGTCGTCGTCGACCTGCCGCACGGCACCTACGAACAGAATCCGCAGCAGGCCGTCGCGTCGGCGCTCAGGGTCGTCGCGGAAACCGGTTGTCAGGCCGTGAAACTCGAGGGCGGCGAGGAGATGGCAGAGACCGTCGCCGCGATCGTCGACGCCGGGGTGCCGGTGCTGGGCCATATCGGATTGTTGCCGCAAAAGGCCGAACACAGGGGCGGCTTCAAGATACAGGGCAAGGACGACGAGGGCGCGCAGCAGGTCTACAAGGATGCCGCCGCGATCGAGAATGCCGGCGCCTTCGCCATCGTCATCGAAGGGACCGTCGAGGCCGTGGCCCGCGAGGTGACGGCCCGAAGCCACGTGCCGATGATCGGCATCGGGGCGTCCCCCGCCTGCGACGGGCAAATCCTCGTGACCCAGGACATGGTCGGCCTGTTCGCCGACTTCACGCCCAAATTCGTCAAGCGTTACGCCGACGCGGGCAAGCTGATCGAGGACGCCGTCGCGGACTATGCGGCGGAGGTTCGGGGCGGTCAGTTCCCGGCGCTCGAGCATTGCTTCGGGGTGCCGAAAACAAAGGACTGATTAGATGGACGTCGTGCGTACGGTCGCTGAAATGCGGGAGATCGTGGCGGGCTGGCGCCGCGACGACCAGCGCATCTCGCTGGTGCCGACCATGGGTGCGTTGCACGAAGGCCACATTTCACTCGTGCACCAGGCCGGCGCGATATCCGACAAGCGGGTGGCGTCGATCTTCGTCAACCCGACCCAGTTTGCCCCGAACGAAGACTTCACGACCTATCCGCGTGACGAGGCGCGGGATCTGGCGATGCTCGAAAAGGCCGACGTCGATCTGGTGTTCACACCCGATGTGACGCAGATGTACCGGGACGATCATCGCACCAAGGTGGAAGTTCAGGGTTTGAGCCAGATTCTCGAAGGCCAGTTCCGTCCGCAATTCTTTATCGGTGTCGCCACCGTGTGCGCCAAGCTGCTGATTCAGACCATGCCGGACGTCGCGGTCTTCGGGGAAAAGGATTACCAGCAGCTTTGCGTGATCCGGGCCATGGCCCGCGACCTCGATCTGCCGGTGCAGATCGTCGGCGGCGAGACGATCCGCGAGAGCGACGGCCTCGCCATGTCGTCCCGGAACACGTATCTCTCCAATACCGAGCGCACCCTGGCGCCGCGGCTGCACGAGGAAATCACCGGCGTGGCCCGGCGCGTGAAAGGCGGCGATCCGATCGAGGTCGCGTGCGCCGATGCCACGC
This sequence comes from Rhodospirillales bacterium, assembly GCA_051117645.1. Taxonomy (GTDB): domain Bacteria; phylum Pseudomonadota; class Alphaproteobacteria; order Rhodospirillales; family Casp-alpha2; genus UBA4479. The sequence continues at coordinate 369,509 of JBNPEI010000010.1, forward strand.
AGCAACTGGACGAGGCGGGCTTCAAGAGCGTCGATTACGTCGCGGTCAGGGATGCGGAAAAGCTCGACATGCCGGCCGAGGGGCGGCCGATGCGGGTGCTGGCGGCGGCATGGCTCGGCAAGACGCGGCTTATCGACAACGTCGCCGTTTAGCGGTTGTTTCTATTCGGTCTTCGAAGTGTCGCACTTTTCAGTGCGCGAAGTGTCGCACTTTTCAGTGCGCGAAGTGTCGCATTTTTCAGTGCGCGAAGTGTCGCACTTTTCAGTGCGCGAAGTAATGCATCCCGCCGTCGACGGGTATGACCGCCCCGGTGATATAGCTCGCGAGCGGTGAGGCGAGAAACGCGACCAGCGGCGCCACGTCTTCCGGATCGCCGAAATGGCCCATCGGAATATTCGCCTCGATGAACTTCTGCCGCGATTCCTCGGTCGGATAGAGACGCTCCAGGATCTGCTCGCTGTTGATGCGCCCGGGCGGGATGCAGTTGACCGTGACGCCGTCCTTGGCGACCTGGCAGGAAAGCCCCTTGGCCCAGAGATGCAACGCCGCTTTGGCGGAAATGGCGGCGTTGATGGCGCGTGGCTCCGTGGATCCGGAAAAGCTGATGATCCGGCCCCATTGCTGCGCCTGCATCCCCGGCAGCAATGCCTGTGTCAGGCGCCGGACGGCGGTGAAGTTGAGTTCCAGCGACTGGTCCCAGGTCTCGTCATCGGCGTAGATGTCGATCGGTAGTGACGCGCCCGCGGCGTTGATCAGGATATCGACGGCGCGGCCGCCCGGCTGAGCCGACCGGGCGATCTCGGCCAGGGCCTCGCGATCGGTCAGGTCCGCGGCGATGACTGTGGGCCGGGGGTGCCCCTTGGCCTCGATTCCGTCCGCGAGGTCGTTCAGCAATGCCTCGCGCCGCGCCAATACGTTGACGATCGCGCCCTCCGCCGCCAGCGTACGTGCGATCTCGGCGCCGATGCCGGTGCTGGCGCCGGTGACGAGCGCGGTCTTGCCGCCCAGTTGAAGATCCATGATCCCTCCGGTTATTTCTTCGGCGGCACGTCGAGGCGCACCACGATGCCTTCCAGATCCGGCGAGGGCGCCGGATAGAAGTCGAGCACCTGTGGATCATGCCCCGGCACTATCAGGTCCTGGTCGGCGCCGGCGAGGACGCGCAGCTTTTCGTGGCCTTCCATCATGTCGCCGATGTTGAACACGGTGCGGAACGGATTCCGGTCCCACATGTTGTGATAGAGGTGCGACGCGTCGGACGCGACGACGACGCGGCCGCGCGCCGTCTCGACGGTGACCGATTGCATCCCCATGGTGTGACCGCCGATGAAATGCAGTTTGATGCCCGGGAACAGATCGGTGTCACCGTCGTGGAAAACGACGCGCTCCTTGTAGACCTCGCGCACCATGCCGGTGACGTGTTCGATGTCGAACGAATGGCGCAGCGTCTTGTGACGCATGTAACGCCCCGTCGCGAACTGCATCTCCTTGTCCTGCAGGTGAAACCGCGTTTTCGGGAACAGATCGAAGTTCCCGACGTGGTCGTAATGCAGGTGGGTGATGATGGTGTCCTCGATCTCGTTCGCGTCGGCGCCGACGAGGCTTAAGGATTCCGCCGGGCAGCGGATCAGTTCGCGGCCCCGTTCGTCGGCGGCCTGCTTGTTGAAACCGGTATCGATCAGTACCGTGCGGTTCTCGTTCTTCGCGACCCAGACGAAATAATCGAGGGGCATGTTGCCCTCGTGCGGATCGGGGTCGTCGATGAAGTTGGCGCTGGCGTCGCGGTCGTGGTGTGCGTACTTGATGGCGAACAGTTCGTAAGTTTCGGTCATGAATGTTATCCTCCCGGTTGGACGCGATTTTGCCACCCCCGCGCCCGCTCGGCCAGACCTTGCGGGCCCGGTATTCGGGTGGATATGCTGATTTTCTGCACAGAGGAGGCACACGCATGGCATTCGACGATCTGGACGCCGAGATCGCATACCTGATGAACGTCATGGAGGGCGAGCAGGGGGACCTGCGCGAGATCGAGTTCCGGCTCAGGCAGGTGATTTCGACGTTGCGCGCCGAGGGCCTGCCCGTGCCGGAGGATCTCAAGAAACTGGAAGCCGATCTGGACCGCCAATTGCAGTCCGAGTAGGCGTTATTCCGCCGCTTCGCCGCCGAGGCTTTCGGCAGGCGACTCTTTCTCGTCTTTCCGCTCGGTCGTGCCGGCGGCTTTGCCGGCCCCGGGCAGTTCGTCCAGGTCGCCGTGCACGCGGCCGCCCTCGTCGATGGCGAGCCGGCCGTAGCGGATCTTGCCGCTGACGTCGCCCGTGGTGTGTACGATCAGGCGTTCGCGCGCCGTCAGTTCTCCCTCGAAGCGGCCCCTTACAATGGCGGTGTCGATCTCGACCGTGCCCTTGTAGACGCCCGTCTCGGAGATTTCGATGACCCGCGAGTCCATGGAAGCCTCGACGTAGCCTTCGACGACGAGCGTGTCGCAATCCTCGATCTCGACACCCTTGAGTTTGATGTTCGGGCCGACGATCAACCGGCTTTCAGATTGCTGGGTATTCTTCTCCTTGTCGGCGCCTTGTCGGGAGCTATCGGATTTCCTGGGGATGTCGTGGTCGCCCGACGGCATGCCGAGCAGGCTCGGGCTGGGCGTCTTGGGCGCGGGTTTCGACGGGATCGGATTGGTATCTTTCTGGAACAGCGCCATGGTTCTCCTCCTGATTTTTAGGTGCGTTGCCGATCCCCCATCTATAACGGGTGAATGCGGTCTGCGCTTGTTCAAATCGTGACGTTTTTTGGGCGCGTGCGTGGGGCCGGATGATTGGAGCCCGTTTAATTAGGGACCTCTAGCCGTCGGCAAGCGGGCGGGCGTATTGCGGCTCGGTGTCCCAGGGGAAGAATATCCAGACGTCCTGCGCGATATCGTGAACATAGGTATCGACCAGTTTCATTGCCTGCGGTTTGGCGTATACGGTCGCGAAGTGGGCGTTGGGCAATATCTCGCGGGCGGCCTTCATGGTTGTTCCGGTATCCACCAGATCGTCGATCAGGAGCCAGCCGTCGCCGCCGTTCTCCAGCGCCGCCTCCGGCTTCTTGAGGATATTCAGGCGGCCTTGCACCTGTTCGTCGTAACTGGTGATGCAGAGCGTATCGACGACATGGATCGACATTTCCCGGGCGACGATGGCTGCCGGGACCAGCCCGCCGCGGGTCAGCGCGACGATACCCTGCCATGGCCCCTTGCCGAGGAGCCGTCGTACGAGGATACGCGTATCGCGGTGAACCTCGGCCCAGGTAACGACGTGATGTTCGATATCGTCGCGGAGCGCCACGGCGTTACCCCATGTGCCTGGACGCGGCCATCGAAGACGAGAGTCCTCAGCGGACGTACAGGTGCACTTCGTTGTTGGCGACCTGTTGCTCGGTCCGTGCGGACACGGCCACCCGGTTCGGCGGCAGCCCCATTTCGATCAGCGAGCGCATGACGTTTTCCGCATGCTGACGCGCCTTTTGCGAATTGAGCGCGATGCGCGCCGAGCCGCCACTGGTCGGGGCCACGGCAACCAGATCGAACATGGCATTGGGGCGGCGTTCCAGCGTCTTGGATACGGCCGTGTAGAGCGCCTGTTCGTACGGCACGTCGGCGCGGTCGAAGCGGATCACGACGAGCGGCGAGCGGCCCGCGGTCGATTGCGGCATGTTGGTCAGGTTGGCCTGGCCCGTGTTCTGCAGCACGGCGCGGTTGACCAGCGAACCGCCGAACAGTTCGCCCGACTTGATGCCGGCGGAGATCAGATTGAGGTTGGCGCGTTCCGTCGTCACGTAGTTGGTCTGGCGGCGGATGTCCGACGTCAGCTCCTTCAGGAGCCGGTCGATCAGCACTGCGGTGCGGTTGCCTTCGTCTTCGAGGATGGCGAGCTGGCGGTGGTCCTCGTCGACGGCGCCGGAAACCGAGAACGCGGCGCGCGCGGCTTCCGCCATGTAGGCCGACAGCGTCGAATTGTCGGCGACGGCGGATGCCAGGTTGTTCATCTTGTCGATATCCTGCGCGATCCGGTCGAGGTCGGCCTGTGCGCTCTTGAACTGCTGCACGAGGATCGGGTTGCCCGGCGTGGTGCCGACCTGCAGGCGCGAGTTCACCGCTGCGATGGTGCCGTGGTACTGCTGCGAATTATTGACGAGTTCGGTGCGCAGGCGCTGCAGTTCCTCGTTTTGCTGCGCGATCGAGTTTTGCAGGCGGGTCAACTCTTCGCGGAGCTGGACGACCTTTTCGCCGACGAACGTCCCCGTCGGCTCACCCGGCGTAACGCCCGGGGGGACGAACTGGGTGGCGCCGATGGGCGGCTGGCCGCCGCCGATGACCTGTACTTTGCCCTCGCCGTTCGGTGCCTGCTGTTCGGCAGGCTCCGCCTGCGTCTGCGGCTCTTCGTCGGCGGGCCAAAGGAGATTGTCCCCATACGAGCAGGCGCCGAGCGTGAGTGTCGCGCCGACTACGAGAACTCGTAGCGAAGTGAATTCCGAAAATCTCATCCCTGAAGACCGCCCCTTCGTTTGTTTAGGGAAACTTGCACGGTGCAATGTTACCTCGCACCGGATACGATCACAACTTGCCCCCCATTGTCGATGCGATCTTAATCAATGCCTTCCGGGGCGACAAGATGATTGTTTTACTTGGCGAATCTTTAATTTTAATGAACTTCGGAGGGTTGCCGGCGGGGTCGTGGCCGGACCCGTCGGCGATCACCCGAAATGCCCGAATGAGGGGTTGTCACGCCATGGTCCGTGGAGTAGGTTCTCGCCGCCTCGCATCCGAGGCTCCATTGCGCGCCCGTAGCTCAGCTGGATAGAGCACTTGACTACGAATCAAGGGGTCGGGAGTTCGAATCTTCCCGGGCGCGCCATTTCCCCTTTTTTTCGCCGCCGGCCGGCCCACCCGGGCTCTCAACTGAGTTGCTGGATTTCCCGGTTGGCGCGGTCCAGGCGTTCGGCCAGCAGGCGCACCACGTAGGAATGGAAAAGCCCGGCGGCGCGCGGCGCCTCGCGCTGCATCGCCTCGAAACCGTCGAGCGACAGCCGGAACAGCCGGCTGTCCTCGTCGACCCGCACGGCGGCCGTGCGTGGGGCTTGCGTATAAATGGCCATTTCGCCCAGCAGCGTGCCGCGCTGGAAAATGCGGATCGCGCGTTCCGCGCCACCATCACCGCCAAGCACGACGGACGCCACGCCCTCGCTCAGCATGTACAGACCGTCGCCCGGATCGCCCTGGTAAAACAGGAAGGCGCCGGCTTCCATGTCCAGCACCTCGAAATAGGGCGCGATCCGCGCCGCGGCGTTGCGGCTTCCCATCACCTCGGTCAACTGATCTTCGAGCGGAATGGCCTCGCCCGCGCGCCGTGCCGATTTCCGGTAAAGGATGTCCTCCTCGCACCAGGCGACGCCGTCATCCAGGAATGGCAGGGCGAAGCGCGGCCGGGAATCCGGCGTCCCGCCCGTGGCGCGAAGCGGTGTCGTGCTCATATAGTCCGTAAAGAACCCGATGTGATCGAGGCGCGCGTACTCGCGCTCGGCGAGGTCGGTCAGGACGACCGCGAGGTTGTTGCGCTCGGCGAGGCGTTTCAGTTTCGCGAAAGCCTGCACCGCGGACGTATCGATCCGGCTGACGTGCTTGAAGTCGAGAATAAGGTAATCGGTCGGCTCGTTGCCCTCGTTCAGCCGCCGGCGCAGGGTTTCCAGCAGGCTGTCGGCGGTGCCGAAAAAGATGAACCCCTGCAGCTTGACGATATGAATGCGCCGCGCCTCCTCGGCGAGCAGATCCCTGCTTTCGATGCCGCGCACCACGTGGCTGCTGTGATCGCGCCCGTTCAGTTCCGCCTTGATGATGCCGAGACGGCTGTAACTGATCACGAACAGTACGGTCGCCACCGCGATGCCGAAGGCGATCCCCTCGAGCAGGCCGGCCGTCGCGATCACCAGGAGGATCGCCAGGATCAGCAGGTAGTCGACCTTCGGGATATCGCGGCGGTTCCGCCACAGCCAGTCGACCAGGAAGTTCAGGCCCAGGAACACCAGCAGGCCGCCCAGCACGAAGTTCGGGATCAGCCCGATGAAGCCTGTGCCCAGCGCGATCGTTGCCAGGATGCCGGCGGCGAAGGCGAGGCCCATGACACGGCTGCCGGCACCCATCTTGACCGCGAGCGCGGTTTCGGACGCCGAATGCACGCCGGCGAACCCGCCGAGGAACCCGTTGCCGACGTTCGCGGCGCCGGCGGCTTTCAGTTCGCGGTTCGGATCGATCTCGCAATCGCCGACGATCTCGACGCCGGAAACCTCGAGCAGCAGGATGATCGCCGACAGCATGGCGATGGTGGCGATACTGCCCGATTCACTTAGGATCAGGGGCCACTCGATCCGCGCGATATCGGCGAACGAAAGCGGTGGCCAGTGGCTCGACGCCTCGCGGACATCCGGCAGCCAGCCGGCGGCAATGGCATCCCCGAGGGCGAGGCTCTGGCTGCCGAGCATCGCGTAGAACGCGCCGATCGCGACGACGATCGTGCCCGGCATGACCGCCCAATGCCCGGTCCGGCGCTGCAGAAGGTAGGTGACGAGCCCGAAGGCGAAGGCCGGTCCCAGCAGCCGGATGCCATCTTGGCTGAGATACCGGTCGAGCGTTTCGGCCGTCAGCGGCAGGCCGACGGACACTTCGGTGCCGCCCTGCAGGAAAATCAGGCCGATGCCAGCGAAGAAGCCGCCCATCACGGGATAGGGGATGTAGCGGACCAGGCCGCCCAACTGGAACTGGCCCAGCAGGTAGAGGATCACACCCGTTGCCGCGGTCGCCGTCATCATCGATGCGATGACGGTGGCGAATGTGGCGGCCGGGTCGGCGCCCGACGTCTGCATCGTTGCCGCGATTGCCGCCACCATGCCCGCGTAGGCGGGGGCGATGCCGCTGCGCGGGCCGATGACCGCGCCCCAGAAGCCGCTGAAGAATGCGCCGACCAGGGCGCAGATCGCCGTCGCCACGAGGAGGATCGTGACGCCGGTGAGGTAGTAGAGAGCCGGGAGCCCCGCAAAAATAAGCGCCGCCGTCGAGACAGCGGTGGTGACGAAAAGAATCGCGATGATCACGCCGGCGGCGATATCGGAAATATTGAGCCGCCCAAACATACGGCCGTTCGCCTCTTCCCCCTGTTATTTATTGCCGCCGACCCTAGCAGAGACGGTGCCGGTGGCAAGGGACCGGACAGGCTATTTCGCCGACTTGGCACGGCAGGGTTGTGACGATTGCGTCCCCATCCGCACAACAGAATGCGCGCGTTCGCACTTCATCGGCGTGCCGATCCGGCCTATTTTCTCATCCGAAGCGGAGGGAGAAACGTCATGGGCCGGGAATTCGTCAGCGACATCGCCTTCACGCCGCAGGTCAAGCGCGAGCAGGAGAAGCGGGGTTCCCGCGCCGGCTACGCGAAAATGGAGCGGAAGGGCGGCTGGGGCGACCGCATCACCGACGATCTCGCCGCCTATCTCGCCGAACGGGATTCAATCTATCTCGCGACATCGAATTCGGAAGGCCAGCCCTATATCCAGCACCGGGGCGGGCGGCCGGGGTTCATCAAGACGCTCGACGAAAAACGTCTCGCCTTCGCCGACTTCGCCGGCAACCGGCAGTACATTTCCATCGGCAACGCGGCGGAAAATCCGAAGGCGTTCATCTTCGCCATGGATTACCGCAACCGCCGGCGCATCAAGCTGTGGGGCACGCTCGCGGTTGTCGAGAGCGACGATTCCCTGATGGTAAAACTTATCGATCCGGACCACGACGCCACGCCCGAGCGCGCGTTCGTGTTCACCGTCGAGGCCTGGGACGTCAACTGCCCGCAGCACATTACCCAGCGCTGGTCAGAAGCCGAGATCGCGCCGCTGGTCGACGCCATGAGCGCGCGCATCAGGGAACTTGAAGAGGAAGTCGCGCGGTTGAAGGGCGGCGATTAGCGCGTTCGCCTTTCTACACCGCCGGCGGCCGGTAGTCCGGATCGCTTTGTTCGTCGTAACCGCCGATCAAGGCCTTTGCGTACGCCGGCCGCGCCTTTATCCGGGCCCACCAGTCGGCGACGCCGGGCCGCTGCGCGGCACTCAGAGCGTCGGGTGCGATTTCCTCGACCCGGCGCACGTAAGGCACGGCGGCAATGTCGGCGAGCGAATAGACATCGCCAACGACCCAGCCCCCATCGCGGACACCGACCTCGATCCGGTCGGTCATGTCGATCAGCACCTCGAGCGCCGTCTGCAATTCCTCGTCGGTGTATGGGTCGCGCGCCATCTTGTACCAGACCTGACGCCGTTCCTCGGTCGGGATTGCGGCGAGCCGGGCCTCCAACTCCTCGTCCGACCATTTCATGGCGACGGGTCGCATGCGCCGCATCCAGTTGTGTTTCTGCACCGCGGGCAGGCAGGTGCCATCGATGTAAATCGTGAAAAGCCGCACCTCGTAGCGTTGGCGCGGATCGGCCGGCATCAGTGGGGGGTCGGGATAGGCATCGTCAAGATACTCGTTGATGACGTTGCTTTCGACATAAGGAACGCCATCGATCAGAAGAGCGGGTACCTTGCCTGACGGGTTCAGCTTCTTAAACCAGTCCGAGTGGTGCTCGAACGACAGCAGTTCGATGTGTTTGCCCTCGTACTCCAGGCCCTTTTCGGCCATGCAAAGGCGCACCTTGCGGGACGCGCTCGAGGTCCAGCCGTGATAGAGAACGAATTTCGTCATTGATGCCTTCCCAATTCTGTCCTGTTTTCGCCTTGTGCGGCGTTATCGGTTGACCCACACCGACAGGTATTCCGCGACCACGCAGGGCCGGTCTTCCTCGCCCTCGATCTCGAAGGCGTGGCCGGTGCGGGTAAAGAGCCCGGTCTCGCGCATCTCCGCCTCGATCAGGCCGATGCGGTCACGCACCCGAAAGCCGTCGCCGATGCGCATCGGTTTCAGGAACCTGACCCGGTCGACCCCGTAATTCAGCGCATACGGGCTGTCGGTGGGCCTGAGCCGGCACAGGTCGATGGCGTGGTTGATCAGGCTGAGTACCAGAAACCCGTGCGCCACAGTGCCGCCGTACGCACCCTCCGCCCCGGCGCGCCCGGGGTCGGTGTGCAGCCAGTGCGTGTGATGCGTCGCCGCCCCGAACGCGTCGACGCGTGCTTGGTCGATGTCGATCCACTCCGACACCGCCAGTTCGCCCGGGGGACGTGACAGGTAATCGCCGAAGGTCATGGGCATGCTTCGAGACGGGCGCTTCGCGCCCTCCTCAGCATGAGGGTGGTAACGGTAAGCGGTTCACAGCCCTCATCCTGAGGAGCGGCTATGCCGCGTCTCGAAGGATGAATGGGCGGGGCCATTCTATTTAAAGCTCAGGCGGCCTTGATCGGCGTGCGCTTCAGGTTGTCTGTGTTCTCGCCCTCGACCCGGATCAGGCGCGTCGGTCCGTTCCGCAGCGGCGCGTGCACGGCACCGACCGGATAGGCGTGCGCGTCGCCGGGTTTGAGCGCGTAGGCGCGGGTCTGCTTTACCAGCGCCGGATTGTCGCCGTCGACCGGCTGCACGATCTCCCAGTCGGTCATTTCCGTCTCGCCCGCGGCCTGGCCGTAAATGGCCCAGGTCGGGCCGTGATCGTGCGGGAAGCCCTCCTTCGGGCCCTGGTAGACGTGCGCGCAGATGCAGAACTTGAGCTCCGGATCCTCGTAAAGCACGCGGCGTTCCTGGTCGCAGTCCTCGGGCAGGTACTGCGCCACCAGGTCCTCGTCCTTGAGCGCCTTCTCGACGTACTTGCGGACTTCCTCGATCCCGTCCGGACCGCTGTCGTTCTTGAGCGCGTTCCGGCAGTCGGCGGCAAATTCATCGAGCGTATAGGGCATCTTTTCCTCCAGGTGGTCTTCCTCACGTATTCCTTATATAGAATACGTTCCCCATATCGTGAAGGCTCGGACGCCAATGCGTCCAGAAAAAACGAACCGGGACGGGGACGGGAGAGAACACGCATCATGACACTGACCGGACGCCTTGCGCTCGCCGCCACGCTCTTTGCCACGTCGGCGCTCGGCCTCGTTCTCGAAATCGTTGCCGCGCGCCTGATCGCGCCCTACGTCGGTATGTCGATCTATACATGGACCGCGATCATCGCCACCGTGCTGGCGGGCATGTCGGCCGGGCACTGGATCGGCGGCCGGCTCGCCGAACGGCCGGACCGGCAGGGATTGGCGATCATCGCCGTGATGCTCGCGCTGGCGACGGCGAATGTGCTGGCGATCCCCATGCTGTTGCGTTGGGCGGCACCGGTGCTGCTGGGCGCCGAGACCGGGATCGTGGTCGCGGTCGTCTCGCTGTCGGCGGTGCTGTTCTTCGTGCCGAGCCTGCTGATCGCCGGCGTCACACCGATCCTGACACGGATCGCCATCGACGCCGAGCCCGGCCGCCGCGGCATCGTCATCGGCCGCATGTTCGCGCTCGGCGCCGGCGGCGCGATCCTGGGAACGCTCGCCGCCGGGTTCGTGTTCATTTCCTGGATCGGCTCGCACGGCACGCTGGTCAGCGTCGCCGCCGCGCTCGGGATCATGACCGCGGGCTTCGCGCTCTGGGCCCGGCAGGCGCGGATGGCGCAGGTGGCGCTGGTGCTGGTGATCGCCGCGGCGTCGTTCGCCGCGTTCCGCGCCGATACGCTGCTGGCGAGCGCGTGCGACACGGAAAGCCGCTATTACTGCATACGCATTGTCGACTTCAGCGCCGAGACGGATCGCGAAAGCCGCCTCATGGTCCTCGACCACATGGGCCACGGCATCAACGACCGCGACGATCCGACGCGGCTGCACAGTTCCTACGTCGAATTGACCGACCGTATGACCGGCATGCGGTTTCCGGGCCGGACCGACCTTGCGACCTATTTCATCGGCGGCGGCGCCTATACCCTGCCGCGCGCGTGGGCGGTGACGTATCCGGACGGTATCCACACGGTGGCCGAGGTCGATCCGATGGTGACCGCGCTCGCTCGCGAAAGGATGTGGCTCGAGCCGTCGCCGGCGATACGTATCGCGCACGCCGACGCGCGGGTCGAACTCCGCTCGATCGAGCATGCGTCGCTCGACGTGGTGATCGGCGATGCCTTCCACGATATCTCCGTGCCACAGCACCTGGTAACGCTGGAGTTCGCCCGCGAAATCCGCGCCAAGTTGAAACCGGGGGGCGCCTACGTCATGACCGTGATCGACGGCGCGCGCGAACCGAAATTCATGCTGGCGATGCTGAAGACGCTGCACGAGGTCTTTCCGGTCGTCGAGATCTGGGTCGACGCGGACCAGATGGGCGGCGGCGGGCGGCTGACGTATCTGTTGTCGGCGGCGGAGACGCCGGTGCCTGCCCCGGTTATCTCATCGCGCCAGAACGAGGAACGACGCTGGCAGCGGGTCAATCCGGGCGCGGTCGCGGGATCGCTCTCACCCGCCGACGTGCCGGTGCTGACCGACGATCTGGCGCCGGTGGATCGCTTGATCGGTGCCGTCGCCGAACGGTCGCGTTAAACCGCCATCCGCTCCTTTGCCGCCGCCACGAGATCATCGAACAGGCGCTGCTGGCGGGGTTGCCAGAACAGGAACTCGGGGTGCCACTGCACCCCCAGCAGAAAACGACGGTCCGTGCGTTCGACCCCCTGGATCATGCCGTGCTCGTCCTTGGCGGCGACACCGAAACCGTCGCCCAGCGTGTCGACCGCCTGATGGTGCAGACTGTTGACGTAGCAGTGATCGACGCGGAGCAGCGTTGCGAGCCGGGTGTCCGGGATGATCTCGACGCACTTTCTGGGGAGGACTGTCCGGATCTGCGGCGCGTCCTTGTAGATATCGCGGATTTCCGTGTGCAGCGAGCCGCCGTAGTAGACGTTCATGATCTGCGAGCCGCGGCATATGCCGAGCACGGGGATGTCCCGTTCGTCGGCGATCTTGAGCGCCTCCATCTCGATCTCGTCGCGCCTCGGGTCGACGCGGACGTCGACCGAGACCTCGCCGCCGTAAAGCGTCGCGGAAATGTCGTCGCCGCCGCCGATCACGAGACCGTCGAGTCTGTCGATGGGATAGGGCTTGTCCCAGGTGATGCGGACACTGCGTCCGCCGGCGCGCCAGACCGCAAGACGATTGAGGAACGTCATGATGCGGCCCTTGCGGCGCGACCCGGTTACGCCGATGAGGGGTTTTTTCGGCATGCGCACACCAATATGGGCGCGAATACGCGTATTATCAAATGCCTGCCCTTGCCGAGGCCCGCACGTTCGGGAACATTACCTGCTCGAACGGAAGAGGGAATTTCTCGATGGCTGCGCTTTCTCATGTCCGGGTTCTGGATCTCACCAACGTGCTGGCGGGGCCGTTCTGCTGTCACCAGCTTGCGCACATGGGCGCCGACGTCGTGAAGGTCGAGGTGCCGGGCTCCGGCGATCTTGCGCGCCAGCTCGGTGGCGATCCGGACCTCAATGCCAAGAGCATGGGCATTTCGTTCCTGGCCCAGAACGCCGGTAAGCGCTCGATCGAGATCAACCTGAAGAACGCGCGCGGCAAGGCGCTGTTCCGCGAGCTGGTGAAGACGTCGGACGTGGTGGTGGAGAACTTCCGCCCCGGCGTCATGGACCGGCTCGGGGTCGGGTTCGATGTGCTCAAGGAAGATAACCCCAAGCTCATCTATTGCGCGATCTCCGGCTTCGGGCAGGACGGGCCGCTCCGCGACCTGCCGGCCTATGACCAGATCGTGCAGGGGATGTCGGGGGTCATGAGCATCACCGGCGCGCCGGACACCGCGCCCTACCGGGTCGGCTATCCGGTTTCCGATACCGTCGGCGGCGTCACCGCAGCGTTCGCCATTGCCGCGCAACTGGCGCAACCGGACCGCGGCGCGCACTTCATCGACGTTTCCATGCTGGAAGCGACATTGGCGACCATGGGCTGGGTAGTCTCCAACTACCTGGTCGCGGGCAACGTGCCGAAGCCGATGGGCAACAACAATTTCACGGCGAGCCCGTCCGGGACGTTCAGGACCGGCGACGGGCTCTTGAACATCGCCGCCAACAAGCAGGAACAGTTCGAGGCCGTGTGCGACGTCATCGGCCGGCCGGACCTGAAAACGGATGAACGTTTCGCCGCGCGGCAGGCGAGGCTCGACAACCGGGCGGCGCTAACGGCGGAACTGGAGCAGGCCATGGCGGCGAAACCTGCGACCGAATGGCGCCGGCTCATGAACGACGCCGGCGTGCCGGCGGGGGAAGTCTTGAGCGTGCCGGATATCCTGGCGCATCCGCAGATCGCGGACCGCGGCATGATCGGCGAATTCCGGGACCCGCCCGGCGTCGGCCGTGATATCCGTCTCGCGCGGACCGGCTACAAGATCGACGGCCGCCCCGCCAGCGTCGACGCGCCGCCGCCGACCCTCGGCCAGCACTCGGACGAGATACTGAACGAACTCGGGTATGACGCCGACGGCATCAGCAAGCTCAGGGACGAGGGCGCGTTTTAGCGCGTCTGGCATTGCCTCGCCGGAAATGCTCCCCGATACTGCGCCGGTTGCAGTTAACCGGCGAGAGGGATCGCGATGGGCATCGACTGGCAGGGCGTTTTTCCGGCGCTGATGACGGAGTTCAAGGAAGATGGCGCGCTCGATCTCGACGCGACGCAGCGCCATATCCGCTCGTGCATGGATGCCGGGATCGAGGGGCTGGTAATGCTGGGAACCCTCGGCGAGAACCCGTCCCTGACCCCCGATGAAAAAGAACAGGTCCTGCGCGCCGCCGTCGAAGCCGCGGATGGCCAGATTCCCGTGCTGACCGGTGTTGCCGAGTACACGACGGATTTCGGAATCGAGTTCACGAAACGAGCCGAGCGCGCCGGTTGCGCCGGCCTGATGGCGCTGCCGTGCATGGTCTATCAGCAGGATAGCCAGGAAGCGATCGCCCACTTCAAGGCGCTCGCCGCAGCCACCGACCTGCCGATCATGATCTACAACAACCCGGTCGCCTACAAAGTTGATCTCAGCCCGCGCGACTTCGCCGAGCTCGCCGCCGTCGACAACATCGTCGCGGTCAAGGAATCGTCGCACGACAGCCGCCGCATCACCGACATGTTCAACGAGGTCGGCGACCGCTACGTGATCTTTTGCGGTGTCGACGACCTTGTTCTGGAAAACGTGCTGTTCGGGGCGAGGGGCTGGGTCTGCGGCCTCGTCAACAGCTTCCCCAACGAAGCCGTGCAGCTTTTCAGGCTCGCCCGCGACGGCAAGGTCGAGGAAGCCTACGAGCTCTACAAGTGGTTCATGCCGCTGCTGCACCTGGATGTCGACGTGAAGCTGGTGCAGATGATCAAGCTTGCCAACCAGTTGACCGGCGAAGGCTCGGAAAACGTCCGGCCACCGCGCCTCAAGCTTTCCGGTGGCGAGCGTGCCCGGGTCGAACAGGTCGTGACCCGCGCGCTGGAAACGCGCCCGAATATCTGAGCAGCAATCGCGTACATGCAAGATCAGGACGCCCCCGCATCCCCCGAGGTGACGGTGCTCGGCAACGGCATCGTCGGGCTGGCGTGCGCCTATGCACTTGTTGAGGAGGGGCTCAGCGTCACCGTCGTCGACCGGGGGCCGGTGGACGACGGCACGTCGACCGGTAACGCCGGTGCGATCGCCGTCGCCGAGATGATCCCGATCGCCGAGCCCGGTCTCTGGAAGCGCATCCCGGGCATGCTGCTGGACCCGCTCGGGCCGCTTTATCTGCGCATCGCGCACCTGCCGAGGCTCGTACCGTGGTTCTACCGCTTTCTTCAGGCCTGCCGTCCGGAAGACCACGCCCGCGGCGTCGCCGCGCTGGCGGCGCTGCTGACGCGTTCCATGGAAACGCACCTGGCGCTGCTGCAGCGGATCGGGGCGCAGGACATGCTGAAGCGCAACGGCACCCTGTTCGTCTACCGGTCCGAGACGGCGTATCGTGCCGAGGGGCATCACTGGCAGGCGCGCGAAGCGCACGGCATTCAAATCACGGCGCTCGACCGCGACGGTATTCTCGACCATGAACCGGCGCTGGGGGCAGAGGCGCGGTTCGGTTATTACACGCCGGACTGGGCGCACTACCGCGATCCCAAGGAATTCGTCGGTGCGCTCGCCGAACATCTGCGCGAACGCGGGGTTGTTTTCGAACGCGCCGAGGTGACGGAACTGGAGACCTCCGGCGGCGGTGTCGCAGCCCTGATCGCCGAGGGCGGCAGGCGGGTTCCCGTGAACAGGCTGGTGATCAGTGCCGGCGCGTGGTCGGGCCGGCTGTCGAAACAACTGGGCGATCCGTTTCCCATCGAGGCCGACCGCGGCTACAACACCACGCTGCCGGACCCGGGTGTCGACATCCGGCACATGATTACGTTCGCCGAGGACAGCTTCGTCATGACGCCGATGCGGATGGGGCTCAGAATCGGCGGATCGGTCGAAATGGGCGGGCTCGCGGCGAAGCCGAACTATCAGCGCTCGAAAGCGCTGATCTCGCTCGCGCAGCGTTACGTGCCGGACCTCAGCACCGGGGGCGGCACGGAGTGGATGGGGCATCGGCCCGGCACACCGGACTCGGTGCCGGTGATCTCGCCGTCGCCGAATGCGGGCAATGTGCACTATGCCTTCGGGCACGGGCACCTGGGGCTGACCATGTCGGTCGTCACCGGCCGCATCATCGCCGACATGATTGCCGGTCGCGATCCGGGCGTGGATATGGCACCCTACCGGATCGACCGGTACCGCTGAGGAGAGGGCGATGGCGGGTCACACATTCTTTTGCGTCGACGGCCACACCTGCGGCAATCCCGTCCGCATGGTGGTGGGCGGCGCGCCGCCGTTGAAGGGCGCCGACATGATCGAGCGCCGTAAACATTTCCTCGACGAATATGACTGGATCAGAACGGCGCTGATGTTCGAACCGCGTGGCCACGACATCATGTCCGGTTCGATCCTCTATCCGCCGACGCGCGACGACTGCGACGTGGCGATCCTCTACATCGAAACGTCCGGGTGCCTGCCGATGTGCGGGCACGGCACCATCGGCACGGTGACATTCATGATCGAACGCGGCTTGGTCAGTCCGGAAACGCCGGGTGTCGCGCGCCTGGATACGCCGGCCGGCGTCGTCGAAGCGCATTACGACATGAACGGCGATCACGTCGACAGCGTTCGCATCAGGAACGTCGCCTGCTTCCTGGCCGGCGCGGACCTTAACGTCGATGTGCCGGGTCTGGGCGAGATCACGTTCGATGTCGCTTACGGCGGCAACTTCTATGCGATCGTCGAGCCTCAGGAGAACATGCGCGACATGGCGGATCTTTCTCCCGGCGAGATCCAGCGCCTGAGCCCGGTGGTGCGCGATCTGGTCAACGAGAAGTACGATTTCGTGCATCCGGAACAGCCGGCGATCTCGGGCGTCAGTCACGTCATGTGGACGGGCGAACCGACGCAGCAAGGCGTGCACGGAAGGAACGCGGTATTCTACGGCGACAAGGCCATCGATCGCTCGCCGTGCGGCACCGGCACGTCGGCCCGCATGGCGCAGCGTCACGCCAAGGGACTATTGAAGGCCGGCGAAGACTACCGCCACGAAAGCATCATCGGTTCGATCTTCGACGGGCGGGTTGAGGCGGAAACCAGCGTCGGCAACAAGCCGGCGATCGTGCCCTCCATTGCCGGGTGGGCACGCATGCACGGCCTGAATACCATCTTCGTCGACGAACGCGATCCGTTCATGCACGGGTTCATCCTGAAATAAAAAGTTACCCCTCACCGGCGGCGAATGGAGCGCGCCGTGTGAGGGGTTCCCTAAGTTTTCGCTTTGGGCCGGCTTGCCCTTGATGTTGATGATTGCCGGATACCCTCAGAGATTCGTATGCGCCGGCCTGCCGGAAACGCCCTTGTAGAGGACGCCCTGGCGCAGCGCCATGATGCGGTCGTGCTCGGCGAGCGCGGCGGCATCCATGTCGGCTTCGGGCGGCGTTTCGTGGATGAAGTTGCCGTGTGTGTCCTCGCCGCGCACCAGCCACGCGCTGTCGCCGTCGGCATTGATCTGCTTGACGTCCGGCGCGATGAAGCGGACCGCGATACCGATGCGGCGCTCGTCGGACTGGTTCGGCGCCGAGGCATGCACGGTGCGGATGTTGTGCAGCGAAATCTCGCCCGGTTCCAGTTCCAGATACGCGGCTTTGTCCTCGTCGACGTCGACCGCGATCTCCTGGCCGCGGGTCAGCAGGTTCTCCTTGGCCAGCGTGTCCTTGTGCTCGATCTGCTCCCACTTGTGGGTGCCGGGCATCATCTTCATGCAGCCCGACTTGCGGTTGGACGGCGAAAGCGCGATCCACGCCGTCACCACGGCCGGTTTAGACAGGCCCCAGTAGGTGCTGTCCTGGTGCCACGAAACGTAGGACGGCGACTGCGCGTCCTTGATGAAAAGGCTCAGGCCCCAAACCATCAGGTTCGGCCCGAGCAGGTCCTCGACCGCGTCCAGCACGCCGGGGTGGCGGGCGAGATCGCGCGCCCACGTCTGCAGCAGGTAGAGCTTCTGGCCCTTCGACATCTCGTACCAGCCGTCGTGCGCGGCTTCGTACGCCTCGAACTTCCCGCGGAAGTCGGCGGCGCTCGCCGTGTCCATGACGCGGACCGGCGCGAAAAAGCCGTCGCGGTGGTATTGCTCGATCTGCTCGTCGGTGAGTGCTTTGCCCATTCGGCTCCTCCTCAAAAATCTCCGGTGCACCGTACACCCTGTTTCCCGGATACTTCCAATTTTTATAATTATAAATTTTACTTATATTTAGCGGTTTTGAATAATGCCCGTCCCATTTGATGGAGAATGACGTCATGATATGGCCGAAAGGGCTGGATTTACGTGCCTTGGGGGTTTTTCTTGAAACAACGCGAGCCGGGAACATGGCTGAAGCGGCCCGGCGGCTGGGTATGACGCAACCGGCGATTTCTCAGTATATAAGTAAAACGGAAGAAGCGGTCGGGGCGCCGCTGCTCGACCGACGCTTGCGTCCGACGCGGCTGACGCCGGCCGGGGAAGTGCTGCGCGACCGCGCCGAGGCGCTGCTGTCATCCGCCGAACAGGCGCTCGCCGCGGTTCGTGACGTCGGCAAGCAACCGCTGCCGGAGCTGCGCATTGCGCTGCCCAACTCGTTGGCGACAACGTTGACGCCGCACCTCTATGACCGGGTTTCCCGTGAACTCGGTCCCGGTAATTTTTCGCTGCGTGTCGGGCAGGCAATCGACCATGTGCGGGCCCTGATGGAACGCGAGGTCGATTTCGTGATCGCCTCCGCCCCTGCCGAGAACCTGACCGGTATAGACGTTTTCCCGCTGTTCCGCGAAGACCTGATCCTGATGCTGCCGCCGGATTATGACGGCCCTGTAGGCTCGTTGCCGGCGATCGGCGACACGTTGCCGCTGATTCGTTTCGCCGGGCACAACGTCGTCGGGCAACTGGTGGAGCGGCATCTCCGGCGGCTCCGGCTGTCGCCGCCGCGTATTGCCGAGTTCGATACCGCGCAGGGCGTCGCCGGGGTGGTTGCGGCGGGGCATGGATTTGCATTGGCGACGCCGATGTGCGTCCTCGAAGGCGAATCCGCCGGGCACAAGGTCACGGCGGCGCCGATGCCCGGACCGGGTGTATCGAGAACCCTCAATCTTCTCGCCCGCAAGCGCGAACTCGGACCGCGCGCGGCGATCTTTGCCACGCTCTGCCGGCGCATCATCGCCGGGCACGTTGCGCCCGCCATCGGCCGCTCGATGCCGTGGCTCGATGACGGATTTCAGATCCTTGAACAAGAAACAACGGAAGCGAAAGGGAGGACACGATGACATCCATGCGTGCCGCCGTGATGCACGAGGCGGGGCAGCCGCTCGTTATCGAAACCGTCGAGATCGGCCCGCTCGGCCCCGGCGACGTGCTGGTCAAGGTCGGCGCCGCGAGCATCTGCCACACCGATCTCGAGGTGCTGGAAGGCGAGCTCAAATATCCCATGCCGATGATCCTCGGTCACGAGGCGGCGGGGACGGTGGCCGAGGTGGGCGCCGATGTCAGCGATCTGGCGGCGGGCGATTCGGTGGCGCTGCACTGGAACCCGCATTGCGGACATTGCTACTACTGCGATCATGACCAGCCCATCCTGTGCGAGCCGTACACGAAGAACCGCGCCATCGGACGTCACTATGACGGCGAATACCGGCACAGTCTGAACGGCCAGCCGCTGCACATGCTGATGTATCTCGGCGGCTTCGCGGAATACGTCATCGTGCCGCGCCAGTCGGCGGTGAAAATGCCCGACGGCATGCCCCTGGACCGCGCCTGTCTGCTTGGATGCGGCGTTATGACCGGTTTCGGCGCGGCGGCGCATGTGGCGCCGGCGCAGTTCGGCGAAACGGCGGCGATCATCGGTTGCGGCGCCATCGGCCTGTCGGCGGTCCAGGGCGCGCGCATGAAAGGGGCCGGGCAGGTCGTGGCGGTCGATCTCGACGATGCCAAGCTCGAGCTCGCAACCGCCATGGGGGCGACGGCGACGGTCAATGCCGGCAGTGAGGACGCGGTGGCGCGCATCAAGGAACTGAGCGGCGGCCGCGGCGCGGACGTCGTCTACGAATGCGCGGGTGCGGAAAAAGCGTTCCAGGATTCGGTGCGTATGTGCCGTCCCGGCGGTCAGGTCGTGTGGCTCGGCAAGGTCAACGTGGACAGGGACGTTGCATTCAAGTGGGGCACGTTGATGGGCGAGCGCAGGATCGTACGGTCGTCGTACGGCGGTGCCCGCCCGGCTGAGGATTTCCCGGCGCTGGCGCGGGCCTATCTGGACGGTTCATTGAAACTGGACGAGATGATCACCGGCCGTATTCCGCTCGACGACATCAACGCCGGTTTCGACCTGCTGCGGGCCGGCAAGGCGATCCGGACGGTCGTTACCTTCGACTGACACGAATTCAGTCATTTGCGCATACAGGAAGGAGCGGACCAAGGGTCCGCTCCTTGCATGCATCGTCTCCCGAGGGGAGGGGGGAGAGGGAGACGCTGGGGAATCGTTTGGTGTGAAGGTCGAACCGTTCGTTACGCGGCCCGCGCCGATGCCTTGCTCGTCAGGTATTTGAGCATAGTGTCGGCATCCGAGACCTCGAACGGGTCGGTCGGGCAGTTGTCGCCGTAGTCCGGCTCGACGAACATCTGCTCGATCTCGCCATTGTCGACGACCATCGAGTAGCGCCACGACCGCATGCCGAAGCCGAGGTTCGACTTGTCGACCAGCATGCCCATCTTGCGCGAGAACTCGCCGTTGCCGTCGGGCAGCAGGAACACGTTCTCGGCGCCCTGATGCTTGCCCCACTGATACATCGTGAAGGCGTCGTTGACCGACAGGCAGATCACGCTGTCGACGCCGAGCGCCTGAAACTCGCCGTAGAGTTCCTCGTATCGCGGCAGGTGGCTGGTGGAGCACGTCGGGGTGAAGGCGCCCGGCAGCGCGAACAGCACGACGCGCTTGCCCTTGAATATCTCGTCGGTGGAAAGATCCTTCCACTCGAACGGGTTCGGGCCTTCGATCGTGTCATTGCGGACGCGGGTTTTGAAGATCACGTGGGGAACTTGTCTTTGCATGGTGGTCACCTCTTGTTTTTGTAAATCGAACGCCGTGACGGCGACTGAGGCGACTATGTTGCAGCGCAATAAAAAAGAAAAATCGTTTGTTTAAATGAAACCGATAGGTTTTTGTTATCAGCCGCAAGGTGCTGATTTTATTGATGTTGATGCGACCGTCATGTCCGGTTCGGACAAATATGCGGATGCTTCCGCCGTTCGTATCTTTTGTGCGCCTGCAATGCCGGCGAGCAGCCAGTCGATGTCGCCGTCCGTGCTGCGGACCACCTGTTCGCGGGTCGGCGGGGTAACGGCTTTCGGCACGCCGTTCTCGATCTCGCCCAGTTTGAAGCGGAACACGTACTGCGGCGTCAATCCCATGCGCAGATCGGAAAAGATGATCTTCCCGTCTTTTTCTTCCATCCGGTAGAATCCCCGGGTGAAGGCGGCGAGGTTTTCATAGGCGGGCGAACCGGCGAGGCAGCCCTCCAGTTCCGGGTGCCGCGGGTGTTCATATACGGTCGTGCCGCCGCCGATCAGCGGCTGATAGACATTCAGATAGCGCGGTCCGTCGATGACGATGGTGCGCCAGTAGAGCACGTTGAACGGCGTCGGGATCGAAAGCGTGCGCTCCGGCTCGACGCCCTGCGCGGCGAGCCACGCGTTTGCCCGTGCCCCGGCGGCCTGCTGCAGCCCGGCGGTGCCGAGCATGTATACGGTCGAGACGGCAAGCGCGCCGGTGAGCCAGCGTCTGAACTGCAAACCGGCCGGGTTAAGCAAGATCGCCCAAAGCGTGAGCACCAGCAACGGCAGGGTGTAGAGCGGATCGATAATGAAAATGGAACCGACGCCGACGGGCCCGTCGTATATCGGCCAGAACAACCGGGTGCCGTATACGGTCATGCCGTCGATCAGGGCATGCGTTGCGAAAATCAAATAAATCGCAACGTAGGTCAGTACGCGTTTGTCCCGGAGGTCGCGGAACAATCGGACCAGGGGCTCGGCGAAAAACGGCGCCGCAAGCGCCTGGACCAGCAGCGAGTGGCTGGCGCCCCGATGCGACGTGAACGACGTCACCGGGTCGGGTGACGGCAGAAAGGTGTCGAGGTCGGGGACGGTGCCCATGAGCCCGCCGATGACGGCGGCCTTGCGCATCCCGATCCGTGGGCCGAGCGCGGCCGCACCGACGGCGGCGCCAAGGGCGAACTGGGTGATGGAATCCATGACGGCTCTTCGTTGCGGCGTACCGGCTGGATATTGGTCAAAGTGCCGGGCAATACAAGAGGCGGAAATGCCGGGCCTCGCCGACACCACGCCGCATCTCGGGAATCCACAGTTTCACGGCCTGCATGGCCGATGTAGGTTGGTGTAACAGGGAGGCGACCATGTCCAATAACCGCAGGCACGACCGCACGAGCGTGGCGCTTGCCGGCAAACTACGTGTCGAGGGCTCCGAAGCCGCGCCGTCGGATTGCGAGATCGTCGACCTGTCGCCCGGCGGCGCGAAGATAAGAACCGGTCTCCATCTCGACAAGGATGCCGTCGTCCATCTGCAGATCGAGCAAATGGGTGAGTTCGGTGCCGATGTCGTATGGTATCGCCGCCCGCTTGCCGGCTTGACGTTTCACGCATCACCGGAAGTGATGACCGAGGTCGTCATGGCCGTTGCCATGTATCGCTAGGCGGTGCGGCTTTTCAAGTCCTCCACCGTTGCCACGCCCCGCAGGCATCGGGCATAGTTTCGGAAATTCGTATCAAGGGAGGACATCATGGAAACGCGCGCCGCCGTGGCATTCGAGGCCGGAAAGCCGCTCAGCATCGAAACCGTCGAACTGGACGGTCCCAGGGACGGCGAGGTCCTGGTCGAAATCAGGGCGACCGGTCTCTGTCATACCGACGAGTTCACGCGCTCCGGTGCCGATCCGGAAGGTCTGTTCCCGGCGATCCTCGGCCATGAAGGCGCGGGCGTCGTCGTCGACGTCGGCGCCGGCGTGAAATCGCTCAAGAAGGGCGATCACGTCATTCCGCTCTATACGCCCGAATGCCGGGAATGCGACTACTGCACGTCCGGCAAGACCAACCTGTGCCAGGCGATCCGGACGACCCAGGGCCAGGGCGTGATGCCGGACGGCACGTCCAGATTCCGTCTCGGCAAGGACCGGATTTTTCACTACATGGGCACGTCGACGTTCTCCAATTATACCGTGCTGCCGGAAATCGCGCTCGCCAAAATCCGCGAGGACGCGCCCTTCGACAAGGTCTGCTACATCGGCTGCGGCGTGACCACGGGCATCGGCGCCGTCATCAACACCGCCAAGGTGCAGCCGGGCGACAACGTGATCGTGTTCGGCTTGGGCGGCATCGGCCTCAACGTCATTCAAGGGGCGCGCCTGGTCGGTGCCAACATGATCGTCGGCGTCGATATCAACCCGGCACGCAAGGAAATCGCCGAGAAATTCGGCATGACGCATTTCGTCAACCCGACCGAGGTCGAGGGCGATCTCGTACCGTATCTGGTGGATCTCACCAACGGCGGTGCCGATCATTCGTTCGAGTGCATCGGCAAGACCGACGTCATGCGCCAGGCGCTCGAGTGCTGCCACAAGGGCTGGGGCGAAAGCACCATCATCGGCGTTGCCGGCGCCGGCGAGGAAATCTCGACCCGACCGTTCCAGCTCGTTACCGGGCGCGTCTGGCGCGGCACCGCGTTCGGCGGCGCCAAGGGCCGCACCGACGTACCGAAGATCGTCGACTGGTACATGGACGGCAAGATCAACATCGACGATCTGATCACGCATAAACTGACATTGGACGACATCAACAACGGCTTCGACCTGATGCACCGTGGCGAGAGCATCCGCGCCGTCGTCGAGTTCTGAACGAGATCGAAGCGCCAGATGTTCGCGCCCGTCGAATCCTGTGTCGCGTGCGAACCGCAAGACGTCGACAACCCCGCCGTTGCCGCCGTCTATGAGCACTGGCTGGAACGTGCGCGCGGCAGATGGGCGCCTGCGTGGCGCGACATCGAGATTATGGCGCTGCCGACCCCCCTACTGCCCTATGTCATCGTTTGCGACGTTGTCGAGGGTGGCGATCTTGTCTATCGCTATTGGGGACGCGGACACACGGCGTATCATAATACCGATTACACCTATAAGCCGTTGAGCGTCATGTCGCCGGATTGGGTCAGGGAACTGCTGCGCAGCCAGTACGGCCAGGTAATAGAAGCGAGAAAACCGTTGGTGTTCGAAACACGTTATTTCGGCGTCGAGCGCCCTCTTTATTCGACGCGGTTGCCGCTGTCCAACGACGGCAACGACGTGACCGGCATATTCGGCGTTGCCGAGCGGAGCGGCGTTTCGGAAGACCTGGCGAAGTGGGTGTATGCAAACGAGAGGTCCGCGGGATGAGCGAAAACGGATACGAAACCGGCCGCCTGAACCTGCCGTTCGTGGGGCATTGCACGTTTGCCAAGCAGCCGGCGGTATTGGACTGGGACGCGCTTGCGGACGCCGACGTCTGCGTGCTCGGTGCGCCCTTCGACATGGGGACCCAGTACCGCGCCGGCGCGAGGTTCGGGCCGAGGGCGATCCGCGAGGCGTCGACGCTGTTCTCGTTCGGTCACGCCGGCATGTACGACTTCGAGGACGATGTGACCTACCTGCCGGCCGACGGCATCCGCATCGTCGACATCGGCGATGCCGACATGGTGCATACCGACACCGTCAAGTCGCACGACAATATCGAGCACGCGGTCCGCAAGATCCTCGCCGCCGGCGCCATGCCGGTGACGCTGGGCGGCGATCATTCCGTGCATATCCCGTGCATCAAGGCGTTCGACGAGCAGGAACCGGTGCATATCATTCACATCGACGCGCACCTCGATTTCGTCGACGAACGGCACGGGGTGCGATACGGCCACGGCAACCCGCTCCGGCGCGCGTCCGAGATGAAGCACGTGACCGGGTTCACGCAGATGGGCATCCGCTTCGTCTCGTCGTCCAACCGCGCCGATTACGAGGCCGCACGCAAGGCGGGTTCGGATATTCTCTCGGTTCGCGACGTGCGCAAGCTCGGGACGGAAGGTGTGCTGGCGCGCATCCCCAAGGGCAAGCGTTACTACTGCACCATCGACATCGACGGGTTCGATCCGTCGATCGCGCCCGGCACCGGCACGCCGAGCCACGGCGGTTTCCTTTATTACGAGGTCCTTGAAATCCTGCAGGGACTGACCCACCTCGGTGATGTCGCGGGTATCGATCTGGTCGAGGTCGCACCGGATTACGACCGCGACGGCACGACGGCGTTTCTCGCCGCGCAATTGCTGCTGAGTTTCCTCGGCTACATCTTTCACGCCAAGGGGGTAAGCGCATGACTTTCGAAACCGTTTCCGAGAACAAATGCTTCGGCGGGACGCAAGGCGTCTACAGCCACACCTCGCAGGAACTGGGCTGCGACATGAAGTTCGCCGTTTTCACCCCGCCCGGGGCCGAGAGCGACACCCGGCCGGTGGTGTTCTGGCTGTCGGGTCTGACCTGCACGGAAGAGAACTTCACGGTCAAGGCGGGCGCGCAGCGGGCCGCCGCCGAGCTCGGTCTCGTCATCGTCGCGCCGGACACCAGCCCGCGTGGCGACGAGGTGCCGGACGATGCGGATTCCTACGACTTCGGCAAGGGTGCCGGATTTTACGTGGATGCGACGCGCCAGCCGTGGTCGAAGAACTACCGCATGTACAGCTACATCACCGGCGAGCTGCCGGCGCTGATCTTCAAGCACTTCCCGGCGCAGGCCGACGCGCAGGGGATCATGGGCCATTCCATGGGCGGGCACGGGGCGCTCACCATCGCGCTCAAGAACCCGGCAACATTCGGAAGCGTCTCCGCCTTTTCGCCGATCATCGCGCCCTGCCAAGTCCCCTGGGGCAAGAAGGCGTTTGCGGGTTACCTGGGCGATGACGAGAGCGCCTGGGCCGACTACGACGCGACGGCGCTGATCGAGGCCGGCAAGCGGTTCGACGGCGAGATCCTGATCGACCAGGGCACGGCCGACAACTTCCTCGAGGAGCAGCTCAGGCCGGAGATTTTCGCCGACGCCTGCGCCAGGGCCGGGCAGAAGCTCGACCTCCGCATGCAGCCCGGATACGACCATTCGTACTTCTTCATTTCGACGTTCATCGAGGATCATCTGCGCCATCATGCCAAGGCGCTTTCCCTCGGCTGAACGGCATCAAGATCATTCGGTTGCGCGCTTACACGGCGCTTACAATAAATGACTTGCGCGCGGGATTCATGAGGCGTACACGCGCGCGGAACTGAAACCCGAACCCGTTGGCGGCTGCCATGTTCTCGACGCTTCGCCTCGTTTCCTCGCTGCTTCTGGGCGTTGCCTTCCTGATGGTCGGCGCGGGCGGCCTGTCGACCATTCTCGCCTTCCGCATGGGGGTCGCGGGCCTGCCGTCGACCGTCGTCGGTATCGTCACGTCCATGTACTTCGTCGGCCTCGTGCTGGGCACCGGGTACTGCCACCGGCTGATCACCACCATCGGCCACATCCGCGCGTTTGCGGCGCTCGGTTCGCTGATGTCGGCGGCGGCCCTCGCGCACGCGCTGACCCTCGACCCGTGGTTGTGGGGCGGGCTCCGCTTCGTCGTCGGCTTCACGACGGTCGGCATGTACATGTGCACGGAAAGCTGGCTCAACGAGAAATCGTCGAACGAAATCCGCGGCCAGGTGTTCTCGCTTTACCAGATCGTGCTCTATCTCGGGCAGGGGGCCGGCCAGTTCATGATCAACATCCCGGACGAACACGGGATGATGCTCTACATCTTCACCTCGATCCTGATGTCGCTCGCCATCATGCCGGTGGTGATGACCCGGGTCAGCGCGCCGGAATTGCCGAAGCCCGTCCGGTTCCGGCTCGGCCGCCTGTGGGGCATCTCGCCGACGGGCATGACCGCGTCGATGGCGTCCGGGACCGCGATGGGCGCGTTCTTCGGTCTGGGCGCGTTGTTCGCGCAGCAGGCCGGACTGGCGACCCACCAGACCGCGCAGTTCATGGGCGCGGTGATCATCGGCGGGCTTGTATTGCAATGGCCGATCGGCAAGCTGTCCGACATGTTCGACCGACGGCTCGTGATGGTCGCTGTGTCGGTGGCGACGGCGGCCGTCTGCTTCGCGATCATGAACAAGGACGTGAACAACGGCACCGGCCTCCTGGCGCTGGGGGCACTGTTTGGCGGGTTGTCGTTCACGCTCTATCCGCTGGCGGTCGCCTATACCAACGACTACATCGATGCCGAGGACCGGGTGCCGGCATCGGGCGGCCTGATGATGTCGTACGGGATCGGGGCGTCGTTCGGTCCGACCCTGGGTGCGGTGATGATGGATTTCTTCGGTGCCCCGGGACTGTTCATCTTCGTCGGCGCCGTGGTCGTCGTCCTGGCGGCGTTCATCGGCTGGCGTATCACCCAGCGCCCGAGCCTGCCGGTCGAGGAACAGGGCGACTACCAGACCCTGCAGCGCACGTCGCCGGTGGTCTATGAGATGTACCCGGACGGCGGCACTGACGAGCCCGACGACAATCCCGAGGACGAGACCCGCTGCTGAGCGCGCCGCGTCAGCATGTCGCGGCGACGTCTCCCGCGGTGGCGAAGCCGCCGCCGTCACGTCACGTCGGCACGACTCGAAGGGACCTTTGATATAGTCCAGGTGTTGGCGCCGGGCTGGCGACCTACCCGTTACCGTTCCAGGCCGAACCGTATCAGATCGTACAAATCTGGCCGCGCCGGCTGGATCGCACCCCGGTGCATCGCTGGCTTCGGAAAACCGTTGTTTCCTCGGTTGCGTAGGATGTAGGTGAGCGTGTACAGAAACACGGCAAACACACAGGCTGCCAAACAGAATATTTACCATAATATCGCCTAAATAATAGGCATAAAAATAAAATGATTAATAACTGAACAAAAATATTTGACAGTTTTATAAAACCCCTTAGCATTCTCGCCAATGGTGCGGCGCAGCATAGCGGGTGCCAACTGGATGCGGTGGCGGCAATGAATCGTCCCGCAATAACTTGGAGAAGAGTGGATGTCTAACCCATATCTGAGAAAAGGAATCGCCGCCGGTGTCCTGATTGCCCTGAGCGGTACCGCACACGCGGGAACGATTTCGAACGGCAACAATGCAAGCGTTACGATCGGCGGATACGTCGACCGCGCACTCTGGTACGCCGACGACGGCAAGGACAGCACGACGGCCGTGGTCGACAACGAAAACCTCAGCTCCCGGTTCTTCATCGCGGGCGAGAGCAAGGTCAACGAATCGTTGACCGCCGGATTCCTGATGGAATTCGATTTCCGCGACAACTCGTCAAGCTCCGTGACGATCGACGACGCCAATGCCGGCAACGGCGGTGTCGGGACGGGCGGCGTCGGCGCGACGACGTTTTCGCAGCGCCACATGGACGCGTACTTCTCGCATGTCACGCTCGGCAAGTTGTCGATAGGTCAGGGCGCATCGGCCTCCGACGGTGCGGCCGAAGTCGATATGTCGGGGACCGGAATCGTCGCCTATTCGGGCATCGCCGACATGGCGGCGGCGGTCAAGTTCCGCACTGCGGCGGGCGGGTATGGCCCCGCGATCGGAACGGTGTCGAGCAACATGGACGGCCTCAGCCTCGATGACCGCGTCCGTTACGATACGCCGTCGTTCGCCGGTTTCGGCCTCGCGACGTCTTACATCTCCGGCGGCGCCGGCGACGTCGGGGTAAACTTCTCCGGCAAGTTCGGCGGCGTCGATGTCGGCGCGGCGGTTGCCTACTTCAACAACTCGGCCAACAATACCACCGACGACGGCGGCTATGTGGGATCGGTCTCGGCGAAACACGACAGCGGCATCAGCCTCACCGTCGCGAGCGGCAAGACGCTGAAGAAGGCGTCCGGCACCGACGATCCGACCTTCGTTTACGGCAAGCTCGCCTACACCGCCGGCCTGACCAGCCTCGGCGATACCAGCTTCGGCGTCGACTACGGCCTCTACGAAGACGTGGCCCAGAACGGCGACGAAATGACGACGTTCGGCCTGCAGGTCGTGCAGGCGATTGCAGACGCGGGCACCGAGGTCTATCTCGGCTACCGCAACCACGAACTGGACCGCACCGGCACCAGCTACGACGACATCATGGCGGTGATGGCCGGCGTCAACGTCGCGTTCTGATTTCTCCTTCGAAACGCAGCGACAGGGAAACGCGGGGGTCACGCCCCGCGTTTTCATTTGCGTCTTTGTAAAGAGATTTGGAGCGGGTGAAGGGAATCGAACCCTCGTCTAAAGCTTGGGAAGCTTTCGTTCTACCATTGAACTACACCCGCAACCGGAGCCGGTCCGTGCCCTTCTAATAAGGCCGGGCGGGGCGGCATGGCAAGTCCTATCCCTCGTCCCGTGACAACCCTTCGAGGCGGCCTTAAATTACCGCCGCTCAACCGGAGGACATCATGGATTTTACTTTAAGCGACGAACAGAGAGCCCTGCAGGACACGGTACGGAAATTCGCCGAGAGCGAGCTTCCCGAGATTGCCAAGGAGATCGAGCAATCGGCGACGCCCGCCAGCCACGAACTGGTGAAGCGCTATGCGGAAATGGGCTTTCTCGGCGTCAACCTGCCGGCCGAGCTGGGCGGGCTCGGCCTCACGCACCTGGACGCGGTCCTCGTGCTGGAAGAGATCGCTAAGATCTCGCCTTCCGTCGCCTTTCCGATTTTCGAATCGTCCTTCGGGCCGACGCTGGCGCTGGCGCATTTCGCGCCCGACGAGATGAAGCGGCGGATCGTCCCGAAAGTCTGCGCCGGCGACATGATCGTCGCCGTTTCCATGTCGGAACCGGGCGCCGGCACCGCGCTTACCGACCTGACGACGAAAGCCGCCGTCGACGGCGATACGGTGACGCTCAATGGGACCAAGCGCTGGTGTTCGGGGGCGGGGCACGCGGATGCCTACGTCGTCTATTGCCGTATGTCCGATGATCCCGGTGCCAAGGGCATCGGCGCCGTGCTGGTCGAAGGCGACCGCGACGGCATCAGCTTCGGCAAGCCGGAATACCACATGGGCTTCCGCGGCATCCCCAGCGCCGACATCTTCCTGGATAACGTCCGGGTCCCGGCCGAAAACATCGTCGTGCCGGCGGGCGGGTTCCGGAAACTGATGGAGGCGTTCGACCTCGAGCGCTGCGGCAACACCACCATGTCGCTGGCGATCGCGCAGTCGGCGCTGGATTATGTGCTCGACTACGTGCAGGAGCGCGCGCAGTTCGGCAAACCGGTGATCGACTTTCAGGCCGTTCAACTACACATCGCGGAAATGAAAATGAAGGTCGATGCGTCGCGCCTGTTGCTCTACCGCGCCGTCGTCAACGCGCAGCAGGGCCTGCCGTCGGTCGCCGACAGTTCCATCGCCAAATGCTTCGCCAACGAGATGGTGCGGGACGTGACGGGCAAGGCGATGCAGCTCATGGGCGGATACGGCTATTCGACGGAATATCCGATCGAGCAGAAGCTTCGCGACGGTTGGGGATGGGGCATCGCCGGCGGCACCATCGACATCCAGAAGGTCAACATCGCCGCAGCGCTGGCCGGGCGCCGTTTCCAGCAGCGCTAAAGGCGGAAAGGTCTACGGCATATACTCATAAACGACGATCAACTGATGACTGTTTTCGGCACAATCCCGGACGCCTGTCCCCGCGAAAGCGCGGGGGTCCCGGACCCGATCCGCCGACCGTGTATGTCGCAGATTGGCCAAGAGGCGACAATTGCGCCTTCCTTGTCCGAAGCATCATCGGGGTTTGACGAGGGCACGCACTTGACGCATCAGCGCTTCAGCACGAGAGGTCCCCGACGTGCTGACATCGAACCCTGCGACCATGAGAGCGCGGGCGGTCCAACTGTTGCAAGTATTGAAAAGATGAAAGCGCCCTTTTGCGGGATAAAAGAGGCTCGTCGTGTAGAGCCCCGGTCCCTTGGCTTGGGTGCGCATGGCGCCAAAGCGCTCGAAACTCGCGTCCACGAATTGGATGAGACGGCGGAAATTTTTGTCGTTTATGGGAAGTGAAACTATTTCGGCACTCGGGAACGAGCGGTCGGGTTCTGCCGTAAGGCCGGTGACGTGAACGACAGCCGGTGTCGGAACAAGTGCGGCGCGCAATGTCTTGCCAAGGGTCACCTGTTCGGCCGGATAATAGTCTGCGTCACCCCAGCCGAACTCCAGATAACGCGCGTCCGGAAAATCCGCCGCTTCGGCAAGCCAATCAGGAGGAAGATCGGCCTTCGCCACGATGATGCTGCTGTGCCAGCCATTGCTGGTGACGAAGATCTTGGTACTCGCGTCCCGGTAGGCTTGGCTCGAGAGCGGGGCGGGCGCCGAGGCCGCACACGACGTGAGCAGCGACAAAAGCACCAATGCGATCCAGGAATGGGATCGCTCAAAACGACTCTCATCGGATTGTGTCACGCATCTTGGCATGCAGTTCATCGTACATCCCCGCTGCGCATTCCGACAGTCAGAACCGATACTGTAGGATTGGTTCGCAATGGGCCGGGTCGCGGAGTTCTCTTATATATAGCGCCGGGAAGATGTCATACTGGATGTCCGCTGTGGGTCATGTCCGGTCGACCTGCCTTGCGGACTGGATGACCGTATCCGGAGGCGAAGCCGATATTGAACATGGACTTATGATTGCGAGTTTATGAGTCCGCGGCCTAAACCGGCCGCTCGCCGATGCAGGTGGTGCGTTCCATGTAGCGGGGTTCGTCGCCGTAATCCATGACCGCGTAATGCATCAGGCAGCGGTTGTCCCAGATGATGACGTCGTGCGGCTGCCACGTATGGCGGTAGAGATATTCCGCACGCGTGGCATGGCGGTAGAGCGGCTCCAGCATCCAGCGGCTCTCGTCGCCGTCGAACCCGTCTAGGTGCGACGTGAAGCCCGGGTTCACGTACAGGCTCTCCTTGCCGGTGTCGGCGTGGGTGCGCACCACGGGGTGCAGCGCCTTGTTGGCGCCGGCCATGTCGTCCTCGACCACGATCGGTTTCGCGTACTGGGTACGCGCCGCCATTTCGAAGTCGTGCCAGGCGTGCAGCGGGCGCAGCATGTCCTTCATGGGTTCTGACAAATCCTCGAACGCCTTGGTCATGTTGGCGAAGATGGTGTCGCCGCCGACGGGCGGGATTTCGACCCCGTGCAGCACCGACGCGCCGGCCGGTGTCTCGCGGAAGCTGACGTCCGAATGCCAGTAGGTGCCGGCGCCCTTGCGGCCGAGCGGTTCGCCGCTCTCGTCCAGCTTGTTGGAAACGCGGTAGATTTCCGGATACTTCGGATGGATGTACCGGCTGACCGTGTCCTGCAGCGGCGGCTGGTCCGGGGCGCCGAACAGCGGGCCGAGCCCGGTGCCGAATTCGATATGCGCTTCCGGAGTCAGGTTCTTCTGGTCGCGGATCACCATCAGGCCGCCGTGTTCGCACCAGATCTGTTTCAATTCGCCGATCACGTTGTCGCCGAGGCCGTCGTTCAGGTCGATGCCCCTGACTTCCGCGCCAAGGTGCGTCGACAGGGGTTTAACGTCAAAGTTCATCGGTCGTTTCCTCCTGACCCGCATTATGTGATTTCATGCCGGAACTTCAATGCCCCGCCTCTCGAACGCTCACGATAGGTTTATTTGAGTTGAGCGGGCCCCTCGTCTAAGCCAGAATCCAGCGTTAACGACAGGAGATCGTTCAGGAAATGCCCGATTCCAGCCCGGCGCTCGATCCGCGCAAGTTCCGTGATCCCCATGTCACCGCCGACGGCCAGCAACGTGCCGTCGTCGCGCTCACCCATCTGACCACGCTTTGGTTCAACACCGGGTCGCTCTGCAACATCACCTGCGTGAATTGCTATATGGATTCGTCGCCCCGGAACGACGCGCTGGCATACATCACGCTGGATGAGATGCGCGGCTATCTCGACGAGATCGACCGGGAACGGATGACGGTCGAGGAGATCGCGTTTACCGGTGGCGAACCGTTCATGAACCCGGACATCATCCCGATGATCGGCGAGGCACTCGGGCGCGGGTACCGGGTGCTGGTCCTGACCAATGCCATGAAGCCGATGCTGAACAAGCGCGAAAAGCTGCTGGCGCTTAGGAAGGCGCATGGCGATACCCTGGCGGTGCGTGTTTCCGTCGATCACCACACGCGTGAAGGCCACGAGGAAATCCGTGGCAAGGATACCTGGCCGCCGATGATCGAGGGGCTCCGCTGGCTGGCCGAAAACGGCTTCAATCTCGCCGTGGCGGGGCGAACCTGCTGGGACGAGACGGGAGAAACCGGCCGCGCCGGCTACGCCGGCCTCTTTGCGGCGGAGGATATTCCCGTGGATGCCGGCAACCCGGCGCGCCTTGTCCTGTTCCCGGAAATGGATGCCGAGGTCGATGTGCCGGAAATCACGGTACACTGCTGGGACATTCTGGGCATCAGACCGGAAACCATGATGTGCGCCTCGTCGCGCATGGTGATCAAACGCAAGGGCGCCGACACACCCGTCGTCGTGCCATGCACACTGCTGCCGTACGACGAGGCGTTCGAGCTTGGGAACAAGCTCTCGGACTCGGCAAAGGCCGTGCAGCTCAATCATCCCCACTGCGCCAAGTTCTGCGTTCTCGGCGGCGCATCCTGCAGCCCGGACTGACGCATACGATGAACGAACAGGACATCCTGGATCTGGGCATGCGCGACGGCACGGTGCTCGTCTTCGGCGGCCCGTATTCGAACCTGCAGGCGACCGAGGCGATGGTCCGCGAGGCGAATGAACTCGGCATATCTCCGGCGAATATCATCTGCACCGGCGATGTCGTCGCCTACGCCGGCGATCCGGAGGCGACCACGGACGTGATCATGAACTGGGGCGTCGTCACGGTGATGGGCAACTGCGAGGAGAGCTTCGGCGCCGAAGCCGACGACTGCGGCTGCGGTTTCGAGGAAGGTACCGCTTGCGACGTCATGTCGCGGCAATGGTACGCCTATGCCAATGCCTGCCTGACGCCGCCGCAGCGGGCTTGGATGCGCGGCCTGCCGCGCAGGGTCGTGTTTACGCTTGGCCGCCGCCGCTTCGCCGTGGTGCACGGCAGCGCGCAATCGATCAACGAGTTCGTGTTCGAGAATAGCGACGACGACGTGAAGCGCGCGGGGCTCGACGCGCTCGGCGTGGATGCGGTCATCGGCGGGCATTCCGGCGTGCCGTTCGCGCAAATCCTGGATGGCCGCCTGTGGCTCAACGCGGGGGTGATCGGTATGCCCGCCAACGATGCCACGCCGCGCGTCTGGTACGCGCTGCTGCGGCCTGTCGAGGGCGGCATCGAGGTGGACGTGCGCGCGCTCGAATACGACCATGCCGCGGCCGTTCGCACCATGCGCGAAAAGAAGCTGCCTGAGGGCTACGCGCAATGCCTGAAAACCGGCCTCTGGCCCAACATGGACGTGATGCCGGCGGCCGAGCGCGGGAAAGCCGGCGTGCCGATCGACGCGGGCACGCTGCTATGGCCGGACAAGGTGCCGGCCGCGGCGGAATAAAACCGTCCCGAGTCCGCCCTGAAATCATCATGCGGCGGTCACAATCGGCCATCGTTTTGCCGGAAGTCCCGTCTACACCGGTCTCCAACGGAACACCGACAGGAGACACAAATGTCCGCCAAATCCAGATTGATCAAAGCTACCGCCGCCGGCTGCCTGCTCGCGGTTGCCGCCTGCGCCAATCCCGAGATCGAGACGGCGAAGACCCTCGACATCAAGGGCGGCGACGTCAGCGCCGAAGCGGCGCGGGAATACAAGCGCCTTGCCCATTTCGAGAACAAGGAAATGTGGGACAAGGCATCCGCCATCGCCTTTTCCGAGAAAGCCATCGCCGCCGCCAACGGGCTTGTCGGCACGGCGCCGGCCGGCGACGACGTGGTGCGCAATGCGGATATTGCTGCTGCCTACCGTTATCTCAACCACATGCGGGCGCTCGGCGCGGACCGGATCGCGCCCAAGGCGACCGGTCAGGCCATTGCCCGCCTCGATTGCTGGGCCGAGCAGGCCAGGGAAGGCGATCAGCCCCTGCACATCGGTTTCTGCCGCGACGGGTTCGTCGAATATGCCTCCGAAACCGCCGAGACGATGAAGGCGGCCGGGCGTCCGGTGGCCGTGACCGCGCCGTCGCTCAGGACCTTTAAAGTGGCGTTTCCTCTCGGATCGTCCATGCCCAATGTCGGCGCCGACGATGTGCTCGACGCCGCGGCATCCTACGCCCGGTCCGGCAAGAACATGCGTATCGTGCTCGGCGGCCACGCCGACAAGTCCGGTTCGGCACGGCTGAACCAGCATCTGTCGCAGGCGCGGGCCGACCGGATCGCCGGTATGCTGAAGGCGCGCGGCGTTCCCGAATCGCAGATCAGCACCATCGGTTTCGGCGAGACCTATCCCCACGTGGTTACGCCCGACGGGCAGAAAAGCGACGAGAACCGGCGCGTCGAAATTGTCATCGGTCCGGGCCGTCTGCTATAGGAATTTCCCCTTAACCCATCCCCGGCGACGTCTGGACAAGCGATGCGCGCTCCGGCTAAATGCAGCCGCGGGCGCGCATTCGCATTTGGATGGAGAAGGGCCTCCCATGACGGAACTACAGGCATTCGAACAGACGACCCAGGGCATCCGGGTTCTCGTCGCATCGGCCTACATCGACGAGCAGTCCGATCCGGAAGAAAACCGCTACGTCTGGGCTTACCAGGTTCGGGTCGAAAACCTGGGCACCCAGCCGGTCCAGCTCCTGACCCGTCGCTGGCGGATCACCGACGGCAGCGGCCGCGCCCACGAGGTGATCGGCGACGGCGTCGTCGGCGACAAGCCGGTCCTCGGGCCCGGCGATCATTACGAGTACTCGAGCGGCACGCCGCTTCGGACCTCGACCGGTTTCATGACCGGGATCTTCCAGATGCTCGACGCCTCGGGCCGGCGCTTCGCCGTGGAAGTCCCGACGTTTTCCCTCGACGGGCCGGAATCGCCGCAGGCCGTGCATTGAGCTGATCCGCTCCCTATATATTCACGTATCGATTGAGGTGCCGGGCTCAAATCCCCGGAAACATTGGGTGTGGCCGCTTTGGCGAAATCTGCTAGGCTGCGCCCCGCGTGCGGGCAGAGAAGTTAGGACAGACCGTGACAGACCAGAAACCGCTGAGCGTGATCGACGGAAACCGGCACAAACATGCGTCGCCGGAACTCGACAAGGGGCCGGACATCGAAAAGCCGGGCCGCGAGGAAGCCGAGGAAGCGGTGCGCACGCTGATCCGCTGGGCCGGCGACGATCCGACCCGCGAGGGTTTGCTGGAAACGCCCGACCGCGTCGTTCGCGCCTACGAGGAGTTCTTCAACGGTTACGATATCTGCCCGCGCGACTATCTGGCCAAGACCTTCGAGGAGACCGAGGGGTACGACGAGATCGTCCTTCTCAAGGATATCCGCCTGGAAAGCCACTGCGAACATCACATGGTGCCGTTCATCGGCAAGGCCCATGTGGCCTATCTGCCGGACCGCCGCGTCGTCGGTATCTCCAAGCTGGCGCGTGTCGTCGAGGCTTATGCCAAGCGCCTGCAGATCCAGGAAAAGCTGACCGCGCAGATCGCCAACACCATCGACGAGGTCTTGGAGCCGCGCGGCGTCGCGGTGATCGTCGAGGCGGTGCATCAGTGCATGACCATGCGCGGCGTGCACAAGCCGGGCGTGTCGCTGGTCACCAGCCGCATGCTGGGCGCGTTCCGCGAGGACCCGACCACGCGGCGTGAATTCCTGTCGATGGTCAATCACGACGGCGGCAACTACGCCTGACCGGAAAAGCCGCCTTTTTGGCGAAAATCGCATAAACTGACGGGACTTGACCCGCTTCAAGCGGCGCGCTTTTGTATTTCTGGGGCCTGAAACGGGCGGACGGGGACCGGATCATCCATGGATTACCGACCGGCAATATTTATCGTCGGCGTGCTGCTGGCGACGCTTGCGATTGTGATGTGTCTGCCGGCCATTGCCGATTTCGCGTACGGTCATCCCGACTGGCAGGTGTTTGCCGTCGCCGCCGCGACCACGTTCTTCGTCGGCGTTACCATGGCGCTGACGTCCAAGGTGCGCGGCCTCAAGCTGACCATCCGCCATGCCTTCATGATCACTACCGCGAGCTGGGTCGCGATGACGCTGTTCGCGGCGCTGCCGTTCGTGTTCTCGGAACTCGACATGAGCTTCACCGACGCGCTGTTCGAGGCGATGTCCGGGGTCACCACGACGGGATCCACCGTGATCGTCGGGCTCGACAACGCACCGCCGGGGATCCTGCTGTGGCGCGCGCTTTTGCAGTGGCTCGGCGGGATCGGCATCATCGTCATGGGCATCGCGATTCTGCCGATGCTGCAGGTCGGGGGGATGCAGCTTTTCCGCATGGAAAGCTCGGACCAGTCAGACAAGGCGATGCCGCGTGCGGCGCAGATCGCTTCCGCCATCGGCGTGATTTATTTCGCGCTGACCGTCATCTGGGCCGGGCTCTACTGGCTTGCCGGCATGGGCGGGCTCGATTCCGTGGTGCACGCGATGACGACCATCGCCACTGGCGGGTTTTCGTCGCACGACGCGTCGATCGCGCACTTCGAGTCCGCCGCCGTCGACTACGTCGCGACAGCCGGTATGCTGGTCGGCGCGCTACCGTTCGTTCTTTACCTGCGCACGCTGCAAGGCGATGTCCTGGCGGTTTTCAACGACAGTCAGGTGCAGTGGTTCATCGTCTTCGTTTCCAGTGTCGTCGTGGTGACGACCGGGTGGCTGGTGCTCGAGATCGGCGAACGGCCGCTGGAGGCGTTGCGGCTGTCGGCATTCAATATCGTTTCCATCATTACCGGCACCGGGTACGCAACCGACGACTACGGGCTCTGGGGCTCATTCTCGCCGGTCATTTTCTTTTTCATCATGTTCATCGGTGGCTGTGCCGGATCGACGACGTGCGGGATCAAGGTGTTCCGGTTCCAGGTTTTGTACGCCGCCGCGCGGACGCAGATCCATCATTTGCTTCAGCCGCACGGCGTGTTCATTCCGTACTTCAACAAGCGTCCGATTTCGGAAGAGATCATCATCTCCGTGCTGTCATTCTTCTTCATGTGGTTCTTTACGTTCGCGCTTCTGACACTGGCGCTGAGCCTGCTCGGCCTCGATTTCCTGACGGCGTTCTCGTCCGCCGCGACGTCGATCGCCAACGTCGGTCCGGCACTGGGCCCGATTGCCGGCCCGGCCGGCAACTTCTCGACGTTCCCTGACGCCGCCAAATGGTTGATGGCACTCGGCATGCTGCTCGGACGGCTGGAACTGTTCACGGTCATCGTGCTGTTGAGCCGAAGCTTCTGGCGGCCGTGATCCCGTGAATCCGTTCGGTAATCTGATGCGTGGCTGGGCGCGCAAGCGCTACCGCAAGGAAGCGGACCGGCTGATCGCGCACCTGCGTTCGCTCGACGACGAGAGCGTCGGCCTGGTTCTGGCGATCGCTACCCACCACCGTAACGCGCTCCTGGAAACCGGAATCGATCTTCGCGACCTGACGGCATTGGCGCGGGCGCAGCCCATGTACCAGCACGAGCTTGCGAAAGCGGTCAACGTGCTGGCGCGCAACGAGCGTCAGCACGATTCGCTGGGTCTTCAGGTCTGGGTGCACTCGTTGCGGTGCGTCGCCGACCCGGGTCTTCAGGACTTCGGCGTTCAGCTCTGGCGGGAAATGAAACGCGGCAAGCCGCACGTCGCCAAGGCGCGCAAGCTGGTGTCCAGGGAAACCGGTTTCGAACTCGACATCAATATGGCGAACGAAGTGCCGCCGGAATTCGCTGAAGCCCCGTGAATGTCAGCGAATGAAATCGGCGAGATGTTTGCGGATCGACTCCGACATCTGCGGGTCGAAGTCCTTCATCACCTGTTCGGTCAAATTGAACCACATCTCCTCGCGAACGTTGATCGAGGCATCCTCCGGCACAGTCTGGGAACGATTGATAGCAGCCTTCGCGTACGCCTGCGTGACCCGTGGCACCCCTTCGAGCTTCAATTCGACGTCGACCGCCGCGTCATAGCGGTGCGACTGCTCGGTGGTGAAGACGCCGGAAAGGCCCTTCTTTCGGGTAAGCTCGGTCTCGGTGACGGCGGCATTGTTGATGATGAATTTGGCGACACCCGAAACGCCCTCGGTCTTGAGGCGGTCGCGCGCCCAGTTCCGGAGCGCTTGCTCAGGCGTCACCGGCATCCGGTTTTCGACATGCTTGGAGTCCGACGGCGGCGTGAAGTTGTCGACGATCTCGACCCGTTCGACGCCCAGCGTGATCGGCGGCAGATGCGTGAACCTCAGGTCCGGAAACTGCGGCGGAGGCGGGGTCGCGCAGGACCCGAGCCCGACGGCGGCCACAAGCAAAACGGCGAGAAACGCGGATTTGCGGAAAAAGCGGGGCAGGGGCATGGGTCGGATCTCCGGACAGGAATCAGGACTGATCGGCAACATCAGCATAGAGCGCATCAAGCCGCCGTTCATCATATACGTAGTCGGTTCTGCAGAACTCGCAAGTGACGGTAATAAGGCCGTCCTCGGCCATCTCGTCGATTTCCTCGCGCGGGAACGACCTGAGCGTGCGGCTCACGCGTTCCTCGGAACAGCGGCATTCATGGTGCAGCCGACGTTGCTCGAACAGCCGAATGCCGTCTTCATGATAGAGGCGGTACAGAATTTTGGTGGCGGTCAGCCCCGGATTGAGGAGTTCGTCGGAGGTGATCGAACTCATCAGCACCACGGCGCGGCGCCAGTCTTCTTCCTCGCGTTCGCCGTCCCGTGCCGCGGGCAGCCGTTGCACCATCAGCCCGGCGGCGTGCTTCGGCGCATCCGCGTCTCCCGGGTCGGCGGTGATGGCGATCGCGGTCTCGATCTGCTCCGACTGGCGGAAATAATTCTGGGCGCACTCGGCCAGCGTCGCGCCGGTCAATTCGGTGATGCCCTGATAGCGGTCCGTGTCCGGTCCCTGATCGACGGTGAAGGCCATGTGCCCGGCGCCGAGCGTCTGCGGGATCGACGCGCCGGCGATGTCGTCCTCGGCGACGCCGTCCTTGAGTTTGGCGTAGGCGCGCATGCCGCCGTCCGAGGTGATGTCCGCCATGATCAGGCTGACCGGGCCGTCGCCCTGCACCTGCAACGTGAAGACGCCGTCGTACTTGAGCGCGCTGGCGAGGATCGCCGCCAGCACCATCGTCTCGCCGATCAGTTTCTTGATGGCCGGCGGATAGCCATGCGCGTGGATCGCCTGATTGTACGCATGATCGAGGCGGATCAGGCGGCCGCGGATATTCAGATCCTCGATCTGGAAGGTCTGTACGAAGTCGCCGAAATCGCTCTGGTCAGGGATGTGGTTCAAGGCGCCGTCCAAAGTGTCCGGTAATGATATCCGTAGACGCCGCGAAAGCCGAGCTTTTCGTAAAGGCTGCGCGCGCCTGGATTGTCATCCTCCACCTGTAGGTAGACACCGTGGACGCCGCGATCAACCGCGAAGGCCGCGAGCGTCCGGATAATGGCGGTGCAGAGGCCGCGGCGGCGCCGGCCGGGCCGGGTCAGCATGCCGAACACCGCGAGCCAGCCGCCGCCGATGACGCCGAGACCGAGGGCGTCGATGCCGCCATCCGTTCCGGGCGCCGCGGCATACAGCGGAAGTTCCCTCGCGCCGGCGACGATCCGGCGCGGATCGCGGCCGTAGCCTTCCATGTAAAGGTCCCACCAGCCCGCCGGAGCGTCCTGGTGAATGTCGATTTCACCGGCGGCGTCCCTGGCCAACCCGCCGGCTTCCACGATCATGATGTCGACCGGCGTTTCGATCTCGTAACCGCGTTCCGCGAGATAGGTGTCGAGGCCTTGGGGTTCGGCCGCCGGGGATATCTGGATGCGCGGCGGCAGGTTTCGCGCCGGATAGAATGATTCCGTGTGTGCGATCAAGGCATCGAGCGTCGTGCCGTCATCGGGCGGGAAGGGAGCGGCCGAATTGGCGCGCCGGGTGATGCCGTCGGCATGGCGGAACAGCCAGCCGCCGAACGGCTCCTGTTCCGGCGCGGCCCAGGCCGCCGCGGCGAGCCGGTCGAGCGCGAGAATATCGCTCCGTGACAGCGCTTTCTTGCCGAAGACGGATGGATCCGGGCCCCGGAGCGGCGCCGTCAGCTCAGACACCACGAAAGGATGGCTTTCTGGACGTGCAGGCGGTTCTCGGCCTCGTCCCAAACCACCGACTGCGGGCCGTCCATGACGGAATCGGTCACTTCCTCGCCGCGGTGTGCCGGCAGGCAGTGCATGAACAGCGCATCCGCTGCCGCTTTCGCCATCAGCGCATCGTCGACGCGGTAGGGCGACAGCATGTTGTGGCGGGTGCCCGCATCATTGTCGCCCATGGAGACCCAGGTGTCGGTGACCACGAGATCGGCGCCGCTGACGGCCTCGGCCGGATCCTCGGTCAGTACCACCTTGGCGCCGGCATCGTCGGCCCAGGCGATCAACTGGTCGCTGGGTTTCAGTTCGTCCGGCGTGGCGATGCGCATCTCGAACCCGAAGCGCGCGGCGGCGTGCACCCAGCTCGTCACCACGTTGTTGCCGTCGCCGGTCCAGGCGACCTTGCGGTCTCTGATGGCGCCGCGGCGTTCCTCGAATGTCATGATGTCGGCCATGATCTGGCACGGGTGCGACTGGTCGGTAAGGCCGTTGATGACCGGCACCGTGGCGTATGCCTCGAGCTCGATCAGCTTGGCCGGATCGTCGGTGCGGATCATGATCGCATCGGCATAGCGCGACAGCACCCGCGCCGTGTCGGCGACGGTTTCGCCGCGGCCCAGTTGCGACTGGTCGTCGGTGAGGATGACCGTGTGACCGCCGAGCTCCTGCATGCCGACCTGGAACGAGACGCGTGTCCGCGTCGACGGTTTCTCGAAGATCATGACCAGCGTCTTGCCGTCGAGCGGCCTGCCGGTGGCGCCGCTCTTGCGCGATTTCTTCAGATCGTGGCCGAGCGTAAGGATGCCCTGCAGCGTGTCGCTGTCGAGCCGGTCGATATCGAGGAAGTGCTTGGGCGCGGACATGTCAGGCCGCATCTTTCTCGATCTGTCCGCTTGTCCGGTCGATAATGGAAAGCGCTTCGGCGACGTCCGCCGATGTGATCACCAGCGGCGGGACGAAGCGCACCACGTTGTCGCCCGCCGGCACGCTGAGGAGGCCGTTCTCGATCAGCTTCTTGACGACGTCGCCGTTGGTGACGCCCTCGACGCATTTGAGCCCCAGCATCAATCCCGTGCCGCGCGCATCCTCGAAAACGGAAGGATGACGGGCGACGAGGTCTTCGAGACCCGTCCTGAATTCCTCGGCGATTTTCTGCACGCCCTCGAGGAAGCCCGGCGCCAGAACGATGTCGAGCACCGCGTTGCCGGCCGCCATGGCGAGCGGATTGCCGCCGTAGGTGGAGCCGTGCGAGCCCGCCGTCATGGCTTCGGCGACCTTTTCGGTGGCCATCGTCGCGCCGAGCGGGAAGCCGCCGCCGATCCCCTTGGCGGAGGCCAGGATATCGGGCTGGATGCCGCTCCATTCGTAGGCATAGAGCTTGCCCGTCCGACCGACGCCGGACTGTACCTCGTCGAACATCAGAAGGATGCCGTATTCGTCGGCGATCTTCCTGAGGTTCTGAAGGTATTCCTTGCTCATCGGCCGGATTCCGCCTTCGCCCTGGACGGGCTCGACGAGAATGCCGGCGGTCTCGGGACCGATCATGGCCTTCAGTTCGTTCAGGTTGTCGAACGCGACCTGGTCGAAGCC
Source organism: Rhodospirillales bacterium (assembly GCA_051117645.1). GTDB lineage: Bacteria > Pseudomonadota > Alphaproteobacteria > Rhodospirillales > Casp-alpha2 > UBA4479. The sequence goes on from JBNPEI010000010.1 coordinate 412,050, forward strand.
GTCGACCTCGGGGCCGAAGCCGGTCAGGTGCTTTTCCTGCTTGCCCGCCGACAGCATCGCCAGCGAGCGGCCGTGAAACGCGCCCGAGACGGTGATCACCCGGTAGCGTTCCGGATGGCCGCCCGCCCAGTGATAGCGTCGCATCATCTTGACGCCCATCTCGACCGCTTCGTTGCCGGAATTGTTGAAGAACACGGCGTCGGCGAAGGTGTTCCCGACCAGCCGCTCGGCGAGCTTTTCCTGGCCCGGAATGTGATAGAGGTTGGACGTGTGCATGAGTTTGCCGGCCTGCTCGCGGATCGCCTCGACCAGGTGCGGATGGCAATGCCCGACGGCGGCGACCGCGATCCCCGCCCCGAAGTCCAGATAGCGTCGGCCCTCGCTGTCCCACAGATGCGCGCCTTCGCCGTGATCGAAGGCAAGATCGTAACGGGCATACGTGGGCATAACCGCCGGTATCATGACCTTTGCTCCTCTGCAGGTTGGCCGGGACCGTCCCGGGAAAGCCGAGGAGTATCGTGAGGCCGCTTGTCGCTGTCAACAAGACGTTGCGGCCGCAACGGGAATGTCACCCGCGGATGAAATGGAGCGTATCGAAACGTCCCCTGAGTGCGCTCGCCTCGGCGGCGACGGCCTTGGGGTCGTTGCCGGTCAGCGCCCGGTGGATCAGCGATGCAAGCTCGGCCATGTCGTCGACCTGCATGCCGATCCGCGCAATCTCCGGTGTGCCGATCCTGAGCCCGTTGACGTCGCCCGGCACGTCGGCCATCGGCAGGCCGATCCCGCAACTCAGGATATTTGCCTCGCGCAACCTCTTCGCCGCCGCCTGACCGCCGCCGAAGGCATGCGCTTCAAGCGCGAACTGGTGCGACGTGGTGAAGTCATCGTCCTTTGCGAATACCGGCAGGCCGAGCGCATCGAGGCTCCGGGCCAACGCCGAAGCCAGATCGTGCATCTGCCGGGCGTAGGCCTGGCCGTACTCACGCCAGTCCAGAAGCGTGATTGCCAGTGCCGCCGACTTGGCGGCATCGAAGTTCGCGGTGAGGCCGGGGAAGGCGATTCTGTCCAGCCGTTCGGCGATCTCCGCGTCGTTGGTGACGACCAGTCCGCCGGCGGGTCCGCCAAGGCTCTTGTAAGTGCTCATGGTCATGATGTCGGCGCCGAGGGCGAGCGGGTTGTCCCAGACCCGGCCGGCGATCATGCCGCACAGATGCGCGGCGTCGAACATCAGCCGGGCACCGGCCTCGTCGGCGATTTCGCGCACGGCGGCGACCGGATGCTCGAACAGATTGAGACTGCCGCCGATGGTGATCAGCGCCGGCTTGATCTCGCGGGCGAGTGTGGCGAGCGCCGCGACGTCGACCGTGTAGCCGTCGGCCAGGACCGGCGCCTTGTGAATATCGACACCGTATAGGCCCGCCGCGCCGGCGCCGTGGTGCGTGACATGCCCGCCGATGCTGGCCGGCGGGACGATGATGGCGTCGCCCGGTTTGGTCGTCGCCATGAACGCATAGAGGTTCCCGAGCGCGCCGGAGCCGACGCGGATCTCGGCGTATTTGGCCTGGAATATCTCGGCCGCCAGTTCGGCGCAGATCACCTCGATCTTCTCGATGGCTTCCAGACCCATCTCGTATTTATCACCGGGATAGCCGAGTGACGGGCGCGAACCGAGGCCGGCGGCGAGGGCCGCTTCCGCCTTCGGGTTCATGATGTTGGTGGCCGGGTTGAGGTTGATGCAGTCGGCCTCGTGGATTTGGCGGTTCTCTGCGATCAGGGCGTCGATCCGGGTATGCACGGCATCCGAATCGGCACGCGCCGTCTCGTCGGCGGTTCGCTGGATATACGCTTCCGATTCCGGCGGGGTCCAGTTGCGGCGAGCAAGATGGGGCATGATTCGATTTCCCGGTTTTTCGTTGGCCCGGGCGGTATCTAACCGTGTCCAGGCGCGCGGGTACAGGCCATTTCCGGAAATTGGCTGCCGGCCATCGGACTTTTTTCGGGCGGTGTGATTTTCGTCATTTAATCGGTTCAAAGGTTAACCTACAATCATGCATGCTTGAGGGAAGTTAGGATCAACTTATGGATGTGTTTTTTCATTTCGTAAGTGCGTTCGCGTTATTTTTTGGGATTGCAGGTCTCGTTTATGCGACCGAAGTTTCCAAGAGATGCCAGCTTCTGATCGAAGAACGCATGAATGAATGCGAGGCGGCGTTGGCCGAGAAATCGCACAAGCAGGATCGCGCCATCAAGGGTGCCATCGATGCGATCGCCAAGACGGCGAAGTCACTCGAGGAAACCGAGCTTGCGCAAACGCGTGAAATCAACGTCATCCGCAAAAGTATCGAACCGTTGATCGAAGCGCATGAAAAAACCAAGGAAAAAGAAGAACAGGAACGCAAACGGCACGGACGGTTGACCGTCAACAGCCGCTGAGCGCCATTGGACGATCCGTATCAGGGTTTGAGCTTGTAGCCGGACCTGAACATCCACATACACCACCACCACAGCACCGCATTGACGACAGCCATCACCGTAATGCCGAGCCAGGGGGCGGCGTCGGCATGGCCGATGAATCCCGACCGGAACCCGTCGATCATGTAGAAAAACGGGTTGAGGTGCGCCAGTGTCTGGCCGAACTCGGGCAGCCGGTCGATGGAGTAGAACGTGCCGGAAAGGAACGCCAGCGGCGTGACCACGAAATTGGTAATGGCGGCCATGTGATCGAACTTGTCGGCCCAGATCCCGCCGATGATACCGAGCAGCGACAGCATGAGCGACGCCATCAGCGCGTGGTAGACAATCAGGCCCGTGTTGCCGATCGAAAACCCGACGATGATCGACATGGCGATGGCCACGGAAAGCCCGACGACGATGCCCCGTGTGACGCCCCCGAAGGCAAACCCCATGACGAGTTCCAGCGGCGAAAACGGTGGCATCAGCGTGTCGACGATGTTGCCTTGCACCTTGGCGGTCATGATGGAACTCGACGTGTTGGCGAAAGCATTCTGGGCGATCGCCATCATGACGAGGCCCGGCGCCAGGAACTCCGAGAACGGCACGCCATGCACGTCCGGGCGGAACTTGCCGAGCGCCAGCGTGAAAACCGCGAGGAACAGCAGGGTGGTGACGACGGGCGCCAGCAGGGTCTGCATGTAGACCTTCATGAAACGGCGCACTTCGCGCATGTAAAGGGTCCAAAGGCCGATGGCATTGGAAGTGGTGGGCTGTCGCATCGATGTCCCGACTTGGATGTTCAGGTGTTTCGTTCGTTATCCTTTGAGGTCTATATAAAGAGTGAGGGCGACGGAAACCAGTGTTGCGAAACCGGGGCCGATCATGAGTGACAACGAATCCGACCAGGCGCCGAAGCGCAGACGCGGCCCGAGGAAGGCGACGGCCAAGTATCTTGAGAACTCCGCCGCGCACTATCTCGGGCGGTTCGCGACGTCCAGGGCGCATCTCCGGCGCCTGATGATGCAAAAGGTCAAGCGCTCGGCGGATCACCATGGCACCGATCCGGCGGAGGGCGAGAAGTTCGTCGACGACATCATCGCCAAATTCGAACGCTACGGTTTCATCGACGACCGGGTCTACGCGGAAATGCGGGCCCGCTCCCTGCACGCCAAGGGCACGCCGGTGCGCGGCATCCGCTTCAAGCTGATGCAGAAGGGCCTGGACGACGATCATATCGAGGCCGCACTCGAGGCCTTGACGGAAGAGGAGCGGAGCGCCGATCTCGATCTCGCGGCGGCGCTGACGCTGGCGCGGCGGCGCCGTCTCGGTCCCTATCGCTCCGACGACAAGGACGAGCGTGCCGAACGCCGCGAAAAGGATATGGCGACGCTGGCCCGGGCCGGGTTCTCGTACGATATCGTCTGTCAGGTGCTGGACGCCGACAGCGTCGAGGAACTTGAACTCGCCGCAAGAATGGACTGAGCCGGACCGCGTCTACTTGCTCTGTTCGGCCCCTTCGCTGTGTTCCGGCATCGGTTCCGAATGGGGGTCGAGCGCGGCGGCCACCGGCGTGGCGTTGGGTGTTGGCACGAAGTTGGTCTTTTCTTCGGCCGTCGGCGCGGCGCGGCGCGTCATGCGCCAGGCCGCATAAATACCGACCACGAAAAACACGCCGCCGATGTAGTAGAACAGCCCCTCGTCGCCGGCGAAGGCCATCACCGGGCCCGCCAGCAGCGGGCCGACGATGGCACCGGCGCCGTAGATCAGCAAAAGCGTGCCGCTGACGACGACGCGTTCCTCGGCCTGCACGTAGTCGTTGGCGTGCGATACGGTGACGGCGTAGATCGGAAACGAGGCGGCGCCGAACAGGAACGCCATGTAGACCAGAAGCTCCGGTTTGATGGTGCCGCCGATGGCCACCAGTGCAGCCAGCCCTGCGGTTGCAAAGCTGCCGCCCATCAGGACCTTGCGGCGGTCGAAATTGTCCGACAGCCAGCCCATCGGCCATTGCATCAGGCCGCCGCCGAGAATGCAGAGCGACATGAAGAAGGCGACGCCGTTGGTATCCAAACCGACGTTGCCCGCGAATACCGGCGCCAGGCCCCAGAACGCGCCCATGGCGAGGCCGTAGGCGAAGCAGCCGACGAAGCCCAGCGGCGAGATTGTGAACAGCCTGCGGATCGGCAGCGGGCGCGGCTTCTGCGGTGCCGGCGCCATGGTCCGCGTGATCGAGACCGGAATGATGGCAACCGAGACCAGGATCGACACGATACAGAACAGCACGTAGCCGAGCGGGTCGGCGGCGGCGATCAGGAACTGCCCCATCGTCAGCGACAGCAGGTTGACGACCATGTAGGAGGCCAGCACCTGACCGCGCGTCTCGTTGGTGGCGCGTTCGTTGAGCCAGCTTTCGATGACCATGTAGATGCCGGCGAAACAGAACCCGGAAATGGCCCGGAAAACGGTCCAGGCGATGGGTTCGATGATGATGATGTGGCCGAGCGCGGCGGCGGACGCGAGCGACGCCAGCGCCGTGAACGCGCGGATATGCCCGGCCCGTTCGATCAGATAGGCGGTGACCAGGGTGCCGGCGACGAAACCCAGGAAGTAACTGGACGCCATGATCCCGATGGCATTGGCGGAGAACTTCTCGCCGACGGCGCGGATGGCAATGAGCGTGCCCTGAAGGCTGTTGCCCATCAGCAGCATCGACATGCCCATCAACAGCGACGAAATGGAAACGATCTGTTCGCGGACCGAATTCAAACCCCACTCCCCTTATCAGTGGCCAGCGGGTATTCTAGTGTCTCGGCGGGCGGACGCCACCCGTGACCGTGAAAAACCTGTGGAGATAAAAATGAGCGAACAGGACGGATTGCTTGGCGCATTTGTACTCGACGGCAAGGGCGGCGGCAGGAACCTGGGCTGGGACGATCTGAAAAAGGACACGGCCTTCGAAGGACCGGTCTGGATACACCTGCACCGCCAAGGCGAAAAATCCGAGCACTGGCTGCGCAAGCAGAGCGGCCTTTCCCAACTGGCGGCGGATGCACTGCTGGCGGGTGAAACGCGCCCGCGTGTCGCGTTCATGCACGACGGTATCGTCATGGCGCTCCGCGGCGTCAACCTGAACCCGGGCGCCGATCCGGAAGATATGGTGAGCCTGCGTATCTGGGTCGACGAGAAACGAATCGTCACGGTGCGGCTGCGCAAGCTGATGGCGGTCAACGACGTGCGCGAACGGGTTGTCGCCGGCAGCGGTCCGCTCAACACCAGCGACACGCTCCGGATGCTGGCGGCGGGTCTGGTCGAACGCATGGGGCCGGTCATCGAGGACATGAACGACGAGATCGATGCGCTCGAAGACGATCTTGTCGAGAATCCGACAGCCGACATCCGCCAGCGCCTCAAGGAACTGCGCCGTCAGGCGATTTCGCTCAGGCGCTATCTCGCGCCGCAGCGTGAGGCGCTTGCGCGTGTGCAGACCGAGAATGTCGAGTGGATGCCGCACGACCACCGGCTCGCGTTCCGTGAATGTGCCGATCAGGTGGCGCGCATCGTCGAGGATCTCGATGCCATGCGCGAGCGCGCCGCCGTGATCCAGGACGAACTGACCAACCGCGCGGCGGAACACATGAACCGCAACATGTACACGCTCAGCGTGGTCGCGGCATTGATGCTGCCCCTGGGTGTGATCACCGGCATGTTCGGGATGAACGTCGGCGGCATACCGCTTGCCGAGAACAAGGACGGCTTTCTCGTTATCGCCATTCTGCTGACGGCGGTCGTCGCCCTGCAGGTGCTCATCTTCAGAAGGCTCAAGTGGATATAGGCGCGTCCGGGCGCCGGTTTGATAATCGCCGCCAACTCAGCTATCCCTCATTGTCCGGTTCATCCTGCATCAGCGGAGAGATTTCTTGAACGTCGAAGATTTTCAGAAGTTCTGGGACCTCGTGGTTGATGTCTGGAAGAACGGCATCGGCGGCATCGACATCGGCCAGGCCGTCAATGCGCTGTTGATCCTGCTCGCATTCTTTATCCTGCGCGGGCTGATCGCGAAATTCCTGATCGGCTGGCTTCGCCGCATGGCGAAGAGTACCGAGTGGAAGATCGACGACAACATCGTCGACGCCATCGCGCCGCCGCTGCGGGCGATACCGGTGGTGTTCGGGATTTTCGTCGCCACCAACTACATGCAGTTCGAGGGCGTTGTCGATACGATTGCCGAGAACGTGACCCGCACGCTGATCGCGATCGTCATATTCTGGGCCATGCTGCGCGCCGTCGGCCCGCTGTCGCGTGCGTTCAGCAAGCTGGAAGACGTGCTCAGCCGCGAACTGATCGAATGGATTATGAAGGCGATGCGCGTCGCCGTGATCCTCGTCGGTGCGGCGACGGTGCTGCAGATCTGGGGCATCCAGATCGGTCCGATCATCGCCGGCGCGGGGCTGTTCGGGGTCGCCGTCGCGCTCGGTGCGCAGGACCTGTTCAAGAACCTGATCGCGGGTATCCTGATCCTCGGCGAAAAGCGGTTCCGCAAAGGCGACTGGATCAATGTCGACGGCGTGGTCGAGGGCACCGTCGAATCCATCGGGTTCCGATCCACCATGATCCGCCGCTTCGATCAGGCGCCGGTCATGGTGCCGAACGCGCAGTTATCGGATACCGCCGTCACCAATTTCTCCTACGTGACGTACCGGCGCATTTACTGGCACATCGGCCTCGAATACCGGACAACCATCGATCAACTCCGGGAAGTCCGCGAAGGGATCGCCGCGTATATCGAGGGCAGCGACGAGTTCGTGAAACCGACGGAAGCGTCGACCTTCGTCCGCGTCGACCGGTTCAGCGGTTCCTCGATCGATATCCTCGTCTACTGCTTCACGTACACCAAGGTCTGGGGGGAGTGGCTGGAGATCAAGGAACGGCTCGCCTACAAGATCATGGATATCGTCCATGGCGCCGGCGCCGGTTTCGCGTTCCCGTCGACGTCCCTATATATCGAGAGTCTGCCCGCCGACCGGCCCGAGCCGTTCGTGCCGCCCACGGAAAAGGCAACAGAAAAGGCACCGGATGCCGGGGCCGGGAGCGGACGGCCGCTGTCGGCGTCACAATCGCCGACCGGCGGCAAGGGCGACGCCCCGGATGACGGCGACGGGCAGTAGCAGGTCAGGAGACGGAAATGAGTGTTACGATCTACCACAACCCGCGGTGTTCGAAGTCGCGGCAGACGCTGGCGATCCTTGAGGATAAGAACGTCGACCACAAGGTCGTCGAGTACCTGAACAATCCGCCGTCGCGGACGGAACTCCGGCGTATTCTCGGGATGCTCGGCCTCAAGGTGCACGATATCGTGCGCAAGAAGGAAGCCAGGGAAGCGGGCCTCGACGTCAACGCGATGAGCGAGCCGGAACTGCTCGACGCCATGGTCAACATTCCGATTATCATGGAGCGACCGATCGTCGTCGCCGGCGACAAGGCGGTGATCGGACGTCCGCCGGAGAACGTGATTCCGATAATTTGAGTAAATTGCCGCGCAAATAAGCGCAGGCCCTTGCGCATGGCCGTTTAGCGCGCTTGCGGTCGGGCAAAACCCCTTGCAATATGCGCGGACGGGTATCCAACGGGGGGCAGCCAGCATGGCGAAACAGTCCGCGAAGACCGGCGCCGCGCCGAAGAAGAAGCGCGCCAAGGCGGTCCTTCGTCCGCGTGAGAAGGAAGCCCCGGAACGGGTCCAGTCGAAACCGCATACCGTCGACCCCGAAAAGCTCGAAATCTGGCGTTCGCTGCCGGAAGACCAGCGCACCGCGCTCCGCGAACGCGAAGCGGTGCGCATGTTCAATGTCGCCGCCGGTCTGCACCGCGAAGGCAAGCTCCAGGACGCGGTCGACGCCTACGGCAAGTCGCTGCTGCTCAACCCGAAACAGGCCGACGTCTACAACAACATGGGCGTCGCGCTGCGTTCGCTGGGCAAGCTCGAAACGTCGGTGGCGTGCTATCGCCGCTCGCTGGTGCTGAAACCGAATAATTCCGGCGTCTATTCCAATATGGGCAACGCGCTCCGCGAACTGGGCCGGCTCGAAGTGGCGATGGCCTCGCACCAGCAGGCGGTGCGTCTGGCGCCGCGCTCGACGGAGGCCTACTACAATCTGGGTCTCGTGCTGCGCGATCTCGGCCAGACCGATGCCGCGCTGAGCTGTCTCGACAAGGCGCTGGCCCTCAACGAGAACCATGTCGACTGCCAGTGGGACCGGGCCCTGACGCTTCTGGAGATGGGCCGACTCGAGGAAGGGTTCGAAGGCTACGAAAGCCGCTGGCTGCTGGAGCGCAGCCCGCCACGGGAATTCGACAAGCCGCGCTGGGACGGGTCCGAACTCAAGGGCAAGACGGTGCTGGTGCATCACGAGCAGGGCTTCGGCGACATGATCCAGTTCGCCCGCTACCTGCCGATGATCAAGGCCCGTGGCGGCCAGGTGGTGGTCGAGGTGCAGCCCGAGCTGGCGCGCCTGATCGGCTCGGTCGACGGCGTCTCCAAGGTCTTCAACCGCGGCCAGACGCCGCCCAAGTTCGATTTCTGGATTCCCATGATGTCGCTGGCGCACGTGTTCGGCACCGGCATGGACAGCATCCCGGCCGACATTCCCTATGTCGCGCCGCTCGACCCGGGCGCCGTGCAGTTGCCGTCGTCGCTGGGCCGCATCAAGCGGGTCGGCATTTCCTGGGCCGGCCGTCCGACGCACCGCAACGACCAGAACCGCTCCGCCGGGTTTAAACATTTTATTGAGATTCTCGGTTTGCCGGGACTGTCCGTCTATTCCCTGCAGAAGGGTCCCGCCGCCGCCGACATCAAGGAGCACGGCTGCGACGCGCTGGTCAACGACATCGGCGACCGGGTCCGCGACTTCTCCGACACCGCCGCCGTGGTCAACCAGCTCGACCTCGTGATCACGGTCGACACCGCGCTCGCGCACCTCGCGGGCGCCATGGGGAAACAGGTCTGGGTGGCGCTGCCGTATTCGCCCGACTGGCGCTGGATGCGCGGCACTGACACGTCCCCCTGGTACCCGAGCATGCGGCTATTCCGCCAGAAGCGCCACGGCGCCTGGGCGGGGGTGTTCGGCGACATCCGCCGGGCGCTCCGCGACGAGATCGTCGAGCAGTGACCGCTCCCTCCGGGGCCATTCGTTAACACCATCTTTACACCTTGAAGGCCACCATAGGGGCGCCTGGGCGCGTGTCCGTATTAGGAGAGACGGGTGGCAACCAAAGAGTATAAATCCGGCGATATTCTGCTCGCCGAAGGCAGCGTGCCGGATAGCGCGTACCGAATCCAGCAGGGTTCGGTCGAAATGACGCGCGACGTCGACGGCATGTCCATGCCGACCGCCGTGCTCGACCGCGGCGCACTGATCGGTGCCGAGGAATTCCTTGACGGGCGTGCCATGGAAGACACCGCGCAGGCACTCGGCAATCTCGTCGTCGAAACGATCTCCAGGGAACAGGCGGCGCGCCTGCTGGGCAGGCAGCCGGCGAAAAAGGAACCGCCCGAGAAGCCCGCCCGCAAGGCCGCCGCCGAAAAGAAAACGGACCCGTCGGCGTCGCGTGCGCTGGTTGCGCTGTCGTCGCAGTCGGACACCGAATACGCTGTCGAGGACCCGGCCGCCAGCGTGCTCAAGCCCGGTCTGCTCCGGCGCATCCTGAAACCCGAATTTGCCGACGTTTACGACCGTCTCGACGTGCGCGTGTCCGCGCTCGACGGCGACGGCGGCGAACAGGCGGCACAACATCTGATTGCCGAGCTTTCCAAGCGCCGCGGTATCCGCGCGCGCACCATGAACGCCAAGGTCTCCCTTGAGTTCGGAAGCGACCCGGTCGCCGCGATGGCGGACCTCAAGCGCGCCTCGACGCGCTGGCTGCTGGACCAGGGCGGCGACATCATCATCTGGGGTGCGGTCGTAAACGCCGGGCAGTTATTGCATCTCCGGTTATTCGTCCGCGAGGACTCGTCCGTCGACCAGTTCCGCATGGGCGACGGCTGGACGCTGCTGGTGCTGCCGATGCCGCTCGATCCGGCGTCCTCGCACCGGCTGCACGCGGCACTGCTGGCGTCGCTCCGCACCAAGCAGGCGGGCAAGCTCCTGACCGTGCGCCGAGATCTCGACGTGCTATTGCAGGACGCGCGCGATCAGTTGCTGCAGGAGGTGCCGGGCCTCGATCAGTTGTCGCGCGCCGAGGAGCGGGCGACGGTGGCGCGGACCTTCGCCAGCGCGACGCGTTTCAAGCGCCGTGCCGAAGACGCGCAGACGGCGATGACGCTTTTCGATACCGCCCTCGACGCGTTCAGTGCCGAGAAGACACCGCTCGAATGGGCGTTCGCACACCGCGACCGGGCGTTTCTGGGCCAGTTCATCGCCGAGCGCACGAACGACACCGCCGCGCTGGAAGCCTCGATCAACGACCTCGAGCATGCGCTCAAGATCATCGGGCCCACGGCGTTCCCGCACGACTGGGCGGCGATGAACAACCGGCTCGGCCTGGCGCTTTACCGGCTCGACTTCGACAACGGCGATGCCGAGACGCTGGAACACGCGCTGCACGCGTTCCGGAACGCGCTCTCCGTCTACGACAGGAAGCAGACCCCGAACGAGTGGGCCGAGGCGATGGGGCATTTCGGGCAGGTAGCGTTGGTCATCGGCCGCGAGAACCGTGATGCGTCGATGCTGCTGCAGGCGGTCGAGGCCTGCAATTCGGTGGTTTCCGCGCGCGACCGCAAGAACATGCCGCTGCACTGGGCGTCGGCACAGAACAACCTGGGTTCGGCCCTGTTTCTCTACGGCCGGATCGCCGGCGACGCCAGCGCGCTCGAAGGGGCGCACGACGCGTTCCGCACGGCGCGTGCGATCTATGTCGAAAGGGGTGCGGAACGGCTTGCCGCCGTCGCCGAGAAGAACCTGGGTCATGTCGAGAAGGCGATGTCGCGCCGCCGCAAGAAAGAGAACCCGCCCGAACTGCCGTGGGAGGGGGCGCCGGGCGAGCCGCCGCCGCTGCCGTGGGAATTCGGCCCGGGCGCCAGTGGCGGCTCCGGTGGCGGGGCCGCGTCGCCGAAGACCGCTTCGAAGACCGACATCTGGCTGGACGAGCGGCGGCGTTAAAAATCCGCACTTTGCCGGCACCCGCTTGAATCCGGGGCGGGGCGGGTGTATCTCCCGAATATGAAGGACGATGCGAACAAGCTCGATATCGACGGGGTCGTCTGGCGCCAGCCGGACGGCGAGAAGGTGTCGTGCGAGGAAAAACTCGTCGTGCTGCGCGAGAACCTGGAGGAAATCCGTCAGGAATGCCAGGACGCGCTTGAGGACGCCGTCCTCATGGGCTGTGACGAGAAGCAGGTCAGGGACGTGCTGGAACAACTCGTCCGCGACATCGTCAATCCCTATCCGCAGAAGTAAACCGGCCGCTCAGGCGTTCGACGCGAAATGGCGTACCAGGTCGGTGGCGCTGATCATGCCGGCAAGGTAGCCGTCCTCGACGATGGGCAGGTGACGGATGTGCTTGTCGCTCATCAGCCTGGCGACGTCGACGGCCCGGTCCTGATCCGAGCACGTCAGTACGTCGCGTGCCATGAACATGTCGACCGGCATGTTGAGGGCATGGTTGCCGTGTTCGTAAAGGGCGCGGACCACGTCACGTTCCGAAATCACGCCCGCAAGGGCGCCGTCGGACGCGATCACCAGGGTCAGGCCGATCTTGTGCTCGGCGAGGAAATCGACGGCTTCGCGGAGCGGCCGGCCGGCAGGGGTATGAAGCACGAAATCCTCGTTGACGCCTTTCACGTCCTTGACCGACGTGTCGTCGTAGGCGCGGCGGTTACGTTCATCGGCCACTGGCTTCCTCCGCTTGTTGGCAACGGGTCAAGCTTCTGCGGAAGCGGTTTGCCGGTCAACCGGGGATAGTACGTAACGTGCTTGCGAAGGGCCTTTCTCCCCCGCGGTGAAGCCATTAACCTGCCGGGCATGGATCTCCGCCACCTCAAGACCCTGATCGCCATCGCCGAGCACGGTTCGTTCGCCGCCGCCGGCGACGCAATCGGTTTGACTCAGTCGGCCGTCAGCCTGCACGTGAAGGCGCTCGAGGACGATCTGGAGACCAAGCTTTTCGACCGCACGACACGCCCGCCGCGTCTGAATACGCGCGGGCGCAACCTTGTCGACCGGGCCCGCGAGATCGTCGAGAAATGCGAGAGCCTGTCGGATATCGTGGCCGGCGAAGCGCTGACCGGCAGCATCGACATCGGCTCGGTGCCGACGCTGCTTTCGGGCATCCTGCCGCCGGCGCTGGGCGCGATCCGCGCCACGCATCCGGACCTGCGCATCCGGGTGTCGAGCGGCCTGTCCGCCGATCTGGTCGGACGCGTGCACAAGGGGGAACTGGACGCCGCCGTGGTGACCGAGCCGTCGCAACTGCAGACCGGATTGAGCTGGCACATGTTCGCCGAGGAACCGCTGATGGTGATCGCCCCCAAGGGCGCCCGCGGCGCCACCGACCGGGAGCTTCTGGCTGCCGGACCGTTCATCCGGTTCCAGCGCTTCGCCTGGGCCGGGCGGCTGATCGACACGCACCTCAAGGACCGGGGCATCCGCGTGAATACCGGGATGGAAATCGACTCGCTGGAAGCCATCGCGTCCATGGTCAAGCACGGCCTCGGCGTCTCCGTGGTCCCGGACCGGGCCGGCGCCGAACTGCCGGCGGATATCGAAAAGATTCCGTTCGGCGATCCGCCGCTGTGCCGCGTTGTCGGTGTCGTCGAACGGCGCGACAACCCGAAGGCGCATCTGACGCGGGCCCTCGTCGAGATTCTCAGCGGCCTGGCCGGAGACAAACGCCCGAGACGCACTGATGATGAATTATTGTCAAGTTAACAGGCAAAATATTTCGTTTTCATCAAGTATAGCCATCGGCTAAAACCACGGGGGCGCTGCCGCGCCACGCTTTGCAGGGGACGATCCATGACCACCAACACCGGCCCGCTCGAGGGCATCCGTATTCTCGATTTGACCCGTATCCTCGCCGGGCCCACCTGCACCCAGCTTCTGGGCGATCTGGGCGCCGACATCATCAAGGTAGAGAAACCGGGGTCGGGCGACGATACGCGCGGCTGGGGGCCGCCGTACCTTCGTGACAAGGACGGCAAAGACACCCGTGAGAGCGCCTATTACATGGCATCCAACCGCAACAAGCGCTCGGTCACCATCGACATCGCCAAGCCGGAAGGCGTTGCGCTCGTCAAGGACCTGCTGAAGCATTGCGACGCGATTTGCCACAACTTCAAGGTCGGCGGGCTCGACAAGTACGGTCTCGGCTACGACGACATCCACGCCGAGTTCCCGGACAAGGTCTACCTGCATATCTCCGGTTTCGGGCGCACCGGCCCCTATGCCAAGCGCGCCGGCTACGACATGCTGGCGCAGGGCATGGGCGGCATCATGAGCCTGACCGGCCCCGTCGACGGCGATCCGCACAAGGTCGGCGTCGGCATCTCGGACGTGATGTGCGGCATGTATGCGACGTCGGCGCTGCTGGCGGCGCTTCGGCACCGCGACAAGACCGGGCAAGGTCAGTTGATCGACCTCGCGCTTCTCGACAGTTCGGTGGCGTGGCTGATCAACGAGGGCGTCAATTACCTGACGCACGGACATCCGAACGTGCGCCGCGGCAACGCGCATTCCAACATCGTGCCCTATGACGTCTATCCGACGGCGGACGGCTACGTCATCCTCGCCATCGGCAACGACGCCCAGTTCCAGCGCTTCTGCGATTTCGTCGGCAAGCCGGAAATGGCAACCGACGAGCGGTTCCTCACCAACGATGCGCGGGTCCGCAACCGCGACGCCATCACGCCGCTGATGCGACAGACCACGGTCATGAAGACGACCGCCGAATGGGTCGACGGTCTGGCGCCCCTGGGTGTGCCGTCGGCGCCGGTGAACACGGTGCCGATGGCGTTCGAGGACCCGCAGATCAAACACCGCGGCATGCGCATCGAGATGGATCATCCGATCGCCGACGACGGTAAGTGCCGTCTGATCGGCAATCCGATAAAATACTCCGAAACGCCCGTCTCCTACCGGCGTCCGCCGCCGATGACGGGCGAACACACCGACGAGGTTCTGGAGGAATTGCTGAGCCTCGATCAGGCCGCCCGCGACAAGTTGCGCGAAGACGGCATTTTGTAAGGGAGCCGAACCATGTTTCAGCTAACGGACGAACAACTCGAAGTGCAGGCGAGCGCCAGGAAACTCGCGACCGACGTGATCGCGGACCGCGCCGCCGAGGTCGACCGGACAGAAGAGTATCCGTGGCACAACGTCGAAGAACTGGCCAAGGCCGGTTTCACCGGCATGACGATCCCCAAGGAATGGGGCGGGCGCGGCTTGTCGTTCCTGCACGCGATGCTGGTCGTCGAGGAAATGGCGAAGGTCTGCGGCGTTACGGGCCGCATCGTGGTCGAGGCGAACATGGGCGCGGTCAGCGCCATCATGCGCTACGGCTCGGACGCGCAGAAAAAGCTCGCCGCCGAATTGGTGCTCGCGGGCGACAAACCGGCAATCTGCATCACAGAACCGGATGCGGGCTCGGCGGCGACCGAGATGACAACGACTGCCGTCAAGAGGGACGGCGGCTACGTCATCAACGGCCGCAAGCACTGGATCACCGGTGGCGGCGTCTCCAAGCTGCATCTGATCTTCGCCCGCGTGATCGAGGACGGGAACGACATCGGGATCGGCGGCTTTATCGCGGTGCGTGGCGAAGCCGAGGGGCTTCGCGTCGGCACCCGCGAGCCGGCGATGGGACTGCGCGGCATCCCGGAATGCGAAATGATTTTCGAAGACCTGTTCGTGCCTGAGGAAATGGCGCTGATCCCGCCGGAAGGAATCAAGCGCGGTTTTGCCGGCCTCATGAACGCCTACAACTCGCAGCGTGTCGGCGCGGCGACGGTGGCGCTGGGCATCGCCGAAGGCGCTTATGAAAATGCGCTCGCCTACGCGAACGAGCGCGAGCAGTTCGGCCGCCCGATCGCCGAGTTCCAGGGCCTGCAGTGGATGCTGGCGGACATGTCGGTCGGCCTCGCCGCGTCGCAGACGCTCATCTATAAGGCGGCCGCTTCTGCGGAAACGACGGAAAGCGGCTTTCCGGACATGTTGCTGGCGGCGCAGGCGAAGATCCTCGCCGCCGATACGGCGATCAAGGTGACCTCCGATGCGTTGCAGGTGTTCGGCGCCGCGGGTTACTCCCGCAACCGGCCGATGGAACGCATGTACCGCGACGCACGCATGTTCACCATCGGCGGCGGCACGGCGCAGGTGCTGCGCAATCTGGTCGCGGGCAAGATCCTCGACCGCAAGCTGCCGCAGACCCGAGACGGTTATCTCAAACTGGCCGAGCGCGCGCGGGCGGCCGAATAAGGAAACGACGACGCATGACGACCACTTCGGACATCATCGGCAAGCGGCTCTTCGAGGCCGGGTGCCGCCACGCCTTCGGCATTCCGGGCGGCGAGGTGCTGGACCTGATGGAAGGCCTTGAGGACGCGGGCATCGACTTCCATCTGGTCAAGCACGAGAACCCGGGCGGGTTCATGGCCGAGGGGACGTACCATGCGTCCGGCGCGCCGGGTATTCTGGTCGCGACCGTCGGCCCCGGTGTCGTCAATGCCATCAATGTCGTCGCCAACGCGTGGCAGGACCAGGTGCCGATGATTTTCCTCACCGGTTGTGTCGATGCGGCGGAGGCGGAGACCTATACCCACCAGGTGTTCGATCATACCGATGTCATCCGGCCGATCTCGAAAGCGTCGATGACACTCGCCGACGGCGCGGCCGATGTCATGATCGACAAGGCGGTCGCCATCGCCATGCAGGATCCGCCGGGGCCGGTGCATATCGACGTGCCGATCGGTGTCGCCGGCAAGGAAGCGACCGTCACCGGTTATCCGGGACGTGCCGCGCTCTCCAGTACGGCGCCTGCCGCGGGGCCCGATCTCGACCGGGCGCGCGCCGCCATCGCCAATGCCGATCGTCCTTTGGTGATCGGCGGCGTCGATATCCTGCACCATGATGCGGCGGGGGTGGTCGACGAGGCGGTGCATCGCCTGGGGATTCCGATCCTGACCAGCTACAAGGCCAAGGGTGTCGTCAGCGAGGACGACCCGTTGTCGCTGGGCGGACACGGTCTTTCGCCGAAGTCGTTCAAGACGCTGAAACCGATGATCGATGACGCCGACGTCATCCTGCTCGCCGGTTACGATCCGATCGAGATGCGTATCGACTGGCGCCATGCGTGGCCGACCGGCGTGGACGGCAAGACGGTGATCGAGGTCTCGGGCCGGCCCAACACCCACTATGTGCATCAGGTGGATATCAGTTTCGTCTGCGACGTGGGCGAGGGCATCAAGGCGCTGACCGAGGGGATCAACGGCAAGGACACGTGGCCCGGCGGCGGCATCGAAAAAATCCGCGCGGCGCTTCGCGCCGACTTCCCTCGTGACGAGGCATGGGGACCCGCGGCCGTCATCGATGCGGCGCGCAATGTATTCCCGAAAGACGGCTTTGCCGCCGTCGATACCGGTGCACACCGCATTCTGTTGAGCCAGCAGTGGGACTGCTACGCACCCCGGACGCTTGCCCAGTCGACCGGTCTTTGCACCATGGGCTGCGCGCTACCCATCGTCATGGGCCATAAACTGGCGGCTCCTGAAACGCCGGTGATCGCGTTTACCGGCGACGGCGGGATGGAAATGATCCTGGGCGAGCTGGCGACGCTCCGCGACATGAAGCTGCCGGTGGTGATCGTCGTCTTCGTCGACGAGAGCCTGGCGCTGATCGAGTTAAAGCAGCGCGCCAACAAGCAGGACAACCTGGGTGTCGATTTCGGCGGCACCGACTTCGCGGCGCTCGCGAATGTCATGGGCGGTATCGGCGTGACGGCGACGGATCGGGAATCGCTGGAGCATGCGATCGCGGAAGGTCTCGATGCCGATACCTATACCCTGATCGCATGCCCGATCGGCCGCAAGGCTTACGACGGCCGCTTTTGACGCGCTCTCACATTTGCGTGCGCGTCGTCTGAAAAGACTGGCATTCCGGATCGTCCAGGATTAACTCGGTTGAGAGAACCGGAGGACACCATGACGGACAAGGTCAAGAAATCCGAACAGGAATGGATGGATCAGCTCGGCTACGAGGCGTTCCAGGTGTTGCGCATGAAGGGCACCGAGCGCGCCGGGACAAGCCCGCTCAACCACGAAAAGCGCAAGGGGACTTTCGTCTGCGCCGGGTGCGGCGAGCCGCTGTTCGCGTCCGACACGAAGTATGAATCGGGCTCCGGGTGGCCAAGTTTCTTCCAACCGATCGACGGCGACGCCATCGAGGAAGAAGTCGACAAGTCGCTGTGGATGACCCGTACCGAGGTCCATTGCGCGACGTGCGAAGGACATCTGGGGCATGTGTTTCCGGACGGCCCGCAGCCGACCGGCCAGCGTTACTGCATCAACGGCGCGTCGCTGAAGTTCAAACCGGCATAAACCTTCTCCGTGCCCTGTGGTTCATCAATTTCCCGGGTTTTACCGGGTTCCCGCCTGCACGTCATCCCCGCGACGGCGGGGATCCAATCGTTAGTACTTGTCCGTGCCGCTGCGGTTATTCTTTCGCGGCCATCGGCACGAAACCGGGCAATGCCTTGACCCGGGCAAGCCATTGCCCGACCGCCGGGTAATCCGCGAGCCCGAAGCCACCCTCGTCGGCGACATGGGTGTATGCGAACAGCGCGATATCCGCGATGGTCGGCACACCGGCGACGAACCAATCACGTTTGCTCAGGTGGTCGTCCATCAGCTTCAGCGCAGCGATGCCGTTCGCGCGCTTGCCCGGAATCTGTGCCGTCCGCGCGTCGTCCAGTTCCGGCAGGTGGTTCCAGAACCTGAGCGTCGCGATGTTGGGCTCGTGTGAATACTGTTCCCAGAACATCCACTGCAAAACCTGCGCGTGATGCAGCCGGTCCGTCGGCAGCCAGGGTGTGCCGGCGGCAAGATAGACGAGGATCGCGTTGGATTCCGACAGCGCCGTGCCGTCGCCCAAAACCAGTACCGGAATGCGGCCGTTCGGATTGATCGCTAGGAATGCCGGCGTCCGGGTTTCCGATTTGAGGATATCGAGAGCCTCGTACGCGTACGGGGTGCCGAGAAACGCGAGCAGAAGACGCACCTTGTAACCGTTGCCCGAGATGGGGTCGTCCAGGAGCCTGAGCATCAACTTCTCCTTGCCGCTCGGCGCACACTTGCCAATATCCTTTGATAAGGCCAAAGCGCGCGCCACTCAAAGCAGCAATGGTAATGCGACGCGCAGCAAATCTAATGGAGGGGTTGAATGGGAGAGCAATCGAAAATCGCCATCGTCACCGGCGCCGGATCGGGCATCGGCCGTGCCAGCACGAAAGCGCTGATCGACGACGGCTGGACCGTTGCGCTGGCCGGGCGCCGCGCCGACGCGCTGGACGAGACGGTTGCTGTATGCGCGGCGCCGGATCGTGCCTTCGCCGTGCCGACGGACGTCACCGACCCGGGCCAGGTCGAGGCGCTGTTCAGGAAGGTCGTCAACACCTACGGCCGCGTCGATCTGCTGTTCAACAACGCGGGAGCCAATGCGCCGGGCATTCTTCTGGAGGAACTGTCGTTCGAGCAGTGGAAGACGGTTGTCGACGTCAACCTGACCGGATCGTTCCTGTGCCTGCAGGCGGCGTTCCGCGTCATGAAGGATCAGGACCCGCAGGGTGGACGGATCATCAACAACGGTTCGATCTCGGCGCACGCGCCGCGGCCGGACTCGATCCCTTATACGGCAACCAAGCACGCCGTCACCGGTATGACCAAGACCGCGTCGTTGGACGGACGTAAGTATAACATCGCCGTCTGTCAGCTCGATATCGGCAACGCGCAGTCGGACATGGCCAATCGCATGGCCAAGGGTGTCAAACAGGCCAACGGCGAGATCAAGCCCGAGCCGATGATGGACGTGGCCGATGTCGGCCGTGCGGTGGTGCATATGGCAAGCTATCCGCTGGAAACCAACGTTTTCACGATGACCGTCATGGCGACGCAGATGCCGTTCACCGGCCGCGGCTGATTTTGTGCGGATTCACTGTTTTCGAGACAGTCATTGCAGGTTTTTCCAAATAACTGGATCCATATGATGACTTTTTTAGACGGCGTATTTGTTTCATCGACTTGCCAGCAGCGAGAACACTGATACAATCCGCCGACTGAGTCGCCTGTTCGGCCAACAACAAGAATAAATCGGGCAGGTGGATGCGAATCCAAGTCGGGCAAATGCCCGCGCAACACTGAAGTCTGGGAGGACTCACACAATGAAAGCACGTCTGACGACGGCAGTAATGGCTTCGGCCTTTGCCCTGGGCGTCGCGCTGGCGACGCCGGCGAACGCCAAAGTCGAGGGAGACACCATCATCCTCGGCTCCGCCATTTCCTTTACAGGGAAGTATTCGACCAACGGGATCCACGCCAAGAACGGCTACGACCTCGGCGTCAAGAAGATCAACGAAGCCGGCGGCGTGACCGTCAACGGCAAGAAGTACAAACTCAAAGTCCAGTACTACGACGATGAATCGACGCCGCTGCGTACCGCGCAGCTGCTCGAGCGTCTCGTCAACCAGGACGGCGTGAAATACTTCCTCGGCCCGTATTCGTCGGCCACCACGAAGGCCGCCGCGCCGATCGTGGAAAAGTACAAGGTGCCCATGGTCGAAGCCGAAGGGGCTTCCCGTTCGCTGTTCAACAAGGGCTACAAGTACCTGTTCGCGGTGCTGTCGACCTCCGAACAGTACCTGGCGAGCTCGATCGCGCTGGCCGCGGAAATCGCCGAGAAGAACGGTAAGAAGCCTTCCGACGTTAAAGTCGCGATGGCCTTCGAAAACGATCCGTTCTCGCTCGACGTCCGCGCCGGTGTTCTCGAGGACATGAAGAAGTTCGGCATGGAAGCCGTCATCGACGACAAGATGCCGCGCGATCTGAACGACATTTCCGCGACCCTGACCAAGGTCAAGGCGCTCAAGCCCGACCTGCTGGTGCTGTCCGGTCACTCCAAGGGTGCCGCGACGGCTGCCCGTCAGATCAAGGAACTGCAGATCGACACGCCGATGATCGCCATGACGCACTGCGAAGCGGCGAAGATCACGTCGAAATTCGGCGAAGCCACCAACGACATCCTGTGCCCGACCCAGTGGGCGGAAACGCTGAGCTACAAGGATGATCTGTTCGGCACGGCCGCCGATTACGACAAGCTCTTCAAGGCGACCTACGAAGGTTACAAGAACGTGCCGTACCAGTCCGCACAGGCAACTGCCGCGGTGCAGGTCTGGGCCGATGCCTTCGAGCGTGCCAACAGCTTCGATACCGACAAGGTCCGTGACGCCATTGCGGCAACCGACATGCAGACCTTCTACGGCGCTATCAAGTTCTCGGAAGCCGGCAACAATATTGCAAAACCGATGGTTCTGCGTCAGATCCAGAACGGTCAGTACAATGTTGTCGCGCCGTCCAAGTGGGCGTCGCACCCGGTGAACTGGCCGCGTAAGGCACCGACGAACTAAGCAAATCGTCGACGGATGATAATCAGGGTAAGCCCGCTCCGGTTTCTTGCCGGGGCGGGTGAGCCTGATCTTTATCCACCGCAACCCATTATTTAAGAAATAAACAAACAAGGGGAGAGGTCGCCGTGTGGGATAACATCATGATTCTGGTGCAGGCACCGGTCTTCAATGTCCAGTTATTACTGGACGGTCTTTTCATCGGTGCCACATTCGCGCTCGCTGCATACGGCCTGGCGCTGGTATGGGGCGTGATGAACGTCAAGAACCTGGCGCAGGGGGACTTCGTCATCATGGGCGGCTACATCGCCTGGTGGCTCGGCACGCAAGGCATTCATCCGCTTTGGGGGCTCCCGATATCGATGGTCGTCATGTTTGGCTTCGGGTGGCTCGTATATGTGACCATCATCCGGCGGGTGATCGACAAGGATCTGTTTACGTCCCTGCTGGCGACATTCGGTCTGGCCATTGTGATTGCGCAGGCGCTGAACCTGATGTTCGGCCCGGAAGTTCAGACGGCAGAGAGTGATTTCGCAATCCGGCAGATTCTTGGCGTCGTCACGGTCGCTGAAATCAAACTTCTCTCATTCGTGCTGTGCGGCATCCTGGCCCTGATCGTCGTGACCTTCATGAAAAAGAGCCGCATGGGCCAGGCGATCCGCGCCACGGCGCAGGATGCGCGTGCGGCGCGCGTCATGGGGATCGACACGGACCGGGTCTACGCTTTTACGTTTTCGCTCAACGCGGCGATCTGCGGCGCCGCCGGGGCGATGATCTCGATGATCTGGGTGATTCAGCCGTTTTATGGCATCGCGCACTCGATCCGTTCGTTCGTGATCGTCACGGCGGCCGGTTTCGGCAACCTGCCAGGGGTCATCATGGCGGGCCTCGGCCTCGGGGTGATGGAAGGTTACGGCGGTTTTGTGCTCGGCGCCGAGTTCCAGCAGGCGACCGTTGTCGGTCTGCTTCTACTGGTGCTGATCTATCGTCAGTATCAACAGCGCAAGCTGCGCCAAGTCGTCAGCTAAGGGACGTAATAAGCAATGAACAAGAATTTCAGTTTCAAGCTGCACTTTCCGATCCTCGTAATAGGAATAGCCGCGCCGTTCCTGTTCCCGGGCCTGCAACTGCAGATCGCGACGCTTTGGGTCATGGTGTTGTTCGCGCTTACGTGGGACATCATGGGTGGGCAGATGGGTTACAACTCGCTCGGCAACATCTTCTTCTTCGGCGTCGGCATGTACACATCCGTGCTGTTCCAGGTTGGACAGTTCGCGGAAATCGGCGCCTATACGGCGGCGCACGGCGGTGACAACTTCACGTTCACCAATGCCGAGTACTACCAGGGCCTCGTCATCGGCATCATCATGTCGGGCATCGTTGCGGCCATCACCGCGGCGCTCCTCGGCTGGACCGTGTTCGGCCTGCGCGGCCCGTACTTCGCCATCGGCACGCTCGGCATCGCGATTGCCGCCGGTGAGTTGATGGGCACCTGGGAATGGGTCGGCGCCGGCAGCGGCATCTCGGTCCCGGTGTTCCCGGGCAGTGCGGAAGCGCGATCGTTGCTGTTCTACTTCCTGTGCTTCGGGGCGGCGGTCCTGACCTTCGTCGCCTTGCAATGGATCTACAAGACCCGTTTCGGCCTTGCCGTCAACGCGATCCGCGACGACGAGGAAAAGGCCGAGGCGATGGGCGTCCACACGGTCCGTTACAAGACCGTCGCTTGGTCGATCTCGGCGTTCTTCGTCGGCATCTCCGGCGCATTGTTCGGCAACATCACCGGTATCATCGAGCCCCTCGAAGTCGCCTTCCCGACCGTCACCTTCGGCATCTTCATGGTCGCCATGGCGCTGCTTGGCGGCAAGGGGACGCTTTGGGGGCCCGTGCTCGGCGCGGTCCTGTTCCACGTTCTGAAAGAGGTCACGTGGACCTATTTCCTGGGCTGGCAATGGGTCGCACTCGGCGTCCTGATCATCATCAACGTGGTGTACTTCCAGCAGGGCATCATGGGCTGGTTGATAGAGAAGTTCCCCGAAAAGTTCGGTATCGTCGTTGAAGAAAAAGAGGCCGCGCGATGACAAATTACGTGATTGAGGTCGAAGGCGTTTCCAAATCCTTCGGCGGCGTGGTCGCCAACCACGGTATTTCGATGAGGGTGCCGGACGGCAAGATCACCGGTCTGATCGGCCCCAACGGGTCGGGGAAGACGACGCTGTTCAACTCCATCGTCGGCTATCATCCGATCGACGAGGGGTCGATCAAGTTCAAGGGCAAGGAGATATCGGCGCTCCGGGTGCCGCAGATCGCGCGCCTTGGGCTGCTTCGGACATTCCAGCAAACGCGCATCTACTCGAACATGAACTGTATCGAGAACATGCTGATCTCGATCCCGCACCGCAAGATGAGATTCGGCGATATGTTCGGCGAACGCGAGGACAGGGAGACGATGGACGAAGTGGACCGCCTGCTCGATTTTGTCGGCCTCTACGAAAAGCGGAGGCTGCGTTCGGGCGACCTGTCGTTCGGTCAGCAGAAACTTCTCGAGTTCGCGATGGCGCTCATGAACAAGCCGGAGGTTCTGCTCCTCGACGAGCCGACGGCGGGCATCAATCCGACGCTCATCAACGGTCTGATCGACAGGCTGCGCCGCGCCAACGAGGAGTTCGGCATCACGCTGTTCGTGATTGAGCATAACATGCGCGTCATCATGAACATGGCCGAGAATATCTACTGTCTCGCGCACGGCGAATTGCTGGCGCACGGCAGTCCCGATGAAATCCAGAACGATCAGCGCGTGATCGACGCCTACCTGGGAGCGCACTAATGTCCGAAGAACGACAGGAAAGCAACGCCGAACGGGCCGCCCGCAAGGCCGGCGGGTATCACACAGGCGGGGTCGAATCGGTCATATCCGTCGATCAGGTCGTCGCGCAAACCAGGGCGATGGCCGAGGACGTGCCGGTCGAGAAACTGGCCGCGCTCGCAAACAACGATCCGTTCGTCGAGATCAAGGACCTCCGGGCCGGTTACGGCAAGATGGAAATCCTGCACGACTTCAATCTGCAGGCGGCCAAGGGCCAGTCGCTGTGCCTGATTGGTCCGAACGGCGCCGGCAAATCGACGATTCTGCATTCGATCTACGGGTTCACCAACATCTTCTCCGGCTCGATCGAGATCGGTCCCGCCGGCAGCCGGCAGAACGTAACCAAGCTGTCGCCGAACCAGAAACTGCAGAAAGCCGGCATCGCTTACATCCTGCAGGATAAGTCGATTTTCCCGAATATGACCGTCGAAGAAAATCTGTGGATGGGTGGCTTCCTGATGGAGACGCCGGCCATGGCCAAGGAAGCGGCGGAAAGGGTGTTTGCCAAGTACGACCGCCTGGCCCAGCGCCGCACGCACAAGGCGAAGGTGCTGTCGGGCGGTGAACGGCGCCTGCTGGAGATCTCCCGGGCGCTGGTCATGGACCCGGAAGTGCTGTTGGTGGACGAGCCGTCGATCGGTCTCGAGCCGCGCTTCATCGACATGGTGTTCGAGATTCTCGACGACCTGCAGCACGGCGAAGGCAAGACCATCATCATGGTCGAACAGAACGCCAAGAAGGGCCTGGAGTTCGCCGACATCGGCTACGTCCTGGTGTCGGGCGAACTGGCGATCGCCGGCAAGGGCGACGAGCTGCTCGAAAACCCGGAAGTCGGGCGCCTGTTCCTCGGCGGTTGAGCCGGACAATCTGTCTGCGAAAACGCCCGGCAGGCAACTGCCGGGCGTTTTTCTTTGCCGGAGGCGGGGTGAGTATCAGTCCGCCGCCTGGGCGTGGGCCTCCACGACCTTGTCGGCGTCCTTGCCGGTCAGTTCCTGCAGGCGGTCGAAGGCCGCCTCGAACGTGCCCGCGCCCTGCGTTGCCGAGCGGATTTCGACGATCAGCATATGCATCTCGGCGGCCGGCATCTGGCACGATACCTCGTCCCAGCCGTCCCAGCCGTCCTTGGCCTCGAAGCCCAGGATCTGGCCCCGGTGCGACGTGATGATGCGCTGGATGCGCGCCGTGTAGGCGTTGGGGATCGAGATGGTGACGCTGTTGATCGGTTCCAGCAGCACCGGACCCGCTTCCGGCAGCGCTTCGCGGATCGCCTGACCGCCGGCCTTGCGGAACGCCATTTCCGACGAATCCACCGAGTGGAACTGCCCGTCCGTCAGCGTTACGGAGACGTCGACCACGGGAAACCCGAGCGGCCCGGTTTCGAGCGCTTCCTTGGCGCCGGCCTCGACGGCGGGAATGTACTGTTTCGGCACGGCGCCGCCGTGAATGGTGTCCGAGAAGCTGAAGCCCTCGCCGCGCCCGACCGGCTTGATGTCGATGTGGACGTCGGCGAATTCGCCGTGGCCGCCCGACTGTTTCTTATGCCGGGCGTGTTTCGAAACCGGTTTGCGGATGGTTTCGCGGTAGGCGACCTTGGGCGTCGACGCGACGACGGCCAGCCCGCTCCGGTTCTGCAGGCGCTCCAGCGCCAGTTTCAGATGCATTTCGCCCTGGCCCAGAAGCAGGTACTCGCCCGTGGTATCGTCGTGCTGGGTCGAGAGCGATGGGTCTTCGTCCATGATCTTCTGCAGGTTCGCCGGCAGCTTGACGTCGTCAGATCGGCTTTCGGCGCGGATCGCGAGACTGTAGAGCGGCGACAGTACGGCATCCTTGTCGACGCCGGCGATCGCCTTGTCCGGACCGAGCAGGTCGCCGGTGCCGGCGTCCTCCATCTTGCCGAGACCGACCACGTCACCGGCTTCCGCCGCCGACACGCGTTCCAGGTTCTGGCCGAACATCCGGTTCATGCCGGCGGGCCGGGCACCGCCCAGGTTGTCGCCGTCGGCGAGCTTGCCGCGCAGGACGCGGCCGTAGCTAAGCTTGCCGGCGTGACCCGCATGCACGGTCTTGAAGATGCGTACGCGTGGCTCCGGGGTTTCATCGACACCGAGACGTGTCGCGGTTTCCTCGATGCTCGGCGCTTCGTGGCGCAGCGCTTTCATCAGCCGGCGGATGCCGTTGCCGTGCGTGGCCGAGCCGAAAAAGACCGGGACGATGAGGTTCTCGGACAGGTCCTTGGTGAGGTTCGCGTAAACTTCGTCCGTTTCCGGCACCACGTCCTCGAGGAGTTTCTCCAGCAGTGTGTCGTCGAAGTCGGCGAGACTTTCCAACATATCGTTGCGGGCCTCGGCTTCGCGGTCCTGGACCGTATCGGGGAGCGAGATCAGTTTCGAGGCCTGGCCTTCCTGCCAACTGAACGCGCGTTCGGAAACGAGATCGACGTGGCCGTTGACCGTCTCGTCGTCGCGGATCGGAATTTCGCGGAGGACCAGCGGCCGTGTCGATGACGCCTGCAGCGCCGCCATCGTCTCGCGGACGCTGGCGCGCGTCTGGTCCATCTTGTTGATGAACAGGACATGCGGCAGTCCGGCTTCGTCCATGGCGCGCAGCATCGGTGCCAGCGCCACGGCCTTGTCCGGCTCCGGCTCGCAGACGACGACCGCGATGTCGGCGACGTCCATGGCGTTCATCATTTCCTGATGCAACTCGACGGAACCCGGCACGTCGATGAAGGTCCAGCGTTCCTCGAGATATTCGGCGGTGGCGACGTTCATTTCCGTCGACATGGCGTGCGCCCTGGCCTCTGTGGACGCATCGCCGAGACTGGTGCCGTCGGTCACGGCGCCGCGGCGGTTCAGGGCGCCGGCTTCGACGAGCAAGGCCTCGAGAAGCGAGGTCTTTCCCGACGAGTAGGGCCCGGCGATCAAGGCCGCGCGCGGGGGCATGGGGTGATTTCTGGTCATATGCGGTTCCTCCCCGGATGTTCAATCCAGACCCGAGAGGGACCGCTTATTGCCGGTCGGCTTATTGTGTCGAATGGTGCGGCCCGTCGGGCACTTCATTCGCTTATTATGAAACCAGCGTAACGCCATTTCGGGGCCGAATCCAAGAGGCATCCGCGATTCCTGTATGAATCTCCGCTTCGTCGGCAAGAGGGGCCCCGGGAATTGCCACCCGTCCCGGACTGTGGGACCCTGTGGCCAATAAAATGAAGCGGGGGAGGCGCATCCGGAAGATGAAGGATCTGGGGACGTTCGACTACGTGGTCGTCGGCGCGGGCAGCGCCGGCTGCGTGCTGGCCAACCGGTTGTCCGAGGATCCGGGGGTGCGCGTGGCGCTTCTGGAGGCGGGCGGCAAGGACGACTATTTCTGGATCCACATCCCCGTCGGCTATCTCTACTGCATGGGCAACCCGCGCACCGACTGGGGGTTCCAGACCGAACCGGACGCGGGCTTGAACGGCCGCCAGCTCAATTATCCCCGTGGCCGCGTGCTGGGCGGGTGTTCCTCCATCAACGGCATGATCTACATGCGCGGCCAGGCGCGCGACTATGACCAGTGGCGGCAGCTCGGCAACACCGGCTGGGGCTGGGACGATATCCTGCCCTATTTCAAAAAGTCGGAAGACCAGCTCGCGCTGCCGGCGGACGAATTCCACGGCGCCGGCGGCGAATGGCGGGTCGAAAAACAGCGGCTGCGCTGGGATATCCTGGATGCGTTCCGCGACGCCGCCGAGCAGGCGGGTTTGCCGCTGACCGACGACTTCAACCGCGGCGACAACGAAGGCGTCGGCTACTTTCACGTCAACCAGCGCGCCGGCTGGCGCTGGAGCACGGCCACCGGATTCCTGAAACCGGCGCGCGAACGCAAGAACCTGGACGTCTTCACGCACGCGCAGGTGAAAAGTCTGACTATCGAGGAAGGCCGCGTCACCGGCGCCGCTCTACGCCACGGCGACGAGGATGCCGTGATCGGTGCGGCGAGGGAAATGATCCTCGCCGCGGGTTCCGTCGGTTCGCCGCAGATCATGGAAGTCTCGGGGATCGGCAATCCGAAAATCCTGCGTGAACACGGCATCGACGTGAAGCACGAACTCCGGGGCGTCGGCGAGAATCTGCAGGACCATCTGCAGATCCGCTGCATCTACAAGGTGTCCGGCGTCACGACCTTGAACGAGCAATACAACACGCTGCTCGGCAAGGCGAAGATCGGCTTGCAGTACGCGCTGTTCCGGCGCGGGCCGATGACCATGGCGCCGTCGCAACTGGGCGCCTTCGCCAAGAGCTCGGACGAATACGAAACCCCCAACATTCAGTACCACGTGCAGCCGCTGTCGCTGGATAAGTTCGGCGAGCCGTTGCATCCGTTCCCGGCCTTTACGGCCAGCGTCTGCAACCTGCGCCCGGAAAGCCGGGGCTCGATCCACATCAAGTCGGCCGACCCGATGGCCAAACCGGCGATAAAACTGAATTACCTGACGGCGTCCGCCGACCGCAAGGTCGCCGCAGACGCCATCCGCGTGACCCGCAGGATCATCGCCCAGCCGGCGCTGCAGAAGTTCAGGCCCGAGGAGTTCAAGCCGGGCCCCGAATACATGGACGACGACGGTCTGGCCCGCGCTGCCGGCGACATCGGCACGACGATCTTCCATCCGGTAGGCACCTGCAAGATGGGCTCGGACGCGATGGCGGTGGTCGACGACCGGCTCAGGGTCAGGGGCGTCAGGGGGCTCCGCGTCGTCGACGCATCGGTGATGCCGACGATCACCAGCGGTAACACCAATTCGCCGACCATCATGATCGCCGAAAAGGGCGCCGACATGATCCGCGAGGATGCACGGAGGTAGTCAGTCTACTGGATTTTGCAGCCTTCGACCGTTTGCCGATAGGGCTTGTTGCATTCCCAGCCGTTCCCGGAATAGTCCAGATGCGCGTTGGGCGGCAGTTCGATGGGTTTACACGTGTCGCCATCCTGATGGTACCCGCGTTTACAGGCCCATCCGTTCGCACGTCGCGAGTCGTCGAGAAAAGCGTTCTTCGGCACGTCGACCGGTTCGCACCGGTCAGCCTTGGCGATGTAGCCGCGATCGCAAGCCCAGCCCACACCATAACTTGCCCCCGTGAGGTAGGCGTTCTCGGGCACCCTGATGGCGACGCAATGACCGCCTGTGGCCTGGTAGCCGCGCTGACAGGTCCAGCCGTCCGAATAGGAAGAATCCGAAAGATACCCGTTCTCGGGGACGTCGATGGCGACGCACGCGTCAGCTTCCTTCCGGAAACCGCGGTCGCAGGCCCAGCGCTCTCCGGATGCGCGAAGATGTGCATTTTCAGGCACTTCGACGCGGACGCAGACGCCGTCGTGTTCGATATAACCGAACGAACATTGCCACGCCTTGCTGTAACTTGACCCTGTGGCATAGGCGTTGGCGGGGATGCCGTCCGCAGCACTGGCGGCGCAGAGCGAGATAATAGAAAGACAGGCGGCAATCACTGCCGGGCGTATCGGTTTCAAAATCCGGCCCTCACGTGTCATTGGTACATCACGCGGCCGTACCGGCACGTTGCCGTTTGCGCGGGGGCTTCGCCGACTTTTTGTCTGCGGCTTCCTGCGCTAAACGCCGTGCCCGGAGTGTTTCGATTTTTTGGCTGCGCTCCTCAGCCGCCTGTTCCTGTTCGCTACGCGCTTTTTCGATCTTCTTCTGCGTGGCCTGGAACTGTTCCTCGGCTGTCATTCGCGTCGATTTTTTGAAGTAGGCCATATTACGAATCAAGCATGCGGTTTGTTGAGCAGCCGGGCGCAGGCGTTGATAACGATGGACTCCGCATCGTCCTCTCCATGCAGCGGCGACGCGTACTTACGTGCCAATTCTTCGCGGTTTTCACGGGCGTTGGCCTGATATCCTTCGAGATTGAGCGTGCTCTTGGACTGGGCAAGGAACGTCTCGGCGCGTGCGGCGCAGATCGATGCCTGAACGGAAATTAATGATTCTTCAAGTTGTGTGTCCATTTTCGACGATGTAATGACCCACCCGTTCGTAAGGCCAATGACCGTGATGGCCATCGCGCCGGCGACGGCGCCGATGGAGACGGGAAGAGTGTTGTTCGGAAACTTCATTGGGATTGGATCCTGTATGGATGAGCGCACGATTAGATCAACGATATCGGGGCGTGCACTCATGCCGCGACATACCGCGTCGGCGCCTCAAAATCGGGCGCTACAAAAAATTACAGTTTCTGATGAAGACGGACCAGCCTGCTTAAAAAGCAAACACGTCACTGATCGAATACAGATGCATAATTTTCAATTATTATATACATTATTTGGTATTATTTTTCAAGATCTATATTCCCCAAAATAAAATACGGTCTTTCTTTAGTCTCCGAATGTCTCCTCTTTCTGTCTTGCCCCCGTTTGAACGGGGATTTCCATTGGCCGGAATGCTGGGGTTGGCGGCTGCGCCGCCCACCAAAAAAGCCCCCCTCGAAAGGGGGCTTTTCCGTTGGCTGGGGTGCTAGGATTCGAACCTAGGAAATGCCGGAATCAGAATCCGGTGCGTTAGACCACTTCGCCACACCCCATCGGTGCGATTGCGAACGCGCCGGAAAATAATCCGTCGACCCGGTAAAAGTACAGGAAAAATTGATCCCGATGCCGGATTTCGCGGATTCTCCCTGATTCCGTTGCATTTCCCCGAATTTGCCCTGGTTCAGGCCGCAGTCCTGTGATGCAGGTGGCTGGAGACGCAGCCGACGTGACGATGATCGGTGCCGCAGCATCCACCGACGACGCGGAGCGACGGCAGCAGCGGTGCCAGCGCCGCATGCAGGTCGCCGAATTCCTCCGGATTCCCGTCGTCGAGGGTTGCCGCCTGGTCGAGCTCGGCGTGGCTCATACGCGAGGCGTTGGCGCGCACGCCGCCGATGCGGCCGATCCAGGGGCCATCGCCCTGGAACACGTCCCGGAAATGCTCCGGATGCGCGCAGTTGACCATGTAGTAAAGCGGCGCGCCGTCCGTCGTCGCGTCGGTCGCGGTAATGGCGTCGGCCAGGGTTTCGCCGGATGGCAGGCGGCCGTCCGTTTCGACGGTGAACGAGATCACAGACGGCACGTCCGCGCGCGCCGCGACGCGGGCGATGCCGATGGCCTCGGCCGAGTTGGTCATGGTAATCGCCGAGATCATGTCGGCGCCGGCATCGGCCAGCACCTCGATCTGCGGCAGGTGTACGTGCGCGTATTTCTCCGCGCTGAGGCTGCCCTCGGCGCTGTATCCGTCGCCCGCCGGGCCGACCACGCCGTTGACCAGGATCGGATTGACCCGCCCCGCCCAGGCAGCGCGAAGCCCGTGCGCAAACGTCACCGCGTCGCGTGACAGCCGCAGCATCTCGTCGCCGGAGAGGCCCAGGGCGTCCGCCCAGGTGACGGCGCCGCGCCAGGTGTTGGTGTCGAGGATGTAGCCGGTGCCCGCGGTTTCGGCCATGCCGAGGAAGCGCTCAAAGTATGCCTGCATCTTTTCGCGCGCCTGCGCGTCGTCCATCAGCACGAGTGCCGCGAACTCGGGCGCCTCGAAACCTTCGACGAAAAACATCCAGGTCTCGAATCCGCCGTCGGTCAGAAACGGTCGTGCCGTGGTCATCAGTTTGTCGATATCCGTCATTGCCGTGTCTCCATCTTGGGTTGCGTTTGGCGCGATGGATGTATATGCAGTGGCGGTCCGGCGATAGTCCACTCGTGGTACAGTCGCCTGATTTTTTTTAGTAAATCGAATCAGTGGGTTACAGGTTCGGCGGTGTCCCGGCTGACGCTGCCGGCCGGATTTCCGTACCGTCGGTACAGTTACGAGGGGGATGTGCCATGACACGTGGCGAGGAAACACGGCAGAAGATTCTCGATGTGACGCAGGACGCGGTCCTGGCGAAGGGCTTCGACGCCACGTCCATCGACGAGATCGTCGCTTCCGCCGGAATCACGAAGAGCGGCTTCTTCTATCATTTCCGCGACAAGAACGCGCTGGCGGCGGCGCTGATCGAGCGCCACGTGGCGTTCGAGGACAGGTTGTTCGACGATCTCGTGGACCGCGCCCGCGAACTGACGGACGATCCCCTGCAGGCGGTACTGATCACCTTCAAACTCCTTGCGGAGATGATAGAGGACATGCCGAACGGGCACCCCGGCTGCGTTGTCGCGACCACGGTCTACCAGGACCGGCTGTTCGACCGCAATGTGCACGAGGCGAACCGGCTTGCCGTGCTGGGTTGGCGCAAGCGCTTTCGCGAAATGTTCGAAGCGGTCGTCGCCGTCTATCCGATGCGCGACAAGGTCGACCTCGACCACCTCGCGGATATGGTCAGCACCGTGGTCGAGGGCGGCATCGTCATGGCCCGCGCCGTCAATGAACCGAAGGTGACCGCCGAGCAGATCCTGATGCTGCGTTCCTACGTGAAACTGTTGTTCTCGCCGCAGGCCAACTGAGGGGCTGGGGCGTGCGCAGCCCGCATCGAACAAAAAAGACCCGCACGAAGCGGGCCTTGTATTGGCTGGGGCGCTAGGCTGAAACATTCTTTCATACTATTTTCAATGCCTTACAACTTCTCCTAATGGAAATGTTGCGAGATACGATGACACTATATCGACCTCAAATCGTCTCTCATCGCAAGTTTAAGACGGTCCGTTGTTTTTATGCGTTGATCGCTTCCAGGTTGAGTGTCTTTCCACGTCTTAAGAAGATTAAAGACGGTTTTTGATGCAACTAATTCTGATCGTAACACCCAATGCCCGACGTCGCGAAATGAAGCATCTGTGAACCCGTTGTCCTCTTGCCGAACCCATGCCTCCAGCAAGCCGATATAGGCTTCCTTGCGTTCATCATATTGCCGTTGCCGAGACTTCGCCCTGTTATTGAGGCCTATTTGAACCAGTGCTGTCAGCAAAGAACCGGCGCCAAAAACCGTAAGATAGGATAGCCAATCCATTTCATACCCCTTTAAAATCGACGCTGGTTACTACATCAGTAAAGTGCACTGTCACTGAAATTCTAAAAACCGAAGCCCGAGAAATGGAAAGAATTTGGACTTCACTGCTTTTAAGGGTCTTACCCCAGCATCCTTACCAGCATCCGCCTTATATGATCCTGGCCGCCGAAGAAGACCGCGAGAATGCGGACTTCGTTATTCTCTTCAAGAATATCGAACCAGACGATTGCGCGGCCAAGCGTGACATGCCGCAGGCCGGGTAAAATGCCGTCATGCAGGGTTCCGCGATGCGGTGCACTTGCGAGCCCTTCAATATCCGCGTGGATCGCCTGAACGCGCTCTTCCGCGCGGTCGATTGCCGTTGCGGCCGTCTCGCCGAAATCGATGTAGCTTTCAAGGATAAATTCGAAGACCAGTTCGAAATCACGTTCGGCATCCGCCGAGAACGTGACCCTATACGTCATGAGCGCCGCGCTTCTTGTCGGCGATGGCGGAAATTCTGTCCTTCATGGATGCGCCTGAAACGAAAGCACCCTCCCGGCGTGCGCTCAAAAGCTCACGAAGCGCTGTAACTTCGGCCTCCTCGCCTTGCGTCTTGAGGCGCAGCAATTCGAGGCCTTGCTGAAGCGCGGCGCTGACACTTGGATATCGCCCCTCAGCGACAAGGGTGCGAACAAAAGCATCCTGACTGTCGGTTAGCGAGATGGAAGATTTAACGGTCATGGCCGCACTCCTTTCTCGCACAAAGTACGACCTAGTAGCACTTTTGTCAAGGCAAGCAAAAGCGGGGGCCTTCGCCTCGGCCAGGCGATCCGAGCGGTTTTGATCGTAGAACTGACTGGGGCGCCAGGATTGGCGGCTGCGCCGCCCGCTTCGAAACCTGGGGTTTCTCGCGCACGAAAGGTTCGTCTCCCGCAACCGCAAACCAATAAAAAGACCCGCACGAAGCGGGCCTTGTATTGGCTGGGGCGCTAGGATTCGAACCTAGGAATGCCGGTACCAAAAACCGGTGCGTTAGACCACTTCGCCACGCCCCATCCAGGTGCCCGCGGACGCGAGCGAGGCAGAATTTAGTCGATGGGCGGGGGAGGGGCAAGTCCGGGAAAGCCGTAATTTCGCGGCCTTTCAGGCGCCGTAACTCCTGGCCGGACAGACCCACCAGTCCGGATTCTGCCCGGAAATCGTTTCTGCCGCCGCTTCCGCCGCGTCCATCGATGCGAAGATACCGAAACAGGTGGCGCCGCTGCCCGACATGCGCGCGAGTCGGATATCCGGCTGCGCTTCGAGCGCGGCCAGGACGTCGGCGATAACCGGCGCCACGGACTTTGCCGGCGTCTCCAGGTCGTTCACGGTTGCAGACAGCGCGGCAACGATGTCTGCCGCGTCGGTCATCGCGCCCGGCCAGTCGACGGGGGCGGAATAATCGCCGCTGCGCGCCTTGAAGACCGCCGGCGTCGAAACCGCGGCGCCTGGATTGACCAGCACCAGCGGCAGTTCGGGAAAAGCGCCGACCGGGTTCAATTCCTCGCCGATGCCGCGCATCACGGCCGGCCGCGTCATCAGGCACACCGGCACGTCGGCGCCCAGCGACAGCGCCAGCCTGGAAATGCGCCCGTCGTCGGGGGGCAACCGCCAGAGCCGCATCAGCGCCCGGAGCGCTGCCGCCGCGTCCGCGGACCCGCTGCCGATGCCGCTGGCGACCGGCAGGTTCTTGGTGAGCGTGAGATGAGCTCCCGCGTCGACCTTGAACACCCCGGCCAGTTCCGTGGCCGCGCGCATGACCAAATTGTCCTCCGGGGTGGGCAGACCGTCCGCGAACGGCCCGGCATAGTCGAGCGTGACGGCGTCGGCGGGCGCGGCGTCTATGCGGTCGGCGGCATCGGCGAAGACGACGAGGCTGTCCAGCAGGTGGTAGCCGTCATCGCGCCGGCCGGTGACGTGAAGATAGAAATTGAGCTTCGCGGGGGCCGGCTCGCGGAGCGGCGGTGGTGCCTTAGCCGCCATCCGTCGTCGTCTTGATCACGGCATCGGCTTCTTCGACGAGGCCGTTCTTGAGCTTCTTTTCGATCTGTTCCTTCAGTTCCGGCTCGGGGTCGAGAGCCAGGGCGTGGTTCCACTGGAACGTGGCTTCCAGTCTGCGGCCGACCTTCCAGTAGGCATCGCCCAGGTGATCGTTGATCACCGGGTCTTCCGGGCGCAGCTCGACGGCGCGCTCCAGTTCCGGCACGGCGTCGGCGTAACGGCCGAACCGGTAATAGACCCAGCCCAGGCTGTCGGTGATGTAGCCGTCGTGCGGGCGCTTGGAGACCGCCGTCTTGATCATGGTGAGCGCGCGT
This sequence comes from Rhodospirillales bacterium, assembly GCA_051117645.1. Classification (GTDB taxonomy): domain Bacteria; phylum Pseudomonadota; class Alphaproteobacteria; order Rhodospirillales; family Casp-alpha2; genus UBA4479. Next base: position 447,326 of record JBNPEI010000010.1, read on the forward strand.
TCCAGGTTCTTGTTCTGCTCGACCCACGAATAACCGAGATAGTTCAGCACCAGCGGCTGTTCCGGCTCGAACTCGAGGGCCTTGAGGAAGTCCGCCTCGGCGCGGTCCCATTGCTTGGCCCGTTCCAGCACGATGCCGCGCGAATAGAGAAGCTGCCAGTGGCGCTGTTCGAGCGTGCCGATCCGTTTCACCGCATCGTCGTAGGCGGCGATGGACTCGTCCCACTTCTCGTGGCGCCGGTAGGCGTCACCGAGCGAAATCATCGGCCCGGGGTCGTCGGGATACGTATCGGCGGCTTTTCTCAGGATATCGACCGCGCCCTCGAAGTCGTCGATCCGGTCGAGATTGCGTGCAATCCTCAGCGTTGCCGAGCGCGAGAAAGGCGTGCCGTCCGGCAGTTCGCGGTAGACGGCAACGGCGTCCTCGTAGCTCTCCAGATCTTCGAGAATGCCGCCCGCGAGATAGCGCATGACCGCGAAATCGGGGCGCAGATGCAGCGCAAGCCTCGCCAGTACCAGTGCCGTCTCGCTGCCGCCCTGGCGGTTGAGCGACGAGGAAATGCCGAACATCGCCTCGGCGATGCCGTCCTGGGCGTTCCGCACCAGCACCGGCGCCTTTTTGGTCTCCTCTTCGGCGAGGCGCTCCAGATCCATTTCGACGAACGACGTGCCCGGTTGCGCCTGTTGGTAGAGATCGAATACGGCCTTGGCTTCCTCGGTCTTGCCCTGGCGTTCATAGAGCGTGCCGAGAATGCGCGAGGCGCGCAGCGACGAGCCCTCGTCCTCCTCGGTAACCGACAGGTAATAGGATTCGGCGGCGGCGAAATCGCCGGAGAGCTCATGCATCAGGCCGGCGTGGAGGTCGTGCAGCGCCCGTGTGCCGCCAAGGTCGCGCAGCGGCTTCAGCGCTTCCAGCGCCGCTTCCTTGTCGTCCTTGGCGAACAGTGCCCAGGCCTTGAGCATGGGGACGGTAAAGCCGTTGAGGCCGGTACTGTCGAGGGCCGACATGCGCGCGATCACCGCGTCCCATTTGTCGTTCTTGGCTTCGTCGATCGCCAGTGCCAGATTGGCGACTGGTGCCTTGGGCTCGTCTTCAAGGTACTTTCCGGCGAGTTCCAATGCTTCCTCGGCGCGCCCATCCATCAGGTTGAACAGGAACGTGCGCCGGAGCACATCCATCTGTTCCGCATCCTGGGTCAGGGTACGGCCGAAATACCGGATCGCCGCCTTCACGTCGCTCCGTTTCTGTGCCACGTGACCGGCGAGGAAGTTGCCGGAAAGGGATGTCGGCGTTCCCTCGGCGGCGCCGGCGCGCGGGGCCGAAACGACAATCGCCGCCGCGAGCGCCGCCGCGCCCAGTAACCGGATGGGGGCGTTGGGGACCGCCCTGGTCGTTGAGGACATGCACCGCTCTCCGCTTGGCTCGTTGGCAACCGAGTGTAGTAAACGCGTCTCCCCGTGGCCAGCCCATCCGGGGCCGATCACGATGATTTCATGCTGCCTGGGCTTGCCGCCATTTCATCAGCAGCCAGAACGCGATGGACATGTTCAGCAGGTTCCAGCCGATACCGTTGATGAAGGCCGCCTGATAGGAGCCCGTAAGATCGAAGATCTCGCCCGACATCCAGCCGCCGGCGGCCATGCCGAGGACGGTGACCATGAGGATCAGACTGACCCGTGCGCCCGCTTCGCGCGCCGGGAAGTACTGCCGCACGATCAGGGCGTAGCTGGGCACGATGCCGCCCTGCGACAGCCCGAACAGCGCCGAAACCACGTAAAGCGATACCAGCCCGTCGAACGGCAGGTAAAAGAACAGTGCCGCGCACTGCAGCGCCGAGCCGAGAAGCAGCGTGCCGAGGCCGCCGATCTTGTCGGCGATGAACCCGGACGCGATGCGGCTGACGACGCCGAGCCCCAGCATCAGCGACAGCATTTCCGCGCCGCGCGCGACGCCGAAGCCGAGGTCGCCGCAGTAGGCGACGATATGCACCTGCGGCATGGACATGGCGATACAGCAGGCGAGGCCGGCGATGATCAGCAGCACCTGCACCGTGCGCGGCGACATGTCGTCGGGGCGGTCGCCAATCTTCTTGCCGAGAATATTCGGCCGGTCCGAGGTGTCGGCGCGGCGGCGCAGATAGAATGCCATGGGCAGCATCAGCACGACGCACGTCACGCCGATCCAGACATGCGCCTCGCGCCAGCCCACGGTCTGGATCGCTGCCGACAGGATCGGCGGCCAGATGGTGCCGGAGAGGTAGTTGCCGCTGGCGACGATGCCGACGGCGATGCCGCGTCGCCGTTCGAACCAGAGCGACACGTCGGCGACCAGCGGCCCGAAGGTGGCGGCGCTGCCCATCATGCCGATGAGCAGCGACTGTGCCAGCATGAACGTCAGCAGGCTCTCGGCCTGCGAGGCGGCGACATAGCCGACGGCCAGCATCGCGGTGCCGACCAGCAGCGGAATGAAGATACCGAAGCGGTCGGCGAGCCGTCCCATGACGATGCCGCCGACGGCGAAGCCGATCATGGTCGCGGTATAGGGCAGCGACGCACCGCCTCGGTCGATACCGAATTCGGCCTCGATCACCGGCAATGTCACGACCACCGACCAAAGACCGATGCCGCCGACGGTGGACAGCGCGAGCGAAACGGCAAGCCGCCGCCACGCGTAGGGGCTGTCGACGAGGTCCGCCTCCGCAGTGTGGGAAGTTGCGTCACTCATGAGATCGATCCGAAAACGGCAAAGGAGCGGTGATTTAGAAGGCTTCGGGCAGTAGTGTCAAAACAAAGCCTGATCTTGATATCGCTTTCGCAATTCCCAGATATCATGCAAGAATACAGTCAATAAATGGCTTAGGGACGTCTGCACTCGCGCCTTGCGGGTATCGGTCGAGAACAGGGACCGGCCTGCCGAGATTCTCTGAAAAGTTGGAGCCGGGCAGCGCGCCCTTCTATCTAATTGGTGTCGGAGTCCGTAACGTGGACGGAAAAAATCATGAAGGCGCCGCTGACGACGATTCGTCGAGCGTGAAAAGCATGGACGGACCCAAGCGGAAACGCGGCAGCGTGACATGGATCGCGCTCGCCGCACTGGCGGGCATCGTGCTCTGGGGCACCTACGATCAGTGGGGGCCGCTGTTTGCGAATGCCAACATCAACACCGGTGCGGACAAGTCGGCAGAGACGCCCAAGCAGAAACCCGCCGCGGGCGCACCTGTTATCGTCGAAGCGGTGGGCGAGAGCCGCGATAGCGTGCTCGTCGAGGCGATCGGCACCGCGCGCGCGCGCCTTTCCGTGACGCTTTTCCCCGCCGCCGCCGGGGAGATCATGGCCTTTCCCGTGACGACCGGGCAGCAGGTGAAGAAGAACGACGTTATCATGCGGCTCGATTCACGCGATGCGCAGTTGCAGGTCGGTGTTGCCGAAACCCGGGTCAAGGAAGCGGAAAACGCGTTGACCCGCGCGCAGCGCCTCAAGGACAACAATGTCCGTTCGAGCGCCAACGTCGAGGATGCGGCAGTGATCCTGGAGCGCACCAAACTGGAACTGGATCAGGCCCGTGAGGCGCTTGCCGACCGCACGGTACGTGCGCCGTTCGACGGGATCGTCGGTATCCCCAAGGTCGAGGTCGGCGACCGCGTCACGACATCGACCGAGATCATTACCATCGACGACCGTTCGACCCTGCTGGTCGAATTCGAAGTGGCGGAGCGCCTCCTGTCTCGGCTCAAGCAGGACATGCCGGTGACGGCACGCACGCCGACATTCCGCGACCGCGACATCGAAGGGTCTATCAACAAGATCGACAGCCGCGTCGATCCGGTGTCGCGTACCGTCCGGGTCCGTGCAGCATTCCCGAATACGGACGACTCGCTCCGGCCCGGCATGTCGTTCTTCGTCCAGCTCGATCTGCCCGGCGAGATGCTGGCCAGCGTGCCGGAACTGGCGCTGCAGTGGCAGGACGGCGAGAGCTTCGTCTGGCGCATAACCGACGGCAAGGCCGAGCGCGTCACCGTGACCACCAAGCGGCGCCTCAACAACAAGGTTCTGATCGAGGGTGACGTGCAGCCCGGTGATGTGGTCGTCGTCGAGGGCGTGCAACGGCTTCGGCCGGGCCGGCTCGTCGAGATTTCGGCCAGCACGGGCTCGTAACGGGTTTCAGGGATAAGGCACAAGGCCATGGCTGAACGTCTGGATACCTCCGCCGCAACGAACGACCTGCCGACCATCAGCGTGCGCCGCCCTTACCTGGCGGTGGTGCTCAACCTCCTGATCATGATCGCCGGCTTCGGCGCGCTCCTGGGTGTCGAGGTGCGAGAACTGCCGGACGTCGACCGGCCAATCGTCACCGTCCGCGCCGATTATCCGGGCGCATCGCCGGAGACCATGGATGCGGAGGTGACCAGTCTCGTCGAGGCCGCCGTGGCGCGGGTCAACGGTGTCGACGAAGTGCGGTCGTCGTCGGAGGAAAATAATTTTCGGCTACGCGCCGTCTTTAACCCGAACGTCAACTTGATCGACGCCGCCAACGACGTGCGCGAGGCCGTCAGCCGCGTCGAACGCGACCTGCCGAGCGGGGTCGAAAATCTCACCGTCATCAAGGCCGATGCCGACGCGACGCCGATCGTGAGGCTTGCCGTATATAGCGAGAGCCTGCAGATCGATGCGTTGACCCAGATCGTCGAGGATCAGGTCATTCCGGAACTGACGTCCGTCGAAGGGGTCGCGGACGTTTCCATGTACGGCGATCAGGAACGCGTGCTGCGGGTCCTTCTCGATCCCATGCGGCTGGCCAGCTACGGCCTCTCCGTCGCGGATGTCGCCAATGTCATGCGGAACGCGCGCTACGACGTGCCGGCCGGCAGCTTCCAGTCGCGCGAACAGGAAGTCCTGGTGCGCGCCAATGCCTCCGTCATCGATCCCAAGAAGATCGAGGACCTGTTCGTTCGCGAACCGGTCCGTATCGGCGACGTGGCAAGCGTGTTCTTCGGTCCCGCCAAGGCCGAAAGCTGGGTCCGGCTCAACGGCCGCACCGTGCTGTCGCTGGGGATCGTGCGCCAGGCGAGTTCCAATACCATCGCCATCGCCGAAGGCGTGGCCAAGGTTGTCGAACGCCTGAGAACGCAGATTCCGAACATCACCGTCGACACGATTTCCGACGACAGCCTGTTCATCAAGGGCGCCATTTCCGAACTCCTGGAAACCCTCGGCTATACGATCATGATCGTGGTGCTGGTGCTGGCGGTCTTCACCGGCCAGTGGCGCGCCTCGATCATTCCGACCGTCGCTATTCCGGTTGCGCTCGTGGGCTCGCTGGCAGCGGTCTGGATGCTCGGATTTTCGGTCAACCTGATCACGCTATTGGCCATGGTGCTGGCCTCGGGTGTCGTCGTCGACGACGCCATCGTCGTGCTGGAGAACATTCAGCGCCTGCGCGGCCAGGGGATACAGACCCGGGCCGCCGCCGTGCTCGGCACGCGCCAGGTGTTCTTTGCCATCATCGCCACAACGGCGACTCTGGTTTCGGTATTCGTGCCGATTTCGTTCCTGCCGTCGACCGCCGGACGGCTGTTCCAGGAATTCGGCTACGTGCTGGCGGTGACGGTGATGATCTCGTCGTTCGTCGCGCTGACGCTCGTGCCGATGCTGGCGTCCAAACTTCCGAACCGTGCCAAGACCCGCGAGGCCGGCCCCATCGCGCGGGTCCTGAACGGGATCGGTCGGGCCGGGCTTAGGGCCTATACCGTACCGCTCGATCTGGTGCTGCGCGTGCCCTTGCTGGTGTTTGTGCTTTGTGCAGTTGTGATCGCCCTCGCTTACACAGCCTATCAGGACTTGGGCGAGGAACTGGTGCCCGAGGAGGACCGCGGCAAGGTGACGGCGCGCGTGACCGGCCCGGACGGAGTCGGCCTGCCGTACACCGACCGTCAGGTCGAACGGGTCGAAAAGATGTTCCAGCCGTATATCGAGATGGGCGTGGTCGAGCGCCTGTTCACGATTTCCGGCTACTACGACCTCAACAGGGGCTATGTCGACGCGCCGCTGATTCCGTGGGAACAGCGGACCCTTTCCGAGGGTGACATCGCCCAGGATATCAACAAGCAACTGGCAAGACTTCCCGGCGCGCAGGGACGTATCCAGCGCGGCAACAGCCTCAACCTCCGTAATGCCGACGGCGGGCTCGAGATCGCGCTGATCGGTGCCGATTACGGTAACATTTACCAGAAAGTTCAGGAATTCATCCGCAAGCTTGAAACGACCGCCCCGTGGATCAGCAATTTCCGTGTCGAGTTCCGTGCAACGCAGCCGGAACTTTCCATCGACATCGACCGCCGCCGCGCCACCGACCTCGGCGTCGACATTGGCGACCTGGCGACCACTATTCAGGTCCTGGTCGACGAGTTCGAAGTCGCCGAACTGACGGTCAACGACAAGACCGTGCCGATCATGCTGCAGGCAAACGAGGAAGCGATCAACGAACCCGCGGATATCGCCAATCTATATGTGACCGCCGCCGGCGGGCGGCTGGTGCCGCTGTCGCAGTTGATCTCGTTCTCGGAAAGCTCGGTCGCTGCCGAACTTGATCGCCACGAACAGCGCCGTGCCATCGAGATCGATGCTGACATCGCGCCCGGCCGCACGCTCTCGGAGGCGATCGAAGCGGTCCGCGCCGTCGCAGCCGAGACACTCACCGGAGATATCGGTCTGATCTTCCTCGGCGAGGCCAAGGAATTGGACGAAACGTCGCACGACCTCGCGATCACCTACCTGATCGCTTTCGTCGTCGTGTTCCTGGTGCTGGTGGCGCAGTTCGAAAGCGTGACCAGTGCCGTCGCGGTGATGCTGACGGTGCCGTTCGGAATCTGCGCGGCGATCTTTGCGCTCTTCATGACGGGGACGTCGATCAACATCTATTCGCAGATCGGTGTGCTGATGCTGACCGGGATCATGGCCAAGAACGCGATCCTGATGGTCGAGTTCGCCGATCAGCTCCGCGAGCGCGGCATGTCGCCGAAGGACGCTGCGCGCGAGGCCTCGCTGGTCCGTTTCCGGCCGATCATGATGACCATGTTCTCGACGGTGTTCGCCGGCCTGCCGCTGATCCTCGGCACCGGGCCCGGTTCGGAAGCCCGCGTCGCCATCGGCTGGGTGATCTTCGGCGGTCTCGGCATGGCTGCGACCATCACGCTGTTATTGACGCCGGTGCTGTATTCGCTGATCGCCGGGTTCTCCAAGCCGCGGTCGCAGACCGGCGAGGAGCTGGAAGACGAACTGCGCGCCGTCGACGGCCGGGACGCCTCGGGCGCACCGGCGGAGTGACGTTCCGTTTGCGGACAAACGGAACGTCGTCTCACGCCTCGATACACGAAAGCGCGCACACGAAGACGCCCTGAAACATTCAGGGCGCGATCAAGTTTTCAGATGAAAGGGTGTTTAACCCGCTTCTTCGGTATCGCCGCTGCCGCCGTCGTCCTCGAGGCCCAGCACGGCACCGGTCCGCTGCGGTTCGATCGGCTGCAGTTCGTCCTTGCTGTCGTTGGTCCATTCGGCGATCTGGATGACCTCGGCGTGGTCGCCGTCCTGTTCCTCGAGACTGACCGGTTCAAGGACGTGCAGGCCGTTCTGATCGGCATAGAACGTGTGTTCGCCGAAAACATTGGTCAGCGCCTCGTTGGCGGCATTGTCTTCCGGAATGGGAATGGCACCGGTCTGACGCTCGATGGCGCCGACCTGTTCGCTCGTCAGTTTCATGAGAATGCCTAACTATCGTCGTTCGGACGGGGAGACGCCGCGTTCGGCTTTGTCCTTGGATACGGGTTTCTCGACGTGTCCCTGTCCAGCACCCTCGCAAATTGAACTTATCGATGCAAGGGGGCGCGGCGGCATGGATCCGAAAACGTCTTCGGGATGACGTCGACTATCGAGGACGTCACATATTCGGATAGTTCGGCCCGCCGCCGCCTTCCGGCACCACCCAGTGGATGTTCTGGGTCGGATCCTTGATGTCGCAGGTCTTGCAGTGCACGCAGTTCTGCGCGTTGATCTGCAGCTTCATCGCATCGCCGCCCTTGTCCTCGTCGGCGACGTATTCGTAGACGCCGGCCGGACAGAACCGCGCCTCCGGCCCGTCGTAGACGTTGTAGTTGGTCGCCACCGGCACGTTCGCGTCCTTGAGGGTCAGGTGTACCGGCTGGTCCTCCTCGTGGTTGGTGGCCGAGAACGAGACGTTGGTCAGCTTGTCGAAAGTGATCTCGCCGTCCGGCTTCGGATACTCGATCTTCTTCATGTCCTTGGCCGGTTTTAGGCGGTCGTGATCGGTGTGGTGGCCGAAGGTCCACGGCAGCAGGAAGCCGAGCCCGAGGTTGTTGAGCCACATGTCAAAACCGGCATAGACGGTGCCGAGCGCGATGCCGAACTTCGACAGCGCCGGGCGCGCGTTGCGGACCCTGTGCAAATCCTTGTAGACCCAGCTCGACCGGAACGCCGGTTCGTAGTCTGTCAGCTCGTCATGCTGGCGGCCGGCCTTGAGAGCGGCGAACGCGCTCTCGGCGGCGAGCATGCCGGTCTTCATGGCGTTGTGCGATCCCTTGATGCGCGGCACGTTGACGAAGCCTGCCGAACACCCGGTCAGGCAGCCCCCCGGAAACGCCAGCTTCGGCACGCTCTGCAGGCCGCCCTCGTTGATGGCGCGCGCACCGTAGGCGACGCGGCGCCCGCCCTTGAGCATCGGCTTGATGTCCGGATGCGTCTTGAAGCGCTGCATTTCGTCATAGGGCGAGAGATACGGGTTTTCGTAATCCAGTGTGACCACGAAGCCGATGGCGATCTGGCCGTTCTCCTGGTGATAGATGAAACCGCCGCCGGCGCAGTCGGTGAGCGGCCAGCCCTGGGTATGGATGACGGTGCCTTCCTTGTGGTTCTCGGCCGGCACGTCCCACAGTTCCTTGATGCCGATGCCGTAGGTCTGCGGCTCGCGGCCCTCGTTCAGTTTGAACGTCTCCATCAGGCCCTTCGACAGATGCCCGCGGCAGCCTTCGGCGAAGAACGTGTATTTGGCGTGCAGTTCGACGCCGGGTTCGTGGTTGGGGCCGGGCGTCCCGTCTTTCTTCAGTCCCATGTCGCCGGTGGCTATGCCCTTCACCGAACTGTCGTCGTTGTAGAGGACTTCCGCCGCGGCGAAGCCCGGATAGACCTCGACGCCCATGGCTTCCGCCTGCTCGCCGAGCCAGCGCACCAGGTTGCCGAGCGACAGCGTGTAGCAGCCGTGGTTCGACATCAAGGGTGGCATCAGGAAGTGCGGCATCGACGTCTTGCCGGATTCGGAAAGCACCCAGTGGTGGTTGCCGGTGACCGGCACACCCATCGGCGCGCCCTTGTCCTTCCAGTCCGGGATCAACTCGTTGAGCGCCGCGGGATCGACGACCGCGCCCGACAGGATGTGCGCGCCGACTTCGGAGCCTTTCTCGACGACGCAGACGGCGATCTCGTGGCCCTGTTCTTGCGATAGCTGCATCAGCCGGATCGCGGCGGAAAGACCGGACGGGCCAGCGCCGACGATGACCACGTCGAATTCCATGCTCTCGCGTTCCACGGTTTCGGTTTGTTGCATCTCGTCGTTCATGATCGTCCCACCCGATGTTCTGACTTGATATATACGGCCTCACCCGCCGCACTCGGCAAACCCGGCCTTATATCATGGGGGTTTCGGCGTTTCACGGGTGAATTCCGAAGCGAAATCGCTCAAAACCGTCACTTCCGGCGCTGTTCAGGGCCGCCCGGCATGATATCATCGCCTTATGGCCGATGCCCAAGACCTTCATGCCGTCCTGCAATGGCACATCGACGCCGGGTGCGACGAATGCGTCGCCGACGACCCGGTCGACCGGTTTGAGGTGTCGGCGTCTCAGGTGGCGGCGCCAGCCACAAATGCGCCTGCTGACTCTCGCCAGCCAGCCAATGCGCCTGCGGGTTCCCAGTCGCCAGCCAAAAATGCGCCTGCTGGCTCCCGCCAGCCAGCCAGAAATACGCCTGCTGGCTCCCGCCAGCCAGCCAGAAATGACATGCCCGCGGTCAGCCGCGGCACCAAGACCGATCCGCGCGAGGTCGACAACAACCAGCAGGTCAAAACGGCGATGGAACTAGCCGCCGCGGCGGACAGCGTCGAGGACCTGCGCGATGCGCTGCTGGGATTCGAGGGCTGCCCGCTCAAAAAGACCGCGACCAACCTGGTGCTTGCCGACGGCCCGGCCGATGCCAGGCTGATGTTCGTCGGTGAGGCACCCGGCGCCGACGAGGACCGCCAGGGCGTTCCCTTCGTCGGGCCCAGCGGCAAGCTGCTGAACCTGATGCTGGAAAGCGTCGGCATGAAACGCGAAGACGTCATCATCTCCAACACCGTGTTCTGGCGCCCGCCCGGCAACCGCACGCCGACGACCCAGGAATCCGCCGTCTGTCATCCGTTCATCGAGCGGCTGGTGGAACTCGTCGATCCGGAGGTGCTGGTCTGCGTCGGCGCGCCGGCGGCGCACACCATGCTCGGCCAGACCCAGGGCATCAGCCGGCTGCGCGGCAAGTGGTTCAAGTTCCAGACCTCGAAGATGTCGCATCCCATCGACGCGACAGCGCTGTTTCACCCGGCATACCTTCTGCGCACGCCGATCAAGAAACGCGACGCCTGGGCCGATATGCGGATGATCGCGGCGAAGCTGCGATCCTGAGCAAAGCATAGAATAACGCCTTGTGGCCGTGTGACCGCAGCGTTAGCCATCGCTTGTGGCCTATGTTAGCGTCCCGCCCGACAATCGAGAAAACAGACCAAACGCGAAGCTAGGCACAGGAGCTACTTATGAAGATCCGCGTACCGAGCTGGACCAAGCCTGCTGTTTTGGGCGGCATCGTCGGCGCTATCGCCATCAGCATCACCGGTTTTCAGGCCGGATGGGTCGTCTCCAAGGGCGACGCCCTTCGGCAGGCCGAGCGCCAGGCCAATCAGGAAGTGATCAGCGCGCTGACGCCGATCTGCGTGACGCAGTTCAAGCACCTCGCGCAGGCCAAGAAACGGACTCACATCGCCGCGCTTGAAGACAAGGGGTCGTGGGATCAGGGCACCTATGTCGAAAAACAGGGCTGGGCGACGATGCCCGGCAGCCAGTCGCCGAACGACGACGTCGCGTCCGCATGCGCCGAGGCTTTGCTGGAACGGGCGGAAAATAAAAGCAGCTAACCGCCCGGCTCACTTTCCGAGCGCGATCAGCACCACCGACGGCATCACCACGAACACGGCGATGACGATCCGGAGCGTCAGGTGCTCGCGCCGGAACACGATGATACTGAGCAGCATGGAAAAGACCGGTGAGGCGGCCACGATCGGCACCACGGTGACGATGGAACCGTTCAGGAGCGCCGTGTTCAGCGAAAAGATCGCGGTCCCGAACATGATCCCCGAGATCAGGAACCAGATCACGCCGTGCTTGGACCGCATGAGCGGCGGCCGCTCTTTCTTCATCATGTGCAGCGTCCCGGTGAGCGCCAGAGAGACGGTAAAACCGACGAGCGCCGCGAAGTAGGGGTCGGGAATGTACTCCATGCCGATCTTGGTGAATCCGTGACCGAACGAGCGGATCATCGCCGCGCCGACCGGTAGCGCCAGCGCCCACACGGGCCACGTCGCCGGAATTTTTCTGTCGCGCCGGGTCAGGATCAGGATCGCGGCGATGATGCCGAACGTGCCGAGCGCGATCTGCCAGGTCAGCATCTCGCCCAGTATGAGGATGCCGAAGGCGGCGCCGAACAGCGGCGACGTGGCGGCGAGCGTCGTCGTCAGCGTCGGCCCGATGTAACGGATCGCGGCGACCGACAGGTTCGCTGACACCGCCGGCCGGATCAGGCCGAGCGCGGCGAAGATCAGCGCCGCCGGATGCAGGAAGTATTCCGGGTTCAGCATCACCGGCGCCGCCAGCCAGTAGATCGCGGCGCTCGAACCGATCGACAGCATGGTGCCCGGCCGCGCGCCCAGCGTCTGTAACCCGATGTGCTGTATCTGTCCGCCGAGCGCGAACAGGAAACCGGCGATCAGGGCCAGGCCGTAGGGCGGGATGGTGACGTCTGCGATCAAGTGTTACTCCTGCCCGGAACCGGACGGACGGGTGCGGCTGCTTGGCGATATTGCACCGATCGGGCATGCTCTGCAAAACAACTGGCACGCGGCATAATAGGAGACGAAACATGGCCGAAGACCGTTACGCACTGATCGTCGGCGCCGGCAGCGGCCTGAGCGCGTCGCTCGCCCGCCGTGCCCGCGCCGAGGGCCTGACGCCGCTGCTGGCGGCCCGCGACACGGAGAAGCTCGCCACTCTCGTCGACGAGGTGGCGGGCCACGCGCACCCGTGCGACGCGGCCGACCCGGCATCCGTGACGGCGCTTTTCGATTGGGCCAAATCGGATTTCGGTGTGCCGGAGGTGGTGATCTTCAATCCGTCGACGCGCGTGCGCGGACCGATCGCCGAGCTGGACCCGGCTGAGGTCAGGCGCGTGCTGGAAATCTCGGCCTTCGGCGGCTTCCTGGTCGGCCAGGCCGCGGCGCAGGCGATGCTGCCGCGCGGCGCCGGCTCGATCCTGTTCACCGGCGCGTCGGCGAGCGTGAAGGGCTACGTGAACTCGGCGTCGTTCGCCATGGGCAAGTTCGCGCTGCGCGGTCTCGCCCAGTCGATGGCCCGCGAACTGGCGCCCAAGGGCATCCACGTCGGCCATTTCGTCATCGACGGCGGGATCGGCGAAAGCGAGGATCCGGCGAACCCCAACAGGCTGCACCCGGACCATATCGCCGAGACGTACTTCCACATTCATAACCAGCCGCGCTCGGCCTGGACGTGGGAAGTGGAACTGCGGCCGTTCGTCGAGACTTTCTAAACGCGCCTTTATCCTTCGAGACGCCCCGGATCATGTCTGGGGCTCCTCAGGATGAGGTTGAAAATCAAAGCCTCATGCTGAGGAGGGGGCGCAGCACCCGTCTCGAAGCACGAGGCGGACAATTCTGATCAGTTGCCGGAAATGGCGTAGGTCAATGTCTCGACCTCGTCCGCATCTTCCAGCGCGAACACCATGTCGCGGACGCGCGTGGCCGTGTCTTGGGACAGGACGCTCCCGGCCAGCGCCGTGTATTTCGCCTCCACCTCTTGCGGCGAAAGCGGGTTCTCCGGCGAGCCCTTGCGGTGCGTCACCGTTTCCTCGAACGTCTCTCCCGACGCGGTCGTGACTGTGACCCGCGCCATGTGCCGGAACGCGGCGCCCCTGGCCTCGATCTCCGGGTCGATCTCGGCGCCGATTTTCTCGATGAACGCCAAGACGTCGGGGTCGAGGATCGCGTCCTCGGTGAACTGGTCGGTGAAGGCGCGGCCGTGGAACGCGATCATGGCGAGGCCGTAGTAGATGTTCATCTGCGCCGCCGTGACGCTCTGCGCCTTGTAGGGCCAGGCGCAATGGACGTGCGTCGGCTTGCTGACGCCGGCGTGGATCCCGGCGATGCCATCCGGTTTCAGTCCGTGCTTTTCGCGGAGGATCGAGAGCGCGTCCAGCGCCGCGTGGATGGAGGTCACGGTGGCGTGTGGCTTGAAGCCGGTCGCCGCCGTCTCCCAAACCTTGCCGAGGCCGTCCGTCACGCGGGCGGTATCGACCTTGCCCGAGAACGTAGCGAGGAAGCCGCCGTAGTCGGCCTCGACCACGTCGGAAATGCCGGTAAAGCCGTCACGCGCCAAAAGCGCGCCACGCACGCCCGCTTCCGCCGCGTTGCCGGAATGAAGGCGTTTCACCATCGCCCCTTCCTGCGCCGCCATCAGCCCGGCGCCGAGGGACCCGGCGATGCCGAGCGCATTCAGCGTTTCATCGGCGTCCAGGTTCATCAGCCGGGCCGCCGTCGCCGCGGCGACGAACGGGCCGATGGCGCCCTGCGGATGAAAGCCCCGGAGCAAAAGGTCGGTGCCGGCGGCGGCGCCGATCCGGTTGCCGGCCTCGTAGCCGGCGACGATCGCGGTCAGCACGTCCGTGCCCGTCGCGCCGCCCAGGTATTCGGCGGTATTGAGCGCCACCGGCACGGCGATGGAGTTCGGGTGCAGGATCGCGTCCCGGTGGATGTCGTCGAGTTCGAACGCGTGGCCCGCCGTCGCGTTGATCAGCACCGCGCCGGTCAGCGGCACCGAGCGCTTGGCGCCGATCACGGTCGCCGCCGGGATGCCGCCCTCGCCGGCGACCATGTCGGCGACTTTCCGCGTCCACGGCAGGTTGGCGCCGACCAGGCAGCAGGCGATCCCGTCCAGGATGGAAAGCTTCAGGTGATCGATGACCGATGCCGGAATCGTGTCGAACGTCAGCGCCGAGGTGAACTGGGCCAGCGTGCGCGATGCACCGGCCTGGGCGGAGTCTTTCATTGTATACGGTCTCCCGGAATTCTTGACGGACGCTAGGGCCTGTTGAGATATACCGCGTGGCCGTGACGCTGGCGGATTTGTTCGCTCCGGCAGGAGAACGGCGCAGCGCGATGCGAGGCATCGGGCAAGGCGTTCGACGAACCGGACGGGAAAATCCGGCGCGTCCGGAGGGTGGGGCGAAAATGGCCCACCGGTGCGTCAATCGGCTTGGCCGTATTGCCGATACGCCCCGCGCCGATTTCCTGCCATTGAACCATTTTCGCTCCCATCACGGCTTACGTGCTATATCTCAACAGGCCCTAGTTTAGCGGACGCCGGCCACCTTCCAAGCCCGCCGTGCACTAAATTAACGCCGGCAACCCGGAATGTTGCGGCGATTCCCCTGATCGGCTAGAAATATGACAGATAAGGGACTGAGGGGTTCGTCCATTGACGAAGACGAGAACGGGTCTTCGCCCGGCAAGGTTCATCGCCGCGGCGGCACTGGGGATTCTGATTGCGGTATCGGGTCTTGTGTCCGCGGGCACGGCGCAGCCGCGCATGCCGGCCGAGCATGCGTTCGACGTCAACGCGCTGCCGCAGATCCTGGATGACAAGGATATCCGCCTCTATCAGCGCATTTTCGAGGTCCAGGAAGACGGCGACTGGAAAACCGCGGACAAGCTGATCGACCGCATCGGCGACCCGGTCCTGATGGGCCATGTCCTGTTCCAGCGCTACATGCATCCGACCGATTACCGTTCCAAATACAAGGAACTGAAGGACTGGATGCAGTCTTACGCCGATCATCCGGGGGCGAAACGGGTCTATAAGCTGGCGCAGCGGCGGCGGCCGGCCAACTGGCGTATGCCGGTGCCGCCCAAGATCCTGCCCGATGCCGGCATCCTGCAGCACCGGGTATCCTTCAACCGCATCGACGTGCCGGGCAAGGCGCGGTCCGCCGGCGAGCGCCGAAAGGCGCGGTCGATCCGCTACCGGATCAAGCGCACGCTGCGGCGCGGCCACACGCTCACCGCCAAGCGGATTATTCGTGCCGCGTCGACCAAACAATACCTGTCCGCCGCCGAATACGACGAGGCGCGGGTCGGTCTCGCCAAGGGGTATTTCATCGACGGCCGTGACGACTGGGGCCTCGAGTGGGCGCTGCCGGCGCTGAAGCGTTCCGGCAAGTACCTGCCGGAGGGTCATTGGACCGCCGGGCTTCTGTACTGGCGGGCCGAGAAATACGCCGAGGCGGCAACACATTTCAAGGCCGCCGCCGACAACAAGGGCGTCTCCGAATGGATGGGCTCGGCCGCCGCGTTCTGGGCAGCGCGGTCGTTCATGGCGGCGCGCGACCCGGGCCAGGTGGTCGCGCTGCTGGAGCGGGCGGCGTCGCATCCGCGCACGTTCTACGGGCTGCTGGCGACGCGGCTGCTGGGCCGCGACCTGCCGTTCAACTGGACGCCGCCGGCGTTCAAGGGAGACACGCTCGAACAGTTGTCCACCAACCCGCGCGGCCGCCGCGCCATCGCGCTGATGCAGATCGGCGACGGCGTCCGCGCCGAAGCGGAACTGCGCGGTCTGATCCGGGGCGCCGACCGGCCGCTGCTGGAAGGTATCCACGCGCTGGCCGCGCGCGGCAACATGGCGTCCATCGCCGTCCGCCTCGATACGCTTCTTTATCCCGACGGCGGCGGCTACGACGGCGCCGCCTATCCGATTCCCGATTACATTCCGGTCGACGGCTTCAGCGTCGACCGCGCCCTCGTCTATGCATTGATCCGCCAGGAAAGCCGCTTCAATCCCAAGGCCAAGAGCTGGGCCGGTGCGCGCGGCCTGATGCAACTGATGCCGCGCACGGCCACGTTCGTCGCACGCTCGACCGGCATGCGGCTGCGCGAGCGCTCCAAGCTCTATACGCCGGAAACCAACCTCGAGTTGGGCCAGCGCTATATCGAGATGCTGCTGGACGAACGCGACGTGTCGATGAACCTGTTCAAGCTGGCGGTGGCGTGGAACGGCGGACCGGGCAACCTGCGCAAGTGGAAACGCCGCACCAAGTACCTCGACGACCCGATCTTCTTCATCGAGAGCATTCCGTCGTTCGAGACCCGTACCTTCGTCGAAAGGGTGTTGACCAACTTCTGGATTTACCGCCATCGTCTGGGCCAGGACACGCCGTCGCTCGATGCCGTCGCGCGTGGCGAATGGCCGCTCTATGAGGCCTTGGGTCCCGGAGATTCGGAGATTGCCGCCAATGCCCCTCTCAACTGAGCGCGAATTCAAGACCGTCAACATCGCCGTCCTGACCGTCTCCGACACCCGGACGCTGGAGGACGACCGTTCCGGCGACACGCTGGTGCAGCGGTTGACCGAGGCCGGGCATTTCCTTGCCGACCGCAGGATCTGCAAGGACGATGCGAACGTCATCGCCGATCAGTTCCGCGAATGGATCGCGGACCCGGGCATCGACGCCGTGATCTCGACCGGTGGCACCGGTGTCACCGGCCGTGACGTGACGCCCGAGGCGTTGAAGCAGGTCACCGACAAGGAAATTCCCGGCTTCGGCGAACTGTTCCGCTGGATCAGCTATCAGAAAATCGGCACCTCGACCGTGCAGTCGCGTGCCACGGCGGCGGTCGCCGACGGCACCTACATCTTCGTGCTGCCGGGCTCGACCGGGGCCTGCAAGGACGCCTGGGACGAGATTCTCGTGCACCAGCTCGACTACCGGTTCATGCCGTGCAACTTCGTCGAGCTGATGCCGCGTCTCAACGAACACAAGGGGCGCGCGTGAGCGAGATCGAAGCCGTCCTCTTCGACATGGACGGCGTTCTTTACGCCTACGATTTCGAGAACCGCCTGAAGCTGCTGGAAGACGCCCTCGGCGTGCCGGCCGATGACATCCGCGAAAAGATATTCAAATCGGGCTGGGAAGACAGGGCGGACAACGGCGATATCGGCCTCGACGACTACATCGCCGGGATTGCGGAACGGCTCGGCACCGAGGTGCGGCTCGGGCAATGGGTTGCGGCGCGCAAATGGGCGATGGCGCCGGACCCGGCAATGATCGATCTGGTGCGGCGGCTTTCCGAAACGCTCCGGATCGCGATGCTGACCAACAATGGCACCATGCTGTGGGATCATATTGACGCGCTCGCCCCCGAACTGCGTCCGCTGTTCGGCGAACGGCTGTTCGTCTCCGGCGTGCACGGTTTCAACAAGGAGTGCGCGTCGGGGTTTACGGACCTTCTCGACCGCCTCGGCTGGGAGGCCGAGGCGACACTGTTCGTCGACGACAGCGCGCGCTATATCGCCCAGGCCGACGAAGCCGGTCTGGTGACGCACCTGTTCGAGGGGATCGAGGGGTTTCGGGCGCGGCTCACCGCGTTGGGCGCGCTTTAAACACCCCCGTCATGCCGGGCGCCCTTATCCGTTCCGGTAGGTATAGCTGTAGCCGTTGATCGCTGGCACGCCGCCGAGGTGGGCGTAGAGGATCTTCGCGCCCGCCGGGAAGTAGTCCTTGTTCACCAGGTCGATCAGGCCCTGCATGGATTTTCCCTCGTAGACCGGATCGGTCATCATCCCTTCGAGCCGCGCGCACAGGCGGATCGCGTCGTTGGTCTCGTCTGAGGGAATGCCGTAGGCCGGGTAGGCGTAATCCTCGATCAGCACGAGGTCGTCGTCGGTGACGTCGCGGCCGAGCTCGACGATATCGGCGGTCTGCTTCGCGATCTGCATGACCTGCGCGCGGGTCTGGTCCGGCGTGAACGAGGCATCGATGCCGATGACACGGTCGGCGCGGCCGTCGGCGGCGAAGCCGACCAGCATGCCGGCGTGGGTCGAGCCGGTAACCGTGCAGACGATGACGTAGTCGAACTTGATGCCCATTTCCTGTTCCTGGGCGCGGACTTCCTCGGCGAAACCGACGAAGCCGAGGCCGCCGAACTTGTGCACCGAGGCGCCGGCCGGGATCGGATAGGGCTTGCCGCCCCTGGCCTTCACGTCCTCGAGCGCGTTTTCCCAGCTTTCGCGGATGCCGATGTCGAAGCCCTCGTCGACCAGTTCGATCTCGGCGCCCATGACGCGGCTCAGGAGGATATTGCCGACCCGGTCGTAGACGGCGTCGTGGAACGGCACCCAGCTTTCCTGCACGAGGCGGCACTTCATGCCGAGCTTGGCGGCGACGGCGGCGACCTGGCGGGTGTGGTTCGACTGCACGCCGCCGATGGTGACCAGCGTGTCCGCGTTCGACGCCAGCGCGTCGGGGACGATGTATTCGAGCTTGCGGATCTTGTTGCCGCCGAAGGCGAGGCCGGAATTGCAGTCCTCGCGCTTGGCGAATATCTCGACCTTGCCGCCCAGGTGTTCGGAAAGGCGGTTCAGTTTCTCGATCGGCGTCGGCCCGAAGGTGAGGGGATAGCGTTCGAATTTTTCAAGCATGGCGGCGCGGCTCCTGTCTCTGTACTGCCGCGGACAGTAGCCGAAACGCCGCCGAAGGTGCTTTCGAATTTAGACCAAAAATTGCCGTGCAGGATTGTTTGGCATTAATAAATGAGATAATTAACCGATATATCGATATTAAATGAAAGAATCGACCGCATGGATGATCTCGACCGCACGGATATCCGCATTCTCCGCGCCCTGCAGGAAGACGGCCGGCTTTCCAACGCCGATCTGGCGAAAAAGGTCAACGCCAGCCCGGCGACCTGCCACCGCCGCACGCAGCGCCTGTTCGACGACGGTCACATCGCCGGCACCCGCGCCCGGGTGGCGCCGGACCGGGTGGGCCTGGGCGCGCTCGCCATCGTCGGCGTGGTGCTCGACCGCTCGACGCCGGAAAGCTTCGCCGCGTTCGAAAGCGCGGCGCTCGAGATGCCGTTCATCATCGACTGTCATCTGGTCGCCGGCGACTTCGACTATTTCCTGAAAATCCGCGTGCGCGACATCAGCGACTTCAGCCGCCTGCACGGCGCCAAGCTGCTGACGCTGCCGGGCGTGCGCCAGACGCGGACGTTCTTCGTCATGAAGGAAGTCATCGACCAGGCGCCGCTGGATTTCTAGCTCGGTACCGGAACATCCGCGACCGCCGTCGACCACGCCGGGTCGGTGTGCTTTTCCCAGTAGAGACCGGTCAACCGCCGGGTGAGCGGCCCCATACCACCGTCGGCGACCGGGTCCCCGTCGATTGTCGTGACCGGCATGATGCCGCCGGCGGTGGACGTCGCGAACACCTCGTCGGCGCTGCGGAGGTCGTCCACCGGCAGCTTGCAGGTCCGGACCCTGACCTGCAGTTCGGCCGCGAGGTCGTTAGCGGTCTGGCGGGTTATGCCTTCCAGCACGCCGCTTTCAGGCGTCGAGATGGCCCCGTCCTTGACCGCGAACACGTTGAATCCCGGCCCCTCGGTCACGCACCCGTCGCCGTCGACGAGGATCACGTTCTCCGCGTCCCTGTCGTATGCGTCATAGAGCGCCATCACGAAATCGAGCCAGTGGTAGTTCTTGACGCGCGGGTCGACAGCCGAGGGCGGAATGCGGTTGATGCCCGAGATCGCGACGTTAAGACCCTGTTCGCGTTCCGCCGGCTTGAGGATCCAGCCGAACGGGATCGCAAAGCAGATCAGGTTGTTGACGGCGTCGCGGGGATCGCGCGAGAATGTCGGCGACACGCCGCGGGTGAGGATCATCTCGACATAGGCGTCCTGGTGCCCGGACCGGCGGACGCATTCGGCGAGGATCGCTGTCAGCTCGGTGCGTTCCACCGGCAGCGCCATGTGTAGCCGCTCGATCGAGGTCAGGAACCGGTTCATGTGTTCGTCGAGGCGGAAGAAACGGTTTTTCCAGACATGCACGACGTCGTAGGTGGCGTCCGAGCGCAGGAATCCCCAGTCTAGGACGAAGATTTTCGCCTCCGACATGGGCGTGAATTGGCCGTCTATATAGGCGGTGCCGGGCGGGGTTTTCATGCGGGCATCTCCTTGTCCGTCCGCAACGTATCTCAAAATCCAGTCGCTCTGAAGTCGATTCGATGCTTCGAGACGGGCGCATGCGCCCTCCTCAGCATGAGGGTTAGGCCTGTCAGTATATGTGTTTGCCTCATCCTGAGGAGGCCTGAAAGGCCGTCTCGAAGGATGACGTGGCGGGTGAAATCCTACCCCGCCCGTCCTTCGAGCAGGTCGATCTCGGCGGCGAGCGATGCGGCCATGAAATCCATGAAGGCGCGGACGCGGCCGGTATGGCGCAGGTCCTCGTGGGTCAGCAGCCAGAGCATGGTGCCCGCGCCCGGAATGGGCTCGCCGATGCGCCTGAGGCCCTTTCGCGGATCGGCCATGAAGCACGCCAGCAGGGCCGCGCCCATGCCGGCTTCGCAGGTGTGCAGCAGGCCGAACAGGCTGTTGGCGCGGAGCACGACGTTGGCATCCGCGTGGTTGTCCCGGAACCACTTGGCGGCGGCCAGATGCGCAAGGCTTTCGTCGACGCTCAGCCAGTCGAGCGCGCCGAGGTCTTCCTTACGGCCTTTCATGTATCTGGGCGCGGCGTAGGGGGCGACGGCGATGCCGGCGATCTTGCGGCCGACCAGCGTTTCCGGCGGGTTCCGTGTCGGGCGCACGGCGACGTCGGCCTGGCGCTTGGAAAGGTTGATGTTGCGGTTGTCGATAACGAGTTCGAGCACGATCCCCGGATAGGCCTGCCGGAACGCCGCCAGGTGCGGCGTCAGGAAGTTCTCGATGATGGTGTCGGTGGTGGTGACGACGAGCGTGCCTTCGAGCCTGAGGTCGCGGCCTGTGATGCGCCGGTCGAGGCGGTCGATCTCGCGTTCGACGCGGTCTGCCGAGGCCTGCATTTCCTCGCCGGCGAGGGTCAGCGCGTAGCCCGTCGGCAGCCGCTCGAACAGGCGGACGCCGAGCCGGTCCTCGAACGCGTTGATGCGCCGGAACACGGTCGAGTGGTTGACGCCGAGCGCGCGCGCCGCGCCCGCCAGCGAGCCGGTGCGGGCGATCTCCAGGAAGATGCGCAGGTCGTCCCAGGGGAAGCTCATTCGGTCTCCGGTGTGTTTGCTGCATAACATTGCAAATATGCAAACTAATACTGCAATATTTGCCAATTCCTTTGCAATACGGAAAGGCCTAGGTTTCGTCCCAACGCGCCGGGCGAGGTGTCCGGCGCTTCATTATTCGAGACGAGGACAAAACCATGTCGGACCAAAACATCAATTCGCAGACGGCGCCGTACGGTGCCTTTCTTCTCCGGGTTTCGCTGGGCGTGATGTTCATCGCGCACGGCCTGATCCTGAAATACTTCACCTTCACGCTCGGCGGCACCGCCCAGTACTTCGAAAGCATCGGCTATCCGGGCTTCCTCGCCTACGCCGTGTTCGCCGCCGAGACCCTGGGCGGCATCGCGCTGGTGCTGGGTTTCCAGACGAGGCTTGTCGCCTTCGCGCTAATACCTGTGCTGATCGGCGCCATGCTCGAGCACACCGGCAACGGCTGGGTGTTCTCGGCCGAGGGCGGCGGTTGGGAGTATCCGCTGTTCCTGATCGTGGCCTCGGTCACGGTTGGCCTGCTGGGCGGCGGCGCGTTCGCGCTCACCAAGCGCGAGGTTCCGCTGCCGGTATTGCCGGGCGGTAACGGCTCGCTGGCCACCCGCTAAGACGGTTATTAGAATGGGCGGTGGGCGGACCAATGCGTCTGCCGCCCTTCTTCGTTTGAAGGAGTAACGAGATGACGATCCCCGCTTTATTCGTTTCGCACGGCGCGCCGACGGTGATCCTCGACGAAAGCCCGGTCCGGACGTTCCTCGGCAAGCTCGGGGATGCCGTGGAGAAACCGGGCGCGATCCTTGCCGTTTCCGCGCACTGGGAAACGGACACGCCGAAGGTGTCCGATGCCGAGCGCCCGGAGACGATCCACGATTTCCATGGATTTCCGGACGCGCTCTATAAACTCGCGTATCCCGCGCCGGGCGCGCCGGCGCTCGCCGAAAAAACTCGGAAACTGTTGACGGCCGCCGGTCTCGGCCCGGTCGAAACGGAAGCCCGCGGCCTCGATCACGGCGCCTGGGTGCCGCTGATGCTGGGCTGGCCCGAAGCCGACATTCCGGTGACGCAGCTTTCGATCCAGCCGCGGAAAGACCCCGCCTGGCACTACCGCCTGGGCGAGGCGCTGAGGCCGCTCCGCGACGACAATGTGCTGGTCCTGGCGAGCGGGAATCTGACCCATAACCTGCGTGAATTCAGGGGGCACGGCATCGACGACGAGCCGGAACCGTGGGCCCGCGCGTTCGACGAATGGGCGAGCTGGGCGATCGCCGAGGGACGCACCGAGGACCTGCTGGATTACCGCCGCAAAGCCCCGGAGGCGGCGCGGAATCACCCCACCGACGAGCATCTTCTGCCGCTTTACGTGGCGTTGGGCGCGGGGTCGCCGGGCGTGCCCGGCAGGCATCTGCACAAGAGCTACACCTATGGCGTGCTGGCCATGGATGCCTTTGCATTTTCCTGATTCAATATGTTTCTTTTCCGAAAAGGCGCCTGAAATCGGCCCCGTTATCGACATCCGTTAACGATCTCAGGGCCGCGTAGGGCGTCTTTTCGAGATTCCCGAGCGTGTCCGCATAGGCGTGCGGACCGGACCAGCGGACGCCGTCGAAAAGGCGCAATATCCGCGGTAAGCGTTTCTGGCCGACGAGCCAGTAGCCGCCGTCGTCGGCCGGACCGAACACCGTATCCCGGTTCCCGAGGGCCCGGAACGCATCCCGGATGTCGTCCGCTTCGATCCCCGGGATGTCGGCGCCGACGATCACGACCGGCCCCGGCGGCAATCGATCGAAGGCGCGCTGCATGCGCTGGCCCAGATCGCCCGGGCCCTGTGCGAACCGCGGCATGTCCGCCGGCCATTGCCCGCCGTCCATGAGCGCGGTATCGGGGGCGCAGGCGATCAGCGTTTCCCAGCGCGGATCGTTTCCGAGCCGTCGCGCCAGCGAAAACAGCATGCGGCGGTAGAACCGCCACGCCCGCACATGGCCGATGTCGCGGCCGAGCCGCGTCTTGACCCGGCCCAGCCTCGGCGCCTTGGCGAAGATCACGAGGCGCCGCCGCCACGGGTCCGCCGTCACCGGTAGAATTCCCGGATCATGTCGGGCGGCACGCCCATGAAGAACAGCAACAGGCAGAACAGGTTCTTGAGCGGCCTGAGCCACCACCCGTCGCGGCGGTAGCGGATCGCCGAGGTCACCGCGGCTGCCGGCAGTTCGTGCAGGCGCGGCTTGCCGATCCGCCTGACCAGATCCACGTCCTCCATGATCGGGATCGGCCTGAAGCCGCCCAGGTGATCGTAATAGGCTTCCGAGATCAGCAGCCCCTGATCGCCGTAGGGCAGCCCGAACGTCCGCGCGCGCCAGTTCGCCAGCCGCTCGATGCGCCGCGCCGCCGGGTTCGGGTCGCCGAGCACGAGGCGGAAATGGGCGGCGTGATAATTGCGGTCGGGATTCGCGATGAAACCCTCGACCAGCGCCACCCAGCCCGGCTGCGGATGGGTGTCGGCGTGCCAGAACAGGTACCACGGCCCGTGCGCCGCCTCGGCGCCGGCCGCCAGCTGCCGGCCGCGGCCCCTGGGGCCGGTGATCAGCCGCACCCCGGCCAGTTCCGCCACTTCCGCCGTGCCGTCGACCGAGCCGCCGTCGGAAACGACGATCTCCCACGCCTCCGGGCGCATCGCCAGCGCGTCCAGCGTGCGCCGTAACTCGTCTTTGCAGTTCAGGGTCGGGATGATGATGCTGAGCACGCGTGCATCCGGGGTTGTTCAAACGTTCCCGAAGCTTCGCGCAAAAAAAAGACGGGCACAACGGCCCGTCTTTTCAGTCTCGCCCGGAGGGGATGGCGTTCCCCGTCATGCCGGAGAAAATGTCTCCGGGCGGTGTAATGCCCCGGTTCAGCGGCGCGCCAGGCGCTCGATGCCGGTGACCATCCTGTAGGCGCCCGACGAGATCATCTCGGCGAGGCTCAACTCGCGGGCCGGCAGGTGATGGTGGCCGTCACGGGTGGTCTTGATATTCCGGCCCAGCAGTCCTTCGAATACGGTCATTTCAAAATCTCCTAAATCTTGTGAAGCGCCAGTCGCTTCGTTGATCAAAGGAATACGCCGGTTCGCGCCCGGCGGCAAACGACGAATTTTCATATACAGTTTAGGAAATCTAAAGTATAAGGGGGCATGGAACGGCTTCCGCCCCTGAACGGCCTGCGTGCTTTCGAGGCCGCCGCCCGGCATCTCAGCTTCTCCCGCGCGGCCGAGGAACTATTCGTCACGCCCGCCGCAATTTCCCATCAAATCAAGGGGTTGGAGGATTATCTCGGGGTCACGCTGTTCCGCCGCCTGCCGCGCGCGGTGCTGCTGACGGAGGCCGCGCAGACCATCCTGCCGCTGGTGTCGGAAGGCTTTGACAAGCTCGCCCAGGCGGCCGCCCTGTTGAAGGAATCTGAGGCTTCGGGCGTACTCACGGTGACCTCGGCGCCGACCTTCGCGCAGAAGTGGCTGCTCGAGCATCTGGACGAGTTCGCCCGCGAACACCCGGACATCAACGTGCGCCTCGACGCCCGGCTCGACACCGCCGACTTCGACCGCGACGGGGTCGACATCGGCATCCGGCTCGGCGCCGGGCACTATCCGGGGCTGCGCACCCACCAGCTTTTCGACGAACAGGTGACGCCGGTCTGCCACCCCAAATACCTGGAGGGCCCGCACGCGCTGAAACGGCCCGCCGACCTCAAGCATCACACGCTGCTGCACGTCGACTGGGGCAACATAAACGCGCCGTTCCCGGACTGGCAGATGTGGCTGACCTCCGTCGGCGCCGACAAGGAGGTCGACTACACGCGCGGGCCGGTGTTCACGGTCGAGGGCATGGCCATCGACGCCGCCGCGCGCGGCACCGGCGTGGCGCTGGCGTCGACCTATGCGATCCGCGACGACCTCGAGGCCGGCCGGCTGGTGATGCCGTTCGACCGCCGCATCACGTCGGAGATTTCCTACTGGGTCGTCGCTCCCGAACGCACCGCCGACAACCCCAAGGTCAAGGCGTTCCGCGACTGGCTGATCCGCCGCGCCGCCGAGACCGGGCTGACGGGCGGGTAGGGCGCATAACTTCAATCGTCATCCCCGCGAAAGCGGGGACCCATTTCGCCGCCGCGCCAAGCCTGTTCATGGGCTCCGGATCGCACCCCTCGCACATCGGCCACGGCACGCCAGAGGGGGCGCACGTCAGCGCGTGGGCGGATGAGGGGAAGCGCCCCCATGTCCGCTGCACGTTACAAAGCGGAAGTACTATAGGGGGCAGTGAAGGCCGTTTTTGACCCTATGCGGACGTTACTGAACTAGCCCTACTTCATCGCTGTGGGTTGCGTTTATTGCCTCGACGATAGTTCCGCAAGGAATCGAGATTGAGGCGAGAGAATAATCCACCCCGCTTGGAGTGATAGTTCTTTTCGCTACTGATTTCTGTGCTACCCGCCTTTAGGTTCGTCACTCTTAGCTGTCGGTGGCCCTTGCCAAAAGACTCAACAATCACATCACCGGTTTTCGTCGTGAACAGATCAATCTTTCGACGGCTTAAAAGTTGACGAACTTCTTCCTTGGGATGTCCGAACTTATTGCTGTGGTCGGCGCAACAAACGGCGAAGGTCGGCTTAATATGTTTCAGGAGGTTGTTGGATAGGAATCCGTTGTTTGCCCCATGATGTGGCAGAATCAAAACATCCATTTCCGCTTTTACGACCTTGGCCCGCCTAATTCGGCTAGACAAATCGCTATGCCCGACATCCCCCAAGCTGAGTACAGTGAATGCGCCACGTCGAAATAGTTTCATCGTGGAATTGTCGTTTGGATCATCATAGATTATCTTCGGTCCATAGAATATATCCTGATACGCGAGGCTCTCCGCGTCAGATAATTCCGCTATGTAGGCGGGGTCGATTTTCACCGCCTTTGCTTTGTATGTGGTGATGGCCGCTAGGCAGTTCACACCATTCTCTGTACTCGGTGCGTAGCCCGGGTACTCAATCCGAGAAGGTTTCAAATCAACTAGGATTTCGCCAAGTTGTGTCTGCGAGCAATGATCTTGGTCCCAACTTGAAATGTGCAGAGTGTCGATCTGGTCGACGCCACACACTGCCATCTCTTGAAGGATTGAATTCCGATTGTCGTCCGTCAGACGAGCCTCGACTAATGTGAAATGACCGCGAGTGAAGTACGAATAACTCGATCCTGCATCACCGAGTTGATAGGCGCGGAATCGAGTGGAATGCGGTTCCTCAATTGGCGGCATTCTGTTGCCCCTCGGCGTATTCCAGGGCTAGGACTTGCTGTACCAACTTCCTCGCGTACACCTGTCCGCCTACGACCGAAACAGCGTACATGAATCCCAAAACCATCTGGAAGGCGATGAACCCGTTCTTGTCACCAGTGCGGAATAGGTAGACGATCAGGGACAAAACTATTGTCAACACTGTGATTGCCCCAAGATCGCGATACAGCAGATACATTTTGTTTGAAGCCCGTACACGGTCATCGGCCTCGAAGCGATTGTACATTCGATACCAAAGATCGTTTTGCGCCTTGGGTGATTCAGGTATTCCACCAATTGAATCAATGAACGGTTGGCCGTCTATCCGGTAATCGGAATAGGCATATTGTGAAAATGCGCGGTAGCCAGGTAGACGCTCCGTTATACGCCAAAAAATAATTGCCTCCTTTGCCCCACGCGGTATCGAGCCGCTAACCACCGGCAAAACCAACATCACCAAGAAATACAAAATGATGATCGGGCCTTTCTGAGAGAAAGACTTGAACAGTTCATTGAGATCAACTGGCAACCCCTCTACCAGAATTAGGTGCAAGAAAATGTACCCAATTAGGAGAGAAGTTAATGTCAGAAGGTTGCTTTGGTTAAGTTTCATCCCGACTCCTCAATGAAGAAAAATTTACCACTTTTGCGAATGACGCAGAAACCCAACAATTGCGCCCTTTGAAAGGCTCCCGATGGCTCGAAAGAAGGTGCCACATTTACGTCCGCAAATGGCTATTAACAGACACTGGGCTTCCTGCCGCATCGTGTCCGCTTCGGGCAGGATTGCCGCCGCCGTTCGACCGCCGCATCACGTCGGAGATCTCTTATTGGGTGGTGACCCCCGAACGCACCGCCGACAACCCCAAGGTCAAGGCGTTCCGCGACTGGCTGATCCGCCGCGCCGCCGAGACCGGGCTGACGGGGGGGTAGGTTTTCCCGATACATCCCCTCACCCCCCGCCTTCGCGGGGGCAGGCTCCAGCCTCTGAGGGGGTAAGCGTGGCATTTGCCTCTTCAGCTTTTGAAGCGGTTGCCCGGCGAGAAGCCGGAGGGTTTTGCCTCCCGCGGTGCACGGACCCAGACCTCCTGGTTGGGATGAAGGCCGCCGCCCCGGGTTGCGGGAACGGCCGAATGCCGCGCACGTTGAAGAAGCCGTGTATCGGCAACGCCGCAGTTCGGATGAACGCCGTCGTTTCCGGCAACAGCGGCTTCCCAGGCCGCGCGGCGTTTCGCCAGCACATCCGGATCGTCGAGTTGGGTGCAATTCACGGTGTTGGTATTGAGGTCGACGATAATTTCATCGCCGTCCTCGATGAAGGCGATGGGACCGCCGATCGCGGCCTCCGGGCCGACATGGCCGATAACCAGCCCGACCGAACCGCCGGAAAACCGGCCGTCGGTCATCAAGGCGACGATGATGTCCTTCTCGCGGCACAGCGTTGTAATGCGTGAGGTCGAGTCGAGCATCTCCGGCATCCCGGGCGCACCGCTCGGCCCCTCGTAGCGCACGATAACGATGTCGTTATTCTGGAAACGGTCGGGTGTCTTATCCAGCGCCTCAAGCAGGCCGCTCTCCCGTTCGAAGACACGCGCCTTACCCTGAAAGACATTATTCTCCAGGCCCTTCTCGACACCGGCAAGTTTCAAAATGGCGGAGAAGTCCGGCGACAAATTGCCGCCCAGTATGCGCAGCCCCCCGGTCGGTTTATACGGTTTCTCCACCGGGTAGACGACCTTGCCGTCGGCACGGGGACTGCCCAGGCGCGCCACCTGTTCGGCCAGCGTCTCGCCGGTGCATGTCATGACATCACCGTTCAGAAGACCGGCGTCGAGCAGTTCATTGACGATAACCTGCACCCCCCCGATCCGGTCGATATCGACCATCGAGTAATGCCCGTATGGGCGCGCATCGGTGATCACCGGAACGACATACTGAGAGAGGTGATTGAATTCTTCCGGCGTCATCACGTCTTTCCAGAATTCGGCATATCCCGCGGCCCGGGCGATTTCCGGCGCATGCAGGACCACGTTCGTGGAGCCGCCGATCGCCATCGCGACGATCACGGCATTGCGGAGGGAATCGCGCACCACGATGTCGCGCGGTTTCAAACCTTTCGCCATCATTTCTTCGAGACAAGCGACGAGTTCCCGGGGGAACGTCTCGACACGGCGCGGGTCGTCGGACGCCGGGGCAACCATATGCAATGGCTGCATACCGACGACACCGATAAACGTTTGCATGGTGTTGTAGGTAAACATGCCGCCGCAACTGCCGACGCCCGGACAGGCGTGAAACGCGATCTCGAATTGGTGATCGGGATCCGGATGGCCGGCAACCTGATAGGCGCTGACGATATCCAGCGCGTCGCCGGTTTTCGGATCTTTCCCGGGGTGGATTGGCCCGTCCGACATGATGATGGCAGGTTCATTGTGCTCGAGCACCGCCGCGAGCGTCCCGACCGGCGGCTTGTCGCAGGCGACGACCGCGATGACGCCCGCGAGCCCGCTCGCCGAGAGGTGTTCGCACAACGCGTCGTTGGTGACCTCGCGGCCGATAAGCGAATAACGCATCTCGAGCGTGCCGTTACGAATGCCGTCCGACGTGGCGATCGTGTACTCCGGCTGAATCAGCCGCATCCTGAGCTGGCCGTCTTCGGTGCCGATACGGCTTTTAAGATGCGCGTGAATGGCGTCGACTTTTTCGACGACCCCGAGATAGCACTGGCTGTCCCCCTTCGTACCCACGACGCCGACCGACGGCTCGTGAATTAGTGCCGTATCCGTGCCCAATTCACGGGCGATCCCGAATGTCTGCGCGGAACGTCCAGGGTGTTGATCAATTCTGACAATGTTGCTTTCACTCATGGTGTCGACATCTATCTCATCTATCTATGGGCTCAAAAACGGGTGACAGCCGGCCTGGAAACGCTTCTCAGGTTACCAAACCGGTTTCGAGCGTAGAACGTAGACGGGATAGGCCCATTGATACAATCTTCTCTTATTGGTTACGAGCAGACATTAGGTTCCCTGCCGCGCACGGTGTCGGCTTTGCGCAGGATGGCTGACGAGGTCGGCCTGCCGCCCGCGCCTGGCTGATCCGCCGCGCCGCCGAGACCGGGCTGACCGGGGGCAGGTTTTTTCGATGTAATTGTTGTGCGCGCGGGCATGACAACGCGGGTCCGACCCACTAATCTGCGCCGCAATCAGGGGAGGACATCAATGCCCGAACAACAGATCGACATCGAGACCGAAGACGGCGTCATGCCGACGTTCACCTGCTGGCCCGACGGCGAGGGGCCGTGGCCGGCCATCGTCTTCTACATGGACGCGCCGGCGATCCGCGAGGAACTCTACGACATGGCGCGGCGCATGGCGGCTGACGGCTACTTCGTGATCCTGCCGGATCTGTTCTACCGCTTCGGCATCATCCGCTTCCCGTTCAGGAACGCCAACACCCGCGTGGTGTGGAGCGAGATCATGCGCAACCTGTCCAACGAGGACGTGATGCGCGATACCCGCGCCATGCTCGATTACATGGCGGAACAGGACGTGGTGAAGCCGGGCCCCAAGGCGACCATCGGCTATTGCATGAGCGGGCGCTTCGTCACCGCCGCCGCGGGCACGTTCCCCGACGATTTCGCCGCCAACGCGTCGTTCTACGGCGTCGCCATCGTCACCGGCCAGGACGACTCGTCCCACTTCTGGGTCAAGCACATCAAGGGCGAGATGTACTACGCCTTTGCCGAGACCGACGGCACCGTGCCGGCCTACGTGATCCCGACGCTCAGGGCGGAGCTGGAGGAGCACGGCATCGACTATACGCTGAAAGTATTCCCCGGCACCGAGCACGGTTTCAGCTTCCCGTCCCGCGACATCTACGACGAGGCGGCGGCAGAAGAGGGGCACGCGCACTTCATGGACATGTGCAAGCGCAAGCTGGGGTAGGGCGCGCCGCAATTCGGATTGTCCGCCGGGCCGGTTCGCCGGTATAGTGGCCGCGGCCCGCCGTTCGGCAGCATTCATAAGGACTTCGCCCCGTGTTACTCGCTTTCGTCTCCGTCATTGCCGGCCTCGCGCTTCTGGTCTGGAGCGCCGACAAGTTCGTCGATGGCGCCGCCGCCACCGCCAACCACCTCGCCGTGCCGCCGCTTTTGATCGGCATGGTCATCGTCGGCTTCGGCACCTCGGCGCCGGAAATGGTCGTCTCCGCCATCGCCGCCTCGCAGGGCAATCCTGGCCTCGCCCTCGGCAACGCCTACGGCTCCAACATCGCCAACATCGCGCTGATCCTCGGCGTTACCGCGCTGGTGTGCCCGATCGCCGTGCAGTCGCAGGTCATCAAAAAGGAAATTCCGCTGCTGATCGCGGTCACCGCCATCGCCGCCTACCAGCTCGTCGACGGGCACATCACGCGCATGGACGCGGTGGTGCTGCTGGGCGTGTTCGCGGCGATCATGGGCTGGACCATCTACCAGGGCCTGCGCGGGCGCGGCGACGCCTTCGGCGACGAGATGGAGGAAGAACTTTCCGAAAAATCCATGCCCCTCGGCCGCGCCGTGATGTGGATCGTCATCGGCCTGGTGGTGCTGGTCGGCTCGTCCAGGCTTTTGGTCTGGGGCGCGGTCGAGATCGCCAGCGCGTTCGGCGTCAGCGACCTGGTGATCGGACTGACCATCGTCGCCATCGGCACATCGTTGCCGGAGCTCGCCTCGTCGCTGACCGCGGCACGCAAGAACGAACCCGACATCGCGCTCGGCAACGTCATCGGCTCCAACATGTTCAACACGCTGGTGGTGGTCGGCATCGCCGGGTCGATCCAGCCCATGGCCGTCGCGCCCGAGGTGCTGCACCGCGACATGCTGGTGGTCGGCGCGCTGACGCTGGGGCTTTTCATCGTCGCCTACGGCTTCAAGGGACCGGGCATCGTCAACCGCTTCGAGGGGGCGGCGCTGATCGCGTGCTACCTCGGCTACACCGCGTGGATCGTGGCGGGGGTACTGGGCCTGTAAAACCACAGAGACACAGAGGCACAGAGAAAGGCAACGTTAAATCGACGTCGTCATTCCCGCGTAAGCGGAACCCCGTCACACCAACGTTTAATCTGTGTCCCCGCGTGCGCGAGGATGACAGGTGGAGAGGCCGGCACTTTACTCTGTGTCTCTGTGCCTCTGTGGTTTCTTATTCGCAGGGCACGCAGGTTATCCGCGCCAATATAAATGTTCTTGATTTGTTCTTTTTGTAGTTTTATCCTTCCGCATGGTCGATATCATCCCGGATCGGGCGCGAAAGGGCAGGGGCGCGGTCTCGAACCGCAGCGGCCGGTTCGAGCCGCTGGCCGGCGTCCGCATCGACGACGGCTGGCATACAGGTGACGACCCGGCGGCGGAGAAACTGCGCACCACCGTCACCGACGAGCATCCGAAAAAGATCATCGCCACCAACCAGTCGCCCGACATTCCGTTCGCGCGGTCGATCAACCCCTACAGGGGGTGTGAGCACGGCTGCGTTTATTGCTACGCCCGGCCGACGCACGCCTATCACGGCCTGTCGGCGGGGCTCGATTTTGAAACGAAACTGTTCGCCAAGCCGGACGCGGCCCGGCTGCTGGAGGCCGAATTCCGCAAGCCGACCTACAAGCCGCAGACCATCCAGCTCGGCGCCAACACCGACCCCTACCAGCCCATCGAACGGACGCGCCGGATCACGCGCGGCGTGATCGAGGTCATGCACCGCTACTGTCACCCCCTCGGCATCACCACCAAGTCCGATCTCGTGCTGCGCGATCTCGACCTGCTGGCGCCGATGGCGGCGCAGGGGCTGGCGGGCGTCGCGGTTTCGATCACGACGCTGGACCCAAAGCTCGCCCGCTCCATGGAGCCGCGCTGCCCGCACCCGGAAAAGCGCCTTAACGCGGTCCGCGAACTGTCGGCGGCCGGGGTGCCGGTGGCGGTGATGACGGCGCCGATGATCCCCGGTCTCAACGATCACGAGATCGAGGAACTGCTCGCCGCCGCATCCGACGCCGGCGCGGTCGCCGCCGAATACATCATGCTGCGCCTGCCCCTCGAAATTCACGAATTGTTCGAGGAATGGCTCGCCGCGCACGTGCCGGACCGCGCTAAAAAGGTCATGTCGCTGGTGCGCGAGACCCGCGGTGGCAAGGTTTACGACAGCACGTGGTCGGAGCGCATGAAGGGCACCGGCGTCTATGCCGACCTGGTCGCCGCCCGCTTCCGCGCGGCGCGCAAACGCTACGGCTTTACGCATAACGCGGCGAGCGGGTTCCGCCAGCGTACGGACCTGTTCACTCGCCCCCTGGCGACATCCGACCAGCCGTCGCTGTTCGACTAGGGACAAACACGTCATCCCGGGCGCGAGGAGCGTCCAAATCCAATTGGATTTGGAAACGGTCATCAGCGACCCGGGACCCATGTCGAGGCTTCTGCGATGGATAGATAGGTCCCGGATGGCAAATCTCGCTGCCGATAACCGTCGGTTATCGGGCTCGCCTAACCTCCGGGATGACGGTTTGAAAGTTGATCATCGGGCGGCGCTGCCGCATGCTCCCGGTCCCGCCCGAGACCGAGGAGCCCCGCCTTGACCCCGCTCATCGCCGCCATGGCCGTCGCCAGCGCGTGCATCCATCCGCTCTGGAACCTGCTGATCAAGGGTGATCGGGACCGCGCCGCGTCGTGGTGGCTGTTCACGGTCATGCTGTCGATGATCGGCGGCGCCGTGTGCCTGGTGCGCGGCGCCGATTTCATGAGCATCGGCGCGGTGCTGCCGCTGCTGGCGCTGTCGGTCGCGGGCCAGTACATCTACGGCCTGACCCTGATCCGGATCTACGCGCGCGGCGACCTGTCGGCGTATTACCCGATCGTCCGCGCGTCGCCGGTCGGCGTCGTCATCCTCGGCTTCGCGTTCCAGGGCAATACCTACGGGGCCCTCGTGCTGGCCGGAATCGCGGCGACCGTCTTTGGCGCGTTCTGGCTGCAGAAACAGCCCGGCCGGCGGCTTCTGGACGATCCGCTGACGCTATTGCTGGCGGTGGTCTGCATGATGGGCACGGCGGTCTATTCGATCGTCGATTCCCTCGCCGTCCAGGTTGTCGCGCCCGAGGTGCTGTTCTTCTGGGTCGAGACGACGATGATCTTCGCCTATCCGCCGGTGTTCGCGCTGATGGGGCAGCGCCGCGTGATGGCCCGCGCGGTGGGCCTGA
Organism: Rhodospirillales bacterium; assembly: GCA_051117645.1. GTDB lineage: Bacteria > Pseudomonadota > Alphaproteobacteria > Rhodospirillales > Casp-alpha2 > UBA4479. The sequence goes on from JBNPEI010000010.1 coordinate 481,293, forward strand.
TGCGTGCCCGGCCTGTCAGGCACATCGGCGCCGGGGTGCTGGCGTATGTTTCCTACATGCTGATCCTCGCCGCCTACAGTTACGGCGGCGACGTCGCCGCGGTGACGACGGTGCGGCAACTGTCGATCCCGGTCTCGGTGCTGCTGGGCGGCATGGTGCTGAAGGAAGCGCTCCTGGGCCGCCGTCTGATGGCGTCGCTGTGCCTCGCCGGCGGCATCGTGCTGGTGGTCCTCGGCAGCTAAAAGCCTTTGCGATATACTGCGGCCATGCTTCGATTCGCGCTGCCCCTTGCGATATGCGCCGTGCTGTTCCCGGCGGCGGAAGTGCGCGCCCAGGCGACCAGCCTCGACGACGTGCCGATTGCCTGGGGCGAGACCGACGAGCGCCACACCACCGTTTGCGCCAAGCGCTGGCACGCGATCCGCATCCGCGACATCCGCACCCGGACCGTCGACGAGGGCTTGGGCGCCGACGCGCAGATCGAACAGGAAAGCCGCGCCATCTTCAACGGCGGCGCCGACTGCCACACCGGGCAGGTCGTCTATACGCCGGTGCCGCACGCCGACGTGATCCTCGGCGCGCGCACCTGGGTACAGGTGGTCGAGCGCGACGGCGTGGTCGCGTGCTTCGACGGCCTCAGGTGCCGCTGGACCATCCAGTCGCAGAGCTTCGTCGAGGCCCGGGTCGTGATCGACGGCAAACCGCACCCGGACACCGTCTACGTGGCGACGCCGCGCCCGGTGCAGCCGGCGCGGATAGATGGGCCCCCCCCGCTCGAAACCGGTGCGAAGAAACCCTAAGCGCCGGGACCGCGCGTCTTGGGCAGCCGCATGGCGTTGAACAGCGCCAGGATCGAGGCCAGGCACGCGAGTTCCAGCGACACCCGGTAATCGCCGGTGAGGTCGAAGAAGTAGCCGCCGAGCGTCGGACCGGTCAGCCCGGCGACGCCCCACGCCGTCAGGATCAGTGCGAAGTTGCGGCCGTAGCTTTCGCGCCCGAGGAAGATCGAGACCGCGGACGGATAAATGCCCGCCGTCATGCCGTAGGCGACGCCGGCCATGGCCATGGCGATCACCGCGCCCTCGCCGGTCGGGTTGGCGAGGACGACGACGAAGCCGAGGGTCCCGGTCAGGTGCGAGATGCCGGCGACCGAGCGCACCGGCACGTAATCGCTGAGCCATCCGCTTGCCAGCCGGCCGGCGGCGTTGCCGACGGACAAGAGCGTCACGCCGGTGACTGCCGCCGTGGCGGCGCCGCCGAAATGCGTGATGACGGCGGCGGCGTGGCCGATCGCCATGACGCCGGCGAGCGCGCCCAGGAAGAAACCGAGCCAGCAGACCTGCATGACGTTGCCGGTCTCGCCCTTGGGACGGCCCATGTACTGGCGCGGCAGGCGGATGCCGCTGAGTGCGATCAGCACCATCGCCACGGCGCCGACCCCGGCGACTGTCAGGCCCTGCAGCCAGAACGTCGCCTTCACGCCGTTTGCGGCGATGCTCATCTCCAGAAGATACGCCGCGACGACGCCGCCGGCGGCGAACGCGGAAATGATCAGTCCGTTGGCGAGGCCGGGATTGCGGGGCAGCGCCATCTGCCCGGTCTGCAGCACGACGTTGTAGTTGAGCCCGCACCCCAACCCGAACAGCAGGCCGTAGCCGGTGACGACGGCCATGTAGCCGTCGCCCATGGCGGCCAGCGCCAGGCCGCCGGCGCCGGCGGCCAGCCCGAACAGCGGCAGCAAGGCCGTCGGCAGGCGCCCGAACAGGAACGGGATCAGGAAATTGCCGAGCGTGAAGCAGACGATGGCGACGGAAAAGACGGCGCTGACGTCGGTCCGCATGATGCCGAGGTCCTGCTCGAGCCCGGCAATGAACACGCTCCACGCATAGAGCGAGCCGTAGGTCATGTTGAGCATGATGCCGGCGAGGAGGCCGAGGAGCCGGCGTGGGGAGGTGGCGGCGGACGTGTCCGGTGGCGTGTCGGTCATGGAAGGCGTTTTACCGTCCGTGCGCCGGGCCCGCACGTGAAAACTTGGATCGTGCGGCTGTGCCTTTCTTTGGCGCGCCGCCGGATTCGTGCACGGGACGCGCCAAGGCCCTCATCCTGAGGAGGCCGGGAAACGGCCGTCTCGAAGGATGGGCCTTGGCGTTCTCAGGATGAGGTTCTCGCCGGGGGCAAGCGCATTGAATACTGCACGCCGGTGCTTTCTACCGGGACGGTTCGGTTGCCGGTTCATTCTCAGAAGACGGACATCCTGCCGCCGGGCCGCGAACGGCTGCTTATAGCCAGAAGCGTACACCATCACGGTCAGGCCGATGATCTCGGGAGGCGTTTTGAAGTAACGAAATGGATTGTGGTTTTGCATCCAAGGAAATTAGGTTAGCAGCCACTGCTCGTTAAAACGCGGTTTCTTCTGACAACACCATTTAGTCTGACAATGCCTCGGCAGATAAGTCATCCGACACCTGTCGATAATAACTCGCAACCTCCCCTGGCTTAGTGATCCAAACATCCTTCTCATGTGCCTGAATGTGTTCGAGCAGCCTTCGCACGTGATTTAGCCGATGTGGTTGCCCGGCGATGAAACTGTGTAGGGAAACGACAAAGACCTGCGGGTAAGTGCTTGAGGTTCGACGCATTTCGTCAAACTGATCAATGGCTGCGGAAAAGAATTGATCAGGAGTATCGCGCCTGAAAACCATAGCCGGCTGATCGTTCATCTCGATGGGATAGGGCAAGCATAACATAGGCTCGGGTGTGTCCTTATTGGAAGGTGTGGTCTCGCACCAAAACGGTTGATCATCCATCATGCCGAAATCCAGAGTGTAGTTGTATCCGTACTCGGCAAGTAGATCAGGAGTTCGTTCCGATGGTGCCAAATAAGGCGATAGCCAACCTTGGGGCGGTTTGCCCTCTTCCTTTGTAATGCGCGTAGTGACGTACTGGACAAGTTGTCGTTCCTCAACTTCATCCATAGCCGCCAACGGCTTTGAATTAGTGATGCCGTGGCCGATGATCTCGTCGCCCCGAGCCCGGTGCGCAGCCAATATCTGGGGTGCATGGTCGTAGACAGCCGTATTTGCGATAACGGCCAGAGGAAAACTCAGATCATCAAATAGGTCCAGTAACCGCCAAACTCCGACTCGGTTGCCGTATTCACGCCATAGATAACTACGCAGATTGGGCGGCGGCGATGTGCGGTCCAAGTCAACACCACCTTCGCCGTAAATAAAATGTTCTAAGTTCAAAGCCAAGTAACAGGCCAATCGCTTACCATCTGGCCAACAAAAGTCTGGCCGGGACCCAATGGCAGAAAAGGAAATGCGCTTGAAATCGGGAATACGAGTCATGTAAATCCAGTAAAAAATCGTGAGGCTTCAGTTCAACATAACGCACATCTTATTTATTTAGAAAGGTGGTTTCAGAAAACTGCGAACGCGTCTCAGTTTGCTAAAAGATAAAATGAGTTATGCAGCACAAAGCTGCTACCACTCGACAAGTGTAGCGTCACGTTGAATTCTAAATTCGTCTCTTGAGATAAGATGTCTTTGAAGGGGGGAATTCAAACTCTCAGTTCCTTTAATCGTCCTTCGCGACTTTTCTTTTTGCTTTGGGCCATCACCCGCCATCCGATGTTACCCAGGCATAAGTCCGGAGCCGTGCCGAAAGCAGTCGCGATACCACCGGTACACGCATGACGGTCGGCGCGGAGGTGCCAGGCCGCACGTCTTCATGTCCATGTATGGCTTTTCGAGGATTCGGTTCCGGCACGCCTGACGCCGAATTGTCATGCACGGCTACACATTTGTGAGATTTCACTGTAAACATCGCGGGCAAACGACACCCAAGCTGCCGGGGCCGGTGATCCGGTGCTGACAGTTTTGCCGCATGTCAGTGAGAGAATTTTAAGAGCATGGAACTCCGGCGCTGGCAGCAGACGATCATCGACGATTTTCCGTCCATTCTGGCGAGCTACAAACGGTTTATTCTCAAGGCACCGACCGGCGCCGGGAAAACGGTTCTCGCCCGTGAAATCATCGACCGCTTCTACGGCGACAGGAAAGTCCTGGTGCTCTGTCACCGGCTGGTCCTGCTGGATCAGCTTCAATCGGCCCTGCAACAGGGGCGGCGCGTCAGGACGCTGAAGGTCTCGGACAAGGGCGAGGCATTCACGGACTACGATATCCTGCTGTCCACCAGCATGCGCGCGCGCGAGGTTCTCGAAGACGCGATACCGAAAGCGGATCTGATCATCGTCGACGAGGCGCACCGGGTGTCGCCGAACGGTAGGGGATACCGGCGGATCATCGATCTGTTTCGCGAGCGGGGGAAGCCCGATGCCCATTTCATGGGATTGACGGCGTCCCCGGAACGGCGCACCGGCGACCAGCGCGATCAGCTGAGCCTGGCTTTCGACGCGATTATCGACTGCGCCGACATTCAGGATCTGATCGATGAGGGAATCCTGGTCAGGCCGAGGTATCGGCCGCATTTCGTGCACGACCTGGATCTGGACGATATCGATGTGAGTTCGGGCGAGTTCCCGGTCTCCCGGCTGACGGACGAGATCGTCAAGTCATCGATGCTCGACTATGCAACGCATGCCTACATGGAGGAGCGGGGGACGCTCGGCGCGCTGCCGATATCCGCCTGGTTCTGTCCCGATATACGGGTTGCCGAACTGACGGAGGAACGGCTGCGGGAAATCGGTATCAGCGCCGCGATCATCACCGCCGGCACGCCGCTCGGCGAACGCCGGCGTATCCTTGCCGCGCATGACAAGGGGGATATCGAGGCGCTCGTCTCGGTCGGCGTTCTGACCGAAGGATGGGACAATCCCGACTGCAATATCATCGTGCACATGCGCCCGACGCTCTCGAAAGTACTGTGGGGGCAGTCCGTGGGTCGCGGGCTGCGGTCCTCACCCGGTAAGGGCGAATGCGTCGTCATCGACGTCAGTTCAAACTGGACGACGTTCGGGCCGGTGGAAAAGTTGAAGTGGATGCTGTGGAGCCCGCCCCGGTCGTTCCTGCAGTTTCAGAACCGCTTCAACTGGATCGGTCAGCAGCAGGACGACGAGGATCATCCCGAGACCTACCTTCTGTGCAAGAACGATATCGCCAAAGGGCGTCCGTGCTCTCACATCTACCGCAAGGGCGATGTCGAGGGCGATGCCTGTCCCGTCTGCGGCAAATATGCGGCGATCGATATCTATAAGGAACGAAGGCTGGATCTCACGTTCAACGACAACAAGCTGCACCGCATTTTCTTCGCGCGCGTTCCCGAAATATACGGCGGCTTGAACGTGTCGGTGTGGAACAGCCTCGCCGACAGTGCCTGGCGCACCGCCAACGAGAAGGAAATCGTCTATTTGCTGTTCTGCGAGGCGTTCGTCCGGTCCTCGCCCGACAGCGCGGAGACCGAGAGCCAGTACTGGGAGGAGACGCTCAGGACGGAGGCGGAGGTGCGCCGCGAGCTGATTACGAACGGCCGCGAAATCGCGCGGCAGATGGAATTCAACCTGGGCTGGATCGCCGACGGTCTGGATACGCGCCGCGAGGTCCGAACCCTTCAGGCCAACTACGGCGCGGCGATCGTCGGTCCTGTCCTGAACGAACTGGACCGCAGCGACTGCGAAACCAAGTACCAGCGCGCGGTCAAAATCACCGAGAGGATCGTGACGCTCGGGTGTTCAACCAGCGACGACCTGCCGTACTTCAACGCCCGCGACATGTGACCGGCGCTTCGTTCTTGCCCGGACCGGGAAATCCGGCCGTCTGTGGCGCACGCCAAGGAGGAAATCTCTACATTCGATGATGCGGTGCCGGGGCTGTATGATAATGTGGCCCCATGGAAGCCGTTCATCATGTCGACCTGACCGGGATCGCGATCGTCGCCCTCGGCGCGCTGCTCTTCGGCTTCGCCATGGAAAAGCTGCGCCAGCCCGCCATCGTCGGCTACATCGTCGCCGGCGTCACGCTGGGCCCGGCCGGGTTCGGGCTGGTCAACGTCCGCGACGGCATCGAGGTGCTGGCGGAAATGGGCGTGCTGATGCTGCTGTTCATCATCGGCATGGAACTTTCGCTGCGCGCCTTCATGCGGATCTGGAAGATCGCCGTTTCGACGACGCTGTTCCAGATCACCGCGTCGACGGCGGTGACGCTGGGGTTCTCGCGCCTCGCCGGGTTCCCGTGGGAACTGGCCGTGCTGCTCGGCTTCGTCGTCGCCATGTCGTCGACGGCGGTGGCGATCAAGATCCTCGACGATATCGGCGAGTTGCGGACCCGCGTCGGCCAGATCACCGTCGGCGTGCTGATCGCCCAGGACATCGCCGTGGTGCCGATGATGCTGACCGTCGGCGCGCTCGGCGGCGACGGCTTCAAGTTCTCGCAGATCCCGGTGATGATCGGCTCGGTGGTGTTCCTGGGCGGGCTGATTTTCTATGCATCCCGGGGCCGCAAGATCCACCTGCCGTATGCCGAGGCCATCGTCAGGAACAAGGAGCTGGCGCCGCTCGCCGGGCTCGCGTTCTGCTTCGGCTGGGCGGCGATCGCCGGCCTGATCGGGCTATCGGCGGCCTACGGCGCGTTCATCGCCGGGCTGATCATCGGCAACTCGCAGGCGCGCCACGCCATGCTGGATGCCGTGCTGCCGATCCAGAGCGTGCTGATGATGGTGTTCTTCCTTTCCATCGGGCTGCTGATCGACCCCACCTACATGTGGAACAACATCGGCATCGTGGCGACGCTGTTCCTGATGGTGACCGTGTTCAAGACCGCCATCAACGTCGGCTTCCTGCGCTTCGCCGGGCAGCCCTGGTCGACCGCGTTCCTGGCCGGCATCTGCATGGCGCAGATCGGCGAGTTCTCGTTCCTGCTGGCGGTGGTCGGCATCGCCTCCGGCGTGCTGGATGACGAGGGACGCCGCCTCGTCGTCTCGGTGACGGTGCTGAGCCTGGCGCTGAGCCCGCTCTGGGTTCTGACCGCAAGGCGCCTGCACCTCTTGGCGAGCTACGGCGTGACCGAGGCCGCCGATCTCCTGAAGCTGGTCTACGGGCCCGAGACCGAGGCGCTGGCGCAGGCCGCCGAGCGCGCCTCGACCCGGACCCAGCGCGCGCTCCGAATCACCGCGCTGGAGCTGCGCCGGCTCCGGCTCAGGCGCCGCCGCAAGAAGGCGGCCACGGCCAAGGCCGCGGAAGAGAAGGCCGCCGAAAGCGCAGACGCCAAGCCGTCACCGAAAAAGGACGACCCCGCCAAGGAGGGCGGGGACGGTGCCTGACCTTGCGCTTGAGCGTGTCCGGTGGGACGCGGGGGCCGCGCGCGTCTGCGGCATCGACGAGGCCGGGCGCGGGCCGCTGGCGGGGCCGGTGGTCGCCGCCGCCGTGGTGCTCAATCCGGACGCGCTCGACAAACCGGTCTGGGAGATGCTCGACGATTCCAAGCGCATGTCGACCGCGACCCGCGACACATTATATAAGACGATCATGGCGAACGCCGATGTCGGCGTCGGCATTGCCGGCGTCGACGAGATCGATCTCCTGAACGTGCTCGGCGCGACCCTGAAGGCGATGACGGACGCGGTCCGTGAACTGGAGAGCGCACCGGATTTCGCGTTGATCGACGGCAACCAGTTACCGGCGCTGACCTGCGACGGCGAATGCGTCGTCCGGGGCGACGGAAAGTCGCTTTCCATCGCCGCGGCGTCGGTGATCGCCAAGGTGACCCGCGACCGGATCATGGCGGCGCTAAGCCGGGAGCATCCCGGTTACGGCTGGGAGCGCAATGCCGGCTACGGCACTGAGGAGCACTTGGCGGCCATCGCGTCGCTCGGCGTGACGCCGCATCACCGCCGCAGCTTCGCGCCGGTGCGCGAGGCGTTGAACGCCGCGATGTAAACGGCTGCCGCTTTCCCGGACGGAAACCGGAATACTTGAGCGCGGAGAAGATGCTTTGCCCGCGCTAGATATTGTCCCGCGCGGACTCAACCGGTCCATATATTGCCCAGTCCACGGCATATAACCCTTTGAATCCATTTAATTCTTGACGGTGAATCCGGGGTGACTCAGGATGCCCGCCATGGGGGCAGAGAACAAGAAATCCTGGGTCAACACGATCCTTCTGGGCGATTGCATCGACACGATGAACAGCCTGCCGGAAGCGAGCATCGACATGGTGTTCGCCGATCCGCCGTACAATCTGCAGCTCACCGGCGACCTGATGCGCCCCGAGAATTCGAAGAAAGTCGATGCCGTCGACGATCACTGGGACCAGTTCGAGAGCTTCCGCGCCTACGACGACCTGACCAAGGACTGGCTCACCGCGGCGCGCCGCGTCCTCAAGCCCGACGGCACGCTCTGGGTCATCGGCAGCTACCACAACATCTTCCGCGTCGGCGCGCAGTTGCAGGACCTGGGATACTGGATCCTCAACGATGTGGTGTGGCGCAAATCGAACCCGATGCCGAACTTCCGCGGCCGCCGCTTCACCAACGCGCACGAGACGCTGATCTGGTGCGCGCGCGACGAAAGCTCGAAATACCGCTTCAACTACGAAAGCATGAAGGCGCTCAACGACGATCTGCAGATGCGCTCCGACTGGTATTTGCCGATCTGCTCCGGGGGCGAACGCCTCAAGGGCGACGACGGCAAGAAGGCGCACCCGACGCAGAAGCCGGAGGCGCTGCTGCACCGGGTCATCATGGCGTCGACCGAGGTCGGCGACACGGTGCTCGATCCGTTCTTCGGCACCGGCACCACGGGCGCGGTGGCGAAACGGCTGGGCCGCAACTGGGTCGGCATCGAACGGGAGGAAAGCTACGTGACCTACGCCGAAAACCGCATCGCCGAGGTGAAGAAACTCGCCACCGACGAGATGCTCAACTCACCAAGCAAGCGCGACGAGCCGCGCATCCCGTTCGGCTGGCTGGTCGAGCGCGGCATGCTCGAACCCGGCACCGTGCTGACCGACCAGAAACGCCGCCACAAGGCGCGCGTCCGCGCCGACGGCACGCTCATTTCCGCCGACTTCAAGGGCTCGATCCATCAGGTCGGCGCGCACGTGCAGAACCTGCCGGCGTGCAACGGCTGGACCTTCTGGTGCATCGACGTCGAGGGCGGCACCGTGCCGATCGACGTGCTACGGCAGAAACTCCGCGCCGAGCTGCACTAGTCCGGACTACGCCGACATGCCCTTCGAACTCGCCCGGATGAGCGAGAGCCTCTGGGCTGGTCCGGGTCGCAGAACGTGATGCGGCTCAGGTTGTAACGCCGGGCCTATATCGTATCCGCGGCGAACTGATGCTCGAACGACACGACCCCGGTGACGGTCTCGCCGTCGTCGGAAAGCGGCAGCCTGAGCAGCAGGTCACGCTTCGGCACGCCTTGCTTGACGTAGATCTCCGAGGTGAAGAGCCGCGGCCGGCGGCCGTCGACGATCGTCCGATACTGGTTGATGACGTGGTGGCGGAGCCGTTCCGATTGGATGTCGTCGCTGGTCTTGCCGGTGAGCTCGAAGCCGTGGCTGGCGGCGATGGCGGACCCGAAGAAGCGGTACCGGAGCGGGCCGTCGCCGGGCGGGACATCGACCACCATGCACGCCGACAGCATATGCAGCGGCACTTCCATCAAGTCGAAGTCGCGCCATGCGGGCGCGAACGCATCGCCGCGTTGGCGTTCCCAATATGAGAGCGCCGTCTCGAAATCAGGCACCGGGTTGTCGGCGAAGTCGACCTCGTGCAACCGGTAGAGGTTGGCGTAATCGTTCATGATACGTTGGCGCGCATTGCGCGTTTCCCCCTGCGCCTGCACCGGCATACGCGCCGGGCAACCGATACAGAATACATGAACCGGCGGACGCGAAAAGGCGGGATTAGGTAAAGCGTGCGACCGGGCGGCCCTTGGCGGCGGCGTGCGCACGCGCGAATATGTTCCCATGCGGACGACGAAAACCATCAGCGTCATTTCCTGCCATGCCGAGGGCGAGGTCGGCGACGTCATCATCGCCGGCGTCGAGCCGCCGCCGGGCGAGACGCTGTGGGACCAGCGCACCTGGATCGCCGAGGACGGCACGCTCCGGAACTTCATGCTGAACGAGCCGCGCGGCGGCGTGTTCCGGCACGTCAACCTGCTGGTGCCGCCGAAGCACCCGGACGCGGTCACCGGGTTCATCATCATGGAGCCCGCCGACACACCGCCGATGTCGGGTTCGAATGCGATCTGCGTGGCCACCGTGCTGCTCGACGCCGGCATCGTCGAGATGACCGAGCCGGAAACCGAACTGGTGCTGGAAGCGCCGGGCGGGCTGGTGCGCATCCGCGCCGCATGCCGGGACGGCAAGGCGGAACGGATTTCCGTCACCAACGTGGCGTCGTTCGCCGGGGTCATCGGCGCCGCGTTGGAAGTCGAGGGCCTGGGCACGCTGAGCGTCGACACGGCCTACGGCGGCGACACCTTCGCGGTGGTCGACGCGCCCGCGCTCGGCTTCGCCATGACCCCGGACGAGGCCCGCGATCTCGCCGAACTCGGCGTCCGGATATCGGACGCGGCGACGGACCAACTCGGGTTCGATCACCCGGAACTGCCGGACTGGAATCATATCTCGTTCTGCCTGTTCACGGACGCGGCGGCACGTGACGGAAACGTCCTGACGGCGCGGCACGCGGTCGCCATCCGTCCCGGCAAGATCGACCGCTCGCCGACCGGCACCGCGGTCTCGGCCAGAATGGCGCTGCTGCACGCGAAGGGCGAAATGACGGCGGCGGACACCGTTGTCGCCACGTCGCTGATCGGGTCTGAATTCCGCGGCCGCATCGCCGCGGAGACCGCCGTCGGCGGCCGGCCCGCGGTCCATCCCGAGATTTCCGGGCGCGCCTGGATCACCGGCACGCACCAGGTGATGCTCGACCCCGACGATCCGTGGCCGGAAGGTTACCGCCTCTCCGACACCTGGCCGGGGGCGTGATGCGCCCGGCTTCCCTTAGCTGACCTCGACCGGGCCCGAATAGGACGCCTCGTCGAAGGAACGTTCGTTGTCCCAGACGTTCTTCGGCATCGGCAGGCCCTCGAAGTCCTTGTCCTCGAGCGCACCCGCCGGTTCGATGCCGAGCTTTTCGCGCAGCATCAGGATGATCTGCCGGGTGTGCTGGCCGGAGTGCCAGCCGGTGCGTTCCAGCACCTCGTGCAGCGTGACCTCGCCGTAATAGACCTTGCCCGGCTGCTTGAAGTCGGTGGTTTCGCCTTCACGGTCCCACCACGCGGCGAAGCGTTCGCGGTTTTGCCGGCCGTAATCGAGCAGGTCCTGCCGGGTCTTCATATCGTCCGGCAGCACCGAGATCAGCGCCTCGTAGGTATAGGGTGCGTCGTGTTCGACCCGGTCGAGGAAAACCTTCGGGATGTCGAACACGTGATAGACGAGCTGGCGGTACGACCGCGGACGGCCCGGCAGCACCTCGTCGAGCTTGTCCTCGGGAATCTGTTCCAGATATCGCGCCGCCGCGTCGAGGATCATCAGCACCTTGTCCTTGAGTTCCTCGGGGGTGAGCATCGCGTGGCCGCCGTATTCGAAGCCCGCCACCTTCGCGACGTCCCTGAACACGGCGCCGTTGGCCCACGCATCGCCACGCGCGACGATCGGCACCAGCCGGACGCCGAGCCTTTCGAGTTCCTTGAACCCTTCCTCGTCGTCCAGCACGTTCACGGATTCGAACGGGATGCCGTGCTCGAGCAGGAACTCCTTGGTCTTGAGGCAGCTCGAACAGCCGGGCTGCCAGTAGACTTTCAGGGGTTGTTCGCGGTTTTCGGGGGCGTCGGCGGTGGCCAACTGGCTCATTGTTTGTCTCCCACTAAGCAACGTTATTGTTGCCGGGAGTGTAGCGCATTTCCGCCGTCTGGTAAGCCCCTCAGCGGACGATTAAAGCCACGTCCGTCAACGGACGATTAAAGCCACGTCCGTCAACGAACGATAAAGACCGACATCTCCGCATGGGCCGCGAAGTCGACCGCGTGGGCATCGATAATGTACTCCAGGAGCCCCGGCTTGTGCGACGCCATCACGACGAGGTCGGCGGAAAGATCGTTTGCCGTTTCGACCAGCTTGTCCTCGAGATCGACGGCCGGGTCGTGCGAGACCACGGTTTTTTCCTGCACGGCGACGCCTTTGGTATCGCTCATCTCCTTGGCAAGCGCCGTGAGCTTGTCCTCGAGCTCTTCCGGCGAATGCGCGGCGGCCGCGGGGGCGGCGGTCGTGACCGCGACGAGAATGACCTCGGCGCCGTAGTGCTTGCCGAGATCGCCGGCGACGTCGAGCGCGCGTTTGAGCGTATCGATATGTGAGACGTCGACGGGAACCATGATTGCTTTGAACATTGTCGTTGCCTCCTTTCCTCTTTTCCTGGTTCAGGTGTGCAGGGGGAGGGTGGCAACGCAAGGGAGCGGGCGCGTTGATTCAGGTCAATGCATCCGGTGGGCCGCGCTCACAGCCGTTTGGTGAGGCTCGCAACCTCGAAGAACGCGTCGATCAGGCGCGAGCCGCGCCGTTCCGTCAGGCAGTTGACGTGCGCGGTGGTGTAGATCTCCGCGTCCGAAACCTCGAGCACGTGCAGGTCCGGGTGCGGGATGAACTCGATGTCCGAGACCACGCCGATGCCGATGCCGCGGGCGACGGCGAGCCACACGGCTTCGCGGCTGCCGATCTCCATCACCGGGTTGATGCCAACACCGTGCTCTTTGAGTGCCGCCTCGAACGCGAGCCGCGTCGTCGAGCCGCGTTCGCGCAGCACCATGCGCTCGCCTTCCAGTTCGCCGATGCGGATGCGGCGGCGTCTGGCGAAGCGGTGCGACTTGTTGACGAACACCACGACCTCGTGACGGCTGTAGGGCATGGCGAAGATGTGCGGGCTGTCCTCGACGTGCGCCAGCACCGCGACGTCGGCGGCGTAATCGAGAAGCCGGTTCACCATCTCGCGCGAGTTGCCGACGGTGACGGCGAGGCGGATGCCGGGGTAGCGCTCGGAAAAACCGCTCAGCATTTCGGTGGCGTGGAACGGGCCGACGGCGCCGACCCGGAGCGTGCCGGTATGGAATCCGCCGAACGCGTTCAGCACATCGCGGGCCTCGCCCTCGAGATCGATGATGCGGCGCGTGATCTGGAACAGCGCCTCGCCGGCGTCGGTCAGTTCGACCTCGCGGCCGCGGCGGTGGAACAACTCGACCCGGAACATTTCCTCGAGCGCGCGGACCTGGCTGGTCAGCGTCGGCTGGCCGACGTTCAACACTTTCGAGGCGGCGGTGAAGCCCCGCTCGGCGGCGACGGCGTGAAACGATCTGAGCTGTGTGAATATCATTGGTTATTTCAATGGATATCATCTTAAATATGAATTTGTCCAATAGTTTGAAAGGGCACATCATATTCACGTCCGATAGACCGAACCCGACGCGAATAAAAACGGCCGGTCCGGACTGGGAGAAACAATGAACGCTCTGCTCATCCATCGAGTGCTTACAAGCGGCGGTCCCGGGAGCCGGGTGACCGCCGGGGCAGCCATTCGTTCAACACAACGGGAGACATCCAATGACTTCGAAACGGATTCTAACGGCGGCGTGCGCGTCGTCCTGTAAACGTATTTTCGGCGTCCTCGGCCTCGCGGCCGCGGTCAGTCTTGCGCTGACGCCTGCCGTCAAGGCGGAGTGCGAAAACCCCGACGCGCTGACGTTCGCGATCGTGCCGACCGAGGAATCGGTCGCCGAGCTCGAGCTCTACAAGCCCGTCACCGACCGCATGGCCAAGCTGACCGGCAAGAAGATCGAGTTCTTCATGCCGACGTCCTACGCCTCGGTGGTCGAGGGGCTGCTCAGCAAGTTCGTCGACGTCGCGGTGCTCGGCCCGTACTCCTACGTGATCGCCAACGAAAAGGACAAGTCGGTCGAGGTGTTCGCGACCTACGCCAAGAAAAAAGGCCACATGCAGGAAGAGGGCCCCGGCTACAAGGCCGCGCTGATTTCCAAGAAGGGCTCCAAGTTCACCGACATCGATTCCCTCAAGGGGGCGACCGTCGGCCTCACCGATCCGGGCTCGACGTCGGGTAACCTGATGCCGCGCGTCGTCTTCGCCAAGGTCATCGGCATGGACATCGACAAGTTCTTCGGCAAGGTCGCCTACACCGGCAGCCACGAACTGTCGTCGGTCGCCGTCGGCCAGGGCAAGGTCGACGCCGCGTTCGTCGCCACGCACCGCTTCGACAACGTCGTCGCCAAGGGCGAGATCAAGCTGGAAGACGTGAACATCCTCTGGGAATCCAAGCCGATCCCGCAGGACCCGTTCGTCTACCGGGGCACGCTCTGCGACGACATCAAGGCAAACCTCCGCGAGACCTTCCTCGGGCTTAAGGGCGACACGCCGGCGGCGAAGAAGTTCCTCGCCAACGTCAAGTCGAACAAGTTCGTGCCGATGACGTCGGAAGACTACGACATCATCCGCGACCTGAAAGCCGCGAAAGACGCGAAGAAGAAGGGCTGACTCCCAGAGGCTTCTTCGAGGGCGGCCGGTTTCACCCTGGTTGCTGACCGGAACCGGCCGCCCGCCTTCTTCGCACGCGATAGGGTTTTGGCCCTATACTGATTGCCCATTCACTCGAGACGACAGGAACAAAAGATGGCTGTCCTGAAGGTCACCGATTTGCATGCCCGCTACTCGGCCAAGGGCCCGGAGATCCTCAAGGGGATTTCGTTCGAGGTCGAGGACGACGACTTCTTCGCGATCATCGGCCCTTCGGGCGCCGGCAAGTCGACACTGATTCGCTGCATCAACCGGCTCGTCGAGCCGACGTCGGGGAGCATCGTCTTCGACGGCCAGGAGGTGACGACGCTGGGGCGCCGCGCTCTGCGGGCGCTGCGCCGCGACATCGGCATGATCTTCCAGGAGTTCAACCTGATCAACCGGATGAGCGTCATGGACAACGTGCTGTCGGGACGTCTCGGCTATACCTCCGACCTGCGGACTCTTTTCCGCGCCTTCCCGCGCAAGGACATCGACCACGCGCTGGCGCTCCTCGACCGGGTTGGCCTGATCGATCACGTCGACAAGCGCGCCGACGAGCTTTCCGGCGGCCAGCGCCAGCGCGTCGGCATCGCCCGCGCGCTGATGCAGGGGCCGAAGCTGATGCTGCTGGACGAACCGACGTCGGCGCTCGACCCCAAGATATCCCGCGAGATCATGGAACTGGTCAAGCAGATGGCGCGGGAACTCAAGGTGCCTTGCCTCTGCAACATCCACGACGTGCGCCTGGCGACGGCGTGCTGCAACAAGATCATCGGCCTGCAGGACGGCGTCACCATGTTCTCCGGCCTGACCGGCGACATGAACGAAGAGAAGCTGGGCGAGATCTACGCCATGGAAGTGCTGTGACGCCATGAACGGGACATCCGCCAACCCGGCCCTCGCGGGGGTCGCCGAAACCGTCGTCGAAAAGCGCAAGCGCAGCCGTTACCTGTCCGGCGCGATCACCGTCGCGCTGCTGATCGCGGTCGCCTGGAGCGTCGACGTCACCGTCATCCAGGATACCGACTGGGAGCGCATGGGCAGCGTTGCCAACGTGCTCGAAGCGACCAACCGCTTCGTCGGCCTCGACCTCGAACTGTTCCCGGACCTGATCCTGCCGGCGCTGGAAACCCTGCTGATCGCGTGCCTCGGCACGGCGTTCGGCGTCATTCTGTGTATCCCCGCGGCGTGGTTCGGGGCCATGAACATCACGCCCTACGCACCCGTCACCTATCCGCTGGCGCGTCTGATGATGACGCTCAGCCGCTCCATCCACGAGATCGTCTGGGCGCTGTTTTTCGTCGCCGTGGTCGGCCTCGGCGCCATGGCCGGGGTGCTGGCAATCGCGGTCCGTTCGGTCGGGTTCATCGCCAAGATGACGGCCGAGGCGATCGAGGACATCGATCCCGGTCCGGTCGAGGCGATCCGCGCCGTCGGCGGTTCCAACTTCCAGGTCATCATGTACGCGATCCTGCCGCAGGTGCTGCCGCAGATCGTTTCGGTGGTGATATTCGAGTGGGAGATCAACATCCGCCGCTCGGCGATCCTCGGTCTGGTCGGCGCCGGCGGCCTCGGCCTCGTGTTCTTCCGGCAGATGAACACCTTCAACTATCACGGCGTGACGTCGGTGATCGTCGCCATTCTGATCATCATCCTGCTGGGCGAGGCGGTGTCGTATTTCATCCGCCGGCGCCTGATCTGAGGAGGGCCGGGTCATGAGCAACCGCATGGCCGCGTTCGGCGGCCCCGAAAAGAAGAAGCTCGAATGGCGGCGCTTCCGCTATCCGGACTCGCTTTACAGCTACGGCGGCTGGCTGATCGCGTTTACCGTCGTCGTGTTCAGCATCGAATACCTGAACATCCCACTGGACCGGCTGTTCGGCATGCTCGGACGCATGGGCGACATTCTCGCCAGCCGCTACTACCCGCCCGACATCGAATACATCATGGACCGGGACTACATGGGGTACGTCGTCGAGACCATCCAGATGGCGTACCTGGGGGCGCTGTTCGGGCTCGTCATCACCGTGCCGCTGGCGTGGTTCGCGGCCTACAACATGACGCCGAGCCGGCGCTTCGTCTATCCGGTGGCCAGGATGTTCTCGATGTCGTGCCGCGCCGTGCACGAGACCATCTGGGCGATCCTGTTCGTCTCGATCCTCGGGTTCGGAATGCTGCCGGGCGTTCTCGCGCTGACGCTGTTCTCGGCCGGCTTCGCTGCCAAGCTGTTCGCGGAAGAGATCGAGAGCATCGACATGGGCCCCGTCGAGGCGATGCGCGCGACCGGTGCCAACCTGTTCCAGGTCATGGTGTTCGGCGTCTGGCCGCAGCTCCGCGTCGCGTTCACCGGCATCGCCATCTACACCTGGGACGTGGCGTTCCGCGCCGCGACCGTGGTCGGCTTCTTCGGCGCCGGCGGCATGGGCTGGTACCTGAAGCGCAACGTTCTGCAGATCGAGACCGAACGCGTCGCCGCGATCATCCTTTCGATCATCGTGCTGGTGATCATTTCCGAGGTGGTCTCGGCGTGGGCCCGGAACGCCGTCATGAAAATGAAGTGACGGCACCGTCACGAAACCGAAACGACGATTTGTCACAACGACCCGAATGAACGGCGGACGGCCGCATGAATAAACCGGAGAAAACAACAATGACAAAGACAGGACGCGCCGCCGTCTACGATGCGCCGAACGCACCGTTCGAACTGCGCGATTACCCGATCCGTGACGCCCGCCCGGACGAGGCGCTGGTCCGGATCACCATGTCGACGATCTGCCGCTCGGACATCCATTCCTACCAGGGGCACCGGCCGAACCCGTGCCCGGGCATCCTCGGTCACGAGATCGTCGGCGTCGTCGAACAGCTTGGCGAGACCATTACCCACGACATGCGCGGCGACGAACTCAAGCCCGGCGACCGGGTGACGTGGACCGAGTTCTTTCACCACGGGCCGTCATACTACCGCGAAGTGCACGACATGCCGCAGAAGTCCATGGGCGTGCGCAAGTACGGCCACGATCTTGCCGACGAGGACCCGCACTTCCTCGGCGGGTTTGCCGAGTACTGCTACATCCTGCCGGGCACCGGCATCCTCAAGCTGCCCGACGACATCACCGACGAGGAGGCGACGCCCCTGAACTGCGGCGTTGCGACCATGATCTCGGTGACCGAGGAAGCCAGCATCGACATCGGCGATACGGTCGTCGTGCAGGGGCTGGGGCTGCTCGGGCTCTACGGCTGCGCCATCGCCAAAGCGCGTGGCGCCAGAAAGGTGATCGGCCTCGACGGCGTTGCCGGCCGGCTCGAACTCGCGAAACGCTTCGGTGCCGACGTCACCTTCGATATCTCGAAGATGAGCGAGGCGGATCTGATCGCCGCCGTCCGCGCCGAATGTCCGCCCGACGGCGCCGATGTCGCCATCGAAGTCTGCGGCTATCCGGAGGCGGTGCCGGTCGGCGTCAGGATGCTGCGCGCCGGCGGCTGCTACGTGATCGGCGGGCTCGTGAACCCTGATGCCACGTTCGAGATCGACGGCAACCTGATCCTCAGGGGCTGGATCAATATCAAGGGCGTGCACAACTATCACCCGCGGCATCTGATCCAGGCGCTCGATTTCGTGATGAGCAACAAGGACCGGTTCCCGTTCGGCGACCTGGTGGACTCCCGGTTCTCGCTGGATCAGTTGAACGAGGCGTTTTCCTGTGCCGCCGACCGCTCGGTGCTGCGCGCCGCGATCGTGCCTTGAGGGGGCGTCTGAGAATCTAAAAGACTGTTTCCCGGAACCGGACGAAGAGAGGGATCGGGGCTCATCCCTGAATCGTGCCTAGTCCGGGAATGAGCAGGCTTTATTCAGGTTGGCGTCCGGAGGTGCGTCTCCGCCCTGTTCGCCGCCAGCACCAGTGCCGACGCGGCGACGCAATAGACGGCGCAGCCCAGCGCGATCGCCTCGACACCGATCCCGGCGTCGATCATCAGGCCGAGCGCGGCCGGGGCCAGGCCGGTCGAGAACACCATCGCCGCCTGGCCGAAGGCGCGGATCGCGCCCAGGTGCCGGGCGCCGTAAAGCTCCGGCCACAGCGCGCCCAGCAACACCACGGTGACGCCCGCCGACGTTCCCAACAGCCCGAGATAGAGCGGCACCGCCCAGGGGGCGCTGAACAGCGCCACCGAAAGCGCGCTCAGCGTCATCGGCGCCAGGAACACCGCCGCCGTGCGCCGCGCGCCGAAGCGGTCGATCAACGGCCCGGTGAGGATGGCGGCGACCACCGACATCGCCGCGTAGGCGGTGAACGAGCCCGACACCAGGGTCATCGACCAACCCTTCACGTCGGCCATGTGCACCTGGTGGAAGATCAGCCCGGTGCCGATGAAAGACGGCGCCAGAAGCGCCGGCAGCCGGAGCCACAGTCCGGCGGTCCGGAGCGCCTGGCCGAGGGTCATATCCCTTGCGTCGGCACCGGTCTCGGCCCGGCGGGCGACGAACGCGGCGTGGCGTTCGCGGTGCCCCTTCAGCAGCAACAGCATCACCGGCAGCGCGCCGAGCGTGATCAGCGCGCACGCCCACCAGATGTCGCGCCAGCCGTAGGCGGCGAGCGCGGTGACGGCGATGATCGGAAACACGGCCTCGCCCGCCGGGTGGCCGAGCGACGCGATCGAGACGGCGCGGCCCCGGTGCGTGTCGAAGTAGCGGCCCATCGCCGTCATCGCCGTGTGCGTGGCGAGGCCCTGGCCGAACAGCCGCAGCATGAAGATCGCCGGGATCAGCATGAATGCGTCCGGCGCCCAGCCGAACAGCACGCTGGCCACGGCGATCCCGCCCAGCACCAGCGCCGCGAAGGCCGCCAGCGGGATCCTGTCGACGATCCGCCCGGCCCAGATCAGCACCGCCGCGCTGGCGATGGTGGCGGCGGAATAGACGGTGCCGAAACCGCCGTGGCTGAGGCCGAAGGCGTCGCGCACGTCGGCGCTGAACAGCGAGATGAAGAACGTCTGCCCGAAGTTCGAACTCAGGCACATGAAGAACCCGAAGCCGAGCAGGCGACCGTGTTCGCGCAGCATGGCGAGGGGTATCAAATCGGGCTCCTCGGGCTTGGATGCATGACCGCGATGCGCAGTCGTTCGCCGAAACTAAAGCGGCGTCATGGGTCGGGCAAGGACGGCAATCGCCTACCGCCAGATGTCGTCCAACACCCGGTTGGCGTAGGTCATCAGCGCGGCGTGGTATTCCGAGCGCTGCGCGTCCAGCGGGTCTTCCTCGGCCCAGGCCATGCGCTTGGCCCATTCGGTCATGGTCGCGATCCACGGTTCCGGAAACCGCAGCGCGTGGCAGATGGCGCGGATCTCCGCGACCTCGGCCTCGTGCACGTAGTCGTCGGCATAGAGGAACCGCATCAGTTCGAGCGCCGCGATGACGCGTGCCCGGTGGCTGTCGAACATGGCGACGTCGAGGTCGCCGAGGACGGCGCGCTGGTCGAACTCGAACGGAATCTCCATCTCGGCGCAGACGTCCTCGAGCGCTTCCTGCTCGTCGGACGAATCCTCGCCGTCGGCCTGCGTGATGCGGCTCGCCAGCACCAGGAAGGCGCGTTTCTGTTCATCGTTCAGTTCGTTCAGGAACATCGCTTCCCCAATGCTGCCGCCGGCGCGCAAACCGCATTAAATACCCGCTTTACTTTCAGTAACAAAAAATAACTTCACTTTGGCGTCAATAATTCGGAACCTTTTGAATAATAACAAGGGGGCCCGGGAAAATTGAAGAAAATCCTGGCTTGGACCATGGTCGCGGCGTTCGCCGCGCTGCAGGTGGCGTTACACGCGCCGGACCTGCTGAGCAGCTCCAGCGGCACGCTCAAGGTCGCCATCGTCGGCCCCATGAGCGGCGACGACGAGGCCGCGGGCAAGGAGATGCTGGCCGGTGCGCGTCAGCTCATCGACACCTATAACCGCCAGCGCGACACGCTGAGCCCGCGTGTCGAGCTTGCCGTGTTCGATGACAGGAACGATCCGGAACGGGCGCGGGAACTCGCCGCCGAGATCGCCGACGACCCGGACGTGCTGGCCGTGCTCGGCCATCAGTCCGACGAGGCCTCCGCCGTCGCCGCGCCGATCTATGCCGAAAAGGGTCTGCCCGCCGTCACCGGGTCGAGCGGCCTGCAAAAGGTGACGTTCCAGAACGACTGGTATTTCCGCGTCGGCCTGACCACCGCCAACCAGGGCACGTTCCTCGCCAACTACATCGGCCGCGTGATGAAGGCCGAGGAAGTCTACGTCATCCGCTCGACCGATCCCTACGGTGACACCATGGGCGAAGCCGTGGTCGACGAGCTCAATTTCCAGCGCCGGCTCAGCGCGTTCAGCGTCAAGGTGCTGAAGCAGTTCCGCATCGACCCGGCGTCGGCGGATCTCGCCGCCGATATCCAGAAGATCGCCGAGGAGATCACGCCGACCTACGCGCGCCAGCCGGTCGTGATCGCGGTGCCCGAGGACATCGCCGCCGAGGTCGTGTTCACCCTGCAGAGCAACCAGCGCCGCCGCCTCGGCAAGAGCATTCCGTATCAGATCATCGGCCCTGACGCGCTCGGCAAGGCCAGCGTCTATGACGAGCTTGCGGCGCGCCGGACGACGCGCTTCGGCCTGCAGGATTTCGCCGAGGGCATGCGCGCCGTG
Organism: Rhodospirillales bacterium; assembly: GCA_051117645.1. Lineage (GTDB taxonomy): Bacteria > Pseudomonadota > Alphaproteobacteria > Rhodospirillales > Casp-alpha2 > UBA4479. The sequence continues at coordinate 502,490 of JBNPEI010000010.1, forward strand.
GCGCCGTTTCTCGAGGACGTCGCCAACCAGAAGGCGCGCGATTTCCGTTACGCCTACCGCGCCGAACAGCGGAGCGAGCCCGGCGTCATCGCCGCCGGTTTTCACGACGCCGCCGCGGTACTGGTGCGCGCGCTCGGCCAGCTTATCGAGAACGGCGCGCAGACCGGCGATACCAAGGCGGCGCGGGAAGCGGTGCGGCAGTACCTGGCCGACATCGACACGCCGGCCAGCGCCGTCATCGGCGTTACCGGGCCGCTTTACTTCAACCGCGACGGCAACGCCATCAAGACGGTGCCGATCGGCATCTACCGCGACCGCCGGCTTGTCTCGACGCCGGTCCAACTCAGCCCGACCGGCACCATCGACAGGGACGACGGCGCGCCGGTGTTCCAGATCTTCGGCGGCTACTTCACGCCGACCCGGGTCGTGCCGACCGGGGTGCAGATCAACAAGATATCGAACGTCGACCTGAAGGCGCGGACCGCGGAGATCGACTTCAATTTCTGGTTCCGCCACCAGGGCGGCCTCGACCTGAGCCAGATCGAGTTCCCCAACGCGGTCCAGCCGGTCGAACTGGGCGATCCCATCGACAAGAGCGAGAAGGACGGCCAGCACTACCGCCTGTACCGGGTCGAGGGGACGTTCCAGACCGACTTCCTCGGTCCCGTCGGCAAGGGCGGCGACCGGGTCGTCGGCTTCCAGATGCGCCATGCGGTGCTGAACCGCGAACGGCTGATCCTGATCCCCGATCTCGTCGGCATGGACGGCGGCGGCACGAATGCGATGCAGGGCCGCGTCGCCCGGGTGCTCGATCTCGGCGAAGACAGCGCGCATCAGCTCAAGAAGGTCGACATCTTCCTAGACGCGCAGCCGGTCGAGGTGATGGGCAATCCGGAATTCATCGGCGTCAACATCGAGGGGTTCTCGCGCATCAACACCGCCGTGTGGCTGACCGCCGACGAAATCTCGCTGATCCGCCTCATCGATCCGGACTTCGCGCTCAGCGCGTTCCTGCTGTTCGGCTTCCTGATCGGCGTCGTCGGCGTCGCCGGCCAGCATCTCAGGCAGACCTCGAAACAGAAGTGGCTGTGGTTCCCGATGGCGGCGCTCTGTTTCATGTTCCTGTTCGTCGCCGACCCGGCGCTTTCGGGGCTGTTCGGCGGCCGCGGCGGCAATCCGGTGCTGGCCGAGACCATGCCATATGCGGTGCGCTGCCTGTGGTGGCTGGTGCCGGCGTGGTTGCTGGCGCGGTTCATGGAACTGTTCGTGTGGCGGCCGCTGGAGCATAAGACCAAGCGCGAGGTGCCGCGCGTGGTGCGCGCCTTCGTCGCCGGCACGCTCTACACGCTGGCGGTGCTCGGCATCCTCGCCTTCGTGTTCGACCAGCGCATCACCAGCCTGCTGGCGACGTCCGGCGTCGTGGCCATGATCATCGGCCTCGCTATCCAGATGAATATCTCGAACGTGTTCTCCGGTATTGCTATCAACGTCGAGCGGCCGTTCCGGATCGGCGACTGGGTCAGGATCGAAGGTCACGAGCCCGGCCGGATCGTCAACATCACCTGGCGCACGACGCGGCTCGAGACCATCGACAAGAACATCATCTGTATCCCGAACGCCATGGCGTCCGACCAGACGCTGGAGAATCTCAGCTATCCGGACGAACGCTACCGCGCCGAACTGATGGTCCACGTCGATCCGGGCGCCAAGCCGGAGTGGGTCGAGAAGATCCTGATGGACGCGGTCATGTCGGTGCCGGAAGTGCTGCCGGATCCCGCCGCCATCGTTCAGTTCGACGGCGTCAAGGACTGGTCCGCCGACTTCGCGGTGCGCTTTTTCTGCCCCAACTACGCAGACAGCATCCCGATCTCGGCGCAGGTCTGGCGGCAGATCGTGCGCAACCTGAAATACGCCGGCTTCGAATCCGTGATCCACGAGGAGTTCACGCTGTTCCATCTGTCGGACACGGCGAAACGCGGCGGCGACGTCGCGCCGATGCTGATCAACGACGTCGAGGTGTTCGAACCGTTCGGCGAGGCGGAGATCAAGCAGCTCTGCTCGCACATGATCCGTCACCGCCTGGAACCGCAACGCACCGTGATCGAGCAGGGCTCGGCCGGCGACAGCCTGTTCATCGTCGTCGAGGGGGCCCTGAAGGCCGAGATCGAAATGGACGACGGCAAGGTGATCGAGGTCGGGCGCCTGGGGCCCGGTGACTTCTTCGGCGAGATGGCGCTGCTGACCGGCGAGCCGCGCGGCGCGACCATCACCACCATCACGCCGTCGCAGATCTACGAGGTCAGGAAAGAGCACATCCAGCCGGTGATCGAGCAGTACCCGGACATCAAGCAGGACCTGTCGCAGATCCTGACCCGGCGGGAGCTCGAGAACCTGCGGCGCCGGAACGAGCACTTCGCGTCTATCGACGAGGAACGCAACCTGGCTTCCAAGCTGTTGTCGAAGATCACCGACTTCTTCGGCATGTCCGACCGCAAGGCGAGCGCCGCGCCGCAGAAAAAGGAACCCGCCGACGCCGACGATTGATATCGCCGCCCCTCACCCTCCCACGCGCTGACGCGCGCGGGGTGAGCAACGCGAGCCGGGTGAGAGTGCTTGATGCCGGCATTGATCCAAATCATCGCGTTCGGTGCTGCCGACCTCTAACATCTCCCCATGACGGAACTCAGACGATCCCTCGGCCTCGGCATGGTCGTGCTCTACGGTCTCGGCGTCACCATCGGCGCCGGAATTTACGTGCTGCTGGGCGCCGCCGCCGGCAAGGCCGGTGTGCACGCGCCGCTGGCGTTCGCCGGCGCCGCCGTGGTGATGGGCTTCAGCGCCGCATCATTCGCCGAGCTTGCCGCGCGGCTCCCCGTCAGTGCCGGCGAGGCGGCCTACGTCAGGGCCGGGTTCGGGTCCGCGAAACTGTCGGCGCTGGTCGGCTTCATGGTGATTGCCGCGGGCGTGGTGTCATCGGCGGCGATTTCGGCGGGCAGCACCGGGTATATCCGTGAGTTTACCGACCTGCCGCCGGAACTGCTGATCGTCGTCATCGTGCTCGGCCTCGGCGCCGTCGCGGCCTGGGGCATCGTGCAGTCGGTATTATTTGCCGGGGTCTTCACGGTATTCGAGGCGGGGGCGCTTCTGGCGGTGGTCGGCGCCGGGCTCTGGGCCGATCCGGGGATCGTCGCCGACGTGCCGCTGATCCTGCCGGCCGCCGGCGACAGCGTAGCCTGGGCCGGGATCGCCGGCGCGGGTCTGCTGGCCTTCTTCGCCTTCATCGGCTTCGAGGACATGGTCAACCTGGCCGAGGAGGTGAAGGACCCGGAACGCACCCTGCCGCGCGCCATCTTCATCACGCTCGCGCTTGGCACGCTTTTCTATTTCATGGTGACGGCGGTCGCCGTGCTGTCGGTGCCCGTCGACGAACTGGCGACCGCCGAGGCGCCGCTCAGTTTCGTCTTCGGGCGCATCACCGGCGCCTCGCCGGCGGTGATCACGATGATTGCGATCGCCGCCACACTGAACGGCGTGATCATCCAGATCGTGATGGCATCGCGGGTGCTTTACGGTCTTGCGAAACAGGGTAGCGTGCCGGGGTTGTTCGCCCGCGTCGACCCGCGCACGCGTACGCCGCTGATTGCCACCGGAACGGTTACCGCCGTGGTGCTGGTGCTGGCGCTTGCGGTGCCGCTCGAGAATCTCGCCGAATGGACATCGGCGATCGTGCTCGTGGTGTTCACACTGGTGAACGCGTCGCTGCTCGCGATCAAGCATCAGGGCACGCCCGCGCCGGAGGGCGCGTTTACGGTCCGGCCGTGGGTGCCGGTGCTCGGCATCGTGACGTGCGTGCTGTTGCTGGCGGTCGGGTTTCTCGGCTGAGACCGGGCTCTACATCTCTTCCCAGAGTTTGTTTTCGAACGCGAGTTCCTCGTCGTAGCCGTCCAGTTCCTCGCCCGGGAAATCGCGTACCGAGACGACGCCGTAACCGCCCTCGGCGCGGTTGACGACGACGTGGCGGAACCCGTGCTCGCGCATGCGGCGTACCGCCTCGAACCCGAGATCGCTGCATTTCAGGCACACCGGCCCCGGTGTCATGACCTCGCCGACCGGCACGTCGTGTGGATTGCGGCCCTCGTTGATGACCCGGTTCAGCAGGTTCGAACCGGTGAAGATGCCTTTCAATTCATTGCCGTCGAGGACCAGTGCGCAGCCGACGTGCGCCGCCTGCATGCGCTTGACCGTCTCGGCGACCGTTTCCGTGGCATCAACATGAACCAGGGACTGGTTCCGGACGATGTCCTTCAGTTTTCGTTGTGGCATGTCATGCTCTCCGTTCCGCTCATGTAATAATTATCCTGCAAACGGAAGCGAGCGGAAATGACCTGGATCAACTGAAGGTTGGGGGGGTCAGCCGTCTTCCTCCAGGGCGCGGCGCACCCTGCGCAGGATCACGGCGCGGGATTTTTCGTCCGCGGCGTCTTCGAGCGCGTCGCGGAGGTCGAGGGAGAATTGCGCCAGGTCGTTGTGCCAGTCGGTGCCGCGGACGGCCTCCGGCGGCACGCGGCGGCGGACCTTGCGTTTGTCCGTCGTCGACGAAAGCCCGCGCACGATGTCGATTTCCTCGTCGAGTTCGGGGATACGGATATGTTCGCCGTCGATTCCGGCGGCGGCGAGGCCGTCGCGCAATCCTGCGAGTGCCGCGTCCTCGCCGTGCGTCAGGATGATGCTGCGCGCGATCGGGCGGCGTTCCCGGATCCAGTCCACCAGTTCCTCCCGGTCGGCATGACCGGAATAGAAATCGACCTGGCGGACCGCTGCGTTGACCCGCACGTCCTCGCCCTGGATGCGCACCGCCTTGGCGCCCGCCGCCAAAAGGTTGCCGAGGGTCGCCGGTGCCTGGTAGCCGGTCAGCAGGACGGTGGTGTTCCTGTTGGGCAGGTAGCGTTTCAGATGATGCCGGATGCGCCCGGCGTCGCACATGCCGCTTGCCGCCATGACGATCATGCCGCCCGTGTAACGGTGGATGCCCTTGCTCTCCTCGACGCTTTCGGTGAAATGAAAATTGGGATCGTCGAGGAACGCCCCGCCGGCGGCCGCGGCGCCGTCGAGCGTGTCCGCGTGTTTGCGGAACACTTCGGTGGCGCGGATCGCCAGCGGGCTGTCCAGGAACAGCGGCACCTTGGGGATTTCGCCATCCCGCATCAATGCCGCCAGATCGGCCAGCAGTTCCTGGGTCCGTTCGACGGCGAACGCCGGGATCAGCAGCACGCCCTTGCGCCGCAGCGCCTTGCCGGCCTCGCGGGCGAGGATGCGCCTGCGCGCCTGTGCGTCGGGGTCGTCGCGGGTGCGGTCGCCATAGGTTCCTTCGCAGACGACGTAGTCCCAGCCCTCCGGTGCCTCCGGCGGCGGGTGGAACAGCTTGTAATCGGGGCCGATGTCACCGGAGAACAGGATCCTGAGCGGCGGCTTTTTCTTCCGGCCGGCGGTCATCTCGATCTCGATCGAGGCGGCACCGAGGATATGCCCGGCATTCCAGAAACGCGCGCGGATGCCGTCAGCGGGTTCCAGCCACTGTTCGTAGCCGACGTCGCGAAAGCTCTCCAGCGACCGTTCGCCGTCTTCGCGGGTGTAGATCGGTTCGACCGGTTTCTTGCCGCGCTGCTGCTTGCGGCGGTTCAGGTGTTCGACCTCGCGCTCGTGGATGTAGCCGCTGTCCGGCAGCATGTAGGAAAGCAGGTCCGCGGTGCCTTCGGTGGCATAGACAGGTCCCTCGAACCCGTCCTTGATCAGCTTCGGAATGAGCCCTGAGTGGTCGATGTGGGCATGCGTCAGCAGTACGAAATCGATCTTTACCGGGTCGAACGGAAAATGCCCGTAGTTGAGTTCCTTGAGGGTCTTGGAGCCCTGGAACATGCCGCAGTCGACGAGGAACTGGCCGCCCGGATAGCGCATCCAGTAGCACGAGCCGGTCACTGTTTGTGCCGCGCCGCAGATTTTGAGAACGAAGTCTATGATGCCGGTCCGATTGTCGTGCCCCGGTGGGGCAGGGTTGATCCTGCGGCAATACTGGCGCGAACGGGCCGCGATTCAAATGATATGAATCAATCGCCCAACCCGTAACGGATGGCCGCCACCCGCGCGGCACTATGGGGCGGCGCCGTTCCAGGCCGCTTCCAGCAGCCGCACGCTTTCGTCGACATTATCCTTGGTGACCGGCTTGAAGAACGCCTTGAGCGCGCCGAACCGCTCGGCGATTTCCGGATAGCTGACGTCGTGGCCCTCGCCGGCGTTGGTGATCACGACGACCGGCATGTCTGGGCGTTCGCTCTTGAGCCAGACCAGTACCTCGAGCCCGTCGCGGTCGGGCATTATCAGATCGAGGATCATGCCGTCGATGCCGCCCTGCTTGACGCATTCGATGGCGTCGTTGCCGTCCCTGGCCTCGCCGGTCAGGTGCCCGTGCTTGACGACGAGTTCGCGGATGATCTCGCGCGTCGGCTGGTTGTCGTCGACAATGAGAATTCTTCTCGGCATGCCGGCATCTCCCCGTCATGGTCGCGCCGTTCGACGGCTGCTTGTATAACCTGTACCTGAGCACGGAATGGTTGGATTTACACTAAGAAAGTGAAAAAGCGGCGAAAACCCCAATTTATATACAGTTATTACTATTTATACGGGAATCATGCCATGCATGCCGAGGTCGCGGGGAACGGCACGATCGGCCCTCGCGGCGAGAAACGGGGGCGGCGGTCAGGCGGGCGCTTGTGTGTAGTCGCCGTCGTTGACCGGTTCCTCCCAGGTGGTGGCTTTCCCCTGGTCGTCGGACTCCGAGAGCGCCAGATGGCACATCATCTGATCCGGCGCGGCGCCGTGCCAGTGGCGCGTATCGGGCGGGATGACGACGGTGTCGCCGGGGCGGATTTCCTCGACCGGCCCGCCTTCCATCTGGTAGCGGCCGACGCCCGACAGCACGTACAGGATCTGCCCGACCGCATGCGCATGCCAGTTGGTGCGCCCGCCCGGCGTGAAGGTGACGCGGGTGACGCGCATCCGCGACGGCGCCTCGGGCACGAAGACCTGATCCTGCAGGACCTGGCCGACGAACATGTCGTCGGGGGCGATCTTGGTTTGGCTCTCGTTGGCGCGGACAATTCTCGGTTTCATGTGCGGACCCTCCGTGGTCGTCTTTCGAATATTGGGCACTTCATAAACAATTTGGCGTCCCGAGCCGGAGGATACAATATGGAGTCGGATATTCCGGCGGGGAATTGATCGCCTATGAACCGCGACCTGTTCCGCAATGTCGATTTCGATAACTCGGAAGAGGTCGGTCTCGACGCCCTCGATGCCCAACTTGCGGCATGCCTCGCGTATTGGCGCGGGCTCGGGGCCGGCGGCCGGCTGCCGGCATGGAAGGACGTCGACATGGTGGCGTTGCCGCCCGACGTGCTGCCGCTGGTGACGGTGGTCGACATCGACTGGAACCGCGGTATCGTCGACGCCGATGCCCTCGCTTACCGCTTCTGGGGCACCGGCCACGTGCAGGCCAAGAACATCGAGCGGACGGGATCGCGCATCTCCGAACATTCGAACCGCACGCCCGTCGTCGAGGCGGAATACCTGAAGGTCATCGAGCACAGGCAACCGATGGCGTTCCGCAAGAACATCCTGATCGAGGACCCGTTGCGCGCGGTCCTGCAGACCAGCGTCCGGCTGCCGCTCTCGAACGACGGGGTGCGGGTCGACAATGTGCTTTCGGCTTCGGTGTGGGACAGTATAAAGGTACTGGGCTGACCCTCGGTTTTTCCTGATCCCCGAAACGAAGTTAAGATGCTAGCATTGTTCGATAGTCAGGCAATTTACGACCGGACGCGGGGAGGGTCGGATGCCGGTACACTACGACTACGATGCCGACCTGAAGATTCTGTGCGCCGCCTTTGCCGGAAAAGTGGACGTGGACGAGGTGCTGCAGGTGATTTCCGGATTCGCCGAAGGGAACCCGGACCTGGGCCCGGTCGCGATCCTGAATTCGTTTTCCCGAGACAGCGATCTTTCGCACCTGAGCCCGGACGATCTTTACCGGTTGCGCGACGAAATCCGCGACAGGCTTGCCGCGCACGGGATATTCCGCGAACGCACCGCGTTCGTCATCAACGGCTCGATCGATATTCTCATGCTGGGGCCGCTCTGGCAGGCCATCAATGCCGCCGACCCGGAATCCAGCTTCCCGATGCGGTTCTTCGGCACGGTCGACGAAGCGCCGGCGTTCTTCGGCGCCGACCTGAAGTCGCTCAGGGCGCTCGTCGCGCGGACCGAGGCGGGGTTGCAGGAAACGGCACGCCGGTTAGGGTAGGGAAAGCGGCCGCGCCCGGGGCGCGGCGAAAGGCCGGACGGCATGGATTCAGGTAACTTCGGCACCGCGGCGGACATCAAGACCGCGTTCCGGATCTCGGACCTGCAGGGATTCCGGAATTCGGCCGGGCAGTACTATGCGATTGTCGGTCACAACCCTGCGAACCGGCTGATCACCGACAAGTGGCTCGGCGCGGTCGAAGACGAGGCGGCGTTCCGGACGGTGCTCGAATTCATCTGCCGGCACTTCGAAACCGGCAACTACAGCTACTGGCTGGCCGACCTCAGGCACATGAGTTCGAGCTTGGCTCATTCGGAAGACTGGCTCGCCGAGGAGGTGTTCCCGCGCGTCATCGCCGCCGGCATGACGCGAGAGGCGGTGGTGCTGCCGGCACGCGAGGACGTGCCGCCGGACTTCGACGTCTTCGGGTCGGCCTCGGCGGCGCTGCAAAAGATTACCGACGGCCGCGTCCGGGGATTCCAGGATATCGACCTGGCCAAGGCGTGGCTGTTCGGCGAGCGTAGCTGTTAAAACCGGCTCGGCGCGCCCATCAGGTCGGATATACCCGGTGACTGTTCCAGCGCCCAGACCAGTTCCTGCTTTTCGTGGTTGTCGAGCTGCGCCAGTTCGACCTTGTTGGAGAGCCTGACGCCGGCCTCGATGTCGCGGAGCTGCTGGCGCAGGATGGCGTCGAGCAGGATCCTGTGCGCGTCGATCAGGTTGCCGATCAGGTGCACGCCGTGGATGTCGTGCTCGCGCGCCGCCGCCAGCCGGGCCGGGGTCGAGCGCGCGTCGATGCCGAGTTGCAGCGCCAGCACCCGGGCCGCGGAGAAGATCGGCATGAGACCGCCTTTCTTGAGGTCGACACGCCCGCCCCTGGCCTTGATCCGTCCGAACCAGCCGAGCGGGCTGTCGAAATCCGCCGCTTTCGCGCCCATGTGCTGCAGGAATATCCTGTTCTCGCCGGCCACCTGCATGGCGTCGCGGCGCAGTTCGTTGCCGAGGCTTTCGTCGCCGTAGACCGGGCGCGCGTCGAAAAAAATATCGCTGTTCAGGATGTCCTTGGCCTTGGCCTTGGCGATCCACTGTTCGACCGTGCGCCGCCAGTGCCGGGTATCCTTGCGCCATTCCGCATTCCTGGCCATGATCCCGCCCTTGCAGTAGGTCACGCCGACGCCGTCGAGCGTATCGGCGGCGATCCGGCCCAGCCGTTCGAACCACTTGTCCGTCTCCGAGCCGGGCTCGCCCTGCTCGTAGATGATGGCGTTGTCCTGATCCATGGCGAGCAGGCTTTCGCCGCGCCCGCCCGAGCCCAGCACCAGCATGGCGTAGGGCTGCGGCGCCGGGCCCCATCCTTCGTCGAGCATTTGCGCTTCGGCAAGCTCGGTCGCGCGCCGGGTCAGCGCACACAGTTCCTGGGAAATGATGGCCGCCGTGTTGCGGGGATCGACGCCCTCCGCCGACAGCGACGACGCGACCATGGTCAGGCTTTCCCAGATACTGCCCAGTTCGGCCGGCGAGGCCGCCGCCTCGATCGTATCGCCCAGCGACATCGCATCGCCGGCGCGTTGTTTCAAAAGATCGCGGGCGCTGAGCGCGCCGATAAGGGTGCCCGCCGTATCGGTCACGCCGAGGTGCCGGAAATGGTGTCCCGACATCTTCGTGATCGCCCGGTAAACGAACTCGTCGTCGCGGATGGAAACCAGCGGGCGGATGGCATAGGCGTTGACCGGTTGCTCGAGTGCGCCGTCGCCGTCGGCGTCGATGGCGCGAAGCACGTCGCGTTCGGTCAGGATACCCCAATCTCCATCGGTATCCGCTTCGTCCGGTTCGATGAACAGGGAACTGATCTTGTGCTCGATCATCAGACCGAGGGCGTTCCGGAGCGGGGTTTCTCCGGCCACGCTCGACGGCGGACTGTGCATCAGCTCCGCGACCCGGTGCCGGTACGGGTAACTGTCGATGCGCGCCAGCAGCGTCGCGTCGTCGTTGGTGACCGGGCCCGCGACCTCGTGCCAGCCGGCCTGCGCCTCGGCGCTGCGGTGACTGGCGAGGCCGCGGCACGCGCGTTCCGCCTGGGCCAGCGTCACGATGTCCTTGCCGCGCAATTTGTCGATCAGGGCATTGAAGACCTGCGCCGTGACCAGCGCATCGCCCATGGCCCGGTGCCGGTCGGTGATCTCGATCCCGAGCCATTCCGCCGCGATCTCGAGGGATTGCCCCGGCAGGTCGGGAGCGACGATCTGCATCAGGTGGCGCACGTCGAGGGAGCGGGGCGGATGCCATGCGATGCCGTTGCGCCGGTGCTCGGATTCCAGGATCGCCAGGTCGAAGCCCAGCGAATAGCCGATCAGCACGTCGCTTGCGGCCCATTCGATGAAGCGGCCGACGACTTCCGGGAATTGCGGTTTGCCCTCGATGTCGGCGTCGCGGATGCCGTGGATCTCGGTCGACTTCGGCGGGATCGGCAGGCCCGGGTCGACCAGTTCCTCGAATGTGTCGTCCGTGAGCAGTTCACCGTTCTGGATACGCACGCCGGCGATCTCGATGATGCGGTCGTTGGCGGTGTCGAGGCCGGTGGTCTCGGTGTCGGCGACGATGGCCGGCAGCGACTGGAGCGGCAGCCCGGAAAGTCCGCCTTTCGGAGGATGAAAGCTCATCGGTGGCCTCCCGCCGTCATTGTTCGTCCGCGCCTTTCGGCGCGTGGTTCATTCCGCCGCGCCGCCCGTCGTCAGCCCGGCGGTGCGCGCCGCCAGTGCGTCGCGGTCGAGGCGTTTCTCGAACTGTCGGCGGATATTGGCCCAGGCAAACTTGACCGAGTTCTCGACGTATTCGATGTCGTACTTCTTGAGTTCGTCCGAGATCGGCGCCCACTTGACGATCGCTGCCGGGCTTTCGGTGAATTCGTCGCGGGTCAGCGCGCGGCCGTGCCAGTCGACGAAGCCGAGGCGTTTCTCGAAGTCGCGGACCGCGCTGTCCGATTCGAACTCGGCAACGCTCTCATCGAGGTTGGCGCGGATGCCGTTCTTGTATACCGAAAGTGCAAATTGTGCGCGTTCCGAATCGGTAATTCCGTTGTGCGAAAACGTCGTCGCCACGGCCCAGACGCAGAAGTCCGACAGACAGGCGGCATAGGCGTGCATCTTGGCGATATTGACCGAACGGATAATGATGTCGTCGCGGAACATCTCCGGATATTTCGTACCCATGCGCGTCTTGACGTAGCCGAACAGCGTTTTCTGGGCAATGAATGCGCTCCGTGTGATGATGAATTCCTCAACGTTTTCAAGGGATTCTATGCGGCCAATGTGACGGCGAAAGTTGAAGCCGGAGGCAAAAAGCTTCCAGTACTCGCCGACTTTGGAAAATTCGAACTGCAGTAATGTCATCTGACCGATTCGCTCTTGCGGTCAGTATTTTTTTTGGATGTCAAGAAGCAATGTCGGGGTCCCCGCGTTACCAGTTGCGCGATTCACATAATAATGCAGTATATAAAGTGTCGCATTTGTGTAAATGCGCGTTATTGGGGATGAAATGTCTGAGGGGATTCAATCATTATGGCTGATAACGTAAACGAAATCCGTCAGGAACACTGGCGAAAATCCAGAAATCTGACCTTCGGGGTCCTGATTATCTGGTTCATTTTCGCGTTCGTGATTCCGTGGAACGCGGGGGCGCTGAACAACATGTCGTTCATCGGGTTCCCGCTCGGGTATTACTTCTGTGTCCAAGGGTCGCTGATCGTTTTTGTCGCTATCATCTTCATTCAGAACAAGATGCAGGACAAGATCGACGACGACGCTGGGCTCTCTGAAAAACGCTGATAGGGGAGCGGACACATGAAAGGTAACTTTATCGACAATCTCGGCCGCGTGTACGGCATGTACACCGGCGGGTTCCTTGTTTTCGTCCTGCTCATGGCGCTCCTCGAGCAGATGGGCATGGGTGCCGATACCATCGGCATCCTGTTCGTGGCCTTCACCATCGCGATCTACGCGTTGATCGGGTGGCTGTCACGGACCATGCAGGTCGATGCCTACTACGTTGCCGGGCGTGAAGTGCCCGCCGTCTACAACGGCATGGCGACGGCGGCGGACTGGATGTCCGGGGCCTCGTTCGTGGCGCTGGCCGGCGGCATCTACTTCGGCGGCTACGGTTATCTCGGCTTCATCATCGGCTGGACCGGCGGTTACGTGCTGGTTAACTCGCTGATGGCCCCGTACCTGCGGAAGTTCGGCTGCTACACCGTTCCCGACTTCATCGGGACCCGTTACGGCGGGAACCTGGCGCGCTTCTGCGCGGTCGTGGTCCTGGTGCTGGCGTCGTTCACGTACGTGACGGCGCAGATCAACGCGTCGGGCACAATCGCCGCCCGGGCGTTGCACATTCCGTTCGAAGCCGGTGTCTGGTTCGGTCTTCTCGGTATCCTGCTGTGCTCGATGCTCGGCGGGATGCGGGCCGTGACCTGGACCCAGGTGGCGCAGTACATCGTGCTGATCATCGCCTACCTGGTGCCGGTTTTCTGGATGTCCAACAAACAGGACTTCGGCCTGATTCCGCACTTCGGGTACGGCGACGCCGTGGCCCGGATCCAGGAACTGGAGCCGATGATCGGTCTCGGTACCGCCGCGACCGACAAGCCGCCGTTCGGCGGTGTGGGGATCCTCAAGACCCCGCACTTCGAGCCGGGCGGTGCCATGGACAGTTGGAAGTTCGCCACGCTGGCGGCCTGTATGATGATGGGGACCGCTTCGCTGCCGCACATCCTTATGCGCTACTTCACCACGCCCAGCGTGCGTGATGCGCGCCGTTCGGTTGCGTGGTCGCTGTTCTTCATCTTCCTGCTGTACTTCACGGCGCCGGCTCTGGCCACGCTGACGAAGCTGCAGTTGATCGACCCGAACCTTGCCACCAGCATTATCGGCAAGTCGTTCGAACAGGTGCAGAACCTTGCGTGGATTAAGAACTGGGCGTCGGTGGACATGCTGTACATCGTCGACAGCAACAAGGACGGTATCCTGCAGTTGAACGAGTTCTTCATGCGGGCGGATATCGTCGTGCTGGCAACGCCTGAAATCGCGGGTCTTCCGTACGTGATTTCCGGTCTCGTCGCGGCGGGCGGTATGGCGGCTGCCATGTCGACCGCGGACGGTCTGCTGCTGGCCATCGCCAACGCACTCAGCCACGACCTTTACTACAAGATCATCGACCCGCAGGCCGAGACCCGTAAGCGTCTCATCGTTGCGCGGATCCTGTTGATCGGTATCGGTGCGCTGGGCGCGATGGTCGCCAGCCTCAAGCTGACGGGGATCCTCGGTGCCGTGGCATGGGCGTTCGACTTCGCCATGTCCGGGCTGTTCTTCCCGCTGGTTCTGGGTATCTGGTGGAAACGGGCCAACCGTCAGGGTGCAATCGCCGGGATGGTCGTCGGTCTCGCCGCCGGCTGCCTCTACCTGTATGCAGTCCGCTGGGGCGGGATGGATCCGTGGATCGGTATCGATCACCTGCGCTTCGGCATCATCGGAGCAGGCGCGAGCCTGATCGCGATGGTCGTCGTGACGCTGGCGACGCCGGAACCGGACGCCGAAACCCAGGCGATGGTGGACGAAGTCCGCGTACCGTCTGGCGACGCGATCCTCGGTCAGACCCACTAAGACGGGTCTGCCGGAAAGGCAAAACTTCGGGGGGCGGATTTTTCCGCCCCCCTTTGTTTTTCGCCGAACCCTTATTGTTTTCGCGGGCGGCCTGTGATTACCTTTTTCCGCCCTTGATCAGAAGAGTACCCCAGCCGCCATGTACGATCCGCTCGCGCCTTTCCCCGTATGGGTTATCGCCATCGACTACATCCTGGGGGCGGTCATGTGGACCCTGATCGGCCGGGTCGCGATGAACCTGTTCCTGCCGATCGACAGCAACTTCGCTTTCATGCGCCTGTTCGTGAAGCTGACGGACCCGGTCCTGAAGGTATTCCGGCCGATCACGCCGGGCTTCCTGATCGAACCGCTGGTGCCGCTGTTCGTGGCCTGGTTCTTCTTCATGATCCGCTTTTACCTGATGCCCTGGCTCCTGGGCTATCACGTGATGGGGATGCTGTCGTTCCCTCTCGAAGGCGAGATCACGCGCGCCCTCTTCCAATTGTTCTACAACAAGTGACGCGGCGCGGTTCAGAAGACCCATAGCCGTTGCTCCGTAGTCGACGCTTCAGTATCCCCGGTGCGTGGTGAGCAGGCTCCGGCGCACGGCACGCTCGGAAGCCTGGGCCAGCGACTTTCGGTCGGGAAACGCGACCGGCCTGATCGGCGGCATGAAGTCGACCTCGACGACGCAGCCCTTGAGGCCGAACACGCTCAGCAGATGCCCGGCCAGCGTCATGTCGCCGTACCACGCGTAAAGGTCGGCCAGTTCGCCCTTGAGCCTGCGGCCGTCGGCGTAGCGCGCGTAACCGATCGAGACCGGCTGCATGGTGATCCGCGCGTCGACGTGTTTCGGCTCGACCGCCGCGAACAGCGCCGACTTGAAGGGCAGCACGTTCAGGCCGTTCGACGACGTGCCTTCCGGGAACAGGATGATGCGTTCGCCCCGGTCCAGCGCGTCCTTCAACTCGCTGCTGTCGCCGGCGGCGTTGCGGCGGTCGCGGCTGACGAAGATGGTGTCGGCAAGCCTCGCCAGCAGACCGAACAGCGGCCAGCCGGCGACGTCCTTCTTGGCGACGAAGCGCGCGTCGACCAACGCGCCCAGCACGATGATATCGAGGTACGACACATGGTTGGCGGCGATCAGCATGGGGCCGCCCTCGTGCGGGCGGCCGCGTACGCGGACCCGGAGCCCGCAGATCTTCTGGCAGGTGCGGAACCAGAGTTTCGCGATCGGCCGCTTGGCGGCGGGAAGGACGGTGCCGGCCAGTGCATAGGGACCGACCAGGACTCCGGTAACCGCGACGAAACCGGCGGCCCTGACAACGGCGCGTAGGACGGATGTCTTGGTCGCCGCGTAGTCGTCTAGGATATCCCAGATGGTCTGTAGTGGCGACGGTATCTCTCGGTAATTTTGGTACATTCCACGATCACGCAAATATCCGTTGTGTTGAACTGTTCGTCGATCACGGCGCCGTCGCCGACGACCCCGCCGACGCGCAGGTAGCCCTTGATCAGCGGTGGCAGTTCCGAGAGCGCCGAGCGCCGGTCGAGCGTGTCCGGGGTATAGCGGTCCATGCCGACGAAACGGGATTCCTGGGCGCGCGGGCGGATTTCCTCGGGCGCCAGGTGGTAATGGTGCAGGTACGACAGCCCGGCCCGGAAGGCATCCGGGTCGCTGCCGGGGAAGCTGGCGCAGCCGAACATCATCTCGATGCCGTGCGCGTCCAGGTACCCGGCGATGCCGCGCCACAAGAGCTGCATCACCGCGCCGGAGCGGTAATCCGCGTGCACGCAGGACCGGCCCAACTCGACGATCTCGCCCGGATATGCGATCAGCGATGACAGGTCGAACTCGTCGCCGGAATAGAAGCCGTCGGCATTTTCCGCGACGCTGCGGCGCAGCAGCCGGTAGGTGCCGACGACGAACGGCTTGCCGTTGGAGCGCTGCTTGTCGACGACCAGAAGATGGTCGCAGACGTGGTCGAACGGGTCCTCGTCCATCCTGGCGCGGCGCGCCGAAAGCGACGGCACGGCGCCCATTTCCTCGTAGAAAACCTGGTAGCGCAGCCGTTGCGCGCACTCGATCTCGATCGGGTTGTCGGCCTGGTAGACCAGCAGATCGCCGTTGTCGATGATATCCTTCATGGTCCCTCCTTTACCCGCCGGTGCGCGGGGTCGAGACGGCGGCCGCGGCGCGGCCTGATCCTTTGAAGAAGTGGCAGAGGGCGCGTGCGCGTTCAAAGGAAGCTTACGTGCCGGATTGATGTCGGAAATATGACGGACGGACTAGCGAGCGCCGCCGTTTTCAAGGGCTTAGCCGTGCGGGGTCGGGCGCGCGCAACAGTTTCGCAATACGCGTGCCACCGGAATGTCACGGGACCTCGTGGGCGTGTTTTCGGGCCATGTGCGGAACGCTGCCGTGAGCAACGATTCGCGCAGGTGAGGGGGTGTCAGGCGCCTTCGCGCCGGCGGGTGTCTCCGCCGGCGTTGTCGTTCTTGCCTTCCTGGCGGCGGTTCTCGTCGACGCGGATCTGCCGGCGGCGCCGGTCGGGGCCGAAGAAGTCGCCGGTACGCACGAACGAACGCGGCTGTTCGGCGATGATGCGAAGCCGGAGATAGATCAGCTTCGGCGAGAACGGCTTGGCGAGAAACTCGGTCATGCCGAGGTCGCGCGCCGTCAGCACGTGTTCCTTGTCGGACATGGAGGTGACGACGATGACCGGCACGAACGGGTTCGGGCTTTCGTCGTCGCGGCGGATCTGTTTCAGAAGCCCCATGCCGTCGAAACCGGGCGCCCAATCGGCGAATACCACGTCAGGTTTGTGCAGCTTGAACGCGTCCCAGGCCTGATCCGGCGTGCGCGCTTCCTCGATCTGGCCGATGTTGAAGGTACGCAGGATCGAGCGCAGCGTCTGGCGCATGTAGGAATTGTGCTCGGCGACGAGGATCGAGATGTCCGAGAAATCGTACGGTTTGATCGACTGGTCCATTTTACTCACTCCCAGGCCTGATTTGACCCTGTTTCAGGCCTTGAAGATCGCAAACGCCTGTCACACCCGTATTTCGGGGGCGTAAAAGGGGGTGAGAAAGTGTTTCAGATTGTAAAAACGGAAACGGGGCCGCGAAGGGCCCCGTCTCTTGAAATCTCGATCTTGCGCTCGAGTTAGCGGGTCGGCACCGGGGTGTCGGTGGAATAGTCGTAGAAACCGCGTCCGGTCTTGCGGCCGAGCCAGCCGGCCTCGACGTATTTCACCAGAAGCGGGCACGGGCGGTACTTTGTATCCGCGAGCCCGTCATGCAGCACGTGCATGACGGCAAGGCAGGTATCGAGGCCGATGAAGTCGGCCAGTTCCAGCGGCCCCATCGGGTGGTGCGTGCCGAGTTTCATGGCGGTGTCGATGGCCTCGACCGAGCCGACGCCTTCGTAAAGGGTGTAGATCGCCTCGTTGATCATCGGCAGCAGGATGCGGTTGACGATGAATGCCGGGAAATCCTCGGCATTGACCGAGCGCTTGCCGAGCTTGGCGGCAAGTTCACGGATCGTGGAATAGGTGTCCTCGTCCGTGGCGATGCCGCGGATCAGTTCGACCAGTTCCATGCGCGGCACCGGGTTCATGAAGTGCATGCCGAGGAATTTGCCCGGGCGGTCGGTCTGCGCGCCGAGACGCGTGATCGAGATCGACGAGGTGTTGGACGCGATCAGTGCGTCGTCCCGCAGCACCGGACAGAGCTGCTTGAGGATCGCTTTTTTGACGTCCTCGTCCTCGCTGGCGGCTTCGACGACGAAATCGCAGTCGCCGAAGGCGGTGTAGTCGGTGCCGGTCGAGATGCGCTCAATGGCCGCGTTCATGTCGTCTTCGGACATTTCGTTGCGGGTGATCTGGCGCGTCATGCCTTTCTTGATCTTGTCCATGCCCGCGTCGATCGCGTCATCGGAGATATCCAGCATGTGAACGTCGAAACCGGCCTGCGCGCAGACGTGCGCGATCCCGCTACCCATCTGCCCGGCGCCGATTACGCCGATCTTTTTTATGTTTATTGACATGGTCTTCTCCTCGCTATCGAAAGCAGCGGTAACGTGTTTGTCCATTTTGGTCGTTGTTATCCCTAAGTTTTAATTGTCCAGCGCCTTGGAAAGCTCGGGCACAGCCTCGAACAGGTCGGCGACCAGGCCGTAGTCGGCGACCTGGAAGATCGGCGCCTCTTCGTCCTTGTTGATGGCGACGATGACCTTGCTGTCCTTCATGCCGGCCAGGTGCTGGATCGCGCCGGAAATGCCGACGGCGATATAAAGGTCCGGCGCAACAACCTTACCGGTCTGGCCGACCTGATAGTCGTTGGGCACGAAGCCCGCGTCGACGGCGGCCCGGGACGCGCCGACGGCGGCGCCCAGCTTGTCGGCGACTTCCTCCAGCATGGCGAAATTGTCGCCCGACTGCATGCCGCGGCCGCCGGAAATGACGATGCCGGCGCTGGCCAGTTCCGGACGTTCGGACTTGGTCAGGTTCTGCTCGACGAATTCGGAAAGATCGCTCGCCGCCGCGGCGTCGATGCTCTCGACACTGGCGGAACCGCCTTCGGCGGGCGCGGCGTCGAAGGCCGTGGCGCGCACGGTGATCACCTTCTTGGCGTCCGACGACTGCACGGTCGCCATGGCGTTGCCGGCATAGATCGGGCGCACGAAGGTATCCGCGCTCTCGATGGCGACGATCTCGGAAATCTGCTGCACGTCGAGCTTGGCGGCGACGCGCGGCGCGATGTTCTTGCCCGACGTCGACGCCGGGGCGACGATATAGTCGTAATCGCCGGCGAGGCCGACAACCAGGTCGGTGACGCTTTCGGCCAGCGAATAGGCGTAATGATCGCCCTCCGCCTGCAATACCTTGGCGACACCCTCGGCCTTGGCCATTTCGGCGGCGGCGGCGGCGCAGTCCTTGCCGGCGACCAGCGCCGTGACGTCGCCCAGTTTCACCGCGGCGGCCAGCGCGTTCAGGGTGCCCGGACGCAGCGCCGCATTATCGTGATCGGCAATCAGAAGTACGTTGGCCATGTCAGATCACCTTCGCTTCGTTTTTCAGTTTGTCGACCAGTTCGGCGATATCCGCGACCTTCACGCCGCCCTCACGCTTCGGCGGCTCTTCCACCTTCAGCGTTTTCAGGCGTGGCGCCGCATCGACGCCGAGGTCGGCCGCCGACATGGTGTCGATCGGCTTTTTCTTGGCCTTCATGATATTCGGCAGCGAGGCGTAGCGCGGCTCGTTGAGGCGCAGGTCGGTGGTCATGACCATCGGCAGCTTGACCTTGATGGTCTCGAGCCCGCCGTCGATCTCGCGGGTCACGTTGGCGGAGCCGTCGCCGAGATCGAGCTTGGAGGCGAAGGTCGCCTGCGGCCAGTCCAGCAGCGCCGCCAGCATCTGGCCGGTCTGGTTGGAATCGTCGTCGATCGCCTGCTTGCCGACGATGACGATGTCCGGGCTTTCCTTCTCGCACACCGCTTTCAGGATCTTGGCGACCGCGAGCGGTTGCACGTCCTCGTCGCTTTCGACCAGGATGCCGCGGTCGGCGCCCATGGCGAGCGCCGTGCGGATGGTTTCCTGGGACTGCGACGGGCCGATGGAAACGGCGATCAGTTCCTCGATCTTGCCGGCTTCCTTCAGGCGCACGCCTTCCTCGACGGCGATTTCGTCGAACGGGTTCATCGACATCTTGACGTTCTGCAGTTCAACGCCGGTGTTGTCGGGTTTGACGCGGATCTTGACGTTGTAGTCAACGACCCGCTTGACAGCAACCAGTGCCTTCATCGGTTCTCCTCATGCCGCGGTCGCGACGTTCTTGGTTCTCCACCCCGCGAAAGGCCCGGATTTGCTTGCTGTGGCGTGTTTTGAGTGCACGTGCACCGGTCTTTTCGCAGGCGCAACATTAGGCCTTGCCCAATAGGGGGTCAAGCCACGTTTGCGACAAAAATGTGAAGGGAAACGACCGGATTTCCGGGAGTTTTGGGCTGGAAGTCGTGGGGTTACCTACTGCCGCCCGGCACCCACAGCACGTCCTTGGCGCCGTTGTCGTTGAGGTGCCGCGCCAGCACGAACAGGTGGTCGGAAAGTCGGTTCATGTACTTGATGGCGGCAGGATTGAGTTTTTCGTGTTGCGCCAGCTCGGTCATCAGCCGCTCGCAGCGCCGGGCCACGGTGCGCGCCAGGTGCAGGTGGCTGGCCGCCGGCGTGCCGCCCGGCAGGATGAAGGATTTCAGGGGTTCCAGGCTCTCGTTCATGGCGTCGATCTCACGCTCCAGGCGTTCGACCTGCTCGTCGACGATGCGGAGCGCGCCGTCGGAACGCTTGCCGTCCTCAGGCGTGCAGAGATCGGCGCCGAGGTCGAACAGGTCGTTCTGGATGCGCGCCAGCATGGCGTCGGCTTCGGGGAACGTGTCGGCGGGCGTGTGCAGCCGGGCGATGCCGATCACCGCGTTGGCCTCGTCGGAGGTGCCGTAGGCGGCGACCCGCACGTCGTGCTTCTTGACCCGGTCGCCGGAGCCCAGCGACGTCTCGCCGGCGTCGCCGCCGCGGGTGTAGATTTTCGATAACGTAACCAAGCGCCCCCCGGTTTCTCTCTAGCGCGCCGCCAGGAACATGATCAGCGCGAACAGCAGCAGCGCCACGCCCTGGCCGATGATGCGCGCGCGCATCAGATTGTTCGCGTGTTTCTTGTAGAACGGCCCGTTGCGGGCGAACCCGACCAGTCCGACGACCAGGATGAGGAGGGTCGCGAACATGGCGAAGCCGAGCAGGAACGGCAAGAACGAGTCCATGTATCCTATATAGTCCTCGCGAAGGGCTTCCGCGAGGATAAATCGGGCCGGTGACCGTAAAGCATCAAATGCCCGTCACGGGGCGGCAACGAAAACGGTATATGTTAACCTCGGTTCCGGTTTGCGGCGGAGAGGTGAGATCCCATGCCCGATGACGAGCAATATTGCGTTACGGAAATCCTCAGCGGTGACGCCGCGTTCGACGCCCACGACGAGGCGCTGCGCCCGCCGCCGGCCGAGACCGGTTTCGACCGGGTGCTGGCCCGCGCGCTGAAGCGGCGCGATTTCCTTTCGGGGTCGGTCGCCGCCGGCTTCGGCGCGTTCGTTCTCGGCGCCGGCGGTTTCGTGCCGCGCAGCCGCGCCGACGGCGGCTTGCTCGATTTCCCGGCGGTGCCGGCCAACACGCTGGATACCGTCACCGTGCCACGGGGCTATAGCTGGCACGTCGTCGTCCGCTGGGGCGATCCGCTGTGGTCCGGGGGCAAGCCCTTTGACCCGGAAAGCCGTGGCACGGCCCGGACCCAGGCGATGGCGTTCGGCGACAACAACGACGGCATGGAGATTTTCGCGCACCGCGGTCGCACCGTGCTGTGCGTCAACAATGAATATGTCAACAAACCGGTGATCTTCGGCAACCGGGCGTCGGGCCTGCCCGAGACCCGCGACGACGTCATCAAGGGGATCGAGGGGCCCGGCGTTTCCATCGTCGAGATCAAAAGGGCGGCCAGAGGATGGGAGATCGAGATCGACGCGCCGCTCAATCACCGCATCACGGCGGCGACGCCGATGCGGCTCGCCGGGCCCGCCGCCGGGCATACGCTGGTCCGGACGGCCGAGGATCCGGACGGGCTCAAGGTCTTCGGCACCTTCAACAACTGCGGCTCGGGGCGCACGCCGTGGGGCACGTTCCTGACCTGCGAGGAAAACTTCAACGGCTATTTCTCAGCGTCCGATCCGAATTTCGAACCCGACGACGCGCAAAAACGCTACGGCCTCTCCGCAAAGGACCGGGGCTACGGGTTCGCCCGCGCGGCGGAACGCTTCGATCTCGCCAAGCACCCGTTCGAGGCTAACCGCTTCGGGTACGTGGTGGAGGTCGATCCGCTCGACCCGCGCGCGGTGCCGGTCAAGCGCACCGCGCTCGGGCGCTTCAAGCACGAGAACGCGGCGCTCGTGGTCAACGGCAGCACCGGCCATGTGGTCGTCTACATGGGCGACGACGAGAGCGGCGAGTTCCTCTACCGCTATGCCTCGAAGGGCCGTTATTCGGGCGGCGACCGGGGCCGCGACCTGCTGGATCGCGGCACGCTCCATGTCGCCAGGTTCAATGACGACCTGAGCGGCGAATGGCTGCCGTTGCTGCCGGAAACCGTCGGCATGCACGAGGCTGATATCTGCGTGCTGACCCGCATTGCCGCGTCGAAGGCCGGAGGCACCACCATGGACCGGCCGGAATGGGTCGCGGTGCATCCGGCAAGGGCCGAGGCCTACGTGGCGCTGACCAAGAACAAGTACCGCGGCAAGAGACCGAACGCGGGCGGCGATCCGCAGCCCGTGAACGGCCCCAACCCGCGCGCGGAGAACCCCTACGGCCAGATCGTGCGCTGGAAGCCCGCCGGCGGCGACCACACGGCGCGCACCTTCACCTGGGACCTGTTCGCGCTCGCCGGCAATCCGGCGGTGGCGCAAGGCCCGATGGCCGGATCATCGAATATTACCGCCGACAACATGTTCAACGGGCCGGACGGCCTCGCCTTCGACAGCCGCGGTCGGCTGTGGATCCAGACCGACGGCAGCTATGCCGACGACGGGGGGTATGCCGGCATGGGCAACAACCAGGTGCTGGCCGCCGACCCCAACACCGGCGAGATTCGCCGCTTCATGGTCGGGCCCAGGGAATGCGAGATCACCGGGCTTTGCTGGGATGCGGACTACACGACCATGTTCGCCGGCATCCAGCACCCGGGCGAGCGGGGCGGCAGCACGTTTCCGGACGGCGGCGTGCCGCGGTCCTGCGTCATCGCGGTGACCAGGGACGATGGTGGGGCGGTGGGGTAAGAAACAAAATCATCATCCCGGACGCGATAGCGATCCGGGATGACGAAGTGGTTTAAACCGAGATCGCCCGGTTGATGGCGCTGACCACGGCCGACAGCGACGCCTTGGTGATGTTCTTGTGGCGTCCGACGCCGAATACCGGTGCATCCTCGCCGCGCTGCACCTCGACATAGGCGACCGCGTCGGCGCCGGACCCGGTGCCGACGGCGTGCTCGTGGTAGCTGACCACCGTCACGTCCTCGAGCATGTGCGCGTTGATCGCCGTCAGGAACGCGTCGATCGGGCCGTTCCCCTTGCCCTTGAGTTCGACGTCCTTGCCGCCGTCGGTGATCTTGGCGGTGAGTTCGCGGACCTCGCTGGCGTGGGTGTCCGGCACCGAACGGTGGTCGACGAACTTGAAGCGGCCCTCGGGCTGGGTAAAGTATTCCTTGTCGAAGATGTCCCAGATCTGCTGGCCAGTCAGCTCCTTGCCGCTGGTGTCGGCCTGGACCTGCACCACGCCCGAGAACTCGATCTGCAGGCGCCTCGGCATCTCGAAACCGTAGTCGGTCTCCATGACGTAGGCGACGCCGCCCTTGCCGGACTGCGAGTTGATGCGGATCACGGCCTCGTAGCTGCGGCCGACGTCCTTGGGGTCGATCGGCAGGTAGGGCACGTCCCACGTCTCGGCGTTGGCGGTCTTGAGAGCCGTCAGACCCTTCTTGATGGCGTCCTGGTGCGAGCCGGAAAAGGCCGTGAACACCAGGTCGCCGACGTAGGGATGACGTGGGTGCACCGGCAACTGGTTGCAGTACTCGGCGACGCGCATCACCGAATTGATGTCCGAGAAATCCAGGTTCGGCGTGACCCCTTGCGTGAACATGTTCAAGGCCAGCGTCACCACGTCGACGTTGCCGGTGCGCTCGCCGTTGCCGAACAGGGTCCCTTCGATCCGGTCGGCGCCGGCCATCACGCCCAACTCGGCGGCGGCGACGCCGGTGCCCCGGTCGTTGTGCGGATGCAGGCTGAGGACGATGCTGTCGCGCCGCGCCAGGTTGCGGTGCATCCATTCGATCTGGTCGGCGTAGATGTTCGGTGTCGCCATCTCGACGGTGGCGGGCAGGTTGACGATGGCTTTCTTCTCGGGCGTCGGCTCCCACACGTCCATCACCGCGTCGCAGATGTCGCGGGCGAATTCGAGCTCGGTGCCGGTGAAGCTCTCCGGCGAATACTGATAGACGACCTCGCCGTCGGTCACCTTCTCGCCCAGTTCGCGTACCAGTTTGGCGCCGTCGGTGGCGATCTGGGTGATGCCGTCCATGTCCATGTTGAAGACGACCCGCCGCTGCGCCGTCGAGGTCGAGTTGTAGAGGTGCACGATGGCGCGCCTCGCCCCCTCGATGGCTTCGTAGGTGCGGCGGATCAGCGGTTCGCGAGACTGGGTCAGGACCTGGATCGTGACGTCGTCGGGGATCATGTCATCTTCGATCAACTGGCGGCAGAAATCGAAGTCGGTCTGCGAGGCAGCGGGGAAGCCGACCTCGATCTCCTTGAAGCCGAGTTCGACCAGCTTCTCGAACATGCGGCGCTTGCGCTCGGGCCCCATGGGTTCGATCAGCGCCTGGTTGCCGTCGCGCAGATCGACCGAGCACCACACGGGGGCCTCGGTGATCGCCTTCGACGGCCACTGCCGGTCCGGCAGGTCGACGGGCTGGAAAGGCACGTACTTCGCGCCCGGTTGCATACTCGGTTTTGCAGTTGCCTTGGTCATTGTCTTGTCTCCTCGGCCCGGGTCGTCCGACCTTGCGGGCCTCTTTAAATCATATCATCCGAATGCGTGAAACGGCTTCGGAAACGACCGCCGGACAGCCGTGGATTTACCGGCGGCCGCCGATAAGTCGCGCAAGTGCAAGGCCGATGCGGTCGCAATGCGAGCGGGAGACGTGAACAGGGTAGGATGTCATGATGTCGGCTCTGGAAAGTGGAAAAACGAAAACGCGCAGTGGTGACCCGGCGTCCCTTCAGGACCCCGGGCAGATAAGAAGCAGGCCGAGCGCATCGTTTTTCTTCAACATCATGTCTCGAAAGTAGGCGCGCCCGCTGCCGGGGTCAAGACGTTCGTTGCGTCAAGAGCGGCGGGTGATCCGGAACACGGACGCCGGCGGCATGTTGGCCATCGTGAAACCGGTGCGCGCCGAGACGAGGTCGAGACGGTCGAGGACGCGGCGCGGCACCGGGCATGTGAATCCGTAGGTGAACTGTATGAAGGCGCCGCCGGGGCCCAGGTTCTGGAAGGCGCCGGCGAGGATGGAGAGGATCTTCCCGGCCGGCATGGAGAGCAGGGGCAGGCCGCTGACCGTGGCGCCCGCGCCGCCCCGGCCGAACAGCGAGGTCGTTCGCAACCGGGCCGCGTCCATGGGGAGCACCCTGACGCGCGGATAACGGCGGCGCAGAATGCGGGCGAACTGTGGCGAGGACTCGACGAGAACGAGGTGTTCCGGCGCAACCCCGCGCTTGAGCAATTCCCGCGTGAACGCGCCCGTGCCCGGGCCCAGTTCGATCACGGGCCCGTCGTCGGGTTCGATTTCACGGGCGATGATTTGCGCCAGATAGGGACTGGACGGCGCCACGGCGGCGATCTTGCCGGGGCTTTCCATGTAGGCGCGCAGGAAACGGAAGGCGTCGGCGTTCATCGGTCCATCTTAGCAGCACGGTGTCGATCCCGAAAAGTACCTGCGGGACCTGTTTTGGCAGGACGGTTCGACGCTGCCGGGCGGTTTCCGGTTGCGGGCCGTCACGCCCCGCGGCGTGCGAAGGCTAAGCCGAGCCCGGTGCCGATCAGCAGCGTGCCGGTGATGCCGTGGCGGAGCCGCGCCTTGGCGCCGCCCGCGAGCCAGCCGCGCGCGCGGCCGGCGACGACCGCGTACATGCCGTCCAGCAGGAACGCCAGCACCATGAAGGTGACGCACAGGATCGCCAGTTGCGGCCCGGCGGCGCGCGCCGGGTCGATGAACTGCGGGAAGAAGGCGACGAAGAAGAACACCGTTTTCGGGTTGGTGATGGCGACGATGAAGCCGTGCCAGAACACACCCTTGGGTTTGCGGTCCGCCGCCAGTTGCTCGACGGCCTCGGCCTTGCTCTTGAAGACTTGGCGCCATTCCCGGAGACCGAGATAGACGAGATAGGCGACGCCGGCCCAGCGCACCCACTCGAAGATGTCGGCGGCGACGGCGAGCACGGTGGAAAGCCCGAGCGCGCCGCCGGTCAGCAGGATCGCCGTTCCCGTGTTGGCGCCGATCACCGTGGTGACCCCGGTGCGCGCGCCGTGCTTCAGGGAATTGGCGATCACCAGCGTGACGATCGGGCCGGGCATCAGGATTAGCGCGGCGGTGGCGAGCACGAAGGCGGCGTAGAGTTCGGGATCGATGGGCATGGCGGGTCTCCGGTTGTATTCGGACGGAGCAATCCACTGAATTCGTTTGGTGTCAACGACGTTCACCCCACCTAGTCTCTCCCCTTAAAAGAGGGAGCGTTCAAGGGAATGTGATACAGGTCCGCTTGCCGGAAAATCGAAACGGCCCGAGAATGCGCCCATGAAACACCACTTGCTTCCGCTGACGTTGATCTGCGCTCTTGCGGCGGGGCCGGTCGCCGCCCACGAGCCCATCGGCAAGGGTGCCGAAGACCTGCCGATCTTCGATGCGCACGTGCACTACAAGACCGAAGCCTGGGGCCCGTATCCGCCGGGCGCGGTGATCGAGCTGATGGACAGGTCCGGCGTCGCCATGGCGCTGGTCTCCTCGACGCCCGACGAGGGCACGATCAGGCTTTACGAGTACGCGCCGAACCGCATCGTGCCGGAGGTCCGGCCCTATCACGAGGGCTGGGGGCAGTCGAACTGGACGGCCTATGACGGCATGTTCGATTACATCAAGGGCCGCATGGACGCGTACCCGCATGTCGGCATCGGCGAGTTTCACCTGCACGATATCGATAAGGCGGACGAGGACCTGCTGCGCCGGATCGCGAAACTGGCCGTCGAACGCGGCGCGCTCCTGCACGTGCATTCGGGACCGGACCCGGTCGCGTTTCTTTATTCGATCGATCCCGGCCTCACCATCATCTGGGCGCACGCCGGCATGTCGGCGCCGCCGGACGTGATCGGGCCGCTGATGGACAAGCACGCCAGGCTCTATGCCGATCTCTCGTACCGGGAGTGGGAGATCCTCGAAGGTGACGAAGGGCCGCTCAACCCGAAGTGGGAGGCGTTGCTGACCAGGCACGCCGAGCGCTTCATGGTCGGCACCGACACCTGGGTCAACGAGCAGTGGGCGCAGTACGACCGTCTCGTCGCCATGAACCGGGCGTGGTTGGCCCGCTTCCCGAAACACCTCGCCGAGAAATTCGCCTACAGGAACGCCGAGAAACTCTTCGAACGCAAGGTCTCGCGCGATCTGATCGGGACGCGGTAGACCGCAGCCGTCATCCCGGCCGGACACCGGCGGTAAGCCGGTGGTAGAGCCGGGACCCATTCCCAATATCACGCATTCCGTTCCATGGGTCCCGGGTCGCAAGCCTCGCAATCGAGACCTGTCGGTCTCGGGCTCGGCTAGCGTCCGGGATGACGCAACGGATTAAAGCTTTTTGGTATACACGTACTCGATGGAATTGGATGCGTCGGCGCAATGGACGAGGCCGGGCTGGCGCACGTAGCCGAGACGTTCGTACAGCCGATGCGCGCCGAGGAAACGCGAGTCGGTATAGAGCATCATCATGTCGGCCTGCATCTCGTCCTTTGCCGTTTGCTCGACGAGCTGGCAAAGCGTCTCGCCGAGGCCGCGGCCGCGCGCGGGGCCGGCGATGAACAGGCGGCTGAGGCGCGCCACGCGCGGCGCGTCGGTCGGCGTCAGCGCCACCGTGCCGCAAATCCGGCCCTGACATTCGGCGACCCAGAACGTACCGCCGAGGCGTTCGAACGCGGTTTTCGGTTCCTTGAGTTCCGGGTGTTCGTCGTCGATCTTGAGCACGCAGCCCTGGAACTCGTCGTAGACCTCGCCGATCAGCGCGATCACGGCGTCGGTGTCGGCGTCGGTGGCCTCGCGGACGATGACGTCGGCGACGCGCGCCGCGATCTCGGGCGGCGCGATCTTTTCGGCGGTGGCGGCGGTGCTCATGCTCAGTTCCTGCCTTCCAGGAGGCCGCGGGCGATCACCTGCGCCTGGATCTCGGCGGCCCCTTCGAAGATGTTGAGGATGCGCGCGTCGCAGAGCACGCGGGAAATCGGGTATTCGAGGGCGTAACCATTACCGCCGTGGATCTGCAGCGCGCCGTCGGCGTTGGCCCAGGCGACGCGGGCGGCCAGCAGCTTGGCCATGCCGGCCTCGATGTCGCAGCGGCGGTCCGAGTCCTTTTCGCGGCCCGAGAAATAGGTGATCTGGCGCGCGATCATGGTCTCGACCGCCATCCACGCCAGCTTGCCGTGGACGCGCGGGAACGCATAGATCGGCTTGCCGAACTGGATGCGCCCGGTGGCGTATTCGAGGCCCAGCTCCATGGCGTTCTGTGCCACGCCGACGGCGCGCGCCGCGGTCTGGATGCGGGCACTTTCAAAGGTCGCCATGAGCTGCTTGAAGCCCTGGCCCTCCTCGCCGCCCAGCAACTGTCCGGCGGGGACTTCCATGCCATCGAAGCCGAGCTCGTATTCCTTCATGCCGCGGTAGCCCAGGACCTCGATCTCGCCGCCGGTCATGCCCGGTTTCGGGAACGGGTCGTGCTCAGAGCCGCGCGGCTTTTCGACCAGCAGCATGGAGAGGCCACGGTAGCCGGCCTCGTCCGGGTTGGTGCGGACCAGCAGCGTCATCATGTCGGAACGCGCCGCATGCGTGATCCAGGTCTTGTTACCGGTAACTTTATACGTGTCGCCGTCCTTGATGGCCCGGGTCTTGAGGCTGGCAAGGTCCGAACCGGTGCCGGGTTCGGTGAACACCGCGGTCGGCAGGATTTCGCCGGACGCGATCTTGGGCAGGTAGTGTTCCTTTTGCGCGTCGGTGCCGCCCAGGCGGATCAGTTCGGCGGCGATCTCGGAGCGGGTGCCGAGCGAGCCGACACCGATATAGGCACGGCTGAGTTCCTCGGTGACGACGCACATCGCCATTTTTCCAAGACCCAGCCCGCCGAAATCCTCCGGCACCGTCAGGCCGAACACGCCCAGTTCGGCCATCTGTTCGACGATCCCGATCGGAATCAGCTCGTCCTTCAGGTGCCATTCGTGGGCGTGCGGCACGACCTGATCTTCCGCGAAGCGGCGGAACTGGTCGCGGACCATGTCGAGCGTCTCATCCGAGAGGCCCGGCGCGCCGAAGTGCCCGTCCTCGATCAGCTCGGCGATGCGTCGACGCACCGCGCCGGTGTTGCCGTGTTGTTGCAGCGTGCGCACGGCGTCGTTCTTGAAGCTTGCGATTTCCGCTTCGCCGATGCCGATGTCGCCGGGGCGCACGATTTCCAACTGGCTGACGGCGATGCCGCCTTCGAGCTGGTTCAGGTACTCGCCGAAAGCGGCCTGCACCATCAGCCGCTCGAGTTCGCCGAAGCGATCCTCGGCGTCGAGGCGCTTGCCCCACTCGAGCATCTGGCGGAGCCCTTCGACATAGGTCGCGACCCAGGCGAGGCCGTGCACCTCGGTCTGGTGCTTTTCGACCAGTGCGCCACGGGCGCGGCCGTCGGCGACGACCATCTGCTGGAGATGCTGACGGGTTTCCGCGAGCAGCCCTTCCGCCGCCGGCAGCGCGGCGTCGCAAAGCCCGGTCAGGCCGTCGATCAACGGCCCGTCGGTGGTTCCGCTCGCGTCCATACCATTTCTCCCCATCGCGCCCCGTATGCGACGTCGTCGCCGTTACCGGCTTCTATCGTTCGTTGAGAATGCACGTTAATGACCGTCCGCCGCCCCGGCAAGACCGCCGGGGCCCGCGGTTCACCCCTCGATGCAGTCCTCGATGGTGCGCCGGCCCGGCTTCTTGGCCTGCACCAGCACCGCCATGTTGCCCGGCTTGTGCTGGTTGCGCATCATCTTCATGTGCGCCGCCGGAATGTCGTCCCACGAGAACACTTCCGACATGCACGGATCGAGGCGGCGTTCGATCACCAGTTGGTTGGCCTGCGCGGCCTGCTTCAGATTGGCGAAGTGGCTGCCCTGGATGCGCTTCTGGCGCATCCACACGAAGCGCGCATCCATGGTCAGGTTGTAGCCCGTGGTGCCGGCGCAGAACACGACCATGCCGCCGCGCTTGACGATGTTGCAGCTCACCGGGAAGGTCGCCTCGCCCGGGTGCTCGAACACGAAGTCGACGTCGTTGCCCTTGCCGGTGATGTCCCAGATCGCCTTGCCGAACTTGCGGGTCTCTTTCATGTAGTCCTTGAAACCCTCGCCGTTGACCGGCGGCAACTGGCCCCAGCAGTTGAAGTCCTTGCGGTTGATGACCGCCTTGGCGCCCAAGGACATGACGAAATCGCGCTTGTCCTCCTGAGACACCACGCCGATGGCGTTGGCCCCGGAAACCGCGCAAAGCTGCACCGCCATGGCGCCGAGGCCGCCGGACGCGCCCCACACCAGCACGTTGTGGCCGGGGCGCAGGATGTGCGGGCGGTGACCGAACAGCATCCGGTACGAGGTCGCGAGAACGAGCGTGTAACACGCGCTTTCTTCCCACGTCAGGTGCTTGGGGCGCGGCATGCACTGGCGGTCCTGGACGCGCGCGAACTGCGCGAACGAACCGTCCGGCGTCTCGTAGCCCCAGATGCGCTGCGAGGTCGAGAACATCGGATCGCCGCCATTGCATTCCTCGTCGTCGCCGTCGTCCTGGTTGCAGTGCACCACGACCTCGTCGCCGACCTTGAAACGCTTGACCTTGGAACCGACAGCATAGACCACGCCGGACGCGTCGGAACCGGCGATGTGATATTCGGCCTTGTGATAGTCGAACGGCGAGATCGGCGTGCCGAGCGCGGCCCAGACGCCGTTGTAGTTGACGCCGGCGGCCATCACCATGATCAGCACGTCGTGGCTGTCCAGTTCGGGAACATCGACGACCTCGACCTGCATGGCAGTGTCGGGCTCGCCGTGGCGTTCCTGGCGGATCGCCCACGCGTACATCTGTTTCGGTACGTGGCCCAGAGGCGGGATCTCGCCCAGTTCGTAGAGATCCTTCCTCGGCATATCCGGGTTGAAATCGATGATTTCGGCGGCTTCGGTCATTGGTTCGTCCCCTGTCGCTTAAGACGTGTCGTCTCTGTTTGTCGCGCGCCGCGCGCCTCCCAAAGCTCACGGCGATCCCCTGTCGCGATTGCAAATTTGTTGCAATGCAATACGAGTCGTAGACGGATTCCGCTTTCTTCGCAATGCACAATTTGCTACGGTGCAAAAAATTTTTCCACGGTTTTAAAATAATGTTTCGTGGATTTGGGGAAAGCGGTTCATATTCGTTCGGGGGCTTCAAGTTAATGACAGATAATTACGCCAAGGGCAAAAAGACCGTTGCTGCGGATGCGAACGCGGAAGCCCGCGCAACGCCCGACAGGCCGTGGCTTTTCCGCACCTATTCGGGGCATTCGTCGGCCCGGGAATCCAACAGGCTCTACCGTGCCAACCTGGAACGGGGGCAGACCGGGCTTTCCATCGCCTTCGACCTGCCGACCCAGACCGGCTACGATTCGGACCACCCGCTGGCCCGTGGCGAGGTCGGCAAGGTCGGCGTACCGGTCAGCCATCTTGGCGACATGGAAGCGCTGCTGGACGGCATCCCGCTCGACAGGATGAACACGTCCATGACCATCAACGCGCCGGCGGCATGGCTTCTGGCACTTTACGTCGCCGTCGCCGAGCGCCAGGGCGTGGCCCGCGACCGGCTTTCCGGGACGACCCAGAACGACATCATCAAGGAGTATCTCTCGCGCGGCACCTACATCTTCCCGCCGGCGCCGAGCCTCAAGCTGATCGCCGACGTGGTCAGCTTCACCTATCGCGAAATCCCCAAGTGGAACCCGACCAACGTCTGTTCGTACCACCTGCAGGAAGCGGGCGCGACGCCGGTGCAGGAACTGGCCTACGCGCTGGCCATCGCCATCGAGGTGCTGGACCGGGTCAAGCCGCTGGTCCCGGTAGAAGACTTCCCGACGGTGGTCGGACGCATCAGCTTCTTCGTCAACGCCGGCGTCCGTTTCATCACCGAGATGTGCAAGATGCGCGCGTTCACGGAACTGTGGGACGACATCTGCCGCGAGCGTTACGGCGTCGAGGACCCGAAACTCCGCCGCTTCCGCTACGGGGTGCAGGTCAATTCGCTGGGCCTGACCGAGCAGCAGCCGGAGAACAATGTCTACCGCATCCTGCTCGAAATGCTGGCCGTGACGCTGTCGAAGAATGCCCGGGCGCGGGCCGTGCAGTTGCCGGCGTGGAACGAGGCGCTGGGCCTGCCGCGGCCGTGGGATCAGCAGTGGTCGCTCAGGTTGCAGCAGATCGTCGCCTACGAGACCGACCTGCTGGAATACGGCGATCTGTTCGACGGCTCGCCCGTGGTCGAGGCCAAGGTCGAGGAACTGAAAGCCGGCGCGCGCGCGGAGCTGGCGCAGATCGCCGACATGGGCGGTGCCGTCGCCGCCGTCGAGAATTCCTACATGAAGCGCCGGCTGGTCGAAAGCAATGCGCGCCGCCTCGCCGCCATCGAGCGGGGCGAGCAGCCGGTGATCGGTGTTAACCGCTATACCGAGGCCGAACCGTCGCCGCTGACCACCGGGGACGGCTCGATCCTGACCGTCGACGAAACGGCGGAACGGAACCAGATCGACGGCCTCAAGGCGTGGCGCGAAAGCCGCGACAATACGAAGGTCGCCGTCGCCCTGGCCGCGCTCAGGGACGCCGCCCGGGAAGGCCACAATATCATGGAACCCTCGATCGCCTGCGCGCATGCCGGCGTCACCACGGGCGAATGGGCGCAGGCGCTCAGGGACGTATTCGGCGAATACCGCGCGCCGACCGGTGTCGGCGGCGCGTCGGCGCAGGCGTCCGACGCGATGGCCGAGATCCGCGGCCGCGTCGATCAGTTGGAAAACGTGCTCGGCACGCGGCTCAAGATGCTGGTCGGCAAACCCGGCCTCGACGGACATTCCAACGGCGCCGAGCAGATTGCGGTGCGCGCCCGCGATGCGGGCCTCGAGGTGGTCTACGAGGGCATCCGCCTGACGCCTGATGAAATTGTCCAGGCGGCCCTGCAGGAGGGCGTGCACGTGGTCGGGCTCTCCATACTGTCGGGCTCGCACGTGACCCTGGTCGCCGACGTGGTCGGCAAGATGCAGGCCGCCGGGATCGGCGACGTGCCGGTGGTGGTCGGCGGCATTATCCCGCCGGACGACGCCAGGCGGCTCCTGGAAAGCGGCGTCGCTGCGGTCTATACGCCCAAGGATTTCGAACTGACGCAGATCCTCGACGGCATCGTCACCATCGTCGAGGACGCGAACAAGGCGGCGGCTTAGGTTTGCCGCCTTTGGATTTCGGGCTCGTCTAACACCCGGGGCGACGCAAGGGGGAATCTGTTACCCCGTCTTGCGCTTCGGCACGACGACGTTGATGGGGCCGTCCTGGATGGATTTTACCGCCGGGTTTTCGACCGCGGGCCGCATGGCATCGTGCAGGAACTTGAGGACGCCGCCCTGGCGCTCCTTGAGGATCGGCGACCAGGTGACGTAGAGCCCGCCGTTGACCTCGTAGCTGGCGATGTCGTCGTCCTCGGCGGCGCGGTCGATGGCGTGGCCCAGGTTGTTGCTGGCACCGACGTAGACCCATTGCGGCTTCACCCCCGAATGCCAGATGACGTAGACCCCGGAAAGGCCGTTCAGCCGCTCCGCCATGGTATCGAGCATGGTCAGCCGGTGGAACTTGCCGCGCTTGTTGCGCGCCCAGTCCAAGTCTATCGCCGGCCCCTCATAGGCCGGCGCCGGCTTGTTCTTCTTGAAACGCCCTAACATCTGACCTGGTCCCCCAAACGCTCCCATATGCCGGGAATCCGTTGACATTCAAGCATATGGCATGTGTTCGTAAAAAATCTATAAAACCGCAAAACTTTCTCGATTCGCGGATTTCGGCCCGCACACGACGGATTTGCCAAACCGGCCGGATGCCGTATTTTGGCGCCTCTTAACGGAGGCATACATGAAGATCGACCGCATCGACCATTTCGTGCTGACCGTCCGCGATATCGGCGCGACCTGCGATTTCTACGAACGCGCGCTGGGTATGCAGCGCGAGGTGTTCGGCGAGGGGCGCACCGCACTGAAATTCGGGCGCCAGAAAATCAACCTACACCCGGCCGGGCGGGAATACGAGCCGAAAGCGACGAACCCGGCGGCGGGTGGCGGCGATTTCTGCCTGATCACGCGGACGCCTATGAATGACGTGGTCAGGCACCTGGAGACGGCCGGCGTCGAGATCGAACTGATGCCGTCGCAGCGTACCGGCGCCACCGGATCGATCGTGTCGGTCTATTTCCGCGATCCGGACGGCAACCTGGTCGAGGTTTCCAACTACGTGGACGAAATCGATGACTGAGAAATCATCCGGAAAAGAAAAAGAGGCCGGCGACATTACCGGGCCCCTCTCGGGGCTCAGGATCCTCGAGCTGGGGCACTTCATCGCCGCACCCTTCTGCACCCGCGTGCTGGCCGATCTCGGCGCCGACGTGATCAAGGTCGAGCCGCCCGGGCGCGGCGATCCGGTACGCACCTGGGGCGCGATCCCCGACGGCGAAACGTCGTCGGTGTGGTGGTCGGTCCACGGCCGCAACAAGCGTTCGGTCACCGTCGACCTGAAAAAGCCGGACGGCATCGAACTGGTCAAGAAGCTGATCGGTCACGCCGACGCGGTGGTCGAGAACTTCAAGCCGGGACAGCTCGCGAAATGGGGCCTCGGGGTCGACGATATGGCGGCCGTGAACCCGGACGCGGTGATCGTGCAGATTTCCGGCTACGGCCAGGACGGCCCCTATTCGAAGCGCGCCGCCTTCGGCGTCATCGGCGAGGCGGTCGGCGGCATCCGGCATCTGTCGGGATATCCGAGAGAGGTCTCGGACCTGCCGCCGGTGCGCGTCGGCGTCTCCATCGGCGACAGCATCGCCGGACTCTACGGCGCCATCGGCCTGCTGGCGGCGCTGTTCGAAAAACAGGCCGGGCGCGGGCGCCCGGGCCGCAGCGTCGACGTGGCACTGACCGAGAGTATCCTCAGCATGCTCGAGGGCTGCCTGCCGGAGTACGGCTACATGGACAAGGTGCGCCAGCCGCACGGTTCGACCATTCCGACCGCGGCGCCGTCGAGCGCCTATCCCTCCCGGGACGGGCGCTGGTTCGTCATCGGCGCCAACTCGGAGACCCTGTTCGCGCGGCTCTGCGACATCATGGAACGCCCGGACATGAAGGAAGACCCGCGCTACGCCGACAACCCGAGCCGGGTCAGGCACATGCCGGCGCTGGACGCCGAGATCGGCGCCTGGACGCAGCGGTTCACGCTGGAGGAACTGGAAGAGAAAATCTCCGGCGCCGACATCCCGTCGACGCGCATCTACGACGTCGCCGACATCGCCGCCGATCCGCAGTTCCGGGAACGCGGCATGGTGCATCCCGTCCACGACGCGCGTCTGGGCGAGGTGCTGCATCCGGGCGTGGTCCCGATGATGCAGGGTGGACACGCCGGCGGCGTCAGGTGGGCCGGCCCCGGCATCGGCGAACATAACGAAGACGTGCTGTCGGGCGTGCTCGGCCTCGACGCGGCCGAGATCGAACGCCTCAGAAAGGAGGAAGTGATATGAGCAAGGACCCTGTCATTCTCTGCGACGTCGCGCCCCGCGACGGTTTCCAGGTGGTGCCGACGTGGATTCCGACGGAAACCAAGATCCGCGTGATCGAGGGGCTGGCCGCCGCCGGCATGACCCGGATCGAGGCCGGCGCCTTCGTTTCGCCGAAACACGTGCCGCAAATGGCCGACACGGCGGAAGTGCATGAAAAGGTCAACGTGCCGGCGGGCGTCGAACTGACGGCGCTGACGCCCAACCTGCGCGGAGCCGAGAACGCGTTCGCCGCCGGCTGCATGGACATCGGCTACGTCTTTTCGGTTTCCGAAAGCCACAACAAGTCGAACGTCAGACGCCCGGTCGCCGCCTCCATCGAGGAACTGGGCAAGGTCATCGAGGCGGGCAGGGACAGGCCGGGCTTCAAGCTGCGGGTCAACGCGGCGACGTCGTTCGACTGCCCGTTCGAGGGCCGCATCGACGAGGACGCGGTCTACGCCGTCCTCGACAAAGTCCTGGCGTTCGGCTTCGAGGTCGAGATCGGACTCTGCGACACCACGGGGCGGGCGCTGCCCGATCACGTCGCCGGGCTCTGCGAAGGCGCGATCGAGCGGTTTTCCGGCGGCGTCGCCAAATGGGCCTATCACGGCCACGACACCTTCGGCCTCGGCGTCGCCAATGCGCTCTACGCCTACGATGCGGGGGTGCGTGTGTTCGACGCGTCGGTGGCCGGGCTCGGCGGCTGCCCGTTCGCGCCGGGCGCCACCGGCAATACGGCGTCCGAGGATCTGGTGTTCACGTTCGAGAACATGGGGATCGATACCGGCGTCGATCTCGCGAAGCTCCTGGACGTCGCCGAGGAAGTGGCGGCGCTGCCCGACACCGACACCGGCGGGCACATCCGCATCGTACCCCGCAAGCGGGTGCTGGCTGCGGCGTGAATTGATTTCCCGCGCCGCCTTCTTATGTGAGAGCGGTCCCGGAGTGTAAGAGAGAGCGCATGTCGGACCGCCGATACCTGCTGCCGTTCCTGCGTGTTGCCTGCGCGTTTTGCGTCGTGCTCACGCTGTCGGCGTGCTCCAGCGTCAAGCTGTTCTACGGATTTGCCGACAATGCGCTGGAAAGCCGAGCCGAGCGGTATCTCGATCTGAATCCGGCCGATGCCGACCACGTCGAAGCCGAGGTCGCGCGGCTGATTGCCTGGCACCGGACGGCGATGCTGCCGCGCTACGCGGTGTTTCTGCACCGCCAGGCGGCGGTGACGGACGCGGGGCCGTGGCAGGCGGACGACGTCGCGGCGGCGTTCGCCGAGTTCCGGGCCCTGCTGGACGAGACGTTCGCCGGCGCCGCGCCTTACTTCGCCAACGTCCTGGTCCGTCATACGTCGCCTGCCAAGGTCGACCATCTGGAGGCGCAGATGGCTGCCTACGTCGACGAGGAACGCCTTGAGGAGCAGGCCTCTGTCGACGACCTGCTGGAAGAACGGGTCGAGCGCCGGGTCGACAATCTGGAGCGCTTCATCGGTCCTCTTCGTGACGATCAGGTCGAGATCGTGCGCCGGCATACGCGGCCGACCATCGGCGACCGTCTGACGTGGCTCGATCATTTGGAAAAGCGCCAGCGCGCGCTTGTCGAATATCTCCGCAGCAACCCGGCGGCGGCGCCCCTGGCGGGGTTCGTTTACCAACTTACGCTCCGCGGTTACGACATCGTCGATCCATCCTACGAGGATGTCTCCGAAAAACGTTGGCGCAAACTCGAAGCGCTTTATGCCGACGTGCTGGCCTCTCTGGATGAGGGTCAAAGGCTCAATCTTTCTGCCAAGCTTCGCGGCTACGCCGACGATATCCTGGAACTCGCCGGCGGCGCCTGAGCGGCGTTACACTCATGCCGTCATTCCCGCGTGCCAACCCCACCCGCCTTTGCTAGAAAAATGGCGTACTTCCGGGGGATGCGTTCTTGGAAAACTTCGTTTCGATCCTGATCGAGGGCACCGGCCTCGACATCTGGGGCTTCGCCATCATGTGCGCGGTGTCGTTCGCCGGCAGTTTCATCGCCGCGTCGCTGGGCCTCGGCGGCGGGCTTCTTGTCATGGCGACCATGGCGTCGCTGTTGCCGCCGCAGGTACTGATCCCGCTGCACGGTATCGTGCAACTGGGCTCCAACGCCGGCCGGGCGGCGATTCTGCGCGCGGATATCCTGAAGCACGTGATCCCGCCGTTCCTGATCGGCACGGTGATCGGTGCGGCGATCGGCGGCAACCTTGTGGTGACACTACCGACCGCGCTGCTGCAGGTCGTGCTCGGCGCGTTCGTGCTTTACGCCACCTGGGGGCCGAAGCTCAGGACCCGGGCGCCGTCGAACCGGGCCTTCTTCGGCATCGGGCTGTTCGGCGCGCTGGCGACCATGTTCGTCGGTGCCACCGGGCCGCTGGTGGCGCCGTTCGCGGCGGCGGCATCCGAGAAGCGCCAGGAAGTGGTGGCGACGCATGCCACCATGATGACCATCCAGCACGGCTTCAAGATCATCGCTTTCGGCGTGCTCGGTTTCGCGTTCGGTCCCTACATCCCGCTGCTGGTGGGGCTGCTGGCGTGCGGTTTCGCCGGCACGTGGGCCGGCAAGCACATGCTGAACGCGCTGCCCGAAAAGGCGTTCCGGATCGGCCTCAAGACGCTAATCACGGTGCTGGCGATCCGGTTGCTGTTCAAGGGGCTGGAGGGGTGGCTGGCGTAAATCCGCTCTCAGGCCGCGTCCGGACGCTCGGCCGCCAGATGTCGCTGCCCGGCATCGGTGACCGCCACCATCACGCCGTCACCGGTGACGCGCTTCTCGACGAACCCGGCATCGACCGAATCCTCCCACACCGTGAGCCGGGGACACGATGTGCGCCACGCGTCCATCACGTCCTCATAGGGTTTGGGCGCCGGCTTCAGCCACGCCAGAAGATCGAGAACGAGATCGCCGTTGTCCATCTGCGCCTCCGTCCGGTTGCCGGGAATCATAGCGCGATCCGGTCCGGCGGCAAAGCGTCTCAGGCGCGCGGCAGCTTGAGCGGCTTCGTCGCCTTGGCGAGCCAGGCGCGCACCGCCTTGTCGAGTTTTTTCTCGAGGGATTTCCTGACCCAGGCATGGTAGCCGTTGATCCACTCGATTTCGCCCCGGGTCAGCAACTTGGGTTCGATCAGGTTGAGATCGAACGGCGCGCAGGTCAGCGTTTCGAAGCCGAGCAGCTTCTTTTCCCAGCCCTTCTGCGGCTTGACCGTCCGTACCATGACGAGGTTCTCGATACGGATGCCGTAACCGCCGGACTTGTAGTAGCCGGGCTCGTTGGAGACGACCATGCCTGGCTCCAGTTCGACCTGCGTCGGGCGCTTGGAAATGTTCTGCGGGCCCTCGTGCACGCCGAGGTAGCTGCCGACGCCATGGCCGGTGCCGTGCTCGTAGTCGAGGCCGATGTCCCAGAGCGGCTTGCGGGCCAGCGTGTCGAGCTGGCCGCCGGAGGTCCCGTCCGGGAACTGCGCGGTCGCCAGTGCGATGTGGCCCTTGAGGACGCGGGTGTAGCGGTCCTTCATCTCCTGCGTCGGCTTGCCGATGGCGACGGTGCGCGTCACGTCCGTGGTGCCGTCCAGGAACTGCCCGCCGCTGTCGACCAGCAAAAGCGAGCCTTTCTTGAGCTTGGCGGACGACTTCTCGGACGCGCGGTAATGCACGATCGCGCCGTTGGGCCCAAACCCGGCGATGGTCTGGAAGCTGGGACCGCGGTGCAGGTCGAGCGCCTCGCGGAAGCCGTCGATCTTGAGGCCGACGTCCCATTCGGTCGTCTTGCTGCGGCCGGCGGACTTCTCGATCCAGCAGAGGAAATTGGCCAACGCAACGCCGTCGCGGAGATGCGCGGCGCGCATGCCGTCGCGCTCGGTCTTGTTCTTGCAGGCCTTCATCGCCAGCGTCGGGTCGCGGGTATCGACGATCTCGGCGCCGGCCTGCCTGAGCGTCATGGCGATCTTGGCCGGTGCGTTGGCGAGATCGACACCGACCTTGAGGCCGCGGCTGCCGATGTGGCTCAGTTCGTCGGCGAGCGCCTCGGTTTCCATGACCACGACCTCGGGGCCGAAGTGGGTCTCGAGGCCCGGGCTCATCTTGCGCGGATCGGTGAACAGCTCGATACCGCCGGCGGCATGGGCCACGGCGAAGGCCAGCGAGACCGGCGTGCACGGGACGTCGCGGCCGCGCACGTTCAACAGCCAGGCGATGGCATCGGGCGCGCTCAGGACGACGGTGTCGAGGCCGGCCTCGTTCATGGCGTTGGTCAGGCGCTTGCGCTTCCTGGCCGAGGTCTCGCCCGCGTACTTCTGGGCGTGCGGGACCATCGGCGTGATCGGCGCCGGGGGCTGGCCGCTCCACACCGCGTCGATGGGGTTGTCCGGCTGCGGCACCATGTAGGCGCCGGCGCGCGCGCAGACGCTTTCCAGCTTGCGGCGCTCGGCGTCGGTGATCAGCCACGGATCGAAACCGACGCGCATGCCGTGCGAGAGGGTTTCGGACAGCCAGGTCTTCAGATCCTTGTCGGCGGCGTGATGCGCTTCGAACAGCTTGCCGGAGACCTGTTTCTTGACCTGCAGGGTGTAGCGGCCGTCGACGAAGACCGCCGCCTTGCGGGCCATTACGGCGCATGTCCCGGCGGAGCCGGTGAACGCGGTCAGCCATTGCAGCCGTTCCGAGCGCTTGGCGACGAACTCGCCCTGGTGCTCGTCGGCCTTGGGCACGATGAACGCGTCCAGGTCGCGGCGCTTCATTTCCTTGCGCAGCGCGGCGATCCGTTCCGGATCGGTGGTTTTCCGCGACAGTCCGTCGTCCATCAACGTGGTCTGAATGCGGGAATTGAGTTCCTTGAGGGCGTCGACGACGTCGTCATCCGCGCCGGGGGCGATCAGCGAGAGCCAGGCATCGTCGTCGCCGGCGGCGGGAGAGGCGAGCACGCCGCGCAGGATTTCCCGGGCGCTGACCATATCGACCCGTGCCCCGCTGTCACGCAACAGCCGGTCCAAATCACGATCGAGCTCGCGTCTATCGGTCATAGCGCGGGAAGGCTAGGGGGCTTGCGGGGGCGACGCAAGCGTTATCTTATTTTGCATAGCTTGTGATGCTTATCACACCTTAGGCATGCGCAAAATACATGGCTGGTCCGCAAAAACGGCGCTTTTTGCAGTGCAGCATAAGGCGTATACGGGGTGCAGTAACCAAGGGCGACGCGGGCAATGCTGCGCCGGCCTGATCTTCCAGAACGAAGGAACAGGTAAGATGAACAAGATTGACACCGCGACCGCCGGCCTGCCGCTGTTCGACAACACCCGGCAGATTACCGACGCGGACATTCGGATGATCGTCGAACGCGCGCATCAAATGCGCAACGAGGTGGTGATCGGCATGATCAAGACCGTTTTCAAGCCGCTGAAGTCACTGTTTCGCGCACGCCGCACGGCCCGTGCCCTGCACCAGCTTTCCGACAGCGTGCTCGCCGACATCGGCATCGAGCGTTCGCAGATCGCCTCGATCAGCCGGGCGCTGGCCGACGGCACCTATTCCGCGGAAGCCGTTGCCGCCGCCGCGCCGGTGATCGGCGTCATCGAAGGCAAGAAAGACGACGCCCAGCCGGAACTGCCGCTCGCGGCCTAATATTTCTCCCCCGACCAAACGACGTCCCCAGCGGCGGCTCTCCCCGGAGCCGCCGTTTTTTTGTGCGTAGCTCGGCCTGGAGTTGCCGTCATTCCGGCGAATGCTGGAATCCAGGGCCGTTATGCTTTTGTGCCGGAGATGGCCGGAGTTGGTATCTCTGGACCCCGTCCTGCGCCGGGGTGACGGCCGGGACGGGATGCCTCCCGACAGAACGCCACGAAACGGGCCGTCACTTCACGATCCGCTCGTAGCCGAGCCGTTCCATGCAGGTCTCGAAGGCGCGCGCCTCGAAGCGCGATAGCTGGTAGCTGGTCATGTTCCGGTTGTAGGTGGTGGGCGCCCCCGGCAGGTTGTCGCTGACCGGCCCCGACGCCGGCAGGCCGGCCTCGCGCTCTACCTCGCGCCGGGCATGGCGGCGGCACTCTCCGATGTCGGCGGACCACTCGGCCTTGGGCAGCGTCGGGTGCTGCCAGTTGGCGGTCGAACGCTTCTGCGTGCAGCCGGTTACACCCGAAACCGCGACGGCGATGGCGAGCACACCGAAGATCACCGGTAATTTCAAATGTCTCATGAGCCCTCTCATGAATCCCGTGGGGCCAGGCATCGCTTAAAGTATTCGATGCTCTCCGGCGCGTCGAACTTGAACAGCCCGACGATGCGCGCGACTTCACGGCCTTTCGGATCGACCAGCAAGGTCGTCGGCAGGCCGCGGATGCCCAGCGTGCCGCCGGTCTTCGACGGCGTCACCAGTTGCGACAAATGCCTGATCTTGTAGCGTTCATAGAAGTCTGCGACCGCCTTGTGCCCGGCCCGGTCCATGGAAACCGCGATCACGTCGATCCCGGCCGATTCCAGTTCGGCACGGAGCGCGTCCAGTTGCGGCATCTCGCGCACGCAGGGCGCGCACCAGGTGGCCCAGAAGTTGACGATGACGCCGCGGCCCGCGAAATCGGCGAGGCCCGTCTCGCCGCCGTCGGCGGTCGAAAAGGCGACGGCGGGCGGCGGCGTGGCTTCTTCGCTGACCTCGAGTGCCTTGAAGGCCTTGCCGCCGGCGGCGCAGCGTTCTTCATGATCGCTTGCAAGCGCCGGGGATATAAGGGAAAACACGCCGACGAGCGCGCACGCGGCGATCGCCTGTGTGAAATGGCGGCTGATAAATCCGTCCGACATCGGATATCCTCGCTGCGAAACCTCGCACTTATGTAGGACGACGAAGGCAGGAATGCCATGACCGAGAAGAAGAACCAGCAAAAGCCGGACGCTGCGCAAGGCACAAGCGCCATGTGGGGCGGCCGTTTTTCGGCCGGACCGTCGGCGGTCATGGAAGCGATCAACGCCTCCATCGGTTTCGACCGAAAGCTCTACGCGCAGGATATCGAGGGCTCGAAGGCGCATGCGCGGATGCTGGCCGACCAGGGCATCATTACGGACGAAGACGCCGATGCGATCATCGACGGCCTCGACGCCATCAAGCGCGAGATCGAAACCGGCACGTTCGAATTCAAGACCGAGCTCGAGGACATCCACATGAACGTCGAAGCCGCGTTGCGGGCGCGGATCGGCGACGCCGCCGGGCGCCTGCACACGGCTAGGTCCCGAAACGACCAGGTGGCGACGGACCTGAAGCTCTGGGTGCGCGATGCGCTGGACGGGCTCGACCGGGACCTGAAGGCCCTGCAGAAGGCGCTGATCGATCAGGCGGAAAAGCATGCGGCCTCGGTGATGCCCGGCTTCACGCACATGCAGACGGCGCAGCCGGTGACCCTCGGCCACCATCTGCTGGCGTACGTCGAAATGCTCGGCCGCGACCGTTCGCGGGTCATGGACGCTCGGGCGCGCATGAACGAGAGTCCGCTGGGCGCCGCCGCGCTCGCCGGTACGTCGTTCCCCATCGACCGGGAAAAGACCGCGAAAGCGCTCGGCTTCGACCGGCCCGCCGCCAATTCGCTGGATGCGGTCTCGGACCGGGACTTCGCCATGGAATACATGAGCGCCGCCGCCATCTGCGCGGTTCACCTGTCGCGGCTCGCCGAGGAGATCGTGCTCTGGTGCTCGGACCAGTTCGGTTACGTGCGCCTTTCCGACGAATTCTCGACCGGCAGTTCGATCATGCCGCAGAAGCGCAACCCGGACGCCGCCGAACTGGTGCGCGCCAAGGCGGGCCGGGTCATCGGCATGCTGAACGCGCTGATGATCGTCATGAAGGGCCTGCCGATGACCTACGGCAAGGACATGCAGGACGACAAGGAGCCGGTGTTCGAGGTCGCCGACACCATGGCGCTGTCGCTGGCCGCCATGACCGGCATGATCGAGGGCGCGGTTTTCAATCCCGAACGGATGAAGGCCGATGCCGGCAAGGGTTTCTCGACCGCGACCGACCTCGCCGACTGGCTGGTCCGGACGCTCGCCATGCCGTTCCGCGATGCGCACCACGTCACCGGCGCACTGGTGAAGATGGCCGAGGACAAGGGCTATGGGCTCGAGGATCTGTCCCTCGCCGACATGCGGTCTGTGGAGGCCGGGATCACCGAGGATGTATTCGGGGTGCTCGGCGTCGACAACTCGGTGGCCAGCCGCACGAGCTTCGGCGGCACGGCGCCCGAAAATGTCGCCGAACAGGTGAAATCGGCCCGCAAACGCTGGCTCTAGCGGATATTATTCGCGCGCAATAATGTTGCGCGGCTTCCCATCGATTTCTTGGTTCATGACGGCGTTCCTGATCCGTTCCTAACGATCTGGCGTTCTTCCCAGGTTCGTTTGAAATCCTCGCCATGCTGCTTAGCTCGTTCAACGACAATA
This sequence comes from Rhodospirillales bacterium, assembly GCA_051117645.1. Lineage (GTDB taxonomy): Bacteria > Pseudomonadota > Alphaproteobacteria > Rhodospirillales > Casp-alpha2 > UBA4479. The sequence goes on from JBNPEI010000010.1 coordinate 546,625, forward strand.
ATTTTCATGAGCGAGGCATTTTTGATGAGTAGCAAACAGGCATATCAGAAGAAGATTCAGGCGCAACTGGACGAATGGTCCGCCGAGATCGACAAGCTTCGTGCCAAGGCCGACCGTGCCGACGCCGAGGCCGAGATCGCGTTGAACCGGGAAATCGACAACCTGCGCGACAAGCGGAATCAGGCCCGGCAAAAACTGGACGAACTCTCGTCCGCCGGCGAAGACGCCTGGGAAGATATCAAGACCGGCGTCGAAGCCGCTAGCAACGCGCTCGGACAGGCCGTCCGCTCGGCGCAGTCGCGCTTTAACTGATCAATTCAATCATTACCCGCAGCGTGGCCGCATCCATGCCGCCGCGCCGGGTTTCACACGTCCGTTCATTAATGAAAGGAGACCGACTATGACTTTCCATTTACCGATTACCGCCGCCGCCGTCGCCGTTCTCGTGGCTGCCGCGCCCGTCAACGGCGCGCTCGCAGCGGGACAGGACTACAGCGTCGAACAGATCAAGGAAGATACGTCCGAATTGCTGACGTCGCTGAAGGATTACAGCGTCGAACAGAAGGACGAGGCCGTCGACACGGCCGAGGAAGCGCTCGATGCGATCGACGACCGGATCGTCGAACTGCAGGCCCGGATCGACGAAAACTGGGAGGACATGAGCGAATCCGCGCGTGAATCCGCCCGCTCGTCGATGCAGGCACTGCGAGAACAGCGCACTGAAGTCGCCGAATGGTTCGGCAGCCTTAAAAACAGTTCCAAGGAAGCCTGGGCCGACATGAAGGACGGCTTTTCCAACGCCTACAACGACATGTCCGACGCCTGGAACAAGGCTGAACGCGAACTCGGCGGCAAATCCTGACGTGACGGACTTGAGCCGGAGCGTCAGCTCCGCCAGGGGATCGACCGGCGGCCGCGTGCCGCCGGTCTTTTTCGTGCCCGGCGGTTGGTGCCGTACGCTGCTCCCGTGAATGTGTCTGGACCCTTGAAAGGGTTGACGACTAGTATGACCTGATGATGATGAGCCACAAGTTCTTGCGGGTATCGGCGGCGCTGATGCTGGCGTTCGCGATCGGTGGATGCGGTGTGAAATCGTCGCCCAAGCCGTCCGAAGACAGCACCTATCCGCGTGTCTATCCGGCGCCGCCGGCGGAGACCACGGAGACGGCGCCCCGGGCGCGGACTGAAAGGCCCCGGGACACGACGGATACCCGTCCGTCCAGGACCGATAGTTCGGGCAATTACACCCCGCCGCCACCGGCGACGGAACTTTTGGCGAAGTAACGGGCGGCTCGGGCGCCGCCGGTTTTCTTGACGGCAAGGAGCGGACGTGGACCATTTCAACTACCGGAACGGTGAGCTTTACGCCGAGGATGTCCGTGTGGCCGATATCGCGGACGCCGTCGGCACGCCGTTCTATTGCTATTCCACGGCGACGCTGACTCGCCACTATACCGTCTTCGACGAGGCGCTCGCCGGCACCGACCATCAGGTCTATTTCGCAGTCAAGGCGAACGGCAACGTCGGCGTGCTGGCGACGCTGGCGGCGCTCGGCGCCGGCGCCGATATCGTTTCCGCGGGCGAGATGCAGCGCGTGCTCGCCGCAGGGATCCCGGCATCGAAAATCGTCTTCTCAGGCGTCGGCAAGACGGCTGACGAACTGAAGGCCGCGCTTGCCGCCGGGGTGCACCAGATCAACGTCGAATCGCTGCCGGAACTGCACAGTCTGTCGGAGATCGCGGCCGCCATGGGCGTGACCGCGCCGATCGCGATCCGCGTCAATCCGGACGTCGACGCCAAGACCCACAAGAAGATCACCACGGGCCTTTCCGAGAACAAGTTCGGCATCGCCTGGGCGCAGGCCGAAAGCGTATTCGCCGAGGCCGCCAAGCTGCCGGGCATCGACGTCGTCGGTGTTGCCGTTCACATCGGCTCGCAACTGACCGACCTCGAGCCCTACCGGGCGGCCTACACCAAAGTGCGCGGCCTCGTCGAGACGCTGCGCGAGCAGGGCCATGACATCCGCATCGTCGATCTCGGCGGCGGACTCGGTATTCCCTACGACGCCGAGAACCCGCCGAGCCCGGCCGACTACGGCGCCATGGTCAAGCAGGTCATGGACGGCCTCGGCTGCAAGCTGGCGTTCGAGCCGGGGCGCATGATCTGCGGCAACGCCGGGGTGATGGTGAGCCGCGTGGTCTACGTCAAGGAAGGCGTCGACCGTTCGTTCCTGATCCTGGATGCGGCGATGAACGACCTGATCCGGCCCGCCATGTACGACGCGCACCACACCGTGGTGCCGGTCCGCGAACCCGCGCCCGGCGATAACATGGCGCCGGTCGACATCGTCGGCCCGGTCTGCGAGTCGGGCGATACGTTCGCGCGTGCGCGCATGATGCCATTGGTTGAGGCGGACGATCTGGTCGCGTTCCGCTCCGCCGGGGCCTACGGCGCGGTAATGTCGTCGACCTACAATGGCCGCGACCTGATTCCGGAAGTGCTGGTCAACGGCGGCGAGTACGCCGTTGTTGCGGACCGCCTGCGGATCGATGATATGATGAACCGAGAGCGCGTGCCGGACTGGCTCGCGCGGCCACGACCCCGTGAGGCGAGTGGATGACGGACACCCCCGAGAGGACGCACGGCGTCACCAGGCTGTCGACGGCACTGCAGGCTGCGGTGCTGGCGATCCGCTGGGAACGCCTGTGGCGTGTCCTCTGGGCACCGGTCGCCGTCATCGTCCTGTTTGTCGGCGTCGCGCTGACAGATGTGCTGCCGGTCCTGCCCGATGCGGTTCACGGTATGGCGCTGGCGTTCATCGCCGTGCTGTTCGGCTTTTCCCTCAAGGGACTGAGCAAGGCCTTCGGGCCGGTTTCGGGCACCGAGGCGGCACGCCGGGTCGAAGCCGCATCGGGTTTGCAGCACCGGCCGCTGACCGCGCTGTTCGACCGCCCGGCACAGGAAAAGCTCTCCGCCGACGGCCGGTTGCTGTGGCAGACGCACATCGACCGCGCGCTCCGGCAGACCCGGAACCTCGCCTATCCGTCGCCCAAGCCGGGCGTTGCCGCGCTCGACCGGCGCGGGCTCCGCTTCGTGCCGGTGCTGGTGCTGTTCGTCGGCGTGCTGATGGGCGGTTCCGAACCCCTGGAACGGATGCTGCGCGCGGTGTCGCCGATCGGCGGCGCGGGTGCTGCCAACGCCATCAGCATGGACCTCTGGATCACGCCGCCGGCCTACACCGGCCTGGCGCCCAGCGTATTCAACGGCATTGGCCGGGCGCCGGAGAAAGCGGACGCGGAAAACGCCGACGCGGCGGCACCCAACCAGGCGCGGCCGACCCTGATCGTGCCGGTCGGTTCGCAGATTCTGGTGCACGCCACCGATGTGCAGGCGCCGCCGGCACTGGACCTCGGCAAGACCCGTATCCCGCTGCAGCAACTGGGTGACACGTCGAGCACGTCTTACAAGCTCGAGCTTGAGGTCGCCTCGGAAGCCGCCGGTGCCGACAGTCTGACGCTCAGCGCCGGCAACGATGCGCTGGCGACATGGCCGGTGGTGGTTGCCACCGATGCGCCGCCGAACATCGAGTTCGAGCAGGCGCCGTCGCGCCAGCGCGATACCCAGCTTCAGGTCGTCTATATCGCCTCCGACGACTACGGCGTGAAGAAGGTCGAAATGACCATCCGCCGCCCCAACGGCAGGCCGGTGCCGGGCGGCGCCGACGAGATCCGTGTCGAGGTGCCGCTCTCCGGCGACCGTCGCGATATCCGGGCGACCCACCTGCGCGACTTCTCGGCGCATCCGTGGGCCGGGCTGCCGGTCCGGGTCAAGCTGATCGCCGAGGACACCGCCGGTCAGATCAGCGAGACCGACGCCGTCGAGACCGTGCTGCCGGAACGTATTTTCAACCATCCGATCGCGCGTGAACTGGCCGAAGCGCGGAAGATGCTCAACGACGCCGACCGCGAGATGATGGAGATCATCGCCAACAACCTGCACGAACTTTCGCTCTATCCGAAACGGTTCTTCGACGACACCGTGGCGTTTCTCGCGATCCGGATGGCCGCGGGCCGCCTCGGTTATGCCGAGGACACCTCCGTCGTACCGGGTGTGCAGCGGCTCCTGTGGGAGACGGCGCTCCGGATCGAGGACGGCGAATTCGCGCTCGCCGAGGCCGACCTGATGCGGCTCCAGGAAGAGGCGATGAAGGCGCTCCGCGACGGCAAGCTCGGCGAGGAACTGGACCGGGTGATGCGCGAGTTGCAGGAAGCGATGGACCGCTACATGCAGGCGCTGGTCGACCGGCTCCAGGAAATGGGCATGGACGAGTTGCCGCAGATGCCGGACCAGCCGCAGATGCAGACCCAGGACATCCAGGAGATGCTGGATAAGATCCGCGAGTTGGCCGAGACCGGCAACCGCGAGGCCGCCGAGCAGATGCTGGCGCAGATGCAGCAGATGCTGGAGCAGCTTCGCCAGGGCATGAAGATGCAGCAGTCCAATCCGGCCATGGCCGAGGCCAAGAAGCTGATGGACGGGCTGCGGTCCCTGACCCAGGACCAGCAGGAACTGCTCGACCGGACCTTCCAGGAGAGCCTGCAACGCCGGCAGCAGCGTCCGCAGACGGGCCGCCAGGGACAGATGGGTCAGGGGCAGCAGCAACAAGGCCAGCGGCAACAGGGCCGGCAAGGTCAGCAGGGCCAGCAAGGCCAACAGGGCGAACAGCAGGCCGGCGAGCAGGGAGCGCCGACCCGGGCCGATCAGGACGCGCTCAGGAAACGCCTCGGCGAACTGATGATGCAGATGGACGAGTTGATGGGGCAGATCCCCGACAACATGGGCCGTGCCGAACAGCAGATGGATCAGTCGGGCCGCAATCTCGGCAAGGGCGAGCTTTCCGATTCCGCGCGCAACCAGGCGCAGGCGCTGGAGGAACTGAGAAGCGCCACCAGCCAGATGTCGCAGATGCTGGCGCAGCAGTTCGGCCAGCAGTTGGGGGTCACCAGCGGCACGCGTTCGATGCCCGGCCGCGAGGGCCAGTTCGACCCGTTCGGCCGGCGCAACACCAACGAGAACGGCCAGGGCGCCGCCGTCGAGGACTCCGACGTTTCCGTGCCGAACCGGATGGAAATGCGCCGCGCCCGCGAAATCCTCGACGAATTGCGCCGCCGCGCCGGCGAACGCAACCGGCCGCAACTCGAACTCGATTACATCGACCGGCTGCTGGATATTTTCTGAGAAGTCACACCTTCCGTCATTCCGGCGGAGGCCGGAATCCAGACAGATGTAAAGACACGATTGACGGTGGACAATACCTGCCGCTCTGGGCCCCGGCCTGCGCCGGGGTGACGTTGAAGAGTGAAAAGTGCCTTACTGCGCCTGAGCCTCGGCGGGGCGTTCGATGAACGTGACCTCGAGGCGGCGGGCCAGCGGCGACGGGTCCTCGACCTGGATCTTGAAGCCGATCTGGTCGCCGGCGGCGAGCTGCTTCTTCAGGGGTGCGGTGTCCGCCGACTGCACCAGCTTGCCGTCGAGATCCGAGAGCCTGAGTTCCAGAAGCGGCACCGGACGTTCGCGGTCGGAGACGTTGACGATCACGCCGCGCACCACCAGCACGTCCTTGCCGGCGATGCTCTCGCGCGTGCTCTTCACGTCGTTGATCGAGAGCCCCGCACCGAGCGAGTCGTCGCCGAGACCGATCATGGAATAGACGCCCTCGGCGGCGGGCACGAATTCGATGACCATGTCCTTCAGGAACACCGCGGCGCCGATGACGCCGAGCAAAACGGCCAGCACGGCGGCGAGAACGATCTTCATCACCGGGCTCTTGCCGTCGTCGTCCGGCCCTTCTTCCTCGTCGTCGTCCTCGTATTCGTCGTCGCCGGTTTCCTCGGCGGTGAAGACCTGCGGGATCGGTTCCGGTTCCTCGAGATCGTCGAAGTCCTCGATCTCGTCCCCGTCATCGTTTTCCGGTTCGTCCTCGACCATCGAGCCGAGCGGGGCGGCGTCTTCGTCCTCGTCGTCGGTGCCGAACATCGCTTCGATGTCTTCCGACGAAAGCGCATCCTCGCCGTCGTCCGCCGCGCCGGTGTCGTCATCGTCGTCGGCAAAGACGGCCATCGGATCCTCGTCGTCCTCCATCCCCGGCAGCGTGACGTCTTCGTCTTCTTCGGGTTCGGGCGGCGGCGGTGGTGGCGGAGGCGGTGGTGCCGGTGCCGGTTCGGGCGGCGTCTGTTGCTGCGCGCCGGGGGCGCCCGGTTGCGGATAGCCCTGCGGCGGCGGATAGCCCTGCGGCGGATATGGATACGGCGGATACCCCGGCGGCGGTGGGGGATAGCCCGGCTGGCCCTGCGGCGGGTATTGATAGGGTTGACCCGGTTGCTGCGGGTACGCGTGTTGCGGCGCGCCCTGCGGACGCATCGGCGGTGGCGGCGGATCGGCAACCGGTGTCTGGTGCCAAGTATTACCGCAGTTCGAACATTTGACGGACTTGCCGTCCCCCAACTGGGCAGGAGATACGTTGTAGCGCGTCGAGCAGTTCGGGCAGGAAATAAACATACGTAACCGGCCAGTTATGACTTCAACGTTTATAGGCGCTCGCGATTCCGGGCGCAAGCGAACGCACGCCCTGCGCGCATTTCGGCGAAGCGCCGATAAGGACGGGGATGCTGGACGGATGGCGTGTGCGCGTGGCATTGTCGACGGTGACCGGGAGCGCCGGGTTCGGCCCGGCTGCACCCCGTCCGTATCAGAAAACGCAGGTGCCGGGATTGTCTAAAGGGAATATCGCTCGTTTCGAGAATGTCGGACTGCGCTACGGTCTCGGACCGGAGGTGCTGCGCGACGTGACGTTTTCGCTGGATTCCGGTTCGTTCCACTTCCTGGTCGGCGAATCGGGTGCCGGCAAGTCGTCGCTTCTGAAGCTGATGTATCTGGCGCTGAAACCGTCGCGCGGCCTGATCTCGCTTTTCGGCACCGATATCGCGACCGCGTCCCGGGCTCAGCTTCCGGCACTCCGGCGCCAGATCGGTGTTGTTTTTCAAGAGTTTAGACTTCTCGAGCATTTGTCCGCGTTCGACAACGTGGCGCTGCCGCTCAGGGTCGCGGGGATCAAGGAATCCGACGTCAACCGGCACGTCACCGAGCTCCTCGAATGGGTCGGCCTCAAGGATCACATGAAATCGCGCCCGCCGACGCTGTCGGGCGGCCAGCAGCAGCGCGTCTCGATCGCGCGCGCGGTGATCGCGCGGCCGAAGCTTCTGCTGGCGGATGAGCCGACCGGCAACGTCGACGACCGCATGGCGCTCCGGCTCATGCACTTGTTCGAGGAACTGAACCGCTTGGGCACCACCATTGTCGTCGCCACCCATAATATGTCGCTGGTCGACGGTCTCGGCTATCCGATCGTACGCCTCGATGCCGGGACGCTGACCATGGCCGCGGGCAGCGGCAACAAGTCGGCAGCGCGCGAATGGCGCGAATCGCGCGAATCGGCACAGGCCCAGGCCAGGGCGCGGCGCGAGCGGTTGCGCCAGGAATCCGAAGAACAGGATGCCGATCCCCCGGGCATCGAGAACTTCCTCTGATGCTCGGTGTCAAGCGTTCGGACCTGCCGCTCGACAAGGACGCGCACAGCCGCTTCCTGCCGTGGCTGATCGCCTTCATGGTGTTTCTCGCCGTGTTGGCGATCGGCGGCATCCTGGTGCTGAACGCGACGGCCGCGCGCTGGGACCAGGGCGTCGGCGGCACGCTGACGGTGCAGATCGCCGCCACCGAGAATCCGGCCAAGGACCAGAATAACCTGCAGGAAGTTCTCAACGTGATCGCCGCGGCGTCGGGGATCGAGCGTTACATCGTCATCGAGGAAGACCGCATGATGGCGCTCCTCGAACCGTGGCTCGGCCCCGAGGCCCAGGCCGGGGACCTGCCTTTGCCGAAGCTGATCGACGTCGGTCTCGCCGACGAGGCGGCGTTCGACATGAAGGCGTTCACCCGGCAATTGCAGTTGCGCGTCCCGGAAGCCAGCGTCGACGATCACCGGGTCTGGCTGCAGCGCCTCGTCAACCTGATCCGCACCGTCGAGCTGATCGCCTTCGCGATCCTCGTCTTTATCACGCTCGCCACCATGGGCACGGTGATCTTCACGACCCGCACCGGGCTCGCCGTCCACAAGGAAGCGATCGAGGTGCTGCACCTGATCGGCGCCCAGGACAGCTACATCGCCGGCCAGTTCGCCGGGCGCGCCATGATGCTGGGCCTCAAGGGCGGGATCATCGGCCTCGTCCTCGGCCTGCCGGCGCTGCTGGCGGTCGGCTACCTGGCGAGAAGCCTGGAGGACGCGGCGCTGCCGGATCTCACCTTCGGGCCGGTCGAATGGGTCATCTTCGCGGCGATTCCACTCAGCGTCGCCTTTCTCGCCATGACGACCGCACGCTCCACCGTCTTGCGTTCGCTGGGGAGGATGCTCTGAAATGCGGAGCCGGTCACGCGGGCGCCGATCGCCCTGGTTCAGGACAATCGTTTTCTTTTCGCTGCTGCTGCTCGGCGCCTGGACGGCGGGGCTGATCGCGTTCGCGGCCGGCATTCCTACGCGCGGCTCGGCGTCGGCCGACAGGACCGACGCCATCGTCGTGCTGACCGGCGGCAGCGGCCGGCTGCGCGCCGGCCTCGACCTTCTCCTGGCGGGCCGCGCCGAGCGCATGTTCATATCCGGCGTTTACAGGGGCGTCGACGTATCGCAGTTGCTGGCGCTGTTGAAACAGCGCCCGGACGAGGTCGAGAACCGGATCAGCATCGGCAACGCCGTCGACACCATCGAGAACGCGCTCGAGACTCGGCACTGGATGCAGGGACAGGGCTTCACCTCGCTCAGGCTGGTGACCGCCGCCTACCATATGCCGAGGAGCCTGCTGGAATTCAGCAGCGCCATGCCCGGCATGCGGATCGAACCGCACCCGGTGTTTCCCGAACACGTGAAACAGGAATACTGGTGGGCGTGGCCCGGCACCATGGCGCTGATGATCTCGGAATATAACAAGTACCTGGTGGCGTCGCTGCGTCACCGGGTCAAGCTGCTGGATCTCGGCGGCTCGCCGGCAAGCCGCCCAGCGGAGGAACAGGGAGCGCAGACATGAAGGCACTGCGTTCGTTCCTGTTTCACGCGTTCTTCTTTTCGTGGCTGACGTTCCTTCTGGTGAGCTTCTGGATTTACCTGCCGTTCCCGAGGGGCGTCATGAAAGCCGCGCTCAGGGTCTGGTCGCGCATCCTGGTCGGCGCGATGCGTGTGCTCGGCGGCATGAAGGTCGAATTCCTGGGCCGCGAGAACCTGCCCAAGGGGCCGGTGCTGATCGCCTCCAAGCACCAGTCGATCTACGACACGTTCATCTTCTACCTGTTGCTGGACGAGCCGCAATACGTCCTCAAGAAGGAACTGACGGAGATTCCGTTCTGGGGCTGGTACGCCAACAAGTGCGAGCACGTGGCCGTCGACCGGAACGCGGGGGCCAAGGCGCTCAAGGAGATGGTGACGAAATGCGTCGACCGTCTGCAACGGGGGCGGCAGGTGATCATCTTCCCCGAAGGCACGCGCACCGCGCCGGGCGTGACGCTGCGCTATCACCCGGGTGTCGCCGCGATTTACCAGCAGCTTCCGGACGATGCCGTCGTGGTGCCGGTGGCGCTCAATTCCGGCAGTTTCTGGGGGCGGCGCGAGTTCATGACCCACCCGGGGACGATCACGCTCGAGTTCCTTGAACCCATCGAACCGGGGATGGACCGCAAGCAGTTCATGGCGCTTCTGGAAGAGCGCATCGAGGGCGCCACGAAGCGTCTTCACGATGCGGTCGGCGGCAATCCGGGGAAAATTCCCGACGACGCCCCGTGAAACCCGGGGATAACCTGCTTATATACTGATATGAATGAATTTTTCGCCGTTGCACCGGGGGATTAATCTGGTAAAATCGGTGGAAACATTTCAAGAACATTCACTTGAAGCGAAAGGCCGCATTGCCCTATGGTTCCGGGCCTTGGAATGGCGCTTCGGCGCTGCCCGTAACCCCGCCGGCCCTGCGCCGGCCAGCCGAGATAAGTCGCCATGACCGAAATCGCCCCGATCTCCCAGCAAATCTGGGACATGAAGTATCGCCTGAAGGACGCCGACGGGCGACCCAGGGACAAGGCCGTCGCCGACACCTGGCGGCGCGTCGCGCGCGCGCTGGCGGCGAACGAGGCCGACCCGGCGCATTGGGAGGAACGCTTCTTCGAGGCCATGGACGGCTTCAAGTTCCTGCCCGCCGGGCGCATCCTGTCGGGTGCCGGTTCGGAACGCCGCGTGACACTGTTCAACTGTTTCGTCATGGGCGACATCCCCGACGACATGGCCGGGATCTTCGACAACCTGAAGGAAGCGGCGCTGACCATGCAGCAGGGCGGCGGCATCGGCTACGACTTCTCGACGCTGCGGCCCAAGGGGGCGCAGGTCAAGGGCGTCGGGGCCGACGCGTCGGGGCCGCTGACGTTCATGGACGTCTGGGACAGCATGTGCCGCACCATCATGTCGGCGGGCTCGCGCCGCGGCGCCATGATGGCGACGCTTCGCTGCGACCATCCGGATATCGAGGCCTTCATCGGTGCCAAACATGAACCGGGCCGGCTGCGCATGTTCAATCTGTCGGTGCTGGTCTCGGACAAGTTCATGCAGGCGGTCAAGGACGACGCGCCTTGGGATCTCGTCTTCGACGGCATGGTCTACGACACCGTCGCCGCGCGCGAACTGTGGGACAAGATCATGCACGCGACCTACGCGTACGCCGAGCCGGGCGTGATCTTCATCGACCGCATCAACCAGCGCAACAACCTGCATTACTGCGAGACCATCCACGGCACCAACCCGTGCGGCGAGCAGCCGCTGCCGCCTTATGGCGCGTGCCTGCTGGGCTCGGTCAACCTGGCGCGCCTGGTGAAGAACCCGTTCGAGGCCGACGCCGATCTCGACATGGACGCCCTCGACGAGCTGACCCGGATCGCCGTCCGCATGATGGACAACGTGGTCGACGTCTCCGGCTTCCCGCTCGAGGAGCAGGCGCACGAGGCCGAGGCCAAGCGCCGTATCGGCCTCGGCATCACCGGGCTCGCCGACGCGCTGATCATGTGCGGCGTGCGCTACGGCGCGCGCGGCGCCGTGCAACTGACCGAGAAATGGATGAAGGCGCTGCAGCGTTCGGCCTATCTGGCGTCGGTCGACCTCGCCCGGGAAAAGGGCGCGTTCCCGCTCTTCGACAAGGAACAGTACCTGAAGGGAGAGACGGTCTTCGAATTGGATGAAGACGTGAAGGACGCCATCGCCGAACACGGCATCCGCAACGCGCTGCTGACGTCGGTGGCGCCGACCGGCACCATCTCGCTTTTCGCCGACAACGTGTCGTCGGGGCTCGAGCCGGTGTTCAGCTTCACGTACCGGCGTCACGTCCTGATGCCGGACGGCACGCGCCGGGAAGAGGACGTGTCGGACTATGCCTACCGGCTCTACAGGCGCCTCAAGGGCGCCGACGCCGAGCTCACCAACGCCTTCGTCGACGCGCAGTCGCTGGCGCCGGAGGATCACCTGGTGATGCAGGCCGCGGTGCAGAAGTTCATCGACAGCTCGATTTCCAAGACCATCAACGTGCCGGAAGACACCACGTTCGAGGACTTCAAGGACATCTACATGCAGGCCTACGAACTGGGCTGCAAGGGCTGCACCACGTATCGGCCCAACGACGTCACCGGCGCCGTGCTGGAAACCGGCGAGAAAAAGAAGGACGCGGCAAGCGAGCCGGAACTGCCGTTCGAGCAGCCGGCCAAGAAGGTGCTGCCCAAGGACGAGGGGGACAGCGGGTCCGTGGTGCGCATGTTCCAGCCCCTCGACCGGCCGGGCGAACTGCCGGGCAAGACCTACAAGGTGCGCTGGCCGGAGAGCGATCACGCGCTCTATATCACCTTGAACGACATCATCGACGATCAGGGCCGCAGGCGGCCGTTCGAGATTTTCATCAATTCCAAGAACACCGAGCACTATGCCTGGACGGTGGCGCTGACGCGCATGATCTCGGCGGTGTTCCGGCGCGGCGGCGATGTGTCGTTCGTGGTCGAGGAACTGAAGGCGGTGTTCGACCCGCGCGGCGGCTACTGGGTCGGCGGCAAGTACGTGCCGTCGCTGCTGGCGGCGATCGGCGGCGTGATCGAGAACCACATGATCGATACCGGTTTCCTGCCCAATCCGGCATCCAAGATCGACCCGGCGCTGGAGGCGCAGTCGATGCCCAGAGCAGCGGCGGGCGGCGGCGCCAACGACGACGGGCCGGGGCGCACCGCGCCCTTCAAGCAGTGCCCGAAATGCGGCCAGCCGTCGCTGATCCGCCAGGAAGGCTGCGACACCTGCACGTCGTGCGGCCATTCCAAGTGCGGCTAGGGCCGTGGACCCCCGCATCAGCCTGATCACCCTGGGCGTCGCCGACATGAAGGCGGCGCGGGCATTCTACGAGAAACTCGGCTGGCGGGCGTCGGAACAGTCCAACGACGACGTCACGTTCTTCCAGGCGGGCGGCATGATCCTCGGGCTCTACGGCCGTGCCGCGCTCGCCGAGGACGCCAAGGTCGAGGACGGCAAGCCCGGTTTCTCCGGCGTCGCGCTCGCCTACAACGGCCGCGACAAGGCGGAGGTGGACCGGGTGCTCAATGAAGCCGTCGCCGCCGGCGGCACGCTCGTCAAGAAAGCCGAGGACGTGTTCTGGGGCGGCTATTCCGGCTACTTCGCCGATCCCGACGGGCACCTGTGGGAGGTCGCCTTCAACCCGTTTTTTCCCATTGCCGAGGATGGCTCGATCTCGCTGGGTGATGCATAACAACCCGTCATCCCGGGCGTTAGTTGAGCCCGCCGCCTGAAGGCGGCGGAAGCGAAGCTTACGACCCGGGACCTATGTCTCCGATCCTGCAAGACGGACCATGGGTCCCGGATACCGACCCCGGATTAAATCCGGGGTCGGTTCCGGGATGACGATGTTTATTTAACTCCGCAGCCGCCGCGCCAGCCGCTCCAGGCGGCGGTCGCGAATGCCACACTCACGAAGATGATCGGCGGTGTTGAGCACGTACTCGGTGCAGGGCCCCTTGGAGCCGCGCCCGGCTTTCGTGAGCCGCACCAGTTCGTCCTCGGGCAGTTTTCCGGCGTACTGCTCGTTCTTCTCGTTGGCGACGAAGGCAAGCGCGGTGACCGTCTCTGGCGTGCCGTCCGTCAGCCTGAGCCTGACCCAGCGCGGCCGGTAGACGGCGGTGACCATCTCGCGCTGGTAAATAAGCGCGTAGACGTCCTTCACGTGCTTGCCTGCGATCCGGTAAGCCATGCCGCTGACCGCGCCGCCGCGGTCGAGCCCGAACACGAGACCGGGGTCCTGCTCGGTGCCGCGGTAGACCCACGAATAGACGCAGAGCGCACGGTGATAGCCGTGCAGCATGGCGCGGCGCTTCTTCGTGAAGGGAAAATCCGCCTGCCACATCAAAGAGCCGTAACCGAAAACCCAGAAGGCGCGGGTCGGCGGCGTGAACGTATCGTCGGTCATCGTCATCCCCGTGTTACCAGCGCGACGCCGATCACGGCAATGGCCATGCCGGCGAGCGCGCTCGGGCCCAGCACCTCGCCGAACAGCACGTATCCCTCGACCGCGACCACCGGCGGCACCAGGTAGAACAGGCTCGCCACCTTCGACGCCGCACCCTCGCGGATCAGGATATAGAGAAGCGTGATGGCACCGAACGAGAGCACCACGACCAGCCACGCCATGGCGAAGATGCTTTCCGCGTTCCAGTCGATGACCATGGTCTCGGTCGCGAACGCGAGCGCCCACATCAGCGCCGCCGCGGCGGCGAACTGCACCGCCGAGCCGACCCGCAGGTCGATCGCCCCGGCGAAACGCTTCTGGTAAAGCGTTGCCACGGTGATCGCGATCAGGCTGGAAACGCAGGCCACGAGCCCCGGCACGCCGCCGGTGTCGCCGGCCTGATGCCAGACCACCAGGGCCACGCCGACGAAGCCGAGGGCGAGGCCGAGCCAGGCGCGGAAACTCAGCCGTTCGTTCAGCATCAGCCCAGCGAGGATCGCCGTGAACACCGGCTGCACGCCGACGATCAGGGCCGCGATGCCCGCCGAGGTACCGCTGTCAACGGCGACGAAGACGCCGCCAAGATAAATCCCGTGCATCAGGAGACCGACCACGGCGGCGTGCAGCCAGACCACCGGGTAGCGCGGCAGGCGCACCCGCATCGCCGCGATCAGCACGAAGAAGATCGCGGACGTGAGTGCGAAGCGGACGCCCAGGAACGTGAACGGCTCGGCGTGCGGCATGCCCATCTTGGCGCCGACGAACCCGGTCGACCACAACAGGACGAAGATGATCGGCGCGGCGAGGCTCAGGTTGCGGCGGAGGGCGGGGGAAATGCTCATGGAAGCTCGAGCCGGTTGCAATGTGCGGTGGAACCTATGCCCTTCCCGGGGCCGGGGCAACGTCCTATCTTGAAGGATATGGCCGATCCGAATGACACAAGCCTCGACGAGCACTTCGCCGAGAGCCCCTTCAAGAACCGCCGCAACATCGCGCTGACGGCGGTCGTCTTCCTTATCATCGCCGGCGTCGTCTATACAGCTTGGTGGTACTGGCTTGCCTCCGAGGTGCGTCAGCGCGTCGACGCATGGATTGATGCCATGCGCCTCGACGGGCGCGAAGCGGCGTATGAGCAACTCGTCGTCGAGGGATACCCCGGCACGCTCGCGATCCGCATCGCCGGCATCGATGCCGCCGACCCGCAAGGCGGCTGGCGCGTGCACGTGCCGGCGCTGAACGCACTGATGAAGCTATGGGCCATCGACCGGATCGACGGGGCGGCGACCGGGCCGGTGGCGCTCGATCTTTCCCGGGGCGTGGCGCCCGGACGCTATACGGTCAGTGCCGGGACCAATGCATTCCGGCTCGATCCGACGGGGGGCGGGCGTATCCGCGCCGAGGCCTCCGGGCTCTCGGTGACACGCGACGGCGCGCCGGACCCGTTCACGGCCGAGAACGTGACGGCGACGCTGATCCGGGGCGCATTGCCGGTCTACGGGCGCGCCACGCTGGAGGCACGCGCCATCGACCTGCCGCCGGAAATGCATTCCGCGTTCGGCGGCGACATCGCGGGTGTCAGAATTACCGCCGAGGCGACCGGCGCCGAACTGCCGGAAGGGATCAGCGCCGCCGCGCTGCGGCGCTGGACCGAGAACGGCGGCGCCATCGACGTCAAATCGCTGGAGGTGCACCACGGTGTGCTGGGGCTGACCGGCGAGGGGACGTTGGCGCTCGACGGCGATCTGCAGCCGATCGGCGCCTTCACCGCCCGCATCTCCGGGTTCAACGATGCCGTCGACGCGCTGGTCGAGGCCGGTGCCGCCCGGCCCCAGGACGGGGCGCTGGCCAAGGTCGTGCTGGGCGTGCTCGCCAAGGCGCCGCCGGGCGGCGGGCCCAAGGTGGTGTCGCTGCCGCTGTCGCTGCAGGATCGCCGGCTTTCCGTCGGCCCGGTGCCGCTGATCACCCTGAAACGGATCGACTGGGAATAAGTCCCGTCACGGCCGGTCGCTTTCGGGCAGCGATTCGAGCCACGCCTCGAAACGGCGCTGGCGCAGTTTCTCCGTCCGCGCGTACCAGGCGTGGTCCTGGCGGACGGCGCGTTGCATGTGCCGGGGGGCCGTTGGCAGGTGCGCATGCATGGGAATGTTGCTGTCGGCGTACATGCCGATGCGTTCCCGGGCCGATTGCCGCGTCGGGCCGTAGGAAATATGCCGCGCCTGTTCGGCCAGGTTCTCGGCACGGGTCGCGAACTTGACGAAGCGCCTTGCCAGGTCTTCGTCGTCGGCGCCGGCGACGACGGTCCAGGTCGCGTAGTCGAGCAACTGTCCGTCCCACATCATGGCGATGGGCGCGTTCTCCTCGGCGATGGCGTGGAAGAAGCGCCCGTTGTAGCCGCTCGCCATCGCCGCCTTGCCCGATTGCAGCATCCGTGGCGGTTCCGCGCCCCCCGACCACCAGACGATATTGCCGCGCAGCTTGTCGAGGCGGCGGAACGCCAGCGTCAGGCCGCGCTCGGTACTGAGGAGATCGTAAATTTGCGTGCGCGGCACGTCGTAGGACAACAGCGCCCATTCCAGCACGGCGATGGGCGCGCGTTGCAGGGCGCGCTTGCCGGGGAACCGTTCGACGTCGAAGAAGTCGGCGATGCTTGCGGGTTTCAGGCCCGGGAACGCGCGCTCGTCGTAGGCGATGGCGGTCGAATAGACGAGTTGCGAGACCCAGCAGTCGCCGATGGCGCCTTCCATGAAGTCGTCGCGGGCGGGGGTGCCGTCCGGCGCCGGCGCAAGCTCGCCCGCCCGGACCGGCGCGATCAGGCCGTCGGCGCAGGCACGGTGCGCATCGGCCAGGACCATGTCGACGACATCCCAGTCCGGTTTGCCGCCGCTGTCGGCGAGGTGCCGGCGAAGCTCGTCGAGACCGCCGTCGTAACGGACGATCTCGATCTCGACGCCGGTCTTGCGCGTGAACGGCGCGAAGTAGGCCTTCCGCTGGCTCGCCTCGTAGGCGCCGCCCCAGGTCACGACCTTGAGCGTCTCCGCCGCAGCGGGGAAAGCGAATGCCGCGAGGGCGGCGCATATGACGAAGCTAAAGCGCCGCATTTTCCTCGCGCCTCAATATTTGAATGGTATCCAGATAGGCGCCGATGACGGCGGCTTCGGTGACCGCGCCCTGGAAGCGGCGGTCCCTGGAATCGACGACGGCGGCGGCGTCGCCGACGAAGGCGCGCATGCGTTCCAGCGCATCCCAGAGCGTCGTCGTCTCGTCGAATACGAGACCCTGGCCGGAGATCGCGTCACGGACCCTGGCGTCGGTGGCGGCGTCGGTCCCGCTGCCGGCGCGGAGCAGGCCGTGATAAATCCCGTCGGCGTCGACCACCGGCGCCTCGCCGCGTCCGGTGCGATACAGACGCGAGAGCGCGTCTGCCAGCGGTTCGTCCGGGTCCGCCGTCGGCACGCTCATGTCGCCCAGCGCCGTGATGCGGCTGTTCCTGAGGATCGCCCGGTCGCGGCCCAATGACAGGTCGAAGCCCCGGCTCGCCAGTTGCATGTCGAACAGCGAGCGACCGAACATCCGGTTCGCCGCCAGGTTCGAAAAAACCACCGCGACCATCGCGGCGATGGTCAGGTCGTAACTTCGCGTCAGTTCGAAGACGATCATGATCGCCGTCAGCGGGGCGCCGATGACCGGGCTGAACACGGCGGTCATGCCGCAGACCGCATAGACGGCGACGCCGGAATAAAGTTCGGGAATGACCGCGCCGACCGTGGTTCCGGCAAGCGCGCCGAACAGGACGCCGATCAGAAGCGCCGGCGAGAACACGCCGCCGACGAACCCGAAGCCGACGCACATGACGGTGACGAAGATCTTGGCGATGACGAGGGCGGCGAGCTCGCCGATGCCGAACGCGCCCTCGATGGTGGCGAAGCGCAGCGCCTCCTTGCCGATGCCGAGGATCTCCGGCAGTTCGAGCGCGATCAACCCGAGGACGAGACCCGCCAGCCCCGGCTTCAGGAGATCCGGCAGCGGCACCCGCGCCGCGAGCCTGCCGCTCGCCATCAGAAGCCGCATGAAGGCGACGGCGATCAGCGCGCCGGCGACGCCGACAACGGCGAATAGGATGAACTCGTAGCCGTGCCGGACGCCGTCGAACTGGACAAGGAACAGGGGTGCGCGTTCGAACACCACGTTGGCGAGGATGTAACCGACCGCGCTGGCGACGGTGACCGGTGCGAAGGCGCGCAGCGAATAGTGCCGGAGGATGACCTCGTGCGCGAAGATGATCCCGGCGATGGGGGCGTTGAAAGCGGTCGAGATGGCGGCGGCGACGCCGCAGGCGATGGCGATGCTCTGCAGGTCATGAAGTCCGAAGCGGAGCCGGGCCGCAAGCTGGCCGATCAGGGTGCCGAGATAGACCAGCGGGCCGTACTGTCCGACCGAGGCGCCGCAACCGAGCGACGCCAGCGCCGCGGCGGTCGAGGCGAGGCCGCTTCTGACGCTGGGCGGGTCGGCGCCGGTCTGCACGGCGAGGATCGCGTCCGGCGGGCCGAGCGCCCGGCCCTCGGCGATGCCGTAGCGGATAACGAGCGCCACCAGGATACCGCCCGCCGCCGGCACCAGCAGCGTCGCGGCGATGACGAGATTGGGCGTTTCCTCATACTGGATGCGGGCATGCGGCGAGATCAGCAGCACGTCGTTGATCAGCGCGATCAGTTCGACGAAGCCGATGGCGGCCGCCGATGCCGCCGCGCCGACGCCGACGCCGACCGCCGACAGGACGGCGACCCGGTAAACGCTGCGTTGCGCGGTTTCCTGCATGGGCGCGGAACTCCCCGTTTCCCCTCGTTGCCGCACCTTAGCGCAGGGGTTCCGTCCGATGCAAAATCGCGCGGGCGCTTACGCGCCTTTCAGGAGTGCCGCGCGCGCGTTCTCGTATTCCGCCTTGAGCCGGTCGACATACGTAGCCGTGGGGCAAACGGCGTCGATCTGGCCGACGCCCTGGCCGGCGCTCCAGACATCGCTCCATGCTTTCGCCTTCGACGAGCCCGAGCCGAACTGCATCTTGCGGGGCTGGGCCGCTTCGGCTTCCTCGACGTCCACGCCGGCGGCGAGGATGGAAGGGATCAGGTAACTGCCGGGCGTGCCGGAGAAATAGGGGGTGTAGAGAATGTCGGCGGCATGGCTCTCGACGATCATCCGTTTGTGGCCCTCGGGCGCGATGCTCTCGTCGGTGGCGATGAACGCCGAGCCGATGTAGGAAAAGTCCGCGCCCAGCGCTTCGGCGGCGAACACGGCGCGGCCGTCGGCGATCGCGCCCGCCAGCACGACGGCGCCGTCGTAGAAACTCTTGATCTCGGGCAGCAGCGCGAACGGGCTCAGCCGCCCGGCATGACCGCCGGCCCCGGCGCACACCAGGATCAGGCCGTCGACGCCGACGCCCGCCGCCTTCTCCGCGTGGCGGCGCGTGGTGATGTCATGAAACACCAGTCCGCCGTAGCCGTGCACCGCTTCGACCACCTGATCGGGCGCGGACAGCGACGTGATCACCAGCGGCACACGGTGGCGCACCACGGTGGCGAGGTCTTCCTCGAGCCGCGGGTTCGATTTGTGTACGATCAGGTTGACCGCGTGCGGCGCGGGCTTGGTGCCGGTTTCCTTTTCGAACGCATCCAGGCGCGTCTCGATCTCGGTCAGCCAGGTGTCGAGGGCCTCGGCCGGGCGCGCGTTGAGCGCCGGGAAGGCGCCGACAATGCCGGCCTTGCACTGTGCCATCACTAGGTCGACGCCGGAGGCCAGGAACATCGGCGCACCAATCACCGGCAGGCTCAGGCTTTTCTTCAGGTCATCGACGGTCATGCGGCGGGATCCTTGTTGTTCGTCCTAGTGTACCCGGCACAAGACCTTGGCGACACGGAGTGAGGTTAGCAGCCCGCGCGCCGTGCGGGGATAGGTTTCGGCATCGAACGGCCCGGCGGTTTTCGTCGGCCCCGTTGCGCCCGCCTGCTCGATCATGCGGCGAAGCGTCGCCGGCTCGGCGGAAATGACGCGGCCGCGCCGGGGCTCCTCGGCGAGCACGACGCCGACCAGCCGGCCGTCGGCGGCGAACGCCGGGCCGCCGGAAAGGCCGCCCAGGCTGTCGAAGCGGTCGGGAATACGGCTCCGCTCCGACCACACGTCGGCGCGCTCGCGGGTTTTATACCTGCCGCGTTCCTGCAACACCGTGGTGCCGATCTTGGTGGCGTGGACCGCGCCCGGACGGCCCTTGGGGAAGCCGACCATGTAGCCGTCGTCGCCCTTGGCTGCGTCACCGCCGAGCGGCAACGGCAGCGGGCCGTTACGCGTCGTCAGCAGCGTCACGTCGGCGTTGGGGTGGTTGACCGTGCCGGTGACCTGGATGCCCTTGCGGGGCGCCACCTGCAGGCCGATCTTGTCGCAGCCGTCGGTGACGTGGCGCGCGGTCAGCCACTTGCCGTCGCCGACGGCGAACGCGGTGCCGGTGCCGCTGGTCTTGCGGTGGCCGACGTCGACGACGGAGCGCCGCTCCGGCGGTGTCCAGTCGGGGGCGAGGCGGAAGCGCTCGTTCGGGCCCTCGCTCAGCCAGTTCTCGGTTTCCTCGGCCCACAGCTTGCCCGGATCGACCTTGGGTGCCGGACGGCGCGGGTTTTCGGCACCGTGCGGCGCCTGCGGGGACGGCGCGGGCGCATCGGGACCGGCGCGCATCACCTGTCCGATGGCGACGACGATCCCCAGCAGGACCAGCGCGACGATATCGCGAAGCCGCATCGCTTATCCCGCGACGGCGGCGGCGTTGATCGCGGCGGCGGCGAGCTTGATCGAGACCAGGAGCACGGCGGCGCCCATCTCGCCCTGTTCGATCCTGTTCGGCAGGTCCTTCAGCACCACGTCGGCGATGCGGTAGGCGATGATCTGCAGCACCAGCGTCACCGGCCCCCAGACTAGGATCTCGTAGACGCTGACGCTGGCGGCCATAGCGAAGGCCAGCGGGATCGCCAGGCCGATCACCGCACCGCCCATGGAGACGGCGGCGGCGGTGTTGCCGGCGCGGATCAGCTTCACCTCGTCCCACGGCGTGATCCACATATAGACCAGCACGCCGGCGACCAGCATGGCGATGGTTACGGACGAGTGCAGCATCAGGACGGGAAAGCCGGCGAGAAAACTGTCGAAGACGGCTTGCATGGAAAACCTCAGTCGTTGTCCTGGTAGGGACCGGGCATCCGGCCCGGATCGGGCGCGGGCATGTCGTCCTGGTGCGCGTCGACGACGCCCCGGCGGATGGCGCGGGTGCGGGTGAAGTGATCGAACAATTTGTCGCCGTCGCCCCGGCGGATGGCGCGCTTCAGTTCCGTCAGGTCCTCGTCGAAGCGGCCCAGCACTTCCAGCACCGCGTCCTTGTTGGTAAGGAAAATATCGCGCCACATGGTCGGGTCGGATGCCGCGATGCGGGTGAAGTCGCGGAACCCGGACGCCGAGAACTGGATGACTTCCTTCTGCAGGTCGTCGCCCAGGTCCGTCGCCGTGCCGACGATGGTGTACGCGATCAGGTGCGGCAGGTGGGACGTGATGGCCAGGACCTGGTCGTGGTGACCGGCGTCCATGACCTCGACGTTGGCGCCGGCGCGGGTCCAGAGTTCCTCGACCTTCGCAACCGCGTCTTCGTCGGTGCCGTGGGCCGGCGTCAGGATGGTCCAGCGGCCCTGGAACAGTTCCGGGAACCCGGCGTCGGGGCCCGAATGCTCGGTGCCGGCGACCGGGTGGCCCGGCACCAGATGCACGTGTTCGGGCAGCGTCGCGCCGAGGGTGCCGAACACTGGCATCTTGACCGAGCCGACGTCGCTGACGATGGCGCCTGCCTTTAGGAACGGTGCGATGTGCTTGCCGGTGGCTTCATAGGCGCCCATCGGCGTGCAGACGATGACGAGGTCGGCATCGCGCACGGCGTCGCCGGCGTCCAGCGTGCCCCGGTCGCAAAGCCCGAGTTCGATGGCGCGCTTCAGCGTTTCGTCACGGCGCGTGGCGACGACGATCTCGCCGGCAAGGTTCTCGCGGCGCATGACGTGCGCCAGCGACGAGCCGATGAGCCCGATGCCGATCAACGCGACCCGTTCGAAAAGGGGCGCTTCGCTCATCACGCCGCTCCCGGTTCGTTTTTGCCGAGGAACTGCGAAAGCGTGTCGACGACGGCGCGCATCTCGTCCTCGAGGCCGATGGTGATGCGCAGGCAGTTCGGGAAACCGTAGCCGCCCATGCGACGGACCACGATGCCCTTCGATTTCAGGAAGCTATCCGCGGCCTCTGCGCCCCGGTCCTTGTCGGCGCCGAAGCAGACCAGCAGGAAATTGCCGATCGACGGCGTGACGTCGAGCCCCAGGTTGCGGAATTCCGCCGCCGTCCACTCGCGCCACTTGATGTTGTGCGCGCGGCTCATGTCCTCGAAGTCCTTGTCGCCGATGGCGGCGATCCCGGCGGCCATCGCCGCCGCGCCGACGTTGAACGGGCCGCGGATGCGGTTCAGCACGTCGACCACGTTCGCCGGTGCATAGCACCAGCCGAGGCGGACCCCGCCGAGGCCGTGGATTTTCGAGAAGGTGCGCGTCATCACCGTGTTGTCGCCGGCGTCCACCAGCTCGATCCCCGGGGTGTAGTCGTCGACCGTCACGTATTCGGCGTAGGCGGCGTCGATCACCAGCAGGATGTCGTCGCGGAGCCCGTCGCGGAGCCGCTTAACCTCATCGGCCGGCAGATAGGTGCCGGTCGGGTTGTTCGGATTGGCGAGGAACAGGATGCGCGTCTTGTCGGTGACGGCGGCCAGCAGGTTGTCGACGTCGGCGGTCCTGTCGACCTCGGCGGCGGTGACCGGCGTGGCGCCGACGGTGCGGGCCGAGATCGGGTACATCAGGAACCCGTGCTCGGCATAGAGCACCTCGTCGCCGGGGCCCGCATAGGCCTTGCAGAGAAGCGAGATCAGCTCGTCTGAGCCGGCGCCGCAGACGATGCGGTCCGGGTCGAGGCCGTAGCGCGCGCCGATGGCCGCGCGCAGCTTGACGGCGCCGCCGTCCGGATAGCGGTGCAGGCCCGTGGCCTCGGCCTCGTGCGCTTTGGAGGCCAGCGGGCTCGGCCCGAACGGGCCTTCGTTGGACGACAGCTTGATGATGCGGTCGACGCCGGGGATCGACGATTCACCGCCGACGTAGGCGGCGATCTCCATGATGCCCGGGCGCGATTCGGGGCGCTCGGACATCAGCCGTCTCCCTCCGGCGGGGCGACGTCGCGCTCGCCGAGCGGCGTGCCGTAGCCGCCCAGGTGAATGATCCGCTGCGCCGACTTGCCGATGGCGTCGATGAAGCGCGGAAACTGCTTGCCGGCGGGATCGACGAAACCGAACGCCTCGACCAGGTACACCCAGCCCGGTGGGCGGTTCGGGTCGTGCCAGTTCTGCACGAACGCCGCGCTGACCCCGGCGGAGTTGAGGGCATCCTCGATCTTGCGGGCACTGATTTCGTTATCCGTCTCGACCGCCAGCATGGATCTGTCGCGGCCGGTCTTTTCCTGCTCGATGGGGCAGATCACGGCGGCTTCGAGGCCGGACCCGCGCATGTTCGAGCCGGGCACGAACGGCAGCCGCGCGATGACCTTGGGCGTGTCGGCGGACTGCGAGACCATGTAGCGCCACCACGGGTCCGGGTCGTCGCGGCTCGGCCACGGCAGGATCCCGACCGCGGCCTCCTGGCTGCGCACGGCCTCGACCACGGCGCGGCCGGAACCGTGCCGCGTCATCTTCGTGAACGAGCCGTACTGGTCGCGTGCGATGTCCCAGTAACCGGGTTCGCCGTCGACCTCCATCACGGCGACGGAGAACGGCCCCTCGAAACTGAGGGTGGCGACGATCATCTCGCGCCAGATACGGCACAGCTCGCGCTTGGGAAAATTGCCGCGGTGCCGCGCTGTCAGCCGGTACATCATCTCGGCTTCGCGGGCCGGGCGGATCTTGACCGTTTCGCCTTCCTTGATCGCGCGGACTTCCTCGACGACCTCGGTGCGCCGGATCAGCAAATCCTGAATCTGTTGGTCGATGGCGTCGATTTCCTCGCGGACCTTCGACAGCGCTTTCTTTTTATCGGTCATGACCCCAATGCCCGCCAGACATCCGAAGTAAATTAGGCCGGGTAGTGATAATGGCTAAGGCTCTGGAAATCAAAGCAAAGGTGAACGACCGCTCAGCCGCCTTCCGTCGTGCCCATGGCGGTCGCCAGCAATTCCCGGAACAGTGCCAGGATCTTGTCGACGAGTTTGAGCTCGCGCTGGCGCTCGGCCTCGTATTCAGCCTTGGTGGCTTCCTCGGCGGCCTTGCGCTCGGCCTCGATCTGTTCGTAGGACTTCTTCGGCACGTCGGCGGCGTCCGACGTGGTGGTGCAGACCAGGTTCTCGCCTTCGAGCGAACAGACCGCGATTTCGCCGGTCTGGGTGTTGAGCCGCCACACCCGGCTGTCGGTCGCCTTGACGATCTGGTATATGCCTTCGCGCTTGGACCCGGCGATTTCCGCGTCGGCGGCACCGGTCATGAACAGCAAAGCGAGGATCGGAAGCAAGCGTTTCATATTATCTGTCCTTCTCAGGCGGTATACGGCGTCGGGTCGTCCAGGCCCGCATCGCGGAAGCCTTTTTTACGCAGATGGCAGGCGTCGCACTCGCCGCAGTGTTTTTCGTCCGCCGTCGGATCATAGCAGCTCAGCGTCCGCGCGTAATCGACGCCGAGTGCCGTGCCGCGCGTGACGATCTCGGCCTTGGTCATGTCGATCAGCGGCGTATGCAGCGTGAACGGGCGTTCACCCTCGACACCCGCCTTGGTGGCGAGGTTCATCACGTCTTCGAAGGCCTTCACGAATTCGGGCCGGCAGTCCGGGTAGCCCGAATAATCGAGCGCGTTGACGCCGATGAAGACGTCG
The DNA here is from genome assembly GCA_051117645.1 of Rhodospirillales bacterium. Lineage (GTDB taxonomy): Bacteria > Pseudomonadota > Alphaproteobacteria > Rhodospirillales > Casp-alpha2 > UBA4479. The sequence goes on from JBNPEI010000010.1 coordinate 571,223, forward strand.
AACGCCTGCGTCGTTTCCGCCAGCGCCAGCGCGTAGGCGAGGAACACCGTGTTGCGCGCCGGCACATAGGTAATGGGGATGCCGGTGCCGATTTCCGCATCGGTACGGTGCTTGGGCACGTCGATGTCGGCGGTCAGCGCCGAGCCGCCGAAGGCGCGGAGATCGATGTCTGCGACCACGTGGCGTTCGACGCCGCCCGCCTCGGCAAGTCGTGCCGCGGCCTCGATCTCGGCGGCGTGGCGCTGGCCGTAGCGGAACGTCAGGGTTACCGGCTTGAAGCCCTGTTCCCTGGCGATCGCCAGCACGGTCGCGGAATCCAGCCCGCCGCTCAGCAGCACCACCGCCGGTTTGCCATCGCTCATGTTATAGTTCCCGAATACGCATCATTGATCGGGCGGCTCATTAGCATAATGCTGACGCGATGACCATTGCCACGAACCCGCAAACGGACCCGCGCATCATCAAGGCGGAAATCCGCGACGAAGCGTTGAACATGGGCTTCGACGCGGTCGGCTTCACCGATGCCGAAACCAGGCCGCAGGATATCGAAGCGCTGTCGAACTTCGTCGGCCAGGGTCATCACGGCGACATGGACTGGATGGCACGCGACGACGGCCGGCGCGGGCGCCCGACGGCGCTGATGGAGACGGTGCGCACGATCGTCGTGCTCGGCGTCAACTATGGTCCCGGGCTCGACCCGATGACGGTGACGCGGATGCCGGACCGGGGTGCGGTCAGCGTCTATGCCCGCGGCAAGGATTATCACGACGTGGTCAAAAAGCGGCTCAAGAAACTGGGCCGCTGGATCGCCGAGACCTATGGCGCCGACATCAAGGTCTTCGTCGACACCGCGCCGGTGATGGAAAAGCCGCTCGCCGAGCGCGCCGGGATCGGCTGGCAGGGCAAGCACACCAATCTGGTTAGCCGGCAGAAAGGATCGTGGCTGTTTCTGGGCGAGGTTTTTCTCGATATCGAACTGCCGCCGGACATGCCGGAGCCGGACCACTGCGGCACCTGCACGGCATGCCTCGGCGTCTGCCCGACGGACGCGTTTCCCGAACCTTACGTGCTCGACGCGACGCGCTGCATCTCGTATCTGACCATCGAGCACAAGGGCGACATCGACGACGAGCTCATGGACGCCATGGGCAACCATGTCTATGGCTGCGACGATTGCCTCGCGGTTTGTCCGTGGACCAAATTCTCCGGCCCGACGTGCGAACCCTCACTCGAGGCAAAGGTTGAACTCACGCAACCGAAATTGGCCGACCTCGCGCGCCTCGACGACGCCGGGTTCCGGCAGGTGTTCGCCGGCTCGCCGATCAAGCGCACCGGCCGCGACCGCTTCGTCAGGAACGTGATGATCGCGGTCGGCAATTCGGGGGATAAATCGCTGAAGCCCATTGCCGAGGACCTGTGCGAAGACGCCTCGCCCCTGGTGGCGTGCGCCGCCGAACGGGCGGTGAGGAAGCTTGCCGAGGCTTGACCGCGGCCCCGCCAGGCGACACCTTTAACGCATGAACCGCAGGTTTTTGTTTTCCGCCATTGGTGTCCTGATTGCGTTGCCCTTCGCCGCCGCCGCGCAGGGTGTCTATCCGGAGGACATTAAACCGAAGGACATCCCCAGGGCGCCGGTGATCGCACCCGGGACCCAGCTCAAGCCCGGCGACATGTTCCGCGATTGCGAGGCGTGCCCGGAGATGGTGGTGGTGCCGGCGGGGCTCTTCGTCATGGGCTCCAAGAAGCACGACAGCGAGAAACCGGTGCGCATCGTCCGGGTTCGGAAACCGTTCGCCATCGGCCGGTTCGAGACCACGTTCGAGAACTGGCAGGCGTGCCTGGACGCCGGCGGCTGCACGCACGATCCGGACGACCACGACTGGGGCAAGGTCAGGAAGCCCGTGATCAACGTCAGCCATGAGAACGTGAAGAACTACGCGGCATGGCTGACCAAGACCACCGGACACACGTACCGGCTGCCGAGCGAAGCGGAATGGGAGTACGCCGCCCGCGCCGGCACCAAGTCGAATTACTGGTTCGGCGACATGGTCGGCGAGAACCAGGTCAACTGCCGCAAGTGCGGATCGCCCTGGTCGGGGATCGGCAGCGCGCCGATCGGCAGCTTCGAGCCCAATCCCTGGGGGCTCTACGACGTGCACGGCAATGCCTTCGAGTGGGTCGAGGACTGCTGGCACGAAAACTACGAGGGCGCGCCCAAGGGCCTCGAGCCGTGGGTCGAGCAGGACTGCCAGTTCCGCGTCATCCGCGGCGGCTCGTGGTATTACTATTCAAGGATGGCGCGCGCCGCCAACCGCCAGAAGAACCCGGGCGTGGTCAAGAGCTACTGGCTCAGCTTCCGCCTGGTGCGGGAACTGCCTTGAAGGGGACCTCGCCCTTCGAGACACTCGCTATCGCTCGTTCCTCAGGGTGAGGTCAACAAATAGTCCTCATCCTGAGGAGGCCGTCAGGCCGTCTCGAAGGATTAATGTTGTGATTGATTCCGTTATTTCTTGCCGGAAAGCTGGTCGAGTTTCTTCTGCATGTCCAGCATCTGCTGGCGCAGATCGTCGATGTCGCCGTCGTCGGACGTTTTGGCGCTTTCCGCCGGCTTGCCCGAGCCGTTGTTGGCGCCGCCTTCCTGACCGTAGAACGGCGTGAACATCTTCATGGCATTCTCGAACATGGCCATGTTCTTCTTGGAGATCTCCTCCATCTGCCCGAACGGGCTCAGGCCGCCGAAAGCGTCCTCCAGGTAAGTGCGCATCTGTTCCTGGTTGCGGGCGAACGAACTCATGGAGTGATCCAGGTAATTCGGGACGACCGCCTGCAGGCTGTCGCCGTAGAAGCTGATGAGGTGGCGCAGGAAGCTGATCGGCAGCAGGTTGGTGCCCTTGGATTCCTCTTCGACGATGATGTGCGTCAGCACCTGACGGGTGATGTCCTCGCCGGTCTTGGCGTCGAACACGGAGAACTCCTTGTCGTCCTTGACCATCTGCGCGAGGGTGTCGAGCGTCACATAACTCGAGGTCTCGGTATTGTAGAGGCGCCGGTTGGCGTATTTCTTGATTGTTATCGGTTTCTTTTCACCGGCGGAAGTATCGGTATCTTGCGGCTTTTTCGCCATGATCAGCTCCCTTCCCGTCCTGCGAGACCGTAACGCCGAAGCTATTGCACTGCAACGAAAATTAGGCGGCGCGTTAGGCGGGTGCAGCATAGGTGCAAAAAATTCGTTTGCGTCCCGTTGTTTGCCGCCGACCGCGGGCGCGATATACTGACGGCGTGTCCGAGGAGCGGAACGTCTGAACCATGAGCAGCGATACGGATAAACCGGACGGCGCGGACGCCGACCTGCAGCGACTGGCGAAGGAGTACGTCGATCTCTGGGAAAGCCAGATCAAGGCGTTCTCCGATGACGAGGCGCTGGCCCGGACCATGGCGCAGACGATGGAACTGATGACCGCCGGTACGGCGAACGTGGCGGCGATGATGCAGAAGGCGGCGGGGGAAAGCAGTGAGCGAAGCGGCGATGGCGATGCAGACGATGATCGAGGCGATGAACCGGCCGGCGCCGGCGCCGCGTCCTCTGGCCCTGCATCTGGCGATCCAGAACCTGATGTTCACGAGCTCGCTCGGCGCGTTGCCGAGCTTGAAAGACGGCTCGCTCGTCTGGAAGGACTCACTGAGCCCTCGGGCAAGGTCGCTCCGGGAAAAAATTCAAAGCGTTGACGCCGGCGCCTTCTCGGCGGCTCTCGACACCGAAATCAGGCACCGCGTCCAGTCCTTCGCCGAGGGGGTCAACCGGTTCGCCGATGCGGTCCGGCCGGACCCGATGCCGGGGCTGCCGGCGGTCTGGAACGAGGGCACGACAAAGGTGCTGCGCGCCGAGGCGGCGGGCACGCCGGTGATCCTGATTCCGTCGCTGGTCAACCGCGCGCGTATCCTCGACCTCGATCCTGATCACAGCCTCGTCAGGTTCCTTGCGTCGCAAGGCCACGACACCTACCTCGTGGACTGGGACGCCCCGGGCGCGGAAGAGATGGCGTTCACCGTCGATCATTACGTCGACCGTCTGGAACGGATCCGCGACCACGTGATCGAGACGACGGACAAGACACCGGTCGTTGCCGGGTACTGCATGGGCGGCAACCTGGCATTGGCGCTGGCGCACCGGGCGCCCGGAAAAATCGGGGCGATGGCGCTGCTGGCGACGCCGTGGGATTTTCACGCCATGCCGGCATCGGCAACGGCGATGCTGGCGGCGATGATGCCGGGGCTGCGGCAGCTTGTGGCGACGGTCGGCAACTTGCCGGTCGACGTCATCCAGGCGATGTTCTCGAGCCGCGATCCGGCCGGCGTGATCCGTAAGTTCCGGCGCTTCGCGGCGATGAAACCGGAGAGTGTCGAGGCCCGGGCCTTCGTGCTGCTGGAGGACTGGCTGAACGACGGCGTGCCGCTCGCGGCACCGGTTGCCATCGAGTGCCTGGACGACTGGTACGTACATAACCGGCCCATGGCCGGAACGTGGATCAGCGGCGGCACGCCGCTCGAGCCGGGCAAACTCGACCGGCCCGCGTTGGTGGTGACCCCGGACCATGATACCATCGTGCCGCCGGCGTCGGCAGCGCCCTTGGCAGATCTGCTGCCGGATGCGACGCTGATCAAGGCCGACGCGGGACACATCGGCATGGTGGCGGGCTCGCGCGCCGGGAAGGCGCTATACGCGCCGCTGAGCGAATGGATTGCTGCATTGCAATAAAAATGGTGCAGTGCAAAAAAATTGGTTGAACGTCGTACCGAAATGGCGTATGACCCCACCAATTTTAAGGTTAAGCGGTCCGCAAAGGACTGATCGTTTCAGAAACATGACAAAGGGAGAGACCCATGACTGAAGTTGTTATTACTGGTGCCGCCCGTACCCCGGTTGGTGCGTTCCTCGGCGGATTGAGTTCTCTGCCGGCCTCGAAGCTCGGCGAGATCGCCATTTCCGAGGCGTTGAGCCGTGCCGGTGTCAGCCCGGAAGACGTTTCCGAAGTCGTCATGGGTCAGATTCTCGCCGCCGGCGGCGGTCAGAATCCGGCCCGTCAGGCGGCCATGGGCGCCGGCGTGCCGCAGGAGAAAACGGCCTACGGCATCAACCAGCTTTGCGGTTCCGGCCTGCGCACGGTCGCGCTCGGCTTTCAGTCGATCAAACTCGGCGACAGCGACATCGTCGTCGCCGGCGGTCTCGAAAGCATGAGCCAGGCGCCGCACGTCATGCATCTTCGGAACGGCGTCAAGATGGGCCCGGGCGAAATGGTCGACAGCATGATCAAGGACGGCCTCTGGGACGCCTTCAACGGCTATCACATGGGCAACACCGCCGAGAACGTCGCCCAGAAATGGCAGCTCACCCGGGACGAACAGGATGCGTTCGCGGCGTCGTCGCAACAGAAAGCCGAAAAGGCCCAGAACGAGGGCAAGTTCAAGGACGAGATCGTCCCCGTCACCATCACCAGCCGCAAGGGCGACACGGTCGTCGATACCGACGAACACCCGAAGCACGGTACGACGCTGGAAAGCCTCGCCAAGCTGCGCCCGGCCTTTGATAAGGAAGGCACCGTGACCGCCGGCAACGCGTCGGGCATCAACGACGGCGCCGCAGCGCTGGTGCTGATGAGCGCGGACAACGCCGAAAAGCGCGGCGCGCCGGTGCTGGCCCGGATCAAGTCGTGGGCGACCGCTGGCGTCGATCCGGCGATCATGGGCACAGGCCCGATCCCGGCGTCCCGCATGGCCCTCGAAAAAGCCGGCTGGACCGTCGACGACCTCGACCTGATCGAGGCCAACGAAGCCTTCGCGGCCCAGGCCTGCGCCGTCAACAAGGACATGGGCTGGGACGTCGAGAAGGTGAACGTCAACGGTGGTGCGATTGCGCTCGGCCACCCGATCGGCGCGTCCGGCGCCCGGGTCCTGGTCACGCTGCTGCACGAAATGCAGAAGCGCGATTCCAAGAAGGGCCTGGCGACGTTGTGCATCGGCGGCGGCATGGGCATCGCCATGTGCGTCGAACGCGACTAGGCTGAACACGGGAACGGGCGGCGGCGACGCCGCCCTCTCGGGGGTGACACGCCGCAGCATAAGCGGCAGGTATGGAGGAAGCATTATGTCCAGAGTAGCACTGGTTACGGGTGGCACGCGCGGCATCGGCCGGGCCATTTCCGAAGAACTCAAGAGCAAGGGCTATACGGTCGTCGCCAACTATGCCGGCAACGACGAAGCGGCCAACGCCTTCAAGGACGAGACGGGCATTCCCGTCTACAAGTTCGACGTCGGCGATTTCGACGCCGTCGCCGCGGCCGTCGCACAGATCAAGTCCGACGTCGGCGCGATCGAGGTGCTGGTCAACAACGCCGGCATCACCCGTGACAAACCGCTGCACAAGATGGACAAGGGCGACTGGGACGCGGTGATCCACACCAACCTGTCGAGCCTGTTCAACCTTTGCCGCAACGTTATCGACGACATGCGTGCGGCGGGCTTCGGGCGCATCATCTCGATCAGTTCGATCAACGGCCAGAAGGGGCAGTTCGGCCAGACTAACTATGCCGCGTCCAAGGCCGGCGACATCGGCTTCACCAAGTCCCTGGCGCTGGAAACCGCGTCGAAGGGGATCACGGTCAACGCCGTCGCGCCGGGCTATATCGGCACGGAAATGGTCCGCGCCGTTCCCGAAGAGGTCCTCAATACCAAGATCATTCCGCAGATCCCGGTGGGCCGGCTCGGCGAGGCCGAGGAGATCGCGCGTTGCGTGGGCTTCCTGGCCAGCGACGACGCCGGGTTCATCACCGGCTCGACCCTGACCGCCAACGGCGGCCAGTACATGGTCTGAACCGGGACGGCCATTCCGGAACGGGGGCGGCGCCGACGAAGCGCCGCCCTTTTTATTTGTGACCAAGTGGTTGCGACCCTGCCTGAATCAGGCTTGGCGAATACCCGTGTCACTTGTAGCCTCATCTTATTCCACTGGAGGTTTGTTTAAGGATGGCAAATATCGAAATCGCTCGGATTTATTTGAAAGCGATCACCGACAATTTGGCGACTGGTCAGGCAACTGAACACACGCACCGGCCTGCTCTTAAGGCATTCATTGAAGCGCTGGGTGACGGAATTAGCGCGCTTAACGAACCGAAACAAGAATCTTTCGGGGCTCCGGACTACGTTGTTCAGAGGAAATCGTTACCGCTCGGTCATATTGAAGCGAAGGATATGAACAAAGAACTAGACAGCATTGAGACAACGGAACAGTTGACGCGTTATCGTGAAGCTCTGCCAAATCTGATCCTGACCAATTACCAGGAATTCCGCTGGTACGTATTCGGCGAACATCGTCTGACTGCTGACCTGACGGACGGATCGGACGAGAGCTGTGAGTCCGTTGTTGAACTGATTATTGCTTTCTTTGACGTTAAGGTCCCGACGATCAAAAGTCCGCAACGCCTCGCGGAACGGATGGCCGGTCTTGCGCGTCTGAAACGGAACATCATTCTTACGGTCTTTGATAAGGAAACGACGGAAGGTCCTTTGCACGAGCAACTCCGGGGTTTCCGCCAAGTCTTAATAGAAACATTGAGTGTGGAAGAGTTCGCCGACATGTATGCGCAAACGATCTGCTACGGATTGTTCGCAGCTCGATGTAACCACGACCCTTCGAAGCCGTTTACGCGAGAGGGAGCAGCTTACGAACTGCCGAAGACAAATCCGTTTTTGCGTGAGATTTTTAGCCACGTAGCGGGACCTGATCTAGATGAACGTGTGACGTGGGCGGTCGACGATCTGGCGGAGCTTTTGAACAAAGCAGACATAGATCGAATTTTGGAAGATTTTGGCAAACGCACACGGCGAGAGGATCCCGTCGTTCATTTTTACGAGACTTTTCTTGCAGCGTACGACCCAAAAATGCGGGAGATGCGTGGCGTTTATTACACGCCGGAGCCTGTAGTCTCCTATATTGTAAGAAGTGTCGATTATATATTGAAAACGGACTTTGACCTAGAAGACGGGCTCGCTGATATAGCCACAGTAAAAGTACCGAAGGCGCTTACCGGCGGACGGACCCATGTGCCGAAAGTTACGATCCTCGATCCGGCGGTTGGTACCGGGACGTTCTTGCATGAAGTCATAGATCATATTCGGGAGCATCAAGAGAAGAAGGGGCAAGCTGGAGCTTGGAGCAGTTATGTTTCCCAGTTTCTGCTGCCGCGTCTTTTCGGTTTCGAAATTCTGATGGCGCCGTACGCAGTTTGTCACTTGAAGCTTGGCCTGCAACTGGCCGAAACAGGATACGATTTCAAGGCCAATGAGCGCTTACGGGTGTACTTGACCAATACTCTCGAAGAGGCACATGAGATGGCCAACCTGCCCCTTTTCGCGCAGGCACTGGCACGGGAGGCGGCGGAGGCGGGTGAAGCGAAGCAGGATCATCCGGTGATGGTGGTTCTTGGCAATCCACCGTATTCCGGCCATTCGGCGAACAAAGGGCAATGGATACACAAATTACTGCGCGGTGAAGACATAATCACGGACGAAAAGACGGAAAACTATTTCGAGTTTGAAGGCAGGCCGATTGGCGAGCGGAACCCTAAATATTTAAACGACGATTACGTTAAATTCATTCGGTTCGCTCAGTGGCGAATTGAACGCACAGGTTACGGTATTCTCGCTTTCATCTCGAACCATGGATACCTAGACAACCCGACATTTAACGGAATGCGCGAAAGCTTGTTAAGCACATTCGACGATATCCATCTTATCGATTTACACGGCAGTACAAAGAAGAAGGAAAAAGCTCCCGATGGCACTAAGGACGAGAATGTTTTCGACATCCAACAAGGCGTCGCCATTGGTATCTTTGTAAAAAAGAGAAACGGTAAGAAGAAAAAGCAGGCCAACGTCTATCACGCCGATCTTTGGGGGACTCGTGAGACTTGGGGTGGGGAGGGCAGCGATCAGAAGCTTATGGGCGGTAAATATTGGTGGCTAAATAAGTCTGACCTCGTTACCACAAAGTTTAAGAAAATTACTCCAGAGTCTCCTTGGTTGTTGTTTAAACCAATCAGTGGAACTATCTATCCTGAGTATATGTCAAGTATTAGTATGAACCGCGCCGGGATTGCCGGAGGCTGGTTGATGTGAGTCACGCCACCATAGCGAACTCACTGGATTGCGCATAGTAGCGCGCCTCGGCTTCCGCCGGAGGAATATTTCCGATCGGCTCCAAGAG
>JBNPEI010000012.1:0-60064 GCA_051117645.1 Rhodospirillales bacterium
CTCTTGGAGCCGATCGGAAATATTCCTCCGGCGGAAGCCGAGGCGCGCTACTATGCGCAATCCAGTGAGTTCGCTATGGTGGCGTGACTCACATCAACCAGCCTCCGGCAATCCCGGCGCGGTTCACACCGCCAGAATCCAAATTGTCTTTGATGCGCTTTACCTCTTTGTCCACCCATTCAACGTTGTTTCGGTATCCGCATGACGAGCAATACCCGAACCTCCCGAGAATGTCGTTAAATGAACCGCAAAGTGAACAATTAAACTGCTCCTGTTGTGACACTTCCCGGTAGTAGAACGACGGCGGCTCCTCTCCCTCCTGGATTCTTTGTGTTATTTCGTCCAAGCTGAAATCAAAATCTCCATCATCTTCGGATTCGATAGCCGCATTCAGTTGACGAGCTATTTCTTCTAAGAACTTCCGATGAGCAGATGTTAGAAATATGTGAGATGGTTGAATCAAGCGGCAATACGGACAGCTTAGAGGCCAATCGTGGGGCATTCCTTCGGAACGCCAGTACTTCTTGCATCTAGGGCACTCATGCCCAAATCTGAGTTCTGTATCCGACGGTAAAAATGTCGTAAAAACTCCTGACGACTCGCCAATTTCGTCTGCCAGATCGGGCTGCCAAGTCGGAAGCACAATCTGCAGTGGGTTGCCGCCATAATCGCACACTACCGCACAAATAGCGGCTCCGGTCGGCGATGAATGCGAAATGCCGGTCTGAAAAACCCGCCTTCCATCGTCGGTGGTTTGAACGTTCAGCGTGAAAGTTCCACCACATGGCGCCAATTCTTTAAAATCTGTCATCCTTGGAAATTACCGGAATGAAGCTCTGAAGACGACAAAAACCGCCCGGGAGAAATCTCGGGCGGTTCGTCATTTGCGGCATCCCGGAAGGGACGGTCGAGAGATCGTGCTTAGAAACCCTCGCGCTCGATGCGCTTGCGCTCGAGCTTGCGGGCGCGGCGGACGGCTTCGGCCTTTTCGCGCGCACGGCGTTCGGACGGCTTTTCGTACGAACGGCGCAGTTTCATTTCACGGAAGATGCCCTCGCGCTGCATTTTCTTCTTGAGCGCCTTCAGGGCCTGATCGACATTGTTATCACGAACGGTGACTTGCACGGGTGTCCTACTTTCTCCAAATAAAGAGCAAACTAACCTGTTTCGCAGGGCCGTCCCCGCGAGTGAGGCGCCTTATATCAAAGCTTTCGGGCCCTGTGAAGGGCGAAATGCGTTATTTTTTGCGCAATCGAGAATAGGTGATGCGCTTGAAAAGGAAAGAAAAATGGCGGTTCTGAAGATCGCACGGATGGGCCATCCGGCGCTGATGGGCGTTGCCGAGCCGGTTTCCGACCCGGCCGACCCGGAAATCCGCCGTCTGGCGGCCGATATGATCGATACCATGCGCGACGCACCCGGCATCGGGCTCGCCGCGCCGCAGGTGCACGTGCCGAAGCGCCTGGTGATCTACATGGTCCCGGAAGGCCGTACCGAGGACGGCGCGGGCCATCCGCTGACGGTCCTGATCAATCCGGAGATCACAGTGCTGGACGAGACTCTGGAAGCGGGTGTCGAGGGATGCCTGTCGCTCCCCGGCATGGCCGGGCGCGTGGCCAGGCCGCGGCATATCCGGGTCCGGGCCGTGGACCTGGACGGCAACCGTCTGGATTACGAGGCCGAGGGCTATCACGCCCGCGTCGTGCAACACGAATGCGATCACCTGGACGGCATTCTCTATCCGATGCGGATGGACGATCTCGCCAGCTTCGGTTACGTCGAGGAAATGACGAAGGCGCCGGAATAGGCTAGACTCCGGCTTCAAGGAGACACCATGGCTAAAAGCAGCAAGAAGAGCGTGCACGAAAAGACCCGTGACGAGCGTCTGGAGCTTCGCGACAAACTGCTCGAAGCCACACTGCCGCACGTTGCCTTTGACGGCTGGACGCCGCGCGCGCTCGAAGCCGGCGAGGCACAGTCCGGTCTCGGCGAAGGAACGGCCTACCGCGCCTTTCCGGACGGCATGACCGACATGGCGGCGCACGCGTCGGATTATTTCGACCGCAAGATGCTGGCGGCGCTGGACGAGCAGGATCTCGCCGGCATGAAGATACGCGAGCGCGTAACCGCCGGCGTCCGTGCCCGGATCGAGGCCTGCGCGCCCTACAAGGAAGCGCACCGGCGATTGCTGGCCTACCTCGCACTGCCGACCCACAAGCCGCTGGCGGCACGGCTGGCGTGGGAGACCTGCAACCGCATCTGGTACGCGGCCGGCGACGACGCCACGGATTTCAACTACTACACCAAGCGCGGCCTGCTGTTCCCGGTCTACACGACGACCGTGCTCTACTGGCACGCCGACACCTCGGCGGACAGCGCTGACACCTGGGGCTACCTTGATCGCCGCATCGCCGATGTCATGAAGATTCCCGGCTATCAGGCGCGCTTCCGCAACAAGTTGAACAGTTTGCCGAACCCGTTCCGGGTTTTCAGACGCTCGGCCTGACCCCGCAAAAGAAAGCGGGGCACGGTCGTTTAAACCGTGCCCCGCCATCAGGGGTGAGGCCGCACGCTTTGCGCGTGCGGAGCCGGAAGGGGGGAGTTCCGGCTGCGAGGCTATCCCTTCGCTACAAATAATATGGGACTGGCCGGGGCCGGCCGCCACTCACGCGCGAACACGGTTTAGTGAGCGGCGCGGGCACGGGGTGAGAATCGGTTGAGACGAATTTCGGGCGCCCGAAACGCCCGGTTTTCCGGTTTTTCAAGGCAGGCAGGCGTTTGCGCCGGAAGACTCGCATCGCCGGAGTACGTCGGCTATGATTTTCACGGTTAACCGGAGATATCCATGGCGCTCGCGCAAGCTCAAACCATACCGGTACAGCCGGATTTGGCGGACCACTTCCTGGCCTGCTCCAAGCTCGGCCGTTACCTGACGGTCCACGACGGCAGCCGTTTCGTCATTACCGACGACTTCCGCGAGAACGACATGGGCAACGCCGCCGCGGCGGCGGTCGCGACGATCTTTTCCAGGGACCCGCTGGTGGCGCAGGCGGCGCTGCTGCCGCTCGGACGGTCCGGCGGCATCAGCCGTAAACAACGGCGGTCGTATGAGCGTCTGTTCCAGTTGATCGAGGCGCAGGCGCTCGATCCGGTCGTCACCAAGTCCGCCAGGCACATCCTCGAAAACTCGTTCCGTGAAGCCGAGATCAAGGCGATCGAGGCCGAACTGGGCGACAAGCTCTCGCCGGCGCGTCTGCGCTACCGGGCGTTTCTGGGCGTGGTGCGGCAACTGCTGGAGAACAAGATCGCGGCGCAGTCGTTCCTCGATGAATTCAACGAGTTCACCAAGGCCGTTGCCGGCAAGCTCGATTTCGGCATCTACAGCTTCTGCCTCGACCGCATCTTCGGCAATCCGCGCATTCCGATGAAGGTCAAGAAGCTGCTCGCGGTCGAGGTCGTCAAGTTCCCGCCGCTGATCCGCCGCGAGCTGGTCACCAACATCCTGGTCTACCCCGGCCAGTCGCAGGAGCTGATCAGCTTCGTGCGCGGGCTGATCATGGCCGAGCTCGAACCCTCGGTGGTGGTCGAGATCGAACTGCTCGAGACCTTCAAGCAGAACCGGCTTTCCATGAGCGATATCGAGGAAGGTATCCGCCAGAGCGCGGGGTGAGGCTACTTCAGAGCCCATGAAATGCTGACCGAATATGGATCCTGAATCTAGTTCAGGATGACGTCTTCGACGTCACTTCCAGTGCCCGCGCGGGAAGAGCCGGTTGACGTGGCCCATTTTGCGGCCCTCGCGGATTTCCTTCTTGCCGTAAAGATGCAGGCGTGCGCCGGCGTCCGACATCAGGTCGGCCCAGCCGCGCACCGCCGAGCCGATCAGGTTTTTCATCTCGGCGTCATGGTGCGGCGTGACGTCGCCCAGCGGCAGACCGCAGACGGCGCGGACGAACTGCTCGAACTGGCTGGTCGGGCAGGCATCCATGGTCCAGTGCCCGGAGTTGTGCGGCCGGGGTGCAATCTCGTTGACCAGCAACTTGCCCTGGCGCGTCACGAACATCTCGACCGCCAGCAGCCCGACGAGGTCGAGTCCGTCGGCGATGGCGTGGGCGATATCGACCGCGTCCTGTGCCATTTCCGGCGACATCACGGCGGGCGCGATCGTGGTATCGAGGATGTGGTTCACGTGCCGGTTCTCGACCGGCGGGTAGGTCGCCCAGCCGCCGCCCGGCGAGCGCGCGACGATCACCGAGATCTCGCGGGACAGATCGACGAAGGCTTCGAGGATACCGATGTCGGCACCCATTTCCGCCCACGCCGCGTCGTAGTCGCAATCGGGTGCGATCAGCACCTGGCCCTTGCCGTCGTAACCCATGCGCGCGGTCTTGAGGACCGCGGGGCGGCCGATTTCGTTGGCGGCGGCTTGCAGTTCGGCGGGCGAGGTGACGCGCCGGAACGGCGTCGTCGGCGCGATCTCGTTAATGAATTCCTTTTCCACCAGCCGGTCCTGCGCCGTCGCGAGGCTTTTCCAGTTGGGCCGCACCACCGCGTGTTCGGTCAGCAGTTGCACGCTCTCGTGCGGGATGTTCTCGAACTCGAAGGTGACGACGTCGACCGTCTCCGCGAAGGCCTTGAGCGCATCGATGTCGTCGTAAGCGGCGACGGTGGTTCTGGCCGAGACCTGGGAGGCCGGGCTGTCTTCGTCGGGGCAGAAGATGTGGCACTTGTAGCCGAGTTGACCGGCGGCGAGCGCCGTCATGCGGCCGAGCTGGCCGCCGCCCATGATACCGACGGTGCTGCCGGGCGCGAGGGGATGGGTGTTCTTCATCTGGTTGGCGGCGGCATTATCAGGCATCGTCTTTCGGCTCGTCGGCGACGGCATCGGTCTGCGCCTGGCGCCATTGCTGCAGGGCTTGGTCCACGTCCGCATCGCCGAGCGCGACGACGGAGGCCGCCAGCAGGGCGGCGTTGATGGCGCCGGCCTTGCCGATCGCCAGCGTGCCGACCGGCACGCCGCCGGGCATCTGCACGATGGAAAGCAGGCTGTCCATGCCCTTGAGGGATTTGCTCTCGACCGGCACGCCGAACACCGGCAGCGTCGTCATCGCCGCCGCCATGCCGGGCAGGTGCGCGGCGCCGCCGGCGCCGGCGATGATGACCTTGAAGCCGCGTTGCTTGGCGGTTTCGGCGTATTCATACAGCCGTTTCGGGGTGCGGTGCGCGGACACGATACGGGTTTCGTATCGGACGCCGAGCGCGTCCAGGGTATCCGCCGCGTTCTTCATGGTTTCCCAGTCGGACTGGCTGCCCATGATGATACCGACGTCAGGATTTCGTTGCGCCGCCATCTGATGCTCTCCCTCATGGCTGGAGCGGGAAAGCGCGGCATTATAGGCCGGGCCGCGCTTGGCGCAAGGGGATCGTCAACACTCCGTTAACCATCTGTGCTATACTTTGGCATGTGCAAAAGTGGGGGTTAAGTCTATGGACGTTAACCGTGCCCAGGGGATCGCACCCGTTCAAAACCAATCAGGCGGTAACGCCGGCCGGGAGCATCCTGCGGAAGACCAGTCGGACGGCTCGGAAGAAGAACGCCCGCACGCCGGGGGTGCGTTCGAGATCGCCGGGCTTGCCGCGGAAATCACGCCGGCCGCGCAGCAGGTGCTGGACAGTCTCGCCGCCGAGATCGAGCCGCTGCGCCGCCAGTTGGAGATGGCGCGCGAGCGCGAACAGAACCTGCGCGAGGACCTGGCGCGTCATGCCTTCCTGCCGGTGCCGGAACGGCGCGAGTTCATCCGCGAACTGAACCATGTTCTCAATCACCTGGGCGACCTGGCGGCGATGCCGTCGATTGCCGTCATGCATGTTGCCAACGCCGAGGATGTCCGCCGAAGCCATGGCCGGGATGCGCTCGACCGCTATCTCGTGCACGTTGCCAGGAACATTTCACGGACCCTGCAGCCGACGGACGTACTGGGCAGCCTGGGCGGCAGCGATTTCGCCGTGATTCTGCTGGGCGCGGGGGTTCAACTGGCGCGTGAGCGTGCCGCCGGCATCGCCAAATCCGTCGCCGCGTCGCCGTTTTCCGAGTTGGGGCAGGCCATCGCGCCGAAGATCGTTGCCGGGGTCGCGGAATTGAGCACGGGCAGTTCGGCCGAGGCGGTCATTCGACTGGCGGACAGGGATTTGCTCAAACACGCCTGATTGTCAGGCGATGATGTCCGGCAAGAGCCGGCTTTCCAGCTTCCTGATCTGGTCCTTGAGCGCCAGCTTGCGCTTCTTGAGACGCTGAATCTGTATCTGGTCGAACGGCCGCGTCTCGATCAGATGCTCAATCACGTCGTCCAAATCGCGGTGTTCCAGTTGAAGATCATCCAACTGCTTTTTAAGTGCATCTGTATCGGTGTCGTTCATGATATCCAGAAAATCAGGTTAGATTAGGGCCTGTGGACATATACCGCGCGGCCGTGACGCTGCCGGATTTGTTCGCTCCGGCAGGAGAACGGCGTAGCGCGATGCGGGCCATCGGGCAAGCCGTTCGACGCCACGGGCGGGCAAATACGGCGCGTCCCTGCGGGATGGGGCCCAAATGGCCGACTGGTACGTCAAGCCGCTCGCCCGTATTGCCGATACGCGCTTCGCGTCTTTCCTTCCAGTCGGCCATTTTCGCTCCCATCACGGCTTGCGTGCTATATGTCCACAGGCCCTAATAATGGACAACATATTCCGTCCGCCTGCAACTGGGAGGTTCCGCTGACACAGTATAGCATGAAACGGGTCGGCGTGCTGACAAGCGGCGGGGATTGTTCCGGTCTAAATGCCGCAATCCGGGCCGTCGTCAAAAGATGCGTTCACGGCTACGGCGCCGAGGTTGTCGGCATCCTCGACAGCACGGAAGGGTTGCTGGCAAGGCCGCCGAAAACGCTCGATCTGGGGGTCGATCTGTTCTCCGGCGCCATGCTCCGGAGCGGCGGCACCATGCTCGGCACGGTGAACAAGGGCAATCCGTTCAACTACCCGGCGCCGGGCGGCGGTACCAAGGACCGCTCGGGCGAGGTCGTGGACGCAATCCATAAACTCGGCATCGACGGATTGATCGGAATCGGCGGCGACGGATCCATGCGGATTCTGCACGGCCTGATGGAGATGGCCGAGGTGCCGTTCATCGGCATTCCCAAGACCATCGACAACGACGTGCCGATGACGGAATTCGCCATCGGGTTCCATACCGCGGTCGGTGTCGTCACCGAGGCCATGGACCGCCTGCAGCCGACAGCGGCCAGCCATCACCGCGTCATGATCGTCGAAACGATGGGCCGTCAGGCCGGGCATATCGCGCTCAGCGCCGGGATCGCCGGCGGCGCCGACATCATCCTGATTCCCGAAATCCCGTTTTCGGTCAGTGCGGTCGCTGCCAAGCTGCGCGGCATCCTGCTCGAGGAGCGGCGCAACCACGCACTGATCGTCTGCGCTGAGGCGGCCAAGCCGCTCGGCGGTGAATCTCATTTCGTCGAGCGGTCCGGCAGCGTGGTCTACGGTGGGATCGGGCAGCTTCTCGGCAACGAACTGCATGAGACGACCGGCGCCGAGACCCGGGTCACGGTCCTGGGCCACGTGCAGCGCGGCGGTACCCCGTCGAGCTTCGACCGGGTGCTGGCATCGTCGTTCGGCGTGCATGCGGTCGATCTGCTGGTGACCGGCGCCAGCGGCCGGATGGTCTCGTTCTGGGACGGCGGGATCCGCGACGTTGCCCTCGACGAGGTGGTCGGCAAGGCTAAGCCGGTGAATCTAAACGGTTCCCGAATGCGCACCGCGCGCGGTCTCGATATCTGCATGGGCGATGCCGTTTAGGTTGTACTGGGTCGGGAACCGAACCGGTTCCATGTGGCAATTCAACCATGTTTGCGGTATTATTACAGGTGCTGGGAGAGACAATTGGAATTGGGAATGTAGTTGAAAATCAGAAAAGGAGGACGCAACGATGGGTAAGTCGCAGCGGGTTGACGCACTGCTTTCGCGGCACAACGACCTGGAAAGCTTGATCGAAGAAGAAGAAAAGAGATCCCATCCTGATGACATCACCATTCACGACCTCAAGAAGCAGAAGCTGAGAATCAAAGACGAATTATTGAGTATGGGTGCCGCTTGAGGCTCCCGATGACAATCTGAAAACAATCAAGGCCGCGACCCGCGAGGGGCGGCCTTGTTGTTTTTCGGCAGGGTTTGTCCCCGCGTGCGCGAAACGGACCGAAGGTCAAAGCGGGGACCCAGGTGTGTTTAACCTGATTTCTAGGTTTCCGCTTGCGCGGGAATGACAAAGAAATTCAAATCTCCTTCGCCTGCTCGCGTAGCTTGAACTTCTGGATTTTACCCGTCGACGTTTTCGGCAGTTCCGTGAAGACCACGTTCTTCGGGCACTTGTAGTGTGCCAGGTTGTCGCGGCAGAACTGGATAAGCTCCTCCGGCGTCGCCGTCGAGCCGGCCTTCATCTCCAGGAACGCGCATGGCGTCTCGCCCCATTTGTCGTCGGGCTTGGCGACGACGGCGGCGGAGATCACGTCCGGATGCTTGAACAGCACGCTCTCGACCTCGATCGACGAGATGTTTTCACCGCCCGAGATGATGATGTCCTTGGAGCGGTCCTTGAGCTGGATATAGCCGTCCGGCTGCAGCACGCCGAGATCGCCGGAATGGAACCAGCCGCCGGCAAGCGAGGCCGCCGTGGTCTTCCTGTTCTTGAGGTACCCTTTCATCACGATGTTGCCCTTGAACATCACCTCGCCCATGGTCTCGCCGTCGGCGGGCATGGGCTGCATGGTTTCCGGGTCCATGATGCACAGGTCTTCGAGCATATGGTATTTCACGCCCTGGCGCGCCTTGAGATACGCCTGTTTCTCGATCGGCTCGTCGTTCCATTCCTGCTTCCACGCGCACATCACGGCGGGGCCGTAGGTCTCGGTCAGGCCGTAGGCGTGGGTGACGCTGAAGCCCTGTTCCTGGATACGCGACAGCGTCGTCGCCGGCGGCGGCGCGGCGGCGGTCATGATATCGACCTTGTGATCGAACGGACGCCGTTCCTCGTCGGTGGCGTTGATGACGAAATTCAGGACAATCGGCGCACCGCAGAAGTGCGTGACCCCATGGTCGGCGATGGCGGCGAAGATTTCCTTGGCGTTGACCCGCCTCAGGCAGACGTTGGTGCCGGCCAGTGCGGCGATGGTCCACGGGAAGCACCAGCCGTTGCAGTGGAACATCGGCAGCGTCCACAGATAGACCGGGTGGTGCGTCATGTTCCAGCCCAGCACATTGCTGCTCGCGTTTAGATAGGCGCCCCGGTGGTGGTAGACGACGCCCTTGGGGTCGCCCGTGGTGCCCGACGTGTAGTTCAGGCTGATCGCGTCCCATTCGCTTTCGGGGAGATCCCAGTCCAGGTCCTCGTCGCCGGTCTGCAGGAACGCCTCGTAGTCCATTTCGCCCAGCGTCTCGCCGTCGCCGTCGAATTCCGGGTCGTCGATGTCGATGACGATGATGTCGCGGTCGATCTTCGCCAGCGCTGCCTTGACGGTTGCCGA
Source organism: Rhodospirillales bacterium (assembly GCA_051117645.1). Classification (GTDB taxonomy): domain Bacteria; phylum Pseudomonadota; class Alphaproteobacteria; order Rhodospirillales; family Casp-alpha2; genus UBA4479. The sequence goes on from JBNPEI010000012.1 coordinate 9,576, forward strand.
GAACTCGGTGTCCGCGATCAGTACCTTGGCTTCGCCGTGGTTCAGCGAAAACGCGATGATGTCGCCGTCGAGCCGGACGTTGAGCGTGTTGACGACGGCGCCGATCATCGCCGGACCGAAGGCGCATTCGTACATTTCCGGCGTGTTCGACGCCATCACCGCGACGGTGTCGCCTTTTCCGACGCCGCGTTTGGCGAGCGCCGAGCCGAGCCGCTTGCAGCGCGCATAGGTCTCCGCCCACGTATAGCGGCGCTTGCCGTGGATCACCGACGTCATGTCCGGATAGACGGCCGCGGTCCGGCGAATGAAGCTCAAAGGCGATAACGGCGTGTAGTTCGCCGGGGTTTGATCCAGGTCGATGTCGTAGATGTTTACGTCGCTCATGCTGCCGCTCCCTGATAAACGCGTGTTTGTTGCGTGCACGCGAATATGTTTTTTTGCATAATGCCGAACGCATTCGACAAGTTAAAGAGCGCGGTTTGAGCCGAACGCGCCGCATCGGGAGAGACACACATGACCAACGCATTCGAGGAAGCCTACGCCCGGTCCATCGACGACCCCGAGGGGTTCTGGGGAGACGCCGCCGAGGCGATCACCTGGACGAAGAAATGGGACAAGGTCCTGGATGACAGTAATGCCCCATTCTACCGCTGGTTCGCGGGCGGCGAGTTGAACACCTGCTACAACTGCCTGGACCGCCACGTCGAAGGCGGGCGCGCCGATCAGACGGCGCTGATCTACGATAGTCCCGTCACCGGCGGCACGGTCACGAAGTATACCTATGCGGAACTGCTGGACGAGGTCTCCAAGGTCGCGGGCGCGCTCAAGGCCGAGGGCGTGGAGAAGGGCGACCGGGTCGTCATCTACATGCCGATGATCCCGGAAGCGGCCATCGCCATGCTGGCCTGCGCCAGGCTCGGCGCCATCCACTCGGTGGTGTTCGGCGGCTTCGCGGCCAACGAACTGGCGGTGCGCATCGACGACGCCAAGCCGAAAGCGGTCATGTCGGCAACCTGCGGGATCGAAGTCAACCGCGTCATCGAATACATGCCGCTCCTCAACGAGGCGGTCGAGATCGCCAAGCACAAGCCGGACGTCTGCCTCATCAAGAAGCGCCCGGAATGCGAGGCCAGAATCACCGCGACCCGGCACGTCGACTGGGACGAGGCCAGGGACGCCGCCGCGCCCGCCGATTGCGTGCCGGTGGAATCGAGCCATCCGCTTTATATCCTTTACACCTCTGGCACCACCGGGCAGCCGAAGGGTGTGGTGCGCGACAACGGCGGCCACGCTGTGGCGCTGAAATGGTCGATGAAGAACATCTACGGCGTCGATCCCGGTGACGTCTACTGGGCGGCTTCCGACGTCGGCTGGGTGGTCGGCCATTCCTACATCGTCTATGCGCCGCTGCTGCACGGCTGCACGTCGATCCTTTACGAGGGCAAGCCGGTCGGCACGCCGGACGCGGGCGCGTTCTGGCGCGTGATATCGGATCACAAGATCAAGACGCTGTTCACGGCGCCGACGGCGTTCCGAGCCATCCGCAAGGAAGATCCGAAGGCGGAACTGCTCGGCAAGTACGATCTGTCGCACTTCAAGGCGCTGTTCCTGGCCGGTGAACGGACCGATCCGGACACGCTGAACTGGGCCATCGACACGCTCAAGGTGCCGGTCGTCGATCACTGGTGGCAGACCGAAACCGGCTGGCCGATCGCGTCGAACTGCCTCGGCCTGCACGAATACCCGGTCAAGCCGGGCTCGCCGACCAAGCCGGTCCCGGGCTGGAACGTGCAGGTGCTGCACGAGGAAACCCACGAACCGGTACCGACCGGCGATATCGGCGCCATTTGCGTCAAGCTGCCGATGCCGCCGTCGACCTTGCTGACGCTCTGGAACGCCGACCAGCGCTTCAAGGACGCGTACCTGGAGGAATTCCCGGGCTACTACAAGACCGCCGATGCCGGCATGTTCGACGAGGACGGCTACATCTACATCATGGCGCGGACCGACGACATCATTAACGTCGCCGGGCACCGGCTCTCGACCGGCGGCATGGAGGAAGTGCTGGCCTCGCACCCGGACGTGGCCGAGTGTGCGGTGATCGGCGTCGACGACGAGATGAAGGGCCAGTTGCCGCTCGGCTTCCTGGTGCTCAAGGCCGGCGTCACCAAGGAGCCGGAAGACATCATCGCCGAGGTGGTGCAACTCGTGCGCCAGAGGATCGGCCCGGTCGCCGCCTTCAAGCAGGCCACCGTGGTGCAGCGCCTGCCCAAGACCCGGTCCGGCAAGATCCTGCGGGGCACCATGCAGTCCATCGCCGACAATAAGGAATGGAAGATGCCGGCGACCATCGACGACCCGGTGATCCTCGACGAGATCACCGAGGCGCTCGAAGGCGTGGGCTACGGCACGGCGCGGAAATAAGGCGTCCAAGACAAGCAGTGCGTGCGGCCGTGGCTCATTGAACGAGGCGTTCCGCGTTCCGTCGTTCCGCCATCGCAGAAGTGCGGAAATTTCGCGCGTCGCAGGGCTTAGGCTTTTTCCTTCCCGACCGCGGAGTGTTATACACGGAGCCAGAGAGAAATCGTCTGTAGCGGAGGAGAGTTGATGCGGTTGAAGGACAAGGTCTGCGTTGTGACCGGCGCGGCACAGGGGATCGGCGAAGCGTGCGCGCTACGGTTCGGGCGCGAGGGCGCGAAGGTCGTCGTCTCGGACGTTCAGGACGGCAAGGGCGAGAACGTCGCCGCGGCGATCCGCAAGGAAGGCGGCGAGGCCATGTATTTCGCCGCCGACGTGTCCAAGAAATCCGACTGCGATGATCTGATCGCCGCCGCCGTCGCGGCCTATGGCCAGGTCGACGTGCATCTTTCGAACGCCGCGATCCTGGTTGCCAAGGACTTCCTTGAACTGAGCGAGGAAGACTGGACCAGTACGTTGGGTGTCAATCTCTCCGGGTTTTTCTACGCCGGTCAGGCGGCGGCGAGACAGATGGTGAAACAGGGCTCCGGCGCGATCATCAACATGTCTTCGATCAACGCCGTGGTCGCGATTCCGACCGCCGTGCCCTACACCGTTTGCAAGGGTGGCGTGCTGCAACTGACCAAGTCGATGGCGCTGTCGCTGGCGCCGCACGGCATCCGCGTCAACGCCGTCGGGCCGGGCACGATCGCCACCGAAATGGGCAAGACCATGATGGCCAACGATGCGGCGCGCCGCCGTGTGCTGTCGCGGACGCCGCTCGGTCGTCCGGGCGAGCCGGATGAGATCGCGTCGATCTGCGTGTTCCTGGCATCCGACGACGCCAGCTACGTGACCGGCGAGACCGTTTACGCCGATGGCGGGCGCCTGCCGCAGAACTACCCGCTCGATGTCGAGTAAGAGACCGAAGAAGGAAGAAGAAATGGACCTGACCCAAGCCGACGCCGAAGCGGTAAAAACGCGCCACAAGGATGCCGCCGGGCGCATGGAGCAATTGCGCGGCCGCAACCTGAGCCTCGACATGACCCGGGGCAAGCCGTCGCCGGAACAGCTCGACCTTGCGGACGACCTGCTGACCATCGTCAAGCCCGGCGAAACGACGGGCGAGGACGGTACCGATCTCAGGAACTACGGCGGTCTGGCCGGTATTCCCGAGGCACGGCGGCTGTTCGCGGAATTTCTCGGCACGGTGCCGGAGCAGGTCATCGTCGGCGGCAATTCGAGCCTGACCATGATGTGGGATGTGCTCGCCAACGCCATGACATACGGCGTGCCGGACGGCGACGGTCCGTGGCGCGACCAGTCTCCGAAGTTCATCTGCCCGGTGCCCGGTTACGACCGGCACTTCGCGATCTGCGAACGGCTGGGGATCGAGATGATTACCGTCGAGATGACGCCCGACGGCCCCGATCTGGATGCGATCCGCGCGCTGGTCGCGGACGACGCGTCGGTCAAGGGCATCTGGTGCGTGCCCAAGTATTCGAACCCGTCCGGCGAGACCTATACCGACGAGACGGTCGAGGCGCTGGCGACGATGGATGTCGTGGCCAGGGATTTCCGGATCATGTGGGACAACGCCTATGCGGTGCACCACCTGGGCAAGGGGCCGGCGAGCCTGAGCGATATCCTGAAAGCCTGCGAGAAGGCGGGGAACCCGAACCGCGCCATCGTCTTCGGCTCGACCTCGAAAATCACCCACGCCGGCGCCGGCGTCGCGGTGATGGCGTCGAGCCCGGACAACGTCAAGGATCACCTGGACAAGATCTTCTTTGCGATGATCGGCCCGGACAAGATCAACCAGCTCCGCCATGTACGGTTTTTCAAGGACATGCACGGGATCCTTGAACATATGAACAAGCACGCCGAGATCGTGGCGCCGAAATTCGCCGCGGTCGAAGAGGCATTGCAGAAAAACCTGGGTGGCACGGGCCTTGCCACCTGGACCACGCCCGAAGGCGGTTATTTCGTCAGCGTCGACGTGCTGGACGGGTGCGCCAAGAAGATCATCCAGCGTTGCGCCGATGCGGGCGTCAAGATCACACCCGCCGGGGCGACATACCCCTATGGCAAGGATCCGCACGACCGCAATATCCGCATTGCGCCGACGCTGCCGAGCGTCGAGGAGATCAAGGTCGCGATGACGGTGCTGACCGCGGCCATCGAAGAGGTCTGCACGGAGAAACTCCTGAAGGGTTGAGCGTTCTACAAATTTTAATGCGAGAATCCTTTTCTTGGCGGAAACGAGCCGTTAGGGTCTCGGCATTGCATTCGGCAGGGCATCATCGGCCCTGCATACCTGAGTGGATAGAGGTTTGAGGAAATGAAAGTTACGAAGATCATTCTCGGTTGCGCCGCTGCTTGCGCATTATCGCTTTCGGTCGCGCCTGGGACGGCACTGGCCGCGGACGGCGAGAAAGTGTTCAACAAGTGCAAGGCCTGCCACACGCTCGAAGCAGGCAAGCACCGGGTCGGTCCGTCGCTGGCGGGCGTCGTCGGGCGCAAGGCCGCGACCGCGGAAGGCTATAACCGCTACAAGGGCCTCAAGGGTGCCGACTGGACCTGGACCGAGGAAGAACTGATGGCTTACCTCGAGGATCCGACCAAGTACACCAAGGAAAAGACGGGTCAGCGTTCGCTGATGAACCTGAAACTGCCCAAGGAAGAGGACCGCAAGGCGGTCATCGAGTACCTGAAACAGCACTGACGCGATCGCCGTCAGGCAAAGAAAAACGGCCGATCCGGGATCGGCCGTTTTTTGTTCGTATCCCGGTTTCGATCAGCTCTCGCCGGGCGTTTCGCTCTGCGTTTCCGGCTCCGGCGGCGTCGCGATCGGCGCTTCCGCCGATGTCGGCGCCGGTGCCGCCTCGGTCTTCGGCGCATGCACCGTGCGCGAGCGTGCACGGGCCACGGCGACGGCCTTTTCCAGGTCGGTGGCGGCACAGAGGCCGAGGCCGACCGGGTTTTCGGCCTTGATGTTGGGCATATTCCAGTGCGACCGGTCGCGCACCGACGTGATGGTCGGTTTGGTGGTGCCGATCAGCTTGGAAATCTGCGCGTCGGAAAGTTCCGGATAGTTCTTCACCAGCCAGGAAATGGCGTTCGGACGGTCGCCGCGCTTGGAGACCGGCGTGTAGCGTGCGCCCTTCTGGCGGACTTTCGGCTGCGGGATGTTGGGCTTGACCATCTGCAGCACGGCGTTGGGGTCGCCTTCACAGCGCTCGACCTCTTCCGCCGTCAGCGCACCGGCCTTGACCGGATCCAGACCCTGCATGCCGACCGCCACGTCGCCGTCGGCGATCGCCTGGACTTCGAGTTCGTGCAGGCCGCAGAACTCGGCGATCTGTTTGAACGTCAGCGTGGTGTTGTCGACCAGCCAAACGGCGGTACCCTTTGGCATCAATGGATGCGCCATAACACTTTCCTCTCGAACATCAGGGATTGACCGGATGGCATTCCGGTTAAAACTCGGCGTCTTTATAAACGCAGGCCCGGTTCCGGGTCAAAGCATCATCGCGATTTTTTGAATGGGTTCAGGACGCAACCTCGAGCATGATCTTGCCGATGTGCGCGCTCGACTCCATCAGTTCATGCGCGGTGCGCGCGTCCTTGAGCGGGAAAACCTTGTGAATCACCGGTTTGACGCGGTCGGCCTCGATCAGCGGCCATACGGTTTTCTTTAGTTGTCTGGCGATTTCCCCTTTGCGTTCAATCGGTTGCGGCCTGAGCGTGGAGCCCGTGAGGGTCAGGCGCTTGAGCATCACCGGCATGAAGTTGACCTCGGCTTTGGGCCCTCTCAGGAACGCGATGTTGACGATCCGTCCATCCGGCGCGCAGGCCTTAATGTTCTTCTCGATATAGTCGCCGCCGACCATGTCGAGGATCACGTCGACGCCACGGCCACCGAATTCCTTGGCCGCGGCGACGAAATCCTCGTCGCGGTAGTTGACGGCGCGCTCGGCGCCGAGATCCAGGCACGCCTGGCACTTCTCGGCGCTGCCCGCGGTGACCATGACGCGCGAGCCGAGCGCCGCGGCGATCTGGATCGCCGTGGTGCCGATGCCGCTGGAGCCGCCGTGCACCAGCAGCGTCTCGCCGGGGCTGAGGTGCGTGCGCTCGAACACGTTGGTCCACACCGTCATGCAGGTTTCGGGGAGCGCCGCCGCCTCGACCATGGAAAGGCCGTCCGGCACCGGCAACACCTGCGGCACGGGCGCGGCGACGTATTCCGCATAGCCGCCGCCGGCGACCAGCGCACAGACCTTGTCGCCGATGTTGAAGGCGGAGACGCCGTCACCCAACGCCACGATCTCGCCCGAAACCTCGAGCCCCGGAATGTCCGTGACGCCTTCGGGTGGCGCGTAGTTGCCCTCGCGCTGGATGCAGTCCGGGCGGTTGACGCCGGCCGCCGCGATGCGGATCAGCACCTCGCCTTCGGCGGGCGCCGGGGCGGGGCGCGTCGTCGGTTGCAGGACTTCCGGGCCCCCGGGTTCGGTGATCTCGATGCAGTTCATGTTCGTCGGAATGCTCATCAGTTCGCTTCTCTGTCATTATTGGTCGCGGGCGGGGCTTGTTTCCAAGGTGCGGTCTCTTTTACCATCCCATGACGACGTTTGGGAGGGGCAGATGAACATCGACGACCTGGAACCGCAAAAGCAAAAGCCGCCAAAAGTCGATCTCGAGGTCATGTCGATCGAGGCCTTGGCTGAATATATCGAGGAACTCGAGGCGGAGATCGCACGGGTCCGCGAGGCGATCAAGCTCAAGGAGGACGCTCGCCAGGGCGCGGAGTCGTTCTTCAAGCGCTAACCGGTTTCATCCCGCCGCCTGCGCCGGGTCATGAACATGATCCAGCCGATGGGTCCCAGAAACAGTACGATCACGAGCCAGCCGATGCGCGGGCTGAACGGGCAGCGCGACCCTGCCGGCATGCGCCAGGGGCCCGCGGACGGGCTCAGCGCGACATGCAGCAGGGGAAGTAGAAAACCGACGATGATGATCGTCCAAGCAGCCCAAACCGGTAGCAATTCGTCTCCTGACACGGCCGGAACGGCCGAGAATCGGGTTTGCCTAACAGACTATCTATTAAATCAAAATTAACGCCTCGGGGATACGCTTCAGGGGTGGTATCGGGCCACCCGATACACACTTTGACGCCTCCCTGTAAAACTCGCCGCCCCTTCGGGGGCGGTCTTTTTCATCCACATGCATGAGGAAATTTCAAGTAAAAGACCCGCTTGACGCGGGGCAACGCTGCCGCTTTAATTCTGTCACAATAAAAATTGCTGGCGAGTTTTACAGGGTTGAGGCAATTGACACAGGGGGCTACCGGACAACCGGTGGCCCCCAAACTTATGTTCGAGCGGTAAGTCGAGGAGAGGTATGGCGGCGCAGAAATCAGAAACCACGCAGGACTACAAGTACTTCCTGAACCTGCAATCCCGCTGGATGGACAACGACCTCTACGGGCACGTCAACAACGTCACCTACTATTCCTACTTCGATACGGTGGTGAACTATTTCCTGATCGAGAAGGGCGGGCTCGATATTCACAACGCACCCGTGATCGGCGTCGTTGTCGAGAGCCACTGCAACTACATGCGCTCGGTCGCTTATCCGGACCTGGTCCGGTGCGGGCTGCGCGTCGGGCACCTGGGCAATTCCTCGGTGCGCTACGAAGTCGGTATCTTCAAGAACGACGAGGTGGAGGCGAGCGCCGCCGGGCACTTCATTCACGTGTTCGTGGACCGCGAGACCAACAAGCCGGCCGGCATCCCCAAGCAGATCCGCGACGCCTTCGAGACCATCCTCGCGGAGGGCGGGGCATGAGTGAGTATCTCGACTGGCGCCGCGACGATTTTCCGTACCTGACCGAGGTGCCGACCCGCTGGGGCGATAACGACATGCTCGGCCACCTCAACAACGTCGTCTACAACCGGATGATCGAGACCATCGTCGTCCGCTTCACCATGGGGCCGCTGCGGATCGACTGGCAGACGGACCCGTGTTACCCGATCGTTGTGGAATCGCTCTGCCGGTTCCACCGCTCGCTGTCGTTCCCGGAAACCGTGACGGCGGGGCTGCGCGCCGGGCGCCTTGGCGGCACCAGCGTCACCTACGAGATCGCGCTTTTCGGCGAGGACAACGAGGCGCCGGCCTCGACCGGGCATTTCGTGCATGTTTTCGTGGACCGGGAGGGTCACCGCTCCATGCAGATTCCGGCGGACATCCGCGCGCGTATCGAACAGCACGGCATCAAGGCCTGAACCAGTGAAAAAGGCGCGCCCTGTTGCCCGGACGCGCCCCTTCTCTCTCAGCATTACGCCGTTATCAGGCGGCTTTTTGCTCGATGCTCTTGGCGCCCGAGCCCGCGGCAATTTCGATCTTGCGCGGCTTCTCGCTTTCCGGCACGACGCGCTCCAGCGCGATGTGCAGGAGGCCGTTCTCGAGCTTCGCGCCCTTGACCTGGATATGGTCGGCGAGCTCGAAACGGCGTTCGAACGCACGGCCCGCGATCCCGCGGTGCAGGTAGTGACGTTCCTCGTCGCCGTCGTTCATCTTGCCCGAGACGACCAGCGTTCGTTCGGTGAGCGTGATGTCGATGTCGTCTTCGGCGAACCCGGCGACGGCAAGCGTCACCTGGTAGCCGTTCTCACCGAGCTGCTCGATGTTGTAGGGCGGATAGGCGTTGTTCTGGTCGGTCTGCGCCGCCGCGTCCAAGAGACGCTGCATGCGGTCGAAGCCGACGGAATGACGGAAAAGGGGAGAAAAATCGATCGTACGCATAGCAAATCCTCCTTTGAGCGATTTGATCCATGAGCCCGCCCGGGAATTTGCCTGAACAGTTCGTCACGGCCCCGAGCCGGACTCCGTTTCCACGGGCGAACCCAATTGGCATTCGCCCCTAACGGAACTGAAATAGGCCCGTTGATATGCCGTGCAAGGGGGAGATATCAAAAATTTTCGAGGGTCGATTCCCGGGTCTCGCCGCGCAACGCACGTATCGCCTGGGGAAGGGACAGGTATATAGAAGCGGTCTACGCTCTTGTTAATCCGCGGCTTGCGCTCGTGTTATTCTGCGGCTTGCGCTCGACGCCAGTCCACTTCCCAAAGCGTGACGGGGCCGTCGAAGCCCTTCATTTCGTAGCCGCCCCGGTTGACGAAGCGGTAGGATTTACCGGAGCAGATGCCCTTGACCACGTCGGTGACGAAAATCTCGTTCTTCTGCGCCTTGTCGACGACGCGGGCCGACATCTGCACGGTCGAACCGAACAGGTCGTTGTCTTCCTGGATCGGTTCACCGGCGTTGATGCCGATCTTCAGATAGAGCGGCAGGTTGGGGTTGGCCTGGGTGTGAGTGTTCGCGCCCTGCTGCATCATGATCGCGGCCTCGACGCTGTCGGAAGCCTGCTCGAAGGACGCCATGATGCCGTCGCCGGTGTGCTTCACCTCGCGGCCGCGGAACTGTGTCAGGGCCTCGCGCACCACGCGGTTGTGCGCCCGCACCACTTCCTGCGCGCCGGCATCGCCCAGTTCCTGGGTCATCGCGGTCGAGCCTGCGATATCGGTGAACAGCACGGTGATGACGCGCGGCTGTTCTTCCTTCTTCTTCGGCTTGTTCCATTCCTCGAGCGCGCCGTCCATATGCCGCGAGATGTGCCCCTCGTCGGTCATGTAGGTGTTCATGGCGTTACGCCCGGCCTGGAACATCTGCATGTAGCGGCTGTCCTGCAGCAGATATTCCTCGTACTTGCCGGCGAAGTTCTCCGCATGGGACTTCTTGTAGCCCAGCACCTGCACGCTGTCGGCGAGAATGCGGTTGGCCGCCTTCTGGTCGAGGCCGCGGCTCTGCATCAGCGCTTCCGTCGCGCCCGCGACCCAAAGGTTGACGCCGAACTTGTTGAAGTTGTCGAGTTTCTCCTTGTTGAAGTTGGAGCCTTCGAGCGCGGTACCCAGCGCCTTCATCATGAAGGTTTTCTGTTTCTCTTCCTGCGGCGTCAGGCCGGGCGTCCCCTTGGCGTCGGCACCCGGCGGTGCGGTGCCGCCGGCATCGCCTTCCTTGTCTCCGCCCATCTCCTGTCGCAGGCGTTGGTTCGCCGCGTCGTCGTCCGAGGCACTGCCGCCGGCCCGCTTTTCGTCGTCAAGCTCGCGGCCCGGTTGCGGACGCTTCTTGCGCTTCTTCTTCTTGACCTTCTTGACCTTGCGCGGCGGCTGGGCAGCCTTGGGCTGGAACAGCGGTTTGCTTTTGTTTTCCTTGATCTGCGTCTTTTTGAGAAGACTCGACGCCATCATCAGCGCCGACAGCAGGAACGTGCCGACGAACACGACGAACAGCACGTTGGCTTCCGCATTGCCCTTGATCGTGGTGCCGAACAACACCTTGCCGCTGATCAGGCTCGACGCCATGAACGTGAAGAAGCCGGCGATGGTCAGGCTGATCAGCGCGACCATCAGAAGCTTCACGACGACCAGCGTCAGCGTGCTTTCCTTGGGCTTCGCGGCGGCTTTCTTGCGGCGTTTGTGCGCGTCGTCGTCGGTCAGTGACGAAAAGGTATTGGAAAGCTCGTCATCCGAAGCATCGTCGTCGTCCGCGCTCGCCCAGCCTTTTTTCTTCTTGCCGCCGTCGGCGGTGCTGGTGGCGTCCGTTTCGTGGGGATCCAGCGTTTTGACGCTGTCGCTTTTGTAGATGACGAATTCCTGAGATGTGCCACGGTCGGGGTCGTAGACCTCCCGCACCACCTTGACGGCGTTGATCCCGGGCAGGCTCTCAAGGCCGCGGGCTTCCTCGACGGCGGCGTCCTTCTGGAAGGACCCGAACTGAGCGTGAATGCTCCACCGCTGACCTTGCTGAACCTGGACCTCGAATTGAGTAATCCCGGGCACGCCAAACCTCCACGCGACTGCAGCCGTGGCGGCAATCACTCATCACACATCAGCCGGACCGCGCCCCCATTGGCGGTTCGGCTGCTCCCAGCAATCAGGATAACAAAATCGGATTCCGATAACAATTTGATTTTGCAATGCAATATACCCGGAATGCGCTCCATCGCGGACCGGAATCCGGGCAACGAAAAACGCTCCTCCGGCGGCCGAAGGAGCGTTTCAGCATAATATGCTATGCGGATTTAGCTTTTCAGGCCGATACCCGAGAAACGCTTGTTGAACTTCGCCAACTGGCCGCCGCTGTCGAGCAGGCGGTGCACGCCGGTCCACGCGGGGTGCGACGAAGGGTCAACGTCGAGCTTGAGTGTGTCGCCCGGGCTGCCCCAGGTCGAACGCGTCTGGAAAGTCGTCCCGTCGGTCATCTGGACCGTGATGTCATGATATTCCGGGTGCGTGTCTTTTTTCATGGCTTTGCGCTCCGCTTGAAACAGGCGGGCCTTATACATAGTCGCCGGGCGGGTTTCAAGCCTCCTGTTTGCCGCCAATAAATTCAACCCGCCCGGGGTTTGGCGAGCAGTGTCACGAAGGCGATGACGGCGACGATCAGCATGATCGCGGCGCCGGCGTAATAGGGCGAATGGAGGCCGATGAAACCGAACGCCGTGCCGGCTATGGCGGGGCCGGTCATGCGCGAGAGCGTGGTCGCGGAGCGGGTTACGCCCATCAAACCGCCCTGGACGTCCGATTCACCGCGGACCGAGATCGCCGTGTTGAGCGCCGGCGTCGTGACGCTGAAGCCGAGCGCGGCAAGGGTCATCGCGGCGACCAATTCCGGCACCGACCCCACGAACGGAATCCAGCCGAGACCGATGGTCAAGGCCAGCGCGCCCGCGAATATCAGCCGTTCGACACCGAACTTCGATGCCAGCCTGCCCATCAGACCGCCCTGGATCATCGCCGCCAGCACGCCGATGAACGCGAACAGATAGCCGTTCTGTTCCGGGCCCCAGCCGAACTGGCGCCTGGACCACATGGCGAACGTGGACTCCAGTCCGGCGAATACGAACGTCGCCAGGAACGACAACACCAGCAGTATGCCGACGCCCGGTGTCCGGAGCGCATCGCCGAGCGCCTTCATGCGTGCGACATGAGTCTGCGCGGCGATTCTGGCCTTGGCTTCGGCGGACAGGCTTTCCTTGAGCATGATCAGGCCGAGTACGAAGGCCAGCGCCGAGAGCCCGGCGGCGGCGAAACTCGGGGTACGGAAATCGGCGTTCGCCGGATCCGAGCCCGCGAGAATGCCGCCGATGGCCGGCCCTAGAATGAACCCGATGGAAAAGGCGGCGCCGATCATCCCCATGCCCTTGGCGCGGTTTTCCCGGGTGGTGACGTCGGCGGCATAGGCGAACGCGGTCGAGATGTTGCCGGCCATCAGGCCGCCCATGGCACGGGCCGCGAAAAGGGTGATCAGCGTGTCCGCGAGCCCCAGCCAGATGTAGGAAAGCGCGGCGGCGAGGATCGTTCCCAAGAGCACCGGCCGCCGCCCGACCCGGTCGCTGAGACGGCCCCAGAACGGGGCCGATATGAACTGCGCCGCCGAGTAAACGGCCATCAGCAGGCCGACCTGGGCCGGCGTGGCTTGATAGTATTCGGCGTAGAACGGCAGCAGCGGGATGATGATCCCGAACCCGATCAGATCGACGACGACGATGAGAAACAGCACGGGCATAAGCTAAAGCCCTAACGCTGCGTGAACTTGAGCTCGATCCGGCGGTTCTTTGCCTTTACCGCTTCGCTCTCACCCGTTTCGATCGGATAGTGCTCGCCGAACCCGGTAGCGGCGAGGCGCTTGGCAGGGATACCTTCGCTGATCAGGTAATGCACCACCGACAGCGCGCGCGCCGTCGACAACTCCCAGTTGGACGGGAACTGAGCGGTCGCGATCGGGTCGGCGTCCGTGTGCCCGTCGACGCGCAGGATCCAGTCGATGTCTTCGGGCATCTTGATGGCGATCTCAAGCAGCGTCGTCGCCAGTTTCGCCAGTTCCCGCCGGCCGCCCTCGCCGAGTTCAGCCGAGCCCTTGGCGAACAGCAGTTCGGACTGCAACACGAAGCGGTCGCCGACGATGCGGACGTCCTTGCGGTTGCCGATGGCTTCGCGCAGGCGGCCGAAGAATTCGGAGCGGTAGCGCGACAGCTCGTGCACTTTCGTTGCCAGGGCCGCGTTCAGCCTTTGGCCGAGGGCCTTGATCTGCACGTCCTTCCGTTCGGCCTCCGCTTCGGCGGCCTCCAGCGCCGCGTTCAGGGAATCGAGCTGTTTGCGCAGCGCCGCCATCTGCTTGTTCATCAGCGCCAGTTGCGCGCGCGCGCTTTCGGCGATCTCTTCTTTCTCGGCGAGACCGACCTTCAACTCGTCGCGCTGTTCCTGGACACGGGCGAGGTTCTCGGTCGTTTCGGCCAGCGACGTCTCCAGCTCGTCGCGCTGCTTTTCCGCTTCGGCGGCGCGGAAGGAAAGGGCGGAGACTTCTTTCTCCAGTTGCTCCTTGAGGGCCCGCAGCGCCGCGACGTCGCCGCTCAGATCGGCGATTTCCGAGAGCTGGCGGTCGATGGCTTCCTTGTCGGCGGCGGCCTGAGCCCGCATCTCCGAAAGTTCGGCCTGAGCGGATGCGTAATCGGCGCGAAGTCCCGACAGTTGCTGTTCCAGATTGGCGCGGGTTTCCAGCGATGCGGAGAGTTGATCGCGCAGGCTGTCGACGCCGAGCTGCAATTGCTCGTTCTCGGCTTTTGTCAGTGCCAGCACTTTCGACAACTCGCTCAGGTCGGCTTCAAGTTCGCGCAGCGCCTTGTCGCGTCCCGATAACGCCTGGCCCAGGAAAAACTGCGCCAGCACGAAGATCAGCAGCAGAAAGATGATGACCATCAGCAACGTCGCCAGGGCATCGACGAAGCCCGGCCAGATGACGGTGGAACGGTGTTCGCGGCGGCTGATCGCGGCCATGCGGCGTGCCCCTAACTGCCGTCGCCGGTCGCGGCGATGGTCCGGGCAAGAAGTCGGATTTCACGGCGCAGCGCGTCGGTGATCTCGTTCCGGGTAAGTGCGCTTTCGTCGACCAGCCGCTGCATGTTCTTGTCGACGTTGCGCAGGTGCGCCTGCATGGCTTCGTCGGCGGCACCGTCGCCACTCCCAGCCTGTGCCAGCCTTTCCAGGATCGGCTTCATCTCGACCTGGGTCTCGGCGAGACGGCGCATGACCTGCTGTTCGGTCCGCATGTGGTCGGTCAGCGTCTCCACCTTGTCGGCCAGTTCGCTCAGCGAATGATTGACCGCGTGCTTGCCTTCCTCGCTCCTGGAAATGATGACCTGCAGGTTCTCCAGGCTCTCGGCGGTCTGTTCCAGCAGCGCCTGGACATAGGCAGGCACGCCTTGCTCGCCGTCGGCGCCAAGGGCGCCGCTGGAAAGCCGGGTGACGCTGGAAAGCCATTCCTCGAGCTCGTTGTAGAAACGGTTCTGTGCCTGGCTCGCCTGCAGATCGAGAAAGCCCAGCACCAGCGAGCCGGCGAGACCGAACAGCGACGACGAGAACGCCGTGCCCATGCCGTCGATGGGCGTTGCCAGACCTTCCTTAAGGCGCTCGAAAATCGCCGCCGTCTCGCCGCCGTTGACCGACAGGCCGCCGATCACCTCGCCGATGGAACTGACGGTTTCGAGAAGGCCCCAGAAGGTGCCGAGCAGGCCGAGAAAGATCAACAGGCCGATATTGTAGCGCGACAGGTCGCGGCTTTCGTCGAGACGCGCCGCGATGCCGTCCAGGATCGAGCGCATGCTGAGCGCCGACAGGCTGAAGCGGCTGCCGCGCCGGTCCGACAGCATGGCCGCCATCGGCGCCAGCAGTTTCGGGCTTTCGCTGCTCTCCGGCAGCCGGACTTGCAGGCCGGCTTCGGTTTCCGCGAGGGTGTCCTGGAACCGTTCGAGCCAGGAGACCTCCGGATAGAGGAGGCCGACCTGACGGAAGTTGTAGAAGATACCGAGCACGAGGACGCCGACGATCAGGCCATTCAGGGCGGCATTGGCCATGAACGCTTCGCGGAGCGGCTCGAACACGAAAAAGCAGGCGCCGCCCACGGCGCCCAGAAACAAGATCATGCGAAACAGGAAAGTCGTCGGGCGAGTCATGCGTGTCCATCCTCAGGCCGGTCCGGACCCGGGACGCGGGCCTGGACGATTGGAAGACCCGGCATTAGGCCTCAGCGCTCAATGACGTTGACGTCGACGCGGTTCCGGGGCTCGCCCTCGCTCTTGTCGCCGAGTGCCCGGACGTCGATGCGCGTCGAACGGACGCCTTTCTCGATCAGGAAGGAACGTACGGAAAGAGCCCGTGACAGCGAAATGCGCCGCGCCTTGCTGGAGGTCAGGTCTTCGCCCGCGGCATAGGCCATGAGCTGGACGCGGGCATTTTCGTTTGCGGAGAGTTTGCCGAGTACGTTTTCGAGCGCGCTCTGGCCGTCCGCGGAGAGTTTGGTGTCGTCGCCGTTGAAAACGACTTGCGTCGGACCGTCGGCAGGCGTCGCGGTCGAGGTGGAGGCCTGTTCAGGTGCTTTTTCTTTCGCGGGCGCCGGTGTGGCTGCCTGTTCGGTCGCTTTCGGCGCAGCAGGCGGCTCGGAAGATTCCGGCATTGGCGGCGGTGGCGGCGCCGATGCGGTTTCCGGTGCCGGCGGCGGCGGCGCCGATGCGGTTTCGCTCTTCTGCTCGGGCGCCGGGGTCGGCGGGGGGGCTTTCTTCTCGGTCAGTTGCTTGGGCGCCGCTTCCGCCGGTTTCGGTGCTTCGGCGACCTTCGGTTTGGGCGCAGGTTCGGGTGCCTTCGGCGCGACCGGCTTCGCGGCCATCTTCGGCGCCGAGCCCGGCTGCTTCAGTTTGACGGAGGAACTGTCCGCCGGCGCCGGGACGTGAAGGGTCGAACGCGGCATGGTCGGGCCCGGCATCCGCAGCCCGCCACTGCTCTGCGGAACGTATCCGCTCGACTGCTGCGGGGCTGACGCGGTGCCCTGTCCGCCGTTCAGGGCGCCCCAGTTGATGTAAACGTTGTCGGTTGCCGGTTGATACGAGGACGTCTGGGCGAACGATGCGGACGAAGCCACGATCAAGGCCGCGGCGGCAACGCCGATGAAGCCTGAAACGGCAATACGGGGTCGTCTGAAATCCTGTTGGCGGATCATAGTGCCTCCACTGCCCTGACGAAGTCGCATGCTTGTGCACGCTGAATTATGGTCAGAGAAAATACCGGAGCCAAGGCCCGGCCTCAACCGCTTTACGCGTTTTTCGCCGCGCTCTTCAATAATTGCCTGAAATCGCGGTCAATGGAAGCATTCGTGGCAATGATGTCGCCGGTCTCCAGCATACGGTCGCGGCCGTCGAAATCGGAGACGATGCCGCCGGCCTCGCGGACCAGCAAAATCCCGGCGGCCATGTCCCAGCTCGAAAGGCCGCGCTCCCAGAACCCGTCGTAGCGGCCGGCGGCCACGAACGCGAGGTCCAGCGCCGCCGCGCCGAAGCGGCGGATACCGGCGGACGCACCCATGACGGCCTGAAGTTCGGCGACGAACGTTTCGTGCCCGGGGCGGCCGAGAAACGGAATGCCGGTCGAAAACAGCGAGTCCTCGATATGTGCCCGGCCCGAGACGCGGAGCCGGGAATCGCGCAGGAACGCGCCCTTGCCGCGCTCGGCGTAATAGAGATCGTCGGTGATCGGGTTGTAGACCACGGCCGCCTCGATCCGCCTGTCGCGCTCGAGCGCCACGGAAACCGCGAAATGCGCGATGCCGTGCAGGAAGTTGGTGGTGCCGTCGAGCGGATCGATGATCCACTTGTTGGAGATGTCGGCGCCTTCGATGTCGCCGCTTTCCTCGACCTCGAAGCCGTAGGCGGGGCGTGCCTTCTGCAGTTCCTCGATGAGGATCTTTTCGGCCTTGGTGTCGGCCTTGGTGACGAAATCCGCGGGCCCCTTGCGGGTCACCTGCAGATTCTCGATCTCGCCGAAGTCGCGCCTGAGCGCCCGTCCCGCCTTTTGCGCGGCGTTCACCATGATCGTCAGGAGCGGGGTCAGCCGGTTCGACATGCGCGTATATCAGTCCTTCGCGCGTTCGACGTAGGTGCCCTCTCGGGTATCGACGACGATGCGCGTGCCGGCCTCGATATGCGGCGGCACCAGGACCTTGACGCCGTTCTCCATGACCGCGGGCTTATAGGACGACGATGCCGTCTGGCCTTTGACGACCGCGTCGGCTTCGGTCACTTCGAGGGTCACATGCTGCGGCAGTTCGACACCGAGCGGTTCGCCCTCGAATGATTCGATCATCACGTTCATGCCGTCCTGCAGGAAGGCCACCGCATCCTCGCCGACCATTTCAGTGGAGAGCGCGACCTGCTCGAAGTTCTCGCCGTTCATGAACGTGTGCATGTCGCCGTCCGAGAACAGGTATTGGTGCTCGGTCTGTTCGAGGCGCACGCGCTCGACCTTCTCCGACGAGCGGAAACGCTCGTTGAGCTTGGTGCCGTCGCGGATGTCCTTCAGTTCGACCTGAAGGTACGCGCCGCCCTTGCCCGGCTGCGTGTGGGCGATTTTCACGGCCCGCCAGAGGCGGTCCTGGTGTTCGATGACCATCCCCGGACGGATGGCGTTGCCGTCGATCTTCATTACGGTCTCGTCCTGAATCTTGAAGTACGGATTGAACCCGGCGCGGGTTCTAACAGGTCGCCGGGGGGCTTGCCACCGAAATCTTGAGGTTCCCGGCGGCCTAAGTCGCGGCCAGAACCTGTGAGAACCCGCGCACGCCGGCTTCGGGGCCGTCCGGGTGGTTCCAGACGCTGCCGATGACGGCGAGATAGTTGGCGCCAGCGTCTATCAGTTGCCCACAGTTTTCCGCCGTGATGCCGCCGATGGCGACGCACGGCACGACCGTCATCTGCGACCAGAATTCGAGTATCTCCGCCGTCGCGTGATGTTTGGCTTCCTTGGAGACGGACGGAAAGAAGGCGCCGAAGGCGACGTAATCGGCACCCCTGTCGCCGGCCTCGATCGCGAGGTCGCGGCTGGCATGACAGGTAACGCCGATGATGGCGTCGTCACCCAGCAACTGGCGGGCCTCGTCGTAGCCGGCGTCCTGCTGGCCGATGTGCACGCCGTCCGCGCCCGAGGCGGCGGCGATATCCGGCCGGTCGTTGACGATCAGCGGAATGCCGAAGCCGTGGCATACCGGGGTCAGCGCGTCGGCGGCGCGCCTGAAATCGTCGTCGCTGACGTCCTTGAGGCGCAGTTGCACCGCGCCGACGATCGTGGGGTCGGCGGCGATGGTCCGTTCCAGGTCGTCGGCGAAGGTGGCGGCCTCGATCCGGGGCGGCGTCAGGATATAGAGCTTACAGGGCTCGTTCGTTGCTTGTCTGCTCATTGCTTCTCTTGTCCTTGCAGCCAAGCGGCCACACCGGTGCCGCCGTCGGCCATGTCATAGGCGTCGAGCGGCGCGCCGTCCAGCACCTCGCCCACGGCCATGTCGCGCAGCTTGTTCAACACGTCCACCTCGGCATCCAGCCGGATGTTCTCGCAGCCGTGCCGGATCGCCTGAAGCGCCGGGCCGGGATTGCTGCCGCAGTCGAGAACGGCATTGACGTTCGCAGACGGAAATTCGCTCCGAACCGCGTCGATCATCTTTTTGAAGACTTCCGGTCCGATGGAAGCGGCGGCGCCCGGCGCGCTGATCAGCGTCACCGGGCGTCCGAGTTCTTTCGCGGTGGCCACGGCGTCGCGCGCGTGGCCGATGTTGTGAACGATCAGATAGGGCCCCGAAAGACCGCTCATCCTGACCTCAACCGGCTTGGTCGGGCATCAAAGGCTGGCCATCACCTTGGCGGTGTCCGGCATGCGGTTCGAAAAACCCCATTCGTTGTCGTACCAGCTCAGTACCCGGACGAGGTTGCCCTCGATCACCTGCGTCTGCGTGGCATCGAACGTCGAGCTCATCGGGTTGTGGTTGAAATCGATGGAAACCAGCGGTTCGACGTTGTAGCCGAGCACACCCTTGAGCGGGCCTTCGGCGGCCGCCTTCATGGCCTCGTTGACTTCTTCCGCGGTGGTGTTGCGGCCGGCGACGATCTTGAGGTCGATCAGCGATACGTTCTGCATCGGCACGCGGACCGAGGTGCCGTCGAGCTTGCCCTGCAGTTCCGGCAGCACCAGCCCGACCGCCTTGGCCGCGCCCGTCGAGGTCGGGATCAGCGACGTCGATGCCGTGCGTGCGCGGCGCGGGTCGGAGTGCAGCGTATCGAGCGTCCGCTGGTCGCCGGTGAAGGCGTGGATCGTCGTCATGAAACCTTTTTCGAGACCGACCAGGTCGTGCAGCACGTGCGCGACGGGAGCCAGACAGTTGGTGGTGCAGGACGCATTGGAAACGACGGTGTCGTCTGCGGTCAGCGTTTCGTGGTTGACGCCGTAGACGATGGTCTTGTCGACGTCCTTGCCCGGCGCCGAGATCAGGACCTTTTTGGCGCCTGCATCCAGATGCTTGCCGGCGCTTTCGCGGTCGACGAACAGGCCGGTGCATTCGAACGCCACGTCGACGCCCAGTTCGCCCCACGGCAGGTCGGCGGGATTGCGTTCGGCGGTGACCTTCATCGGGCCCGACCCGACGTCGATGGTGTCGCCGTCGACCTTGACCTCGCCGGGATAGGGGCCGTGCGTTGAATCGTAACGGAACAGGTGCGCATTCATGTCCACCGAACCGAGGTCGTTAATCGCCACGACCTCCACGTCGTTGCGGCGGCTTTCCATGATGCCGCGCAGCACCAGACGACCGATCCGACCAAAACCGTTAATGGCAACGCGTACCGCCATCGTTTCCTCCTGAGTTGGCCGCAGCCAGGGAACGGTGCGGCAAAGTGGTTAACGCAGATGTTTCGCGGGCAAAAAAACGGGTTTCCCGGGAAAGGTCAACGACTGTTTATCGGGGTACGCGCGGACCCGACAAGGGAAAACCGGAAAATATTTTGAATCTCAAAATTGTAGCCGGAAGTTTTGAGGTATTAATTGACCTTACAAGGCGGATGGGCTTAGTTTCGCGTCTGTTTACCTGGGACGTGCTCGAATTGGGGGCAGTAGCGTTGTCGACTTCGACCATCGCAAAGGCGTCACGTGTCGAACGGGCTTTCGAAAGACTGGAAGCCGCGGTCGACCGGCTCGACGTTGCGCTGGCCTCCCGGGGCGAGGGGACCAGTGACGGTGTCGACAATGAAGCGCTCGACCGCCTGCGCCAGGAAAATGCCGAATTGAAGGAACTCAACCGTGCCGCCGCCGACCGGCTTGCGAGCACGATTCAGCGGCTCGATTCACTGATCGCCGATCCTGCGGAATCTTAAGTATGGCGCAGGTCACCGTCACCATTAACGACCGCCGTTACAACGTCGCCTGCGATGACGGGCAGGAAGCGCACCTGACACGCCTCGGCGGCTATATCGATCGTCGTGTCGGCGAACTGGTGGCGGCGGTCGGACAGATCGGTGACGCCAAGCTTCTGGTCATGGTGTCGTTGCTGATCGCCGACGAGTTGTCTGACGCCTACGCCGAGATGGAAACCCTGAAATCCGGCGGCAAGGGCGCCGCAGCCGCCGCCGCGGCGGAGACCCGACTGGGCGAAAGCCTGGAAAAACTCTCCGAGCGCATCGAAAGCATTGCCGAGAGCCTCGAACGCTCCTAGGTTGGGGGTGACGGGCTGCGGGGTGCGTCAGGCCTACGTTATCCCTGGGGCCTAAATCCACCGTAAGGGAGCTGTCCCTGCCGGTCCCCTGGGATCGGTATTCACGGCACCCACCTGCAGTAGCAGGCCACGGAGGATCTCACGGCCAACGGCTCAGGCGGCCCGTCGTCTTATTCTCAGAACCCAGCCTGCCGGTCCCGTTTCGATGTCAGATCCCGCGATCCGCAAAGACCAGATGCGAAACGCCGCGGCGAAGCGGCGTAAGGAACTCTTCGCGGCTTATCCGGATGCCGGCGAGACGCTTGCGGCGCATGTCATGGCGTCGGCGGAGGTTCTCGGCCTGGGCGATGCGCCGAAGACCGTTTCCGCGTTCTGGTCGATGGGCGCGGAGATCGACATGCGGCCGCTGTTGAGCGCCGTCGCCGGTGCCGGGCACATCACCGCGCTGCCGGTGGTCGCGCGCAAGAACGCGCCGCTGATCTTTCGCGCCTGGACGCCGGGCGACGAGCTTGTGGACGGCGGGTTCGGCACGTCCATTCCCGCGCCCGACGCAAAAACCGTCACGCCCGAGGTGCTGTTCGTGCCGCTGCTGGCCTATGACGAGGAAGGCTTCCGGCTCGGTTACGGCGGCGGTTTTTACGATCGTACGCTGGAAAAGCTGCGTGGCCGGTCGGACGACATTGTTGCCATAGGTGTTGCTTTTTCCGGCCAACGGGTGGACACCGTGCCGCGCGGTCCCTATGACCAGCCGCTCGACTGGATCGCCAGCGAGGCCGGACTGATGCGCATCGGCGCACAAGGAGTGTCATGAGAATTCTGATTATCGGCGACGTCGTCGGCAGCGCCGGACGCGCCGTGCTGAACGCCAACCTGCCGATGCTGCGCGAAAAGCTGAAGACCGACTTCGTCGTCGTCAACGGCGAGAACGCGGCGCACGGTTTCGGCATCACCGGTAATATCTGCGACAGCTTCTATCAGGCCGGCGCCGACTGCATCACTACCGGCAATCACGTGTTCGACCAGCGCGACGTGATCGGACAGATGGAGCGCGACGACAAGATTCTCCGGCCGATCAACTATCCGCCGGACACGCCCGGCAAGGGGTTCGGCATTTACAAGACCGAGAGCGGCAAGCGCATCCTCGTCGCCAACGTCATGTGCCGGCTGTTCATGGAACTGCTGGACGACCCGTTTCGTGCCCTCGACACGTTGCTGCAGCGCTACAAGCTCGGCCGCGACGCCGACGCGATCATATTCGACGTGCACGGCGAGGCGACGAGCGAGAAGCAGGCCATCGGACATTATGTCGACGGCCGCGCATCGGTTGTCGTCGGGACGCACACGCACGTACCGACGGCGGATACCTGGGTGCTGCCGGGCGGAACGGCGTATCAGTCCGATCTCGGCATGACGGGCGACTACGACTCGGTGATCGGGATGAAGAAGGAAGGCTCCATGCAGCGCTTTCTGACCAGGGGCGACAAGATCCGTCTCGAACCGGCGACCGAGGACGGCACGATGTGCGGCTGCTTCGTCGTTCTGGACGACAAAACCGGCCTCGCCAAACGGATCGAGCCGGTGCGCGTCGGCGCCCGCCTGCCGGAGACCGTGCCCAAGGCCTGACGGCGGTTTGGCGGTAAAAAGCGACCGCACCGCCAAAATCTTGACATATTGCCCCTTGAGGATGATCCAGAAGGCTCGGCGCGGTATTCATTTGCCCGCCCCGATTGTAATATGGAGCGATTCGCGGCGCGCATCGGCGTGGCCGCGTTTGCAGATGTGAAAGAGACGGAATTACCAACCATGGCCGGCCATTCAAAATTCAAGAACATCATGCACCGCAAAGGTGCCCAGGACGCCAAGCGGGCGAAAGTTTTCGCCAAGCTCGGCAAGGAAATCGCCATCGCCGCGCGCGCCGGCGAGGACCCGGGGTTCAATCCGCGGCTCAGGCTCGCGATCGCCAACGCGAAGTCGCAGAACATGCCGAACGACAACATCAAGCGCGCGATCCAGCGCGGCGTCGGCGGCGACGGCGACAACTACGAGGAAATCCGTTACGAGGGCTACGGCCCGGGCGGCGTCGCGATGATCGTCGAGGCGCTCTCGGACAACCGCAACCGGACCGCCTCCGAGGTCCGCGCCGCGTTCTCCAAGCACGGCGGAAACCTGGGCGAGACCGGCAGCGTCAACTTCATGTTCGAGCGTGTCGGCAAACTCTATTACCCGGCCGGCACGGCGAGCGCCGACGAGATGTTCGAAGCGGCGCTCGAGGCCGGGGCGACCGATGTCGAAAGCGACGACGACGGGCACGCCATCGCGTGCGATCCGGACGACTTCGCCGACGTGCGTGAAGCGATGACCGAGAAATTCGGCGATCCGGAGAGCGGCGAACTGGAGTGGAAGCCGCAGAACACCGTCGAGGTGGATGCCGACACGGCGGGCACCCTGTTCAAGCTGATCGAGGTGCTCGAGGACAACGACGATGTACAGGCGGTGTCGTCCAACTTCGACGTATCCGACGAGATCATGGCGCAACTCAGCGCCTGAGGAGAGAATGACTTGCGGCTGATCGGTTTCGATCCGGGATTGCAGACCACGGGATGGGGCGTCATCGAGGCCGTCGGCAACCGTTTGAGCTACGTCGCCGACGGGCTCGTGACCACGTCGGCCAAGGCGTCCCTTTCGGAACGGCTCGTCGAACTTCATGCCGGCCTCAAGGAGGTGATCGCCGAATACGCACCGGAAGAGGCCGCCGTCGAGGAAACCTTCGTCAACAAGAACGCGGTCTCGACTCTCAAGCTCGGGCAGGCGCGCGGAATCGTGTTGCTGGTGCCGGCGATTGCCGGCCTGCGCGTCGCCGAATACCTGCCGAACCTCGTCAAGAAGACGGTCGTCGGGTCCGGTCACGCGCAAAAGGAGCAGGTGCAGATGATGGTGAGGACGCTGCTGCCCGGCGCCCGGATCGCCGGCGCCGATGCCGCCGACGCGCTCGCCGTCGCCATCTGTCACGCGCACCATCGCGGCACCGCCGACAAGGTCAGGCAACTGACCAGGGCGGCGCAATGATCGCACGGCTCAAGGGCATCGTCGAAGACATCGGCGACGACTGGGCCGTCATCGACGTGAACGGCGTGGGCTACCTCGTATTCGCGTCGGGCCGCACGCTCGGGCGGTTCGTCATCGGCGAGGCCACGGTCGTCTATATCGAGACTCACGTCCGCGAGGATCACATCCATCTTTACGGTTTCGCCGACACGCTGGAGCGGGACTGGTTCAAGTTGCTGACGACAGTGCAGGGCGTCGGCGCCAAGGTCGGCCTCGCCATCCAGAGCGTGCTCAGCAACGACGAGGTGAGCCGCGCCATTCTTTCCGGCGACAAGACGGCGATCACGCGGGCTGCCGGTGTCGGCCCCAAGCTGGCGGCGCGGATCATCTCCGAACTCAAGGACAAGGTCGGCTCCATCACGCTCGGCCAGACGCTCAAGACCGAAGTCGGCCATACCGCCGGTGTGCCTGCCGGCGGCGCGCAGGGTGCCGTCTCCGATGCCGTGTCGGCGCTGGTCAATCTGGGGTATAGCCCGTCGCAGGCTTTGGGCGTGGTCGCCGAGGCCGCCGGCGAGTTCGGCGAGAATGCCGACGTCGGCGTGCTGATCAAGGCCGGGCTCTCGAAGCTGGCGCCGGCCGATCAGCGCGCGGGGGCACGGCGCTAGATGGCCGAGGGCGAGCGCATCCTCGAGACCGAGAGCCAGCCGGGCGACGGCCAGGACACGGCGCTGCGGCCGCAGAGGCTGGACGACTTCGTCGGCCAGCCGCAGGTTCGCGCTAATCTAAAGGTATTCGTCGAGGCGTCGATCAGCCGCTCGGAACCGCTGGATCACGTGCTGTTTTACGGTCCTCCCGGTCTCGGCAAGACGACGCTGGCCTCCATCGTCGCCAAGGAGATGGGCGTCGGATTCCGTGCCACGTCGGGCCCCGTGATCGCCAAGGCCGGCGACCTGGCGGCGATCCTCACCAACCTCGAAGCCGGCGATGTGCTGTTCATCGACGAGATTCACCGCCTCAATCCGGCGGTCGAGGAAATTCTCTATCCGGCGATGGAGGATTTTCAGCTCGACCTGATCATCGGCGAGGGGCCGGCGGCGCGGTCCGTCCGTATCGATTTGCCGCGCTTCACGCTGGTCGGCGCGACGACCCGCTCGGGCCTGATCACGACGCCGCTCCGCGAGCGCTTCGGCATTCCGATGCGGCTTGAATTCTATGGCATCGACGATCTGCAGCACATTATCTCGCGCGGCGCCGGCCTGCTCGGCATGGACATGACCGGCGACGGCGCCCGGGAAATCGCCAGGCGCGCCCGCGGCACGCCGCGCGTTGCCGGACGGCTGCTGCGCAGGGTCCGCGATTTCGCCGCGGTGGACGGGCATTCGCCGGTTGATGCCAAGGCCGCCGACGCGGCGCTCAACCGCCTCGACGTCGACAAGCGAGGTCTCGACGCCATGGACCGGCGCTACCTGGGCTGTATTGCCGAGAATTACGGCGGCGGCCCGGTCGGGGTCGAAACGCTGGCGGCGGCACTGTCCGAGCAGCGCGACACCATCGAGGAGGTGATCGAGCCGTACCTTATTCAGCAGGGCTTGCTGATGCGTACGCCGCGCGGCCGGGCGCTGACCGGCGAGGGGTTCAAGCACCTCGGCCTGAAGGCGCCGGCGAACCTGAGTCAACTCGAACTGATCGCCGAGGATCCGGAGGCCGACGATGCCTGACGCGTCCAACGCGCACGTCCACGTCATGCCGCTTCGGGTCTACTACGAGGATACGGACGCCGGCGGCATCGTCTATTACGCCAACTATCTGAAGTTCGCGGAACGCGCGCGCACGGAATTGCTGCGCGCGAACGGCATCGAACATGCTGAACTGCTGACAACCGACAAGGTCGCGTTCGCCGTGCGTGAATGTCATGCCGACTACATCAAGCCGGCGCGGCTCGATGATCTTCTGGACGTGCGCACGCGGGTGACCGAAGTGGGCGGCGCGGCGCTCAGGATGCATCAGGATATCTGCCGGGAAGACGACGTGCTGGTCGCGGTGCACGTGCGTCTCGCCTGCATGGACGTCACCAGCGGCGCGCCGAAGCGGCTGCCGGCGGTGGTTCGGGATTGTCTGCGGAACATGCAGATCGTGACATGAGTTTCAAGGGACGAGCGGAGTAACGTATGGAAAATCAAGCAGTAGACGCCGCGATGATGGCGGGATCGGTGGGTGCGGACCAGTTCGCGGTCATGTCGATGTTCCTGCGCGCCGATCTCGTCGTGAAGTCGGTGATGGTGATGCTGGTGCTTGCGTCGATCTGGTGCTGGGCGATCATCTTCGAGAAGCTGCTGACCGTGCGTCGGCTCAACCGGCGCTCCGACGAATTCGAGCAGGCGTTCTGGTCCGGCAAGTCGCTGGACGATCTGTTCGACCGGGTCGCCAGCAATCCGCGCGATCCGATGGCCGCCGTATTCTCGGCGGCGATGCGGGAATGGCGCAGGGTCTCCGGCAGTAGCTCGCCGGGGATCCGGGCCGGGCTCTCCGACCGTATCGACCGGGTCATGCAGATCACCGTGCACCGCGAGATGGACCGTGCCGAGAAATACATGACGTTCTTGGCGACGACCGGCGCGACGGCACCGTTCATCGGCCTGTTCGGCACGGTCTGGGGCATCATGCACAGTTTCCAGTCGATCGCGATCTCGTCGAACACGTCGCTCGCCGTGGTCGCGCCCGGCATCGCCGAGGCGCTGTTCGCGACGGCGCTGGGGTTGCTGGCGGCGATTCCGGCCGTTGTCGCCTACAACAAGCTGAGCCGCGATCTCGACCGTTATGCCGGGCGTCTTGAGAGTTTCGCCGGCGAATTCTCCGCCATCCTGTCGCGCGAGATGGAACACTAAGCATGGCGATTACGACCGAACGCATGGGCGGCGCAAGCGGCCGCTTCGGACGGCAGCGGCGCCGGCCGATGAGCGAGATCAACGTGACGCCGTTCGTCGACGTCATGCTGGTGCTGCTGATCATTTTCATGGTGACGGCCCCGCTGCTGACCGTCGGGGTCGAGATCAACCTGCCGGAAACCAAGGCGGGCGCGATCGCCGGCGAGGACGAGCCGCTCGCGATCTCCATCGACACCGCGGGCCAGATTTATCTTCAGGATACGCCGGTGCCGCTGGAGACGCTGGTGCCCCGGCTGCGCGCCATTACCGGCGAGAACCGGGAACTGCGGATATTCGTGCGCGGCGATTCGGACATCAATTACGGCCGCGTCATGGAAGTCATGGGCACCATCAACCGCGCCGGTTACCGGCGGGTCGCCCTGATCACGCGGAGCGGCGACAAGTCGGATGAGAAGGCCGACGACGAAAAGAGCAAAAAATCGCAATAACCCGAGAGCGAGGCGCAGGCAGACCTGAGATCATGCGGACCGGAATTTTCTTCTCTGTGGCATTTCACGCGGGAATCATCGCGGTCAGCATGCTCGGGCTGCCGCTGATGTCGCCGCCTGAAGTGCTGGAGGAAACGCCTGTCTTCGTCGAACTGGTCGAGATCGACGAGATGCGCAACGCGCCGGCGCCGGCCCCGGAACCCGAGCCCGAACCCGAAAAGGTGCCGGAACCGCCGCCCCCGCCGCCGGTCGAGGAAGCGAAGCCGGAACCGGCGCCCGCACCGCCGCCGCCAGCGCCGAAACCCGAGCCTGAGATCGCCGCGCTGCCGCCCGAGCCGGAACCCGAGCCCGAACCGGAACCGAAGAAAGAACCCGAGCCTGCTCCTGAACCGGAGCCCAAGCCTGAGCCCGAGTCCGAGGTGAAGAAGGAACCCGAGCCTGAGCCCAAGCCGGAACCGAAACCGGAGCCGCCGAAGCCGGCGGCGACGGCCGCGAAGGTCAAGAAGAAGCCGAAGCCGCCCGAGAAGTTCGAGGTCGCGTCGCTATTGAAGACCCTCGAGGAGATCAAGAAGACCAAGCAGGTGGCGCCGGAAGAGGATAAAAAGAAAGAGAAACCCAAGGCCGATTTCGCCGAGCAGATGCGTGCCGCACTGAAGACCAAGGTGCCGCAGCAGGATTCCGATCCGTCGAAAAAGGTGACAATGAATGAACTGGACGCCATGCGGCGAACGGTAATCGACCGTGTTTCCAAATGTTGGAGCATTCCGACTGGTGCAAAGGATGCTGAGAATCTCTCTGTGTTGATTCGAATTCAAATGAACCCGGACGGAAACCCTCAGTCTGCGACAATTGAAGATCAGATGCGCTTTAACACAGATCCGTATTTTCAATCGGCTGCGGAGGCCGCTAGACGCGCCGTATTGAATCCGCACTGCAATCCCATCAAACTGCCGCCTGACAAGTATCAGGTTTGGCGCGAGATCGTGATCAACTTCGATCCGAGAGAGCTACTGTAAGGAGCTTCCATGTCAGTCCCTTCGATGATGCGAAACGCGATACCCGTCCTGCTGGCGGTCCTCATGATGGCCGGCGCGGCGCGTGCCGAACTGCGCGTCGATATCACGCAGGGCAAGGCGGAACCGCTGCCCATCGCCGTCACCGACTTTATCGGCGCCAGCGGTGAGGAGGCGCGTTTCGGCCGCGACATCGCGGGCGTTATCTCTGCCGACCTGCAACGGTCCGGGCTCTTCAAGCCGATCGACAAGCGCGCGTTCATTCAGACCGAGGTCGCGCTGAATACGGTGCCGCGCTTCGGCGACTGGCGTATCATCAACGCCCAGGCGCTGGTGCAGGGGCGGGCCGAACTGGTGCCGGACGGCCGTCTCAGGGTCGAGTTCCGCCTCTGGGATGTCTTCGCCGAGCAGCAGATGGTGGGGCTCGCGTATTTCACGGTGCCGGACAACTGGCGCCGTGTCGCGCACATCATCGCAGACGCGATCTACAAGCGCATCACCGGCGAGGACGGGTATTTCGACACCCGGATCGTTTATATCGCGGAAAGCGGGCCTGAGCGCCGCCGCGTGAAACGCCTCGCGATCATGGATCAGGACGGTGCTAACCACCGCTTCCTGACGGACGGAGCCGAACTCGTGCTCACGCCGCGGTTCTCGCCGACGCTTCAGGAAATCACGTACCTCAGCTACCGCGGCAATACGCCCCGGGTCTATATCTTCAACATCGATACCGGGCGCCAGGAACTGCTTGGCGATTTTCCGGGCATGACCTTTGCGCCGCGATTTTCGCCGGACGGCCAGAAGGTCATCATGAGCATGTCGCAGAACGGCGCGACCAACATCCACGAAATGGACCTTCGGACGCGCCAGTCCCGCCAGTTGACGCGCACCGGCGCCATCGACACGTCGCCGAGCTATGCGCCCGACGGCAGTCAGATCGTATTCAACTCCGACCGCGGCGGCTCGCAGCAACTATATGTGATGGATAGCGAAGGCCGGGACGTGCACCGAATCAGTTTCGGCAAGGGCCGTTACGCGACGCCCGTGTGGTCGCCGCGCGGCGATCTGATCGCCTTCACCAAGATTTCGGGCGGGACGTTCTATATCGGCGTCATGCGGCCGGACGGCACGGGAGAGCGCCTTTTGGCCGAGGATTACCTCGTCGAGGCGCCGACCTGGTCGCCGAACGGCCGTGTCCTGATGTTCTTCCGGCAATCCAAAAGCGGCGAGAATGTCACGGAACCCCGGCTTTACTCGATCGACCTGACCGGCTACAACGAGCACGAGATCGTCACGCCCGTGGCGGCCTCGGACCCGGCATGGTCGCCGCTGATCCCGTAAAACCACTATTACGTCATACTGCAGCGCAAAAAGAGATGTTTTCGAAACCGTTGCAAATCGAGCTGTTTTCCAAAAAAGGACTTGGAATCAAGCGCGTCACTCTTTAAAGATACCACCAACCGGCGTTTTTTGCGGACGCGCGTGTTATTATGTGCCGATGTGTCGGCGATTGGGTTTTATGAGATATCACCCGTTGAGGAGTATTTCCTATGCGTTTCAAGTTTTTAAGTGTGCTGGCCGCGGTTGCATTGCTCGCAGCGTGCGAAACAGCGCCGGAATCGAGTGGTAACGCCCAGTCGTCCGGCGCCTCGTCGTCGACGTCGAGTTCTGGCAGCAGCACCACGTCAGCCGTTCAGATCCAGGGCGGCAGCCAGGAAGATCTGGTGGTCAACGTTGGCGACCGTGTATTCTTCGCCTTCGACAGCTCGGAACTGACAGCCGAAGCCCGCGCCTCGCTGGAAAAGCAGGCCGCGTGGATGAAGAAGTTCGGCGGTGTCCGTGTCACCGTCGAAGGTCACTGCGACGAACGCGGTACGCGTGAGTACAACCTCGCCCTTGGCGAGCGCCGTGCCAACGCCGCCAAGGACTACCTTGTCGCGCTCGGGATCAACCCGGCCCGCGTCAAAACGATTTCC
Source organism: Rhodospirillales bacterium (assembly GCA_051117645.1). Taxonomy (GTDB): domain Bacteria; phylum Pseudomonadota; class Alphaproteobacteria; order Rhodospirillales; family Casp-alpha2; genus UBA4479. The sequence goes on from JBNPEI010000012.1 coordinate 40,080, forward strand.
TACGGTAAGGAACGCCCGGCCGCGCTGGGTCACAACGAGACCGCCTGGGCGCAAAACCGCCGCGCGGTCACGGTTGTCGACAGCACCGGTAGCTGATCCTTCACCGGATCGAGTTGATTAGGGCGCTTGCTCGCCGGTTTACACCGGATGGGCAAGCGCCTTAATTTTGCCTAATATATGCGGGAGGTTGCCCGCTCGGGCGGTGCTCTTGCAGGCGCCGCGAGAGGAATTGAAAAGAACGGACCGGAGAGAGCGATGACGTTTCGAAGCTCATGGTGCGGTGTGGTTATATGTGCCGCGATCCTGGTGACGGCGATGCCGCTGCAGGCGCAGGATACACAAGCCTTGCTGGACCGCATCGAACGTCTGGAGCGCGATATCAGAACGCTCAACGTGCAGATCGCCCGCGGCAGTTCGGGCGGCGGTGCCGGTTCGGACGCGGCCTCGGCGGCATCCGGCAACGGCGATCCTGCTTATGCCCGCTTGAATGTCCGCGTGTCGCAGATGGAGAACGATCTGCGTGGTGTCACCGGCCGCATCGAGGAACTTTCCCATCAGGTCGGCCAGGTCTCTCAGCAGATCGACAAGCTGGTTGCGGACGTGGATTTCCGCTTGAAACAGCTCGAGCAGGGCGGCGCCACGTCGGGCATGCAGCAGCCGATGCAGCAGAGCGGCCAGGCGGTCATGTCGCAACCCCAGGGCGGCAACGCCCCGTCTTCGGCGTCGGCCAATACCGCCGAGAACACCGCGGCGCCACAGGCGCAGGGCCAGGGCGGCGGTACGCAAACGCTCGGCACCTTGAGCGAAACCGATCTGAATAATCCGCAACAGCAGCAGAACAACAATGCTGCGCCGCCAGGTGGCGGTGCGCGGAGCGAGGCCGATGCACTGCTGGCGCAATTGACGGGCGACGCGCCCGCGAATGCGCCGTCTCAAGCGCAGGGTCAGACGTCCGGTGCCGATCAGGCACAGGCTAGCGCGCCCCAAGCGGCGCCGGCCCCGGCGAGCGTCGACGCCGCGTCGACGCAACCGAGCGCGCCCGCGACGCAGACCGCGGCGCTGCCGGACGGAACGCCGCGCGAGAAGTACATGCATGCGTTCGGGCTCCTGCGCCAGGGCAAGTACGACATGGCGGCATCCTCGCTCAGGCAGTTCATCGAGCAGCACGGCGACGACAAGCTGGCCAGTAATGCGCGCTATTGGCTCGGCGAAACCTATTACGTCCGCGGCTCCTTCGTGGAAGCGGCGGAAACGTTTCTCGAGGGTTACCAGACCGACCCGCAGGGCCCGAAAGCGCCCGATGCGCTGTTGAAGCTCGGCATGTCGCTCTCCAGCCTCGACAAGAAGAACGAGGCCTGTGCCGCGTTCCAGAAACTGCGCAACGACTATCCCGACGCGCCGGCGGGGTTGAAAAGCACGCTGCAGCGGGAATGGCAGAACAACGGCTGCGTATAGGCCGCAGGCGGTCATCATGACGAAATTCAGGACGGCCACGCCGATCATGGCCGAGGAATTCGCGCCGGCGATGCAGGCGTTCGCGCCGTTCGAGCGCGCCCCGCATATCGCCGTCGCCGTGTCCGGCGGCGCCGACAGCACGGCACTGGCCTTGCTTGCCGATGCCTGGGCCCGCGCCCACGGCGGTACCGTCACGGCGCTGATCGTGGATCATGGCCTGAGGCCGGAAGCCGCCGCCGAGGCAACACAGACGGCGTCCAAGCTGGCCGCACGCGGCATCCGTTCGGAAATCCTGGTCTGGCGGGGCGACAAGCCCGAAACCGGTCTGCAGGCGGTGGCGCGGCAGGCACGCTATGCATTACTTGACGATTGGTGCCGTCGGCACGGTGTCCTGCATCTCGCCGTGGCGCACCACGCCGGCGATCAGGCGGAAACCTTCATGATGCGGCTCAGGCGCGGCAGCGGCCCCGACGGCCTGGCGGCGATGGCGCCGGTCCGTGAACTGGACGCCTGCCGCGTCCTGCGACCCGTGCTTGAGTTCCCCAAGGTGCGGCTCGAGGCGACATTGACGGCGGCGGGCATCGCGTGGGTCGAGGATCCGTCGAACCGGGACCCGAAATACGCGCGCACGGCCATCCGCCATGAACTCGCGGTAACTGCCGATGAACAGGATGAAATAGAGATCGCGACGCGCCGCTTCGCGCGCGCCCGGCGGGTGCTGGAGACGGTCACCGCCGATTGGCTGGCACGCCATGCGGCACTCGATCCCGCCGGGTATCTGACATTTACGTGGAACGCCTGGCATGCCGCGGACGATGAAATCCGGCTGCGCGTGCTGTCGCGGACGGCACGTGCCATCGGCGGCAAGGTCTATGCGCCCGATCTCAAGGCGCTGGAACGGCTCGCGGCGAAGCTCGAGGCCGGGCAGGGGGCGACCCTCGGTCTCGCCCGTTTCGATGCGGCGCCGGACAGGATCGGCGTCTACCGCGAAGCCCGGCACCTGCCGCCGCCATGTGTGCTCGAAACCGGGGTCAGTCGCTGGGATGCCCGCTTTACGGTCTCGGTCCCTGCGCAAAATGCCGGTGTTACCGTGCTGCCGTGGTCCGCCACCGTCGCCGGAACCTGGCCCAAACGCGAGCGCCCGGCGTGGTACGCGGCGCTGCCCGCCAAGGTCCGCGCCGGTTTGCCCGTGTTTCATGTCGATGGCGGGTATTTTGTCCGGAACCCCGGTGATCCTAAAAACGTTGGTATTTCCATCCGATTTGCGCCACAAATGCCCCTGTCCGGGAGCGGATTTTCCGTTGCGTAAGCGCCGAAAACGACTATCTCTAGAAGGAGATGTGCGGCACCCTGACAATGCCGGCAGTACTCCATGCCCGGACCGAATGTGAAATGACATGTGACGGCGGCCCCGAAAAGGAAGTAACCCCGTGAATTTCTCGAAGAATATCGCCCTTTGGATCATCATCGGCCTGCTTGTGCTGGCGCTGTTCAACCTGTTCCAGGGAACCGCGCAACGGCCCGGCATGAACGAGATGGCGTTCTCCGACTTCCTCGCCCGCGTCGAAAGCGGCGACGTCAAGAGCGTCACCATCAAGGGCAACCAGATCCACGGCCAATATCAGTCGGGCGGTGCCTTCCAGACCTATACGCCGGATGACCCGCAACTCGTGCAGCGGCTCAAGGACCAGGGCGTGACGATCCGCGCCGAACCCTCCGACGACGGCTCGCCGACGCTCTGGGGCGTGCTGATTTCATGGTTCCCGATGCTGCTGCTGATCGGCGTCTGGATTTTCTTCATGCGCCAGATGCAGTCCGGCGGCGGCAAGGCGATGGGATTCGGCAAGTCCAAGGCCAAGCTGCTGACCGAAAAGCAGGGCCGCGTCACCTTCGATGACGTCGCCGGCATCGACGAGGCCAAGCAGGAGCTCGAGGAAATCGTCGAATTCCTGAAGGACCCGCAGAAATTCCAGCGCCTCGGCGGCCGTATCCCGAAGGGCTGCCTGCTGGTCGGCCCGCCGGGCACCGGTAAGACGCTGACGGCGCGCGCCGTCGCCGGCGAGGCGAACGTGCCGTTCTTCACCATTTCCGGTTCGGACTTCGTCGAGATGTTCGTCGGTGTCGGTGCGTCGCGTGTCCGCGACATGTTCGAACAGGGCAAGAAGAATGCGCCCTGCATCATCTTCATAGACGAAATCGACGCCGTCGGCCGCCATCGCGGTGCCGGGCTCGGCGGCGGTAACGACGAACGCGAACAGACGCTCAACCAGTTGCTGGTCGAGATGGACGGTTTCGAGGCGAACGAGGGCGTGATCCTTATTGCCGCCACCAACCGTCCCGACGTGCTCGACCCGGCGCTGCTGCGTCCGGGCCGGTTCGACCGCCAGATCGTGGTGCCGAACCCGGATATCCTCGGCCGCGAGAAGATCCTCAAGGTGCACATGCGCAAGGTGCCGCTGGCGCCCGACGTCGACCCGCACGTGATCGCCCGCGGTACGCCCGGGTTCTCCGGCGCCGACCTCGCCAACCTCGTGAACGAGGCGGCGCTGCTGGCCGCGCGCAAGTCCAAGCGCGTCGTCACCATGGACGATTTCGAGGATGCCAAGGACAAGGTCATGATGGGTGCCGAGCGGCGTTCCATGGTCATGACCGAGGACGAGAAGAAGCTGACCGCCTACCACGAGGCCGGTCACGCGCTCGTCAGCCTGCACATGCCGAAGACCGATCCGCTGCACAAGGTGACGATCATCCCGCGCGGCCGCGCGCTGGGTGTCACCATGAACCTGCCGGAGCGCGACCAGCTCAGTCAGTCCGAGCGTCAGTTGCTGTCGCGTCTCGCCGTGATGTACGGCGGCCGGATCGCCGAGGAGATCATCTTCGGCAAGGAAAACATCACCACCGGTGCCGGCAACGACATCCAGCAGGCGACGGGGCTGGCGCGCCGCATGGTCACCGAGTTCGGGTTCTCCGACAAGCTCGGCCGTTTGCGCTATGCCGACAACGAGGAAGAGGTTTTCCTCGGGCATTCCGTCGCACGCCAGAAGCACGTTTCCGACGCCACGGCCAAGCTGATCGACGAGGAAGTGCGCCGCCTGATCGAGGAGGCGGAAGAGAACGCCCGCCATATCCTGACCGAGCACCGTGACGAGCTCGAGATCGTCGCCAACGGGCTGCTCGAATTCGAGACCCTCAGTGGTGACGAGGTGCATGCGTTGCTGCGTGGCGAGGATATCCATCGCGATCATGGCGACGGGGGCGCGGGCGCCGATGCACCGCGGCGCACGTCGATTCCGACCGGCGGCAAGACGCGGCCCAAGAAGGGCCCCGGCGGTGCCGGCAGCATCGATCCCGAGCCGCAACCCGGGCAGTGATTTTCGAGTGATTTGCTGATGTGACCTCTTCCTCCGGGAAGAGGGCGACGCGAAACGCCGGGTGGGGGAACACGGCCCATGCCTGAATATCTGACATTTGCCGGTCTTGCGCTGGATAGGCCACGCCTCATGGGCGTGGTCAACGTGACACCCGACAGTTTTTCCGACGGCGGCGATTTCCTCGACGCACAGGTCGCCATCGATCACGGCAAGAAGCTGGTCGACGACGGCGCCGACATCCTCGATATCGGCGGCGAGTCGACCCGGCCCGGTTCCAAGCCGATTTCGATGGACGAGGAATGCAGCCGTATCCTGCCGGTGATCGACGGCCTTGCCGACATGGGCGTGCCGATCTCCGTCGACACGCGCCACGCCGACGTGATGCGCCGCGCCATCGATGCCGGCGCCGGCATCGTCAACGACGTGACGGCGCTGACCGGCGATCCGGACAGCCTCGAGGTTTGTGCCGAGGCGGGCGTCGACGTCGCCCTGATGCACATGCAGGGCACGCCCGAGACCATGCAGGACAATCCCACCTACGAGGACGCGGCGCTCGACATCGTCGATTACATGCAGGACCGGCTCGACGTGCTCGCGGCAGCGGGGATCGCACGCGACAAGGTCTGCATCGATCCGGGCGTCGGTTTCGGCAAGACGCTGGAGCATAACCTGCGCATCCTGTCCGCCATCGATGCGTTTCACGAACTGGGCGTGCCGGTGATGCTCGGTGTGTCCCGGAAAAGCTTCATTTCCAAGATCGACCGGGATGTGCCGCCGAAGGGCCGGGTCGCCGGTTCCGTCGCCGCCGCGATCGCCGGCTGGGACCGCGGTGTGCAGTTGTTCCGGGTGCACGACGTGGCCGAAACGCGCCAGGCCCTGGCGGTGTGGCAGGCGATCGAGGACACCGAGGATTGCTAGGCCGGCGTTGGCAAGCCGGGAGGACTTCCGTCATAAACCCTTCGGAAACCCTTTTAATTGCATAATTTTCGATTATGACTTGGGGATGGCGGAGCTTGGTTGAGACATGGACGGGTCAAGAATGACACGCAAATACTTCGGCACGGACGGTATCCGGGGCAGGGCCAACGCCCATCCGATGACGGCCGAGGTCGCGCTGAAGCTCGGCATGGCGGCGGCGCTGCAGTTCCGGCGCGGCAATTACCGCCACCGGGTCGTAATCGGCAAGGACACCCGGCTGTCGGGTTATATGATCGAGCCAGCGCTGACATCCGGGTTCGTGTCGATGGGTATGGACGTGGTACTGGTCGGGCCGATGCCGACGCCGGCCGTGGCGATGCTGACCCGCTCGCTCCGCGCCGACCTGGGGGTCATGATCTCGGCGTCTCACAATCCGTTCGAGGACAATGGAATCAAATTGTTCGGGCCCGACGGTTACAAGCTCTCCGACGCGGTCGAATTCGAGATCGAGGCCAAGATGGACGGCGATCTCGCCGCCGATCTCGAGCCTGCAAAAATGCTCGGCCGGGCACGGCGTCTGGAAGACGCGCGCGGACGCTATACGGAATACGTGAAGCAGACGTTCCCGCGCGGTCTCCGGCTCGACGGTTTGCGGATTGCCATCGACTGCGCCAACGGCGCCGCCTACAAGGTCGCGCCCGAGGTGCTCTGGGAGCTGGGCGCCGACATCACCACCATCGGCGTCACGCCGGACGGGACCAACATCAACAAGGACTGCGGCTCCACCAACCTGGACGCCCTGCAGACCCAGACTATCGCCGCCGGCGCCGACATCGGTCTTGCCCTCGACGGCGATGCCGACCGGCTGATTGTCTGCGACCAGAACGGCCACGTCATCGACGGTGACCAGATCATGGCGTTGATTGCCGAGGACTGGCACCTGACCGGGCGTCTCAACGGTGGCGGGATCGTCGCCACGGTGATGTCGAACCTGGGGCTGGAGCGGTTTCTGAACGGTCATGGGCTGGACCTGAAGCGCACGCCGGTCGGCGACCGCTACGTTGCCGAGACGATGCGCGCGGAGGCTTATAACCTCGGCGGCGAGCAGTCCGGCCACCTGATTTTCGACGACTACGCAACCACCGGCGACGGCCTGATTGCGGCGTTGCAGGTGCTGGCGGTGCTGGTGAATGCCGGCAAGCCCGCCAGCGAAATCTGCGACAAGTTCGAGGCGTTGCCGCAGCTTCTCAGGAACGTACGGTTCAACGGCAGCGCGCCGCTGGAAACAGACAGTGTCAGGAAAGTCATTGCCGATGCCGAGGCCAAGCTCGGCGGCACCGGCCGGCTCCTGATCCGGAAGTCCGGCACCGAGCCGCTGATCCGCGTCATGGCGGAAGGGGAAGACCCGGTTCTCATCGAAACCGTGGTCGACGGCATCTGCCGGGCAATCTCGGAACAGGCTTGAAGGAAGCAGGCATGGCCGACATGAAAGGCCGGGTCCTGATCATCGCCGGCTCCGACAGCGGCGGCGGCGCTGGTATCCAGGCGGATATAAAGGCGGTGACCGCGCTCGGCGGCTTCGCGATGACGGCGATCACCGCGCTCACCGCACAGAATACGCAAGGCGTTCACGGCATCCATGAGGTACCGGAGGACTTCGTCGCCGAACAGATACGCGTCGTCTTGGACGACATCGGCGCCGACTGCATCAAGCTCGGCATGCTGCACCGTCCGGAAATCATCGAGACCGTGATCTCGGCACTCGAGGAACTGGCACCGGGCGTGCCGGTCGTCGCCGACCCGGTGATGGTCGCCAAGGGCGGCGCCTCGCTCCTGGCCGAGGCCGCGCAGGACGCCCTGAAAGCCCGCGTGCTGCCGGCGGCGACGTTGATCACGCCCAACATCCCGGAGGCCGAGGGGCTGACCGGTCTCGATATCCGGACCGCCGGCGACATGCCCGCCGCGGCGGATGCGTTGCTGGCGATGGGCCCGAATGCGGTGCTGCTCAAGGGCGGGCATTTGCAGGACACGGATACGCTGACGGACCTGCTGGCGATGCAGGACGGCAGCCGCACGTTCGAGGCACAGCGGATCGACACGCCGAACACGCACGGCACCGGTTGTACATTGGCTTCCGCCGTGGCGTGCGGCATCGCGCAGGGCCTGTCGCTCGCCGATGCGGTCGGGCGGGCGCATGCCTACGTGCTGGAAGCGATCCGCAGCAACCCCGGTTTCGGTACCGGCCACGGTCCTCTCAATCACGCGCATACGGTCCGGGATTTCGGAGCTTAGGCGATCACCTGCGCCGGCGCGGCCGGACCGTTCAGAATGTCACGAATAATTTCGACCCCTTCGCGAACCTCGTCGCGGGTGCGGCAACTGCCGACGCAGACCCGGATCGCGTGCGGTGCGGGCTGGCGTCCGACGACGAACGCGTCGCCGGTCAGGAAATAGACGCCCTTGCGCATCGCCTGGTCGCGCAGCACGTCGGCGCGCCAGGGGTCCGGCAGTTCCAGCCAGATCTGATAGCTGTGCTTGTGGCCGCGCATACTGAAGCCTTCCAGCACCTCGGCGGCGATCTTCATGCGGGCCTCGGCCTCGGCGCGCTGCCATTTGATCATTTCGTCGCCGGTGCCGTCCCTGAGCCAGCGCATCGCAATCTCGGCCATCATCGGCGGCGTCATCCAGCTCGACATGCGGGCCACGGCGCGGATCGCGTCGGTGGCGCCGGGCGGCGTCGCGATGTAGCCGATCCGGAGTCCGGGCGACATCGCCTTGGAAAGCCCCGTCGCATAGACCACGTGATCCGGTGCGTAGGCGGCGAGCGCCGGCGCCCGCTCGGCCGGCAGGAAGCCCCAGATATCGTCCTCGATGGTCAAAAGATTGTGCCGGGTGATGATCTTGGCGATGTCGCGGCGTCGTTGATCGGACATGACCGCAGTCGTCGGATTCTGCACTGTCGGCACGAAGTACGCGCAGCGCGGCCGGTATTCGAGGATGGCGGCTTCCAGCGCGTCCGGGATAACGCCTTCCTCGTCGATGTCGACCGGGGCCAGCTTGATGCCGAGCTGCGCGGCGATGTGAATGATGCCGGGATAGGTGATGCTTTCGACCAGCATGATATCGCCGGGCCTGGCCAGTGCCATCGCGGCGACGAGGATCGCATGCTGCGTCCCGTTGGTGAGCGTCAGGCAGTCGATGTTCGTTTCGACGCCGGTGCGCGATACCCAGTCGACGCCGGCCTGCCGGTGCCGGGCGAGACCGGAGTGCGCCTGGTAGTCCATCAGTTCGCCGCAGGCCGTCGGGTCGTCGGAAATTTCGCGGATGGTTCTGGCAAGATACGTGCCGCCGTCGCCCAGCGGCGGTACCGCCATCGACAGGTTGATCCCGTTGTCGCGCTGGCCGCCGAAGGCGAAGGCGCGCGGTGCCTGCGGCTGGGGATAGCGGCCGTTACCCTTGATATAGGTACCGCGCCCGACCTCGCCGCCGACGAGGCCGCGCCGCTCCGCTTCCTGATAGGCGCGGGACACGGTGCCCAGCGTCACGCCCAGATCGTAGGCGAGGTTGCGCATCGGCGGCAGCTTGGTATCCGGCGCAAGCGCGCCCTCCTGGATCGCGTCGTCGATGGCATCGGCGATCCGTTGGTACTTCGCGCCCTTGCGGTGTTCGATGTCTGGCAGCCAAGTTGTCATGAGAACAATGTTATGATTGTACCTAAATAAAAGTCAATATAATAGACACAATGTGCTTGAGACAAAGGAATTAAAGCCATGAAGAACGTAAATTGTGATGGTACAATCCAGTCCGAAAGCTGGTCGTTGGAGAACAATGGCTGGCGCGCCCTGCGGCGTGCCGCTCCGGCACTGGCCGCTGCTGCCATGGCCCATTTCGAGGCCATGTGCGAATGGCAGCGCCGTTACGAGATGCGGGCCAGGATGGCGCAGATGGACGACCGCATGCTGGACGACGTCGGATTGACGCGCGCGCAGGTCGATGCCGAGGCAGCCAAGCCGTTCTGGAAAGACTGAATTGCCGCGCCGATGCGGGAAATGGCATTGAATATGGGGGCCCAATGGCGTCTCATCACGCCATGACGGTGACGGCGCATTCGGGTCAGGTACCGGCGGCAGCCTTCGGGCTCGCCGCCTTTGCCGTTTTTTCGTGGGGCATCACGCCGGCGATCACCGCGTTTCAGGTGACCGAGATCCCGGCACTGCAGGCGGGTATCATGCGCTCGCTGTTCGCGGTGCCGGCGGCGGTCGCATTCATTGTCTTTCTGCGCCTGAAGACACCGTCGGACAGGGCAACCTGGGGCTGGCTTCTGCTGGCCGGTTTCGCGGCGTTCTGCGGTTTCCCGATCCTGTTCACGCTCGGCGTCTCGCGGACGGCGACGTCGCACGCGGCGCTGATCCTGGCCTGCATGCCGGTGGTCTCGGGGGCGATGGCGGCGATGCTGGACCGGCGCATGCCGCGCAGCGGCTGGTTCGCCGGCGCCACGGTGGCGCTGATCGGCGAGGCGATCCTGATCACGTCCCGCGACAGCACCGGCGTCGCGACGCTCGAGGGCGACATGCTGGTGATCGCCGCCGCGGTCATTTCCGGTTCCGGTTACGTCGCCGGCAGCCGCGCCACGGCCAAGATCGGCACCTGGTCGACGACGTTCTGGGGCATCGCTATCGCCGGGACGGCGCAAGTGCCGCTGCTGGTCTGGATTGCGCATGATTTCGGCTGGGGCGAATTGACCTGGGTCGGTTGGTCGTCGACGCTCTATCTCGTGATGTTTTCGACCGTCCTTGCCTACGCCGCGTGGTACTGGGCGCTCAATCACGGCTCGGTCGTCAGGATCGCGCCGATCCAGTTCGGCCAGCCGGTGGTCAGCCTGGTGTTTGCCGTCGTGCTCCTGAGCGAGCCGATCACCCTGCCGATCATGGTCTCGACGGCGCTGATCATCGGCGGCATCGTGCTGGCGAGCCGGGCGCAGCGCACGCCGCAGATGCAGGGAGGAAAATGAGATGCCGGTCATACCGTTGAAGGACATCGCGGCCGCCGCCGAAATCGTCTACCGGCACATGCGGCCGACGCCGGAGATTTCTTGGCCGCTCCTCAATGAGCGGACCGGTGCGGAGGTGATCGTCAAGCACGAGAACCATACGCCGATCGGCGCCTTCAAGGTACGGGGCGGCCTGAACTACATGACGCGGCTTAAGGCGGCCGAGCCCGATTGCCCCGGCGTCATCACGGCGACGCGTGGCAACCACGGTCAGTCGGTGGCACGGGCGGCGACGGCGGTCGGGCTCCGCTCGGTGATTTATGTGCCGCACGGCAACAATCCGGAGAAGAACGCGGCGATGCGCGCGTTCGGCACCAAACTGATGGTGCACGGCGACGATTTCCAGGAAAGCCGCGAGGAAGCGGGGCGCGTCGGCGACGCGGAGGGGCTGCACATGATCCCGCCGTTCCATCCCGACCTCGTCGCCGGTGTCGGCACCTATGCGCTCGAACTCCTGCGGGCGCATCCGGACCTGGATACGGTCTATGTGCCGGTTGGCATGGGGTCGGGGATTTGCGGGCTGATCTCGGCACGGGACGGGTTGGGTCTAAAGACCAGAATCGTCGGCATCGTTGCTGACCGGGCGCCCGCCTATGCACTGTCGTTCGAGGCCGGTGAGCCGGTCAACACCAACGACGCCGACACCTTCGCCGACGGCGTTGCCTGCCGCAGTCCCGATCCACAAGCGGTCGAGATCATCAACGCCGGCGCGGAGCGGATCGTGCGCCTGGCTGAAGACGAGTTCCGTGCCGCGATGCGGGCTTATTTCTTCGACACGCACAACATTGCCGAGGGTGCGGGGGCGGGGCCGCTGGCGGGCCTTCTTCAGGAGAAGGACAGAATGGCCGGCAGGAAGGTCGGTGTGATCCTGTCGGGCGGCAACGCCGACAAGACGCAATTCCTCGAGGCGATGGCTGGAGAGTGATCGGGTTTAGGGGTAGATTCCGGACGCTGAAAAGATAACGGGTAATGCTATGACCGAAGAATTGTTTCGAGAAGACTCGTACATGAAGACCTGCGAGGCGACTGTCGTTGCCGCCGACGAGAACGGGATCGAACTCGACCGTACGGTGTTCTATCCCATGGGCGGCGGTCAGCCCGGCGACACCGGTGTGCTCCGGACTGACGACGGCCGCGAGGTCGCGATCACCGACACCCGCAAGGACCGGGACATCGGCAGGCACCTGCATATTCCGGCGGAAGGGGCTCCTCAACTCGCGGCAGGGGACACGGTCACCTGCGAGATCGACTGGGATCGGCGCTACCGGCTGATGCGGATGCATTCGGCGCTGCATCTCCTGTGCGCGGCCATCGAAGGCGGTGTCACCGGCGGTCAGATCGGCGAGGAGAAGAGCCGCCTCGACTTCGATCTCGAGAATACCGATCTCGACAAGGAAGCGATCCAGGCCAGGCTGAACGAACTGGTTGCGGTCGGTCACACGATGGGCCACCGCTGGATCACCGACGCGGAGATGGAAGCCAACGCCGACCTTGTCCGCACGATGTCGGTGAAACCGCCGTCAGGGGCGGGGCGCGTCAGGTTGATGGAGATCGCCGGCGGTGTCGACCTGCAGCCCTGCGGCGGCACACACGTCGCCAACACGTCGGAAATCGGCGAACTGCGTGTCGGCAAGATCGAGAACAAGGGCAAGCACAACAGGCGCGTCAACGTGCACCTGGTCCATCCATAAACGATCCTTCGAGACGCGCCCGTCCCTCATCCTGAGGAGCCCGCAGGGAGTCTCGAAGGAGTAGGCGGGCGCTCCTCAGGATAAGGAACGGTAAAAGAATGGAACGAATGATAGGGAGAGAGCATTGAGCACCAACGCATACAAGATCGCGGTCATTCCGGGCGACGGCATCGGCAACGAGGTCGTGCCGCCGACCTGCCGGATTCTCGAGGCCGTCGCGCGCAAGCACGATCTCGGTTTCAGCTTCGACGAGAAGGACTGGAGCTGCGAGCGCTTCCAGAAGGAAGGCACGATGATGCCGGAGGACGGCCTCGACGACATCGGCAGTCACGACAGCATCCTGCTGGGCGCCGTCGGCTACCCGGGTGTGCCAGATCACATCTCGCTCTGGGGGCTGCTGATTCCGATCCGCCGGCAATATCGTCAGTATGTGTCGCTCCGCCCGGTGCGGTTGTTCGAGGGCGTGCCGTGTCCGCTCGCCGGCCGCAAGCCGGGCGACATCGACATGGTGATCGTGCGCGAGAACAACGAGGGCGAATATTCCGAGATCGGCGGACGCATGTATCGCGGCACCGACGAAGAGTTCGTCACCCAGGAAGCGATCTTCACCCGCAAGGGTACGGACCGGATCATGCGCTATGCGTTCGACCTCGCCAAGACACGCGCGCGCAAGCACGTCACGTCGGCGACCAAATCGAACGGGATCATTCATTCCATGCCGTACTGGGACGAGCGTTTCGAGGCGATATCAGCCGAGTATCCGGACATCGAGACCGCCAAGTTCCACATCGACATCCTGACGGCGCGGTTCGTCACCAGCCCGGACTGGTTCGACGTGGTCGTCGGTTCCAACCTGTTCGGCGATATCCTGTCGGACCTCGGGCCGGGCATCACCGGCACCATCGCCATCGCGCCGTCGGGCAACATCAACCCGGAGAAGGACTATCCGTCCATGTTCGAGCCGGTACACGGTTCGGCGCCCGACATTGCCGGGCAGGGCATCGCCAATCCGATCGGCACCGTCTGGTGTGCGTCGATGATGCTGGAACATCTCGGTCACCCGGAAGCGGCGGCCGACATGATCACGGCCATCGAGAACCTGTTGAAGGGCGATGGACCGAAGACACCCGACATGGGCGGCAACGGGACGACGGAAGACATGTGCCGGGCGCTCGAGGAAGAACTGGGGAACTGAGCATGACCGCGATACCGCTTTATCAGCTCGATGCGTTCACCGACCGGCCGTTCGGCGGCAACCCGGCGGCGGTGTGTCCGCTCGACGAATGGCTGCCCGACGACGTCATGCAGTCCATCGCGCTCGAGAACAATCTGTCGGAAACCGCGTTCTATGTGCCTGAGGGTGACGGCTTCCGCCTGCGCTGGTTCACGCCGAAGATCGAGGTCGAGTTGTGCGGTCACGCGACGCTGGCGACCGGCGCGCTGATCCTGAACAAGCTGGAACCCGAGCGGGAGTCGGTATCGTTCGAGACGCGGAGCGGGACCTTGGGGGTTTCCCGCGACGGTGACATGCTGGTGATGGATTTCCCGGCCCTGCCGGCCAAGGATGTGGACATGCCGGCCGGCCTTGCCGATGCGCTTGGCAAGGCGCCGATCCGCTTCATGCGCGCGCTCAAGAACATGGCCGTGTTCGAGACGGAGGCCGACGTCCGCGCAATCGAACCGGACTTCGGCTACATCGCCGCGATGGAAGGCTTGGGCTTGATCGTCACCGCGCCCGGCGATGGATCGGACTGTGCGTCCCGGTACTTCGCGCCGCACGCCGGTATCGACGAAGACCCGGTGACGGGCTCCGCACATTGCACAATCGTGCCGTATTGGGCGGATGTGTTCGGCAAGGACGATATACACGCGCGCCAGGTGTCGGCGCGGAGCGGCGATCTGTATTGCCGTATGAACGGAGACCGGGTCGTCATCGGCGGCAGGGCGCGCCTGGTGATCGAGGGGACGTTCCGGCTTTGAGCGCCGCGCCCTTCGATATTTCGGTCGGGCGCGGTCCGGCGGACATGGCGACGGCGCGGGAGATGTTCGTCGAGTACCAGGAGTGGCTCGGTGTCGATCTCTGTTTTCAGGATTTCGAGAACGAGATCGCCGGCCTGCCCGGGAAATATGCGCCGCCCGGTGGGGAAATCTTTATCGCCCGCGACGGTGACGCCGTCGCCGGGATCGTCGCCGTCCGTCCCGTCGGCGCGGCGGCGGAGAAACTTTCCGAAATGAAGCGCCTTTATGTGCGCGGCCGTTGGCGGGGGCGGGGACTCGGCCGGACGCTGGCGGACCTCGCCGTCGACTTCGCGAAGGGCGCGGGTTGCCGGAAGATGGTGCTGGATACCTTGCCGCAGCTCGAGGCGGCGAGAGCCATGTACGACCGTATGGGGTTTATCGAGACCGAGCCCTATTACCACAACCCGATTTCCGGCGTGGTTTACATGGAAAAAAACCTCTAGTCTCTGTAATAACCACAATAAACAGGCATCATGAAATTGCCGTATTGTGCCCTGAGGATGGAAACATGAAACGATCCGGTATTCTGAATACGGTCTGTTGCGCCTGTTTTGCCGTCACCTTGGGGATGGCGACCGCGCCGTCGCCGGCGGGCGCGGAACAGCTTAAGCTGAAGCGCTCCTTCGGATTGCGTGGCGAGGGCGAATCGCACGTCCAGATGCGGTCCATACTGGCGCCCGTGAAGCGCAGCGCCAACAGCCGCTCGACCGCGAATATTCCGGTGACACCCGTGCTCACGGTGGCGGCCAAGGACAAGGTCGGTCATGTCTGCTCGCTCGGTCCGCGGATCAACGACGCGTTGCTCCGGGCATGGTACGAGAAGCCGATGACCCTCGACTACATATTCGACCCCGACAAGACCAAGGAAAAGGTCTACCGAATCTCGAAGACGGACGCCCAGAAAGCCGAGGATGAGCGCCTGTTGGCGTCGATCAACCGGGCGCTCGGCGAACAGTTGGTCAACGACATCCTCGTCATCAAGGGCACCCGCCAGATGGGCGGCGGCGCGATTTCGAAACTGCCGTTCGCGAGCGTCCTGGGCTGCGCCGAACTCGAGCAAGCAGCGCCCGCTGAAGACGAGAAAAAAACGCATTAACCCGGAAAATCGCAGCAAACCGGGTCTTCGCGACATTTTTCTTGTGATTTTTTAACCAAAGATTAGTATTTTGCTGATGCCTCGGCACCCATATTTGGTGGAGGCCGCTAGGTATTGTGGGCGCGGCGCGAATTGGCCATAACGCGCAGCCCGGCAGAATACATAATCAAGGGGGCGGCATGACCAACCAAGCTGGACGCTTTTTCAAGAAGATGGTGCCACTGTGCATCGCTGCCGGTCTCTTGAGCGGCTGCGCGATGTTCGACAACAACATCTTCGAGGAGTCTTTCTGGGCATCCAGCCCCTTCAAGCAGAACGATCAGGCCGAACTCGGCCTCGCCGAACTGGCGAAGGGGAATTACGTCACCGCGGAGGGGCATTTTCAGCGCGCCCTCAAGGCCAATTCACGCGACATCCACGCGCTGCTTGGCGCCGGCATCCTTTATCAGAACACCGGCCAGCTCGTGAAGGCGCGTGAGATGTACGAAGCGGTCCTCGCGATCCGCCCCGATGACAGCGAGCAGTTTATCGTCTGGAATGAATTGAACACGCGGCCGGCGTCTCAGGTCGCCAGCGTCAACCTGTCCCTGCTCGAAACGGGCGGTACGGCGAATGCCGCGATGAGTTCCATGTCTTCGAACGTACCGGTCGGTGCCGCACCGCAAGGTAACGTGATGCTCGGCCGCTCCAGCACCGAGGTTGCCTCGGCGCCGCCAATGAGCAGTCCGTCCGCCATAAGTAACGGCATGAAACCGGAATCGCCGAGTGAGATCGGCGGCTTCCAGGGCGCCGATGCCAACGTCATGTCCCGGTTTGCGACGCTCAAGGCGCTCCGCGACCAGGGGCTGATTACCCAGGACGAATACCGCCAGCGGCGCCAGTCGAGTATCGGCGCCCTGCTGCCGTTGACGTCTCCGCCACCGGCCGCCGGTCTCGACCGTCCGGTGCCGACGACCGAACAGATTTCGGCGCGGCTTCGGGCCATCGGCCGTGCGCTCGAAATGCGCGCGATCTCGGTGTCGCAGCATGCCGCGGAACGTAACATGATCCTCGATGCGCTGATGCCGTCGGCACCGGTGATGGTGGCCGAACCGACCGCGCCGCCACGCGGCCTGATGGAGGGGGCGGATGCGATCCGCCGCCTCGAGAAGTTGCGTGACGCCGGCTATATTTCCGGCGACGAGTACGCGCGCGAACGCCAGGCGATCGAGCTTTCCGTGCAGGCGACGCCGTCGCCATCGCAGAGCGCTTCCCAGGCCTCTTCAACGCCACAGCCTCAGCAGAAACCCGAGGAGATGGCGAAGAAGGAGCCGGCGAAACCGGCCGGCCCGCAGCCTGCCGTGCATCTCGCATCTTACCGTTCCGCCAAGCAGGCCGAGAGCGGCTGGGTACAGATCAAGCGCGCGCACGGCAATGTCCTCGGCAGCCTGGACCATGAAGTGAGCCGCGTGACCCTCGGCAGCAAGGGGACCTATTTCCGCCTGAAGGCCGGTCCGCTGCCATCGGTCTCGGACGCCAAGGATTTGTGCCGGAAGCTCAAGCAGCGCCGCCAGTTCTGTGACACGACGGTGATGAACGACGGCTGATATCTAGCCGACGCGTTCCGAAAAACCGCGAATGGCGCGGATGACCTCTTCAGGTTTTTCCGCGTGCACCCAGTGTCCGGCGCCGGGGATGTCCGCGTGCTCGGCCATCGGGAACAGGTTTTCGATCAGCGGCACATGCGCGTCCTCGACGAAGTCGGAATTGCCGCCGCGCAGAAACAGTGCCGGGCCGTCGTACGGGTCGCCGCTGTCAGCCGGGAAATCGAGGATCGCCGGCAGCCCGCGTTCAATCGCGTCCAGGTTGACCTGCCATTTGAGGCCATCGTCGTCCTGCCCCAGGTTCTGCAGCAGAAATGCGCGGACGCCCGGATCCGCGATTGCCTCCGCCAGATACTGTTCCGCCTGCGAGCGCCGCTCGAGATCCCGGAGCGGCACGCGGCGCATGGCGTCGATATAGGGCTGATAGCTGTGCTCGTAGGGCACCGGCGCGATATCGATGACCATCAGGCCTTTGAGCAGGTCCGGGTTGTTGAGCGCCAGCGTCATCGCCGCCTTGCCGCCCATGGAATGCCCGACGACGATCGCCGGACCGGCGCCGAGGTCCCGGATCAGTCCGCCGAGGTCGTCCGCCATCGCCGTGTAGGACATGTCGTCGTCCCAGGGGCTGTCGCCGTGATTGCGCATATCGGCGCTGATGATGCGGGCGTCGTCGGCCAGGCGTTTCTGAATCGCCTGCCAGTTGCGCTTGCGGCCGAACAGACCGTGCAGAATCAGTACCGGTGTGCCGTCGCCGAGATCGCTGGTGCTGAGGGAAAGCGCCGGCATCCCGTGCCGCCGCCGTTACTCTTTGCCCGAAGCGGCCAGTTCGGTGCCCTTGAGAGACGCCAGAAGCTGGTCCTGCTTCTCGCGGTGTTCGAGGAACCGCGCCAGGGCTTCGCCGCTGAGCGACCGCCCGGACGGCATCTTGATACGGAGCGGATTGACCTGCTTGCCGGTCATCATGACCTCGTAGTGCAGGTGCGGGCCGGTCGACGCCCCGGTCGAGCCGACGTAGCCGATGATCTGGCCCTGCTCGACGCGTTTGCCGGTGCGGATGCCGCGCGCGAAACCCTTCATGTGGGCGTAGGCCGTTTCATAGGTGCCGTTGTGGCGGATCTTGATGTAGTTGCCGTAGCCGCCGTGCCGGCCGGCGAAGGCGACGGTGCCGTTGCCCGCGGCATAGATCGGCGTGCCGGTGGGGGCGGCGAAGTCGACGCCCTTGTGCATGCGGGTGTAACCCAAGATCGGATGCCTACGCTTGCCGAAGGTCGATGACAGGCGCGCGCCGTCGATGGGGGTGCGCATCAATGCCTTCCGCGACGCCTTGCCGTCCTCGTCGAAGTAATCGATCGTGCCGTCCTCGAGCTTATGACGATAGATGTTGATGCGCTTGCCGCTGAGCGTGATCGCCGCGTAGGTCACGGCACCGTCGTAGACGGGCTTGCCGGTCTTGTCGAAAACGCGCTCGTACATCACCTCGAAGCTGTCGCCCCGGCGGATATCGCGCTGGAAATCGACGTCCCACGACAGCAGCCGGATCATGCGCGCAATGATGACGGGCGGTACACCGGCGTCGCGCCCGGCGATGTAAAGACTGCTGTCGATCGTGCCTTCGGCGCGGGCGGGGACGCGGTCCAGTTTCTTGGCGCGCTGCTCGGCGCGGAAATTGCCGTCCTCGGCGCGGGCGATCCGGACCTCGGTCTTGTAATCCGGCTCTATGGCGAATCCGATGAACGTGTCGGCTTCGGGCTGGGTGCGGGCATCGACGGAGACCGGCGCGCTTTCGAACGTCAGGGTTACGTCCTGGCCGCGGCGGATGCGGCGCGGATCGTAGTATTCGGACATCGCCTCGATGGCGTAGTGGGCATCCGTGCGGTCGACGCCGGCGCGGACCAGCAGTTGCGCCAGCGTGTCACCGTTGCCGATTTCGATGCGCTGATTGTAGATCGCCGGCTGGGACGGCATCGGGATTTCGTTTTGCGGCGGTACGGGGCGGCGGGTCTGCAACGTGGCGGCGGCGGCCGGATTGCCGAGCGAAATCGGCGCCATGGCCATGGTCTCGGTGGCCGGGCGCTCTTCGCCGATGTCCACCTGCAGCATGTTGAGCGAGAACAGCAGCGCCACGCTCGATGCGGCGGCAATGAAAAAGATACCTTTGTTCGTCATGCCTTCTGCCTAAACCCCCAAGAATCCCTATGGCCACCTCAATGAGGCAGTTGATCTTGCCACTTTCTATGGCGGACCTTGTTATGTCTTAAATGAATGCCCAGGGTGCCGCCTTCGTTTGTTGCGTTCAAATTGGCCCGCCCGGTTGCCGCGTGTCAAGCGGTTTCAAGGCGATTCTGTCAATGGAATCAACTATATCTGCGGTAAATTAACAAAGGGTTGCGGTGCCGGGACAGGGCATGGACCGGTTCGATTGCGGCGGCTGCGCAATATTTTTTCGCAATCGGTTTGATTTATTCCCGGGAAAGTGCCGGGCCGCCGATGGTTTCGCTATTGTTTTCAATGCGTTGATTGTGGTTCGGCCGAATATGAAAAAGATTTGACAGTAAACGCCGTGTCGGCCTATAACCCCGTCTCTCGCGGGGCGCCGGAAACCGTTTCTTCCGGCGCCCCGCGTGACGCGAGAGTGGCGCTGTTCGCCGGTCTCGTGCCGTACCTCCGGGTGCGATTGCTGATGACCATTGTGAATACGGAAGAGATGCGTGGGCGGCGGTCAGTTGTCCGTTGGGGTTTCATGGAGCCTGTTTTTCCCACGTATCGGAACTGCTTTTTGGCGTTGTTCATTTTATGGATGGC
>JBNPEI010000019.1:0-59871 GCA_051117645.1 Rhodospirillales bacterium
ACTTCCCCTCGCAATAAAGGCGATAAATCTCTATGCGCTCCGGCAAACGGAGCTGTCGGTATCGGTTTCCCATCGCAACACCATCCTAGCATGGTGTTGCACTTGTCCCGTGAGTCCGTGGAATCCAAACTGTATTGAGGCAGTATTTAGGCCCCCGCCTACGCGGGGGTGACGAGATTAGGTTTAACCCAGCAGCGCCCGGATCCTGGCGTCGTTCTCGGCCCAACTCGCCCAGTTGCGGGGGCCGAGGCCGAAGCGGTTCTTGTGCTCGGGGCTGGCGCCGGCCTCGAGGAGAATCCGGCAGACCTCGGCCTGGGCGCGCGCGCAGGCCATCATCAGTGCCGTATTGCCGTACCGGTCCGTGATATCCGGCTTGAGCCCCTGTTCGAGCCCGGTCGTGACGGCGTCAGCGTCGCCATTGGCGGCGGCGTCCATGAATTCCTGTTCGGTCATTTTTGTCGTGGCCATCTGGTCCCTCCCGGCATCCAAGACTTCGGGTGCCTGAGCACGATCGTCAAGACCGTAAACGGCGCATCACGGCGCGTTGTAGTGAATGGTGCCGAGACCGGTAATGTCGTAGCCCGCCATGTCCCGGGCGCGGTCCTTGAATTCCGCCGAGTCGCAGTATCTGAACAGGCGCTGCAGCGGCGCCTGGAAATAATCGCGGCGGCGGATCATGAGATCGAAGCGCTCGACATGCAGCGGCACGAAATCGAGGCCGTACTGGTGCGCCGCGGCGCGAATCCCGAGCCCAACATCGGCCCGGCCCTCGATGATGGCGAGCCCGACGTCGGTCTCCGTGCGCGCCTCCACGTCGGCGAAATCCAGCTCCGCGAACTCGAGCCCGGCCTCGGAGACGAGATACTGGAACAGCACCCGGCTGCCGGCCTGCGCCTCGCGGAGCACGAACCTGGCACCCGCCGCGTCGGCCTCGGCGATGCTTCGGATGCGGATCGGATTGCCCTTGGCGACGATCAGGCCCTGCTCGCGCCGGGCCCATTCGATCAGCACCACGTCGAGGCCGGCGGACGCATCCGCCGCCGGGGCGACGTTGTAGCCACCGTCGGTGAGATCGAGCACGTGCATGCCGCACGCCACCGCCTCGCCGCGCGAGAAGCGCTGCACCCCGTCAAGACTGCCACCCGGCATCAGCGCCAGCTCGCAGCCGGAATTCCGGACCGCCCATTCCAGCAGCGGATCGTGCGACCCGACGATCACCGGCGGCGGCGGGCTGGCGTGCGCGGCGGCGATATCGGGGAATGTCGACGACCGTGCCAGCCAGATGTCGATCAGGTGTTTCGGGAACAGGTACTTGCCGGTGACGCGCGTCGACGGGATTTCGCCGGCGGCGGCGAGATCGTAGACCTTGCGCTCCTTGAGGCGCAGGTACGCCGCGACTTCCTTGGTGGTCATCAGGTCTTTCATGAGAACCCGGCACTCCGTTCCGCGAACAACCGCTAAACCCTTAAAATTGATATGTCTTTATTTCCAGACAATATGCGTTATCTAATCATCGGCGAACAGTCCCGGCCTGCACAAGACCGCGAATTGAAATAAGCGCGGCAGATCACGAAATATGCGGGAGGGCTGCGAGGGAGAGAAACGATTGCCATGAAGCTGAACGGCAAGGACGTCTTCGTCTGTTCGTGCGAGGACACCATGAGCATAGACGCCGAGGCGCTTTCGAAGGCGCTCGGCGGCGACGGCAAGCTGCGTCCGGCGAGGCACCTGTGCCGCACCGAGCTGGACCGCTTTTCCGACGAGGCGCAGGGCGCGGACGAGGTCCTCGTCGCCTGCACCCAGGAGGCACCGCTGTTCCTGGACGCGCTCGAGGAACTGGGCGAGGGCGCCCCCGAAGCGGACTTCATGAACATCCGCGAGCTCGCCGGCTGGTCCGACGCGGGCCGGAGCGGCGAGAAGAACGTCACCGCCAAGATGGCGGCGCTGATCAGGGAAGCCTCGCTCGATCTCCGGGAAGCGACCTCGGTGTCGATGATCTCGACCGGGATCGTGCTGGTGCTGGGCCGCGACGACACGGCGATCGAGGCGGCACGCAAGCTGGCCGACCGCATGGACGTGACAGTGCTGCTGGAAGGCGGTGCCGAGGCGAGCCCGCCCGGCGTCATGGACATGCCGATCTTTTCCGGCAACATCAAGTCGGCCAACGGCCACCTCGGCAAGTTCGAGATCGAGGTCGAGAACTTCCGCCCGACGGTGCCGTCGTCTCAGGATAAACTGGAATTCACCGGCGTCGGCGAGACCGGCAGTTCGACCTGCGACATCATCCTCGATCTGCGCGGCAAGGCGCCGCTGTTCGCCGCACCCGAGAAACGCGACGGCTACTTCCACGTCGACCCCGGCAGCCAGGCCGCGGTAATGGAAGCGCTGTTCACCATGACCGACATGATCGGCGAGTTCGAGAAGCCGCGCTACGTCGACTACGATCCCGGCATCTGCGCGCATGCGCGCAGCCAGATCACCGGCTGCACGAACTGCCTCGACGTCTGCCCGACCGGCGCCATCGAGCCCAACGGCGACACGGTCAAGTACGACCCCTACATCTGCGCCGGCTGCGGGCTCTGCGCGATGGTCTGCCCGACCGGCGCGGCGAAGTACAACCTGCCCGCCGGCGACGGCCTGTCCGACCGGCTGCGGGCGCTCGTCGGCACGTACACCAAGGCCGGCGGCACGCAGCCGCGGCTTTTGATCCACGACAGCACCTTCGGGCGCGACGTCATCGCGCTGTCGGCCCGGCACGGCCGCGGCCTGCCCGGCAACTGTATTCCGTTCGCCGTCAACCAGGTGACGCAGATCGGCCTCGAAAGCATCGTCCAGGCGCTGGCGCTGGGCTGTGCCGAAGTCATGTACCTGCTGCCGCCGAAGAAGCGCGAGGACCGGGACACCATCCTCTCGACCTTCGAACTGGTCGACGCGATCACCGACGGTCTCGGATACGGCACTGGCCGCGTGCGCCTGCTGGAACCGGACGACCCGGACCAGTTGGAAGCCGCACTCCACGACCATGAGACGCCCGACGCGATTGCCGCCGGCGACGTCGCCGGCGCCGGGCGCAAGCGTTCGGTGCTGAGGCTGTCGCTGGATGCCCTGCACCGCAAGGCGCCGAACAAGGTCGACGAGATCGCGCTGCCGGCCGGCGCGCCGTTCGGTGCCGTCAACGTCGACGTCGACGGCTGCACGCTCTGCCTCGCCTGTGTCGGCGCCTGCCCGACGGGCGCGCTCAAGGACAACGAGAACCTGCCGCAACTCAGCTTCGCCGAGGACGCCTGCGTGCAGTGCGGGCTCTGCCGGAACACCTGCCCGGAGCACGTTATCTCGCTCGAGCCGCGCCTCAGCTTCCGCGAGGAAGCGCGCACGCACCGGACGGTCAAGGAAGAGCCCCCGTTCCTCTGTATCCGCTGCGGCAAACCGTTCGCGACCAAGTCGTCGCTCGACCACCTGGAAAGCAAGCTCAAGGGACACGCCATGTTCCAGGGCGAAGGCAAGCTCGACCGGCTCAGGATGTGCGAGGACTGCCGCGTCGTCGAGATGACGACGCACGACGACAACCCGCTGGCGCACGGCACGGTGCCGGTCCCGCGCACCACCGACGACTACCTGCGCGAACGGGACGAACTGCGCGAGAAGGCAAAACAGGACATGAAAAAGAAGGGCCTGACCGAAGGTGAAGCCTGAGATGGGATCAACATGACCGAAGGTGAAGCGTGATGCTTCGAGACGCCCCGGACCCTGTCCGGGGCTCCTCAGCATGAGGATTCATTGATTAACCTCATCCTGAGGAGGCTTGAAAAGCCGTCTCGAAGGATGAGGCGACATATCCATCCCGATATGTCCGGTTGGGGATGACGGGAACCCTGCAAATCCCTATATTGGGGGCAGCGAAGGAAAGGACGGGAAACCCTTGGACGGCAATACGACCCGGAATAAAGCGAACACGGACGCGCCGATGATCGATCCGTTCGGCCGGCACGTCAGCTACCTGCGCGTCTCGGTTACCGACCGCTGCGATTTCCGCTGCGTCTACTGCATGGCCGAGGACATGACGTT
The DNA here is from genome assembly GCA_051117645.1 of Rhodospirillales bacterium. Lineage (GTDB taxonomy): Bacteria > Pseudomonadota > Alphaproteobacteria > Rhodospirillales > Casp-alpha2 > UBA4479. The sequence goes on from JBNPEI010000019.1 coordinate 4,066, forward strand.
CCTGCCGAAAAAGGACGTGCTGAGCCTCGAGGAGCTGGAGCGCCTGTGCGGTGCCTTCATCCGCAAGGGCGTGCGCAAGCTGCGCCTGACCGGCGGCGAGCCGCTGGTCCGGCGCAACATCATGTCGCTGATCGACAATCTGGGTAAGCACCTCTCGACCGGCGCGCTCGACGAACTGACGCTGACCACCAACGGCAGCCAGTTGCCGCGCTACGCCGACGACCTGGTCGCCGCCGGGGTCCGGCGCATCAACGTGTCGCTGGATACGCTCGATCCGGCCAAGTTCCGCGAGGCGACCCGCTGGGGCGAGCTGGAAAAGGTCATGGCCGGCCTCGCCGCCGCCAAGAAGGCCGGGCTCGAGGTCAAGATCAACACCGTCGCGCTCAGGCACCTGAACGCGCACGAGTTCGACGACATGATCCGCTGGTGCGGCGAAAACAATTTCGACCTGACGCTGATCGAGACCATGCCGCTGGGCGAGATCGGCGAGGACCGGGTCGACCAGTACCTGCCGCTGTCCCAGGTCCGCGCCGACCTGGAGAAGCGCTGGACGCTGACCGACATTCCGTACAAGACCGGCGGCCCGGCCCGCTACACCGAGATCGGCGAAACCGGCAAGCGCCTCGGCTTCATCACGCCGCTGACGCACAATTTCTGCGAAAGCTGCAACCGGGTGCGCCTGACCTGCACCGGCACGCTTTTCATGTGCCTGGGCCAGGAGGACGCGGCGGACCTCAGGAAGCCTTTGCGTGCCAACGACGACGACGCGCTGCTGGACGCCGCCATCGACGAGGCCATCGGCCGCAAGCCCAAGGGCCACGATTTCGTCATCGAGCGCCGCGACGCCAAACCCGCCGTCGGCCGCCACATGTCGATGACCGGCGGCTGACGCCCCTACTGACTGCCCCGCAAGAGTTCCTGCGTCCTTGCTCGCTGCTCGGCGATAAGCTGCTGGGTCAGCGCGCGCTGCTTCTGTTCCAGTTCGCGGGCGAGCTGCGCCTGCACCTGCAGGATCTGGCGCTGTTCGGAGGCCAGTGCCTGCTGGCGGGTCCGCTGTTCCTGCACCAGCTCGCGGCTCTTACGCTGGATCTCGCGGGTGCGCTGGCGCGCTTCGGTGAGCAGTTCCTGGACGCGCCGCTCGACCTCCTGGGTCAGATCCTCGCCCGGGCCGAGAAGCTGCTCGGCCTGCCCGACCACCGCCTGGAGCCGCCGCACGTCGCGGCCGAGATCGCGCGCCAGCGAGGCCGTACTGCGGCCCGACGCCCGCTTGCGCTTGCCGCCGACGCATTCCATCTGCCCGGACTGGGAATTGTATTTCAGAAAGAACCGGCCGCAGTCCGCCGTCGTGTCGGCGCGCGCCGACGCCGCCGGGGCGAGGCCCAGCAGCAGGACGGCGGCGATGACGGCGATCCGGCGCATGGTTCAACATACCGCGATCCGTCCCGGAAATGAATTGACGATGGCACCCCAAGTCGGTTTCCATGCCGGCCATGAAACGCATACTCATTATTGCCGCCCTCGCCGCGCTGCCCGCCGGCACCGCCGAGGCCCGCGTCACCGTCGCCGAGTGCGAGGCCGACTACAATGCCATGGTCGCCGAGATCGAGCGCAACCGCGAACACTCGCTCGCCGAACTGAACCGGCAGCTTCGCCTGACCTCGGACGACGACGCGGCCGCCGACCTCAGCCGCCAGATCGAGCAGGCCTATCACATGGAAGAAATGTTCCGCGGCAATGCGGCAATCGCGTACCGGGACTGCAAGAAATACGCGGAAAGCGGCGGTTCCTGAGCTCCCGCGTTCTTTCGCACCTGCGAACAAATGCTTTTCCTTCCGGCCCCGGTGTGCCAAAATCGGGGGCCGCGCGGCGCGTCCGCGCACCGATATTCCCGAACCCGAGGAGCACTTCATGAGTTACGAAAACATCATCGCCGAGAAGAAAGACGGCGGCGTCGCGCTCATCACGCTGAACCGCCCGGACGCCCTGAACGCGCTCAATGACGCGCTGATCAGCGAGCTCGGCGACGCCATCGACGGCTACGAGGCCGACGAGGAGATCGGCTGCATCGTCATCACCGGTTCCGAGAAGGCCTTCGCCGCCGGCGCCGACATCAAGGAAATGCAGGCGAAATCCTACATGGACGCCTACAAGTCCAACTTCATCTCGTCGTGGGAACGGGTCGCCAGGTGCCGCAAGCCGGTGATCGCGGCGGTCAACGGCTTCGCGCTGGGCGGCGGCTGCGAACTGGCCATGATGTGCGATTTCATCCTCGCCGGCGACGGCGCCAGGTTCGGCCAGCCGGAAGTCAAGCTGGGCATCCTGCCGGGCGCCGGCGGCTCGCAGCGCCTGACGCGCTTCGTCGGCAAGTCGAAGGCGATGGAAATGTGCCTGACCGGCCGCATGATGGACGCCGACGAGGCCGAGCGCTCGGGCCTGGCGTCGCGCGTCGTGCCGGCGGCGGAACTGCTCGACGACGCCCTCAAGATCGCGGGCGCCATCGCCGGCATGTCCAAGACCACGACCATGATGGTCAAGGAATCGGTCAACCGCGCCTACGAAACCACGCTGGCCGAGGGCATCCTGTTCGAGCGCCGCGTGTTCCACGCCGCCTTCGCGACGGAAGACCAGAAGGAAGGCATGGCCGCCTTCGCCGACAAGCGCAAGGCCGACTGGCAGGACAAGTAAGACCACCCCTCACGTCATCCCGGGCGACCCCGGCCATGCCGGGGAGACCCGGGATGACGGGGCTTATATTTTCCGGGCCAGGGTCAGCCCGTCGCCGATGGGGATGGTCGAGATCTCGACGCGGTTGTCGTCCTTGATGAGCGCGTTGAAGTTGCGCATGGCGACGACGTTGCCGCCGTCATCGTCCGGGTTGGCGACGCCGCCGCCCATGAAGATGTTGTCGACCGCGATCACCCCGCCGGTGCGGAGCAGCGTCAGGCAGCGGTCGAAATAGTCCGGATAGCCCGGCTTGTCGGCGTCGATGAAGGCGAAGTCGTAACTGCCGCTTTCGCCGGCCGCGATCATCGCGTCCAGCGTCTCGGTCGCCGGCGCGATGCGGAGGTCGATCCTGTCCCGGACCCCGGCCTTTTCCCAGAACGGGACGCCGATTTTCGTGTATTCATCCGAAATGTCGCAGGCGACGAGCCGGCCGTCCGCCGGCAACGCCAGCGCCACGGCGAGCGCCGAATAGCCGGTAAAGGTGCCGACCTCGATACAGTTCCTGGCGCCCATCATGCGGACCAGCATCTGCATCAGTTGCCCCTGCTCCGGCGAGACCTGCATCCGCGCCATTTCATGGCTGGCCGTCTCGTCGCGCAGCGCCTTCATGACCGGATGTTCGCGCAGCGACACGTCCAGCATGTACGCGCGCAGCCGTTCGTCGACGTTGATGGAATGGGTGCTCATGAAATTCTCCCGTTGCGCGTTGTCAGGTGGCCATGCGTTCGGTACTTTGCCCGCCATGAGCGACGATGTCATCTACCACATGTGCCAAGCCGAGGAATGGGCGCTGGCGCTGGCCGAGGGGCGTTACGACGGCTCCAGCCAGGACAAGGCGGACGGCTTCATTCATTTCTCGACCGAAAAGCAGGTGTGGACGTCGGCGGCCAAGCACCGCAAGGGCCAGCCGGGCATCCTGTTGCTCTGCGTCAAGACGAAGAAACTGGGCGATGCGTTAAAATGGGAACCGTCGCGCGGCGGCGACCTGTTTCCGCATCTTTACGGGCCGCTCGACCCGGACGCGGTGGTCGAGACCGTGCCGCTGCCGCTCGGCGACGACGGCGTGCACGTGTTTCCGCCCGGCTTCCCCGAACCGTCGCTGGCGGAGAAATAAAGCGTGGACGCCTACAGCCTGATGAAGCCGCTGATCCGGCCGCTACAGCCGGAAACGGCGCATCATCTCGCTCTCAAGGCCCTCAAGTACAGGCTCGTCTCCGGCGTTCCCTACGACGACCCGGTGCTGGAAACGGAACTCTGGGGCCGCAGTTTCCGCAATCCGATCGGTCTCGCCGCCGGCTTCGACAAGGATGCCGACGTGCCGATGCAGGCGCTGGCCCTCGGTTTCGGCTTCGTCGAGGTCGGCTCGGTGACGCCCCGGCCGCAGCCCGGCAACCCGAAACCGCGGCTGTTCCGCCTCGACGAGGACGAGGCCGTGGTCAACCGCATGGGCTTCAACTCGAAAGGCGCGGACCACGCCGCGTGGCAGCTCTCGCACCTGCCGCCGTCGCGCCAGCTCGGCGTGATCGGCGTCAATCTGGGCAAGAACAAGGACACCGGCGACGCGGCGGCGGACTACGTGATCGGCGCCGAGAAGCTGGCCCGCTTCGCGGACTATATCGTCGTCAACGTCTCCAGCCCCAACACGCCGGGCTTGCGCGCGCTGCAGAGCCGGGCGGAACTGGAAACCCTGATCGGCCGCGTGCGCGACACGCTCGAGCGCACCATCCCCGACAACCGGCCGCCGCTGCTGGTCAAGGTCGCGCCCGACTTGACCGACGCCGACATCACCGACATCGCCGCCGTCGCCACGACCGGCGCGGTCGACGGCCTGATCGCCACCAACACCACGATCACGCGGCCGGAGACCCTCCGGAATCCACTCCGGAACGAAACGGGCGGGCTGTCGGGCAAGCCGCTGAAGGACTTGTCGAGCCGCGTGATATCGGACTTCTACGCCGCGACGAACGGCCGGGTGCCGATCGTCGGCGTCGGCGGCGTCGCATCCGGGGCCGACGCCTATGCCAAGATCAGGGCCGGCGCCGCGCTGGTGCAGATTTATTCCGGCATGGTGTTCGAGGGCCCATCGCTCGCGGGCCGCACCTGCCGCGCGCTGGCCGGACTTCTCAAGCGCGACGGCTTCGACCGCGTAACCGAGGCCGTCGGCGCGGACCACAACTAAATAATCCATCGTCATCCCGGGCGTTAGCCGAGCCGGCGTCCGCAGGACGTCGATGCGAGGCTTGCGGCCTGGGACCCATGGATCGGTTAGCGTCAGTTTCTGCAATGGGTCCCGGCTCTCAGCCGCTCGCTTCGCTCGCAGCCTCGGCCGGGATGACGGTTTTTATTTACTGCTCGTCGTGATCCGGTTTGCCGAACAGCACCCGCGTCACCACCGAGATCGCCATGACGATGAAGAGGATACGCACGATGTGGTGCGTCGAGACGAACGCCGTGTCGATGTCCATGGCGAGGCTGATCAGCGTCATCTCGGCAAGGCCGCCCGGTGCGAAGGAAATCCACAACGCGTGGTAGTCGAGCTGCGTCAACTGGTGCAGCGCCTCGGCCGCACCCATGGCGAGCCCGAGCGTGATCGCCGCGCCGACGATACCGACGCCGACGGGGTTGATCAGTTGCCGCCGCTCGACGCCGACGAAGCGGCAGCCGACATTGGTGCCGATGACGATCTGCGCCAGGTTGACCAGTTCCCCCGGCGGCTTGGCCTGGGTCCATCCCATGAGGTGCACGAGGGCGCTGATGAACATCGGCCCCATCAGCGCCGCCGCCGGAATGCCCAGCCGCTTGGCGCCGAAATAGCCCGTCGCCGCGCAGGCAACGAGGATCAAGCTGTCGTTCAGCCCCATGTCGCCGATGGCGCCCATGGGCGAGACGTCGGGCGGGGTATAGCCCTCGAATATGCGGAAATAGACCGGGATCAGCATCACCGTGAACATGACCCGCGTCGCGTGGATCAACGAGATCGAGCGCACGTCGATGCCGTAGCTCTCGGCGATCAGGATCATCTCGCCGAAGCCGCCCGGCGTCGCCGCCAGCAGCGATTCCCGCTTCGGCATGCCGGCGAACTTCTGGAACCCCCAGGTCAGGAGCGCCGTCACGACGACGACGAAAATCAGCAGAATGACGATGGAAAAGACCCAGCTTCCGGCCTGCCCGACGATGTCGGGGGTGAAGGCGCTGCCGAGCATCACGCCGAGCACGGTGATCATGATGGCGCGCGACTTGCCCGGCCCCTTGAGGCGCACGCCGGCGACGGCAAGCGTCGCCGTAAACAGCATCGAACCGATCATCCACGCCAGGGGAATGCCGGCGAGCGAGAACACCCAGCCGCCGGCCAAGCCCCACGCCAGGGTCGCCAGCACGACGGGCAGGGTCTGCTTCCAGGTCCGGGGATCCGGTTTATCCGGGCGGTCTTCGGCTTCCTCGTAGGAACTCACGCGCTGAACTGCTCCCGGAGCACCCGTTCCTCGAGATTGTGTTCCGGATCGAACAGCAGCCGCGGCGTGTCGTTCCCGGCCTGCGAGATGTTGACGCTGGCGACGTTGCGGACCTCGTGGAAATCCGCGGTGGCACTGACCCGGCGGTCGGTCGGCTCGAGCACCTCGAAGGTGATCTTGGCCTTGGCCGGCAACAGCGCGCCACGCCAGCGCCGGGGCCGGAACGCCGAGATCGGCGTCAGCGCCAGAAGCTCGTTGCCGAGCGGAATGATCGGCCCGGACGCCGACAGGTTGTAGGCGGTCGAGCCCGCCGGCGTCGCCACCAGCACGCCGTCGCACATCATCTCGTCGAGGCGCGCGACGCCGTCGACGATGATCCTGATCCGCGCCGCCTGGCGGGTTTCCCTGAGCAGCGAGACCTCGTTGATGGCGAGATGGTCGTGCACCCGGCCCTCGGTGTCGGTGGCCTGCATCCGGAGCGGATGCAGCTTGATCACCTCGGCGCGGGCGAGACGCTCGGGCAGCCCCTCCTCGGCGTACTCGTTCATCAGGAATCCGACCGAGCCCCGGTTCATGCCGTAGATCGGCACGTCCTTGTCCATCAGGTCGTGAACGGTATGCAGCATCATGCCGTCGCCGCCCAGCGCGACGATCACGTCGGCCTCGTCGACGCCGACGTTACCGTACAGGCGCGCCAGACGGACCCGCGCCTCGGCGGCTTCCGGCGTCGGCGCGGCGACGAATGCGATCCGTTCATAAGTCATAACGCCTGAAAGGTAGCGACTGGCGCGGGAATGGGAAAGGTCTGATGCGTTGGCACGCCCTCTTCCCGGTCACCCCCGCGAAGACGGAGCTGACCGTTGAATAGGATTTCATCGCCATCCCTACTCCGTCTTCTCCGGCTCGGGTATCAGGGCGCGGCGTTCGACGAAATCGAACACGGTGGTGTCGGTGCCCTGCAGGATGACGAGCTCGATCCGGGCGACCACGGTTTCCGGCAGCGCCGTCGCGATATCGATCATCGCGTAACCGTCGACGTGGGCGCGCATCGGCGGGGCCATCTCGGCGCGGTCGAGCTTGAGCACCAGAAAGCGGCGGTTATCGATCTCCGACAGGCCGACGACGGTGCCCTCGACGCGAAGCGGGATCGGCCCGGCGTCGCGGAACAGATCGCCGAGGTCGCGGCGCAGCACCGTCAGCCGCGAGCCGGTCGAAAGGCCGCCCGCCCCGGTGTCGAGCACGAAGCCCAGGAGCGGCTGCATCGCCTCTAGGAGTTCGATGCGCGCCTCCTTCTCGCGCTTTATCTGCGTGCCGCCGCCCGAGTCGTCGGGCCCGGCGCGGGTCTGCAGGCGTTCGAACGGCGGCACCCGGCCGGTGTCGATCAGGCCGGTGCCGAGGCGCCCGAACTGTTCCCGGTGCGCCTTGGTATCGAGCCCGGGAATGTCGAGTTCGATGCGCCGGAAGCCGCCCCCGGGCGTGATCCGCGCGGTGATGGTGCCGGCGTCGCGCTTCTCCGCCGTCTTGGGGCCGAAGGTGAAGGTGGTGGCGCCGCGTTCCAGCGTCATCACCGGGCCCTCCTTGCCCGCCGCGACCTCAACCGTACCCTGGGCGTTGAGGCGGTAGAGACCGGGCGCCTTCTCGGGGCCCCAGACGATATCGGTGACGAACTTGCGCGGCGGTGCGCTCGAATAACGCATGGCGACGTTGACCGGCGCCTTCAGGGCCTGAATCCGGTCCGGATACGGCAGCAGCACGACCTCGTCGGCCTGCGCGCGGGCCGGGGCCGGCGGCGTCAGCGCCGCGCATATAACAAGAATGATCGGAAGCCGCCGGATCACGCGTCCCCCTCAGGACCGGGGTGCCGGCGGCCGGCCGGCGCCGCGCGCATCGGGCGGAGCGCGGAACGTGGCGGCAAGGCTGGTGCCGGTGCCGCCCGTGCGCAGGCCCTGTAGCTTTTCCCAGATCACGCGCAGCCCGCGCCACAGCCTGGGCAGCAGCCAGATCAGCAAAAGCGCGAACAGCGCCATCCAGATCAGGAAAATCGCCGGCTTGAACAGCGCCAGCAACAAACCGATGACGACGATGACATCCTCGAAGATGGAGGCGAACCAGTTGGAGAACGGCTCCGGCGAGGTGTTGATGAGTGCCCGCCCGCCGGTCTTGGCGGCGTGCGAGCTTGCCGCGACGGCGCCGCCCATCACCAAAGCGGCCGCCGCCTGCCACGGCTCGGCGACGCCCGAGACACTGCCCATCGCGAGGAGCGCACCGGCCGGAATGCGGATGAAAGTGTGCAGCGCGTCGTTGAGACTGTCGATGCCGGGCACCTTGTCGGCCAGGAACTCGACGGCATAGAGCACCGCCGCCGTCGCCAGCACCGGCGGCGATTGGATGACGGCGAGGTCGGGCGGCAGATCGGCCACGCCGGCAGCGCCGAGCCCGCCGATCAACAGCACCGCCAGGTACAGGTTGATGCCGCTGGCCCAGGCCGCGCCCATCGCCAGCGCCAGGGCGCTCATGACGTCGGTCGACGCGCCGTCCATCAGAACCGGCCCCCGATGGCGCCGGCGGCGATATAGGTGCCGAGCGCCAGCAGCGCCCAGAAAAAGACGCGCCTAAACAGGTCCTCGGAGAGCCTTTTCCTGAGCTGCTGGCCGACCGTCATGCCGACGATGGCCGGCAGCACGCCGGATGCCGACAACAACCCCTGGTTCATGCTCAGCATGCCGTTGCCGCCGAGCGCCAGGCCGAGCGCCACGGTCGAGACCGTGAACAGCATACCCATCGCCTGAATCAGCATGTCGCGCGGAAGGCCGATCGCCTGCAGGAACATCACGCCGGGCACCACGAACGAGCCGGTCATGCCGGTCAGCACGCCGTTGGTGGCGCCGATCAGGGTCCCGGCCCAGGCTTCCCGCGCGGGCCGGATGGTGAGCCGGATGCCGCCGAGGCCGAGACCGGCGTAGCTGACCAGCAACAGGCCCAGCAATGCCGACAGAAGGGAAAGATCGACCCGCGTCAGCGCCGCGGCGCCGAGCCAGACGCAGGCCGTCGCCATCAGCAGGAACGGCCACAGGCGGCGCAGGATGACGGCGCCGTTACCGCCGACGACCGCCTGCCACAGGTTGGTCACGAACGACGGCACCAGCAACAGCGCCATCGCCGTCGTTAGGTCGGACGCCACGGTCAGCAGCGCCAGTGAAATCGACGGCAGCCCGAGGCCGATCACGCCCTTGACCGTGCCCGCGAGCAGGAACGTGGCGAAAACGATGCCGAGGGTTTCGGGGTCGAGCATGCCTGGATGCTAGAGCACTTCGACCGCACAATCCATCGTCATCCCGGGCGAAACGGCGCAAGCCGGTGAGACCCGGGACCTATTCCCGCAAATCTACAAAGCAGCACCATGGGTCCCGGACCGTAAGTCTCGCCCCCTCAGCTTTCAGCTTCGGGCTCGACTAACGTCCGGGATGACGTGTCGTGTTGCACGAGGCGCTCCACCGCCCGTTCCAGCAAGTCTTCCGTCACCGCGATCCCGTCGGTGGTGGTGCCCACGAGCGACGTCGAGAGGTTGATCGCGGCGAGACCGTCCCCGTGCGCGGTTCGCATCATGTCCCACGCCGGGCCGCCGCCTTGGGCCAGGTCGGCGACGACGCGCGGGCTCGCCATGCCGACGCTGCCGATCAGCGGGAACCCGACGACGTTGTGGAGCGCGGTCAGCAGCTTCGGGCCGACGAGTTGCGCAGGCACGCCGGGACCGGCGTCCAGCAAAATACGTTCCGCCTGTTCACGGTAGAAATCCAGCGTCGTCCGGCCCGCCGGCGTGAACACCAGCACCGCGTTGTGGACGTTGTTGAAGACCTTGAGCCTGCCGGCTTTGTCCGGCTGCACCCAGCGCTCGCGCCCGAAGGCGTACCCGTCCGGGACGTCGGCCGAGAGCGCCGCCGGGTCGAACACATAGATGTCGGCGTCGAGCCAGACGACGCGGTCACGACCGTCGTCGAGAAGCTGCTGCGTCCACGCCAGCCGCGCGATATCGGCGGCCATCTGCTTCCGCGCCCCCGCCGCCGCAAGACACGCCGGCGAAATCAACTCGAACAGGCCATCGTCCTTGAAGGCGTAGTCGAAGCCGTTCGCGTCGGCCCACGCGCGCACGGATTGCGTGGCACGGGCGACGATCCCGGGCGCATCCGGAGCGTGCGATTGTATGACGACGGTAGAGGTCATGCGCGAGTGTCCCCGCGCCGCAAAACCGGGTCAACAACCCGATGCTTCGGTGAACCTCTCCTTCGAGACACGCCATGGCCTCATCCTGAGGAGACCTGAAAGGTCGTCTCGAAGGAGCCAGGCCATGGCGCCCTCAGGATGAGGTTCAGAGAGAGATCAAGCCGGCCTAAGGATTCATGTGCCGGGATATCATGTCGCGCCAGTGCTCGAGCGGACGGGTTTCCTTGCCGGGGGTCTTGGCCATGTCGTCCCAGCGGCGGATCTGCACGGCGTCCTCCGAATAAGGCGTGGCGCGGAATTCCTCGAGTTCCGCATCGCTCATCAGGCCGCCCTGCATCCTCAGCGTGGTCTCCGAACCGCCGGAAATACGGTCGCGGTATTTCGGTTCCACCGTGCACAGGTAACGCTTGGCGGCGACGTGCATGCGGATGCCGGAAAGGATGCGGTCCGAGAAATAATCCTTCAGCAGATCGGCGCCGGCCTCGTCGTGGCCCTTGCCGCCACCGGTCTTGCCCATGTGATCGGGTACCAGGGTGTCGGAGATTTCGTCCTGGCGCACGGCGACGCGGCCGATGTCATGCAAAAGCGCGGCGAGGACCAGTTCCTCGTCGCCGCTCATCTCGTCGGCGATATCGGCGATCTGCAGCGCGTGTTCGAGCTCGGTGATCGGCTCGGTGCCGTACTGCACCGTGCCCGCGGTTTCGAGCGCCTCGAAAATGCTATCGACGGTAACTTCGGTCATGTTTTTCAGTCCTCAAGAATCATGGGAACGCGGAGATAGGCGCCGAACTCGCCCGGGAAATCGACGCTGATGCGCGCATGCACCTTGCCCTGGCGGTCGAAAAAGGTGGCGCGCTTCACGGTCGGCAGCATGGTCTCGTGCCAGACGTTCGGATGGATATAGAGCCCCTGCGTGCCGTCGAACCAGAAGGCCCTGAAGTCCTCCGGCCGGACGTCGTCGCCGACCGCCGGCGCCAGCGGCGCCACGAACGGCGCCGCGTCCTCGGGAAAGAAAAGCTGCCCGCCGTCCGGGTGGTAGTTGGCGTGAAACAGCAGCGCGGCTTTCCGGCCTTCGTCGTCGTCCGGGATGGTTTTCGCGACGTCCGGATCGAACGCTTCCGGCCAGCGCGCATCGGCGGCCATGGTGTACTGGTCGTTGACGGCGTTGTTGCGCGCACTGAGCACGTTGTTTTCCCACCAGAACTCGAACAGGCCCTCGGTGGTGCCGCCCTCGTCGCCGGTGCCGGGGTCGAGCTCGCGCCAGCCCGGTTGCGGCCACTTGACGATCTCGACCGCGATCTCGTCCGGGTCGGAAATCATCACGCCGAGCCCTTCCAGGTTCTCCGGCGTGGCACGCACGACCGGGATGTCGATGGCGCCGATGGCGCCGGTCTTTTGGACGGGTGCGTTGGACATGAGGGGATTGTCCCGCACCGCCGCTTGACAGTCTAATTAATATTTATGGAATTTTTTATCATAAAAACTTATAACTGAGCGATGGAGGACCGTTCTTGAAGTACATCCAGCTCCGCGCCTTTCACGCCGTCGCCCGCGAGGGGAGCGTGAGCCGCGCCGCCGACGCGCTGAGCGTGACCCAGCCGGCGGTGACCCTGCACGTGCAAGCGCTGGAGGATGCCTACGGCCTCGCGCTCTTCAACCGCGGCAAGACCGGCGTCACGCTGACCCGCGACGGCCAGGATCTCTACCGCCTCACCACCCGCATGTTCGAGGACGAAGCCGATATCGCCGCGTTCCTCGGCGGCACGGGCGCATTGCAGCACGGCCACATCGCGATCTCGGCGGACGGGCCGCACGTGGCGCTCGACCTCATTTCCGAGTACCGGTCGCGCTATCCCGGGATCGAGGTGTCGATGACGCTGGGCAACGCCGACGAGACGCTGGACGACGTCATGAACCAGCGTGTCGACGCCGCGCTCCTCGCCAACCCGCCCGCCAACGAGCGGCTGGTCCGGGTCCCGGTCCTGCGCCAGAGCATGGTCGCGGTGGTCGCGGCCTCGCATCCGTGGACGAAAAGGAAGGACATCGGTCTCTCCGATCTCGACGGCCAGCCGGTGATCCTGCGCGAGACCGGCTCGATGACCCGGCGCACGCTGGAGCGCGCGCTCGCCAAGAGGAAAATCCGCATCGACCCGGTGATGGAACTGGGCAGCCGCGAGGCGGTCAAGGAAGCCGCCGCGCACGGGCTCGGCATCGGCTTCATGCAAGAACGCGAAACCGCCGGCGACGAGCGCATCGCCGGCCTCGCCATCCGCGATCTCCGTGAAACCAACCTGGACACGCTGGTCTGCATCAAGCGCAGCGCCAGACGCCGCACCGTCAAGGCACTGATCGACGTCGCCCGCGACCTGAGCAGTGTCAGCTAGGGCGCACCCCGCCGAGCTGCCGGTCATGCAGCCGCGCCAGCAGCACCTGCGCCGCGGCGGCACCGATCAGCGCCATGAACATGTCGGCCTGGGTGTCCCACGGATCGCCCTGGGTGCCGAGGAACGCGTCCGCGTCCTGGCTCATCGCCAGCGCCGCCCACCATTCGATCAGCTCGTAAAACGCACTGAATGCCAGCGGCACGGCGCAGCACAGCAGGAACATCATCTTGCCAGGCTGGAGCGGCGTCTTGCGGATCAGGATTTCGCGGGTCAGCAGCGCCGGCACGAAGCCCTGCGCCAGATGGCCGATACGGTCGTAGGGATTGCGGTCGAACCCGAACGCGTCCTGCAGCCAGAAACCGAGCGGCACCTCGGCATAGGTGTAGTGAGCGCCAAGAATCAGGATCAGGCCGTGCGCGAAGGCGCACCAGAGCAGGATACGGGTGAGCGGAAACGGCAACCTCGCGAACCAGATCAGCGGCGCCGCGATCAGCACCGGCACCACCTCCATGAACCAGGTCAGCCGGTCGGCGGGGCCGATCGCCGACACCGCGACCGCCGCCGCCCACAAAACCAGGATAACGCTTTCGTCATGGCGTCCGCGCATGAAACCTCCCTCGATCCCGGGGCCACTATAGCGGCTGCGCGGTTTCTCCGCACTATTCCAGCCCCGTCACGGCGGCGGAAACTACGTATTCACAGTTCGGTCATTTTCATCGACTTTTGCGGCGATTCCGCGTACCCAACACGTCGTTTTCGAAACGGATGAAAGGCCGTCCATGACCGGCATGGCGAAAAATCAGGACCTGAACCCGATCGTCAGCACGCTGCGCGCGCGCTTCGTCGAGACCGCGCAGGGCAAGCTCGATGCTATCGACACGGCGCTGAAAACCGTCGACGGCAGCGCCGACGGCCGGCAGGCGGCGGAGATGAAAGAGATCGCGCATTCGCTCAAGGGCATGGCCGGCAGCTTCGGCTTCATGTCGGTGACGCGGATCTCGGAGGCGTTCGAGGACTACCTCGCCGCCGCCCAGGACGCGGAGAAACTGCCCCGCGACGGGGCGCGCCGCTACCACGACGCCATGCGGCGCATCATCGACAGCGGCGACGAGCCCAGCGACACCGAAACCGACGCCATCCTCGCCGAACTGCCGGCACCGACCGGCACCGCCTAGCGGCGGCCCCCGCGCGCCGGCAGATCAGAGTTCGAACGCCTTGCCGATCTCGTCCTCGTCATAAAGGCCGGATGTCAGAATGTGGGTGATTTCGACGCCGTCGTCGCTGAACGGCAGGCGCATGAGCTGGTAATCGAACGTGTCCGCACCCTCGCCCTTCAGTTTGATGGGCTGGATACAGAGCGGCGCCCGCCGCGCCAAGACCTCGCAGTTTTCGCGGATCGCCTTGCGGGCAATGTTTTCGGGCCAGAACTCGCGGAGCGACTTGCCGGTATAGTCGACGCGCTGCATCTTCACGCGGCCGGGGCCCCAGTGGACGAAGACGAAATCGAGCGGGTCGCGGCCCACCTCGACGGCCGCAAAATGCGGCACCAGGCGCGGCGGCGCCTTGTCAAATTCGAACGCGTCCCAACGCGGTGCGAAATGCCGGCCGCGCAACTCGGTCCAATACTGGAACAGGTCCTTCTGTTCGCGGATCAGGATCGCGCGGGTGACCGGAACGACGAGAGCTTCCTGCTCTATCGATTGAAGAATCTCGGCGATTTCCTCGTCTTCGGTCATCTTCATAAAAGAACTATAGCCTGTTTCGGCGTGAATGCTCCGCTAAATTATCCGTGAGCGCTGCGAACAAGGTCAGGAAAAGGGTTGCGTGGCGGCTGGCGGGCCGCTCGGCATAACAGGCGGCGGGCGACCGGCGTTACGGCCGGGATTTCCTGCCGGTGTCGGGATCCAGCAGCCGGATCACCGCGTCCAGGTCGACCTCCGTGCGCGGACTGGTGCCGTAGAACGCGAAGGCCTTTTTCATCACGGATTCGTCGTACAGACCGACGCCGAGGATCTGGTGCACATCGCTGCCGTCGTCACTGAACGGCAGACGAAGGAACTGGTATTCGAATGCCGGGTACTGGTCGCTCTCGAGCCGTTCGGTCCGCACGCAGATCGCGGTTCGTAACGCGATGGCCTCCGCATACTCATGAATCGCCTTTTCGGCGATGCGCTCGGGCCGGAACTCGCGGACCGATTTGCCGGTGTAATCCGCGCCCTGCATGATGGTGCGGCCGACGCCCCAGTGAATGTAGACGAAATCGAGGGGATGGCGGCGCACCTCGACCACGGCGCACTGCGGAATCAGCCGCGTCGGCACCCGGGCCCATTCGAACGCCGACCATGGCGGGATGCCGCGGATGCCGCGCAACGTCGTCCAGTAGTCGAACAGGTCTTTGAGCTCGCCTTGCAGAATCTCGCGTGTCGCCGGCACCGTCAGCGATTGGTAACGGATGGTATCGAACACGTCCGTGGACACTTCGGGCTTACGCTTCACCATCATACACCGGAGTATAGGCGCGGATGTCCCGGCCCGCCCTCCGTAAAAACCACAATGGCGCCGCCGGGGCCGTGTCAGCCGCTCCTGGCCGGGAAATTGACGGCCTCGATCTTGTTGCCGTCGGGGTCGCGGATGAAAGCGCCGAAGTAGATGGTCATCGCCGCCTGGCGCTCGCCCGGCGCGCCGTCACCGTGGCCGCCGTGGTCGATGGCGCGCTCGTAGAACGCGATCACCGCTTCACGCGTCGGCGCGCGCAGGCACACGTGGTGACCGGTACCGTCATCGACCGGCATCATGTCAGGGCGCGCGTTGAGCCAGAATTCCGGATACGTCTTGCCGAAGCCGACGGTCGCCTCGCGGTCGACCATCCGTGCCATGCCCAGCGGCTCCAGGACTTCGGTGTAGAAATTGGCGCTGTCGGCCAGGTCGCTGACCGCGACCGAAACATGATCGATCATGCGTCTTCCCCCCGATGGAACGTGTTCCGGTTTTCTGAAACCGTAACACGAAACCCATCGGGGATACGACGGCGGGCGACATGGAGTGTCCTCAGGCCGTCCGATGCCGCATCGGGAGTTATTCAGAGATAAAGCATACTCTTGCGGTGTTCCGGGATATCCAGGAACGGCCGTTCCGCTTCCCGGTCCGCCTCGGCGCGGGTGACCCCAATATCCGCGAGCGCCGCATCGTCGAGCGCCGCCAGTTGCCGGCGTTCGGCGCGGATGCGCAGCGCCAGCACGAGATACCGCAGCGCCCGGGCCGTTGCCCCCTCGCGGTGTTCGAGAAAACGTTCGGACGCATCGAGTGCGTGGACGTAGTAAGACATGGTTCCGGTCTCCGTTTCAGGTGCCCGATAAAACGCGATCAGGGGCGTCGTGCCCACCCGATACGCGTCTTTTTGCGGGCTGTTGGCACGCACCATGCCGTATCCCGTTGCATTAGGGAATGAAATTAGTATGATGTCAGATATTATGAACCCTAATGATAAACCGCTGCCGCTCCGGAACATAGACGTGGCGCTGGCCCGGGCCTTCGTGGCGACCGCCGAAACCGGCGGCATGACGGCGGCCGGGCGGCTCCTCAACCTGACCCAGGGCGCGGTCAGTCAGCAGATCAAGCGCCTGGAAGACCTTCTGCAGACGGAACTGTTCGACCGCGAGCACCGGCAGTTGACGCTCACCGCCGAGGGCGACCGGCTGTTGCTGCACGCGCGCCGCCTGATCGCGCTCAATGACGAGATCTGGAGCCTGATGCGCGCGCCCGGGTTCGAGGGCACGGTGCGCCTCGGCGTCCCCGGCGATATCATCCGCCCGTTCCTGCCGCCGATCCTGAGAAGTTTCAAGGACGCGTGGCCGAACGTGCGTATCGAACTGCTCTGCGAGTCCTCGGTCGAACTGAAAAAGGCCATGACCGAGGGCGAGATCGACATCACCCTGACCACGGAAGCCGACACACCGAACGCCGCCGAACGGCTGCTGACCGAGGATCTGGTGTGGATCGGCTGCTGCGGCGGTCGGGTCTGGCACGAGGACCCGCTGCCCGTCGGCAACGCCAATCCAGCATGCACGTTCCGCGCCGCGATGCTGCGGGGGCTCGAACAGCAGGGCCGCGACTGGCGTATCGTCGGCCCGTTCGGCCACGAGGTGATGCTGGCGAAAATCGAGGCCGATCTCGCGGTCACCGCGCTGCTCAGGAGCACGATACCGCCGCACCTGGAAATCCTCGGCCCCGAGTCCGGCCTGCCGGAACTGACGCCGTTCCACATCAATCTGTACGTGCGCACCAGCCAGACCAACGAGATCGTCAACGAACTGGCCGGCCACATCCGCGACCAGATCACGCGGCGTTTCGAGGCGATGCCGCAGCGCCGGGCCGGCTGAGCGGTGGCCGTCTCGGTGCGGACGCTGACCCCGGAAACGGGGCTGGCCGATCACCTCGATGGGCTGGCGGCGCTCCGCATTCGCGTGTTTCACGACTGGCCCTACATCTACGACGGCGACATCGATTACGAACGGGAATACCTGGCGGGTTTCGCCGCCTCAAGGGGCGCGGTCTGCATCGCGGCGTTCGACGGCGATGCCATGGTCGGCGCCTCGACCGGACTGCCGCTGGCCGACGAGCACGACGAGATCAAGCAGCCCTTCGTCGATGCCGGCATTCCCTTCGCGAACATCTTCTACTGCGCCGAATCCGTGCTGCTGCCGGACTACCGGGGACAAGGGCTCTACCGGCAATTCATGGACGGGCGCGAGGCGCACGCGCGCCGGCTGGGCGGCTTCGACACCGTCGTCTTCTGCGGTGTCGTCAGGCCCGACGATCACCCCCTGAAACCGGCCGATGCCAAGCCGCTCGACGGCGTCTGGCGGCACTTCGGCTACGAGGCGGACGAGCGCCTCGTCTGTCATTTCGCCTGGAAGGATCGCGACCGGGACGAGGAGACGGCAAAACCGCTCAAATTCTGGCTGAAGGCGCTTTAGGGACCACCCTCTCATCCTTCGAGACGGCCTGCGGCCTCCTCAGGATGAGGCGCTTCCTAGTTGCTTCCCTCATCCTGAGGAGCGAGCCATCGCGAGCGTCTCGAAGGATGAGGGCACGCTCACGCAACCGTTGTATTGCACCTGCGAACGGCCTATGAAACGGACACGTTTCACCGAGCGGAAAATGTCCCCATGAGCGCGATCCAGAACCCCTCCCTCTCCAAGGACAAGATCAAGGTCCTGCTGCTGGAAGGCATCAGCGACAGCGCCGTCGCATGCTTCGAGAAGGCGGGCTACGAGAACATCGAACGGCTCGCGACCGCGCTCGACGGCGATGACCTCGTGGAACGCCTGCGGGACACGCGCATCCTCGGCATCCGGTCGCGGACGCAGATCACGCGCGACGTGCTCGCCGCCACCGACCGCCTCGTCGCCGTCGGCTGCTTTTCCGTCGGCACCAACCAGATCGACCTGACGGCGGCGCAGCGGCGCGGCGTGCCGGTGTTCAACGCGCCGTTTTCCAACACCCGCTCGGTCGCCGAACTGACCATCGCCGAGATCGTCATGCTGTTCCGGCGCACGTTCCCGCGCTCGGTCGCGGCGCACGCCGGCGGCTGGGAGAAATCCGCCGCCGGCTCGCGCGAGGTCCGGGGCAAGACGCTGGGCATCGTCGGCTACGGCAACATCGGCACGCAGCTCTCGACGCTGGCCGAGGCCATGGGCATGAACGTGGTCTTCTTTGACCACACCGACAAGCTCAGGCACGGCAACGTCGAGCCGACGGCGTCGTTAAGCGACCTGCTGGCGGAATCGGACGTGGTGTCGCTGCACGTGCCCGATACGCCCGAGACCCGCGGCATGATCGGCGCCGATGAAATCGCGCGCATGAAAGAGGGCGCCTACCTGATCAACAACGCGCGCGGCAAGGTGGTCGATATCGACGCGCTCGCCGCCGCGCTGAAATCGGGGCACCTGGCGGGCGCCGCCATCGACGTGTTTCCGGCCGAGCCGGGCTCGAACCAGGAAACCTTCGCCTCGCCGCTGCAGGGCCTCGACAACGTGATCCTGACACCACACGTCGGTGGCTCGACCGAGGAGGCGCAGGAACGCATCGGCGAGGAAGTGGCGCGCAAGCTCTGCGATTATTCCGACATCGGCAACACCGTCGGCGCGGTCAACTTCCCACAGGTGCTGCTGCCGCCGCGCCCGGCCGGCACGCGCTTTCTGCAGGTGCAGAAGAACCTGCCCGGCGAACTGACCCGCCTCAACGAGGTGTTCGCCAGGCACGGCGTCAACATCGCCGGCCAGTACTACCAGACCGAGGGCGAGATCGGGTACGTGGTCCTCGACGCCGACGGTGCGGTCGACGAGGCGGAAGAGATCCTGTCCGACATCCGCGCCCTCGACGGCACCGTCCGCGCGCGGCTCGTGCACCGGATCGAGTAGGCTTCCCGCCTCCTCACCCAGCACCCGACCCGGATCCATATCTCAGGCGCATGCTTCGAGACGGGCGCGCTGCGCCCTCCTCAGCATGAGGCGGTGCTTTTCCTCATCCTGAGGAGGCCTGGAAGGCCGTCTCGAAGGATAAGGTCACCCCTTCTTCGTCTCGTCCGCCGCTGCCTCGTCGTCGAGCGCGTCCTGGGCGAAGATCTCCTCCAACTCGTCGGCCCAGGCACGGGCCGCTTCGGCGAACGCCTTTTCGTCCTTGTGCTGGCCGAACTGGTTGCGGAGCCGGCGTTCGTCGTGATCGCGGAATAGTTCGGCGATGTGTTTCGCATCTTTGCCCGTGAAACCGATGTTCTCGAGCGTGACGCGCCCGGCCTCGATGCCGCTGTGGAAAGTCTCGCGGATGACATGCGCGACGCCCTGCTCCATCAGCCGGTAGGCGTGCTGGCGGTCCTTGGCGCGCGCGATCACGGTCAGGTTGGGGAAGCGTTCCTTCACCAGCTCCGCCGTCCGGACCGACTGGTCCGGGTCGTCGACGGCGAGCAGCAGCACCTTGGCCTCGGCCGCGCCGGCGGCGAGCATGACATCGTAGCGGGTCGAATCGCCGTAGTAGATCTTGTTGCCGTACTTGGCGACGAAGTTGATCTGGTTCGGGTCCAGTTCCAGCGCCGTGAAGCCGATGCGCTTGGCGCGCAGCATGCGGCCGATGATCTGCCCGAAGCGTCCGAAACCGGCGATGATCACCGGATGCTCCATTTCGTCCGGCATCGCGTCGTCGGGAATGTCCGGCTGCGGCTGCGCGCTGAAGCGATCCGAGATCAGGTACAAGAGCGGCGTCACCGCCATCGACAGCGTCACCACCAGGATCGCCATGTCGGCATAGCCGCGCGCCAGCACGTCCTTGGCGACGGCGATGCCGAGGATGACGAATGCGAATTCGCCGCCCTGCGAGAGGGCGATGGCGAAATTGCGCCGCGCCATGGCGTTCAGCTTGTTGGCGTACCCGAGCACGTAGAGCACCGCCGCCTTGGCCGCGACCAGCCCGACGACGCAGCCGATGACGGCCAGGAACTCGGTGATCAGCAGGCCGAAGTTGACCGACATGCCGACGGCGATGAAGAACAGCCCGAGCAGCAATCCCTTGAACGGTTCGATATCGGCTTCCAGCGCGTGACGGTATTCGCTGTCGGCCAGAAGCACGCCGGCGAGGAACGCGCCCAGCGCCATCGACAGCCCGACCGACTGCATCAGCAGCGCCGTGCCGACGACGGTCAACAACCCGCAGGCGGTGAAGATCTCGCGCAATCCCGTCTCGGCGATGTTCGAGAGCGCGAATTTCAGGAGGTAGCGGCCGACGACGATGACGGCGGCAATGACACCGGCGATGGTCAGTCCGTCGATCCAGATGTCGGCGCCGGTCAGGTCGTCGCCGCCGCCCAGCAGCGGCACCAGCGCGATGATCGGGATTGCGGCGATGTCCTGGAACAGCAGCACCGAGAACGCGGAGCGGCCGTAGCGTGTCGTCAGGTGCCCCTTCTCGGCCATGATCTGCAATGCGAAGGCGGTCGACGACAGCGACAGCGCGACGCCGATGGCGACCGCGCCCTGCCACGGCACGCCGAGCCCGTAACAAACGGCGGCGAGGATCGCGGCGCTGATCGTGACCTGCGCGCCGCCGAGCCCGAACACCGGCCGGCGCATGGTCCAGAGACGTTCCGGCTGCAGTTCGAGACCGATCAGAAACAACAGCAGCACGACGCCGAACTCGCCGAAATGCAGGATGCTCTCGACGTCCGAGACGAGCCGGAGCCCCCACGGCCCGATGGCCGCGCCGGCGATCAGATAGCCCAGCACCGATCCCAGTCCGAGCCGCTTCGACAAGGGTACCGCGACCACCGCGGCGCCCAGGAAAATCACGGCTTCGGCAATCAGGGACATGGGGCGGGTGATCCTCTTGGATAGTCAGCTTTTCGTCAGGTTAGTCTGCAAAGGTTACAAACCAAAGGTAGGAATTGGAAATGCCCGAAACGAGACCCGCATTTCCAACAGGCGTCCCGGGACGTCCGGAGGGGTGAAATATATCCTGGCGCCGTCTGGTCAAGCGGTCGGAATTTTACTAAAAGTGTCATAAATCAGGGTTCGGCACTTTGAGGGGTCTGAATGTCGAATGTCTCTACCAGCAGCGCCATTGGCGCAGCGCTGGCGTTTATGCTGTTTGCGGGCGCCGCTTTCGCCGCCGACGAGATCAACGTCGGGCCGGACGGCGTCGCCATTCACGGCTACGATCCGGTCGCCTATTTCGATCCGGGTTATCCCAAGCGCGGCAGCGAATCCCTGAGCGTGCCTCATAACGGCGCCGTTTACCTGTTCTCCTCACAGGAGAACCTGAGGACGTTTATCCGCGATCCCGAAAAATACGTACCCGCCTACGGCGGCTGGTGCTCGTACGGCGTCCGCGTCGGCAAGAAGTTCGACGTCGATCCGAACGCCTGGAAGATCGTCGACGGACGGTTGTATCTGCAGCTCGATCTCGGCACCCAAAAGGTCTGGTATGAGGACTGGATGAAGAACATCGAGATCGCCGACCGCTTGTGGCCGAAAATATCCTCGACGCCGGCGAAGATCCTTGGCGAGTGACGGCACATGCGGAACCGAGGCCGTGCCGGCGGCGCGCCCGGCGCGGCAGGGTTTGCTGTCCCGCTCGCTCAGCGCCAAGTTCATCGCCACCGTCATCCCGATCTTCGTTGCGGTCTTTCTCGCCTGCATCGTCATCCAAACATGGCACAGCTTCGAAAAAGCCCGCGCCGAGGTGGTGCAGCGCCTGAACACGCTGGCCGCCAGCCAGTCGATCATTCTCGCCGACACCATCGCCAGGAAAGACACCGAACACCTGAGCCTGATGCTGGCAACCGTCATCAGCGAACCGAACCTGATCGGCATCGCCGTCTACGACGCCGACGGGACAGTCATGGATTCGTTCGGCACCCTCGAAAGCGACGACGAGGAACTCGTCACCGAGATCGGCGTCAATTATTCGGAGGGCGCCGAGATCGAGCGTGTGGGCCGGCTGAAGCTCGTCATGACCGACCGGTACGTGCGCGAGGACATCCGCACGCAACTCGTCCAACATATCGTACTCGGCCTGATCCTGCTCGCCGCGGCGCTCGGCGCGTCGGTCTTCGCGCACCGGCGGACGGTCGTCCGCCCGCTCGGCAAGCTCGTCTCGGCCATCAACGAGAGCCGCGGCAATGCGCTCGAAAAAGTCGACTGGCAATCGGACGACGAGATCGGCCGGCTGATCCGGTCCTACAACGACATGCAGGAACGCCTGGAAGGCTACGAGCGTGAGCTTCGGACGTCCGCCGAACAGCTCGAACAACGGGTCGAGGAACGGACCCACGACCTGGAACGGGCGCGCGAAAGCGCCGTCGAGGCGAACCGGGTCAAGGGCAAGTTCCTGTCGTCGATGAGCCACGAGTTCAGGACGCCGATGAACGCCATCCTCGGTTTCACCCAGGTGCTGCAGATGGCGCCGGAGCTTGCCGCGAACCCGCGCCTGAAGGACCGGCTCACCAAGATCGAGGAAAGCTCGCAGAGCCTGATGGCGCTGCTGGATCAGATCATGGACTTTTCGCAACTGGAAAGCGCCGACGACGAACTGCACCTGGAACCGGTCGACCCGGCGACCGTGATCCGCGACGCGGCGGCGCTGGTGGCGCCGCTTGCGGAATCCAGGCACGTCACGGTCGAGGTCGACGACAACATGCCGGCCGACGCGAAAATCGACGCCGACACCTTCAAACTCAGAAAGGCGCTGTTCCACCTTCTTTCCAACGCCATCAAATACAACCGGC
Organism: Rhodospirillales bacterium; assembly: GCA_051117645.1. Lineage (GTDB taxonomy): Bacteria > Pseudomonadota > Alphaproteobacteria > Rhodospirillales > Casp-alpha2 > UBA4479. Next base: position 27,123 of record JBNPEI010000019.1, read on the forward strand.
CCGGCGGCCGCGTCGACGTCACCGTCGCCCGCAGCAACGGGCAGGTCTGCATCGCCGTCGCCGATACCGGCCAGGGGATTCCCGCCACGCAGTTCCAGCGCATCTTCGAGCCCTTCGACCGCCTTGGCCGCGAGGCGGGCAGCATCGACGGCAGCGGCATCGGCCTGACCCTGACGCAGCGGATCGTCGAGAGCATGTCCGGGGAAATCGATTTCGAGAGCGTCGAGGGCGAAGGGTCGACCTTCCGGCTGTGGTTCCCGGCAGTCAGCGGTTCTCCGCCGGTTTCCGGTCCCACATGAACATCGCGGCGACAACAAGCGCCAACGCCGAGAGCCACCACGTCTGCCAGATGCCGTAGGTCGCATTGGCAACGACAAAGACGGCGGCCAGCGTCAACGGTTTGATAAAGACCTCCACATCCGACATCGCATCGCCGAAGCGGTACCGGAACAGCAGCAGGTACACCAGCGCGCCGATCAGCACGCCCGGCACGCCCAGTTCCAGCCATAGCTGCAGCGTCGCGTTGTGCGGGTGCAGCGGCATCAGTTCCTTGCCGATGGCGATGTTCTCGTGCCCGCCGGGGATTGCCCGGGACGTGTCGAGGCCCCAGCCGGCAAGCGGCCGCTCCAGCGCGCGCTCGGTGGCAAACCGCCAGATATAGTAGCGGTGTCCGAGCGACCCCGCGGCGCCGTCCGGATCCGTCCGGTACGTCTGTTCGGTCGTCGGCCGGGCGCCGTCGTCGAAAAACTTCAGACTGAGAGTCACCACCGGCGGTAATGCCAGGGTGCCGAGAACGCAGCCGGCCGCGACAAGCCGCGGCATGACACGCGGAAACTTCCAGAGCAGGGGCGCGGTTGCGGCAATCACGGCAAAAGCCAACACCGCGGCGTTCGAGCCGCTGAGCGCCGCCAGCACGGCACCGGCCAGGGCGAGCCCGGCGGCATGCAGTTTTCTACCCTGCCTGACAAGGTGCGTGACCGCCATCGGCGTCAGGAGCGCGATGACGACCATGCCGCTCGAGAACACCGAGAGCTTGTCGGCCCGTTCGATCGCATGGAGTATGACGCGGATATTGAGAAACGATACGACGCAACCGACGGCGACGATCAGCAGTGAAACAGCGATGCCGACACAGATCGCATCGAGCGCCCGCGCCCGTGTATCCGCGGCCATCAGCCGCGCCTGCCCGGCGGCGGCGAACGCCAGCGCCACCAGCGCGGCGATACTCAGGAACTTCGTGACGTTCGCCTCGCCGTTGAAGGTATCGACGCCACGGTAACCGATCCACGCAAGCACGACGACCGCCACGACCGTTGCGGCGATCGGCAGCAGGCTTGCGAGAGCGCCGCGACGAAACGCCGAAACGATCCCGAGCAGCGCAAGTACAACAAGCAGCACGACGCTGCCCTTCTCCACCACCGCCGCCACCACCGGCAGCGCACCGAAACAGAGAACAGCTGCCGTATCCGATTTTCCGTGTTTCAATATCCCCGTCCCGTCCGCCTGCGCCCGCATCGCTCTATCGATCAACTAGCAGGCAGCGACGCCCCCCTGCAACGCATTCGCGCTCAAGATAGCGCTTGAGTACGCCGGCGACCGCGGCCGCGCCGCTCTCGTTGTAGTGGCCGTCAAAGACATACGTGTACGTGTCCGGACCGGGAGTCTTCAGGCCGTCGAAGGCCGTGACGCACCGGAGCCCGTCGCGGACGCAATACGGCGCCGCCAGATGGGTCATGTAGTCCTGCGCCGGAAACGCCGTGCCGGCGGCCGAATAGGCGGCGTAGTAGGTATCGTCGAAGAACAGCCGGTTCGGCAGCATATACACGATCAGGTGGCCGCCGGTCCTCTCGACAGCGCGGTTCAGAATACCGAGCAGTTCCATGTTGCGCTGGACGTCACCGGGCCGCAGCTTGCCCGCGAACGTGTCGCCGGGCCGGAACCGGTAATAAAGAAGGCGTGCTCTGGGCACGGCGATCCGCGCCAGCGCCGAGGAATACGTCAAGGATTCGGCGAAGCTCCCCCACGAACCGAAGACCGGCACGAGGATGCCGGTTTTGCGGTAGAAACGAGAGCGCCATGTTTCCTGCGTCGCATGTTTCACCGGCTTGAGCAGGCTGACCGTCAGCCCGCCGTTGTCGCCCGGTATGCTTGCCGCGTCGTCCCGGGCCTGTGCGACGTTGCGCGCCGGCTGCGGCGAGATCAGATCGTTCCAGGTGACGCCAGCGACGACGATGTCGTTCCTCCGGATCGCACCCATCACCTGGCGCAGGCCACGCTTCACATACTGGTCGATGTTGGTGCCGTGCACGCCCATGTTGAAGACATGCGCCTTCGTGCCGAGACCGCATTGCAACCGGTTCGGCCACGTCTCGCCGTCGCTGAGGCCGAACCCGAAGGTCTGACTGTCACCGAGCAGAAAGATCCGCTGCCCGCCCCCGGACGCCTGACCCGATTGCGCCGCGCCGGCTTTCGCGCGGCATGGGACATGTCGGGTACCGTCGTCGTCGATCCGCACGCGTTTGTCCCGAAAGTCCGCGAGGTTGTCCATGACGCCCTCGAATCCGGGCTGCGGCACCCAGAACCCGCGCTGGTCGAGTACCCGTACCCCCGGCTCGAGCGCATACGGATTCGGAATGTCGATCCACAACCTGGCCAGCGCCTCGAAAACCAGCAGCGCGGTAAGCATGGCGACCGGTATGAGCAGAATATTTCTGAGCATGTTACCGCGACCTCAGGGCTTGCAGGCCTCGAACATGTAATAGCAGTCCGTCCCCGCCGGCACCGTGAAGGTGATATCGCTGGTCGTGACCTCCTTGAAGCCGCAGCGGTCCAGCAGATGCAGCCAGGTGGTCCGGGTGTGAACGGAATAGTGATTGGCGTTGGCCTCGTGGCGGCACGGGGTGTCGGGGGCCGGCACCTCCATGTAGAACGCGCCGCCCGGTTTCAGCACGCGGAACATTTCCGAGAGCGTGAAATAGGGAAAGATGCTGTGCTCCAGGACGTGGCGGCACCATACCAGATCGAAGGCCGCGTCTTCGACGTCGAGAAACGACATGTCCTGCTCGATGATCTCGAACCCTTCGGTGCGCGCTTTTTCCGCCTCCTCGCCGAAACCGACGCCGGTCGCGTCCATGCCGTGTTCGCGGAACGTCCGCAACGCGAAGCCGTGCCCGCAGCCGACGTCGAGGACCTTCGCGCCCTTTTCGAGACCGAAATCCTCGATCACCTTGGGCACCATCTTGGTGATGATGTTGATGTGCGGTTCACCGAACGGCTCGGGATAGATGTCGTTCAGGCGTTCAGTCAGAAAAGCGTCCAGCCGGCTGTAGTCGCGCATCGCACTCTCCGGTCATCGTATGATCCGGGAAACCTAGCCCCCAGTCCTTAAAATACCTTTTACCCGGCGCCGCCGGCCGCGTCCTGATTGAGGCCCAGTTCCTTCTGCAGCTTCCTGGTCAGGCTCAGCGAGACGATGCGGTAGGATTCCTCGAGCTGATCCTTCAGCGCCGCGTCGTCGAGCCCGGGCTCATCGTAGTGCTGGATCCACTTCATGCCGCGCGACGCCAGGTACGGCGCCGGCCGGAGCCCCGGCGCGTCGCGGAGGATTTCCCAGGCGATGTCGGACACCTTGAAGGTGATCGCCGGATGCGCGTCTTCGGCGAACCAGCCGATGGCGAAGACCTTGCCGCCGATCTTCCACACATCCGCCCCGCCCCACTGGTTGACGTGTGTCGTATGCGGCAGCGAATGACAGAATTCGTTATATTCGGCGGCGTTCATGCGGCGAGCCTAGCGCGTTCAAAGACCCATTGCAGCCCGGATCGCATAGGCGACGATGCCGAGCACGGCGACACCGGCGCACCAGAGTCCGGCGAACCACAACAGCCGGCGCGTGCGTTCGCTCAATGATAGCCCTCCTCGCCGACCTTGCCGCGGAACACCCAGTAGGCATAGGCGGTATAGACGAGGATGACCGGGATCAGGACCGCCGCACCGACGAGCAGGAACCGCAGGCTATTGTCCGGTGCCGCCGCCTCCCAGATGGTGATGTCGGTCGGCACGATGTAGGGATAGAAGCTGATGCCGAGGCCGGCGAAGCAGAGAATGAAAAGCGACTGCGCCGCCAGGAACGGCAAGGCGTCGCTATCGGTCCTGAGCCCCCGGAACAGCACCGCCGCCGCGAACACGACAAGCGTCGGCACGACGACCGAAAACGCGATGGTGCCGGACCCGAACCAGCGCTCGACGTAGTCCGGGTTGAGCATCGGCGTGATCAGGCTGACCAGCCCGATCAGCACCAGCGTCGAAATGCCCGTGCGCCACGCGAAGTCCTGCGCCTGCGATTTCAGCCCGCCGTCGGCCTTCATCACCAGCCACGTCGCGCCCAGCAGCATGTAACCGATCACCAGCGCGACGCCGGTCAGCAGGCTGAACGGCGTCAGCCAGTCCCACCAGCCGCCGGCATAGGCACGGTCCGCGATCTCGATCCCCTGCACCAGCGCGCCCAGCGTGATGCCCTGCGCGAACGCCGCCAGCAGCGAGCCGCCGGTGAAACTCCAGTCCCAGAGGAAGCGGCCGCGCGTCGTGCGCCAGCGGAACTCGAACGCGACGCCCCTCAGGATCAAGCCGATCAGCATCGCCGTCAGCGGCGCGTAGAGCGCCGGCAGCACCGTCGCGTAGGCCAGCGGAAAGACCGCGTAGAGCCCGCCCCCGCCGAGGATCAGCCAGGTTTCGTTGCCGTCCCAGACCGGCGCCACGGAATTCATCGCCCGGTCGCGGTCGGCGTCGCTTTCCAGGAACGGAAACAGGACGCCGACACCAAGGTCAAAACCGTCCAGCACCACGTAGGCGAGGATCGCGAAGGCGATGAGACCGGCCCAGATGAAGGCGAGATCGAAGACCATGGTCAGTCACCCCCGCCCGGGAGCGCCCGCTTGATCGCCTGCAGCGGCGTGATGCCGGCGGCGCGGGTCGGACCGAGGTCGACGTCGATCCCGGCGTCCGGACGCTTCGACATCAGCCGCAGGATATAGAACACCCCGGCGCCGAACACCGCGACGTAGACGACGACGAACGCCGCCAGCGATGCGCCGACCGCGGCGGCGCCGATGGGCGACACGCTGTCCGCCGTCCTTAGAAGCCCGTAGACCGTCCACGGCTGGCGCCCGACCTCGGTGGTGATCCAGCCGGCGAGCACGGCGACGAAGCCCGAGGGCGCCATCGCCACCGCCGCCCATTTGAGGAGTCGGCTGTCGTAGAGCCGCCCCCTGACCCGCTGCCAGCCGCTCCACAGCCCGATCGCCGCCATGGCGATACCTATGGCGACCATGACGCGGAAGGTCCAGAAAACGATCGCGGTCGGCGGGCGGTCCTCCTTCGGCCATGCCTTGAGGCCCTTTACCTCGCCGTCCCAGTCATGGGTCAGGATCAGCGATCCCAGCTTGGGAATCTCGACCGCGTACTTCGTTTCCTCCGCCGCGTCGTCGGGCAGGCCGAACAGGATCAGCGGCGCGCCACGCCGGGTTTCGTAATGCCCTTCCATGGCGGCGATCTTGGCGGGCTGATGCTCGAGCGTGTTGAGGCCGTGGAAATCGCCCGCGACGATCTGCAGCGGCGCCACGATCAGCGCCATCCACATGGCCATGGAGAACATGATCCGGGCGCCCCGGTCGCGATGGTCGCGCAGCAGGTGCCAGGCACCGACCCCGCCGACCACGAACGCGGTCGTCAGATACGCCGCCAGCACCATGTGCACGAGCCGGTACGGGAACGACGGATTGAAGACGACCGCCCACCAGTCCTCGACGATGAACTGCCCGGCCTCGTTCATGCCGAAGCCTGCCGGGGTATGCATCCACGAATTCACGGACAGGATCCAGAACGCGGAAAACAGCGTCCCGACGGCGACGATCGCCGTCGCCAGGAAGTGCAGGCGCGGACCGACCTTGTTGAAACCGAACAGCATGATGCCGAGGAATCCGGCCTCGAGGAAGAACGCCGACAGCACCTCGTAGCCCATGAGCGGGCCTAGCACCGGACCGGTCTTGTCGGAGAAGACGCTCCAGTTGGTGCCGAACTGGTAGCTCATGACGATCCCCGACACCACGCCCATGCCGAAGACGACGGCGAAGATGATCTTCCAGTAATCGAAGACCTTGATATAGGCGTCGTCCTTGGTGATCAGCCACAGCGCTTCCAGCACTGCAAGGTAACTGGCAAGGCCGATGGAAAACGCCGGAAACACGATGTGCGCCGACACCGTGAAGGCGAACTGAAGCCGCGCGAGCAGCAGGGGGTCGAAGAGTTCGGTCATCTCCGGGCCTCCGATAAGCCCGGGGAGGGTAGCATTTCGAGCGATGGGGAGAAAGGACCGGACGGGCCAGCCAACTTCATCGCTCGACGATGACGAGACCCTTTTCCGGAAACACCTGCACGTGCTCGCCGGTCTCGATCAGCGCCGTCACGTCGCCGGCCTCGAAACGGTCGCACATCGAAAGGTCCGCGAGCGCCGCGCCCTGCGCCAGGATCGTGTTGGCGGCGTTGAACAGGATTGCCTTCGGGAACAGGCCGCGCGATTTCATCTCGTGCAGCATCCACGCCGACGCGACGCCGCCCTTGGCGGTGTTCAGGACCAGAATCTTGCCGTCATAGGACTCGCCGAACAGCGCATGCTGCGGCCGGGAGAATACGCCCTTCAAGCGGTCGAGATCGTAACGCGCCGAGAAGTTGTCGGCGGCGACCAGCGCCTCGCCTTCCACGTCCGGACCGATACCGACATGGCATTTCAGTTCGATGGTACTCATACGATCTCTCCGGCGACGGCGGAGGCGACGCATGCCTCCATATCGGCGAGCGCCGGTTCGTAGCCGTAGCCGCCGAGGATGTTGACGATCTTGGTCGAGTTCGACAGCAGCCGCTTCCAGCCGTTGGCCTCGCCGATCTCGCGGGCGTACTGCTGATAGAAGCACGTCCCTTCGAGCACCTTGGCCCCGGCGTCCTCGATATCGCGGACAAGCCCCATGCGAGTCGCGTCGGCGTAGACCGTGGGCGAGGTACAGACGATCATGGCGCTGTCCTTGTACACCTTCTGCCCGCGCACCAGGTCGGCGACCTGCTGCATCTCGACGATGGAAAGCTGGGGTGCGGCGAACACCACCACGTCGACCTTGTCGCCACGGCCGCCGAAGGATGACCTGAGCGCGTTCAGCATGTCGGCGGTAATGTCCTCGCCGTCCAGCTTGTCGGCGCCGACCGTCTTCGCATCGGGCGCTTCCGGCGTAATGCCGACCAGGTGGAACAGCGGCGTCGAGCCGTAGCTCGCCATCGCCGCGCCCAGGTGCTTCATCTGGTCCGAGGTCGGCACGGTCTCCAGGCCCTCGATCGCCGGCACCTCCCAGTACGATCCCGCCATGCGGCCGACGACGGCGCCCAGCACGCCCCAGTCGGTGAGCCCTTTCGGCTGTTCGCGCACCACGTAACGTTTCGTGGCGCGCCGGTGTTGGTCCAGATGCAGCCCGTAACGCGGCGTGCGCCCGGTGAGCCCGGCCGCCAGCGCCGACGGCCCGCCCTCGAAGTTGGAGCGCGCGCCGCACGCGCTGTTGCAGTAGATCACCACGCCGGTATCGCCGAACGCGACGTGATCGCCCAGCACCGGCGGCATCACGGTCTGGTAGTTGATGCAGGTGTTGGTCATCAGGATCGAAAGCTTCTCGCACGCGGCAACGAAGCGGCGCTCGATATCCGCCATGTCCTCGGTCTGGCCGAGGGGATGATAGTAGTTGAGATCGACGCCGCGCGGGTCGGTGATCATCGGCACGGCGACGCGGCGGTCCTTTTCCGGATACGACGCCATTCGTTCCATGAATTCGGTCCCGGCCTCGCCGACGGATTCCGGATCGGCCATCATGTGCACCTGGCTGACCGGCACCAGATCCTCGGCATCGAACATGCGCCCGACCTTGATCATGTGGTCGATGGCCCAGCGTTTCGGCTCGCCCATCTCGCCGGCGAGCATCGCCTTTTCCTCGTCGTTCAGCCGCACTGGCTTGCCTCCCCGTCAGTCGAAGTGCGGATCGACGCCCGGCGGCATCGAGAACCCGAGATCGCCACGCGCGATGACCGCCTCGGCGCCGCCGTTCTCGGCCAGCAGTTTCCGCTGCTGTTCCTTGGCATGCGCGTCGGTCGCGTCCGGATCGACGATCCCGTCCAGTTCCGCTTTCAACTCGTCGATCACCGGCTTCATGTCGGCATTGCCCGCAAGGTCGTCGAGTTCCTCCGGATCGTCGTCCAGATTGAAAAGCTGCGGCGCGTAGGCGACGTACCACACCAGCTTCCACGGCCCCTTGCGGACCAGGAACGCCGCCGTCTTCGAACCCATGCCGTGATATTCAGAAAACGCGACCTTGGCCGCATCGTCTTTTTCGAGGTAGTTCGCGACGCTGACGCCCGGATGCTGGGGGCTCACGGTTTCCTCGTCCCGCGCGCCGACGCAGTCGACGATGAACGGATACATGTCGACGAAGCTGACCGGCGTTTTGACGACACCGCCCTTGGGGATGTCGGGCCCGCTCAGGATCAGCGGCACGGCGGCGGCTTCCTCAAACATGGTTGACTTGCCCCAGAGCCCGCGTGCGCCGTTGTTGTCGCCATGATCGGAGGTGTACATCACCCGCGTGCTGTCGGCGAGCCCCGCATCGTCGAGCGCACCCAGCACGTTGCCGATGTTGAAATCGAGGAAGGTGCAGAGCCCGAGATAGCCGGACTGGGCGATCTTCACCTGTTCGAGCGACTGGAAATGTTCGTCGTAGGCGAACGCGCCACGGTAATCCTCGAGATACGGATGCAGCTTTTCGTGCCGCTGCTCGTAGAGCTTGGGCAGCGGGATGTCCTGATCGTAGTAGTGATAGAACATCTCCGGCGGCGCCGTCAGCGGGAAGTGCGGGCAGACGAACGAGACGAACAGCACCCACGGCTTGTCGGTGTGCTTCTGCGCTTCTTCCCTGAGCCAGACTTGCGCGCGCGCCGCGATTTCCCGGTCGTAGGTGGTGTAGACGGATTCGCCCGCCCCCGCCATGCCGGCCATTTTGTAGGCCCCGCCGCGCTTGGGCATGCTGTCGTCGCGGATCCATCCCATCATGTCGCCCTTGCCGTCGATGATGTGCATGCCGATCTGCTCGTCGGAGAAACCGTTGTCGTCGTCCGCCGAACGGAAATGCAGTTTGCCGATCGACGCCGTGTGGTGGCCGCGTTCGCGCAGCAGCGAATGCCAGCTCGGGTCCGAACCGTCGAAGGCGATGGCGTTGTCCCAGTGCTCGGTCTGGTGCACGTACTTGCCGGTCGCGAAGGACGCCCGCGCCGGCACGCACACCGGGCACGTCGTGTAGGCGGCATCATAGCGGGTCCCGCCCGCGGCAAGCCTGTCCAGGTTCGGTGTCTTGACGAACTTGTGCCCGTAGCAACCCGTCACGGAACGGGTGTGCTCATCGGACATGATGATCAGCAGGTTCTTCGGTTCCACTTCGTCTCTCTCCCGGGTAACGTTTCTTGTTCGTCTTTTAAATTTCGGCGAAGTTGTCCAGCGCCGTGTCGATCACAATCTCCTGCGCGTCCGGCGGGATCCAGTACTCTTGGTAATAGAGCGGCCCGTCGTTGGAATAGACGTAGACGCGCTGCTGGATCAGCGGCGTGCCGGCGTCGATGCCGAGCGCGACGGCGATCTCGGTGGTCGCCGTAAAGATGCTCATGTGGTTGGAAATACGTGACAGCACCAGACCGAATTCCTCGGCCATGCGGCGTTTGAAGTTCATGCCGTTGAGGTCGCGCTTGGGCGTTTCCTGGAACACCGGGTACTTGGCGCCGTCGACGTAGAATTCGTTGTAGTAGCAGAAATCGCCGCCGTCCTCGTCCGGGCGCTCGATGATCAGGCGGCGCTTGATGACCAGCGTGCTGGTGCCGGCGTGCAGGAAATCCTCCCACGGGCCGGCGCTCGTGACCCGGCGCCGGGACAACACTTCGGTGTAGACCGGCAGCACGTTGCCGTCCTTATCGATGAAACGCGTGTGCAGCGGGTTTTCCAGCTCGCGGCGCCACGGCGCGACGATGGTGCCGACACCGGCCCTCCTGACGATCAGCCCGGCGGCGACGAGGTTCTTGAGCGCGCGCTGCACGGTGCCGAGGCTGAACGGCGTGATATTGGTGAGATCGGTTTCCGTCGGCAGCAGTTCGTTGTCGGCGATGACGCCGGTGCGGATCGCTTCGGCCAGGCCGTCTTGCAGGACCTTGTACTTGGGGCGGCCGTCCTGACCGGTCTGTTTCAGCTTGGTATCGAGGAACCGGGCGAGCTTGTCCCAGCGGGGTTTGTTCTTCGCGATGGCGTCCTGCCATTTCGGCGAAGTGTGCTTTGCTGGCCCGCTGATGCTCATGATTGTTTTCCCAACCGGTTGTCCGAACAAGAGTCCCACCAGCTTTTTGGCAAATATTTTTTCGAGTTGACAGAAATATCTAAAGGCATAACTATATAGAAAGTCAACTACATAGTTTTGACGCGATAATTCAGAAAACGAAACACGGCGCAAGATCGTGGCCATGGGTGGGAATAACGCAGGGTGGACACGGACAACCGGCAGGAAGCCATCAATGAATTGATGTCGGTGAAAGCCGCCAGGACGAAGGATATCGGCCTGGCGCTGGCGCTGATCGGCGTCGGCCTTTACGCCGGCATCTCGGTGCTCTCGACCAAAGCGACCGGGTTCGTCGACGAACAGACGATGGACCATACGACGCTGCCCAGCATCTGGGGATTCGGGCTGGCCGCGCTGACCGCACTGTGGCTTTTCCAGGTGATCCTGGAACTCCGTGTCGTCAACACGTCGCTCAGGAGTTTCGAGCACTCGGCCAACGTGTTCTCGATCGAGCGCATGTTCCCCGAACTGACGCCGCTTCTGATCGCGCGCATGGTCGCCGCGGTCGCCGCCATCGGGATCTACGCCGTGATGTTCGAGGAACTGCCGTTCTTCCTGATCACCGGCGTGTTCCTATTCGCCATGCTGCTGATCTTCGGCCGTCCGTTGCACTGGAAGACCGGCGCGCTCGCCGTTATCGGCTGCGCCGCGTTCCACCTGCTGTTCGTCACGTTCCTGCAGTTGCCGCTTTGAGGGTGAGGGTATTCGATGCTTGAAGGTCTTATCGGCGGTTTCGGTTATCTGGCGGACCCCTACAATCTGGCGCTGATCCTGATCGGCACCGCGCTCGGCATCGTCGTCGGCGCGCTGCCCGGCCTGTCCTCACCGATGGCGATCACGGTGCTGCTGCCGCTTACCTACCCGTTCGCGGCGATCCCGGCGCTGGTGCTGCTGATGGGCGTCTACGTCGGCACCAAGCTCGGCGGCTCGTTCTCGGCGATCCTCCTGCGAACGCCCGGCACGCCGGCGGCGGCGTGTACCGCGCTCGACGGTTTTCCGATGGCGGAGCGCGGCGAGAGCGCCCGCGCGCTCGGCTACGCCACCGTCGGCTCGACGCTGGGCGGCCTGATTTCATGGGGCATCGCGGTGACCTCGATCCCGCTGCTGGCGACAGTCGCCGTCGAGGCCAAGAACGCCGACATCGCGCTGATCGGCATTCTCGGCCTGGTGCTGGTCTCGGCGTTCGCGCGCGGCTCCATGCTCAAGGGCCTGATCGGCGTCATGCTGGGGCTGTTGATCGCGACGGTCGGCCTCGACCCGATCGACGCCACCGACCGTTTCACCTTCAACGTGCCGCAGATGATGGAGGGCATCCCCTTCACCGCAGCGCTGATCGGGTTCTTCGGCATCGCCGTGGTGCTGAGCGACATGCAGATGGTCGGCCGCAAGTCGGAACTGATCGCCGACAAGGTCAGCCTCAAGATGCCGAGCCTGAAGGAGCTCAGACAACGCTGGCAGGCGATCGTCACCGGCGGCACCTATGGCGTCTTCATCGGCGCGGTGCCGGGCGTCGGCGCCGAAAGTGCGACGTGGCTCGCCTACGCCACCGCCAAGAACCGTTCCAAGACGCCCGAGAATTTCGGCAAGGGCGAGCCGGACGGCATCCTGACGCCGGAAGCCTGCAACAACGCCACCACCGGCGGCACCATGATCCCGATGCTGACGCTGGGCCTGCCCGGCGACGGCTCGACGGCGGTCATGCTGGGCGCGCTGGTGCTGCACGGGGTCGAACCCGGCGTGCTGCTGATGACGCAGTCCGGCGACCTCGTCTACGCGCTGCTGGCAAGCCTGCTGATCGCGACGATCTTCATGTTCCTGCTGGCATTGGGCGCGATCAAATACTTCGTGCTGGTACTGCGCCAGGACCGTTCGTTCCTGTTCCCGTTCGTGCTGGTGCTGGCGAGCGTCGGCGCCTATGCCATCTCCAACACCCTGTTCCCGGTCGTCGTCGCGCTGGTGCTCGGCGTCGTCGGCTACGTCATGGAGACAAGACGGTTCCCGCTGGTGACGGTCGTCCTCGGCGTGATCCTCGGGCCCATCATCGAATACAACGCGCGCGTCGCCATGGTCATCGCCGGCAACGACTGGTCGGTCTTCGTCGGCACCTGGCCGCGCATGATTCTCGTTGCCATCACCGTGCTGCTGGTCCTGCGGGAGATCCAGAAAAGCCTGCAGCACCAGAAACAACGCAAGGAAGAACTCCTGACCACCGCTTCATACGACTGAGGAGACGACAAACCCTAGGGAGGTAAACATGTTGAACCTAAGACTGCGACTACCTAAACTACTGGGCGCGTTCGCGCTGGCCGCCGTGACGGTCGGCGGCGGCGCGGCCCACGCCGAATACCCGGACAGCACGATCCATATGATCCTGCCGTGGAAGGCCGGGGGCGGTACCGACACCATCGTGCGGGGCTACCAGAAAGGCTTCGAGGACGCCGCCGGCGTCACCGTCATCATCGACAACATCAACGGCGCGAAAAGCGTGACCGGTACGCTCAAGGCCTCCAAGGCCAAGGGCGACGGCTACACGCTACTGTTCAACGGCTCGCTCGACCTGACGTCGAACCTGGCGATGAAGCCGCTGCCCTACGACGTGTCCAGCTTCAAGGCGGTCGGCGGCGTCTACACCACGCCGACGTGGTTCATCACCAACACCAAGCGTCCCTACAAGGACTTCCAGGACTTCCTCGACGCCGCCAAGGCAAACCCGGGCGAACTCTCCATGGGCACGGCCGGCTCCACGCACACGCTGCTGTCGCACGCGCTCAAGGGCGCGACCGGGCTCGACTTCAAGATCGTGCCGTTTTCCGGCGGCGCCGACCTGAAGAAGGCGATGATCGGCAACGAGGTCGACATCGGCCAATTCCACTCGCCGGTGATGATCAACGAGATCAAGGCCGGCATCATCCGTCCGCTGGCCGCGACCGCGCCGATGGACGGCATCAACTACGAACCGGCGCGGAAGCTGAAGACTCTGAAGGACTACGGCATCGACCTGCCGCCGGTGCAGATCACGCGCGGGATCGTGGTGCCGAAATCGACGCCGGACGAGATCGTCGCCAAGCTGGAGCAGATGGCCAAGAAAGCGGCCATGGCACCGTCGTTCGCCAAGTTCGGCGAGACCTTCGGCTTCAAGCCGGTCTGGGTGTCGGCCAAGGACTATCAGACGCAACTCCAGGACGAGGTCGACCTGCTGACCTCGATCAAGGAAAAGTACATCAAATAACAACCACCCAAAGTTGACTCCTTGGGGGCGTGGCGGTTTCAAACGCCGTCACGCCCTTTTCCTTTTCAGGCACGGGCGAAGGCACACGAACCATGGGTAATGAACGTCAAGGCCCACTCAAGGGTCTCCGCGTCCTCGACATCGCCACCATTATCGCCGGGCCGCTGGCGGCGAGCCTGCTGGCCGACTTCGGCGCCGAGGTGCTGAAGGTCGAACTGCCGGGCCGTGGCGACGCGATCCGCGCGCTCCGGCCGCACAAGAACGGCGTCTCGCTGTGGTCCAAGGTCGTCAACCGCGGCAAGCGCGGCATCACGCTGGACCTGCGCCAGGCGGAAGGCGCGGATATCCTGAAACGCCTCGTCCGCGACCACGACGTGCTGATCGAGAACTTCCGCCCCGGCACGCTCGAGGCCTGGGGACTCGGTCCCGAAGTCCTGCACGAGATCAATCCGCGCCTCACCATCCTCCGCGTCAGCGCCTTCGGCCGCGAGGGGCCCTATGCGCAGAAGCCGGGGTTCGCGCGCGTCGCCGACGCCATGTCCGGGTTTCTGAACCTGTGCGGGCCCGAGGACGGCGCGCCCATCCACCCCGGCTACCCGATCGCCGATTCCGTCACCGGGCTGTTCGGCGCCTACGGCCTGCTGGCGGCGCTGATGGAACTCAAGGACAATCCGGACGCGCCGGGCCAGGTGGTGACCGTCTCGCTGTTCGAGAGCATGTTCCGCATCCTCGACTTCCTCGCCGTCGAATACGACCAGTTGGGCGAGGTGCGGCACCGCTACGGCAACCGCAATCCCTATGCCGCACCGGGCAATGTCTACAGATCGCGCGACGGCAAGTGGATCACGCTGGCGGCGAGCGCGCAGTCGATCTTCGAACGGCTGTGCCGCGCCATCGACCGCCCGGAGCTGATCGACGATCCGAAGTATGCCGACAACGTGGCGCGCCTTGCCAACTCGGACGAGATGGACGCCATCGTCGCCGCGTGGTTCGAGGCCCGCGACGCCGACGCGGCTTGCGCCCACATGGAAAGCTTCGACGTCAGCGCCGTCCGCGTGCGCACCATCGACGAGCTGTTCGACGAAGAACAGGTCCACGCCAACGACATGCTGGTCCCGGTCGAAGACGCGGAGCTGGGGACGATCCGCATGCAGGGCGTGACGCCCGGCTTCTCGCGCACGCCGGGCGCGGTGTCGAACGCCGGCAATGCCGTCGGCGACGCCAACGACGCGGTCTACCGGGACATGCTGGGCCTTTCCGAAGACGAGATGGCGGCGCTCAAGGACAAGGGCGTGATCTGACAAAAATACCGTCTATCCCGGAACCGAGCGCAGGCGAGGTATCCGGGACCCATCGCAGATTCAGCCATATGCCGGACAATGGGTCCCGGGTCTCGACGCGCAACGCGCGCCTCGCCCGGGATAGACGGGTTGTGTTGTGTTCAGGATGACGGGAACAAGGGAAGCCCCCCTACTCCTCGCCGATGACGATGTCGACGACCAGTGCGTTGGCGCTCTGCTCCAGCGCGTCGCGGAAATCCTCCTCCGACAGTCCCGCCGGCAGGCGTACGCTGGCGCGCGCATGGAACAGCGTGCCGCCGCCGTGCGGCGCGCCCTCAATCCAGGTTTCCATTTCCTCGACGCTGGCCTTGAGCCCGGCGACGGTGCGGGTCAGTTCGTGGACGATGCCGGGATGATCGGGGCCGACGATCGCGAAGTCCACCACCGCCCCCCGGGCGGCGCCCCCGCCTTCGCCGGCGACGTGTACCGTGACCTGGAAGCCGTCCTCGCCGAGATCGCCCAGCGCCGATTGCAGCGCCGCCGACCCGGCCTTGTCCACCTGCACGCGGGCGACGCCGGCGAAGGTCTCGGCCAGGTGCGCCATGCGGCTTTCCAGCCAGTTGCCGCCACGGGCCTCGACGACCTCGGACAACTGCTCGACCACGCCCGGCCGGTCGCGGGCGATGAAGGTGATGATCAGGGTTTCGGCCATGTCGGCACTCCCTCGATACTAGATATATGTCAGCCGAGGTCTTCCAGCAGCTTCTCGGCAGCGGTCTCGCCGAAGCCGCCGTCCTCGAAGTGCAGCGTCTTGACGACGCCGTCGACGACCAGCGCCGAGAACCGCTGGCAACGCGGCCCGTAGCACTTGTCGGACAGATCGACCTCGAGCCCGGCGGCGCGGGTGAAGTTGAGCGCGCCGTCACCGATCATGGTGACCTTGCCGTCAGCCTCGTGCGACTTACCCCAGGCGTCCATGACCCACGGGTCGTTGACCGAGATGCAGACGATCTCGTCGACGCCCTTGGCCTTGAGATCGCCGGCGAGGTCGATGTAGCCCGGCAGGTGCAGCGCCGAGCAGGTCTTGGTGAACGCGCCCGGCAGGCCGAACAGCGCCACCGTCTTGCCGGCGAAGATGTCGCCGGTGCCGGTCACGCCCGGGCCTTCTTCGGTCATGATGCCGACATTGACGCTGGGGACCTTGTCCCCGACCTGGATGGTCATGAAAAATCCTCCGCTGGTGTTTTATGGGTTGCCGCAAACGATGCGGGAAAGGCGGGCGGAAATCAATGGGGCGTATATCGCAATCCGCTTGATTAAAATCCCGGACGGTTTTTAATACCGCTCGTGACCCGACCCGCCACGATCCGGCGGCACCGTTCTTTTTGAAACCCTATATGCGCACGAATGCGCACCGCCCGGCGAACCGGGTCCGGTGCGGCTGCGCGGCCGATGGAGCCCTCGCCGATGGCGAACGTGAAGACGCGGCGGAAACAGCAGGCGGCGGGTGCGAAAGCACTTTCCCAGGCCGTGGCGTATCACGGCGCCGGGCGGCTCGGCGCGGCGGCGGCGGCCTACAGGCGCATCCTTACCCGCGACCCGATTGATGCGCAGGCGACGCACCTGCTGGGCGTGGTGCATCACCAGCAGGGCGACCACGACGCGGCGCACGACCTGATCGCCCGCGCCCTCGAGCTCGACCCCGACTACGCCGACGCGCACGGCAACATGGGCCACGTGCTGACCGCGCTCGGCCGTCCCGCCGAGGCGCTGTCGCACTTCACCACCGCAACGGTGCTGGAACCGGCGCTGGCCGAGGCGCACAACAACCTGGGCCAAGCCTTGCAGCAGGCGGGCCGTATCGACGACGCCATCGACAGCTACCGGATGGCGATCGCGCTCAGGCCCGACTTCGCCGAGGCCTACTGCAACAACGGCGCCGCGCACCAGGAGCTGGGCCACGTCACCGACGCGGTCGATTTCTACCGCGACGCGCTGCGTCTCCGCCCCGCCTATCCGGAGGCGCTGTCCCGCCTCGCCGGCGCGCTGGCGACGCTAGGCGAGACGGATGAAGCGAAAGCGCACTACGGGGAAGCGCTTCGCCTCGACCCCGATGACGCGGTGGCGCAGGCCAACCTGACCGGCCTCTATATCGCCGAGGACTCGGACCCGTTATTCGCCATCGGCGAAAGCCTGAAGAGCCTGACGCTGCTGCTGAAGCGCCAGTACGGCGCGGCCGCCGCGCATCGTTTCGCCAGTCGGGGAATCCCGACATTCCGCCTCAAGCACGACCTCGAGCAGGCGGCGTACCTGGCCGACCGCGGTATCCGCATCGACGGTCTCTCCGAGTTCATCGACGCCGGCACCGGCATCCTCGCCCGCGCCGGGACCGGGGCGTCCGACGCGCCCCTGCGGCTGAGCGCGGACGAGACCGCGGCGCTCGTCCCCTATCTGCAATCGGGGCATTTTCATCTGTCGGCGGGCGAGCCGGAATTCATCCTCAACCCGGAGATCGACTGGGCCGCCGAGGAGCGGCGCTACCTCGAAAGCGAAAATGAGATCGTTCATATCGACGATTTCCTGTCGCCCGTCGCGCTCGCGTGGTTCCAGGCCTATTGCCTGGAAAGCCGGGTCTGGACCAAGGAATACGCCAACAAGTACCTGGGCGCGTTCTCGGACCAGGGCTTCATCAGCGGGGCACACCTTCGCCTCGGCCGCGAACTGCGCGACAAGCTGCCGAGCCTCTTCGGCCCGCATCCGCTGAACCGGTTCTGGGGTTTCAAGTACGACGCCGTGCTCGGCAAAGGGATCAACGTGCACGCCGATTTCGCGCGGCTGAACCTGAATTTCTGGATCACGCCGGACGAATACAATCTCGCCCCCGGCAGCGGCGGGCTCAAGGTCTACGACGTGCCATCGCCGTCGACATGGCACTTCCGCGCCTACAACGAGGGCAAGGACGCGATCTACCGCTTCATCGCCGACAACCAGGGGGGCGCGGTAACGGTGCCGTATAAATGCAACCGCGCGGTACTGTTCAACTCGGCCTATTTCCATGAGACCGACGCGCTCGCCTTCGCCGATACCTATGCCGGCCGGCGCGTCAACGTCACGTACCTGTTCGGCAGCCGCTGAGCGGTTCTAGCGGCCCGCGCCCATCGCCATTTCCTGACGCCAGGCCAGCGAACCGATCCACGCCGACAGGCAGAATGCGGCGACGGTGCCGAGCCCGCCGGCGGTCCAGATCAGTGCTTCCGGCGCGCCCATGGCGCGGACCGCGACGATGATCATCAGGTCGAGGACGAGGCCGAACGAACAGAACGCCAGAACGGTCACGGCGACGGCGGCGACGAGCGCACCCGCCACCTGTTTGCCGTGCGCCGGCAGGTCCGGCGGCGGCGCGGCAAGACTGATATCAGCAGCCATTTCTTCTTTCTCGCGAAAAGGTCAAGGGCCGGTTCGAACGAGGCCCTACCGCGCATAGCATTATGCCTGTCCGCGGTGCCGCGCAATCGATATTTCATGCGCGGTGCCGCGCAATCGATATTTCATGCGCGGCATCGGGCCGACGCAAGAAAACCGCGCTCAGTGCCCGATCTCGAAGTTGTTGCCGGCCCGGTCCTCGCCGCTGATCAGATAGAGTGGGCGGATGCCGTAACCCTGCGCCGGGTGCTGCTTGCCGATTTCGGCGCCGAGTTCGTGGTCGTAGAAACTGGTCGCCGGCATCAGCCGGACGATGAAGGCGGCGCGGCGCTTGTCGGTACGGTTCGCCGCCGAGCCGTGGATCATGTAGACGTCGTGGAACGACACTTGCCCCGCCCGCAGCAGCAGCGGTTCCGCCGTTTCCTCGTCGAAGTGCTCGGCGTCGCAGACCAGGTTGATGGTCTTGTCGCCGCCCTCGACCCGGGAATGGCTGTAGAGCTCGTGCTTTTTGTGCGAACCGGGGATGAACTTCATCGGCCCGTTCTCGGGCGTCACGTCGTCGAGCGGGATCCACACCGTCAGCACCTCCAGCGGGCGGATCGGATAGTATTCGCCGTCCTGATGCCAGGGCGTTTCCTTGCCGTTCATCGCCGGTTTGCCGAACAGCGTCGTGCCCCAGAGGATGATGTCGTCGCCGATCAGTTGCCGGGCGACGGAAATGATCCCGGGATGGGTCGCGAACTCGAACCATTTCTCCGAGCCCTTGATCCCCATGGAACCGCCGTTGACCTGATGCGGCGCCAGCACGATATCGCTCTCGATGTGGCTGTTCCGTTCCAGGAAGCGCGCGTACTCGGCACGCATCTCGGCGACCACGTCGGCGGGCAGTTCCCACCCGGGCACGACCCAGCCCTTGTCGCGGAAGGTCGCCAGGTCGTCGTCGGAGAGGATCGGTTCGCTCATCGTCGTTCCTGCGGTTGTCGGCATCTTGCCGTAAAGCTTAAGCCAAGTTCCGGCGCTTGAAAAACCCCGCGCCGGCGCCGAAAAAACCTGACGGGGTACGTTACCGTGGCTAGACTTCACGGCATCTGACGACACGCGACGACCTGGGAGAACCCGCAATATGAACGACACCAATGAAATCTGGCGATGGCCCGCCTCGGACATCGCCGGCGCCGTGAAGGCCGGGCGGATCACGGCGACGGCCGCGGCCGAGAGCGCGCTTTCGCGCATGGCGGCGGTCAATCCGGCCCTGAACGCGGTCGTCGTCGAAACACCGGAGGAAGCGCTCTCGGCGGCCGGTGCCGTCGACCGGGCGATCGCCAACGGCCAGGATCCGGGGCCGCTCGCCGGCGTGCCGGTCACCACCAAGACCAACGTCGACCAGGCCGGGCATGCGACATCGAACGGCTTGCGTATCCAGAAGGACCTGATCGCGGAAATCGACAGCCCCGTCGTCGCCAACATGCGCGCCGCCGGCGCGGTCATCGTCGGACGCACCAACACGCCGGCGTTCTCGCTGCGCTGGTTCACCCGTAACAGCCTTTTCGGCGCAACCCGGAACCCACGCGATTTCGGCCTCACCCCCGGCGGATCGTCGGGCGGCGCGGCGGCGGCGGTGGCGTCCGGCATCTGCGCCGTCGCACACGGCACCGACATCGCCGGCTCGATCCGCTATCCGGCCTACGCCTGCGGGATCCACGGCATCCGCCCGACGTTCGGGCGCGTACCGGCGGTCAACTTCACGGGCGCCGAGCGCAACATCGGCGGACAGTTGATGGCCGTCTCCGGTCCCTTCGCCCGCACCGTCGACGACCTCAGGCTCGCGTTTGCCGCCATGAGCCAACCGGACATCCGCGATAGCTGGTACGTGCCCGCCCCCCGGGGCCTCCCCGACCTGCCGAAGCGCGCCGCGCTTTGCGTCACTCCGGACGGGCTCGATACAGAGCCCGGCGTCGCCGCCGCCCTGCACCGGGCCGCCGAATGCCTGCGCGCCGACGGCTGGACGGTCGAGGAGAAGGAAACCCCGCCGCTCCGCCCCGCCGTCGCCATGCAGCTCATCCTGTGGATGGCGGAATTCCAGGGCGCGGGTGCCGAGGCCGTCGAACGGGAAGCCGACCCGGACGCGCTGTTCGTGTTCGCCCAACTGCGGCGCCACGCCGCAAAGGACGGTGAGACGTCGCTGGAACGCGTGCTGTGGGCGCTCAGGGAACGCGCGACGCTGGTGCGCGCGTGGCAGACGTTCCTCGCCGATTATCCGGTGGTGCTGATGCCGGTGTCGGCCGAGCCGCCGTTCCCGGACCATCTGGACGTGGAATCGGAGGCCGCCTTCGACCGGGTCATCGAGGCGCAGCTCGTGCAGGTCGGCATGCCGGTGATCGGCGTGCCGGGTCTCACCGTGACGATGGCGACGGACGACGGTGCGCCGCTCGGCGTGCAGCTCGTCGGCCCGCGATACCGCGAGGACGTGCTGTTCGATGCCGGCGCCGTCCTCGAACGCGCCTTTCCCGTACCGAACCCGGTCGACCCGGCGGGCTGAGGCCCAAATGGAATTGACATGCCGCGTCGTGGGCCGCATGTAATGGCGAATGAAAGCAACCTTTGCTATATTCCCGGTCAGTCCGGGACGGGCGAATTTCAGCCCTCTCTTCACTGAATTGGCTGTCGTCCGGCAGGGGGCCCGCCTCCCGACAATGATGACTTCAATTTATTGAACCACTTCAAGTTGTTATCCTGAAAAACAGCTATAAATCCAGCCGCCGAAATGCTAGACAAGCGCTAAGAGGACATCGAATGAATAAAATCAAAGTTGCCATCGTCGGCGTTGGCAATTGCGCAAGTTCTTTGGTTCAGGGCCTGACGTACTACCGGACCGGCGACGAAAGCGCGTACGCCGGCCTGATGCATCAGCAAATCGGTGCGTGGGGACCGACCGACATCGAAGTCGTCGCGGCGTTCGATATCGACCGGCGAAAGGTCGGACAGCCGCTCGAATCGGCCATATTCGCGCGCCCCAATTGCGCCGCCGTGTTCCGCAGTTCGCTGCCGATCTCGGGCGTCACCGTACAGATGGGGCCGGTGCTGGACGGCATTGCCGATCACATGGGCGAATATCCCGATGACGAAGCATTCCGCGTCGCCGATGAAGCGCCCGTCGACATTGCCCAGGCCTTGCGGGAGTCCGGTGCCGAGGTCCTGGTCTGCTACCTCCCGGTCGGCTCCGACGACGCCGTCAAGCACTATGCCCAGGCGTGTCTCGACGCCGGCGTCGGAATGGTCAATTGCGTCCCGGTCTTCATCGCCAGCGATCCCGAATGGGCGCAGAAGTTCGAGGCCGCCGGGATTCCGATCATCGGCGACGACATCAAGAGCCAGGTCGGGGCGACGATCGTGCACCGGCAGCTCACGCGCCTGTTCGGCGACCGCGGGGTCTCGCTCGACCGCACCTATCAGCTCAATACCGGCGGCAATACCGACTTCCTCAACATGCTTCAGCAAACTCGGCTGAAGTCCAAGAAGAAGTCCAAGACCCAGTCGGTGAATTCGCAGCTCGATATACCGATGACGCGGGACACGATCCATATCGGCCCGTCCGATTACGTGCCGTGGCAGAAGGACAACAAGGTCGCCTTCATCCGCATGGAAGGCAGGGGCTTCGGCAATGTGCCGCTGGAACTGGAACTGCGCCTTTCCGTGCAGGACTCGCCGAACAGCGCCGGGGTCGTCATCGATGCGATCAGATGCGTCAAGGTCGGCCTCGAACGGGGCTCCGCCGGCGTGCTCGAGGCGCCGTCCGCCTATTACATGAAAAGCCCGCCCGTACAGATGCGGGATTCCGTCGCCCGCGACCTGAACGAGGCCTTTATCGCCGCCGATGCAGTGGAACGCCGCGCGGACGCGGCGCCGGCCTTCCCGGCGTCGATCCCCGCCGACGGGCCGAAGGTTGCGTTGATCCTCGCGGCCGGCGAAGGCAGCCGGCTGTTTCCGGGCGCCAGCCTGCCCAAACCGCTGGTGCCGGTGGACGGCGTGCCGATGGGCGAGCGCGTCATCGCCACGCTCCGCGAAGCCCTCGGCATCGAGCGGTTCGTGATCGCGACCGGCCACGAGGAAGACATGGTGCAGAGCTTTTTCCGCTCGGTCGCCAAGCGGAACGGAATCGACTCGCTGACGTTCGTCGGTACCGATGCGTGGCATCAGGGGAACGGCGTCAGCGCCTTGGCCGCCGCCGGCGCCCTCGCGGACGAGAATTTCCTGTTGACCATGTGCGATCATCTCTATGAGCCGGGGCTGGTCCGCGCGCTTACCGCGTCGCCGCCGCCCGAGCGCGGCATGACGCTTGCCGTCGACAGCAACAAAGAGAGCATTCCCGACCTGGACGACGTCATGAAGGTCACGCTGGACGGCGAACGTATCGGCAAGATCTCGAAGTCGCTCGATCCTTGGGACGTCGCCGACACCGGCGTGATGTATTGCACGCCGGGCCTGTTCGAGGGGCTGCGCGCGGCGCAGGCCGATGAGCGGTACGGCCTCGCGGACGGACTGGCGCACCTCGCGTCTTCGGGCCTGGCCACCGTCTCCGACGTGACCGGGCATTGGTGGCTCGACGTGGATACGCCGACGGCCCTGCGCCAGGCCGAGGCGCATGTCCGCCAGCGCCTCCGCAAGAGCGCGTAACGCCGGGGCCGGTCGAAGCCGCGGCTTCCGGCCACCCGGATTTCGGACAACGGATCTCGGATGAATGTCATGGCCACGCAACGGTTTCCGGTGACAAGGCGCATGGCGGCGCCGCTCGCGCGCATGCTGTTCCCGCTGCCGGTCAGCGCCAACGCGGTGACGGCGGCATCGCTCGCCACCGGCCTGCTGGCGGCCTGGCTGTTCGCCACCGGCGGCTACTACGGCGGCATCGCGGCCGCGCTGCTGTTCGTGCTGTCCAACCTGCTCGACAACTGCGACGGCGACATCGCGCGCTGGAAGAACCAGACGTCGGTGTTCGGCATGCGCTTCGACAGTTTCACCGATTGGGCCGTGAACGGGGCGTTCTTCATCGCCGTCGGCTGGTCGGTGTGGCAGGCGTCGGACGAGGTGCTGTGGATGTGGCTCGCCGCGCTCGCGGCTGGCGGCGGCACCGTGAACTATGCCATCGATTGCTGGCGCGACAGCCGCGACCTCCGCGACGGCACCAGCGGCAAGGTCGAGGACGGGCCCGGCGAGGATGCCGGCGACCGCGCCGTCTATCTCTCGCGCGTGCTGCGCTGCGACTTCTGTTTCATCGTCCTCGCGCTGGCGTTGTTCGACGTCGTCTGGATTTTGCTGCCCGCCGCCGCGATCGGCGCCCAGGCATACTGGGGCGTGCAGTTCTGGAATGGATTCAAGAGGCATCGTGTTTAGGCGCCCCTGGCGGCTGTTCTTTCTGGCACTCGGGATTGCGCTGTTCGGCCTGATACTGTGGCGCATCGATCTCGGCGAGGCGTTGAACCACGCGTCCAGGCTCGGTTGGGGCGTCCTCGCGGTTCTTGCCGTCTGCCTGCTTTCCTTTCTCGCCGATACCTGGTCGTGGCAACTGATCCTGGGTAACGGCCGCCGCGGCGGCCGCTGGTTCTACCACCTTTGGAAGGTCCGCATGGTCGGCGCCGCCGCGTCGCGCGTCACGCCGTTCGTCGGCATGGCGGGAGAACCCATCAAGGCGGTGCTCCTCAACCGCCATTACGGCTTCGGCTACGCGGAAGCTGCATCGTCGCTGATCGCCGCCAAGACCATCAACCTGTTGGCGCTGGTCGCGTTCCTCGTCCTCGGGCTGATGGCGGCGACCGGCGCGGCGTGGCTGCCGCCGGAATTCCGGGTGACCGCATGGACAGGGTTCGCCGTGCTGGCGACTGGCATCGGCATCGTGTTTCTGCTGCAGGTCGGCCGCGCTACGTCGCGGATCGGCTCCGCCATGCTGACGCGGATTCAGGGCTCCTGGGCCGGAAAATGGCTGCAGGCGATCGCCGGGGTCGAGAACCGCCTGATCGGGATTTACCGGCTCGGGCCGCACCGCCTCGCCGGGTCGGGCCTGGCGACGTTCGCGAACTGGTTACTGGGCGCGGCGGAGTTGTGGCTGATCATGTACTTTCTCGGCAGCCCCATCGACGTCGTCGACGCCCTCGCCATCGAGGCCGGGGTGGAACTGGTGCGCGCCGCCACGTTCTTTATCCCGGCCAGCATCGGCGCCCAGGAAGGCGCCATCGTCCTGCTGATTTCGGCGCTGACCGGTCAGGCGCCGCTGGGCCTGGCGGTGGCGCTGATCCGCAGGCTGCGCGAGGCCGTATGGGTGCTGTGGGGCGGCGCCATCGCGTGGCTCGGGTTCGAAAAGTCCCTCGTCGACATACCCGTGCCGCCGGCGGCGCGGGAACCCGCTTCCGTGAGGTCCCCCGTTGGCGAGTGACGCGACACTGCTGATCCTGCGCTCGGCCGGCGGCGATGCCGCGCTGGCCGAAACGGACCTTCTCGGGCTCTCGCTGACCGAGCGCAATGCCCACGCCGCCGCCAAGGCGGGCTTCGCGCGCGTCGTCGTCGTCGGACATGCAGGCGGCACGACCGGGACACGCGCCGGCATTCCCGTTGAATTCGTGGCATCCGATGGCACCGGTCTCGACCGGGCCGGCGGCACCCTCGTCGTCCTGAACGGCAACGTTCTTGCCGACCCGGCGTGGCTCGGGAAGCTGATGGCGATGCCGGTGCATCCCGGCGGCATCGCCGTGGAAAACGAGGTCGCCGCCGTGATCGCGCGCGATGAAACCGGCGCGTGGCCGGTCGACCCCATGGGCGCGAAAGACGCCGGCACCTTCTTCGCCGACGCCGGCTCGGCGGCGCGCCACGACATCGAGCCGGACCGCGACGGCCGGTTTATCCTGACATCGGCCGGCGGCCGCGCCGCCGCCGAGGCGTGGCTGCTCGGCAAGCTCATCAAGAGCGGCGATTCGCTGCTGACGCGGCTGATCAACCGGCGCCTCTCGATGGCAATCAGCCGCCGCCTGGTGCGCACCGGCGTGACCCCCAATCAGGTCACCGTCGTCAGCGTGCTGATCGGGCTCGCCGGCGCGCCGTTCTTCCTCTATGCCGAGCCGCACCTCCAGGTGATCGGCGCGCTGCTGGTGCTCATCCACAGTATCGTCGACGGCTGCGACGGCGAGCTGGCGCGGCTGAAGTTCCAGACGTCGGAGACAGGCATGGTCCTCGACCTGTGGGGCGACAACGTCGTCCACGTCGCGCTGTTCGCCTGCCTGGGCGTCGGCTGGTCCCTTGCCGGCGGCGCGGTCTGGCCCCTGCTGCTGGCGGCGAGCGCCGTCAGCGGAACACTGTGGTCGGCGTGGCTCGTCCACGACGATACCGTGCGCCGCGCCGAAGCCGGCTCGGCGCCGCAATTGTCGTCGGTGACGGCCGGCGACGGGACGCGGCTCGCGAAGATCCTGAACGGGCTCGGCAACCGGGATTTCCTCTACGGCATGCTGGCCCTCGCGTTCTTCGGCAAGGCCTACTGGCTGCTGCCGCTGGTGGCCATTGGCAGCCCGCTGTTCGCGGTCGGACTCACCGCCCAGCGCAGGCGGCGTTAAATGCCGCATGACATCTTACGTTCAACCCCGCAGAGGATGTGCCCCGTAGTCATATGGACGGGGTGAAAATACGAATCTCATGGGTCCAGGGATTTCAGGATCGAGCGCCAATCCTGCCGCCCGCCGAGAAGACGTAGAATTGCAATATGATCCCCATTGATCGCGTAAACGATCAACTGCTCCTCGTGGATATGAGTCCGCACCGGCGGCGTGAATTCGGTGCGTTCCCGGGCAAGCGCCGGCACCGAAACGATGGTCTCGAAGACTGACACAAGCTCGTCGATATAACGGTCGGCCTGATCGACCGACCACCTTTCCGCCGTGTACCGCCAGACGTCGTCGAGGTCGGCTAAAGCCTTGGGCGAGAGCCGGTAGTGCGAAACCCTACTTGACGACATGGCGTTCGCGCATGCGCAACTTGAACGCGGACGCATCGAACTTCTCGGGGCTGCCGCTTTCGACGCCCTCCGTGACCGCTTCCTGCAAAGCGGCGACGGCCGCCCGCCGCTCCTGATCCTTGCGGATCAAATCGCGGACATAGTCGCTGGCATTGCTATACTGGCCACCCTTAGCCTGTCTCTCGACCCATTCCTTCATCGGATCGGGCAATGAAACGTTCATTGTCGCCATTGCGAGCCCTCCTTCAACATGACCACACTACGGAAAATGGCAATGTTTAGCAATATTGATGACAATCTTTGCCATCAATTGCATATTTGGTTTTGAACACCGCTCAGGCCACGATTTTCAGTCTCAACACGCCCGCCGCGCGACAAAACAAGGCCTTAACGGGTATTCGCTAAGGCCTTGTTTTCATTGGTAGCGGAGGAGGGAAACGATGCCACGCTACCAAATTCCAATAATCACCAACAGTTTCAGTGATTTCAACAGGTTCACCAATCGCAACTGCTACACAACAGTGTTACACAGCGGGGCCAACGGTGAGCTTAGAAACAAATGTTATTCGGCGCGGTAGCGTCTATTATCTCCGAGTACGTGTTCCGACCGAGCTCGTATTTCAACTCGGCAGAAAGGAGATATGGAGGTCGCTTGAAACACGAGAAGTTGCCGTTGCGAAGCAACGTGGAGCAACTGCGCGACTAGCCGCGCGACGAGCGTTCAGGCGAGCCCTTCAATTTCCGGCCATGATATCAAAGGAGAACATAAATAACGTCATTCGTGACTTGTATCTGGAACTTCTTGAAGAAGATGAACTGGACCGTGTATCGCCGAACGGGTGCTTCGACTGGAAATCAGACGAATTTGCCAGAGATCACCTTGAGCATCTGGGAGAGACCGACGAGGAGATTGAAGATTTCATTCGCCGCAGCGGCCTTCCTGATGATGATCACATCAGAGACTCGATAGCTGAGAACGACGCGGACTATTACTCGACCATTCTCAAGCAGCGTCATTGGGATGATATGGCGGACTGGGCCGATGAACTGATACGAAAACATGATCTCGACATTGATAAGGACACTGATGACTATCGTCGTCTTTGTTTGTATGCGGCCCGAGCCGTATTTGAAGCACGTAGGACAAGCATCAGGCGCGGGCAGGGCGACTGGTCTACACAATCAACAGACCCGCTTTTTCAATCTTCATCTCTTATTGGAAACGAACCGGCAAAAGAGCGACGAAAAGCGCCGCCTATTGATGAACTGGTAGATCGCTTCTTCAACGAACGAAAAGGACTGTCACCAAAACACGCGGACGAGTTTCGTGTCTCCATTGACTGGATGGTCGAGTATTTCGGAACGGAAAAGACAATCGCTGATTATAGCGTCCACGATATCGTCGAATACAAGGACGCCCTACTTCAAACGCCCACCAACTTCCGCAAGTTCTTCCGAGAGAAGACGATCAAACAGGCCATAGAGTTAAACAAGGCAGCAGAAAGACCAGTTCTGAGCGTTGGCAGCATTAACAATAAGCGGCTCGGAAACATCGACACGTTTTTCGCCTGGGCGGCCAAAAACGCATACATTGAGAGCAATCCGGCGGCCGGCATTCGCGTCGATGCTCCAAAACGTGGCAGAGGCGGCAAGCGAGACCCCTTCTCCATTGAGCAGTTGCAGACGATCTTCGATGCGCCTCACTTTACGAGGTGCAAATCATCCGCACGCTGGCGAGATGCGGGAAATTATATGATCCGTGATCATCGCTTCTGGCTTCCTCTGATGGCGCTCTGGACTGGGGCGCGGCTTGGGGAACTCGCACAATTGGGCACCGACGATGCCGAGACGATCGACGGCATCTTGGCGATCCGCATCCGCCCATCGGAAGAGGACGGTCCGGAAGGACACAGCAAACACCTTAAGAACATCGAATCTGAGCGCGACGTCCCTGTGCACCCCGCACTGCTGGACCTAGGGTTCGCGAACTACGTCAACGAACGGATCGATACGGGAGACCGTCGATTGTTCCCGCTCTGCGAACTCGGCGCCGACGGCACCTACTCCCCCTTCTCAAAGCACTTCCGTCGCGTCCTCGACAGTGTCGGCATCAAAAAGCGGAACCGATCGGTCTTCCACTCGTTCAGACATTCATTCGAAGACGCCATGCGGCAAGCTGGGCTCGAAGACTCTATCCGCTTCCGTCTAGCCGGCCGCACGCTACGGCATTCGAGCGAAATCTACGGACAAGGTTACTCAACACAGCGCCTGTTCGAAGAAATCCAGAAGATCGATTATCGGGGGCTCGATCTGTCGAAGCTCTCGCCGTTACAGAATCGGGTTCCAGGCTGTTAGGTTTCCGGCGCACGCTCGATTAAGAATTTTATCGTCTTGATAAACTCGAGAAGTGTCTTTTCATCATCTTCATTCAACGGAGCTCGTTTTGCGAAAGCATGCATAACATGGTTTGCACGGTCAGCGAGACGCTGAATCCGCTTCCCCTGGACAAATTCGTATTTTTCGTCTGCGAGCACGATGAGTTCCGCGAGCCCTTTGTCACGCGTACGCCCGCGCCCGTCGATATACTGATAGTCAAGCTCATAGTGCTCTTTAAGAATGGCTTCCAATGTCGCACGACACGCAAATATACAAGCGGCTGAGGCACCAAATACGTAGGCACGAACGGCATCGCTGAGTAGTTCGTGGATTGATCCTCTGTCGTTGACACTGTGTTTGATGGATACGTGATCCGGCATAAAGACGATAGGAACCATCCGCCATCGACGAAATACGTCCTCAACATTCAGGCCAATCGTGCCTGTGAGGTAGTCGAATGCATCAAGCCCAATCTTTGAAGCATTTGAAATTTCGCTTCCATCATCATCGTCGGCTCTCGATTGCGCCGCCCAAAAGACCATGCCGACAGCTTCGCTTCCATTATGCGCCGAGGGATCAAACTCGTCGTCGGTCTCCGGGTCAGGACGAATACCTTCAGCGGCTTCAATGGATGGGGCCTCCAAAGTTTCGATATCAATGTTCGTAAATAGCTCACCTATTTCTGGATAGATGGCGTCAATGATCTTCGGCATCCAGTTCTGGTCGAAGTCGTGGTACTCGGCTTGAAAATGTTCAGAGTTTGAAATTCGGTGCACTTTGGCACCGCGAAATACCCGTCGCTCAAAATCATGCACACGCAGAAACTGATATATCTTGTCTGTTGCTTCTTTGACGCCGCTATGCTGATTGTAGAATGGCGGCAAGCGTTCGGGGACATTTCCGACAACCGATTTCAAGCCCCCGAACAACATCAAGAACGTCTCGATAAGCTTTCTTGGAGTCTGCACAGACATTGCCAAGCATCCTTGCTGGGCTACGGCGTTCTCGCTCCAGTCAATCCAACGGGGCGAAGTTCCAAAATTTAGTTCTCTCAAGAACCCATTGCGGCTTCTTGCCAGCTCTCTTCAGCGGCAGGTCCCATCCGAGTTGTGTGCCATATTTTTTATTTGAACCTGCGTTCTTGTTCAGCAGCGGAAATTCACGCTTACCGCCACCTATTCGTGAACTAAACTCATCCAGCAGTAGATGCTCTACATGCTTATAGTAGTCGGACGCCTTATTTTGTTTTGGCTCCGATATATAGAAATCGAAATTCGTACCTGACAGGCTTTGCATGAAGTCAAACAAAGAACGCTCATAGTGGCTCTTTAGACGACTTAGAACATTGCCCTGCCCAATATAAATAATTTCGGAGATTCCTGCTCCATATTGGATGGCAAACGGATTTGACAGACAAATCACGTACACACCTTTCGTGATGCTTTTGAGTTCCTTTTTGGTCGCATCAAAGAATGCATCCTCTAGGAGCCGCAGTGCCTCGGCGATAGAATGTTTCTTGAGTTCCGATTGGCTCCCTTTCGTGTACTCGTCGAAAACGGCAAGATCGAAACCAACATTTCGCACAGCCACGGCAAGACTCTGGTCTCGAACTCTCCACCAGTTCATCTTCTTTGCCATCATCCCCTCCTAATATTAACTACTTAATCCCAAACACCTTCATCACCTCGTCGCCGAGGTGGTTAATAACCTTGACCGCGATGCGCCCAGACTTGGGTTTCGGAAACGGCCTCGAGATCGCTGAATGCAGCGTCTCCCACGCGTCGCGGTCGATCTCGGCCTTGAGCGTCGTCTTCAGCGACTTGTAAGGGTCCTGCGCACCGAGGAAATAGGCGTGGCGAACGAAGAAGCTTTCCTCGTTGTAGTCGGTGTCGATGAACCAGCAAGCGATCTCGTCCGGGTCAGACGACGTGATCTCGCCTGACTGCGGCCGGAACACGTCGACGCCGTTGATCGTGACGGTGATCTGCGGATGGCCGTCATCGTCCACCGCGGCTTCGGCGATGTCGATGTCCGGCTCCCCGAAAACGACGAACAGGTTGCCGCTCTTGGTGGTCTTGAGGTCGCCGCCCATGTGCAGATCGGCGTTCATGCGCGCCTTCAAGACCGGCACGCGGCCCAGCTTGTCGAACTCGGTCGTGTGGGCCTCGAAATTGAAGGCGCACGCGATCAGCACGTCGAAGCCGGCGTCCGCCGCCTCACGCGCGGCGGCGACCAGATCGGCGCGGGACACGGTGCCGAACTCCGGCCCGATGAAGATGCCGGCCCGCCTCTCGGCGGCGTTTTCATCATCGCCTTCCTGATACTTCCCCTCGGCGCAGATGAAGTTGCCCGGCCAGCCGGCGACGGAGGAAAAGGTGATGCGATCCGCCTTGTGCGCTTGTTGCACGCCGGCGACCTTGAGATTCTCCAGCACCATCTCGGCGAAGTCCGCCGTGTCGTAATCCGCCTCGGATCGTTCGCTGTTGCCCTCTGCTGCTTCGATCTCGTCGATCAGTTCGTCGTTCTGATCGACGGCGATGGCGCGGTGCGGCGAGATGCTCTCGACCGTGAACGGTCCGGCGACGCGCACCTTGGCGTTGTCGACGTAGGGCTTGTCATACAGATACTCGTGCTCGGCCTTGGCGGCGATGGAGGCGTCGATCTCGCGCTGGCGATCGATCCGGGCCTCCCAGAACGCTGACAGCGGCGCATCGGCAGCGGCGGGCCAGTCATTGGGCTTCTCGCGCGGTACTTCCCACTCCAATAGCGCGTTCGCCAGCGTCGTCTCGCCGGAAGGCAGGTCCACCGTCTTCCCATCCGCCGCCGTGAAATCGACCTTCTTGCCGGCGCGCCCGCCAGCCTCGACCTTGAACGGCGTCTTGTGCCCCTTGAGCGCGGCGTTGAGGTTAGCAAGCGCCTGTTCGACGGCCGGCTGTTTCTGCTCCCAGATACTATCGATCTCGCCGTTGTTAGCGATCACCGACGAGGTTATGTAGAGCTTCCTATGATAGACAAACCCTTGTCTTATGTCTCCTTGAGTCCGCGCCGTCGATGGCGCGGCACGATCGAGTTCAGCAATCTTTTTCTGACCCTTGGGTGAGTCCGTCAACAAATAGAATTGATAGCGAGCGCCCATGACCCG
Organism: Rhodospirillales bacterium; assembly: GCA_051117645.1. GTDB lineage: Bacteria > Pseudomonadota > Alphaproteobacteria > Rhodospirillales > Casp-alpha2 > UBA4479. The sequence goes on from JBNPEI010000019.1 coordinate 59,023, forward strand.
CGCTCGCGCGAGTGCTAAAGACACCCGCGACGTATCGACGGTGATCCAACGTCGTCCCCATTGCTCGGCAACGTAAGCAGTGGTACCGGAGCCGCACGTAGGGTCTAGCACCAAGTCGCCTGGATCAGAGACAAGAAGGATACAACGCTCGACAATCCGGTTACTTGTCTGAACTACGTAGACACGATCTGATGCACCACCAAATCCGTCCCACCAGTTGGAGACTGCTTGGACTCCAAAATCAGAGAACTTTCTCACATATCTGATTTGTTTCTGCCCTACGTACAGACGATCAGCTCTCCCAATACGGGCCATACCGCTGCTGCTTCCCATATCGGGATGCGCCGTGTGCTTCCAGCAATTGCCCTTACTTAACCCAGGATCATAAACATTGCCTCGAAATGGGAACACATGGCTCTGGTTTGCTCTTACTCCACCAACAGCGATATCACCTGACGTGAAAAGTTCCGCACCAGGATTGTTTTTCTCAATTTGTCTTGGCTGGTACCTGTATAAATTGTCGACATCGTCAATTTTTTCTAGCTGTGATATTGAAATGTCACCGAGATTCGGATGGCGAACCATACTGAATTGCTCTGTGATTTCGCTTTCGTCGACTGCGTCTTCGTACAATTGCCGAAATTTACCTTTCGAGCGATCTTTGAAGTACCAAACTATGTAGTCATTGATCTCCTCGATAGTCCCGGCTTTTTGACTGCCTTTTGAGGTGCCCCTAGTTTGCTAGACACCTTCCGCGATCACTTTGTGCTGCCGTTCGAACTCGACGGGTGACAGCATCCCGTTGTTGGTGTGTTTGCGTTTCGGATTGTAGAACATCTCGATGTATTC
>JBNPEI010000007.1:0-212624 GCA_051117645.1 Rhodospirillales bacterium
ACGTCACCGTGCCGTCTTCGTTCATGGTCACTGAACCGAAGCCGACGTCCACCGTATCGCCGGCGGCAATGTCCTGGCCGTCGATCTGCGTCACCGTCAGGGTGTCGCTCTCCAGATCGGTGTCGTTCTGCGTCAGGTCCAGCGTGATCGCCGTGTCTTCATCGGTCGTGGCGGTATCGTCCACCGCCACCGGGCCGTCGTTCGTGCCTGTGACCGTCACCGTCGCCGTGGCCGTATCGAAGCCGCCCTCGCCATCGGAAATGGTGTAGGTAATCTCGACCTGCTGGGATTCACCATCATCAAGCGCATCGAACGCGTCACCCGGGGTAAACGTGATCGATCCGTCGTCGTTGATGACAACCTCACCGTCGACGCCGTCCTCCAGCGCCGCGTTGGTCACCGTCAGCGTATCGCCATCCAGATCCGTGTCGTTATCAAGCACGTTGATCGTGACGCCGCTGTCCTCGTCGGTCATTGCGATGTCGTCGTTGGCCGTCGGCCCGTCATTGGTGTTATCGACGGTGACCGTGATGGTCGCCGTTTCCGTGACGCCCGCGGTGTCCTGGTTTTCGGCCTCGGTCGAGGTCGCCGTCACGTTGAGATCGAAACTGCCATTGTAGTCGGCGGGCGGCGTGATTTGCAGCCCCGCGAGGTCGGACGGATTGATTTCAGCAACCCCCTCGGTAATGGTGATCTCGGTACCGTTCGCCGTCGTCAGCACCGAGCCGTTCGGGATATTGGAAATCGTAATACCGAGCGTTTCCGAGCCGTCCATGTCGGTCAGCGCGGACTGGATATCCAGGTCGATCGCCGAGTCTTCCTGACCGGTCGCGTCCGCCACACTCAGGTTCGGGTCGTCGGCCACCGCCTCGACCGCCACATTGAGGGTCTCGTTTGTGGTATGCGTGCTGTCACCGTCGGTCGTCGTGACCGCGACATCGAGCGCGAAATCAACGTCCGAGTTTTCCGGCGGCCTGATGCTCAAGCCGTTTAACTGATCCGGCGTTAACTCGACAGAGCCTTCCGTGATTTCAATGGCTTGCGTATTGCCATCGCCGTCCACATAAGTCAGTTGCGAGCCGTCCGGGATGCCGTCGATGGCGATCGAAACGGCCTCGGAGTCGTCCGCCGCCGTCACGTCGATATTGAGCGGTATTACGGTATCCTCGAACCCGGATGCGTCATCCAGATCGACGGCGGCACCGTCGGCGACCGCATCCACGTTGACCGTGATAGAGCCCAGCGTTTCGGCGGTATCGCCACCGTCGGCCTCGGTCGAGGTCGCGGTCACGCCGAGGTCGAACGTGCCCGAATAATCGTCCGGCGGCGTAATCGTCAGGCCGGTCAACTGATCCGGCGTCAGGGTCGCGCTGCCGGTCTCATCGCCCCAGGTAATATCGATGATATTGCCGGAACCATCGGTCAGCACCGACCCCTGCGGAATATCGGAGATGGTGACCGAAAGGGTTTCCGAGCCGTCCGTGTCGGTCAGTGCCGGCGCGATGTCGAGCGCGATGGCGGTGTCCTCGTCGCCCGTCGCCGTTCCGGTCAGGTCCAGCGTCGGCGCGTCCGCGTCGGCGGCGACGCTCACGTCCAGGTCGCCCGTCACCGTCGTCGTGTCGTCGCCATCAGTGGTGGTCACGGCAACATTGAGGGTGAAGTCCGCGTCCGAATTCTCCGGCGGCGTGACCGTCAATCCGGTCAGTTGATCCGGCGTCAACGTCGCCGCACCATCGGTGATCGCGATATTATTACCATCGCCGTCCGTCAGCACCGCACCGTCCGGAATATCGGAGATCGTGATCGAGACGGTTTCCGACTCGTCGGTCGCTTCCGCCGTAATGTGCAGCGCGATCGGCTGGTCTTCGGTACCGGCGGCGTCGGTTGCCGACAGGTCCGCTTCGTCGGCGACCGCATCGACGTTGACCGTGATCGAGCCCAGCGTTTCGGCGGTGTCGCCGCCGTCGGCCTCGGTCGAGGTCGCGGTTACCGCCAGATCGAAGGTGCCGGAGAAATCTTCCGGCGGCGTGATGGTCAGACCGGAGAGCTGATCGGGGCTCAGGGTCGCCGCGCCATCCGTGATCGCAATGTTGTTGCCGTCACCATCGGTCAGGACGGCGCCATCCGGAATGTCGGAGATCGTCACCGAGAGCGATTCAGACTCGTCCGTATCCGTCAGTGCGGACGAGATATCCAGGGCGATTGCCGTGTCCTCGTCGCCAGCCGCCGTCTCCGTCAGGTCCAGCGTCGGTGCGTCCGCGTCGGCGGCGACGCTCACATCCAGGTCGCCCGTCACCGTCGTCGTATCGTCGCCGTCCGTGGTCGTCACCGAGACGCCAAGCGTAAAGTCCTCGTCCGAGTTCTCCGGCGGCGTGATGGTCAGGCCCGTCAGTTGCTCCGGAGTCAGCGTTGCCGCGCCATCGGTGATCGCGATGTTATTACCGTCGCCGTCCGTCAGCACGGCGCCGTCCGGAATGTCGTTAATCGTGATCGAAACGGATTCCGATCCATCCGCATCCGTGGACTCGGCGGTAATATTCAACGAGATCGGCTTGTCCTCGGTGCCGGCGGCATCCGCCGTCGTCAGGTCGGCTTCGTCGGCAACCGCATCGACATTAACCGTGATCGAGCCCAGCGTCTCGGCGGTGTCGCCACCGTCGGCCTCGGTCGAGGTCGCGGTCACGCCGAGGTCGAACGTGCCCGAGAAGTCGTCCGGCGGCGTGATCGTCAGCCCGGTCAATTGATCCGGCGTCAGAGTCGCACTGCCGGTTTCATCGCCCCAGGTAATATCGATGACATTACCCGCACCGTCCGTCAGTACCGACCCTTCGGGAATGTCGGAGATGGTGATCGAGAGAGACTCGGAGCCGTCCGTATCCGTCAACGACGGATCAATGTTAAGCGCGATGGCGGTGTCCTCGTCTCCCGAGGCGGTTTCCGTCAGATCCAATGTCGGCGCATCAGCGTCCGCCGCGACACTGACGTCAAGCGTGCCGGTAACCGTGGTGCTGTCGTCGCCGTCGGTGGTCGTCACCGCAACATTAAGGGTGAAGTCCTCGTCCGAGTTCTCCGGCGGCGTGATCGTCAGGCCCGTGAGTTGGTCCGGGGTCAGCGTCGCCGCACCGTCGGTGATCGCGATGTTATTACCGTCGCCGTCCGTTAGCACGGCGCCGTCCGGAATGTCGTTAATCGTGATCGAAACGGATTCCGAGCCGTCCGCATCCGTGGATTCGGCGGTGATATTCAGCGCGATGGCCTGATCCTCGGTGCCGGCCGCGTCCGTTATCGTCAGGTCCGCCTCGTCGGCGACCGCATCGACGTTGATGGTAATCGTGTCGGTAGCCGTCGCCGTATCGCCGCCGTTCCCCTCGGTCGACGTTGCCGTCACCCCGAGATCGAACGTGCCGGAGAAATCTTCCGGCGGCGTGATGGTCAGGTTGTCGAGCGGGTTCGGGTCGGCCGCCAGATCATCGGACGAGATCGTCCAGGTCCCGTCACCGTTGTCGGTCCCGGCCGACAGCACGGCGCCGTCCGGCACGCCGGAGATCATGATCGACAGGGATTCAGAATTGTCGGTGTCATTCAGCGACGCCGAGATGTCGATCGCAATCGCGGTGTCCTCGGCACCCGTCGCGCTTTCCGCCAGGCTAAGCGACGGCGTGTCGGCATCCGCATCGACCTCGACCAGCAATTCGACCGGGTCGTCATCGTCGGCACGGACAGACAGCGTGAAATCCACATCCGAGTCCGCTGGTGGAATAATCGCCAAGTTCGCGAAATCGGTTACCGTGTAGGTGCCGTCATCATTAAGCGACGCACCGATCAGTTGCGCACCGTCCGGCACGCCCGAAATGGTGATCGAGTCGGCCTCGCCGGGATCAATCTGGAGATGGATCGGCTGGTCTTCGGTGCCGGTCGCGGTCTCGACATCCAGCGTGCCCTCGATATCGACATCGAAGCTGCTGACGTCGATGCCGCCATCGGTGGAGATCGCCGTCACCTGGACGCTGAACGTGCCTTCGTAATCCTGCGGCGGCGTCATTACCAGGCCGGAAACCTCGCCGGCGCTCAGCGACCAAGTGCCGTCGCCGTTATCGGTACCCTTGTTGAGAACGGCCCCCTCAGGGATACCGCTCAGGATCAACGTATCGACGGATTCCGTCGTCGACGGGTCCATGAACGCCTGTATCTGCAGTTCGACGTCGTTGTCCTCGACGCCAGACACGTTCTCGGTATCCAGGAACGGGTTATCGACAACCGGCGTGACCGTCACGCCGAAGGTCGACGTGACCGTCGCTTCGTCGCCGCCATCGGTCTCCGTCGCAGTGGCACTGACTTCGAGGTTGAAGTCGCCGTAGTAGTCCTGCGGCGGCGTGATCGTGAGGTTGTCCAGCAAGTCCGGGTTACTGGCGAACTCCTCGGCGGCTATGGTCCAGGTCCCGTTGCCGTTGTTGGTGCCGAAGTTAAGGTTCGAACCATCCGGAATGTTCGCAATCGTAACGGAAAGCGTTTCCGACCCGTCGAGATCGGTCAGCGATGCGGAAATATCCAGCGGGATCGCCGTGTCCTCGGCACCGGTCACGCTGCCGGTTTCGAGATCCGGGTCGTCCGCCTGCTCGGTCGGCTCGGCAACGCCGTCAATATCGATGATCACGCTGGCAGTGGATTCGCCGCCGTTACCGTCGGTAATCGTGTAATTGAAATCGGTCGTACCGTCCCAGTCCTGATCCGGTGTGAACGTGAACGTGCCGTCGCCGTTATCGACAATGGTGCCGTTCTCGGGTTGATCGAACGAGGTAATGGTCAGGGTGTCGCCGTCAGGATCCGTATCGTTGGCCAGAATATCGGCGGCACTGAACGTAATCGGCGTATTTTCTTCCCCCGAGAACGAATCGTCGACCGCGACCGGCGGGTCGTTGATGCCGTCAATGTCGATAGTCACGGTGGCGGTCGATGAATGCTCGCCGTCCGTAATCGTGTATTCGAAGTTCGTCTCGCCGTTCCAGTTCTCGTCGGGAATGAACGAGAACGTGCCGTCGCCGTTATCGACGATGACCCCATCATCGGGCTGCTGGATGTTCGTTACCAGCAGCGTATCGCCTTCAGGGTCGGTGTCGTTGACCAGAAGATCGTGCGCCGAGAAGACGATCGGATTGCCTTCCGTACCCGAGAACGCATCATCTACCGCCACCGGCGGGTCGTTGACGCCGTCAACGTCGATCGTAACGGTCGCCGTCGAGGTGCCGCCGTTACCGTCCGAGATGGTGTAGGTAAAATCGGTCTCGCCGTTCCAGTCTTCGTTCGGCGTGAAGGTGAAGCTGCCGTCCTCGTTCTGCACGATCACGCCGTCGTCCGGCTGATCGAAATCGACGATCGTCAGGGTATCGTTTTCCGGATCGCTGTCGTTAATGAGCAGTTGATCCGCGGTAATGACGATCTGGGTGTTTTCCGTGCCCGAGAAGGCGTCATCCACCGCGACCGGCGGGTCGTTGACGCCTGCCGACGTGATGGTCACCTGGGCGGAGGCCGTGCCGCCGTTGTCGTCGGTAATCGTGTAATTGAAATCGGTATTGCCGTCCCAGCCCTCGTTCGGCGTGAAAGTGAAGCTGCCGTCCTCGTTCTGCACGATCACGCCGTCGTCCGGCTGCTGAATGGTCGTGACCCGGATCGTGTCGCCGTCGAGATCGCTGTCGTTAAGCAGCAGATCCTCGGCCGTGAAATTCACCGGCGCGCCCTCGTCGCTAACGAAGGAATCGTCTTCGGCGACCGGCGGGTCGTTTTCGACGCCAACATCGATCGTCGCCGTCGCGGTGTCGGTCTCGGTCCCGTCGCTGATCGTGTAGTCGAAGGTATCGGTGCCGTTCCAGTTCTCGTCCGGCGTGAATGTCGCGGTGCCGTTGGCGTTGAGCGTCACCGTACCGAAACCGACATCGACGGTGTCGCCGGGGCTCACGTCCTGGCCGTCGATCTGCGTAATCGTCAGTTCGTCACCGTCAAGGTCGCTGTCGTTATCCAGCAGATCGAGGGTTACCGGTGTGTCTTCCTGTGTGGACGCCGAATCATCGACGGCAACCGGCGGATCGTTGACGCCGTCCACATCGATCGTGACCTGGGCGGTCGCGGTGCCGCCGTCCTCGTCGACGATCGTATAATTGAAGTTGGTTTCGCCGTTCCAGTCCTGGCCCGGCGTGAAGGTGAAGGTGCCGTCGCCGTTGTCCACGACCGTGCCGTTGGCCGGCTGATCGAAGCTCTGGATCGAGATCGTCTCGCTGTCCAGGTCGAAATCGTTACTGAGCAGTTCCTCGGCGGTGAACGTGATCGGCGTGTCTTCGACACCCGAAAACGCGTCGTCGACCGCGACCGGATCGAGATTAGTGTCGCCCGGGTCCGTCGGCGTGGTCGGTGTGGTAGGCGTGGTCGGTGTCGTCGGCACGGTCGGATCCGTCGGGGTCGTCGGGTCCGAAGCTTCGGTCGGCACCGTCGGCCCGGCCGGCGGCGTCGGCCCGGCGGCCACTTGCGGTGCTACGCCGGGCACGTCCTCGGCTGGCGCCCCGTCGCCCTCAGGCTCCTCGGCCGGCTCTTCCGCCGGTGCCTCGACTTCCTCCACGGGCTGATCCTGCGCTTCGCGCGGGCCCTGCCCCTGGTCCTGACCGCCGCCCTGCTCTTCGCGGCCGTCGTACGTCGCTTCATCGAAATCCGGCGTGATGAATTCGGGTTCCGCTTCCGGGTCTTCCTGAAGTGCGCTGATATCGCCTTCCGGATTGATGACACGGCCCGCGGGCGGCAGGCCGTCGGTGATTTCCTGGTCAGTGAGCTGGCTGCCGGTGTGGATGGTGGACATGGATTGAGACAACGCCGGTTCCGGGTTGTCGTCGTCGGTGCCGAAGGCGTTGTCGGGCTGGTCCTCGACGTCATCGAGCGGCGCGTCACCGTCCCCGAACTGGCTCAGTTCATCGAGGATACGCTGCGCTTCGGCAGATGAGGCCTCGTTGTCCTCTTCGTCCTCTCCGATGTCGTCCGCATTCGGATTGATATCGTCTTCAGCCATGTCACTTCATCCATTTCCAAGCGCGCGCAGGATCCACACACCGGCGCGCGCGTTTGCCAGCACCTTTGGCATACGGAGGATTTAGTAAAATGTCATGAAAAACCGAAGCTTTCGGCGACTAAGCTCACGTCGGTGCTCTTAGTGCCAGTTTTTGGCGCGTTTTCAGGGCTTTTCGGCCTCGAACCAGGCCGGCACGGGCCATGGCGGCATGCTCTTGACGGCACCGCCGACATGCACCTTGCCGGGCAGCCGGCAGGCGTCGGGAAAATCGCCGGCGCCCCGAAACCCGAACACGCTGTCGTGCACCTTGGCGTGGTCCCGGATCAGCGGCCAGACGACGTCGCGCAGGAATTCCTGATCGTTCCACTTGTTGCGGCTGTAGCCGAGCGCGACCTCGGCCAGTTCCCGGATATTCGGCAGCACCCGGGCGATGCCGCCCCACATGCCGGCCAGCATGACCTCCATGTGATAGGGATGATCGCGCATGACGTGGAACGGCTGACCGGATTTGATCCAATCATCGACCGCAACCGCTTCCTGGGTGTTGAGACGCGAGTCCGCGTCGCGGCAAATGAACCGCTCCACCCCCGCGTCGTCGGACACTAGGAAGCGCCATAAAGGCTTCAATGCCAGTAGCTTGCGGTCGCGGACGATGTGCACCTCGGCGCCCAGCCGGCGCAGTTCGGCGACGATGGGGGCCGGCACCGTATCGTCGCAGTAGAACCGGCAGCGCCAGCCGGGATAAACGTTGGGCGCGAGCTGCGCGTTGACGATGGCGCCGTGGGTATAGACCGGGTCGTCGCCCCACAGGCTGAAGGCGATCACGTTCTTCGAGCGGTCCGTCGCATCGAACGCGGAATCCCTTGGTGAGAGCGCGATTCCGAGGTCCATCTCGGCGAACCGCCTGATCGCCAGCGCGTCCTTCATCTCGAGCGCGACCGCCGCGTGCTTCAGCGTTTCCACCTCGTTGCCGGCCTGGTAATGGGTGATCACCAGAGCATTGCGGATCGGGATGTCTTCCGGGTCCAGTTCGATCGCCTTCTCGATGGCCGAGACCGATTCCTCGAATTGTTTCAGGCGTCTATGGGAAACACCCAGGAGCGACCAGGCGAGCGCGTGACGCTTGCCCGTGTCCGTTTCCAGATACCGGTTGAACAGCGGCACGGCCTCGGCGTCGCGCCCCAGTTCCTGCGTCACGACCGCGAGCTGGTAGCGCGCCTGCAGATGATTTTCGTTCGATTCTAACGCCTTACGGAAACATTTCTGCGCTGCCTCCCGCGCCCCCAGGTCACGGTGGCAGGAGCCGAGCAGCGTCCGAACATCGGCCCGGTCCGGCAGTTCGGCGAGGATGTCCTCGAGGATCGGAATGGCGTCGCGCTGCCTGCCGAGACGCCGGAGCGACATGGCGAGAACCAGCGACAGACTGCATTTATCTGCACAATCCTGCATGTTTTCCCGGGCATGCCGGGCCGCGACCTCGAATCTTGACGCTTTATAGTGCGAAAAGGCCGTTTTTACCGCCGGATCGGGGGTTCCGTTTTCGAGGGTCTGTTCATCCATGAGGGTGGTATGCGCCGCCGCCCGTTCCCATGTATCAAATCGGTCACGTGACCGTTTCCGGTCACGGTTCATATGAGATACTGACAGCCGCCCGCGCCGTCGGCAATCGGGCGCGGATACAATCCTTGGGGAGATAAGATCATGGTTCGGGTTCTGGGGCGCGCAAACTCCGTCAACGTGCAGAAGGTGATGTGGCTCGCCGCCGAGATCGGCCTCGATATCGAGCGCGTCGACGTCGGCGGATCGTTCGGCGGCAACGACACGCCGGACTATCTCGCCAAGAACCCGAATGGCCGCGTGCCGGTGCTGGAGGACGGCTACTTCGTGCTGTGGGAATCCAACGCCATCGTCCGCTACCTCACCGAGAAATACGGCTCGGCGCCGTGGAAGCCGGCCAAGGTCGAGGACACGTTCCACGCCCACCAGTGGATGGACTTCTACCTGACCACCCTGCACCCGCCGATGACGACGGTGTTCTGGACCCTCGTGCGCACCAAGCCCGAGGACCGGGACGCGGCCGCGTTCGACAAGGCCGTCACAGACGCCGCCAAGGGCTGGGCCATCGTCGACGCGCACCTGGCCGATAACAAATTCATGACCGGCACCGCCCCGACCATGGGCGACGTACCGCTCGGCTGCGCGGCGTACCGCTGGCACAACCTCGACGTCGACCGCCCGGACCTGCCGCACCTCAGGCGCTGGTATGAAACCTTCGCCGAACGCCTGGCGTACCGGGAAAACGTCATGCTGCCGCTGACCTGATTTGCTATAACCGCACCAACCAGAACCAACGCACCGGGGGAACGATGGCCGACAAAGTCTATGGCGATTTCACGCAGGAAGAACTCGACTGGCAGTACAACAACCGCGAACGGGTGCCGGAGCACGCGACGCTGACCGGCGCTTACAAGGCGCGCGGCGACGCGTTCGTCCAAAAAGCGCCGCACGTCTTCGACATCCCGTTCGGGGACTCAGCCGCCGAGGTCCTCGACGTCTACCCGGCATTCGACCCGGACGATCTCGCGCCCGTCCTCATCTTCTTCCACGGCGGCTACTGGTTCTCGCGCCACAAGGACGACTTCCGCTACATCCCGGCCGGCTTTACCCCGGCGGGCGCGATGGTGGTGGTCGTCAACTACGCGCTGGTGCCGGACGTCGACCTGCCGGAACTGGTGCGCCAGTGCCGCGCCTCGGTGGCGTGGACGCACAAGAACGCCAAGGAACACGGCGGCGACCCGAACAATATCCACATCGCCGGGCATTCCGCGGGCGGGCACATCACGGCGATGATGTACGCCACCGACTGGAGCGAGTGGAACGTCGACCCCGGCGCCATCAAGGGCGGCATGGCGGTCTCGGGCCTTTACGACCTGGAGCCGATCCGGCTGAACTACATGAACCCGACGCTCGGCTTCACCCCCGAGATCGTCTCCGGCTACAGCCCCGTGCACCTCAAGCCCGAGGTCGAAGCGCCCCTCGTCTTCTCCGTCGGCGGCGCCGAGACGCCGGAGTTCCAGCGCCACAACAAGATGCTGATGGGCCCGTGGTCGCAGGCCGGCCTCGCGTGCGAGGAAGTGACCGTCCCTGGCCTCAACCACTTCACCATCCTCGAGGATTTCTCGACCGAGGGCCGCACCCTCAACACCCGCATGCGCCAGTTGATGGGCCTCTCATGAAGGGAGACGAGTCCAAATTTCATGTCGACGTGTTCTGGTCGATGCGGAGCCCGTTCTGCTACCTCGCCCTCGACCGGCTGCTGGAGATGGAGCGCACCTTCGACGTCTTCATCGACATCCGACCGGTATGGCCGATCGCGGTCCGCAAGCCCGATTTCTTCAAGACGGTGAACCCCAAGTACCGGCGCTATCATTCGGCGGACTGCATCCGCATGGCCGAATACCTCGGCATTCCGTTCCGACGCCCGCCGGTGCCCGACCCGATCATCCAGGACGAGCAGACGCTGGAGGTCGCCACCGAGCAGCCCTATATCCGAACGCTGACGCTGCTCGCCGCCGCCGCGCAGGTGCGCAGCGCCGGACTGCCGTTCATGGACAAGGTGATGCGGCTGCTGTGGGACGGTTCGACGGATAACTGGCACGAGGGCTCGCACCTGATCGACGCGATGAACGCGGCGGGCCTCAACGGGCATGCGCTGATGGCCGATATCGAGGCCGACCCGGCACGATTCGAAGCGGTCATCGCCGGGAACGAAGCGGCGCAGGAGGCCAGCGATCACTGGGGCGTGCCGCTGATGGTCTACAACGGCGAGACGTTCTTCGGTCAGGACCGGGTGAACGTTCTCCTCTGGCGCATGATGCAGGACGGCCTGCCCGAGCGGGCGGGATGATCAGATTCCCTCATGCTTCGAGACGCTTTCTCCTCCTCATACTTCGAGACGTTCGCTTCGCTCACTCCTCAGCATGAGGATTTCTTTATCTCCTCATCCTGAGGAGGCCGCAGGCCGTCTCGAAGGATGAGCAACAGCCTACTGTTTAGCCCGACTCGCCAGATGCCGAATCAATTCGAAGTGGCCGTCGATCAGCGCTTCCTTCTTGGCGCGGTTCCAGCCCTTTAACTGCCGTTCGGCAGCAATCGCATCCGTGATGTGCTCGAACTCCTGATGATAGACCAGCTCAACCGGCCGCCTGCGTGACGTAAAACCGCCATAGGTTCCAGCGTTGTGTTCGGCGATCCGTTGCTCAAGCGATGCGCGTGTCGATCCGACGTAGTATCTACCGTCGGCGCAACGAAGCATATAGACGAAGGCGTTCACTTCGTCCCCTCCCCTCGTGCTTCGAGACGTTCGCTTCGCTCACTCCTCAGCATGAGGGGATATATGGAACACTCAGGGTGATTTTCTCCTCGTCCTGAGGAGCCCCGGACCTGATCCGGGGCGTCTCGAAGGATGAGGAGCCCTATTCCACCACGACCCGAACAGGCGCGAGGCCGGTAAAGTCCGCGTCGATGACATCGCCCGGGTGGACCGCCTCGATGCCCGTGCAGGTGCCGGTGGTGATCACCTCCCCTGCCCTCAGCCCGCGCCCGAACCGGGACTGCTGGTTGGCGAGCCAGACCATGACGTTCATCGGATCGCCGAGCGCGCGACTGCCGGGACCGCGGTCCTTTTCCTCGCCGTTGATGCGGAGCCCGACCTCCAGCGTCTTCGGTTCAAACCTGCGCCAGTCCGTGTCCCACGCGCCGGTCACCAGCGCGATGTTGACGCCGCCGTCGGCCGTCGACATGGCCCGGCCGTACCCCGCCAGCCCGCCGGCGACCCGGGTGCCGACAACCTCGATCGCGCCGGCGATGGCGCCGACGGCGGCCGCGACCTCGTCATACGTGTAGTCGCCGTCACGCGGCGGCAGGTCACGGCCGAGGCGAAACGCGATCTCGCCCTCGACCTGCGGCATCTGCGCCGGCACGATCCTGATCCGCGCCGGGCTTTCGTACAGGAACGGCTTTAAGATCGGGCCCGAGCCCGGCTCGGTGGTGCCGAGGCGTTCCTGCGCCGCCTTGCTGGTCGAGCCGATCTTGAAGCCGACGGTCTCAAACCCTGACAGCCGCGTCACCTCAGCCTGAATCGCATAGGAATTTTCCAGCGTCGGTTTCGGTTCGATGTCTTCGGGCTGCACCACCGTGCCGTCGGCGCGGGCCTGCCAGAGTTTTCGGGCGATATCGGTGGTCATTGCTTCTTTCTCTCTTCGTCAGGCCCTCGTGCTTCGAGACGCTCGCTTCGCTCGCTCCTCAGCATGAGGGCACAAAATCAACACCTCATCCTGAGGAGGCCGCAGGCCGTCTCGAAGGATGAACCCCCTACCCCCCGATCTTCTCTACGTCCGGCAGCATGGCGACGAGGACGTTGGCGAGCAGCATGGTCGCCGCCAGCAGGTAGAACACCGCGCCGACGCCGTACAGATCCGCGATCCAGCCGCCCAGCACCGGGACGATCAGCGACAGCCCGGACTGCACGCCAAAGAGGGCGCTGGTGGCGCTGCCGTGCATCGCCGGCGGCGTCAGGTCCATCATCCAGGAATGGATGACGGGCCTGATCGCGAACAGCACGAAGCCGAGCGCCGAGACGCCGGCAATGAACAGGTACTCGCTCTGCGCCACGGCGAGGAACGTGACGACGATCGTCGTGCCCGTCGCCGCGCCGAGCACGATCGGGCGCCGGCCCTTTTTGTCCGACCACGCGCCGGCGATGGGCCCGGCGAAGAAGCCGCCGATCTGCATCGCGAACATGCCGACGCCGGTCATGAACGGCCCGACCTTGAGCACGTTGGCGAGATAGATCGGAATGAACATCAGAAGCCCGTTCTGCGTCATCGAGCGGAACCCCGCCATCAGGCAGAGCCCCATCGCGGCGCGGTCCGTGAACATGACCCGGAGGCCCGAGAAGTACTCACCGACGGTGATCTTGTTCGAAACCTGACCGTCGGCGTCCTTGTCCATGCGCGCGATACTGGCGACGATCAGCACGGCCACCACCAGCACCGGCAGGCTGCCCCAGAGCGCGGTGTCGCGCCAACTCAGCACCGCCAGCATCGCACCGACGCAGAGCGGCGCCAGACTGTCGCCCAGCGACGCGCCCAGGGTGTGGATCGAGAGCACGTAACCGCGGTTGTTCGGGTAGAGCCCGGACAGGAACGAGATCGCCGCCGGATGCCACAGGTTGTTGGTGCCGCCGACGACGGCGACCAGCGCCATCAGCACCGCGAGGCCGCCGGCGAGACCGAACGCCATCAGCGCCACCGCCCCCAGCACCAGCGACACCGCCTGCACCAGTACGCGGCGGCCGAGCACGTCGACGACCATGCCCGAGCCGAAGTTGGCGAGGAACGAGGAGACGTGGAAGGTGGAGACGAGGACACCGGCCTCGGTGTAACTCAGGCCCAGTTCCTCGGTCAGGTACGGCAGGATCAGGTAGAACGTGGCGGCGATCCAGTGCGTCGCGCCGTGCCCCAGCGACACCACCCACGCCGGCGCCTGTTCGCGCGCGCCGAGCCCGGTCAGCCTGACGATCCTCTCACCCATGTTTCCCCTCGTGCGTTGTTCTTGTCGGGCTCGGATTATCGGGTGCGGTCACGGATGTGACAAACCGAAAGGAGACTGAATTTGATCGTCGCTGTCTCGGTTTTCCGTCAGGAGACATATCCACCTCGTCATTCCCGCGCACGCGGGAACCCAGTCATGCAATCCATTCAGGAAACGCAAAGACGCCAAGGTGGCGCAAAGTGCAAAAGGTTCGTTTCGCGCCCTTCGCGATCTCCTTTGCGCGCTTCGCGTTTTCTTTTTAAGCACCGGCGGACAGGTGAGGAGGACATGAAAGTACGTCCCACCCCCTTGCCCGATGCGGGTGCGCGCGCGACAATGCGGGTAATCAACCAAGCATAATCACGATACTTAGGAGACAGACATGCCGGACGCCGGTAACGACACCCCCGTGAAACGCCTGATCGTCGAGAAGGACGGCCCCGTCGGGCGCATCAAGATGGACAACCAGACCCGCCGCAACGCCATGACGCTGGGCATGTGGCAGGACCTGGGCGACGCCATCGAGGACTTCGCCCGGGACGACGCCATCCGCGTCGTCATCGTCTCCGGCGAGGGCGGCCAGGCGTTCTGCGCCGGTGCCGACATTTCCGAATTCGAGAAGAACCGCTCGTCGGAAGAAGGCGTGAAGATCTACAACGAGGCGGTCGAGAAATCGTCCGACCTGCTGCGCACCATCGACAAGCCGACCATCGCCAAGATCGAGGGCTTCTGCGTCGGCGGCGGCGTCGGCATCGCCACCTGCTGCGACATCCGCCTCGCCACCGACGACGCGATCATCGCCATCCCGGCGGCCAAGCTGGGCCTCGGCTACCGGGTCGACGGCCTCAAGCCGCTGACCGACATCGTCGGGCCGTCGTACGCGATGGAGCTGTTCTATACCGCGCGCAAGTTCACCGCCGACGAGGCCGAGCGCATGAACTACTTCAACCGGGTGATCCCGCGCGCCGAGTTCGACGCCTATGTCGAGGACTACGCCAAAACCATCGCCGGCAACGCGCCGCTGACCATCAAGGCGGTCAAGGTGGTGGTGAAGGAATGCCTCAAGGACGACGCCGACCGCGACCACGACCTGTGTGCCGCCGTCGTCGACGACTGTTTCAGGTCCGAGGACTACGTCGAGGGCCGGCGCGCGTTCATGGAAAAGCGCAAGGCCGAGTTCAAGGGCAAGTAAGGGAGGATCGCGACATGACGACGCCGGTCCTCCAGGCCTTCGCCGCCTTCTGCGCCGACGCGCGCGGCCGCGACTTTCCCGACGAGGTGTGGCACGCCGCCAAGCGCTGCGTGCTGGATTACTACGGCACCACGTTGCCGGGCGGCGCGGTGGCGCCGGCGACGATGATGAAGACCGCCTTCGCCGACATGCTCGGCCGCGGCGGCGCGCGGCTGCTGCCGGGGGGCGAGATCGCCGATGCCCGGACCGCGGCGCTGATTAATGGTGCGGCCAGCCACACGGTCGAGTTCGACGACATCTACCGCGACGGCATCTATCATCCGGGCGTGCCGGTCATCTCGGCGGCACTGGCTGTAGCTGAAAGCCGGGGCGTCTCGGGTGAGACGCTGCTGCGCGGCGTGATCGCCGGCTACGAGGTCTCGAACCGCATCGCCGAGACCGTGAACCCGGCGCACTACGCGTTCTGGCACACCACCGGCACCGTCGGCACCTTCGGCGCGGCGGCGGCGGCGTGCACGATCCTCGGTCTCGAGGAAGAGCAAGCGCTCAATGCGCTGGCCAACGCCGGCACGCTGGCGGCGGGCCTGCAGCAAGCGTTCCGGGGCGACGGCATGGCCAAGCCGATGCACGGCGGCCACGCGGCGGACACCGGCGTGATGTGCGCGATCTCGGCCGGCGCCGGCGTCACCGGTATCCACGACATGCTGGAAGGCGAGCGCGGCTTCGGCAACGCCATGTGCGGCGGCGTCGACTGGTCCAGGGTCTCGGCGACGCTGGGCGACGATTTCACGATCCTGCGCATGACGGTCAAGAACCACGCCGCCTGCGGGCATGGCCACGCCGCCATCGACGGCGCGCTGCAACTGCAGAAGGATCACGGCTTCACTCCCGATGACGTCGAGCGCATCGACGCCGGCACCTACGGCCCGGCGGTTGAGATCGTCGGCGCGCAGGAAACGACGTCGGCCTTCGAGGCCAAGTTCAGCCTGCCCTACTGCGTCGCCGTCGCGCTTTACGACGGCAGTTGCCGCATGAAGGCGTTCACCGACGAACGACGCGCCGATCCGAAAGTCCACGATCTGGCGAAGAAGGTATTCGTCAGCAAGGACGACGACTGCGACGCGGCGTTCCCGAAGCGGCGCTCGGCCAGGGTCAAGGTGACGCTCAAGGACGGAACCGTGCACGAGTTCTACGCGCCGACGCGCCGCGGCGATCCGGACAGCCCGTTGAGCGATCAGGAGCTTTCCGAGAAGTACCGCGAGCTCGCCGAGCCCGAGATCGGCGCCGAGCGCTCGGCAGCGCTCGAGCAAACCGTCTGGGCACTGGAAAAGCTGGCGAGCGTTGCAGACCTCTACCCGGCCGGGCGGGCCGCCGCGGAATGAGCGGGCCCAAGCTGGGCTTCATCGGTTTCGGTGAAGCCGGATCGAACCTCGCCGCCGGGCTCCTGGAACAGGGACTCAGCGACATCGCCGCCTATGCGCTCGAATGCCGCAAGGTGGATGGCGTCACCGAGCACGCCGACGCCGCCTCGGCCATCGCCGGCCGCGACATCGTCATTTCCGCCGTCACCGCCAACGTGGCGCTGGAGGTGGCGGAGATGTGCGCGCCGCTGCTGTCGCCGGGGCAGATCTATATCGACGTCAATTCCGTCTCGCCCGGCACCAAGAAAAAGATCGCCGACGTCATTAACGGGGCGGGGGCGCGCTTCGTCGAAGTCTCGATCATGGGCGCTGTGCCGGGCCCGCGCCACACGGTGCCGATCCTGATGTGCGGCGCTGCTGCCCCAGACGTCATCGCCGCCCTTTCACCATACGGCATGAACCTCACGGACCTCGGTCCCGACTACGGCCGCGCCGCGGCGACCAAGATGTTCCGCTCGGTGATGATCAAGGGGCTCGAGGCGCTTTTACAGGAATGTGTGCTGGGGGCCTCGAAATACGGCGCCGCCGAGCAGGTGCTGGAATCCGTCGGCGAAGGGTATCCCGGCGTCGACTGGGTCGAACTCGCGCACCACATGCTGGGCCGCACCGCGGTGCACGGCACGCGCCGCGCCGCCGAGATGGACGAGGTCGCGGCGACCTTGGCCGAACTCGGCATCGAGCCGATGATGGCATCCGCCGCCGCCAAACGCATCCGCTGGGCCGCCGATCACGGGCTCAAGGAAAAGTTCGGCACCAAGGGACCGGAGAGCTTCCACGAGGTGCTGGAGATCCTGTACCGGCCCGACGGCGCGCGATGATCATGATCAGCATCAGGCCGTGCTGGGTGCGAAAGATCGTCTCCGGCGAAAAAACTTATGAGTTCCGGCGCCGCCCGCCGTTCCTCGATCATCACGTCGAGGCGTTCATCTACGAATCGCGCCCGGTACAGGCGATCAGGTGGAAGTGCCGGATCGGCCCCACCGTCTCGGCCCCGCCCATCAAGCTTTGGGGCATATGCGCAGACCAAAGCGGTATGCAGCGCGAGACCTTTGATGCCTATTTCGACGGCTGCGAAACCGCGCACGCGCTCGAGGTTTCGTCAGTTACCGCGCTGGGCCGGCCGCTTGCCTTCGACGAACTGCAGGAAAAATTCGATATCAGGCCGCCGCAGTCCTGGCGTAGAATTCCCGAAGCGTTATCTGCTCAATGGTGAATTGAAGAGATGATGGTATTCGTAACCGGTCTATCCCGGTCGGGCAAATCGACCGCCATCGAAGCTTGCGGTTACCGGGACATGGGATTCAACTATCGCCGCGGCAGCGATATCCTTCGCGACCGGGGATTGCCGACCGCCGACCTGACGCCGGCACAGTCACTCAGGAATCAAGAAGAGATCGTAAGGGCCCTGCTGAGCGAGCAGCGATTCCAGTGCGGCGCCACCATCTTCGACGGGCATCTTATGATCGAGACAACGGAAGGCCCGCAGTTGGTGCCGCAGCGACCGCTCGAACAGTTGGGAATCGCCGCCGTCATTAACGTCTTCGCCAATGCGGACATAGTGGCCGAACGCAGGGGCGATCCGTCGATCTACGCTGCGGACATTTCCCTGCTGGAAGAGATTGAGACCGTATGCGCCACGCAACTCGCTAGGAGAACCGGTAGCCGTCTTGAAAGAGTGGATTCCGAGGATCTGAAACACCTATCAGTGATCTTCGGGGAAATCACGTCGTTGCGTTAAAGACGTATTCCTGCCGTGACTTCCGATACATCTCCGTCTCGACATTGGTGAGTTCGAAACTCAGTTTTGATATCAACGGCCGGAGAGAACATATTCTTTCCTCCGGCACCGTCAGCAAAGGTCGTCTCGTGCCGAGCCATTTGAATGCCCCCTCACAAAGGGTCGTCGCCAAGCTCATCCGCCGAGCGCCCTCCCTGACCCAGATGGTGCAGAGCTTCCGTTCTATCTCAGTCTTCTTGGAGATCACCACGCCCAAAAGCTCGCCGCCTTCGAACACGACCTGCATGTTGCGTGAACCGCACTGCAATCCCGGGACAACCTTGTCCCAATACCAGCCGCTGAAGTTGGGATAATAGTGCTCAATGAAGGCAATCTGACCGTAAACGGCATCGTGCGGCAAACACCTAATATCTGGGATTGCCTTGCGTTCAAGGTCAACAAATATCATGGAATCTCCCCACGTCTCACCCCATCTTTTTGCCATATTACCGCCAGATGGCACAAGACATATGTCCGGTTTTGGCATTTGATACGAAATATTGTACTTCATGCGGTATCTCGAATTTGTTTGCGATTTTTTTGGCGCCAGCGGTCTTGTGCGATGAGCGCCACTATCGCGCCGAGCGTCACGATGATCACGATCGCGAATGACGCGATCGAGACCGGATGGTCGAACAATCCCTGAATGAACTCGAAGAAGAATGCGCAAACCGCACTGCCGAGCGCACCCAACAGAACGACGATGAAGATGAACCTCAGCGTCAGACTCTTCAGTTCGTCGAAGGTCGCCAGTGCGACGAAATCCTCAGTCGCGTTTTTGCCGGGATCTACCTCCTCACGCCAGTGATAGATGATCAGCGAGTTGGCATGCTCGCCGCCGAGCGATCCAAGGTATTCGCTCCACAGGTCGTTCTCGAACCGCCGTTTCTTCCGACAGTCGACGTGGTACCCGGAAAGGTCATGCGACGCGTCGCGGACAAGGAAATACTGGATCAGGTTGATCTTCGGAAACGTCCCCACAAGCGTTCTGGAGCTGATGACTCCCGGAAAATTACGACGTTCGTTCAATCTGAACTCGACCAAATGGCGTTGCTTGAAACTGCTCTCGATGAAATCGGACGGCGGGTCGATGATCGTCGAAAACGGCTGTTTAGACCGGTCACCGATCAGGATCCGGAACCTCAGATAATGCGAACCGGCCGCCGGCGCAGTCAGCTTCGAGATATCCAGCCTGACGATGAACCCGCTGCCGAATTCAATGTCGTCGCCGACCACTTCCTCCGTAGACAAAATCTGAAACAGGTTGTGAAGACGATACTGGTCCCCGTTTCCGAGCGTGAAGTCCGTGTAATTGGAAGGATCGGCGTTCAAACTGGCGACCGTCGAATTAAAGACGGCCGACAAGGTTTTCTCGTTCCGCATCACGTCCCAAAGATCGTCCAGCTTGCAGTTAGTCAACGGCACCGGCAAAAACAGGAAGATCGTATCGCCGTTCTGCGCCGTCGATTTGAACTGAATGCCGAAGTCGACTGCGATCTGGTTCTCGATCAGACGGTCCCAGATGTTGACGTGTAGGTTCAGTTCCGGCGGCTCTTTGGAGTCCTTCGGAGCATCGGTCCAGATTGCAACGGTCTCAGTCACCTGCTTTCCTCAATGCTATGACGTCGATACAGCCTAATCGCTAATATACTACATCTTGCGTCACCTAAACGGGCACATCAACAATTCTCGCCGCCACCGCGTCGCCGAACTCGGACGTCGAGAGCGTGCCGCCGAGGTCGGGCGTGCGCGTCGCGCCGTCGGCCAGCGTCTTCTCGATCGCGCCCTGGAACGCGGCCGCCGCGTCGGTCAGGTTGTTCGCACTCGTGCGCCCGCCGAGCCAGTCCATGAGCATGGCGACCGAGACCATCAGCGCCGTCGGGTTGGCCTTGCCCTGCCCGGCGATATCCGGCGCCGAGCCGTGCGCTGCCTGGGCGATGGCGACGTCGTCGCCGGCGTTGATCGAGCCGCCGAGACCGAGGCCGCCCGAGAGCTCGGCGCATTCGTCCGATAGAATGTCGCCGTACATGTTGGTCGTCACCAGCACGTCGAAGTCGGCCGGCCGGCGGATCAGGTGCGCCGTCGCGGCGTCGATGATCAGCTCCTCCAGCTCGATACCGGGCCAGTTCTTCGCTTCTTCGGTAACCTCGTGCAGGAACAGGCCGTCGGAGACCTTCAGCACGTTGGCCTTGTGCACCACGGTCACTTTCTTGCGGCGCCGCGACGCCGTCTCGAACGCCTGGCGGGCGATGCGGCGCGAGCCCTGGCGCGTGATCTTGCGGACCGCGAGCGCCACGTCCTCGGTCGGCATGAACTCGCCGCTTCCCAGAAACATGTTGCGGTCGGCGTAGAAGCCCTCGGTGTTCTCGCGCACCACCACCATATCCATCTGCTTGGCCATCGACGGCACGCCTTCAAACGTCTTCGAGGGGCGGATGTTGGCGTAGAGATCGAGGCGCTTGCGCATGGTGCCGGACGGATTGACGCCGCCTTCCTCGAACGGCGGATAGGCGTAGCTGTCGACCGGCCCGAGAATGGTGCCGTCGGCGGCCTTGCATTCCTCGACCACGTCGTCGGGCAGCGTCGAGCCGCGCGTCGCCAGCGACGCCAGCCCGATCTCGCGGGTCTGCAGGTCGAGACCGAGGCCGTACTTGCCGTCGAGCGCGGAAACGACCTTGAGCGTCGCCTCCATGATTTCGGGGCCGATGCCGTCGCCCGGCAGAACCATGATCTTCATTTTCGTTTTCTTCCCTTGGTTTGGTTGTTTTGTGTCGTCATCCTTCGAGACGCTCGCTTTACTCGCTCCTCAGGATGAGGTTTCTTTGTCTAATATTTTGCACCTCGTCCTGAGGAGGCCCCGGTCATTTTCCGGGGCCGTCTCGAAGGACGCGGGTTCCTCACTCGAACACCCGGAAACTCGTCGTCCCGTCGCGCTCGATCTGGGCGACGAGATTCACCTCCCAGCTCAGGTACTGCTTCATCGCCCCTTCCTGGGCGTCGTCCATGTCGTAGGGTCGGTACCAGACGTCGCAGCTCGCATCCAGGTTGCCCTCGAAACCGCCCTTCACCGGCAGGCCCGCCGCCTTCCACGCATCCGTGCCGCCGTCGAGCACCACGATCTCGCGATCGAACCCGGCGTCGATCAGGTCCTGGGCCGCGAACCTGGCGATGATCCCGTCCTTAGACGTCAGCGCGATCGGCCGGTCGTTGGAGAGCGGCGCCAGGTTCTCCGGCATGTTGGCGCGGATCGCAAAGCGCGAGCCGGGAATATGCGCGTTCCGGTGCGAGAGCGAATTGCCGAGATCGACCACATGGGTCTGGATCATGCGCGCGGCGAGCTGCGTCGGCTCCAGCGTCGGCACCTCCGGCACCGGCGGCATCGCCGGCACATGGCCGCCGGTTTCGGTCATGCCGATGGCGCCCGGTTCGAGCACCACCGCGTCCCAGCCGATCTGCACCAGCCACGACGCGGTCATGGTGGCGCGCACGCCGTTGTCGTCGACGCAGACGATGCGCGATCCCAGCGTGCCGACATAACGGTCCGTCGCCTGCACGAGCTGCCCGCCCGGCGCCGGACGCGACCCGGGCACGTGCCCCGCCGCGAATTCTTCCGGATCGCGCACGTCGAGCACATAGGTCGTGCGGTCCGTTTCACCGAGCCAGCCCTTGAGGGTCGCGGCGTCCACCGTCCTGACGCCGAAGCGTGCGCGCACCCCTTCGGCACAGCGGATCGCCTTCTCCAGGCCGGCGGCGGTCATCTCGCCGTACTTGCGCGTGTTGCCGTATTCGAGATCGAAGCCCGCCAGGTGCCAGCCCATGGTGCCGTTCTCCAGCGCCACGACCTTGTTGGGAATGCCGGCGTTCCTGAGCGACTGGCAACCGATGATCGAACGCGTGCGCCCGGCACAGTTGACGACCACGGTGGTTTCCGGGTCGGGGGCGAGATCGTGCACGCGAAGCGCCAGTTCCGCGCCCGGCACGTCGACGCCGGTCGGGATATTCATGGCGTGGTATTCCGACATCGGGCGGCTATCCAGCACCACCATGTTCTCGCCCGCATCTATCATGCGTTTAAGTTCGGTGGCCGGGATGCGTGGCGTGTCGTAGGTATGCTCGACGAATTCGCCGAACGCCTTGGACGGCACGTTGACGCCCGAGAACACCTCGAACCCTGCCGCTTCCCATGCCTTCACACCACCCTGAAGATAGGCCAGGTCGGTGTAGCCCATGGCCGCCATCTTGCCCGCCGCCCGGCCGACGATGCCGTCGTCGGCGTCATCGAAACCGCAAAGCACCACCGGGGTGTCGAGACGCGGCACCCGGTCGAGAATCTCGATTTCCAGCGTCGTCAGCGGCACGGAATTGGCCCACAGCAGGTGTGCGTCGCCGAAGGTGCCGCCCGGGCGCACGTCGATGACGGCAACCTCGCGGTTGTCGCGGTCGAGGATCAGCGCGCGTACGGCGTCAGCGGTCAGCGCTTTCGCGTTGGTGACAGTCATTTGGATGGATCTCCCAAGTCAGATGCGTGAATGGTTGCCAGAGGACGCGGGCCTGTCAACCGCACCCCGCCGGCTGTTCACATTTTTGCGAAATCGATGCATCCCGCTTGCGCTGAGCGCCTGTTTTGAGGGATGATTAGGCATGAATCGCGTGATTGCCCTGTTCGGCGCCATTGCGGCGGTTTCGGTGCTCAGCGCAGGGTCCGCCCTCGCCGCACCGCAAGTTCTCGCCGTCATGGCTTCCCTCGGTCCGCAGCAGATGACCTGCAGCGGCCAGATTTGCACCACGTCCCTTTCCAGCTACTGCCTGCAGCGCGACCGCGACGTGCCGACCACCGGCCAGGTCTACCTGCCGGCCGCCGACGAACAGTTCAGCCTGATCGTCGTCGGCGCCGACGGCTCGGAACGGACGGTCAGCGCCGGCAAGCACGTGACGTTCAAGTCCGTGCGCGGCTATGCGTCGGTCAACGCCGTGATCAACCGCGGCGAGCTGGCCAAGCTGGGCGGCGTTTCGGCAAAGATCGCCGTCGCCAAGCGCGCCGCCCTGGTGCCGGAGCCCGTTCCCGGCGACCCGAACCCGATCAGTGCCGAGGAACTGGCCTATGCGTCCAAGTCGCTGCGCGAGCGCGGCGAGGAACTGGTCGACGCGCATCCGGACGCGCAGGCGGCATCGGTGGTCAACCGCATCGCCGCGACCATCGTGCCGCGCCTCGAAGCCAATCCGGAAAGCCTGGAACAGCTCTGGCGCGACGTGATCGACGGCCTGGGCCCGGCCCGGCCGGCGAACGAGGAAGGCATCCGCCGGGCGCGCGATATCTATGACTGGTGCCAGGACCGCATGTCCTATCATTCCATGGGCGGCATCAAGAGCTGCCTGGAATTCAAGCACGACAGCGAGATCATGCGGCTCAACACCGATTATTGGGAAAGCCAGCCCGGCTACTGAACCGCGGTTTCGTCCGGCGCCGGCCTTCCTTGAAAACAAACAGGAGGTCCAACGCTATGAGACGACACCTTTTATTCGCCGCCATCATCGCGGCAGGCTTCACATTCACGGCACAGAAAGCCGACGCGGCGCCGCAGATCCTGGCGGCGTTGCCCGTCGAAAGCGGCATCGAGTTGGCATGCACGGACGGCATCTGCGCCGCCGAGCTTTCCACCTACTGCCTGCAGCGCGAACGTCCGGCACCGAGCATGGGCACGGCCTACGTGCCGGCCAAGCCGGAGCAGTTCACGCTGGTGCTATCCGGTGACGACGGCGGCGAAGTCCGCCTGCCCGCCGGCGATCACATGCGCTTCACCGAACACCGCGGCTTCATGGCCGTCGCCGCCTCGATCGAGATGGGCCGCCTGAAGGCGCTCGGCGCGACCACGGCCAAGCTGGTGGTGTGGCAGGAAGCCTCACTGATCCCGGTGCCCGAACCCCACGATCCGAACCCGCTGACCGAGGACGAGATCGCGTTCGTGACCGACTCGCTCCGCAAACACGGCCAGAGCTACGTCGACCACACGACCAAGGCGGCGACCGCGCAGCTTCTCTCGAAGCTGAATTCGGCCCTGCCCGCCGACGGCCCCATCACGGCGAAGAACTTCGACGGCATGTGGCAGAGCGCCATCGGCGACGAGGTGCCGCTGGCCGCCGACGCGCCGGGACTGACGGGCGCGCGCGACGCGTTCCGGGACTGCGCCGACGGCACGTCGACCTATCGCCTCTCGGGCCTCAAGCGGTGCATGGACTATCACCACGACGACCTGCTCCGGAACCTCAACATCGACTACTGGCAGAACCAGCCGGGGAGTTAACGCTTACACGTCATCCCGGAAGCGGGTTTCCCCCGAGCGCAAGCGAGGCCGGGAAAGCCAGCTATCCGGGACCTATTCAGACATTTCGCCAAGTTGGGCCATGGGTTCCGGGTCTCGCCGGCATGTGCCGTCTCGCCCGGGATGACGATTGTTTTTACCTCCCCGCTGGCCCCCCGGGAACCCGTCCGCTAAACTCTCCCCAAGGCAACAAGCCGCATGATCATTGGGGAGGAACCGGATGCCGATCGCATCACCGAACGATACCGTACGGCTCGACATTACCGACGCCGTCGCCACCATCACCATCAACCGCCCGGACAGCCTGAACGCCATCAACGACGACGTGGTGACGGCGCTGATCGAGATCACCGGCGCGCTGCGCGACAGCAAGGATGTGCGCTGCGTCGTGCTGACCGGCGCCGGCGATCACTTCATGGCGGGCGGCGACGTGAAGCGCTTCAAGCGCAAGTTCGAGGAGGTCGAGAACGACGACGCGGCGCGCGAATGGTTCAACTCGATCCTCGGGCGCATCCACTACGTGGTCGACAATATGTACAACCTGCCGATGCCGGTCGTCGGCGCGGTCAAGGGCGCGGTCGCCGGCGCCGGATTCAGCCTGATGCTGGGTTGCGACCTGGTGATCGCACGCGAAGGCGGCATCTTCACCCTCGCCTACTGCCACCTCGGCACCAGCCCGGACGGCGGCTCGACCTGGTACCTGCCGCGCACGCTGGGCATGAAACGCGCCATGGAAGTGGCGCTGCTGGGCGACCGGTTCGGCCCGGAACAGGCGCTGGAATGGGGCCTGATCAACAAGGTCGTCGCCGAGGCGGACTTCGAGGCCGAGGTCGCCAAGCTGGCGAAGCGCCTCGCCGCCGGGCCGACGTTCGCCTACGGCAAGACCAAGAAGCTGCTATTGCAGAGCTCGGACAACGACATGGACACGCAACTGGGCCTCGAGACCGAGAGCTTCGTCAACTGCGCCATGAGCAAGGATTTCAGGAAAGGCGTCACCGCCTTCGTCGACAAGCAGAAGCCGGACTTCACCGGCGAATAAGGGGAAGAACACATGAGCGAACGGAAACTCGCGGGCAAGGTCGCACTTGTCTCCGGCTCGGCCCGTAACATCGGCCGCGCCATCGCACATCACCTGGCCGACGACGGCGCCGACATCGTCGTCAACGGTGTCTCCGACAAGGACGCGGTCGACAGCGTCGTCAAGGAGATCCGGGACAAGGGCCGCAAGGCCATCGGCTGCATGGCCAACGTGGTCGACGCCGACGCCGTCGGGGACATGGCCAAGCGCGCCAGGGACGAGCTGGGCGGCATCGACATCCTGGTCGTCAACGCATCGTCGCGCGGCCAGGTGCCGTTTCTGGAAATGACGTTCGAACAGTTTCACAACGTCGTCGATATCTCCATCGACGGCACCTTCCACCTGGCGCAGGCGTGCATCCCGATGATGCAGGAAAAGGGCTGGGGCCGGATCGTCACCATCGGCGGCGTCTCGTGGCACGTCGGCACGCCGACGCGGGTCCACAATCTGGTGTCCAAGGCGGGCATTTCCGGGTTCACGCGCGGGCTCGCCGTGGAATTCGCCAAGGACGGCATCACCGCCAACAGCGTCTCGCCCGGCTTCATCGACACGGTGCGTCCGGCCTCCGCCGGGGCGCTGCCGAACCGCCCGGTGAAGGCGCCGGTCGAGCGCATGGGCACGGTCGACGAGGTCGCAAGCATGGTGCACTACCTGTGCCTGCCGGAAAGCGCCTACGTGAACGGCCAGATCATGCACGTCAACGGCGGCATGTACCTGGGCGGGAGCTGATGGCGGCGAAACCGCTTTCCGGACAGGCGACGGTCGTCACCGGGGCGGCCAAGAACATCGGCCGCGAGATCGCGCTGACGCTCGCCGCCGACGGCGCGGGCGTCGTCATCAACGGCAAGTCGGACAGGGCCGCCGCCGACGCGGTCGTGGCCGAGATCGGGGCCCAGGGCGGCACGGCCGTCGTACACATGGCCGACATCGCCGACCCGAACCAGGCCGAGGGGCTGATCCGGGCCGCCATCGATGCGTTCGGCCGGCTCGATATCCTGATCCTCAACGCCGGCATCCGGCGCCAGAACTCTATCGTCAATATCCCGCTCGAGGAATGGCGCGAGGTCATGACCATGGACCTGGAAGCGCCGTTCGTGCTGGCCCGGGCGGCGCTGCCGCATATGCTCGAGAACGGGTACGGGCGCATTGTCACCCTCGGCGGCACCAGCGCGCACACGGGCAACGTCGGCCGCGCCCACGTCGGCGCGGCGAAGATGGGACTGTTGTCGCTGACCCGCTCCATCGCCATGGAATTCGGGCCGCAAGGCGTGACCGCCAACATGGTAGCGCCCGGACACGTCGACACGGTGCGGGGCGCGGCCGCCGGCCAGCGCTCGAACTCGGGGGCCGGGCGGCCGATCCAGCGCATGGGAACCACCCGCGAGATCGCGGCGATGGTCCGGCACCTGTGCGGCCCGGACGGCGCCTACATCACCGGGCAGTGCCTGCACGTCGACGGCGGGATCTATCTGGGGGGAGCGTAGCACAGCTACAGCAGCGTCATCCCGGACGCGGGTTTCTCCCGAGCGTAAGCGAGGCCGGGAAAGCCAGCAATCCGGGACCTATTCAGACACTTCGCCAAGTTGGGCCATGGGTCCCGGGTTTCGCCCGGAATAAAGGGGGTGTTTTAACTACGTCCCCGGGCCGAGCATCTGCTTGAGGATCTTCATGACCTCGTCCTCGTTGCCGGTCTTCAGATCCTCTTCGCGCTCGTACTTGCCGCCGAAGCACGCGTCGTGCTGGCCATAGCCGCGATCGACAGGTTCGGTGCGCTCGGGCACCGACTGCTTGGGCGCGTCGGCCACTGCCGCCACGGGCAGCGCGGTCATCACGGCGATGGTCAGGATGGCGGTTATCCGGGGCACGTCCATGTTGCCTCCTCGTCGAGAGGATACACCGGACGCACCAGATCGCGCCAATCAAAGTTCTTCAGCACCGGCGAGGTGAGCCCCGGGCAGTCGACCTCGTAAACGTAGTCGGGCGGGAAGAACTCGTCGAAACCGGCGCGGAAATGGCCGCGCGACTTGACGACGACCGTGCGCAGGTCGGCGATATTCAGACCGAACTGCTCGATCATCATCGGGTCGGCGCACTGCTTGCGGTTCGACGCCACACCGATCAGCACGCCGCCGCATTTGAGCAACGCGGTCGGCCCGAGCTCGATGGCGCGTCCCTTGAGCAGTCCGCGCCGGCCGACGAACGAACCGTCGGTCAGCTTCTCGACGGTCACATTAAGGGTCAACGGCTCGTCGAACTCGGTGCGGGGTTCCCCGTTGAACGTCACCGAGAGGCTCTTCCCCTCGCCCGCCGCGTGGGCCTGGGCGGCGACGGCGGGGTCGATCATCAGGCCGATGAACGCCCCGTCGACACCGGCGTCGGTAAAGGCTTTAGCGATAAAGGTCGTGCAGCCCGATCCGCCGCCGCCCGGGTTGTCGGCGACGTCGGCCATGATGCAGGACCGGAGCGTCGGGTCGCGGCCCAACTGCGCCGCCAGTTCGGTGGCACGGGCGAGCGGCGTCAGGTCCTTCTTGAAGCGTTCGCGGTCGGCCCAGGCGCGTTTGGCGATGTCCTCGGCCAGCGCCTTCGCCGGGGCCGGATCGTTCCTCGACGTGACGATCGCCGACATGCCGCACTTGGGGCTGTCGGAATAGATGAAGCCGGCGCAGACCGAAACATTGAGGATATCGCCACCGACCCTGGTCTGACCGTAATCGATGAGATCGGCATAAGGCCCCTCGGCCGTCAGGAGCGTCACCGTCGGCGCGGCGATCGGCACCTTGATGAAGTGCTGGTGCGGCGTCATGCCGTCCCACATCTCGGCCATGATGCGCGCGGCCTCGGCGGCGCGTTCGCGCTGGTCGACGTGCGGATTGGTGAGGTACGCGACCAGCACGTCGGTCAGCGCCGCCATCGGCTCGGAGACGTTGGCATGCAGATCCAGCGTCGCGAGCAACGGCACATCGTTGCCGACCACGTCGCGCACCATCTCGTAGATGCGGGCGTCGGGGTCGAACTCGCCGGTTGCGCGCATGGCGCCGTGGCTGACCACGTAGACGCCGTCGAGATCGCCGGCGGCGCGGAGATATCCCTCCATCAGCTTCAGGGTCGACATGAAGAAATCCTGGTCGATGGAGCCGCCGGGCTCGGCATCCGCGGCGGCGATGGGAACCAGTTCCCAGTCGGGATGCAGGCGGGTCATCTCTTCGTTGAAACCGACGATCTCGGACGGCAGCTTGGGCGCCGGCTTTTCGAGCTCGGCCGTGATCTCATCGCCCTGCAGGTAGCAGCGCTTGCGGTAGTCGGCCTCGGTGGTGACCGGCGAGAAGTTGTTGCTTTCCAGCATGAAGGCCAGGATGGCGACGCGTTTGGACATGTCAGTCTATTCCCCGAATGAAAAGGGGCACCCTGCGAACAAGGTGCCCCCCGAAGTCGATATGGTTCCGGTCAGCGCGAACGCAGTCTCGGATCCAGCGTGTCGCGGACCGCGTCGCCGAACAGGTTGAACCCGAACACGGCCAGCGAGATGGCGACACCGGGCCAGATCGCGACCCATGGTGCGCTTTCCGCGTATTCCTCGGCACCGCCCTGCAGCATCAAGCCCCAGGCCGGCGTCGGCTCCTGCACGCCCATGCCGAGATACGACAGCGACGCTTCGAGCAGGATCGCCTGCCCGACGAACGCGGTGAACAGGATCAGGAACGGCGCCATCACGTTCGGCGCCATGTGACGCAGGATGATCCGCGCGTGACCGAAGCCGAGCGCGCGAGCCGCATCGACGTACGGGATTTCGCGGATCGCCAACGCGTTGGAGCGCACCACCCGCGCACATTGCGGAATGAACGGGATGGTGATGGCGATGATCACGTTCTGCGTGCCGGTACCCAGCGTGGCAACAACGGCCAGCGCCAGGATGATCAGCGGGAACGCCATGAACACGTCCATGACGCGCTGGAAGATGAGATCGAAGGCCCCGCCGAAATACGCCGACGCAACCCCCAGCACCATGCCGACCACGGCGCCGATGGTCGCGCACGCGAAGCCGACGAACAACGCCGTCCGCGCGCCGTAGAGGATACGCGTGAAGATGTCACGCCCGAACTGGTCGGTCCCCAGGATGTAATCCGTCCCGGGAGGCGTCAGCATGGCGGCGAAGTCGTTGTACTCCGGATGATAAGGCGTCAGCCACGGCGCAAAGATCGCCGCGAAGATCATCAAGATGACGACGGCCAAACCGGCAACGCCGATCGGCTGCTTGCGCGCCATCTTCTTCGCCTTCTGCCAGAGTGGCGTCTTGTCCTCAAGATCCTCGATCTGGGCTTCAAGAGCTGATTCACTAACTGTGGCCATTTTCTTTTACCCTTAACTGTAGCGAATACGCGGGTCGAGCCACGCGTAGGCCAGGTCGATAACGAAGTTGGTAACGACGAAGACGAGCACCACCAGCATCACCAGCGACTGCGTCATCGCGTAATCGTGGTTGGTCACGCTTTCCACGAACAGCTTGCCGAGGCCGTTCAGGTTAAACACCTGCTCGGTCACGACCAGCCCGCCCATGAGGAACGCGAACTCGATACCGATGATCGTCACGACCGGCAACATGGAGTTCTTGAGCGCATGCCGATTGATGACAACCTTCTCGACAAGTCCCTTGGCGCGTGCCGTCCGGATGTAATCCTCGCGAAGCACTTCCAAAAGCGCCGAGCGCGTCATGCGGGTGGCCACGGCGGAATACCGGTAACCGGTCGCCACCGCGGGCCATATCAACTGTGAAATGTTATGTACCGGATCTTCCCAGATCGGCTTGTATTCGATCGGCGGCATCCACGGTATGCCGGTCATCTCCTGTGTGATGATCAGCAGCCCCAGGATGATCATGATGCCGAGCCAGAACGACGGAATGGCGATACCGGCGATGGAGAAGGCACGGACCGCGTAATCGAGCCAGGTATCCTGTTTGATCGCGGAAATCGCACCCAGCGGAATGGCAATCACGGTCGCCACGAACGTAGCCATGATCGCGACCTGCAGCGAAAGTTCGAAGCGCAGGCCGATTTCCTCGATGATCGGTTTGCCGGTCCACATCGACTTACCGTAGTCGAAGGTGAAGAAGCCCCACATAAAGTCGGCGAACTGAACCATCATCGGCCGGTCGATGCCTAGATCCTTGCGGCAGATGTCGATTTGTTCCTGGTCGACATAAAGGCCAGTGCCGGCGAACCTGAGTTCGCACACATCGCCCGGAATCAGCCGCATCAGGAAGAACACGAGAATCCCGGCACCGATCAGCGTCGGAATCATCAGGAGCACGCGTTTTAGAATATACTTAGACATGAGTGCCCAACCGTATTTCCCAAAGTTAGATTATTGTTGTTGATCGGTTACCCGCCCGCCACTTGCGCGGCGGGCGGGTCCGATAGTTCGCTTACGCGATTACTTGTCCAGCCAGATTTGATCCAGGTGCTGAGCCAAGTAGTGCGACGGCGCGATCTTCCACCCCTTCACGTAGGAACGGTGCGGATTGATCTTGTACCACCACAGGGTGACGATACCGCTCGCTTCTTCGCTGAGAGAACGCGTCTCGTACTGGCGAACCAGGTCACGCAGTACTTTCGGGTCGTTCTCTTTTTCGATCTTCGCGTAGATCGATTCCAGCTTGGGATCTTCGAAGCTGCCGTAGTTATTACCTGCCGAACCAAGGAACTTGGTCATGTCGGCAATCGGGTTGATCACGGACTGGCAGTTGAAGTCGATCGAGACGTCGAAGTCCTTTTTCTTACGAAGCGAGTCGTAGAAAGGACCGGACGGCTGGACGCGCTGCTTGGTGTCGAGACCAATCTTGCGCCACTGATCGACGAGCCACGTGCCGACAACCTTGTAAGGCTGGTCGACGCCACGGTTCGAGAAGTCGATCGACAGGCCGGAATGGCCGGCATCGGCGAGAAGCTTCTTGGCTTCGGCGCGCGAAGCTTCGATATCCTCGCTATAGCCCTTCAGCTTGAGCAGTTCTTCCTTGGTCGCCGCAAGCGGGTGATTCGGGAAGATCACGCCGCCGACCGTCTTGACGATGGCGATCTGCGACAGGTACTTGGACCCGCCCCAACGGTCGATGCCGAGGGTCAGGGCCTGACGTACGCGGGCGTCGTCGAACGGCTTGCGTTTCTGGTTCGGGGTCGCGAGCAGAACGCAGTTCCAGTCGCTTTCCTGAACCGTGATCTTGTCACCGAGCGCTTTGACTAGGTCATCACGCGCTTTCGGCGGGAAGCCGCGGAACTCGATCGATGCACGATCACCACGAATGGCCTGAAGACGGACAGCCATCTTCGGTGCCGCGATGGCTTTGAAGCCATCGAGGTACGGCTTACCTTCGAAGTGATAGTCCTGGTACTTGGCACCTTCGACAAATGCGCCCGGCTGGTGCTGGACGAACTTGAACGGACCCGTGCCGTTAACGTTGGCTTTGTGCCATTCATAGCCGTGCTCATCGAGGTCCTTCTTCGCGTAGACGAAGTTGAACGGCGTCGCGAGGGCCGGAATGAAGGCGGCCGTCGGGAACTTCAGCTTGAAGACAACCGTGTGATCGTCCGGCGTGGTGATGGATTCCACGGCGCGGAAGAACGCCTTACGCGCGGAGGGAACACCTTCCGGCGGAAAAACGATCTTGTCCATGGTCGCCTTGATGTCGGCCGACGTCAGCGGCGTACCGTCGTGGAACTTGACGCCCTTGCGAATGTTGAAGGTGTACTTGGTCCCGCCTTCGGTAGCTTCCGGCACCGGACCTTCGCAAAGATCGCACTCGAAATCCGTCGGATCGGACGGATTCGCCGGATTCACACGGATCAGCAAGCTGTAAAACGGCCGGATCGGGTGAATCATACCAAAAGTCGTCTCCTGGTGACCGTCGAACGACGGAATCTTGGAGCCGACCACGAAGTTCAGAATACCACCCGACTTGGGCGTCTGAGCCTTCGCTGCGCCCGCACCTGCGGCAAGGCCGAAGCCCACCACAGCAGCGAGAGCGAGTCTCCCAGTTTGTTTGAGCATTTGAAGTCTCCTTCCCTGAAATGAAGAATTGACGGGATTACCCCACGTCATGTGTCACGCCATGCCCTCGGCGTGGTCACACCTCTGAACAGGCCACCCAGTGACCCGGTTTTACTTCCCGCAGTTGCGGAATCTCCTGTTTGCAGTTGTCCACCGCGATCGGACACCGCGGGTGAAACACGCATCCCGGCGGTGGATTGATCGGGCTCGGAATTTCGCCCTTGATGATCTCGTGCGCACGGCCCTTCTCGATGTCCGGGTCCGGAATCGGCACCGCGTTGAGCAAGAGCTTGGTGTACGGATGCATCGGGTTTTCGAACAGTTCATCGCCATCAGCCAGTTCGACCAGGTTGCCGAGATACATCACGGCGACCCGGTGGCAGATGTGACGCACGACGGAAAGGTCGTGCGAGATGAACAGGTATGTCAGATCGAACTCATCGCGCAGGTCTTCGAGCAGGTTGATGACCTGGGCCTGGATCGACACGTCCAGCGCCGACACCGCCTCGTCGCAGATGATGAATTCGGGGTCCATGGCGAGCGCACGGGCAATCCCGACGCGCTGACGCTGACCGCCCGACATTTCGTGCGGATAGCGGTCGGCGAACGCGGATGCGAGGCCACAGACGTTCAGCAGGTACTTGGCCCGCTTCTGACGCTCGGCTTCGTCCGTAATGATGTTGTGGACCTTCATCGGCTCCATCAGGATATCGCCGACCTTCATCCGCGGGTTCAGTGAACTGTACGGGTCCTGGAAGATCACCTGGATCTTCTTGCGGACGTCGATCATCTTCTTCGAATCGTATTTCGTGATGTCATCGCCGTAGAAGATGATTTCGCCGTCGGTGGGTTTTTCCAACTGCAGGATGCAACGGCCCGTCGTCGTCTTGCCGCAACCGGACTCGCCGACCACGCCAAGCGTCTCGCCCTTGAAAATCTGGAAACTGACACCGTCGACCGCTTTCACATGGGCGACGACGCGCGGAATGAACACGCCCTCCGTCACCGGGAAGTACATCTTCAGGTCTTTGACGTCGACCAGCACTTCCTCGAAACCTTCGGAGCTTCCTGTGCGGGTTTTCCGCTTCTCGCTCGCAACGTCGTTCATCCCACAACTTCCTTCACTTCTTTATCGAGATTTTCTTTTTCAAAGCAGGCTGAGGTATGGCCGTCCGCGATTTCTTCCAGCGCCGGGAAACTCTTTGCGCAATGATCCTGCGCGAAACGGCAACGCGGACGGAAAGAGCAGCCATCGTCAAGCCGCGTCAGATCGGGCGGCTGCCCCTCGACCGGGTCCAGCTTGGCTTCGCGCTGGCGGTCCATGCGCGGCACCGACTTCAGAAGTGCCAGCGTATACGGATGGCGCGGCCGGTGATAGATGTCGCTGGCGACGCCGGATTCGATGATGCGGCCGGCGTACATGACGTTGACCCGGTCGGCGTAGCGCGCGACCACGCCAAGGTTGTGGGTGATGATAATCATCGCCACGCCGAGCTCGCGGGTCAGGTTCTTCATGAGTTCCAGAATCTGCGCCTGGATCGTCACGTCGAGCGCAGTCGTCGGCTCGTCGGCGATGATCAGCTTCGGATCGCAGGCCAGCGCCATGGCGATCACGACACGCTGACGCATGCCGCCGGACAGATGGTGCGGATACTGCGCAAGCCGACGATCCGGCTCGGAGATACCGACCATGTCGAGCAGCTTCTTGGCCTTCGCCATCGCATCTTCCTCGGACATGCCGAGGTGCGCGATCATCGGCTCGGTCAACTGCATGCCGATCGTCAGAACCGGGTTGAGCGACGTCATCGGCTCCTGAAAGATCATGCCGATGTCGCGGCCGCGGATCGAGCGCATTTCATCGTCCGAAAGCGCCAGCAAATCCTTGCCGTCGAAATTAATCGAGCCGCCGACAATCTTGCCCGGCGGCCATGGAATCAACCGCATGATACTCATCGCGGTGACGGATTTCCCCGAACCCGACTCACCGACGACGGCGACGGTTTCACCTTCTTCGACCGTGTACGAAACACCGTCGACAGCTTTCACAGTCCCAGCCGACGTAAAGAACTGGGTCTGGAGATCTTTGATTTCCAGAAGGGCCACGTTTCCTCCCTAGATTAGCCATTGGTTATTATTGTTACGATCAAACGTAGTGTCGCGCACGATGGGTGTCAATTCATAACGCAATCCCGTTTTTTCATTAGAATTATCCCGTATTTTTAAATTAGATATTGCTCATGGATGCAACCCCTATCTGGTTCAATTGATTTGAAATTCAAGAAATCATCCCGTGTTTCCTTTGAATTTCCCGACCCGGAATCATCTCGTCCCTTGCCGATCCGGGATGCGGTTTGCATAGTTGCGCCTCACATCGCGCCGTTCGCTGGCGACATCACGACACAAAAAACTTAGGGAGAGTCATTCATGGCATCCGAACAATTCGAACGCGGACTGAAATGCCGCAAGGAAGTGCTGGGCGAGGAGTACGTCGAAGCGTCGCTCGCCAAGGCCGACGACTTCAACCGCGACTTCCAGGAAATGGTTACCGAATACTGCTGGGGCGGCACCTGGGGCCGCGGCGTGCTGTCGAAGCGCGACCGCTCGATTCTCAATCTCGGCATGCTCGCCGGTCTCGGCAAGTCGAACGAGTTCAAACTGCATTACCGCGGCGCGATCACCAACGGACTCTCGCACGAGGACCTGCGCGAAATCCTCATCCAGATCGCCGTCTACTGCGGCATCCCGGCCGGCATCGAGGCGTTCCGCCTCGCACGCGAGGTCAACGCCGACCTCGGCATCGATGTCTCCAACATGGACGGAGGGAAATAAGAATGTCCGCACCTAAAGTCATCGGCTTCGTCGGCCTGGGTCAGATGGGTGGCCCCATGGCCGCCAACATCACCGCCAAGAGCGGGATCGAAACCATCGTCTACGACAAGGCCGGCACCGCCGAGCGCGCGCCCGAAGGCGCCAAGCTGGCGAACTCGCTCGGCGACGTGCTGTCGAGCGCCGACACGGTGTTCCTGTCGGTCCCGGACGGGCCGGTGTCGATCGCGCTGGCCAAGGAAATCGCCGAATACGACGGCCGCAAGGCGAACGTGATCGTCGACCTTTCCACCATCGGACCGGAAGCGGCGCGCGAGGCCGGCGACATCCTCAAGGGTGCCGGCGTGACCTATATCGACGCGCCGGTGTCGGGCGGCCAGGCGGGTGCCGCCGCCGGTACGATCACCATCATGTGCGGCGGCCCGAAGGCTGTCCTCGACGACCACATGGGCGTGTTCGAGAGCTTCACCGGCAACGTCGTCCATTGCGGCGAGAATCCCGGTCACGGTCAGGCCGTGAAGATCCTCAACAACTTCCTGTCGGCCACCGCGTTCGCGGCGTCTTCGGAAGCAATCGCCTACGGCATGTCGCAGGGCGTCGAGATGAAGACGGTCCTGGATGCGGTCAACGTCTCGACGGGCCGCAACACGGCGACCATGGACAAGTTCCCGAACCGGATCCTGACCGAAACCTACGATTGCGGTTTCGCAACCAAGCTCCAGTCGAAGGACATGAACCTGTTCATCAAGGAAGCCAAGGCCGCCGGCACGCCGCTGACGGTGGCGTCGGTCGTCGCCGCGCTGTGGAACGGCTGCGATGCCCTCAAGCCGGGCAGCGACATCTCGCGCATCTGGGACTACATCCGCGAGAAGTGCTGATACGGCGCCTCCCCTTCGAGACGGCCCCATCTCATTGATGGGGCCTCCTCAGGGTGAGGCGAACGTCAGTCCCTCATCCTGAGGAACGAGCGCCGCGAGTGTCTCGAAGGACGAGGGACTTTTTTCCAGACCGTCTTAGTACCCCTCCTCCAGCAGCGGGAACGCCGACAGCTTGTGCGGCGGGTTTACCGTGTCCGGTTCCATGTATAGGTGCTCGGGCGTCAACTGGTCGTAACCGGTGACACCGAGATTGCCGAGGCAGCACTGCACTTCCTGCTCCAGCAGGTTCAGCATGTGCACCACCCCTTCCGGACCGGCGGCGGCGAGCGCCAGGCCCTGCAGCCGGCCGATGCCGACCGCGTCGGCGCCGAGCGCCATCGCCTTGACGATGTCCGAACCGCGCATGATGCCGCCATCCAGGATGACCCGCGCGCGGCCGTCGACGGCCTGAACCACTTCCGGCAGCACCGCCGCGCCGCCGCGCCCGTGATCGAGCTGGCGGCCGCCATGATTGGAGACGTAGATCGCATCGCAGCCTTCCTTGACGGCGATCTCCGCGTCCTCCGCCGTCGCTATGCCCTTGAGGATCAGCGGGATGTCGTACTTGTCGCGGATGCGCTTGAAGTCGTCCCAGTTGAACGAGCGCTGGTACTCCTCGCCGACCGCCTGGGTCTGGCGCGCGACCGACAGAAAACCCTTGGCCTTGTCGCGCTCGCGCCGGCCGTAATAGTCGAGATCGATGGTGAAGCAGAACGCCATGTAGCCGCCCGCGATGGCGCGATCGATGTGATCGTCGACCCAGTCGGCATCGCCGCGCACATATAACTGAAAAATGCGCGCCGCGTCGGGCGCGGCCTCGGCGACCGCCTCCAGGCCCGGCTTGCAGACCGAGCTCAGCATGTGTATCGCGCCGAACTGGCCGGCCGCCTGCGCGACGCCGGCGCCGCCCGCGTCGTGGAACTGCTGCAACGAGCCGATCGGCGCCAGGATCACCGGCAGGTTCAGGTCCCGGCCGAGGAACGAACACCGCGAGGAGAGGCTGCGGACATCGCGCATCACGCGCGGGCGGAACGCGAGCCGGTCGAGCGACATGCGGTTGCGCTTCTGCGTGGTTTCGGTTTCGGCACCGCCGACCAGGTAATCCCAGGCGCCGTCGTCGAGCCTGGCGCGCGCCGCCGGCACGAACTTGTGGAGCACGGGGTAAAGGCTTGCGACATCTTCCGCCGCGTTCTGACCATCAGCCATGATTGTTTCTTCCCTTAAGTCTTCTTGGTTGGTGTTTTTTGTTCGGTGTCGTTTATTCGTGGACCTGCTTCTTGCAGACGATCACCGCGTCCAGATCGGCATATATGTAATCGCCCGGGTCGATAGTCGCACCACCGATGCGGAGTTGCACGTCGGCCAAACCGATGCCGTCGGTGCGCGGCCGCATCGCCGTGCACTTGAGCGCCTTGGTGCCGAAGTCGAGTGCGGCGAACTCGTGCACGTCGCGGATCGCGCCGTTGAAGATCAGGCCCTCCCAGCCCTGGTTGCAGGCTTCGAGGCCGATGTTGCCGCCGCACAGCGCGCGCCGCATCGAGCCCCGGCCGTCGATCACCAGCACCTTGCCCTTACCGCCGCGGCGGATGACGTCGAGGATTCCCTTGTTGTCCTCGTAGGTCGAAAACGTCACCGCCTCGCCGTGGAAGCAGGGCCGCCTGGCGTAGTCGTTGAACATCAGCTCGACGATCTGCGCCGACGGATCCGCGTCGCAGATATCCGCGCAGCGGACGATCTCGTTGTCGGTCATGGTCATCACTCCGGGCAGGTTTTTGTTTTTTTGCTGCCGGGACTTTACGAAGTCTTGGGCAAGGGGTCCATCGTCATTACATTAGCAAAAGACCATATCGACATTTCCAGAGGAGGTTATCCCGTGAGCAAGTTCGCCATCTTCGTCACCGTCAAGATCAAGGACGGCAAGGTCGACGAGTTCCTGTCCCACGCACACGTCAACGCCACCGCCGCCGTCCGCGACGAACCCAACTGCCACATGTTCCGCGTCATGCAGAACCAGGACGATCCGAACACGATCCATTTCTTCGAGGTCTATACCGAGGCCGCGAGTCTCGATGCGCACCGGGAATTCGCCCATTACAAGGCCTACGACGCGGCGACCAAGGACCTCATCGCCGACAAGTCCATCGTCAAGGTCGACCTGCTGCAGTAGCGCGCAGTTGAATCCTCCAACTCACTTTCACCGTCATCCCGGACGCGGGTTTCCTCCGAGCGTTAGCGAGGCAAGGAAAGCCAGCGATCCGGGACCCATTTCGAAATCGCACCAGTCCGGGCAATAGGTCCCGGGTCGAAAGGATCGATCCGAACGCGTAACGCGTTCGGGCGATACCTAACACCCGGGATGACGTGCGAGGAATGTCCGCTGCTGTGGCCCGGAGTAGACTTCCCCCTCACCCTTCGCCCCTACTTCCCCTCCCGGAACTGCCACGCCATGAACATGGCGCCGAGGAACATCACCGCGCCGATCGCCGTCCAGGCATACCCATACGTGTTGCCGGTCAGATCGAGGATCAGGCCGAACAGCGGCGGGCCGGCAACGCCGCCGATCGACCACGCGACGGCGTTGTAGCCGATCCCGGAGCCGACCATCTCGGACGGCACCGTCTCCGCCGTCATCGACAGCACCAGCGCCGCGTAGGACGCCATCGAGAGGCCCATGACGGCGGCCATCGCCATCAGACTCCAGTACGGCCACGCCGGGCCGACCAGCATCGTCGCCGCGCAGACGACGAGGCTCGACGACACGATGGCGACCGTGATGCCCTTGCGCCGGCCCTTCAGGAACGCGTCCGAGATATAAGGGAAACCGACCCGGCCGACGGCACTGAAACCCTGGGCGAAAGCGACGCCGAGCGCGGCGACGGGCTGCGACGCCTGCGCCGCATCCTTCAAGAACAGCGCCATATAGGTGAACAGGCTCGACTGACCGGTATTGTACATGATCGCCGAGATACAGATCACGTTCATGTTGCGGTTGGTGATCACGGTCCGGAGGTCGTTGATCATGCGCGCGAACGCCCCCGCCCCGGCATGCGGCTTGCGCGTCAGCGGCAGCCACGCCAGCGCGGTGACAAAGGTCAGGCCGACGGCGATCCACAGCACCTGGCGCCAGTCCATGTAGGCCGCCAGCACGCCGCCGCCGGCGCCGATGACGCCGCCCAGCGGCACGCCCAGTTGCTTGAGACCCATGGCTGTGCCGGTCCACGCCGGCGGGAACCAGCGCATCACCCCCTTGGCCGTCGCCGGATTGACGAAGGAATAACCGAGACCGGTCAGGAACGCCGCCGCCAGCGCCGGGCCGAACCCGTCGGTGAGCGCGAACCACATCGTGCCGATGGACATCATGATCATCGAACCGAACAGCGTCCAGCCGACACCCATGCGGTCGGTGATCGCGCCGGACGGCAGCGCCGACAGAAGCTGCGCGCCGAACACCACCGACATGAAGAGCCCGAACTGGGCGGCGGTGATGCCCATGTCCTCGCGGATCACCGGCCCCATGGCCATGATCGAGAGATAACAAGACGTCCCCACCGTATGGACGAGACCCAACAGGAAAATGCGCGCGCGCCAGGGGTTGAACCCCTGCGGCAACGGTGGCGCTTGCGGCGGCGTCCCGGGTTCGGGCGCCGGTCCGGCGGGATCAGCGTTCATCCGGCTGCCCCTCCTTGAACGCGAACAACAGCAGGATCAGCCCGGCGACGACGATCCCCGCCGTCACCAGCCACGCCGCGTCGTAACCGCCCCAGTTGTCGACGACCCAGCCGAACACGATCGGTCCGGCCATGCCGCCCAGGTGCACGCCGACCATGTTGACGCCCATGGCCGACCCGGCGAGGCGCGGTTCCACGGCCTCGACGA
This sequence comes from Rhodospirillales bacterium, assembly GCA_051117645.1. GTDB lineage: Bacteria > Pseudomonadota > Alphaproteobacteria > Rhodospirillales > Casp-alpha2 > UBA4479. The sequence goes on from JBNPEI010000007.1 coordinate 40,091, forward strand.
CGATGGCCTGTGCGACCGGCGCGAACGACGCGATGGTGATACCGAGCGCCATGGCGAGCGCAAGGCCCGCATAGAGGCCCGGCCCCGGGCCGACGAAGGCCATGGCCGCCAGGAACACCGCCGCCGCGCCGCAGATCCACGCCATCAGTTGCCCGCGCTTGCCGGCGAAGTAACGGTCCGACACCACGCCCCAGCCGATCCGCGCCACCGCGCTCGAGGTCTGGGCGAGGCCGATGGCGAAACCGGCGGCTTCCTGGCTGGCCTTGCCGACGGTGGTCAGGAACAGGGTCAGGAAACCGAAGAAGTTGGTCTGGCCGACGTTGAGCAGCCCGTTGAGGATCGCATAGATATTGAAGTTCCAGTCCTTCAGCACGTCGCCCAGGTTGGCGACGATGCTGCGCCGCTGGTCCGCCGGCAGCGGCACGTGATAGCGCACGAGAACGAGACAGTAGATCCCGTTCAGCACCATCAGCCCGGCGACGCCCCACATGATCGACTGCCAGTGAAAATGCGCCGCCAGCGCGCCGTTGCCCGCCGCGATGACGCCGCCGATGGGCACGCCGACCTGTTTCAGGCCCATCGCCGTGCCGCGCCGCTCCCGCGGGAACCAGTCGAGGACGCCGCGCGCCGTCGACGGGTTGGTCATGCAATATGCGAATCCCATCAGGAACATGGCGCCGAGACACTGGTAATAGCCGACCGCGACCGCCAGCATCGACGCCGCGGCGAACATCAATATGTGCGCGAAGACCAGCGTGCGGCCGACGCCGAAGCGGTCGGTGATCGCACCGGCCGGCATCGAGCCCGCGGCCTGGGCCGCGTAATAAGCGGAGACGAAGGCACCGAATTCGGCGGCGCTGAGGTCGAGGTCGGCGGAGATCACCGGCGCCATCGCCATTACCGAGACGACGTTGGTGGTGCCGACCACGTGCGAGAAGATCAGGGCCGGCAGCCGGCCGATCCAGGGATTGCCCCCGCCATCACCTGCACCGCCGCCGGTACTGTCCGAGTCCCCGCTCAACGTTGCAACGCCCGGCCGTCCATGCCGTCTTCGGCAAGGTTCAGATGCCGCATCGCCGTCGGCGCGAGATCGATGGCGGAGGTTTTGTCCGCGATCCCGGCGCCCGCGTCGAACCCGGGTCCGGCACAGATCAGGAACGGGCTCTGTTCGTACGTGCCGAGACCGCCGTGCTGGCCGCAACCGACATTATTGGAAATCTTGAGGTCCCCCTGGAACGCATAGCCGGTGCCGGGCATGCCGCCCTCGCCCGCGTCGTCGCTGGCGGCACCGACGACGACGATGTCGATGCCGTCGTCCGGATCGAGGCCCAGCTCGCGCATCGCCTCGCCGACAGCGACCGCCCCGATGCGCCGGTCGGCGCGCAGGTGATCGGCGATGGCATCGCGGCGGTCCCTGGCGGCATCCGAAAGATAGATCGTCGCTGACAGCCCCTGCGGTGCGATGGCGACGTCGCTGGACCCGGGACCGTCCTTGAGCCCGACATCGATCAGGATGTCCTCGAGGTCGATCACCTCGGCGATCGTCTCGTGACCGTGGTCGGAAGCGACCATGAACAGCACCTCGCCGCTGTCGATGTCGGAGCGGATGTTGTCGAAGACCCGGCCCGCCTGCGCGTCCGCGGCGCGCACCACGTCGATGTGCGCCGGCGAACCCAATGCCACGCTGTGTTGCGTATGATCCGGTTCGCACATCCACATCAGCGCGAGGGCCGGTTTCCTGTCGTGCAGGATTTCGTCGATGAAGCGCTGCGCCAGCGCCGCGTCGCCGGCGGCATCGTGCGTTACGCCATGCGGTTCCAGCGTGATCCGCCCCGGCCCGAAGCCGACGTCACGGTGGATCATGTGCCCAAACCCGTCGGGGTCGAGGAAGATGCCCGCACCCGGCGAAGCGTTGGCGTAGACGACGGCACCGCCCGCGTCCTTCACCCGCTCCGACATGGTCGGCACCTTGAGGGTGCGGCCCTTGGCGGCATGCAGCTTGTCGCGGAAATCCGGCGGGCCGACGGAATAAACCTTGAGCCCGTCGCCATGGTCGAGAGCGATGGCGTTGCCCTGCAGGCCGTGCGTGCCGGGCAGGCACCCGGTGGCGATGCTTGCCGCCGTGGTCCGCGTAGTGGAGGGAAAGACGCCGCCGTGGTTGCGGCAGGTCACGCCGGCCTCGGCAATACGCACCAGGTTGGGCGTGAACTCGGGCCCGACCATGTCGGCGCGCAGTCCGTCGCAGATGACGATGACGACACGTTTCATATCCGTCCCCTATTCCGCCGCGATGACGAGGCCGTCGACGGCGAAGACACCCTTGCCTTCACCGCAAACGATCATGGGATTGATCTCGGCATCCAATGGCGGGTTTTCAATTCCGGCAAGTGACGAGATATTGACGATGGCGTCGGCCAGCGCGTCGAGATCGCCCCTTGGCAGATTGCGGTAACCGCGGAGCGGCGCCAGCCCCTTGACCTCGTCGATCATAGCGTGCGCCTCCGCCACGTCGACCGGCGCCATGCGGATCGCGCTGTCGCCATAGACTTCGGCCAGGATGCCGCCCGGCGAGAGAACGACGACGGGGCCGACCTGCGGGTCGAGCCGGAAGCCGACCAGTACCTCGCCGACGCCCTTGACCATTTCCTCGACAAGAAAACGGCCCAGCGTCAGATCCGGTTTCACCCTGGCGACGTTGGCACGGATTTCGTCGATGGCGCGCGCCAGTTCCGTGTCGGAGCCGATGCCGAGTTTCACCGCACCGGCCTCGGTCTTGTGCGGCAGACCGGCCGATAGCGCCTTGACCGCCAGCGGATAGGTCAACCCATGGTCCCCGTTCGCATCCGCGATCACCGCATGCGGCGCGACCGGCACGCCGAGACTTGCAAAAATCGCCAGCGATTCCGCCTCGTCCTTCGGCGTCGCCGTCTTGCCCTCGGCTGACGCATTCGCGGCAACGTCACCCACCGGCGCCCGCCATTCGAAGAAGGCGCGCATGGCATCGGCGCAGGCTTCGGGCGTGCGGAACGCGGCGATTCCCGCGTCCGCCAGCAACCGGAGCGAGGCGTCCGCCTGCGGCACCATGAAAGCGCTGACGGGCTTCGATGCCTTGCCGCCAACCTCGACGATGGGCGCGACGGCAAGCTCGGGATGGAACTGCGCCGACGACCCGACGACGCAGACCACCGCGTCGCAGGCGTCGCTTTCCAGCAATGCCTGCAGCGCCGCGCCGTAGACGCCTTCGCGCGTGCCCGCCATGGTCAGGTCGATCAGCGGCCCGCGCCCGATGGTCAGGTCGAAATCCTTCAGCCGTTCGTGCACCGCCTCGGGCGCCGGGATTACGTCGAGCCCGGCGGCGCCGAGCCTGTCCACCACCGTCGACGCACCGCCACCGGTCGTGGTCATGACGCCGACGCGTTTACCGCGTGGCGGTTTCTGCCCCATCAGCAGCGGCGGCATCTCGAACAGGGTTTCCAGCGTTTCGACGCGGACGATGCCGTTGGCCTTGAAGAATGCGTCGACGGCCTTGTCCTCACCCGCCAGCGCGCCCGAATGCGACAGTGCCACCGCCTGGCCGGCCTGGGACCGGCCGAGCTTGTAGGCCATGACCGGCTTGCCGGCCTCGAATGCGCGGCGCGCGGCACCAGCCAGCACCGGTGCGTCTCGGAGCGCCTCCAGGAACAGCAGGATCGCATCCGTCTCCGGGTCGTCGACCAGCACGTCGACCAGTTCGCCGACGCCGACGTCGGCCTCGTTACCGACCGACAGCATGCGCGAGAAGCCGATCCCCCTGGCCGCACCGCGCGACAGCAGCGTGCCGAGGATGGTACCCGACTGCGACACCAGCCCCATGCGCCCGACGGGAATATTCTCCATCTCCAGCACCGCGTTGACGGAAAGCGTCAGCCGGCTCGCCGGGCAGATGACCCCCATGCTGTTGGGGCCCAGCACGCGGACCCCGGACTCGGCGGCGACGGCCAGCAGGTTGTCCTGTTTCGCCTGACCCTCGGGTCCGGTTTCCGCGAAACCGTCGGAATAGATCGTCGCGACCTTGACGCCGATCTCGCCGCATTGCCGGACCGCGTCGATGACATGCGCCGACGGCACCATGATGAAGGCCTGGTCGCAGGGTTCGTCGATGTCGGCGACGCTCTTGTAGGCCTTGAGTCCCTGCACCTCGTCGCGTCCCGGGTTCACCGGATAGATCTTGCCCGCATAGCCGTGCGCCGCCAGGAACCGCTGCGGCCGGCCGGTGTTTTTGGTGGGGTCCGCGGACGCGCCGACCAACGCCACGCCGCGTGGCGTCAACAAGGCTTCGACGAGATCGATCATTGCGGTTTCGGCGGCCGTTGCGAGAAGCGGCGCTCGAAGATGCCCTCGGCGATGCGGTTCATCATCATCTCCGACGAGCCGCCCGCGATCATCCAGCCACGCGTGCGGCGAAAGCAGTATTCGATCAGGCAGTCCTGGGAATACCCCGCCGCGCCCATGACCTGCATCGCCTCGCTGGAGACCTCGTGACCGGCGCGGTTGCAGGCGAGCTTTGCGAGCGCCGTGTCGTCCGCCGACGGGAACCCGGCGTCGGCCTTGGTGGCAGCCCGCATCAGCAGCAACTGCGCCGATTCCAGCTTGAGCTTCATTTCCGCGAACTTCCATTGCAGGCCCTGGAACTCGCACAACGGACGGCCGAACTGCTTGCGTTCCATGGCGTGGTTGCGGGCCATGTCGTACGCATAGCGGCCGAGCGCCACGGCGCGCGACGAGTTGCCGAGCCGTTCCACGTTGAAACCGGCGATTTGGCGCTTGAAGCCGCCCTCACGCAGCAGCACGTTCTCCGGCGGGACGTAGGCGTTCTCGAAATAGAGCTGGCACCATTCCTCGCCACCCAGATACATCACCGGCTGGCCGCGATCGACGCCCTCGGTGTCCGGTTCCACCAATACAGAACCGATACCGTCGACGCCGGGGCCGTAGCGGCAATAGACCAGGAACAGATCGGCTTCCGGACTGTGCGTCGAGAACACCTTGGTGCCGTTCAGGTGCACACCGCCGTCCGGCGTGTCGGTGGCCGACGTCTTGAGATCGGTCAGCGCCGAGCCCGCTTCCGGTTCCGACATGGCGACCGAAATCACTTTCTCGCCGGCCAGGATCGGCTTCAGGTAGCGTTCCTTCTGGTCGTCGGTGCCGTATTCGGCAAGCACGCGGATGGCGCCGAAGTTGCCCGCCTGCACCACGTCGGCGCTGCGCGGGCAGTGCTTGGCGACCGTCTGGATCGCGATCACCGCGTCGGTCAGCGTCCCGCCCTGGCCGCCGTCCTCTTCCTTCATGGTGATGCCGAGCAGGCCCTGCGCCGCCATCATCTTCGCGACATCCTTGGGGAAGCCGCGCGCATGGGCGCGTTCGAGCGCACCCTCCGCCAGATACCGCTCGGCGAACCCGTCGACGGCATCCATGAACATTTGCTGTTCTTCCGTTAATTCGAAATCCATTGAGTCCTCCGTTGGGGCACGACGTTACTCCGCCAGCCCGGAAATTCAACGCCCCTGATCGGTGCGGCTTCACTTGCGACGGCTCCGCCCGGGCTCTAAGATCGGCCTCCGGTTTTCACGAAACAGGTTCGTAAAATGGACTATCAGCAGCGTTTCCAGGCCGTGGTCGACGGCGTCCGGGAGGACGGCCGTTATCGCGTGTTCGCCGATCTGAAGCGCGAGGCCGGACGCTTCCCGCATGCCGTCAACTACCGCGACGGCGTGGAACACCCGGTGGTGATCTGGTGCTCCAACGACTATCTCGGCATGGGCCAGAACCCGGCCGCCATCGAGGCGGCGCAGGAAGCGGCGCAGACCTACGGCGTCGGCTCCGGTGGCACGCGCAATATCTCCGGCACCACGCATCTGCTGGTCGAACTGGAATCCGAGCTTGCCGACCTGCACGGCAAGGAAGCGGCGCTGATGTTCACGTCCGGGTTCGTGTCCAATGACGCGACGATCTCGACGGTGGCCAGGATGCTGCCGGGCTGCATCATCTTCTCGGACGCCATGAACCACGCCTCGATGATCGACGGCGTGCGTCGGTCCGGCGCGGACAAGCGTATCTTCCGCCACAACGATCCGGAACACCTGGAGGAGTTGCTGGCCGCCGCACCGGAAGGCGCACCCAAGCTGATCGTCTTCGAAAGCGTCTACTCCATGGACGGCGACGTGGCGCCCATCGCCAAATTCTGCAACCTCGCGGAAAAGTACGGCGCGATGACGTATCTTGACGAAGTGCACGCGGTCGGCCTCTACGGCAAGAGCGGCGGCGGCATTTCCGAGCGTGACGGCGTGGCGCACCGCGTCGATATCATCGAAGGCACGCTCGCCAAGGCGTTCGGCGTCATGGGCGGCTACGTGACCGCGTCGGCGACGCTGATCGACGCGATCCGCCTGACCGCCAGCGGCTTCATTTTCACGACTTCAGTGGCGCCACCGGTGGCTGCCGCGGCGATCGCCAACCTGCGCCATGTGCGCGCCTCGGGCGAACTCCGGACCCGGCACCAGGAGCGCGCCGCGACTCTCAAGAAACGCCTCGCCGAGGCCGGCCTGCCGGTGATGCCGTCCGAGACCCACATCGTGCCGGTGTTCGTCGGCGATCCGGTGCGCTGCAAGGAAGCGACCGATCTTCTTCTGGAACAGCACGGCATCTACATCCAGCCCATCAACTACCCGACCGTGCCCAAGGGCACGGAGCGGCTGCGCATCACGCCGACGCCGTTGCACGCGGACGAGCTCATGGACGATCTTGTCCGCGCGCTCACATCTGTCTGGAAGCATCTGGAACTGGAAATCGCCGCCTGATTTCCGCAATCTGAAATCGGGAGGCCACCGTGTCGCAGATAGAAAACCTGGAATTCGAAACGCTCGATATCAGCCGCCCGGCCAATCACGTGATGGTCGTGACGCTGAACCGCCCCGACGTCCGCAACGCCTTCAACACGCAGATGGGCGCGGAACTGCTGGAGCTCTGGACGGCGCTCTACCGCGATCCGTCGCAATGCCGCGTCGTGGTGCTGACCGGCGCCGGCGACAAGGCATTCTGCGCCGGCGCCGACCTGAAGGAGCGGCACGGCATGAGCGACGACGCCTGGCGCCAGCAGCACGCGCTATTCGAGCAGATGATCCGCGCCATGATGGACTGCCCGGTACCGGTCATCGGCGCGATCAACGGCGCGGCGTTCGCGGGCGGACTCGAGGTCGCGCTGAACGCGGACTTTCTTTATGCGGTGCCGGCTGCGCGCTTCGCCTTCACCGAGGTGACCATCGGCATCATGCCGGGCGCGTCCGGCACCCAACACCTGCCGCGCGCGATCGGTGTGCGCCGCGCCAAGGAAGCGATCCTTTCCGGCAAGCCGTTCTCGGCTGAGCAAGCCCTCGAATGGGGGCTCGTTAACCGGCTCTGCGCGCCGGACACGCTGATGGACGAGGCGCTGGAAACGGCCGCCGCGATCGCCGCCAACGCGCCGATCGCGGTGCGCCAGGCCAAGACCGCCGTCGCCGCCTCGCAATCGACCGACATCAAGACCGGCTACGACGTCGAGATCGCGTGCTATCAGCGCGTCGTCGATACCGAGGACCGCCTTGAAGGCGTCGCCGCCTTCAACGAGAAACGCAAACCCGATTTCAAGGGGAAATGACCCCGGGGAGGCAACGATGTTCGTCACGATTTTCGAGGTCTGGCCGGCTGAAGGCCATACCGACGACTACTTCGACCGTGCCGCGGCTCTGAAATCGGAGCTCGAAAAGGTCGACGGCTTCATTTCCGTCGAGCGCTTCGAAAGCGTCACCGAACCCGGCAAGTACCTGTCCCTGTCCTTCTGGCGCGACGAGCAAGCGATGAACGACTGGTACGAACACGCGGATCACGGCAAGGCGCAGGCCGAGGGCCGGGGCGGTATCTTCCGCGACTACCGCATCCGCGTCGCCAGCGTGATCAGGGATTACGACCTCGAGAAAGGCCGGCCGAAAGTCTAACCGTTCTCCGGCAGAACCAGGCGAAACACCGAGCCCTCGCCGGGCGCCGATGTCACCGTCACGTCGCCACCGTGCAGCCGCAGCGCTTTCTTGGCGATGGCCAGCCCGATGCCGCTGCCGGTGCCATGCTCACCGCCGAGTCGCGCGAAGATACCGAATATCCGCGCCTGCTGATCCTCGGCGATGCCGACCCCGTTGTCGGAAACGGCCACCGTCACCCAGCCGTCCTTGCGGCTGACGGCGATGCCGACGCGCGGCTTGGTCCCCGGCGCCACGTGGGTGATCGCGTTCACCAGCAGATGCTGAAACGCCTGGCCGAAAACGCGCCGGTCGATGGCGGCATCGCCGAGCGGCGCATCGACGGCAATCACCGCGCCCGTCGATCTGATGTTATCCCTGAGCGCGGAGAGCGCATCATCGACGATGACATCGAGACCGACGGTCTCCTTCGCAATCCCGCCGCGGCCGATCCGAGTGAACGTCAGCAGGTCGTCGACCATCCGGTTCGCCGCCTGCGCGCCCTGGGTAATGTAGCCGATGTACTCACGTCCCTCCTCGTCGATCCCGTCGGCGTAATCCTCGGCGAGCGCGGCCGCAAACACGTTCATGGCGCGCAACGGTTCCTTGAGATCGTGCGAGATCGTATAGGCGAACATCTCCAGTTCCGAGTTCTCGCGCCGGGGCGGAAAGACCGCGGCCCGGGCACCATCGTCCAGATTCCAGACCCTGGCCGTCGAGATATCCGCGAAAGCAGTGAGCGGTACGCCAACAGCGTCCTCGCGCCGGCATCCGAACGACGCCGCGCAGGCTGCGTTGATGTCGGTAATCGTGCCCTCGGCATCGATCAGGCACACGCCCTCCTCCAGATCATCCATGAATTCGATCGGGAAACCGGCACCGGGCATCACACCCCCGCCCGAACGCGCGGGACGTTACATATCCGGGTTGTAGCGGTCATCGAACAGATAGGTCTGCGTCTTGACGAGAACGTCACGCGATTCCCGCGTGACGACGGCATAGAGGTCGCGGATCGAGACGATACCGAGCGGCTTGCCATCCGTGTCGGTCACCGGCAAATGCCGAAACCTGCGCAGCTCCATCAGTTCCAGCGCCGAGAACGCGGAATCGTCGGGCGACAGTGTCTCGACCCCGGTCGTCATGATGTCGCCGGCGGTGGTTTTGTCCGGATCCACGCCCTCGACGGCGAAGCAGCGGGTGAAATCGCGCTCGGTGATGATGCCGATCAGCTTACCCGCATCGTCGAGCACCAGGATCGACGAGATCTGCCGTTCGACCATGGCCTTGGCGACCTGCCGTGCGTTATCGCCCGTTTTGGCGACCAGCAGGTTCTGGCCGTGGATGACGTCGGGTATGATCCTCATGACTTGGCCTTCTTGCCGCGTTCGATGTCGTCGGCCACGCCGTCCAGTTGACTGAGGAAGTCGGAGACGCTGATCATATCCGCCTTGTCGTTCGCCGATCCGTCCACGATCTCGTCTTCGGTCGGCACCCCGTAACCGGCGCGCGCTTCCTCGGCCTCGGTCATCGGCACGTGCACTTCTTCATCCAGCACCTCGTTGATCGTCGCCACCAGATGCGCGCGGTCGATCGGCTTGGTGACGCAGGCGTTCATGCCCGCCTCCAGATAGCCGCGGATGTGTTCCTCCATGGCATCGGCGGTGAGCGCGATGATCGGAATATCGGCGGCGTGATCGTGGCGCGCGCGGATCGCGCGGGCCGCCTCGGGACCGCTCATCCCGGGCATACGAATATCCATCAAGATCAAATCGAACTCCCCCTTGCCGACTTGCTCGACCGCCTGTTCGCCGTTCTCGACGATGGTCGCATCGTGCCCGAACTTGTCCAGCGTCGCCGCGATGATGCGCTGGTTGAGCTTGTTGTCCTCCGCCACGAGCACATTGAGCCTGCGCCTGGTCACGAAGTGCTCGGCGGCATGATGACGCATTGCATCGGTGACGTCACTGATTGCCTTGCGGAACGGCAGCCTGAAGCAGAACTGCGAACCGGCGCCGACTTCGCTCTCGACCCAGATGTTGCCGCCCATCAGTTCAACCAGGCGCTTGGAAATCGCGAGGCCGAGCCCAGTGCCTTCGTAGTGCCGGGTGATCGAGGCATCGGCCTGAGAAAAATCGGTGAACAGTCTCTTCTGGTTCTCCGGTGAAATGCCGATACCGCTGTCGATGACCCGGAACTCGATGGTCCGGTTTTCGCCTTCGCCCGACTGGCTGACGTGAACGCTGACGCCGCCCTTGTGGGTGAACTTTACGGCATTACCGACGAGATTGATGAGAATCTGCCGGAACCGGGTCGGGTCGCCGTTCATGCCGACATCCATGTCGTCCAGGAACTGGAAGTCGAGTTGCAGTTTCTTGACCCGCGCCCGCTCGCGCACCAGATCGAGCACTTCCTCGACCGCGGCACGTACGTTGAAATCCAGGTTCTCGATACTGAGCCTGCCGGCGTCCAGCTTAGACAGGTCGAGAATGTCGTTGATGATGGTCAGCAGCGACTGCGTGGCGCCCTTGATCTTGATGACCTTCTCGCGGTCCTCCGGCGCCAGCGGACTGTCGAGCAGCATGTCGGCAAATCCCATCACCCCGGTCATCGGCGTGCGGATTTCGTGCGACATCGACGCCAGGAATTCGGACTTGGAACGTTCCGACGCTTCCGCACGGTCCTTCTCGACGGCATAGCGTTCGGCCATTTCGGTCATCTTGGCGGTGCTCTCCTCAAGGTCCTGCTGCGACGCCTCGAGCTGCCGGACGTTACGCTGCAGCCGCGCCTCGCTTTCGCGCATCCGGCGGTTGGCGACTTCCTCGGCAGTCACGTCGCGGCCGGTGCCGCGATAACCGATGAACATACCGTCGGCATCGAAGACCGGCTTGCCGCTGATCGAGAAGAACTCCTCCTTGCCGCCGCCTCTGGTAATCGTGTAACGGAAATTCGTGAACGGACGGTGGTCTTCCAGGTCGTCCAGATGTTCGCGCCAGTTGTCCTCCATCCGGAAATTGGCGATCCCGGCGGCTTCCAGCCGGGTGCGGCCGAGGAACATGTTGCGGGTAAGCCCCGTCACCTGCTCGAAGCGCGGAGACAGGTAGGTAAACCTGAGATCGCTGTCCATTTCCCAGAACCAGTCGGCCGACACGTCCGCCATATCGCGAAGCCGCTGTTCGCTGGCCTCGAGCGCCTTCGTCCGTTCGGTCACCATTGCCGCAACGCGGGTGTCATATCGGGCCCGCGACCAGACGGAGATCACGACCGCGGCTGTCAGGATCAGACCAATGGCCAGCACGGATAACGCCGAAATATTTGGACCCGCGCCTAGAGCCGTGGAAGCGACGACGACGTTGACCTGAAAGCTGCGCTGCGCAATTTGCAGCCGGCGGCTGCTGACGGACGTTTCGAAAAGCACGCCGTTTTCGGTCGCATCCTGCAGCCGCTCATACCCGCCGGTCCGGTAAAGCGGCATTTCCCTCTTGGTGCCGCTCCGAACAGTGACCTTGATCCCGACGACGCCGTCCCCGATCTGCTCGGCAAGCGAACTCGACCGTTCGGCGTACCCGATGGTTACAGCCGGATTAAGCACGGAAAAAAGCATCCCCCGGACGTTCTCGCGGCGCTGATCGAGGAGAAAATTCGGCGCACCCGGTCGATAGAGCGGAAACATCGCCAGGACGAGGCTGTGCTTACCACCTGTCGTTTCCGTGGATAACGGGTCGCTGATCTGGATCTCGTTGAAGTCGATGCTGTCCCGCAACGCGCCGCGCACCGATGACAGCTCGGAGAGATCGACGCCGTTAAGAGCCTCCAACGCCTCGAACGGTTCCTGAACCAGAACGGGAAATGCCGGTTCCGCCGAAATGCCGTCATCGACGGCGCGGCGCACGGGCGCCCAGCCGTACGCGATGGTACCGATATCCGAGATTCCCAGATTTCTCGCATACGCCGTGAAATCCCGGGGCGAGATATCCGTGTTCGAGCCGAGAAACGCCCGGAACGCCGTCAGCGTCGCGAGCTGGACATTGAATTCCGTTTCGATGCGGCCCGCCAGGTCGGCGGCGCGGCTTTCGATCTCAGCATATTTCGTATGCCGTACCGTCTCCAGAACGCTTAACGAGAGAACGGCGGTCAATGTGAAACCGATGCACGCGGTCGCCGCAATCATCCACCACCGGCGCGAACGCCCGCGTTCGAAGTCCTCGACGTTCAGTGGTTTGGCGACCTGTTCAGTCGGCATGTCGGCTCATCCGAGATTGAACTGTGGCGTCTCCCGGACGCCGCAGGTTACACATCATTATTATCCTCAATTTATACCGGAGGCCAATTCGACGTCTTGATTCAGGTCAAGCGCTCAACTCGACGTCACACGGAAACCGTGCAACGTCGAACGGCGCGATCGGCAAGTTCGTTCTGCCGTCCGCGATCAGCTCCGCCATCAGCCTGCCGACCACCGGGGCGAGCTGAAAACCATGCGCCGAAAAGCCGAACGCGTGGAAGGCGCCCTCCGCATTGGCGCTCGGGCCGATCACCGGAATGCGGTCCGGCGTCACCCCTTCAAGTCCCGCCCAGGCCCTGGCGACCCGCACATGCCTGACCAGCGGAAAGGCATCCGACACGGTGGCCGCCGAGATCGCCATCTTCAGGGGATCGGGCTCGGCGACGCCGGCGTTACGATCCGCATAGCCCAGATGCGCACCGCCGATGAGCAGCGTGCCGGCAGCGGTCTGCTTGAACGACAGCTTGCGCGACGCCAGTCCGCAAACCGGATTGAGGAACGGCCGCACCCGTTCCGTCACCATCATGGTCAGCGCGTGCGTCTCGAGCGGTGCCGCGTCCCCCATCATACCGGCGATCACGTCGCCCCAGGCCCCGGCGCAGTTCAGCACCGCTTTGGCATCGGCGCGGCCTTTATCCGTTTCGATCCGCCAGCGGCCGCCGGTTCTGATCAGGCCCACGACCCGTTCGCCGAGGCGGAACCGAACGCCGAGCGCTTGCGCCTTATTGTGGAATGCCCTGGTGGTGCGCATCGGATCGGCGGCGCCGTCGCCTTCGCACCAGAGCCCGCCGACGGCGCGCGGGTGCACGTCGGGCGCGATCTTCCTGAGTGCCTCGCGGCCGATGGGTTGCTCGTGATCGTAACCGAGCCCGCGCACCTCCGCGGCGCGCGCCTCCAGCTTGGCCATGTCCTCGTCGGATTCCGCGATCTTGAGCTGGCCGCAGGCGTGGAAATCGCAATCGTCGTCGACCAGCGACACGATCCGGTGCCAGATTTCGAGGGACGCTTCCGCCAGCGGAATCTCCCGCAGGTCGCGGCCGAGCCGCCTGACACCGCCGGCATTGACCCCCGACGCGAACCGGCCCGGGTAATGCGGCTCGATCACCGTGACGCTTTTGCCGCGCATGGCCAGATGCAACGCGGCGGAACAGCCGTGCAGCCCGCCGCCGATCACGCAGACGTCGGCGGCATTCTCGGTCACGACGGAAACCTGTCCCTGAGCGCCGCGACCTGTTCGTCCGTGAGGAACCGGGTCCTGGCGTCCTTGAGCATCAGGAACAGGCGCGCGGTCTCTTCCAGTTCCTCGGTCGCGTAGACCGCGTCGCGCAACGACTTGCCGGCAACCACGGGGCCGTGGTTCGCCAGCAACACCGCGTGGTGATCGGACGCCATTTCCCGAACCGCCTTGGCCAGATCGAGATCGCCCGGGGCGAAATACGGTACCAGCGGCAGCGTACCGATCTTCATCACGTAATACGCCGTGATCGGCGGCAGCACGTTCTTCGGATCGACGTCGGCCAGGCAACTGACGGCGACCGAGTGGGTCGAATGCAGGTGAACGACGGCACCGGCGGATGCACGCTCCTCGTACATCGCGATATGCAGGAACGTTTCCTTGGTCGGCTTGTCGCCGGAGACGTGATTGCCGTCGCGGTCGAGCCTGGCGATCCGCGCCGGGTCGATTTCGCCCATCGAAGAGCCTGTCGGCGTCATCAGCCAGCCGTCTTCCAGCCGCACACTGATGTTGCCGGAACTGCCGAAGGTCAGGCCGCGGTCGTATATCGACTTGGCGAGTCTGGCGATCTCGTCGCGGGTGCGGGTTTCGCTCATGGCAGCATCCCCAGCGATTTCTCGAAGAAATCCTCGGCCCCGAAGTTACCGGACTTGAGCGCCAGCGCCAACGGCACACCGCCGATGGCTTCCGTCCACGGCACGCCCGGATCAATCTCGGGGCCGATCCGGAGCGCATGCACGTCGAGCGCCTTCACGACCGCGCCTGAGGTCTCACCGCCGGCGACGACCAGCCGGTTGACGCCCTGTTCCAGCAGACCGCGCGCGATCTCGCCCATGGTTTCCTCGACCATCGCGCCCACCTTGTCGCGGCCGAATTCCGCCTGCACGGCGGAGACCTCGTCCGGATCGGCGGAGGAATAGATCAGCACCGGCGAACCGGCCCCCTCTTTGTCCGCCCATTCGAGCACGGTGCGGGCCACGTCCTTGCCGGCGGCGATGTCCCACGGATCGATGTTATAACTGGGCCAGGCACGCCGTGTGTGTGCGATCTGTGCCCGCGTCATCTTCGAACAGCTTCCGGCGATGACGGCGGACCGTCCGGCGATCTGCGGAAGCGCCGGCGTGAACCGGTCGGACAGGAACCCGCCGGCGCGGAAATTATCCGGCAGCCCCATGGCGATGCCGGAGCCGCCGGTGATCAGGGACAGGTTTTTCGCCGCGTGGCCGATCTCTATCAGGTCTTCGTCGAAGACCGCGTCGACGACGGCGTGGCGGATGCCCTCTCCCCGCAAATTCTCGAAACGTTCACGGATTGCATCGGTGCCCGCCCGCACGGTCGAAAGCTGGACCAGACCGGCCTTGTTTGGCGTCTGACGCTGCAGCACCCGCACCAGGTTGGCGTCGGTCATCGGGTTCAGCGGGTGGTTCTCCATCCCCGATTCATTGAGAAGCACGTCGCCGACGAACAGGTAACCCTTGTAGATCGAGCGCCCCGTCTCGGGGAACGCCGGGCAGAAGATCGTGAAGTCGGCGCCCATGGCCTCCAGCAACGCGTCCGCCACCGGGCCGATGTTGCCGGCGTCGGTACTGTCGAAGGTCGAACAGTACTTGAACAGGATCTGCTCGGCGCCGCGTGCGCGCAGCCACGCCAGCGCATCCAGCGAGTCCGCGACGGCGTCCGCCGCCGGATTGGTCCGCGACTTGAGCGCGATGACGACGGCGTCCGTCTTGCCGATATCCATGTCCGGTGCCGGCACGCCGATCGACTGGATCGTGTTCATGCCGCCCTTGACCAGCGTGTTCGCCAGATCGGTGGCGCCGGTAAAGTCGTCGGCGATGCATCCCAGCAGCATGTGATCGGTATCCTTGTGAGGAACGGCGCGGCCGTCAGTTCCCGTAGCGTATGTATTCGTCCCAGGTGCGCTCCAGCTTGCGGAGCACGTCCGCAGCCTCGGTGACGGACTCGCCGTTGCCAATGGTGTCGGCGAAACGGATGCCGTTCTTTTCTTCCATGGCGCGGATGCCGTCGACGACCTTGCGGCCCTTGTCGGTCAGCTTGACGGTGACGGCGCGCTTGTCGTGCTGGGCACGTTCCTGCTCCAGATAGCCGTAGTCGGTCAGCTTCTTGATATTATAAGAGACGTTCGACCCCTGATAGTAGCCGCGCTCGATCAGGTCGCGGATGATGATTTCCCCGTCGCCGATGTTGGTCAGCATCAACGCCTGCACGCCGTTGATGTCGCGCACGCCGATGCTCTTGAGTTCGATCCTGAGGACGTCGAGAAAACGCCTGTGCAGGCGTTCGATCAGCAACGTCAGTTCAATATAGTCGTGAGACACGAGTCCCCTTTCCCGCCGTCCGTGATCCTTGTAGCGTGACGCTGTATGAACAAGACAAGTCGAACGATCCAGTTTTCATTTGCCACGATCATAGCGGCGTTTTCCGCTACGTCGAGGGCTGCGATGATCGCCGGCGCGACATTGGCGGCGGTCACGATTTCCGGTTGTGGCGGCAAGGTCCCGACACAGGAAGAAATCAGACAGGACAACGTCGACAGCCGCGCGGCGCAACTGGTCCGCGTCGGCGACACCACGCGCGAGGCCGGCGACCTCGCCAACGCCATGCAGCTTTACAGGCGCGCCGCCGACATGCGGGCGGACTGGGCGGTGCCGTTTTACCGCTTCGGCGAGACGGCGCTTTCCGCAGACCTCTATGAAGAGGCGCTGGCCGCCTACGACCGCGCCGCCGAAATCGAGCCCGGAAACAACCGTGGCTACAACGGCGCCGGCATCGCACTCGACCTGCTGGGCCGGCACGGAGAAGCGCAGAACCGCTATGTCACCGGCATGGAGCACGCGCCGGAAAGCGTGCCGCTCAGAAACAACCTCGGGCTCTCGCTCGCCCTCGCCGGGGACCTGGAAGAAGCGGTCTCGTGGCTCGAAGCGGTCGCCGACCGCGACGACGCCAACGCCCGCACGCGCCAGAACCTGGCACTGGTCTACGGTCTTTCCGGAAACGAGGAAGGCGCGCGCCGCGCCGGGCTCGAGGATCTCAGCGCCGCCGAAGTCGAGAACAATCTGGCGTTCTATGCGCGGCTCCGGCAGATGCCGCCGGAACAGAGAACAAAGGCGATATTCGGCGCGTTGCAATGAGCCCCCTTCTCATCGCCGGCTGACGTGACGGCGTCTACATATTGATCAGGTTATCGATGGTCGACAGTACCGCCGGCCCCAGCAGCACCACGAACAATGACGGCAGGATGAAGATGATCAGCGGCACGGTCAGTGTCGCCGGCAGCTTGGCCGCCTTCTCCTCGGCCTTCATCATGCGCTCGTTCCGGAACTCGGCGGCGAGCACACGGAGCGACTGGGCCAGCGGCGTGCCATATTTCTCGGTCTGCGTCAGTGTATTGACGACGCCCCGGACCGGCGCGATGTCGGTGCGCTTGCTGAGATTGTTCAACGCCTGATTGCGGTCCGGCAGGTAGCTGAGCTCGATTGACGTCATCTGGAACTCGTCGGCGATCTCCGGCGTGGCGCGGCCCATCTCTTCCGCAACCCGCTTCAGCGCCGCGTCCAGAGACAGCCCGGCCTCGGCGCAGATGACGAGCAGGTCGAGCGCATCGGGCAGCCCCTTGATCAGCGCCTGCTTGCGCTTGGTCTGTGCGTTACGGATCAGGATTTCCGGGAAGTAGGCGCCGAACACCGTAAGCCCGAGCGCCACCAGCGCGCCGGCTTCGAACGACAGATCGACGACCGGCACGACGAACAGGAAGAACGCCGCCAGTGCGCCGAACACGAACGGCAGCGTCGTCTTGGCGAACAGGTAAAGCACCACGTTGTCACGCGAGCGCCAGCCGGCCCGGGCCAGCGAGAGTTGCACCTTGTCGGCGTGCTTGGAACGCATGAGGTTCAGTTTCTCGACGACGCCACGGATCCAACCGCCGCTTTCCAGCATCTTGCGGGCGCGGTTGCGGCGCGGCTGGACAAGGCCGGCCTGTAGCTTCTCGCGGTGCTTCATCAGCAGCTTGGCGCGGGCCGCCATCGGATCGCGGACCACGAACGACGACCACACGGCGTAGACGACGAACAGCACCGCGGCGCCGGACATGAGCGCCGCCACCGCCTCGCCGCCGAGGCCGGGTACGAGATTGGCGAGGAAGTTCATATCTCGAACCTCACCATCTTGCGCATCACGAGGATGCCGCCGGTCATCAGCGTCAGTGCCCCGCCCAGCATGACCCGGCCGCGCATGTCGGTGAACAGTGCCTGCTCATATTCCGGGCTCAGGAAATAGATGATACCGAACATCAGGAACGGCAGGCTGCCGAGGATCGCGGCGCTGGCCTTCGCCTCCGACGACATCGCCCTGATCTTGAGTTTCATCTGTTTGCGTGAACGCAGAATGTCGGAAAGATTGGCCAGCGTCTCGGCCAGGTTGCCACCGGTTTCCTTCTGCACCGAAAGACTGATCACGAAGAACTTGAACTCCGCGGTGTCGAGACGCCGGGCCGCGTCCCAGAGCGAGTCTTCCAGCGTCTGGCCGAGCCGGATCGCGTCGGCGATGCGCCGGAACTCGGCGCCAACCGGGTCGCTCATCTCGCGGCCGCAGGCGGCGATGGTTTCCGTGACCGGCAGGCCCGAGCGCAGCCCGCGCACCATCAGGTCGATGGCGTCCGGAAACAGCACCGTGAATTTGTTGAGCCTTCTAGCGATCATCACACCGACGAGAAAATGCGGCACGCCGACACCGAGAACGGCTGCGACCGCGGCGTTGAAATACCATGGCATGCCCAGGATGACGGCCGGCACCACGGCACCGGCCGCACCGATCGCGAACGAGATCAGGAAATAGCGGCCGAGCGACAGGTTCTTGCCGGTGCGCTGCAAACGGTCCCGGATCATGTCGGGACGCGGCAGCAACCTGTTGGCGAGGCCTTCGAGGAATGGCGACGACGTTTCCATTCTGCGCTTGAGCTGACGCGCACGCCGCTCACCCGCGCTCATCGGCCTGGCGCGTTCGCCGATCTTCTCGACACGTGCGCGCAGCCGGCGCTGATTGCCGAGCACCGTCATCACCAGCCAGCCGGTGATCAGCATGACCGCCAGACTGCCCGCGAAAATGACGGCAAGCTCGATCATGCCATCGCCTCCATCAAGGTCTTGTCGAGGCCGAAGTACCTGGCGCGGTCGGAGAACGCGGGCCGGAGCCCGGTCGACTTGAACGACCCGTAGAGGTTGCCGTCCTTGTCCTCGCCCTCGAACTGGAAGGTGAACAGGTCCTGCGTCGTCACCACCTCGCCTTCCATGCCGACGACCTCGGTGATGTGGGTAATCCGGCGCTTGCCGTCGCGCATGCGGCTGACCTGCACGATCATGTCGACGGCGCCGGCGATCTGTGCCCGTACCGCCTCGTTCGGCAGCTTGACCCCGGCCATGGCAACCATGTTCTCGAGCCGGGTCAGGGCTTCGCGCGGCCGATTGGCGTGAATGGTGCCGAGCGAGCCGTCGTGGCCGGTGTTCATGGCCTGCAGCATGTCGAGCGCCTCGCCGGCGCGGATCTCGCCGAGAATGATACGGTCCGGGCGCATGCGGAGCGCGTTCTTGACCAGTTCGCGCTGGGTGATCTCGCCCTCGCCCTCCAGGTTCGGCGGCCTAGTTTCCAGGCGGACCACGTGTGGTTGTTGAAGTTGCAGTTCCGCCGCGTCCTCGATGGTGACGATGCGCTCGCCGGCATCGATCATCCGTGACAGCGCGTTCAGTAGCGTCGTCTTCCCGGAGCCGGTGCCGCCGGAAACCAGGATGTTGAGACGCGAGCGTGACGCAATCTTGAGGACCGTCGCCATCTCCGGCGACAGGTTGTCCTGGCGCTGCATGACATCCAGCGTGATCTTCTTCTTGGCGAACTTGCGGATCGAGATCGTCGGCCCGTCGATGGCCAGCGGCGGGATGATAATGTTGACGCGCGAGCCGTCCGGCAGGCGCGCGTCGCAGAGCGGCGACGATTCGTCGACGCGGCGGCCGACACCGGAGACGATCCTGGACGCGATCTGCATGACGTGGCGGTTGTCGCGGAACCTGACCTCCGACAGCACCAGCTTGCCGCCGCGCTCGACATAGACCTGGTCGGCACCGTTGACCATGATGTCGGTGACCGCCTCGTCGGACAGCAGCACCTCCAGCGGACCGAACCCGAGCATGTCGTTGAGCAGCATGGTGACGATCTCGCGCTGCTCCAGCAGATTGAGTTGGATCTTATGCTCGACGAGGATTTCCGAGACGATGTCGCCGATTTCCTGGGCCAGTTGCTGGCGCGGCATGTCGCCGGCCTCGCCGACGTCGATCCGGTCCATGAGGATCGGTTGCACGATGGCCTTGGTGCGCTGGATCAGGCTTTCCTCGGCCGGCTTTTCGAGAGCCGGTTTCCGGTCTTCCAGGAGCCGGTTGACCACCTGGGTGATCACATCGCGGTGCTCGCGCGGGCCCAGACCGCCCGGCACCAGATCCTCGTTGACGTGTTCGCCGATCTTCTCCGCCAGTTCGCGGCGCGAGAAGGTGTGGACATCGAGGTCGGCGAAGGCGTCCACGGCGCGTTCCAGGGTCTCCGCCGCCGTCGTTTCGATCACGTCCGGGCGGTAGACCTCGTCGTCCTTGAGCGGCACCGCCGGCTCGGGCGCTGCCGCCGGCACTTCGGGCGCGTCCGTTTCCGGCATTTCCTTGTACCGGCCGAAGGGAACGACGTCGGAAGTCTGGCGCTTGCCGAACATATCAGTCGCCTCCGTCCGTCCCGGCCTTCTTCGACCTGGCCTTGAGAAGCCCCAGCAGCCCCTTTCTCGGCGCCTGTTCCGGGGTGCCCGCGACCGTCACGGCGACGGCACCGAGCGCACGGCCGAGTTTCGACCGGGCGGCGGCGCTCATGACGCATTTGCCCGCGGCCTCGGCACCGATGGCTGTCCTGGGATCGAACGGCAGGGTGTGCGCGATCTTCTGACCCGAGCCTTCCTCGAAAGTCTTCTGGCTGAGTTCTTCCCTGCCGCCGATGCCCTGGCGGTTGAGGACGATGGGAATCTTCGTCCGCGGGTTCTGTTTGGCGACGTGCGCCGCCAGCCGGGCGGTGTCGCGCATCGCCCCCAGTCCCGGCTCGGCAACCAGCACGACGCGGTCGAACGCGTCGAGGATACCGGGCTGCGCCACGGCGACATGACGCGGTAGGTCGACCACGACCAGGTCCGAGTCCGCGCATACGAAGTCGAGAAGTCCCGAGAACGCCGTGCTGTTGGTCAGGTCGCCCTGCGCCGGATCGGTCTCCGACGCCATGACGCGGAGACGATCGCCGAGCGCCACGGTCGCACGCTTGATGAACAACTCGTCCATGCGACCCGGCTCCTTCATGGCATCGGTGAGACCGCCGCCCGGATCGACGTCGAGGATCATCGCCTGCGTGCCGAACGTCAGGTCCATGTCGATCAGGGTGACGTGCTTCATGAACTGTTCGGCCGCGTGCCACGCCGCGTTGGCGGCGACGGTCGAGGCGCCGACGCCGCCGCGCACGCCGATGACGGCGGCGACCTCGGCGCTTTTGACCTGAAGGGGATCGCCGCCCCGTTCCACCGGCTCGGCCTTTTGCGGACGTGCCTTGTCGATGCTGGCGATCAGGTCTTCGACAGCGAACGGCTTGACCAGATAGTCGGCGACACCGGCGGCGATAACGTCGCGATAGACGCGGAGATCGTTGACCCCGCCCAGCAGGATCACCTGTGCGTCGGCATCGCAGACCGTGGCGAGTTGTTCGGCAGCGCCCATGATGTCCGTCGCCTCGCCGAGATCGACGATCAGCAGCGATGGCGTGCGGATCGCCGCGAGCCCGTTCATGGCGTCGCTCAGATCGCTGACGATGACGTCATCGCCTGAAAGCTCGCACGCTTCGACGGCGTTGCGGACGACATCCGCCGTTTCGTCGTCGCCGGCAAAACCGAGAAACGGGCGGCTGACACCGTCGAGTGACGGTTCGTTTCCTTGCCTGAGCGCGATCACTTGGATTCTCCACCGCCGGATTCACCCTGGACGCCGTGGCTTTCGGCGGTGTTGGTGTCACTCACCGGCAGTGCGCGTTGCTCACCGGCGCGGTAGCGCTGGAACCCGAGCACGAGCGCTTCGGAATCGCCCGGCGTGGCGCCCCGGCCCCGGGCGATGTCCCGCGGCTCGGCGACCATCAGCCCGAGGTTGGTGGCGGTCGCGCAGCCCCAGTTGGAATGCGGCCGGTTGTCGAACGTGCGTCCGGCGCGCGACGTGTAATCCGGGCAACCCGGCAACGTCACCAAATAGCGGCGCACGGTCAGGTTGACCTCGTTCCCGGCGATGCCGGCAACGTTCTGACGCGCCTTGACCCGCATCGGGTCGAGGCCTGCGTCCGAAACCAGCGCCGCGATCGTCGTGCGTCGGTCGTAGGCGAGGTCAGTGGTTTCGTGCAACAGACCGAAATCGACGATGATCTCGTCCGAACCGACGGTGGCGCGGCGCTTGAGGAAATTGACGGCGGCGCGGTGTTCGGCGGCGCTCAGCATCGCCGACCCTTTCGGGAACTGCAGCGCGAAGGCGATCTCGCTCGGCGCCACCTGGACCGTCTTTTCTTCGCGCGGCTTCATGTCGACCTGCAGGTTGAGCGGATCGTGCCAGGGCCTGTCGGCGTACCTTGTCTGGCAGGCCCCAAGCAGAAGGGCGCACCCGATCAGGGCCGTCTTGTGAATCATGGCGTTCATTGCGCGCCTCCTTTGCCGCCCTCGCCCGCGCCGCGCTCAAGCAGGAAGCCGACCGGACCGATCAGGCTGTCGCCGTCGCGGCTGATCGTGACCGGCGCCGGCGCCGACGGTTTCTGGCGGTGCGTGCCACCGTTGATGAAGCGTTCGGCATCGTGCGGGCTTTCCAGGCCGTCGTTCGGTGCCGCCAGGCGC
The DNA here is from genome assembly GCA_051117645.1 of Rhodospirillales bacterium. Classification (GTDB taxonomy): domain Bacteria; phylum Pseudomonadota; class Alphaproteobacteria; order Rhodospirillales; family Casp-alpha2; genus UBA4479. Next base: position 62,581 of record JBNPEI010000007.1, read on the forward strand.
TTGTTGGAGATCGGCCGCACCACGTAGGGCGTGACGATGATCACCAGTTCGCTTTCCTCGCGCTGAAAGCGGTCGGACTTGAACAGCCCGCCCAGCACCGGCACGTCGCCGAGGCCCGGGAACTTGGAGATATCGTGCGTGACGTTGTTCTGGATCAGGCCGGCGATGGCGAACGACTGGCCGGAACCGAGCTCGACGGTGGTGTCGGCGCGCCTCGTCGTCAGCGACGGGATCTGGAAATTGTTGAGCGTCACCGCATTGGTGGTCGAAAGCTGGCTGACCTCGGGCCGGACGTGCAGGTTGACGCGGTCGCGGCCGATCAGCGTCGGCGTGAAGCTGAGCGAAACGCCGAACTTCTTGAACTCAATGGTCACCCGGCCGTCCGAGTCCGGCACCAGGATCGGGAACTCGCCGCCGGCCAGGAAGCTCGCCGCCTCGCCGGAAAGCGCCGTCAGGTTCGGCTCGGCGAGGACCGAGATCAGCCCCTCTTCCTCGAGCGCGTCGATGACGGCGTTGAGGTCGAAACCGCCGATCCCGATGTTGGATGCAGACAACGTGTGCTGCGTCACCGAGGCATTGAACGGGTTGGACGTCGCGATGCCGAAGGCGATCCCCGCCGCCGACCCGGCGATCGACCAGTTGAAGCCGAGTTGCTTGTCGATATCCCGCGACACCTCGGCGACGCGGACACGCAGGTTGATCTGTGTCGGTGCGTCGACACCCAGACGCAGCAGCACCTTTTCCGGATCGCCGACGGCACCGGCGGCGACGCGGCGGATGTTCTCGGCGGTCGACACGCTGTCCACCATGCCGTCGATGACGACCGTGTCGCCGACGCTGTTGAGTTGGACGTCGGCGTCCGGATGCAGGGTTCGGATCGACTGGCTGATCTTTTCAAGGTTGTGCCGCACGTGCAGATCGATGCTGGCCAGCACCTGTTCGCGGTCGTCGACGGCGAACAGCGTGGTTTCGCCGGCGCCCTTGCCGAGCACGTAGACGAGGGTCGGGCTCTTGACCTGCACGTCGGCGATGTCGGGGTTGGCGACGAACACCGTCTTGGCCGCGGCGCCGAGCTTGATCAAGCGGCCCTTGTGCAATTCCAGCGGCATGGTGTGATGGCCACGCGAAACCACTTCGAGTGCCTGGGCGCGGACGTTGCCGGCCGCCACCATCGACATCGCGAAAACGGCGAGGACGATCAGGGCGCGGAAGATATGCTGGCGGGAGTTCATCGTTATTCTCCTCAGAACGTCTGCACGGCGCTGTCGCTGCCGCGCAGCACGTGGACGCCACGGTTATCGCCCTCTTTCGGGAACAGGCGCGGATCGCCCCACATGTGATAGACGTCGGCATCGAGCGTGTAGCTGCGGCCGTCGTTGCGGACCATTTTCGGATCGAACGGTTTCGCGCCGCCGATCAGGCGCTCGCGGTGCGCCTGCTGGCTCTCCGCCGGGCTCAGGCTGTTCAGGCTCATGGTGAGCCGGCCCATCTCGAGGGCGATGGCGATGCGCTCCGCTTCCTTGGGCGTGACCTCGACCGTGGCGGTCTTGGCGACGGCGGCGGCGCCGTCTTCCTTGTCGATATGCTGGTCGATGGCCAGCACGCGGATGCGCCTCAGCACGGTCTGCGAAAAGAAGCGCTGCTGCTTGGCCTCCTCGCGGGCGTCGCGAAGTTTCATGGTCATCAGCACGTCGACCCAGTCCCCCGGGAACACGAAGCCGGCGATACCGGTGGTCGCGTCGACGGGGATCGATACGGCGCGGAAGCCCGGCTCCAGCACGGCGGCGAGAAACCCCCTCTCGCCCGGATGCACGACACGGGCGCGGGTGACCGGCTCGCCGGCCTTGAGCGCGACGCGTGCCACGGCACCGTCCAGCGACTTGACCGGATCGACGTAATCCTCGTCGCGGTCCGACGGCCTGACGCGGACGATGTGGGTTTCGTGCACGCCGTCCTCGGGCCATGCCTGCCAGCTCACCTGCGCCGGTTTGATGAACGCGCCGGCGGGCATGTCGGTCTTGGCGACCAGCACCTCGGCAGCGGCTTGCTTGACGATCTGCACCTCGGTCTTCTGATTGGCGGCGATCCGGGTGCGCTCGTTCTCGAGCCACGACTTGACGTAAAGCGCCGTGCCGGTGGCGAACACCAGGGCCAGAACCAGAAGCAGGATATTTCTCAGGGACAACATGGTGGCCTCCTCAAGCGCCGAGCCGGATCAGTACGGCGACCCCGCCGGCGGCGATGGCAAGACCGTAGGGAAGTTGTTCGGCAAGCAGCGTATCGCGGATACGGACGCCGCCAACGGCATCGAAGGCCCAGGCCAGCATCATCCGGTAGCGGGTCATGTAGATGACGGCCATCACCCCGCCGGCGAGCACGGTGACGGCGATAAAGTCCCAGACCAGCGCCGGGCCGGCCCAGAGCGCCAGCACGCTCAGCAGCTTGACGTCGCCGCCGCCGAAGGTACCGAACCAATAGACGAGAACGGCGGCGCCAAAGACGCAGGCCGCGGCCAAAACCGACATGTCGATGCCGATGGCCTGCGGACTCGTCCACAGGTGTAACGGGTACAAGACCAGCAGAAGCAGGCTGCATTCGTTGGGAATGCGAAACTCGCGGACGTCGTAAAGAGCGGCGGCGAGGACCGCGACCGCAGCGGCGATCAGAACGTAATCGTGATGTGATACCAGATCGGTCATTGTCCTCTCACCTCCTCAGTCCGTGAGGACAAAACCCTCCAATTCCTTGAGCACCGTATTTTCTTGTCGTGGGCCCCTCTTATTTTCGGGTCATGCTTTCCGAGTTCCCCGACGGTGCGGGCGGCAACTGATCAACCGAGGTGGTGTCGTCCAGAACGGAGGCAGACCGTCGACCGGTGAGCAGCGCCGGAGAACCCGGAAAGCGGCCGGAATATTTCCGGCCGCCCGGGGGAGACTGGATCAGCCGCCGCCGCCACCGGCACCGGCCGATGCTTCGTTCAGTTCGTTGGAAACGCTGGTGAACATGGTGTCCAGCGACGTGCCCATCGCTTTGAGGGCGATAATGGCTGCGACCGAAACGAGCGCGGCGATGAGGCCGTATTCGATGGCCGTCGCACCGCTTTCGTCTTTGATGAATTTACGAATGGTGGCTTTCATAATGGCCTCCTGTCCTGTTTCCCGTGACCCGCACCACGCGGATCGAATTCGGAATGAGCACCTGAGTGCTGATGACCATTAACGCCGTTTTAATACTTGGGGTCAAAAGTAATATTAGGGATTAAATTGGCTAATTATTAAAGATAGTATTTAAATACTTTTTGGTAAAATTTTATACATCTTGTTTTAATTCTATCGGTAATCGTTTATTTCGGAATCCGCCGCCGCACACCTTATTCTGCTGACAGCCTGAAGGGCTGGAGGCATGCCATGAGTATCCGCCGCCGACGCAAGCTCGGACATTTGAGGCGCGACGAACGCGGCGCCGCGCTGCTCGAATTCGCTTTTGCCGCGCCGATCCTGGCGACGGTGATGATCGCGTCCATGGAGTTCGGCATCGTCATGCTCACCAATACGTTGATGGAGAGCTCCCTGCGAGAGGCGGCGCGCTTCGGCATCACCGGCCAGGAAATCACCGGCAAGACGCGGCTCGAACGCATCATCGAGATCATCGACGAACGCACGCTGGGTCTGGTCGACATGTCGGAAGCCGACGTGCAGATCCTCATCTACCCCAGCTTCTCCGACGTCGGCCGCGGCGAGGACTACGTCGACGGCAACGCCAACGGCCAGTACGACCCGGGCGAGACCTTCACCGACGAGAACGGTAACGGCCTCTGGGACTCGGATGTCGGCAGCGCCGGGTCGGGCGAGTCCGGCGACATCGTCGCCTACCGGATGAGCTACGGCTGGAATACGATGACGCCGTTCGCCGGCCACTTCATCGGCGACGACGGCGTCTTGCACCTGAACGCCAGCATCGTCGTGCGCAACGAACCCTGGGACGGGCTGAACAACTGATGACCTCCCCGATCCGCAAGTTCATGGAGCATTTCCGCCGCGACGAGCGCGGCATCTCGGCGGTCGAGATCGCGATCGCCGTGCCGGTGGCACTGGCGCTGACGCTGAACGGCGTCGAACTGACCCGCTACGTGCTGCTGCACCAGAAGACCGAACGCGCGACCATGACCGTCGCCGACCTCGTCTCGCAGGGCGAGGTGCTGACCGTCGCCGACATCGACAACATATTCACCGCCGGCGCGCTGATCACGGAACCGTTCGACTTCGGTGCCAACGGGGCGATGATCGTTTCCAGCGTCGTCGGCGAGGCCGTCAACCCGGTCGTCGAATGGCAGCGCGTCTACGGCCAGGACCCGCAGGCGAGCGGCGTCGGCAGCGCCGGCGGACCGGCAACCCTGCCGGCCGGCTTCACCGTCGCCGAAAGCGAGAGCGTGATCATGGCCGAGATTCACTACAAGTACGAACCGATGTTCCCGGGCAATCCGCTGCTCGGCGGCTACATCGGCGACGACATCTTCTACAACTACGCCATCTTCCGGCCGCGCTACACCGTCAAGGTGCGGCTGGGGAGTTAGGTTCCCGTTTACTCACACGAATTACACGTCACCCTGAATCGCGGTACGCCGTAGGTCGAAGCATGGATGTTGAAACAAGTTCAGCATGACGGCTTCGGGAAAGCTGCGCTTTCCGAAACCGTCATTTCGACAGCCTGAGCTCCGACAGATCGTTGGCGATCTCGCGGAACACGGCACGAAGCGCCGCGTCATCGGGCGCGTAGTGATAGAACGGCGAGCCGGGACCGCTGGCGACTTCCTGCAACAATGCCTGCAAGTCGGTACCGTTGTTGGCGAACTGAATCACGTAAAGCACCACGCCGGAACTCTTGATGTTGGTCGCCAGCGTGCGCAGGCGGTCGTCCATGCCGTTCGACCCCGCACCGCTGCCGAGGCCGAACACCTGCTTATAGCCGTCGCCGACACCGCCGTGGTTCTCGCCGTCGGTCAGCAGCACGATGGCCCGCTGCAGGTCGTAGTCCGGATCCGGCACCGCCTCGGTAAACGGCGCTTCCGGCATCAGCACCCGCCATGCCCAGCCGAGTCCCTGCGGGATATTGGTCGTGCCTTCCGGGTACTGCAGTTCGTCGATGGCATCGACGATGGTCTGCTTCTGGTTCTGCAGCGACGTAATACCGTGCGAAAGGCACGGCGTGCACTCGCTCCAGCCGTTCGGCGACATGGTGCAGGTGCCGCCGGACACCGGTTCGCCCTCGATGCCGATCGGCTCCCACGCCGGCCAGTCGGCGCTCGGCATGTCGGCAAGACCCAGCAGCACGTCAGCGTCGTCGTCGGTAAACGCGTTATTGATGTAGCGGTTGTAGACGCAGCCGGCCCAGTCCGATGGCGGCGCGGAGAGCAACGGCACCGGCGAGTTGTTGACCTGGTAGACGTCGCTCTGCGCCACGCCGGTGACCGGGTTGACGAAACCGGTCACCGGCACCGTCGTGGTCAGCGACGGATCGAAGACCGTGCCGTCGAGCGTCACGTTGACCTTGGCGTTCCACGGCACGAGGCCGATATTGAGCAGATCGTTGGCGCCGTTGTTGCCGTAGAGAATGTCGACGAGGTCGGTCGCCGCATCGCGCGCCGCGGCGATCCGTGTCGAGCCGCCGCTCCACGACCCCATGGAACCCGACATGTCGACGGCGATGACCACGTCGAGCGCCTGCATCTGCCGGGTAATCTCGGTGCTCTCGGTTACCGTCAGGTGATCGAAGCCGAGCACGCGCATCAGCGTCGTCGGAATGTCGGCCGATGCGGTGAGGGTCAGACGCTCGTCCAGTTCATCGACGGTAATGGTCGGGCCGCTGACCGTGGCGCCCATGTACCCGGCCGGGAAGTTGGCGTTGAAGAACATGTTGATGTCGGCGTCGCGGCCCGGCGAGAAGAACTTGCGCCCGCCGGCGAGCGCGGCGGCATCGAGGGCGGACGACATGCGCGACTTGACCAGATAGGCCCGCGCCGTGTCCGTCCCCATGCCGACGAACGCGACCATCGGCACGGCGCCGAGCGCGAACAGCACGATCGCCGCGCCGGACTCCTGCCGCGCGAAATCCCTAAACCTGCGGGTCAAGGTATCGAACCACGTCGCCATGGGAACGGTCCTCTAGTAATGAGGATAGTAAAATGGCGTCGTAATACCGGTTTTCGCAAATGTAATATTTACCGTAATTTACGTGATTAATTACGATAAAATTTTATGCATTCCGCCGCTCTTCTTCTCCGTCCGAAACGCACTCACGGGAATGACAATATCGGATTAAGAGCCGAGCGGTTCCGGCGGCAAGGAGGGAAACATCGGGTTCGCGGGCTTGGCGCTTCCCGGCGCATCGTCTTCGGTGTCGGCATTGTCGGTATCGGCATTGTCGGCGACAGCGCTTTCATCGGAGGCCTCGACCGCAATCTCGTCATCCTCGCCGAGCGGTTCAAGGTCGTTCCGCGTCCACCAGTACCAGAACCCCTGCGAGCGCAGCCATTTTTCCAGCCGGTCGAGGTTCGACCATTCGCGACCCGCGCCGCGCGCCGAATAGATGCGCGCCAGTTGCCCGTCGACATAGACCAGCACGCCCCAGGTGTGCGGGTTCTTGGCCTGGTCGCCGAAGCCGCCGCCGGCCTGTTCGCGCCAGACCCGGTAAACGACCGCGTATTCGCCCAGGCGCCCGACGGCGCGCAGGTACGGCAGGTCGGCCTGGGTAATGGTCATAGTCACCCCCAGCGCGAGATCCTGCTGGGCGGCGTCCTGTGGGACCGGGGTTCCGACATCTTGCGGCATGGTGCGAGCAACACCTTGTGTCATGTTGTTGACAAGTTCGTCTAAATAACGTACATCATGATACATGCTGTTGGCAAATTCCGCCAGCCCTTTATTCAGCGGGGCCGCAGCACGGGTTTTGCGGGGCGTACCGCCCCAGGACTTTCCGGGGACATGCCTCCCCCAAGTGAAACGAGAAATTAGGAGTTCTGACATGGCTAAAAAAGTTGCTCCGGTGCCCAAAGGCTATCGCACCGTGACCCCGTCCCTGGTCATTCGCGGTGCCGATGCCGCGCTCGGCTTTTACGCCGACGTGTTCGGCGCCGAAGTGCTTTCGCGCATCTATGCCGAAGACGAAGTGACCGTGCTTCACGCCGAAATGAAGATCGGCAACTCGATCATCGTCATCGCCGACGAACTGCCGGCGTTCGGCATCTGGTCGCCGCTCGCCTACGGCGGTTCCGCCGCTGCCCAGCATCTCTATGTCGCCAACGTCGACGAGATCTGGGAACGCGCCGTCGAGAACGGCTGCACCGTGCTGGTGCCGCTGGCCGACACCCACTACGGCGAACGTTTCGCCAAAGTGGTCGACCCGTTCGGTCACATCTGGTCGATGTCGAAGCGCATCCCGATGCCGAAACCGGAAGACATCAAGGCCCAGGCCCAGGCCGAAGGTTTCTCGATCTACGAGCCGCAGGCTCATCGCGACGAGCAGCCGTACCCGACCGCCGACGCCGCGCACACCGAAGCGGCCGAAACGGAAGCGGCCTAACGCTGAGTTCGGAGGGGGCGGCCGGTCGGCCGCCCTTTTCGCCTCACCGCTGAAAGATTTTCACAGGAACTTACGAGATGACTGATAACAAATCGCTCAACGACCGCCGCCAGGCCGCCACGCCCCGGGGCGTTGGCGTCGCCACCGGCATTTACGCGGACCGCGCCGAAAACGCGGAACTGTGGGACGTGGAAGGCAACCGCTACGTCGATTTCGCGGGCGGCATCGCCGTGCTCAATACCGGTCACCGCAACCCGACCGTGATGGCCGCGGTCCAAAAGCAGCTCGAGCGCTTCACCCACACCGCCTATCAGGTCGTTCCGTACGAACCCTATGTCGAATTGGCCGAAAAGCTGAACGAACTGGCGCCGGGCGATACGCCCAAGAAGACGCTGTTCGTCACCACCGGCGCCGAAGCCGTCGAAAACGCCATCAAGATTGCCCGCGCCCATACGGGTCGGCCGGGGGTCGTCGCGTTCTCCGGCGGGTTTCACGGCCGCACCATGATGACCATGGGGCTGACCGGCAAGGTCGACCCCTACAAGCGCGGGTTCGGTCCGATGCCGGCCGGCATCCATCACCTGCCGTTCCCGATGCCGATGCACGGCGTTTCGGTGCAGGATTCCATCGATGCGCTGCACCGCCTGTTCAAAGCCGATCTCGAGCCGGAACAGGTCGCGGCCATCATCATCGAGCCGGTCCAGGGCGAAGGCGGCTTCTACATCGCGCCCGTCGAACTCATCAAAGAACTACGCCGCGTCTGCGACGAATACGGCATTTGCCTGATCGCCGATGAAGTGCAGACCGGTTTCGCGCGCACGGGCCGTCTTTTTGCTTCGGAGCACTGGGGCATCGAGCCGGACATGATCACCACCGCCAAGTCGCTGGCCGGCGGGTTCCCGCTGGCGGGCGTGGTCGGTAAGGCCGAAATCATGGATGCACCGGCGCCCGGCGGCCTCGGCGGCACCTACGGCGGCAGCCCGATCGGCTGCGCCGCCGCATTAGGCGTGATCAAGGTCATCGAGGAGGAACAACTTCTCGGCCGCGCCAACATCCTCGGCCAACGCATTCTTGAACGCATCGACCGCATCAAGGCCCGTTCCGACGTGCACCCGATCGGCGACGTCCGCGGCCTTGGCGCGATGATCGCGTTCGAGCTCGTAACCGAACACGGCGGCAACACGCCGGATGCCGAGGCCACCAAGACGCTCTGCGCCAAGGCGCTGGAGAAAGGCCTGATCCTGCTGTCGTGCGGCGTCTACGCCAATACGATCCGCATCCTAGTGCCGCTGACGGCATCGGACGCCATCGTCGACGAAGGTCTCGATATTATCGAGGCCGCGCTGACGGAACTCGGCGCGACCGCGGTCGCTGCGGAGTAAGCGAATGCACGGGGCCGCCGCCCCCGGCGGTCCCGTGCAGAGCTTGACCGTAACCCGCTAGCGCGCAACCATTGCTAAACTATTGCGAAACAACCAAAGAGGTCCGACCTAAATGACCCCCTTCGCGATTGCCGGTGTGCAGATGCACGTATCGGCCAACCATGAAAACGTGACCGCGATGTCTCATCGCATCGACAACGTCATGGCGCGCTTTCCCTGGGTCCAGATGATCGTTTTCAGCGAGCTGGCCCCCTATGGCCCGCTCACGGGCAACCATCCGGAATCGACGGCAAGTGCGATAGATGTATTTCGCGAAGCGGCGCAGCGCCACAATGTCTGGCTGCTGCCGGGCTCGATGTTCGAGCGTTCCGAAGCCGGTCTGTACAACGTCGCGACGGTGATCAACCCGCAAGGCGAGGTCGTCGCCAAGTTCGCGAAAATGTTCCCGTTCCTGCCCTACGAGGCCGGCGTTCAGGGTGGCACCGAATTCTGCGTCTTCGACGTGCCCAATGTCGGCCGCTTCGGGGTCTCGATCTGCTACGACATCTGGTTCCCCGAAACGACACGGACGCTGGTTTCCATGGGCGCCGAGGTGCTGCTGCACCCGGTCCTGACCGGCACCATCGACCGGGATATCGAACTATCGATCGCACGCTCCACGGCAGCGATGTTCCAGACCTACGTCTTCGACATCAACGGCCTCGGCCCCGGCGGGTTCGGCCGGTCATGCGTCATCGATCCCTCGGGCACAATCCTCTATCAGGCGGCCGGTCAGGAAGAAATCATTCCGGTCGAAATCGATTTCGACGTGGTCCGCCGCCAGCGCGCCGTCGGCCTGCGCGGGCTCGGCCAGCCGATCAAGAGCTTTCGCGATCGAAGCGCCTATTTCGGGGTCTACGACCCGGCAACCGCCGATCAGACATACCTGAACAGTCTCGGCCCGCTTGATATGCCTCAGCAAGGGACACAGGAAGGCCTGAACACGCCGACACCGGCCGATATCACGGGGCCGCGCGGTTATGATAACATAACGGTGCTCGACACCCACAAAAGCGCGAAAGACGCATAAAACAATGATCCACAGGGAGTTCAAATCATGCCGGACGAGGGAGCGAAGACTAAGGGCGTTTCTCTAGGTCGCTATTACAACGCGACCCAGTTTCGGGTCGATACGTGGAACAAGCTCAAGAACATCGTGCTGCGCCTCGTCGAGGGGCGCGAGCGTCCGGACGATTACGCACAGGCGCGTGCGCTCCTGGACGAACTGGCGCCGTTCGAAACCTACTGGGCGTTTCCCGGAAATCATGATTTCCGCCAGCTCTATCACCTTCTCGACACCAAGGACGTACGCACGCTGAGCCGCGCCGTCTCGCGCATCGTCGGCGCGATGATGAGCAGCAGCTACCGCCGCAAGCACGTCAACCTGGGCCTGCACGGCGAAGAGGACTATCTCGACGACGAAGATGTGGAAACGCCGGAGGAACGGGTCCGCCGCCGTCCCTATTTCGAGGTGCTGTTCGTCGACGACCTGTCGTATCCGCAGCAGAACCAGCAGCGCGATGGGCTGACCGCCATGCGGCGCGAGGAAGACGCGTTCACCTACGAGCCGGTGTTCGTGCCGAGTTTCGAGGACGCGATCATCGCCGTCCTGTTCAACCACAACATTCAGTCGGTCGTGATCCGCTTCGGATTCCGCTTCAAGTCACACAACGACCTGCCCGTGCTGGCGCGCTACCTGAAGATGGCGCATATCGACAACGTCGACGACATGGAACCGCAGGACTACGGCATTGTGCTGGCCGACGTCATCGGCCGCGTCCGTCCGGAACTGGACCTGTATCTGGTCACCGACCAGAATGTCGAGGACGTGGCCGGCCGCGTCGGCGATTCCTGCCGCCGTATTTTTTATAACCAGGAAGACTTCCTGGAACTGCACATGAACATCCTGAGGGGCGTCGACAGCCGTTATCAGTCGCCGTTTTTCACCGCGCTCAGAAATTACGCCAAGCAGCCGACCGGGGTGTTTCACGCGCTGCCGATTTCGCGCGGCAAGTCGATCACCAAGTCCAACTGGATCCGCGACATGGGCGATTTCTACGGCATGAACATCTTCCTTGCCGAAACGTCCGCGACGTCGGGCGGGCTCGACTCGCTGCTGGAACCGCACGGTCCGCTCAAGAAAGCACTGGAACTGGCATCACGGGCGTTCGGATCGCGGAAAACGTTCTTCGCCACCAACGGCACCTCGACCTGCAATAAGATCGTCGTGCAGGCGGTCGTCCGGCCCGGCGACATCGTGCTGGTTGACCGCGACTGCCACAAGTCGCACCACTACGGCATGGTGCTGGGCGGCGCGCACGTGGTCTATCTCGACAGCTATCCCTTGAGTGAATACTCGATGTACGGCGCCGTGCCGCTGCGCGAGATCAAGAAGGAATTGCTGGAACTGAAGGCGGCCGGCAAGCTCGACAAGGTCCGCATGCTGCTGCTGACCAACTGCACCTTCGACGGCCTCGTCTACAATGTCGAACGGGTGATGGAGGAATGCCTGGCGATCAAGCCGGACCTCGTGTTCCTGTGGGACGAGGCTTGGTTCGGTTTCGCCCGCTTCGGCCCCACCTACCGCCAGCGCACGGCCATGTACCAGGCCTCGAACCTGCGCGAAAAATTCAAGGATCCGGATTACCGGGACGCCTACGAGGCCCACAAGGCCGAACGCGAGGCCGCCGGCGACGATATCGAGAAGCTCCTGGATATGCGCCTGATGGCGGACCCGGACACCGCGCGGGTCCGCGTCTATGCGACCCAGTCGACGCACAAGACGCTGACCGCACTCAGGCAGGGGTCGATGATCCACGTGCACGACCAGGATTTCTCGTCCAAGGTCGAGGAACCTTTCCACGAAGCGTTCATGACGCACACTTCGACCTCGCCCAATTACCAGATCCTGGCATCGCTCGACGTCGGCCGCCGGCAGGTCGAACTCGAAGGCTTCGAAATGGTGCAGAAACAGGTCGAAATGGCGATGGTGCTGCGTCAGAAGGTGCGCACCCACCCGCTTTTGTCGAAGTACTTCAAGGTCCTGACCGTGGGCGACATGATCCCCGCCGAGTTCCGCCAATCGGGCATCGAAAGCTATTACGACCCGGACAAGGGCTGGAACGATATCTGGGACGCCTGGGCCGGCGACGAGTTCGCGCTGGATGCGACGCGGATCACGCTTCTGGTCGGCGATACCGGCATGGACGGCGACACGTTCAAGAATGCCGAGCTGATGGACAAGTACGGCATCCAGATCAACAAGACGTCGCGTAACACGGTGCTGTTCATGACCAACATCGGCACCACGCGAAGCTCCATTGCCTACCTGATCGAGGTGCTGGTCAAGATCGCCCACGAGATGGACGAGAAGCTGGAGGACATGAATGCGCCGGAGAAGAAGGCGCACGAGAAGAAGGTGCGCGGACTCCTGAACGAGTTGCCGCCGCTGCCCGATTTCTCGCGCTTCCACGACGCGTTCCGGCCCGATCCCAAGGGTCACACCCGCGAGGGCGTCATGCGCGACGCCTACTTCCTCTCCTACGACGCGGATTCATGCGAGTACCTGACGCTGGAGGGCGGGATCGAAGACGCGATGGACGCCGGGCGCGAGGTGGTGTCGGCGACATTCATCATCCCCTACCCGCCCGGATTCCCGATTCTGGTGCCGGGTCAGGTGGTCTCGAAGGAAATCATCGGCTTCTTCAAGGCCCTCGACGTGAAGGAAATTCACGGCTACCGCCCGGATCTGGGGCTCCGCGTATTTACCGAGGATGCGCTCAAGGCGCGTCTCTAACAGTGCAAATTGGCGGCGCCCTGGCGCACCGCCGTTTAAAGCAAGACAGGGAGACAACCAATTATGGCTACGAAGAAAAAGGCCGCGACCAGGAAAACCGCACCGGCGAAAAAGGCCGCAAAGAAAGCCGCGCCGAAAAAATCGGTGGCGAAGAAGTCCGCCGCCAAGAAAACGCCGGCCCGCAAGCCGCGCGCCAAGAAGCTGAAGAACATCTCCGAGATCCGGCGCTTCTTCCACCGCAACGAGGATCCGATCTTCTTCATCAGCGCAACCAACTTCAACCTGCTCGGTATCGACGAGTGGTGCCGCAACTTCAAGTACCTCTGCTACATCGACTGTTACGACGGCCGCCATCCGAACGTGTTCGTCCCCTCGGAAGCGCCGCATCCCGAATTCGAGTCGATCGAGGACATCAACGCCTACCTCCTCGAGCACAAGGAAGTCATCGACTACATCAAATCCAAGGGCGGCAAGCCCAAGGCGGTGTTCCTGATGTTCGACGAGCGGGTCGAGAAAACCTGCAGGGAACTGGGCATCGAGGTCTGGTTCCCGAAGGCGGCGCTGCGCGAGGCCATCGACGACAAGATCGAAACCGTGCGCATCGGCAACAAGGCGGGCGTGCCGTCCGTGCCGAACACGCTCGGTATCATCAACAGCTATGACGACCTGAAGAAGCTCGCCAAGCCGCTCGGCAACGACCTCGTGCTGCAGTCCGCCTTCGGCGACAGCGGCCACACCACGTTCTTCATCAAGAACGAGAAGGATTATCGCCGCCACGAGCACGACATCGTCGGCCAGGGCGAGATCAAGGTGATGAAGCGGATTAACTGCCGTGGCTCGGCGATCGAAGCCTGCGCGACGTCGAAGGGCACAATCGTCGGCCCGCTGATGACCGAGCTCGTCGGCTTCAAGGATCTCACGCCCTATCGCGGTGGCTGGTGCGGCAACGAGATCTTCCCCGAAGCCTTCGACCACAAAATCCGCAAGAAGGCCCGCGAATACACCTTCCAGTTCGGCAACCAGCTCGTGAAGGAAGGCTACCGCGGCTATTTCGAGCTCGACTTCCTGATCGACCAGGACGACGGCAACATCTATCTCGGCGAGTGCAACCCGCGCGTCACGGGGGCCAGTTCGATGACCAACCACGCGGCGTTCGCGCACGCGGACGCGCCGCTGTTCCTGTTCCACCTGTTGGAATTTTCGGGCGTGCCGTTCGATATCGACGTCAACGAGCTGAACAACCGCTGGGCCGACGCCGACAATATCGACAGTTGGTGCCAGATGGTCATCAAGCACACCGAGGACAACGTCGACATCATCACGGAAGCCCCCGAATCCGGGATCTGGAGCCTGAACAAGGACGGCAGCGTGACGTACAACCGCTTCGACTATCACCGCCGCGCGGTCGAAAGCGAAGCGGAGGCGTTCTTCCTCAGGATTTCCGACAAGGGCGATTACCGCTACGAGGGCGCCGACCTGGGCATCCTGATCACGCGCGGCCGGGCCATGGACAACAAGTTCCGGCTCACCAAGCGGGCCAAGCAGTGGATCGCCGGCATCAAGTCGCAATACAAGGCGAAGCCGCTGCCCAAGGCGCAACCGGTCGAACTGGCGGACCCGGCGTTCAAGATTCTTTGAGCGCCATGGACTCCGGACGTTCTTACGCGTAATTACATCGTCATTCCCGCGCAAGCGGGAACCCAGAAATGACGTGCCGGTGCCACTGGGTCCCCGCTTTCGCGGGGATGACGCCTGTGGCCGGTGACAAGGAAGCGTTTATGGACCTGGTCTTCGAGACCGTAAGCGAGAAGACTCCGGGCGAGAAATGGCAGTCGCTGTTCGAGACGCTCTGGCCCGCCTATCAGCGCTGGTTCCTGTCCGACGGCATCGAGGCGCGTCAGACCTATCTGGCGGGTTACCGCGCCTTGAAGGAATACATGCCGGAGCTGGTGCCGGCCTACGAAAAACTCTGTGAACTTGCGGGCGGCGACGATCTTTCGGCCCGGTTCCTGAGCTTCTACTGCCCGCCGGCGTACCTGTCCGGCTGTTCGCAGGCGGTGTGGCCGGGACACGAGCCGATGCTGGTACGCAACTACGACTACGCGCCGGCGCTCTGCGACGGCTTGATCCTGCATTCGCGCTGGCACGACCGCTGGGTCATGGGCATGTCGGACGGCCTGTTCGGGCTGGTCGACGGCTTGAACGACCGGGGTCTTGCCGTATCGCTCACGTTCGGCGGCAGGACCGTCGTCGGCGACGGTTTCGGCGTGCCGATCATTCTCCGCTACATCATGGAATTCTGCGACACGGTTGCCGACGCGACCGAGGCACTGACCCGCATCCCCAGCCACATGACCTATAATGTCACGGTGGTCGACAAGCAGGGCCGCCACGCCACCGTCTACCTGGCGCCGGACCGGGATGCCATCGTCACCGACCAGCGTGTCGCCACCAATCACCAGGAACGGGTCGAATGGCACCGTCACGCGCGTGCCACGGCGACGGTGGAGCGCGAACGGTTCCTGTTGCAGCGCCTGACCCTGCACGACGAACCCGCCGACCGTTTCATCGGCGCGTTCCAGAAGCCGCCGCTCTATTCGACCGCGTTCGCGCGCGGCTTCGGCACGCTCTACACCGCGATCTACTGGCCCAGGAAGGGCCTCGCCGAATACCGCTGGCCGGGTGTGCACTGGACGCAGCGGCTGAAGGCGCCGGTCGAGGGGCGGCGTCACATCCGCTTCCCGATGTCCGACGAAGCGCTCGCCTGAACCTCACTTTTCACGTCACAAAAGATTGATGGTTTTCCGACGGCCACGGTTTGTTATGGTGGCCGCCAGCATGGGTAACGGGTTGGTTCATTGAAAAAAGTCTACAGGCGCATCTTCAACGGGTTCAACGCACCGGTCGTGCCGCTCGACTGTGGCGAGAAGTGCCGACACCTGAACGACGGCATTCCGGTCTGCTGCGACATCGACCACGCCGTCCCGGTCATGGACAAGAGCGAATACAAGGAACTCCGGTCGCGGTCCGATCTCTGGCGCAAGTACCGGCCGGAGAACGAGCACGGTGAGGAACTGGTAGATTCGCTGCACAAGGACTGCGTCGCCTGCGAATGCAAGGGTGCCAAGTTCTGCGAACGCGACAACCGCTCGCTATCGTGCCGCGCGTTTCCGTTCTTTCCCTATATCGACAAGTCGGGCGACATGCTGGGCCTCGCAACCTACTGGACGTTCGAGGACCGCTGCTGGGTGATCAGCAACATGAGGCAGGTGACCCACGAGTTCATCGCCGAGTTCTTCGAGACCTATGAATACCTGTTCGAGGAAAAGCCCGACGAGTACGAGGTCTTCAAGGACTACTCGGCGACCATGCGGCGCGTTTTCTCGCGCTGGAAACGGCCGATCTACATTGTCGACCGGAACAAGAAATTCCACGCCATCCAGCCCAAGGGCGCCGGCATGCACCGGGTCAAGAAACGCGAACTGCCAAAGTTCGGGCCCTACGCTGATTAACCTGTAAACTGCTGTCCTGGACGCTATTCAGGCCCCATGCTTCGAGACGGGCGCCTTGCGCGCCCTCCTCAGCATGAGGAAGGTCATTACGCCCTCATCCTGAGGAGGCCGGATAGGCCGTCTCGAAGGATGAAGGGGGCAAAGTTACCCCTTCACCTCTGCGTAGACGGACTTCAGTGCCTTCTTCACCGCGGCGACAACCTCGTCGACCTCGCCCTTGGTGATGCAGAGCGGCGGCGCGAATCCGAGGATATCGCCGTGCGGCATGGCGCGGCCGATGACGCCGTTTTCCAGCGTCGCCGACGCCATCTTGGCACCGACCTTGAGCCCCGGGTCGAAGAACGTCTTCGTCTTCTTGTCCTGAACGAACTCGATCGCCGCCAGCAGCCCTTCGCCGCGCACCTCGCCGACCATCGGGTGATCGGCAAAGGCGTCGCGCAGCGACTTCTGGAAGTAGGCGCCGGTGGTTCGCACGTTGCCGAGCATGTCGTCGTCCTCGATCACCTTGAGGTTGGCGAGGCCGGCGGCGGCGCCAATCGGGTGCGCCGAATAGGTCCAGCCGTGACCGATGGGGCCCAAATCCTCGGACCCCTTGTCGAGAATCTCGCAGACCTTCTCGCTCAGGATCGAGCCCGACAGCGGCGCATAGGCGCTGGTCAGGCCCTTGGCCACGGTGATGATGTCGGGCGTCATGCCGTAGTGTTCGGAACCGAACCAGGAGCCGAGCCGGCCGAAACCGGTCACCACTTCGTCGGCAATCAGCATCACATCATATTTGTCGAGCACCTTCTGGATCGCGGCCCAGTACCCTTCCGGCGGCGGGATCAGGCCGCCCGTGCCCATGAACGGCTCGCCAATGAAGGCGGCAACCGTGTCGGGCCCCTCGTCCTGGATAAGCTGCTCGAGCTGCAGCGCGCAGTGGTCGGAGAATTCCTGCTCGCTCATGCCGTCCTGGGCGTATTTCCAGTAATGCGGACACTGGGTGTGCAGCACCCGGTCCAGCGGCAGGTCGAACGCCATGTGGAACAGCGGCAGACCGGTCAGGCTGCCGGTCATCAGCCCGGACCCGTGATAGCCGCGGTCGCGGGAAATGATCTTCTTTTTCTCGGGCCGGCCGAGGATGTTGTTCATGTACCAGACCAGCTTGATGTTGGTCTCGTTCGCATCCGACCCGGATAGCCCGAAGTAGACCCGGCTCATGTGATCGGGCGCGAGGTCGACCATTTTCGCGGCGAGCCGGATCGACGCCTCGGTACCGTGCCCGACATAGGCGTGATAGAAGGCGAGCTTGTGCGCCTGCTCGGCGATGGCGTCGGCGACTTCGGTGCGGCCGTAACCGATGTTGACGCAGTAAAGCCCGGCGAACGCATCCAGGCTCTTCTTGCCGGCGCGGTCGGAAATGTAGACCCCCTTGCCGGTTTCGATAACACGCACCGGCGTTTTGCCGGTGGCGTGCCCCTTCACATCCGATGATGCGTGCAGAAAATGCGCCCGGTCGAGCGCTTCCAGCTCGTCCATGTTGCGGCGTTTATTCATGGCAGGGTCCTCCGAAAAACCATATCGCCGCTTGATAGGGGGATTCGCACCGAACTTACAACCCCCCTGCCCCGGATATTTAACGGCCGTCCCATCTATGGTTTATTGATCCGAACGACACCCCACCTATGGCACATCGACGGAGAAAAATTATGGGAGAGACACGCCGCACGGCCCTGATCACGGGATCGGGACGCAACATCGGCCGCGCTTCGGCACTGGCACTGGCGAAGAACGGCAACAACGTGATCGTCAACGGCTCGGCGAACCGGGATAACTGCGAACATGTCGCCGACGAGGCGCGGGCATTGGGCGTCGATGCCATGGTCGTCATGGGGGACGTCGGCAACCCGGACGATCTCGGCACCATCGCGGCACAGTGCTTCGAGAAATTCGGACGCGTCGACATCCTCGTCAACAACGCCGCCGTACGGCCCAACAGCCCGTTCCTGGACACCGACGAGGACGAGTGGGACCGCATCCTGAACATCGACTTCCATGCCGCACGCCGCCTCGCCAAGCTGTGCCTGCCCGGTATGGTCGATGCCGGCTGGGGCCGCATCATCAACTTCGCGGGCATGAACGCCATTCACGGCTACAACGGCCGCGCGCCGGTCAGCGTTTCCAAGCACGCGGCGTGGGGGCTGACCAAGTCGCTGGCCAAGGAGTTCGGCAAGCAGGGCGTTACCACCAACATCATCTCGCCGGGCCCGATACAGCCGGACGAGGCAGAGCCAGAAATGCGCGAGCACATCGAGAGCATGGTCGGGCGCGTGCCCGTCGGCCGCCTCGGCAAGAACGAGGAGATCGGCGCCATGGTCGCGCTGCTGGCGTCCGATGACGGCGCCTTCATCAACGGTCAGTTGCTGCAGGTCAACGGCGGCGCGGAGACCTAAGCCGCCGGCCGGTCCCCAGCCGCGGTGGTGCGGTGCATGAGGCGGTGATCGTCGGGCGCGTAGTCGTACTCGGCGAAGTGCATGGTGCAGCGGTTGTCCCACATCAACGCGTCGCCCGGCCGCCACTTGTGCCGGTAGATATTGTCATCGCGGGTCGCCGCGGCTTCGATCGCGTCCATTGCCGCCGCGTTCTCCTCGTCCGTCAGGCCGAGAATCCGCGTCGTGAAGAACTTGTTCACGTAGAGCGCGCGGCGGCCCGTCTCCGGATGACGGCGCACGACGGGATGCACTTCCGGCGGTGGCACGTCCATGTCGCGGTTGCCGTCGGTCTGGGCGGCGAGATTGCGCCGGCGGATCGCCTCGCCCGAATGCTCGGCCTCGGCCGTATCCAGTTTTGCCTTTAATTCCGGGTCGAGATCGTCCCACGCCCGGTACATATTGCAGATCAACGTATCGCCGCGCCCGACCGGGACCTTGATTGCGTGCAGGAACGTCGCCGACGGCGGCCGTTCGACACAGGTGATGTCGGAATGCCAGAAGTCGTTGCGCGCGCCGCGGCGCTGGGCGTTGTTCTCCAGCACCAGCAGGTTCTCGTATTCCGGATGCCCGGCGCGGGCGCGCAACGGATGCGGCTCGACCGCGCCAAAGTGTTCTGTAAAGGCAATCTGGTCACCGGGGCCGATATCCTGGTCCCTGAACACCAGCACCTGATGGTCCAGGTAAGCCTGCCGGATGATCGCGATGTCGTCGCCGGTGAGGGCCGGGCCGATCTTCGCCCCCAGCACCTCGGCGCCGATATGCGGCGTGAGTTTCTTGATTTCGATGGTCATTGACGATCCTCCCGAGAAGGGAGTTTAGCTGCCTATACTGGAAATGCTCAAGATGGTGACGGAGACCAATAAATATTCCCGTCATTCCCGCGCAGGCGGAACCCGATAATCAATAATTCAACACTCGGTGACATTGACCGCGAGCCCGCCCTGCGACGTTTCCTTGTATTTCGACAGCATGTCGACCCCGGTCTGGCGCATGGTCTCGATGGCGCTGTCGAGCGGCACGAAATGGGTACCGTCGCCCCGGAGCGCCAGCGACGCCGCGTTGACCGCCTTGACCGCGCCCATGGCGTTGCGCTCGATGCACGGCACCTGAACCAGCCCCCCAACCGGGTCGCAGGTCATTCCAAGATGATGCTCGATGGCGATTTCGGCGGCGTTCTCGATCTGCGCGTTGGTGCCGCCCAGCACGGCGCAAAGCCCCGCCGCTGCCATCGCCGCCGCCGAGCCGACCTCGCCCTGGCAGCCGACCTCGGCACCGGAGATCGAGGCCTTTGTCTTGATGATCCCGCCGATCGCCGCCGCGGTCAGCAGGAACTCGTCGACCAT
Organism: Rhodospirillales bacterium; assembly: GCA_051117645.1. Lineage (GTDB taxonomy): Bacteria > Pseudomonadota > Alphaproteobacteria > Rhodospirillales > Casp-alpha2 > UBA4479. The sequence goes on from JBNPEI010000007.1 coordinate 82,702, forward strand.
GTCTTCCGACGCGTCCGGACAGAACTCCAGGTAATAGCGGATCGTCGCCGGAATCACCCCGGCCGCGCCGTTGGTCGGCGCGGTCACAATGCGTCCGCCGGCGGCGTTTTCCTCGTTGACGGCGATGGCGTAGAGGCTGATCCAGTCCATCACCGCGTGCGCGTACTTGAAATTCCGTGTCGTGTCCGCCTCCAGGGCATCCGAAATCTGCCGCGCGCGGCGCTTGACGTTCAAACCGCCCGGCAGCTTACCGTCAGTCGCGATGCCGCGGTCGATGCAGTCCTTCATCACCGACCAGATGCGATCCAGTCCCATCCGCACGTCATGCTCGGTCCGGAGCACGTTCTCGTTGGCGCGTTTCATTTCGGCGATGGTCAGGTTGGCGGCCTTGCCCATGCGCAGCATTTCCGCCGCGTCGGCGAACGGGTACGGCACGTCCGGATACTCGATGCCGGTGGCCGCGAAATCCGCGAACTCGGCTTTCGTCACCACGAAGCCGCCACCGACGGAGAAGTACGTATCGCTGGCGAGCGGATTGCCGGCAGCGTCATAAGCCGCCGCCAGCATGCCGTTGGTGTGCTCCTCCAGCGGTGCATCGAAATCGAAGATGATGTCGCGATTGAAATCGAACGCCAGACCCTTGAGCGGCCCCTTGGTCAATTCCTTCGTGGCGATAACATTGTCGACCAGTTGATTGACGTCGGCGGGGTCGATCAGGTCCGGTTTTTCGCCGAGCAGCCCCAGCACCGTCGCCCGGTCGGTACCGTGCCCCTTGCCGGTATAGGCCAACGAGCCATAGAGCGTGACGACGACACGCGCCACCTCGCCCGTCACTCCGGACGTCGCGAGATCGCCCAGAAACCGGCCCATGGCGACCATCGGCCCGACCGTATGCGAACTCGACGGTCCGATGCCGACTTTGAACAGATCGAAGACGCTCAGGAACATATGCACCTCACCCGAATTTCGCGCGACCATACGCCCGCCGCCAATGAACGGCAAACCGCGCTTCGACGCGAAATATCCCTCAACCGACGTCAGCATAACGGATTTCGAGACAAACGAGAGGGTCAGGCGATTGGACCGCGGCGGGGCGGTCTGGTACTTTGGTGTCAGCGGTGCCTGTGCGCGCCGCAATCCATACGGAGGAAGCTCATATGATACCCATGTCCGTCGTCAAGGAGACGGCGCTGACACTGATGGACAAGGCGGCCATCGAGATCCCGGACGACTACCTGACGGGATTGAAGAAGGCCGCCGAGTCGGAGGAAGGCGACCTGTCGTCGTTCGTCCTGCACGCCATGCTGGAGAACTACGAGGCCGCCAAGGAAGACCGCCGCGCCATGTGCGCCGATACCGGCGTGCCGCGCTGGTACGTCAAGATGGGCAACGAGGCGGCACTCGATGGCGGACCGGTGGCGCTCGAGGAAGCGCTTCGCGGCGCCACAGCAGAGGCCACCACCGGCGTGCCGCTCAGGCCCAACCGGGTGCATCCGCTCTGGCGTACGGACCACAACAACAACGTCGGCCTCAATGCGCCCGAGATCGAGTATTCGTTCGAGCCCGGCGACGACTGGATCGACCTGACCACCGTGCACAAGGGCGGCCTGTTCGGTACCGACTACCGGATGCTGTTCCCGGGCGACGGGATCGAGGGCATCAAGCGTTTCTACCTCGACACCCTGATGGCATTCGGCAAGCGCGGCCTCGCCTGCCAGCCGGCCATCATCGGCGTCGGCCTCGGCGGCTCCAAGGACATCTGTTCGGTGCTCGGCAAGCAGGCGGCATGCCTGCGCACGGTCGGCGACCGCAACCCCGACCCGAGGACGGCCGAGCTTGAACTGGAACTGATGGAACTCGGCAATTCCATCGGCATGGGCGCCATGGGTTTCGTCGGTTCGTCGATGGTCATCGACTGCCACATTGAATGCGGCTACACGCACACCGGCGGCATGCCGATGAGCGTACACGCGTTTTGCCTGTCGTCCCGGCGCGCGGTGGCGCGCATCCACGGCGACGGCCGGGTCGAGTATCGCACCGACCCGAATTGGTTCACCCCTTACATGAGACGGGAGACGGTCGGATGGGAACCGGAAGAGGAAAACTTAAGACAGTCAGTCTGAACGTTCCGGTCAAGACCGAGGACCTGAAGGACATCGAGATCGGCACCGTCGTCTACCTGAACGGCGTTGTCTACACCGCGCGCGAGGGCATCTATAAAAAGGTGATTGCCGACGGCGAACAACTGCCGGCTCACCTGCACGAGATCTCCAACGCCAACTTCCACTGTTCGCCGGCCGCGACACGCAACGCCGATGGTTCATTCAATGTGGGCGCCATGACAGGCACCGCGTCGTTCCGGTTCTCGAAGTGGCTCGAGGACTGGTTCCGGATCTCCAAGGCCAAGATCATCATCGGCAAAGGCGGTATGTCGTCGGCGGATTATAAAAAGTATTTCGTGCCCAACGGCGCGATCTACCTGACCACCGTCGGTTACGGCACCGGTGCGCTGCTCGGGCGCGGCATCAAGGGTATACGCGACGTACACTGGTACGACGAACTGGGCGTTGCGCAGGCGATGTGGATGGTCGAGGTCGAGAACTTCGGCCCGTTCATCGCCGATAGCGATTTGGAGGGCAATTCGCTCTTCGAACGCGAGAACGCGAAAATCCGCGAAGGCGTCGGCAAGCTCTACGAGGGCTCCAAGGAACCGGCGCTACACCGCTACGGCGAGAGCAGCGACCGCGGCGACGAGGTGATCTAGCGTACACGCTCACCCCCTCACCCTGCCTCTCCCCCCTAAAGGGAGAGAGGAGTTGCTGCGGTATTTCCGCAAGAGTCCTTCTCCCCCACAAAGTGGGGGAGAAGACAGATGAGGAGGCAATCGCCCCTAATACTCCCGGCCCGGCCGTGCCTTGTAACTCGGTAGCGACATCCCCTTCGCGACGCCGAAGGCACGCAGGGTGAACCCGGCGGCGAAACCGGCGCAGGCCGAAACCTCGACCGGCACGCCCGAAAGGGTCAGTACGACGTGCGTCGCCGCCGCCAGCGCGGCACAGGTCGCGTAGACCTCTTTCTTGAGGATCAGCGGCGTCTCGCCGCAGATCACGTCGCGCAGGAGCCCGCCGAACGTCGCCGTCATCAAGCCCATGACGATGGCGACCAGCGGCCCGGTCCCGCTCTGGCGGGCGAGTTCGGCGCCCATCACGCCATAGAGCGCGATACCGACCGCATCCGCCCACAACAGCAATCTATAGCGTCGTTGCACCCGGTGCGCGGTAAAATAAACGATCAGCGCAATCCCGAGGCAGGCCCAGATCGCCGTCGGATCGGCGATCCAGAACACCGGCCGGTCCAGCAAAACGTCCCTGAGCGTACCGCCGCCGACACCGGTCAGGCTCGCCATCAGGCCGAAGCCGATCAGGTCCATTTCCTTGCGGCTGGCGACCAGCGCGCCCGAGGTGGCGAACACGATGACGCCCATGATGTCGAGAACGCTGATGAGTGTGTGCATGCTTTGCACCTCTTCCTCCTACACAGTCATACACAGCCTGAGCGCATCGTAGATCGCGGCGTGTATGTTGCGGCTGGCGACCGCGTCGCCGATGCGGAACAACTGGAACGTGCCGTCCTCGTTGACCGAAATCGCCTGTTCGCGGCCACCGATGAAGGCACCGGTATCGACCGCGCCCCGGTTCCGGCTCAGGGGCTTTAGTTCGTAATAGAGGTCTTCCATCGGCAGTGTGCCGTGCTCGATCACCACCTGGTCAACGGCCCGGCGTTCCAGCCTGTCGGAGTAATCCGAACCGATGACCGCGGTCAGGGTGTTGCCGTCTTTCTCTATCGCAGCGAGACGCTTGTTGATGGTAATGCGGACCCCGTGCGCGTCGAAACATTCGGCGTACTTGACGTGATTAAGGCCGCCGATCTCGACGGCGAAATACCGCTCCGGCGTGACGATCTCCAGTTCCGACCCGGCGAGCGCGATCATCTCCGCCGCCGCGAGGCCCGGATGCGCCGCGTTGTCGTCATAGAGCAGCACGCGCTCCGCCGGTTTGACGTCGCCCGCGAGGATATCCCAGGTCGACACCGCGTGTTCGGCGCCCGGCACGATTTCCGTGTTCGGCAGTCCGCCCGTGGCGACGATCACCACGTCGGGTGCCAGCGCCGTCACATCGGACGCATCGGCGAAGGTGTTGAAGCGGAACTGGACGCCCGCCTTCTCGCACTGCGCCATGCGCCAGTCGACGATGCCGATCAGTTCCGAACGGCGTTTGACGCGCGCCGCCAGCTGCACCTGTCCGCCCGGCTGATCGGCCGCTTCCAGCACGGTGACGCCGTGACCGCGCGCGGCCAGGACCCGCGCCGCTTCCAGACCCGCCGGTCCGGCACCGACGACGACGCATGATTTCCTGCCGCCATCCGAGGCCGGGACGATATGCGGGATCGACGCCTCGCGCCCGGTCGCCGGGTTGTGGATGCAAAGCGCTTCATTGCCCTCGTAAATCCGGTCGAGGCAGTAGGTCGCGCCGACGCAGGGGCGGATGTCGTCCTCGTTCCCCGCCGCGACCTTGGCCGCGATGTGCGGATCGGCGATGTGGGCGCGGGTCATGCCGACCATGTCGAGCTTGCCCTCGGCGATCGCATGCCGTGCCGTCGCCACGTCGGAAATCCGCGCCGCGTGGAAGACCGGGAATTTCGTCGCATCGCGCACCTCGCCGCAGAAATCCAGATGCGGCGCCGAGACCATGCCGCCGACGGGAATGACCTTGGAAAGCGCCGCGTCGCTGTCGATGTGGCCGCGGATCAGGTTAAGAAAGTCGATCTTGCCGGTGGCGACGATGCGCTCGGCGATCTCGATCCCCTCCTGCTTCGATATCCCGGCGTCCCAGTCCTCGTCGGCGACCATGCGGATGCCGACGATGAAGTCCGGCCCGACACGGTCGCGGACGGCGTCGATGACTTGCATCGAAAAGCGAAGGCGGTTGTCGAGACTGCCACCCCATTCGTCGTCGCGCCGGTTGGTGGCGGGCGACCAGAACTGATCCATCAGGTGGCCGTAGGCTTCTAGTTCGATGCCGTCGAGGCCGCCCGTCTTCATGCGCTCGGCGGCGTCGGCGAACTCCGTGATGATGCGTGCGATCTCCCAGTCCTCGATAACCTTCGGAAAGGCCCGGTGCGCCGGTTCGCGGACCGGGCTCGGCGCCAGGACCGGCAACCAGTCGGAATGGTTCCAGTTCGTGCGCCGTCCGAGATGCGTGATCTGCATCATGACCGCGGCGCCGTGCTCGTGGCAGGCATCGGACAGTTCCGTAAGCCACGGTACGATTTCGTCCTTGTAGGCGTGCAAGTTGCCGAACGCGGGCGGGCTGTCCGCGGAAACGACGGCGGAGCCCGCGGTCATGGTCAGCGCGATGCCGCCTTTGGCCTTCTCGGCATGATAAAGGCGGTAACGCGCCTTCGGCATGCCGTCGACCGAGTACGCCGGCTCGTGCGCCGTCGACATGATGCGGTTGCGGAGTGTCAGGTGTTTCAGCTTGTAGGGCTGAAGGAGCGGGTCATTGGCAGCCATAACACCAGATTAACCCGCAATGCCCCGGCGGCGTAAAGTCCCTACTCCCGCCGTTCGTGCGCGAACTTGATGAGCGCGCCCAGACGATAGACGGCGTGCGCCATCTTGCCGTAGGGAAACGTCGCGAACATCGCCAGCACGATACCCAGGTGCACGGCCAAGAGCGTGCCCATCGCCGCGGTTTCCCGGAGCGCCAGTAGCGCCAGCCCCGTGATCCCGGTCAGCATCAAAAGCCACAGGAAGGCGACGTCCATACCCGTCCGCTTGGTGTCCCGGGGGGCGGTGTCGGCGGTCTTCTTCATCATCAGCAACCCGATCGGGCCGATGACGATGCCGATGCCACCCACCGTGCCGAGGATCACCGGCAGCGAGAAATACCCATAGGGCGCTTCCCAGCCGAACACGTAGTGATAGACGGTCGCCACGCAGGTCGCGGCGAAACACAACATGAAACCCCACATGGTCATCTGGTGCGCGTGGCGGCGCCCCATGGAGAAATTGTCGTTGGGATAGTTACACCCGTGCCCGCCCCCCGACATGTACTTCGCCTGCCCGGCGTCCTTGAACGCCTGCAGCAGTGCAGAGGGGTTTAAAAGCTCCCCCGGTTTGCCGCCGATATCGCGCCAGAACGTGATCAAGCCGACGATAAAGGCGAGGCCCGCGAACAGGAACGGCGCGGACGCGAGATAAACGATCACGTCATGCGGAATGACCTTGTAGAACGCCCCGGTGCCCGTGTGCACACCGGTGACGACGTCCGCCCCCTGTAGGACGAACACACCCACCGTCACCGCGATGGTAAGCACCAGCGTGATCAGCGCGATCCACTTGCCGTTGCCCTCGAACAGGACCTTGAACATGCCGGGCCAGGCATAGTCGCGGTAGGTTTCGGCGCGCAGTTCGGCGAACGTCTTCGGCACGTTGACCGCGAACTCGTGCGGCGGCGCGTACTGGCACGCGTAATAGCAGCCCTGGCAGCCGTGGCACAGGTTGGCGAGGTACGTCACGTCGCCGTCCGAGAACGTGAGCCGCTTGTTCATCGCCGGGAAGACCGCGCAATACCCCTCGCAGTATCTGCAGGCGTTGCAGATCTGCATGACGCGCTTGGCTTCGGACAGGGTCTCAGTTTCGGGCATGGCGCGCCGCCTCCTCTCCGGCGATGCGGCCGAACACGTTGCCGATCGCCATTCCCGTACCACCGGCATAGCCCTGGCCGAGGATGTTGCCGGCCATGATCTCGCCCGCCGCCCAGATGTTCTCGGCGGGCTTGCCGTCGTTCATGAAGACTTGTGCCTGCTTGTTCACTTCGAGCCCCAGGTACGTGAACGTAATCCCCATGCGGACCGGATAGCCGTAATAGGGCGGCGTGTCGATCCGCCGCGCCCAGTTGGATTTTTTCGGTTCCAGCCCTTCGGTATGGCAACCGTCGGGCTCGGTCGCGTTGAAGTCGCCCGGCTGCACGGCGGCGTTGAAGTCGGCGATGGTCTTTTCCATGGCCGCCGCGTCGACGCCCAGTTGCTCGGCCAGACCCGCCAGCGTGTCGGACTGGAACGGTTCGTAGACCGTCGGCATGAAAAGCCCCATGGACTTGCTGTCGATCACGGCGTAGGCGACCTGATCGGGTTGCTTGGCAACGAGGCGGCCCCAGATCGCGTAGCGCTTGGGCCAGATATCCTCGCCCTCGTCATAGAAGCGTTCGCCGTTCTTGTTCACGACGACGGAAAAGATCACGCAGTCGATGCGGGTCGAGATGCCGCCGTCGAACTTGGGCGCGCGGCCATCGATGGCGACGGCGTGGCACTGGTCCGGTGCGCCGATGGGCTTGGCGCCACCGTCGAGCATCGAGCGCAGCACCTTGCCGGTGTTCATGGGCGAGCCGCGCACCAGGAAGTTCTCGGCGATGTCGCCCCACCCTTCCTTGAGCCACTCGATATTGGCCTCGAAGCCGCCGGAAGCCAGCACGACGGTGCGTGCCTCGACCCGGTGCAGATCGCCGCCGTGGCGGACCATGGCGGCGGTGAACTTGCCGCCGTCCAGTTCGACGCTCTCGACCTCGGCTTCGTAGACGATATCGATCCCGGCCTTTTCGGCGGCCTTGAAATAACTGTTCATCATCGCCTTGCCGCCGCCCAGGAAGAACGCATTGGTGCGGGCGAGGCCCAGCGTTCCCGACAGCGGCGGCTGGAACTTGATGCCCTGCGCCAGCATCCAGTCGACGCAATCCTCCGATGCCTCGATCATGAAGCGCATCAGGTCTTCGTTGGTATTACCGTCGGTGACCCGCATCAGGTCCTTGAAATATTCGTCGGCGTCGTAGCGGCCGGTGACGTAGTCGGTCGCCGCGTTGTGGGTATAACGGATGTTGCGGACGTGACGGCTGTTGCCGCCGCGGAGGTCTTTATCGGCGCTCTCGATCATCAGCACGCTGGCGCCCCGAGCCCGGGCCGTCAGCGCCGCGGACATGGCGGCGTTTCCGGCACCGAGGACAAGCACGTCGTGCGGTCGCGAGAACTCTTCAAGTGGCAATGCTTAACTCCGTGGCCGGACCGGCCATATTGAATAGACAGTGACAGCCAACATAGCCGCCGATAGCATGCGCATCAAAATAAATACGCTTAGGGAGCCATTTATGAGCAACGTCACCGAGTTCAAGCGAAAAATCAGCGAGGCGGAATGGCGGACACGGGTCGATCTGGCGGCCTGTTTCCGGCTCGTCCACCTCCACGGCTGGTCGGACCTGCTGGCGACCCACCTGTCGGCACGCGTGCCGGACGCCGAGAACCAGTTCCTGATCAACCCGTTCGGCCTGATGTTCGAGGAAATGACCGCGTCGTCGCTGGTCAAGGTCGACGAGGACGGCACTGAGCTGTCGCCGTCGGAAAAAGGCATCAACCCGGCCGGTTTCGTCATTCATTCGGCCGTCCACATGGCGCGCCCGGAGGTGGCGTGCGTCATCCACACCCATACCCAGGCGGGTGTCGGCGTGGCAACGCAGAAGGACGGCCTGCTGCCGCTGACCCAGCAGGCGCTGGCGATCATCGCCCACACCGGCTATCACGATTACGAAGGGATTGCCTTCGATATGTCCGAGCGCGAGCGACTGGCCCGCGACCTCGACGACAACAAGGTGCTGATCCTCCGGAACCACGGGCTGCTGACCGTCGGCGACACGGTCGCCGAAGCCTTCATGTGGATGTACCGGGCCGAACGCGCCTGCCGCTTCCAGCTCGCGTTCCAGCAAGCCGGCGCCGCGCCCGTCGAGATATCGGAGGAAATGCAGCAGGTCACCATCGAGCGGAACCGCAAGGCGAATTCCAAGGACGGCTACCGCCCGATCGGCGTCAACGAATGGCCGGCGCTTTTACGCAAGCTCGACCGGGAAAACCCGGGTTACGACGTTTAGAAATTATCCGTCGTCCCAAACTTGATTTGGGACCCATGCTTCGAGACGCTCGCGATGCTCACTCCTCAGCATGAGGTGCAGGTTTTTTTATCCTCATCCTGAGGAGGCACGCAGTGCCGTCTCGAAGGATTACTCGAAAGCCGGATCGACACCGCTCGGCAAACCCACCTCGAACGCGTTCAGGATGTGCGAGATGGTGGCATAGTAGCCGGCCAGGAAGACGAGCTCCGTCACCCCCTGCTCGCCCAGCAACTCGCGCACTTCGGCATAAAGCGCGTCGTCGACCCGCGTCTTGGTCTGGATATCCGAAACGAACCGATAAACCGTCGCTTCCGCCGGATCATTCGGCACCTCGCCGTTCCTGACGCTCTCGATGGTGGCGTCGGAAAGGCCGGCCGTCTTGCCGACCTTGACGTGCGCCCACCACTCGTACTCGGCCTTGAAGTGGCAGCCGACGGTGATGATCGCCAGCTCGCGCAGGGGTGCCGGGATGATCGTCTCGTAGCGCAGCTTGCCGCCCAGTTGCTGCAACAGATCGCCCATTTCCGGCGAGTACAACATGGCGTTGAAGGGCCCCCTGAGCGCGCCTTCCTCGTTCAGGAACTCCGCCGGGTCGCCCTTGGAGCGCGGGCCGCCGGTAATGCCGTCGAAGACGCGCTTCTGCGCGTCGCTCATGGTGTCGAGGGGAACGGGGCCGAGTCTGCTCATGATACACCTGCCGCTTGTTTCGCCTTTTCGGGCGGCGGCGGATTGCCCGGCACCGGTTCCCCGGCCAACGCCGGATGACAACGCTGGTACTGCGGCGGAAAGGCCGCCTTGCCGCCCAGCGTCTGCGCCGCGTGCCACGCCCACCTGGGATCGTAGAGCATGCCGCGCGCCAGCGCGACCATATCCGCCTGACCGCTCCGGACGATATGCTCGGCCTGGATCGCATCGGTGATCTTGCCGACGGCCATGGTGGCAATGCCGGTATCGCGGCGGATGCGTTCGGCGAACGGAGTCTGGTAACCGGGGCCGACGGGAATTTTCTGGTCCGGCGAATTGCCGCCAGAGGAAACATCGATGAAATCGCAACCGCGCTTTTTCAGTTCATGCGTGTAGGCGACACTGCCTTCGATGTCCCAGCCGCCCTCGACCCAGTCGGTGGCGGAAATGCGGACGCCGACCGGAATATCATCCGGAACCACGGCGCGGACGGCGTCGAAAACCTCCAGCGGATACTTCATACGCCCTTCCAGCGACCCGCCGTAGGCATCGTTGCGCCGGTTGGAGACCGGCGACAGGAACTGATGCATCAGATAGCCGTGCGCGTTGTGGATTTCGATGGCCTTGAAGCCGAGCCGGACGGAACGCCTGGCGGCCTCGACGAAGCTCGTCCTCACGCGGTCGAGGGTTTCGTCGGTCATGGCGTCGGGGGTGTGCCAGCCGTCGGCATAGGGTTCAGCCGACGGGCCGACGGTCTGCCAGGCACCGTTGTCGGAGGAAAGCGGTTTGCCCCCTTTCCAGGGAACATCTGCGCTGGCCTTGCGCCCGGCGTGGGCCAACTGGATACCGACCGGGGTATTGCCGTAGGCGTTGCAAAAATCGAGAACGCGCTTCAGCGCCGCCTCGTTCTCGTCGGACCAGAGACCGACGCAACCCGGCGTGATCCGGCCCTCGGGCTCGGTGCCCGTTGCCTCGACGAACAGCAGCCCGTTGCCGCCGACCGCGAACTGGCCCAGGTGCATCAGATGCCAGTCGTTGACCGTACCGTCCGTCGCCGAATACTGGCACATCGGCGCGACGACGATGCGGTTCGGCATCTCCAGACCGCGCAGGTTGAAGGGCGTGAATAAAGCGCTGCTCATGAAATCCCCCGGGAAATAACTGGATGGTGGTGAGGCTTATGTTGGCACGCCCCGCCCGTCCGTCAATGTCCCAGGGGACCCGTGAGATCTAAGCGGCGAATTTGCCTTGTCCGACCGCGGCGGTCTGCGCATCGACAGCCGGCGGCAGCACCGGCTCGCCGTTGGCAGCCCGGTTCTCGATCAGCGCCTTGTGCAGCACCTTGACCGCGTCGCCGTAGCTTTCGTCGGAGAAAATGAACTGGATGTCGACACCGCGACCCGAGGCGTGCGTCGCCAGCAGGTCGAGTTCGCTCTCGCCGACGGCGGCGACAGCTTCCCTCAGGATATCCTTGTCGCGCATGTTGGCACCGATGGCGGAGACGATATCGACCTTGCGGGTCTGGATCTCCGCTTCCGGCTGGCGCTTCTGGATCACCTCGATCACGCGGCGCACCTGTTTCAGCGGCGCCTCCACGTAGAACGTCATGGTGTTGGCGTTGAGGCTCCAGCTCACCAGCGGCAGCTTGAAACGGCGGAACGCGGCGACCGCGTCCTCGCTGGCGCCCGGAATGCCCACCATGTCCTGATCGAAGACCTCGACCTCGATGGCGTTCTCGAGACCAGTAACGATCTCGATCCGCGGGTTCTCCGGCGTCCAGTCCTCGTCGATTACGGTGCCCGGATGATCCGGCTCGAACGTGTTGACGATGCGCAGCGGAATGCCCTGCCGGCGCAGGCCCTTGGCGGCGCGTGGGTGGATCGCCTCCATGCCCATGTTGGAAAGCTGGTCGGCGACGTCGTAGTTGGTACGCCCGATGGGTTGAACCTTGTCGATGCCGACGATCTTCGGGTCAGCGCTCGACAGATGGAATTCCTTGTGGATGACGGCCTCGCGCGCGCCCGTCACGCAGGCGACGGCGGAGAACGTCACTTCCGAATAACCGCGACCGAAGATGCCCATCAGGCCGTCGCCGGCCTGGGTGTAGCCGGTCACGATCGGCAGCACCTTGGTCACGTCGATGTCCGCGAACCCCTCTCGGATACGGTCCTCGAGGCTCATGCTTTCGCTTTCGCGCCAGCCCGAAAGATCGACGAATTCGGCTTCGACGCCACGGCGGCGCAAGAGCAGCATCGTGTTGTGCGCGCTGTGCGCCTCGCCGATACCGCTGATCATCTCGCGCACGGTCATCAGGTGCTCTTCGAGCTTGAAATGCCCGTAGCCGCAGATGCGCTGCAGGTCGATCAGGCAGTTGCGCACGCCCTCGACCCGTTCCTGCACGAAGCGGTCGGCAAGCTTGCGGTCGGCCTCGTCGGCGAAGGCGTCGGCGTTGATCTGCAACATGTGATCGAGCACACGCGTCAGCGCATCGCCCCACGCCCAGTCGTTTTCGGAGCCGGCGTAGAGTGCATAGACGCCGGGCTCGCCGGTCTTCTTGTTCTCCAGCAGCATGTCGGTTATGCCGCCATAGGCGGAGACCACGAAAATCCGGTCGTAGAGATCGTCGCCAGTGCGGTTGCCGATCAGGATGTTGTTAAGCACCGTGTCGACGTCCGACATCGAGGTGCCGCCGATCTTGTGGACGGTGTGCGTCTTCTGCGGTGTCTGTTCTTCGGTAGCCTGGGGCTGAGTGGCTTTCTGACCAGTCATGGATTTTTCCTCCTCGCCGTATGCCGTCAGGCGTCGGTGAGCGCTTCTTCGTTGAGTTTGTAGGCGCCGTCCTCGTCATGAACCTCGCGGCCGTTAAGCGGCGGATTGAACACGCACGCGAGGTGCATGTCTTCGGTGCCGCCGCGCAGGAGGTGCTTGTCGTTCTTGTCGAGGATGTAAACCGTGCCCGGCTCGATCTTGTAGACCTTGCCGTCGTCGACGGTTTCGACCTCGCCGTTACCGGACATGCAGTACACCGTCTCCAGATGGTTTTTGTACCAGATCGGCGTTTCCGTCCCGGCATAGATGGTCGTGATGTGGAACGAGAACCCCATCTTGTCATCGGCCAGGGACAACCTGACGCTCTGCCAGGTGTCCGTCTTCACGGTGCGCGGGGTGTCTTCGCATTCTTTGAGTGTGCGAACGATCATTTTGACTTACCTCCGAGGGGAAATGTCGTTTTTGTCGGCCGGTTATTCGGCGGCGACGGACGGTGCCTCGGCGGTAGCCGCGGCGAACGCGTCATTGAGAATATCGAGGCCGCGTTTCAGTTCGTCCTCGGTGATGGTCAGCGATGCCAGGCATTTGACGACTTCGTCGTGCGCGCCCGACGTCTCGATCACGAGACCTCGCTTGAAGGATTCCTCGACGATGCGGCCGGCGAGATCGCCGGACGAAACGACGATGCCCTGCATCATGCCACGCCCGCGCAGCTCGACGACATGGTCGCCATGGTTGGCCTGGATCGCCTTGAACCCGTTCGCGAGCAGTTCGCCCTTGTCGCGGACGGACTTGGCAAAGGCATCGTCCTTCCAGAACTTCTCGAGCGCCGCGGTGGCAGTCACGAAGGCATGGTTGTTGCCACGGAACGTGCCGTTGTGCTCGCCCGGCTCCCAGGCGTCGAGATCGCGCTCGATGAGCGTGACCGCGAACGGCAATCCGTAACCGGAAAGCGACTTCGAGAGCGTCACGATATCCGGCTTGATGCCGGCGGGCTCGAAGCTGAAGAACGTCCCGGTACGACCGCAGCCGGCCTGGATGTCGTCGACGATCAGCAACACGTTGTATTTCCTGCAGACCTTTTCCAGGTTCTGCAGCCATTCCATGCGGGCCGCGGAAAGGCCGCCCTCGCCCTGCACGCATTCGACGATGACGGCGGCCGGATGATCGACGCCGCTGGACGGGTCGCCGAGTACCTTGTCGAGGTATTCGGTGCTGTCCACGTCCTCGCCGAGATAGCGGTCGTACGGCATCGGCGTGGTGCCGGGCATGTCGACGCCGGCGGCGCCGCGATGGTGTTCGTTGCCGGTCGCGGCGAGCGCGCCCATGGTCACGCCATGGAAACCGTTGGTGAACGAGATCACGTTGCTGCGCCCGGTGATCTTGCGCGCCAGTTTCAGCGCCGCCTCGACGGCGTTGGCGCCGGTCGGACCGGTGAACTGAAGCACATAATCCATGTCGCGCGGTTTGAGGATGATTTCCTCGAACGCCGTCAGGAACTTCTCCTTGGCGCGGGTATGCATGTCGAGCCCGTGCGTGATGCCGCCGGAGCCGATGTACTCGACGAGCGCGTCACGCATGTCCGGGTCGTTGTGGCCGTAGTTCAGGCTGCCGGCGCCGGCCAGGAAATCGACGTATTCGTTGCCGTCCTCATCGGTCAGGATCGCACCCTGGGCCTTGTCGAACGTGACCGGAAAGCTCCGGGCATAGCTCTGAACCTGTGACTCGCGTCGTTCGAAAATAGACATAATTGAAGACCTCGCTTCTTTTCGTCTGTGAATGTTGGTTGCCTTTAGCGGCGCCGGCGGCCTCGCCGCCGCGCCTATACAATGCAAATTCGTTGATCGGGTGTTACGTGACGATCAGGCCGCGCTCATCAGGGCCGGCATCAGGTCGGCCCGCTTGAACGGTCCGATGTTCCACAGCACCTCGGTCTTCTGCTGACCGTCGAAGTGCTGTTCGGTGTCGAACAGGACGTCGCGTTCGATCTCGGCGCCGAGTTCCTTGGCCACCGACTTGAAGACGCCGTGCGACGCCTTGTTGTCCGGCGTAATCGTCGTCTTGATGTGGCGGATTTCCTTCGCCGCCGGGCGGCGGAGGATATCGATGATCATGCGCTTGGCAAGCTTGAGACCGCGCGCCTCGGGCGCCACGGCGACCTGCCATACGAACAGGCTGTCCATCTGCTCCGGCACCACGTAGCCGGATACGAACCCCGCCACGTCGCCTTCGAGTTCGGCCAGCGAGCTGGTTTCCGAAAAGTGCGAACACTGCAGCAGATTGCAGTAAACCGAATTCTCGTCCAGCGGCTTGCACTGCTCCACCAGATCGTTCACGGCGACCCCGTCGTCGGGGGTCGGGCGCCTCAGGATCAGGTCGCGGTCTTCACGGTCGAGTCGTCCGGAAATCGTCATTGGTCTTGCTGTTCCTCTCTATATATATCGAACACTGATATAATTTTGTTGCGCATGACATAGCCAATGGCTCCGCCGACGTCAACCGGGCGACCATAATTTCATGGATTAATTTAAAAAACTCGCGATTCCGCAACAATCTAACAGAATCCCGAACAAAGACGACATTTAAATTCCATTGATTATCTATGTAAATTAGCCTATCTCCCAAAATCATGGAAGGTAGTATGTCACATTTGGGTTATGTATCGTTGTCCGGTCGGGACGACACCGATCCGGGGGCAACGGACATGGATAAACTCAACGAGGCGCTGATCTCGATTCGCCGGATTCTCCGGGCCACGGAACTGCACGGCAAGGCGCTGCGTATCGCCACCGGACTCAAGACATCGCAGCTTCTGGTGCTGCAGGCGCTCGAAGAGGAACCCGAACTCACCGTCGGCGAGATCACCGGTCACGTCCACATGGCACAGGCTTCCGTGACGACCCTTGTCGCGCGCCTGGAGGAAATGGGCCTCGTCACCCGCACCCGCGGCACCAGCGACAAGCGCAAGGTCTACGTTAAACTGACCGATGCCGGTCACGACATGCTGGAACAGGCGCCCGAGGCATTGCACCAGCGCTTTGCCGAGCAGTTCGAGCCGCTCGATACGTGGGAAAAAACCATGCTGGTGGCGTCCCTGCAGCGGGTCGCCAGCATGCTCGATGCATCCGACATCGACGCCGCGCCGATTCTGCAGTTCGGCCCGGCCGGACATACCGACGAATAGATCAGTCTTCCGGCAATTTTCCCGAATACCCGTTGCGCCGAAGGTGCCGGATCATGCCGGTCGAGAGAATGCCGCGGTCATGCGCCAGTTGATGCAGGTTCAGATCCCCGCCCCAGTTGACCTCGATCGCCACGGGGCCCCGGTTCGTCAGCGCGATATCCCATGACTGCGTCCTGAGCCCCGGCAGCGCC
The DNA here is from genome assembly GCA_051117645.1 of Rhodospirillales bacterium. Classification (GTDB taxonomy): domain Bacteria; phylum Pseudomonadota; class Alphaproteobacteria; order Rhodospirillales; family Casp-alpha2; genus UBA4479. Next base: position 98,526 of record JBNPEI010000007.1, read on the forward strand.
ATCGCGGCGCGCCGGCACATTGTCTTCGCCGCATGCCATTCCGGCATCTGCAACCCAACCAGTTCGGCCTCCGTCATCGGATGGTGCGTGAGTTCGCGAAGTTCCGGCCCGGTGCCCGTGGTGACCCGGGTGATACGGCCGGTCTCAATATCCAGCGCACCCAGCATGTTGCCGGCACGCCAGTAGTTGTCGGCGATGTTCGACGCCTGCGGGATCTTCACGACCGCACTTTCGACGACCGGGCCGTCATCGCCGGTCAGTACCAGGAACCGCACCGTCCCCAGTGTGCCGCCTATGGCGGCATGCAGGTCGGGATGCGGGTTGAGGGTCCGCTGCAGCAGGTAGCCTTCCGAACTCATCCGGTTCATGTATCCGGCGATCTCGCCGATCGGCACCTGGCCAACGCCCTTGACGTGCGCCCAGCCATCGCCGCCGTCGGTGATCGAAAGCGCGCCGACGCTGTACATACCGTCGATGGGCTTGGCGAACACGGGGTACGTATCCGGCAGTTCCAGCAGGGTTTCCAGGGCTTCCGTGCGGGTGATCAGCTTCGGATGCTCGCGCCAGCCGGACGGGTTATAGACGGCAATCGTCTCCGCCACCGGCACCCCCGCCCCGTGCATGACGGTCAGGAAATGCAGCTTGTCGAGGGCGGCCGCGAACCACTTCGGATCGCAGCACGCGCGGTGCATCTTCGCCTGCGCCGCCTTGCCGACGAAACGCTGCGTGTCCGCGGCGCTGCGCCCGCCCGCATACAGGCGGTAATAGAAGTACTCGCTCGCCGTGAGCTTGCCCGGACCGCTCAGGCAGCGCCAGAAATCCTTGAGCCATGACGTGCCGGACCCGGTTTCCCGGGTCGCGTGGCGGATTGCTTCGGTGAGCGGGAGTTCAGGGGGCCGGTCGAGTTCGGCCCGGCGGGCGAGGTCGTAATCGGCATCGAATGAAAACGGCTGGACGTCTTCTTCGGACGTATTCTGGTCAAGCATGCATATCTCCATCGCCACGTACACACCATCTGCATCGGAGTGTAGGCGCGGCGGCGCCGCCCGCCTGTGTCGCAGGTCACATCGCGGAACCTAAATTTTACCAGCAATTTTATAGGTTTACGCGGAAAATTGACCGCTTTCCCGGGCTATCCCAGCGATTCCTTCAGCGCATCGCCGACGTGCACGGGCGTCGACAGCACGTTGACCCCCGCGCCTTCGAGCGCGGCCTTCTTGGAGGCATAGGTCCCCTTGTCGCCCATGACGATGGCGCCGGCGTGGCCCATCTTCTTGCCCGGCGGCGCGGCGCCGCCGGCGATGAAGGCAAACACCGGCTTCGACATGGTCCGGGCGTACTCGGCCGCGTCCTCTTCCATGGCGCCACCGATCTCGCCGACCATGACCACGGCCTCGGTGCCCGGAAAACTGTCCAGCGCCTCGAGCGCGTCGCGCGTCGTGGTGCCGATGACCGGGTCGCCGCCGATGCCGACGAAGGCGGTCTGACCGTAGCCGGCGCTGACGATGTTCTGGCACATCAGCGTCCCGAGAGAGCCGGAACGCGACAGCACGCCGACCGTGCCCTTCTTGAAAATGCGTTCGTTGAAGGCCGGCATGAAGCCCATGAAGGTCTCGCCGACTGTGACGCCGCCCGCGGTGTTAGGACCGACGACCCGGGTACCGGCTTCCCTGGCCGCCGCCATCACGTACATGACGTCGTGCACCGGCACGTGCTCGGTCAGGCACAGGATCATCCTGGCCCCGGCCTCGATCGCGTCCAGTGCCGCCGCCTTCACGCCCAGGGGCGGGATGAACATCAGCGACGCATCGAAGCCGGTTTCCTTCTGCGCCTCGACCGCGGACGCATGCACCGGCACGCCGCAGTGTTCGGTCCCGGCTTTCTTCGGGTTCACGCCGGCGACGACCGTGGCGCCGTATTCCTGCATGCGTTCGGTCCAGAACGTCCCCTGCTTGCCGGTGATACCCTGAACCAGGATCCGCGTATCCTTGCGGGGAATGATCATCACGCACCCCCTTTCGCGGCATCCACGGCAGCCTTGCACGCCGCGCTCATGTCGGGCAGCGGATCCATGCCGAGCTTTTCCTTCAGCATGCGGATCGCCTCCTCGTCGCCGGTCCCGGCGATGGAGAAGAACACCGGAATGTCGGGCTTCAGTTCCTCCCACGCGCCCAGCAGGCCTTCCATCATCACGTCGCAGCGCGCGAACGCGCCGCAGAAGTTGACGACCAGGCTTTTGATACCGGGCTTGGCCAGCACCATCTCGAGCGCGAATTTGGCCTTGGTGTAAGCCTCGCCGCCGATTTCGCAGAAGTTCGCCGGCGCGCCGCCGTGATGGCGGACGACGTCCATGGTGGTCATGGTGAGGCCGGCCCCGTTGGCGAGCACGCAGACGTCGCCGTCGAGTTCGATGTACTTGATCCCGGCGCTCTCGCCGCGCGCTTCCAGTTCGGTCAGCTTTTCCGGCGCACCTTTCTTCGCCAGGTCCTCCTGGCGCTTGATGGCGCTGTCATCCAGCGTGAACTTGCAATCGAGCGCCACGACAGTCCCGTCACCGGTCACGATCAACGGGTTGATCTCCAGCAGTTCCGCGTCGTTGATCATGTAGGCGTCGTAAAGCTTCGCCAGCGTCGACGCGACACAGTCTTCGACGCCGGCAAGGTCGAGCCCGTCGATCAGCGCCCGCGCATCCTTGACCGTCAGGCCCGTGCGGATATCGACCGCAAGCGTCCTGAGCTTTTCCGGTGTCTCGGCGGCGATCTCCTCGATGTCCATGCCGCCCTCGGTGGAAAACATGACCATCGGGCCCTTGGAGACGGGGTCGTTGAGCACGGCTGCGTAGTATTCGTGGCGGATATCGGATTTCTCCTCGATCAGGACCTTCTCGACGGTGTGGACGCCGATGGTCATGCCGAGGATCGCTTCGGCATGTGCCCGCGCCTCGTCCGGCGTGTCGGCGAGCTTGATGCCGCCCGCCTTGCCGCGCTTGCCGGTCGGCACCTGCGCCTTGACGACGCAGCCGCCGAGCCTCTCCGCCGCCTCCGCCGCCGCGTCGGCGTGATAGACCAGGATGCTCTCGGGCACCCTGATTCCGCTCGCCGCCAGTAGCGGCTTGGCCGCGTATTCCTCGAAATTCATTCGGATGTTTCCCTTGGCCGTCGCTTATTAAATCACGTCATCCCCGCGAAAGCGGGGACCCATGCTCGACAAGATCCCCGCCTGCGCGGGGATGACACTCAGGCAGGCCTTCGCGTCACCTCCCGAACTTTTCCCAGTAGCTCCCGAACAGCTCTTCTTCCGAGGGTTTGTCTTCCGGGATCGTCTTCACCAGGTGCGTGATGTTGATGAAGTGGGTGTAATTCAGGTTGTCGGAGATGGAGTTGCCGGCCCAGGTGCCACCGCCCATCGACAGCGTGAAGTTAAGGCCGTTGTTGTAGCCGCCGCCGTTGCCGAAGGTGTGCGCCTGGTTGACCAGCACGCGGACCACGTCGATTTCCTCGGCCAGCCGGGTGGCGTTCGCGGGTTCATTGGTGTGAATGCCGACGGAGTGCCCCTTGCCGCAAACGTCGAGGATCGTATTCAACTGGCGCACCACGTCGTCCATGTCCTTGACCCGGTAGACGGTCAGCACCAGAGACAGTTTTTCGTCGATGAACGGGCTGTCGGCATCGGCTTCCCCCTCCTCGACCATGAAGAACTTGTGGCCCTTGGCCTGCTCGCCGAAACCGAAGACATCCGCCAGCACGTCGGCGTCCTTGGCGATGACGTGGCGGTTGAGGTGCCCGTCGACCCAGAGGTTTTCCTCGACGCTCTGCTTTTCCTGCGCCGTGCAGAGATAGCCCCCGGCCCGCTTCAGGGCCTCGATCGCCTCGTCATAGACACTGTCGAGGATCAGGACCGAGTTCTCCGACGAGCACGAGGTCGCGTTGTCGAAGATCTTCGACATGGTGATCTTTTCCGCCGCATCGTCGAGATCGGCGCTCTCGTCGATGACGACCGGCACGTTCCCGGCTCCGACGCCGATGGCCGGCGTGCCTGACGAATAGGCGCGCTTGACGTTGTTCTGCGAGCCCGTCACGACCACGAGGTCGCACTGGTTCATCAGTTCCTGGGTGAGTTGCTTGTTCACGGGGGCGGGCAGCACCTGCACCAGGTCCGCGGGCAGACCGATCTTCTCCAGTTCGGCGCGCATGTAGTCGGCGGTCTTGGTCGTCGTGTTCAGTCCCGACGGCGACGGCGCGATAATCACCGCGTTCCGCCCCTTGATCGCGAACATCGCCTTGTTGACGGGCGTCGCGGCCGGATTGGTCGACGGCGTCACGGCACCGACGACACCGACCGGTTTGGCGTATTTGACAAGACCCTTTTCGGGAATTTCCTCGATGATGCCGACCGACTTGACCCGCGACAGGTCACGCAGGCAGCCGAAGGTCTTGCGGGTGTTCTTGATGATCTTGCTCTCGACGTTGCCGAGGCCGGTGTCCGCGACCGCAAGCTCCGCCAGTTCCTCGGCCCGGCCGGGCTCGTAGATCGCCCACGCCAGCGCCGTCACCGCCTCGTCGACGCGGGCCTGATCCGCGTTGGCGAACTGGGCCATGGCGGCGCGGGCCTTGGCGATGAGTCCTTGAACGATTTCCTTTTCGGGGCCCTCGGCGGGCGCTTTGGCAGCAGCTTGGGTGCTCATGACGTTTCCTCTGGGCATGATTATCGGGACCGGAGTCAGTATAAATCATACCGAAACGGACTCAAAAATCAACAATTAATGGGATTTAACGTCTCAAAAAATGGGATAGTGACATCGCTAATCCTGCGTGCAGGCCTGGCAATGCCCGCGCAGCTCCACCACCGCGCGTTCGGTCACGAAGCCGCTGTCACCGGCCAGCGCGCCGAAGGTCTTGGCCGCTTTCGGTACCGGAATCTCGGCGACCTGACCGCAGTCGTCACAGATGGCGAACGCGACGGTGCCGGAATGGCCGTGATCGCGACCTTCGCCGGCGTGGTCATGCACGCAGGCGACGAAGGCGTTCATGCTCTCGATGCGGTGCACGCAGGAAAGTTCCATCAGCCGCTCGAGCGCGCGGTAGACCTGCACCGGCGCGCGGATACCCTTGGCCCGCACCCGATCCAGGATGTCGTAAGCGGTCATCGCCCCCGACGCCTTTTCCAGGCACGTCAGCACCAGTTGCTGATTCCTGGTCAGTTCCGGCGTATCCGTCATCCTAGGCCCTCCCGCCGCATGCCGCGCAACCGCGCCGGCACCAGGCTCAACAGGAACATCAGCGCCGCGGCGCAGACGATGCTGGGCCCGGACGGCGTGTCGAAGGCGAGCGAGCCCGAAAGCCCCGCCGCCACCGAGATCACGCCGGCGAGCGCCGCCAGCCCCGCCATCATCTCCGGCCCGGAGGCAAAACGCCTGGCCGCGGCGGCGGGAATGATCAGCAGCGACGTGATCAGCAGGATACCGACGACCTTCATGGCGATCGCGATCACCGCCGCCATCAGCAGCATGAAGGCGATACGCGCGCGTTCGGGGTGCATCCCCTCCGCCGCCGCCAGTTCGGCGCTGACGGTGCCGGCCAGCAGCGGCCGCCAGATCGCCGCCAGGATTCCCAGCACAACCGCGCCGCCACCGTAGATGACGAAGATATCGGCCCATGACACGGCGAGAATGTCGCCGAACAGGTACGCCATCAGGTCGATACGCAGCCACGTCATCATGGCGACGATGACGATGCCGAGCGCCAGCGTCGAATGGGACAGAATACCGAGCAGCGCGTCCGACGACAGCGGCGCCCGCCGCTGCAGCGCGATCAAAGCCAGCGCGCCCAGCGCCGCGACCAGAAACACGGATCCGGTAATCGAGACGTCCATCAGCACCGCCAGCGCCACCCCGAGCAATGCCGAATGCGCCATGGTGTCGCCGAAGTACGCCATCCGCCGCCAGATGATGAAACACCCGAGCGGCCCCGCAATCACGGCCACGCCGATCCCTGCAAGCAGCGCACGCACGAGAAATTCATCCATGATCATGATGATGCTCCGGATGCGTACAGGCGGAATGATCGTCGTCGCCATCGGCATGAACCACGGTGCCGTCGGGCAGATGCCGGTGGTCGTGGTGATGGTGATAGATCGCCAGCGCTTCGGCGGCCCGGGCGCCGAACAGCGAGCGGTATTCCGGGCTTTCGGCCACCGCCCTCGGCGAACCGGAGCAGCAGACGTGCCCGTTCAGGCACACCACCGTGTCGGTCGCCGCCATGACGACGTGCAGATCGTGCGAGATCAGTAGCACGCCACACCCGTGTTTCCGGCTGAGATCCGCGATCAATTCGTAAAGCGCGATCTCGCCGGTGGCGTCGACCCCCTGCACCGGTTCGTCGAGCACCAGCAAATCCGGCCCGGCGATGATGGCACGGGCCAGCAGAAGGCGCTGGAACTCGCCGCCCGACAGCACCTGCACGCCCCGGTCGGCCAGTTCGGCGATACCGACCTCAGCGAGGGCCGCATCGATCGCCGTCGCCGGATGCCGGCCGGTCAGCGTCATGAAACGCCGCACGGTCAGCGGCATGGTCCAGTCGATGCTGATCTTTTGCGGCACGTAGCCGATACTGAGCCCGCCCCGGCGCTGGATGGTGCCGGCGTCATGGTCGATCAGGCCTAAAAGGGCGCGCACGGTCGTGCTCTTGCCGGACCCGTTGGGGCCGATCAGGGTCACGATCTCGCCCGGGTGCACCGTCAGGTCGACGTTCTCGATCAGCCAGCGCGATGCACCCCGCACGCCGACGCCGCGCGCCGAAATCAGAGGCTGCGCCGTCACATCGTTCGTTTGACCGCCACTATCCATAATGTTATATCATAACATTATCGCGATTACCGCGACAACGACTGATTTTGGGGTGTGACTTGCGGACTTTTTCGATCCCGTTCTTCGGTGCGACCGCGCTCACGGCGTGGCTGATTGCCTTTCCTGTGGCCGCGGCGGAACCGGTCCGCGTGGTCGCGTCCATCAAACCGGTACATTCCCTTGTGGCCATGGTGCTCAACGGCATTGCCGAGCCCTATCTGATCGTCAATGGCGCCAGCTCGCCGCACGGCCACGCCATGCGGCCATCCGACGCAAAAGCGCTCGCCAGCGCGGACGCCGTGTTCTGGATCGGCCCTGAACTGGAAACGTCCCTGACGAAACCGTTGCAGACGCTACCGGCCTCGGCACGCGTGGTCGCGCTGATGAACGACGATCACGGCGAACACGGCCACGACAAGGAAAACGAACACGAGAAGAAAAATTCGCACGGGCACGATCACGGCGGCACCGATCCGCACACCTGGCTTTCCCCGCAAAACGCGGTAGACATGCTCGAGCATATCGCCGAGGCCATGACCGAGGTGATCCCGGCGCAGGCGAAGCGGATCAAAAGCAACCGGGACCGTTCGATTCAGCAACTGATCGAGGTCGACGCCGAAGTCCGGCGGCTCGTTGCGCCGATGCAGAACGATTATCTCGTGGTCCTGCACGAGGCTTACGGACACTTCACCGGGCACTACGGCCTCAAGGACTTCATCGCGCTCTCGGTGACGCCCGAGCATAAGCCGACGCCCGGCAATGTTCGCGATGTGCGCCAAAAGATCACCGAGTTCGGCGTGAGGTGCGTATTTGCCGAACCGCAGTTTCCCGACACGTTCGTCCGCGTGCTGATCGAGGGTACGAGCGCCCGTCCGGGCGTGATCGATCCCCTGGGCGCGCAGTTGATGCCGGGGCCCGATCTCTATCCCCAGTTGCTTCGCCTCATGGGGTTCGCAATCCGGGGATGCTACGAGGAAACGTCATAACTGATCGTCGCCTTGCTTGTGGACCGGCAGCCCGTCGTTGAACGCGTAGTAATCGCCGGCGTCCTCGGTAAAGATATGCGACACCAGCTCGAGACCGGTCGGCGCATCCAGCATGCCCGCCATGATCGAGGTGTTGGCCCCGCCCACCGGGCGCCAGAACAGATTGCCGCCGCAGCGGCTGCAGAAACCCCGCTCTGCGGCGTCGGACGAACGGAACCACGTGAGCGTCTCGTCGCTCAGCATCTTGAGGTCCTCGTTCCGGGCCCTGGTGGCGGCGACGTGATGACCGGAGGTCTTGCGGCATTGCGTGCAATGACACGCCACGACCGGACGATTGAATTCGCCGACACGGAAGCGTACGCCGCCGCACAGGCAACTGCCGGTTACGGGGTCGCTAGACATGGCTGCCTCCTCTCGGATCAGGCGGGAATGCGGGCGAAGGTGCGGACCTCGATGGATCGGCGCGCCGGCGCGTCGGCCGGCGTTGCCGGATGCTCGAACGCCGAATGCGGCGTGAAGCGCGCGCGGCCATCCGTGAGGCTGTCGTACCCCTTGATCAGGATCGCCTGATCCATGGTCATTTCCGGGAAATAGAACCAGCGCTGACCGTCCCGGTGCGCGACGCTGTAGATCCGTCCGACGCGACCGTTCTGGCGTTCGTTGGTAATCGTGGTCTCGATCAGATCGGACGGTTCGGTGCTGGACGCGTCCAGGAGCGCCAACGGCATTCTGAGCACCGGCTCGACAATCGGCCGCCAGACGTTGACCTGCACGAGGCGGTCCTTGAGCCATTCGTCGGCACGTTCGTCGCCGATCATGTCGCGGAGCCGTTTCGGCCCCGACGTATCCGTGTAGTCGTTGTGGGCGTGACTTGCCGGACGGCGATAGGTCGTCTCCGGGTCGGTAACGCGTAGCGTGTGATCGAAGATCTCGACCTCGCTCGCGCCCGTCGCGTCGGCAACGATCTTTTTGATCTCGGGGTAATAGACCTGCTCGATCTCGCCGTCGTCCTCGAAGTTCCTGACGGCGCTCTTGCCGGTAACGAACGCGAAGCCTTCGCGGTCGATCGAAAACGTCGCGGCGATATCGCGGCCGCTGGCAATCAGGACTTCGCGGTAGTCGAGACCGCCGCGGCGAACCGTGCTTTCATCGTTCCTGGGAATGACAACCGTCGGCGCCTCGCCGGCGGGATCGGCAAACAGCAATTCGGCGCGGACGTGACGGAGGTCGTCGACGTGTCTGAGTGTCTTGTTCATGGCGGGTTCTCCCAATGCATCTCTGCTTGGCAGGCAATTTGGACGAATTCCTCTTTTCAGGCAACAGTCAATATGAAAATCGTCAGTGTTGTTCCTTATAGGCACAAATATAAAATACACGTACAATTTGTTGTAATTATGTTTTCTACGAACACTCATATCACGCGCTTTGAATATGACTGGTCTCGACTGCACAAATGCTTTATAGTGCGTTGCAGCAAATGATTCGCATGGCCGATGCCGGGCATCGGCAAGGAAACGATCTCATGGTTGACCAAGCAATGCTCGACGGCGCCACCGAGGCGGCGGATTTTCTGAAAGCCCTCGGCAACGAAAACCGGTTATTGATCCTGTGCCACCTGAGCGAAGGCGAGATGTCGGTCTCGGAACTGGAAACGGCCCTCGGCCTCCGGCAACCGACGCTCTCGCAACAGCTCGCGAGGCTGCGCACCGACGAACTGGTCGATACGCGCCGCGACGGCAAGACGATCTATTACTCGCTGGCCTCGGACGAGGTGCGCCAGCTCCTCGACGTCATGTATAACCTGTTCTGCTCCGCCGAAGCCAAGGCCGCGCGTGAAAAAATGGCTGCGGCACGCAAGAGCGCCGCAGCCTGACAACACGCCGTCTTCTGTCTTTTCCAGGGAAGATTACTCGCTCGCCGCCTCCTTCATGTAGGCGATAAGGTCACGCACGTCTTCGTCCTTCCGGATGCCGGCGAACGCCATGCGCGTACTGGCCTTTTCCTTGCCGATAACGCTGCCGAGGTAGCCCTTGGGATCTGCCAAAAACTTGGCGAGCGTCGCCTCGTCCCAGACCAGCCCGGTGTCGCCGACCGCTTTGAAGTCCTTGGAATACTTAAAGCCGTCGAAGCTTGCGGCGGTGCGGCCGAAAACGCCGTGCAGACTAGGCCCGATCCTGTTCTTCGGGCTGTCGAGGACATGGCACGCCTTGCACTTGTTGAAAACCGACTTGCCGGCGGCCGGGTCGCCGTCCGGCGCCGCCGCGACCTCTTGCTTCTTCGGTGCCGACGCAGCCGCCTGACCGCTCCCGCCTTCGCCCAGATCGGCGCCGCCGGTCTCCGGCGTCACGTCGAGCGCGGTCGCCCGACCGACGACCTCGATCTCGGATTTGCAGTCTTTCATGCAGGGCTCGCCGGAGGCCGGTTGCGCATCGGGGCGCGGGTCCATGAAGAAATTGGCCTCGTTCGGCATCTCGATCTTGCCGATGTTGTCCTGGGTAATGGCGAAGTCCTCATCGACAATGTCGTTCATGAACAGCAGATAGGCCGTCAACGCGTAGGTTTCGTCGTCGGTCAGGCTCTGCGCGTCACCGAACGGCATCGAACGCTTGATGTAATCGAACACCGTCGAGGCGTACGGCCAGTAGCTGCCGATGGTCTTCTCGGGCCGCATGTCCTTGAGCGTACCGTGCCCGCCGATCAGGACGGGATAGCGGCCGCCACCCTCGCCGAACTCACCGTGGCACGAGGCGCATTTGACGAGATAGACGCGCTCTCCCTCGCCGGCGTTACCGTGGCCGGCCGGCGCACCATGTCCGTCGGGCCGGACGTCGATGTCCCAACTCTTGATTTCCTCCGCGGTCGGCGTGCGGCCGATACCCGTATACTTGCGCTCCGCCGCCGAAAGCGGTCCGGCGACGGCGAAACTCAGCGTCAGCGCGGTGGCGATTCCCTTAAGCCAGGCGGACATTTTCCACCTCGCCGGTCTTGTTGATGCGCCAGGTCTGGATGGCATTGTTGTGATAGATTGAGTTGATGCCGCGCACTTTCTGAAGTTCGGTCATCTGCGGCTGCACGTAACCGCTATCGTCGATGGCGCGGCTCTGCATGTAGACCTGCTCGCCGTTCCATTCCCAACCGTCGAGATAGAATCGGGTCAGGCACTTCGGCATCACCGGTCCCTCGATGCGCGCCTCGGTCCAGTTTTTGCCGCCGTCGAGCGAGACGTCGACGCGCTTGACCGGACCGCGCCCCGACCAGGCGAGCCCGGTAATCACGTTCGGTCCCTTGTGCATCAGCGGGTTTTCCGGGCACGGGCTGGTGATCACGGACTTGCAGTCCATTTCCCAGGTAAAGCGCCGGGCGCGACCGTCCGGCATCAGATCGGTGTATTTCGACGTTTCCTCACGCGCCTGCCAGGATTCGTCGCCGACCTCGATCCGGCGCAGCCACTTGACCCACATGTTGCCCTCGAATCCCGGCACGACCAAACGCAGCGGATACCCCTGCTCGGTGCGCAGCTTTTCGCCGTTCATGGCGAACGCGACCATGCAGTCGTCGAACGCCTTTTCGATCGGCACGGACCGGTTCATGCCGGCGCTATCGCCGCCCTCGACCATCAGCCACTTGGCCTTGGTACTGACACCCGCTTCCTCGAGCAGAAGCTTGAGAGAGACCCCGGTGTACTGCACGCAGTGGATCATGCCGTGCGTATACTGAACGCCGTTCAACTGCGCATTGCGCCATTCCATGCCGCCGTTGGCCGCGCACTCCAAAAAGAAGAAACGCGAGACGCGCGGCAGGCGCATGAGGTCTTCCATGGTGAACAGCAACGGCCGGTCGACCATGCCGTGGATCATCAGCCGGTGCTCCGCCGGATCGACATCTGCGGCGCCGCCGTGGTGACGCTCGAAGCAGATTCCGTTGGGCGTCACGAAACCTTCGAGCGCATAAAGCGGTGTGAAATTGACCGAAGATTCCCGGGTCGCCGTCAGCCACTCGACGCTGCGGCGGACAACCGTTGCTTCATGACGCGACGGCTTGCCGTACGGGGCGGCGTCGACGCTGGCGCCGAGATAACGGCTCCAGTCGGGGATATCCAATCCCGCAGCGCCTGCCGGCTTCGTGCCGCCCAGGGAACCGGCCGCAGCCAGCGCCGATCCGGCAAGGCCAGCCTGCAGAAACCGCCGGCGCGGCATGACCGCCTGACTGTCCTTGATGGTAACGGATTTCTTTTCGCCCATGGCAATGCACCTCCCGATTGCGTGCGCAACCGCCCTAAAACATATTCGTTAAATTCATTATATAAAATACGAATATGTTGTCCAGAGAATGAACGGGAAAAAGACGGATTTTATCGGCGCGTCTCAGCCCGATTGCCGGGCACGGACGTATTCGTGGAACTTCTGCTTTTCGTAGGCCTTTTCCCGGACATATTTGAACATCGCCAGGAAATGCTCGGGCTTGAAGTAGCCCGGGATGCGCGCCACCTCGTTCTCCTTGCCGGTCCTGCCCTCGGCGGCAGCCGGGTCACCGGTGAAGAACTGGATGGTCGGCGTGAACTTGACCTGCCACTTGCGGGCGAGGTCACGTTCGGAAAGCTCCTCCCCATCGAAGTCCGTCACGACACGTGAGCCGATGATATTGAGCTGCAGGATCGTGAAGTTGGACTTGATGAAGTCGACGATCTTCGGCTGCGCCAGGTTGACCCGGTGCGTTTCCTTGCAGTACGGGCATCCCTTGAGCTCCCAGAACACGGCGAAGCGCTTGCCGTTCGCCGCGGCGTCGGCCAGATCCTCGTTCAGGATCAGGAAGGACTCCAGAAACCAGGGCTGGATGATCAGCCCGTCGTCGTTGTACCTGAGTTCGGCGGCGCGGGCCGCCCCCGGCCACGGCAGCACCGCCCCCAATGCGGCGGCAAGGCCCAATTGTTGAAACCGGCGGCGGGAGAGCGAATTGTCTTGCACAGGCAACCTCGGCACGTATTCCGTTTATCGAATGTGTACTTTACTCGCTCCCCCATCCCGCGCCAAGATACCAATTACCAAAAGCGGGACGACAGGGATACGAATGCAACGTCTGATCTTGGGTTTAACACTGACGCTGGCACTCGGCACGGCGGCGGTCCATGCCGCCTCCACGGATGCGTTCAACAAAGCCGTGGCCGAGGCTTATGCCGGCTACCGCGCGGCGGCGAGCTATCTCCGGACGGGCAACGCGGGGCTGGCGTCCCTCGAACTGGCGAGCGCGCTGGAAAGCTGGGGCAACGTCGTCGTCGCCAACTCGGACTCGCCGCCCCCGCCCTATGCCGACGATCCGAAGTTCGTATCGACGCTGACGGATATCGAAAAAACGCTCGAAATCGCGATGGCGAAGGCGGAAGACGGCGACAGCGAAAGCGCGCTCGATACCCTAGAACCGGTTCGTGGCGCGATCTACGACCTGCGCAAGCGAAACGGCGTCAGGCTGTACGCCGACTGCATCACGGAACTGAACCGCGCCATGGAGCCGCTTTACAAGCACCGGCGCGATCCGCCGAACCTCAGTTTCCCGACCGTCCGCGAACAGGTGGCGGCGGAGAGCCGGACGTACGAAAACCTGCTCAAGGACTGCCGCTCTATGGCGCCCGCGGCATACGAGAACGATCCCGAATTCCAGCGGCTTTTCGACGGCACACTGGAATCGGTACGGTCCATGTATCCGGCGATCGAAAGCCAGGAACCGGAACGGGTCGTCAACGTACTCCGTGAACTCCGGTCCTTCGACCGGATCATCTATTTCCGCTTCGGCAGCTAGAGCCCTTTCGCCATATGCTTCGAGACGAGCGCAAGGCGCTCTCCTCAGCATGAGGACACAATCGTTCGCCTCATCCTGAGGAACGGCAAAGCCGTGTCTCGAAGGACGAGGCGATAGCTCAGCCGACCTTGCCCAGCACCGGGAACGTTTCCAGCAGCCAATACGCGATATCGGCGATGGAACCGGTGAGAAACAGCACGCCGGTCAGGATCAGGAACACGCCGATCCCTTTCTCGATCGTGCCCATGTGCTTGCGGATGCCAGGCATCGCCTTCAGGAACGGCCCGATGCCGAGCGCCGCGACCAGGAACGGGATGCCGATACCGGCGGCATAGCTGCCGAGCAATGCCGTGCCTCGGGCGATTGATTCCTCGGCACCCGCCATCATCAGGATCGCTGCCAGTACGGGACCCACGCAGGGCGTCCAGCCGAACGCGAACGCGAGCCCCATCAGGAACGCACCGAACAGGCCGACCGGCTTTGCCGGCCCCTGGAAGCGCGCCTCGCGGTAAAGCAGCGGGATTTTTACGAGACCTAAGAAATGCACGCCCATGATGATGATCAGCACACCGGCGGCGCGGCTGATCCACAGCATGTTCTCGGCCAGCAACTGCCCCAGAAACGACGCCGTCGCGCCGAACAGAATGAAGACCAGGGAAAAGCCGATAACGAAGGTCAGCGCCGACGTGAACACACGCCGGTTGGCGCCCGGCGGCGGCCCGTCCTTGCCGGTCATTTCAGCAAGGCTGACGCCGCCGATGAAACACAGGTACGGCGGCACCAGCGGCAGAATGCACGGCGAGAAGAAACTCAACAGACCGGCCAGGAAGGCACCGGCGAACCCGACGTCAAAACCTGCCATGGCTGCTTTTCCCTGTCGTGACGGTTTCCCGTACCGGACCGGCGATCACGCGCCGCGCACGGTCACGGTCTGATTCTCGGGAATGGTAATGGTTTTTTTCTTCTCGATATACCCGGCGACGAGATCATAGGCAGGCGGGCCCTCGGTGCCCTCGTTGACGGATGCCCAGCCGGCGACCACGTAGTCGCGGTTTGGATCGATCGGCTTGCCGTCCTTGAGCGTGGTCATATTGGAAATGCGCGAGCCGATCTCCTTGTCGACGTCGATGGTGTAACTCATGCCGCCGACGCGGACCATGTCGCCGCCCTGCTGGTAATACGGGTCCTTGTTGAACAGGTTGTCGGCGACATCCTCGAGAATTTCCTTGATGAAAGAGCCCTTCATCGCCGACCGGTAAACGTTCGGATAGGTGATCGCGGTGTGATGATGCACGTGCTCGACGGTGATTTCCTGGCCCGGCAGCAACGAGGAACCCCAGCGGAAGCCGGGCGAGAGCGCTATCTCGGCGTCGCGTTCCTCCAGCAGCGCCTGGCAGATCAGGTCATCGAAGGTCCCGTTGAAGTTGCCCCGGCGGTAAAGCGTCGTATCCGTAACGCCGAGCACCTTTTCGATCTCGTCCTTGTAGGGCGCACGCAGGTTTTCGATCAACGCCGTCATCTCCGGGTCCGGCGCGATCACGTCGGAAAATACCGGCATCAGCTTGAACCGGTACCCGGCGACTTTCCTGTCCTTCACGTCGAGATCGAGACGCGACAGGAATTTGCCGTGGCTGCCCGACGCAACGAGGATCGTGCCGTCGACGATCTCGACCTTCGGCAAGGCATCGTGCGTGTGACCGGTCAGAATGACGTCGATACCGTCGACCTGTCCCGCCAGCTTGCGGTCGACGTCGAAACCGTTGTGCGACAACAGGACGACGAGCTCGGCGCCCTCGGCGCGGGCCTTCTCGACGTGCTGGCGCACCGTCTTTTCGTTGATACCGAACGACCAGTCGGGAATCAGATAGCGCGGGTTGGCGACCGGCGTATAAGGAAAGGCCTGGCCGATGACGGCGATCTTCACGCCGCCGCGTTCGAACCAGGCCGTCGATTCGAAGACCGGTTCCTGCCATTCCGTATCGGTGACATTGCCGGCGAGGAACGGGAACTCGAGCATGTTCTTCAGTTCCTCGACCCGCTGCTGGCCGTACGTGAACTCCCAGTGCGCGGTCATGGCATCCAGTCCCATGGCGTTCTGGATCTTCACCATGTCCTCGCCCCGGGTCTCCAGCGACGTGTACGAGCCCTGCCAGGTATCGCCGCCATCCAAGAACAGCGTGTTGTTGGGGCGCTCGGCGCGGACCGCCTTGACCAGCGTCATCATGCGGTCGACACCGCCGACCCGCCCATACTCCCTGGCCAGCGCGGCGAAGTCATGGCTGGACAGCGCATAGGCTTCGGGTGTGCCGGGCTTGATGCCGTACTTACCGAGGAAATCCTTACCGGTGATATGCGGCGGCAGACCCTCGACCTCGCCGACGCCGATGTTGACCGACGGCTCGCGGAAATAGATGGGCGTCAGTTGCGCGTGCATATCTGTGAAATGCAGCAGCGTCACCTGCCCCATGGAGTCGAAGTCGAGAAGGCTCGCCTGGTCGATCTTCTGTTGCGCCATGAGACGGCTGAACGGCACGGCGGTGCCGGCAACGGCGGCCGTGGCGGCGGCAAGATGAAAGAATTCGCGACGGGATATCACGGCGCACACCCTCTAGGTTCAAAAATCAGAAAAGAAAGGGTGACCGGAGGAACGCTCACGCCCCTCCGGTCGGATTGAGGCTATATCAGTTGCGGACGGCGGGGGCCTCGATCGGCAATCCACGCCCACGCCATTTTACGTAGAGTTCCAGCGCCAGGTACTCGTCGGCCCCGTAATCGAAACGATCGGCACGGACCTGCGAGTTACACCCTCGGAAGCGGCGATGCACCGACCCGACCTTCTGCCATTTCAGACGATAGGTCGGAAAGCCGTTGATCTGTCCCTGCGAGAGGGTATTGGCACGGATGATGCCACCCGGATTGTCCTCGTGGCAGTGCTTGCAGGCCATGTCGAGCTGGCCGCGGCGCTGGTAGTAGAACTCCTTGCCCTTTTCGAACCATTCCGCCGCCGGACCGTCGACCTTGACGTCGACAGGCATGCCGAGCGACTGGTTGTTGACGAAAGCGGTCATCGACAGCATTTCCTTCGATTCCCACTTGTACGGCTCGGCCTGCATGCGGTTTTCGAGGCAGTAGTTGATCTGCGTTTCGACGCTTTGCAGCTTTTTCGCTTCCGCGTCGTAAGCCGGATACCGCGCCGCGACGCCCTTCATCTTCTCGCCGTCGGCACCGTGGCAGTTGGCGCATGCCTTGCCAGCCTTGCCGTTCGTCTGATCCCACAGTTCGGCGCCCTGCTCGACCCAGATCATGCCCGGGTTCTGGAAGGAGTCGACCTGCATCGCCCGGCTTTCGTCGGTCATGTATGTATAACCGCTGCGGCGGTCTTCGACCTGATACGGCCCCCAATCCGCGGCATCCGCGGAAGCGGCGAACACGCTCAGGCACACGGCGCAGGCCGCGGACAGGAACGTGAGCTGTTTCCAGTTCGTTTTCATGAGTGTTTGCCTCCCGATTATCTGGTTTGCCGCTCAGGCGACGGAGATCTTCGCGGATGTTTCGTACACCGAGCCGTCGTCGTCGGTCCATTTGAAGGCAAACTCGCCGCTTTCCTCGACCTTCGCGAAGAACGACATATAGGGGTTCGCCGAAATGGCGGGATGCCAGTCGGCGGTGAACACCGGCTTGCCGTTGAATATGACTTCCATCTTGTTGATGATCTGTCGTGGAATCAGCTTGCCGTCCTTACCCTTTCGGCGGCCCGATTCCATGTTGTGCGAGATCAGCGTCTTGATCTCGATGACGTCGCCTTTCGCGGCCGATTTCGGGACGCGAACACGGGGCTTCACATTCTTTGCCATGATACTTTCCTTTCTCTCGCGTCAGCCGCCGCAGCCGCCGATGGTGACTTTGACTTCCTGTTGGGTCCGAAAAACGCTGCCGTCGCTCATCTCGGCGACCGCGACCACGTTCTGGGTACCGGCGAGGCGCATGCGCGTTGCCGCCTGGGCCTTGCCGCTCATCGGCGTGAAGTGCAACGAGGCGACGTCCGGCAAAGGGTTGCCCTCGGCGAACAGATGCACGGATTTGACGTAGTTATCGGCGGTCATCGGGCTGTCGACGCTAACGCCGACCGGAACCGTATTGCCGTTCTCAGCGATCTGCGGCAATTCGAGGGTGATCTTCCCGTCGGCCGGCTTCTTGTCGCCGATCAGTTTCATGATCGCTTCGTTCGTCATCTTTTCGTCAGCGTTCGCGGTGCCGCTCTTAAGAACGACTCCGCCGGCCGCGACCATCGTCGCCCCGGCCGCCAGCAGCAGCGCCTCGCGGCGCGTCAGTGCTGAAAGTGCTTGTTTCGTGGACATGTTTGTTCCTCTTGGCTTCTTCGTTATTTGAGGGTCTTCAAATAGGCGACGACATCCTCGACCTCTTGCGCTGTCAGGATCGTCTTGCCTTTGAACTTATCTACTACCTGGTGCAGCCCGTCGGTGCGGTAAAACGCCGGCATGATGGTGTCCGGGTTGATCGCCTTGGCGTTGACCACCTGCAGGCGCAGTTGCGGTTCCTCGTAGCGCTCGGCAACGCCGTCGAGCGGCGGACCGATCTCGCCGTGGAACGGATGCGCCGACAGCTTCGATACCTGGTGGCAGGCAAGGCAGTTACCGAGCTTACGGTTGACGAACGTCTTTTCGCCGGCCGCAGGGTCCCCGTCCTTGCCTGTCAGGGGTTTGGAAATTCCGTAATCGACGACTTCGTACTTCACGATGTCGTCGGCGGTGGCCGTTCCCGCCAGCAGCGCAGCGGCGGCAATGGCCGGGATCAAAGATTTCAAACTTGGCATAGGGCAATCGCCTCCCGATAAAAGTGCCTCATACAGGAGCGATCGTTCCCCTTGAATACGGAACCGTTATCCGCAGCTTGCGAATCACGGTCGTCGCTCCCCTCCAATAATCATATTCAAAAAATACTATATATCAACATTGAATATGATCAGGGCTCCCCCACCTTTAATTTGGACAGGGTTCGGGCAGTTTGACAAGTTCCCGAGCCAGTAACGGCCAGAAAAAGTCCTCGCCAGGATATCCGACCAGGCGCGCGACCTCCTTGCCGCCGTCTACGACAACGAACGTCGGAGTAAAAACGATGGGGGAAATTTCCGCGAGATCCGCCGGGCGCGGGTCATCGATATCGACGCGGCGCAAGGGCGCGCATTGCGATTCGGGTGTTTTCGGATATATCGGCCCGACCTCCTCGTGCCAGCGTTGGCACCAGTGGCAGGTCAAGCTTTCGAACATCACCAGTTCCGCACTTTGCGCCGGCGCCATCAACAGGCAAACGGCGGCGGCGATTGCGAAACCCGGCCATCGGGATAGGATCGTTTTTGCGCCCATGGTGCCGATATATCAGCTAATTTTTCCGGCGCCACGAATAATGCGCCGGAGAGGACGAGAGATTTCATGACAAGGCTGCCGATGACCCGCCGCGACGTGCTGCTGACCGGTGCGGCGTTCGCCGCATCTGCCGCGCCCGTGTTCGCCGGTGGCGGCCCGGCCGTTACCGGAGCCCGGTTCCGCATCGTCGTCGTCGGCGGCGGTTTTGGCGGCGCCGCGGCGGCGCGCGCGGCGCGGGCGATGCTCCCGGATGCCGACGTCACGCTGCTCATCGATCAGCCCCGGTTCTGGATGTGCCCGGGCAGCAATTCGGTCATCGCCGGATACAGCGATCTTTCGTCCATCGAAGTCGGTTACGATAGCCTCAAGGCACACGGCATCGACGTCGCCCTCGACCCCGCCGCAGGAATCGACGCCGCAATGCGGACGGTGACGACCGCAAGCGGCCGCAAGTTGACATACGACAAGCTGATCCTGTCGCCCGGCGTCGCCCTTGATTACGGCCCCATCGGCGGCATTTCGCCGGACACCACCGAACGCGTGCCGCACGCATGGAAAGCGGGCCCCCAGACAACGCTTTTGCGGCGCCAGCTTCAGGCGATGCCCGACGGCGGGCTGTTCGTCATGACCATGCCGCCGGCCCCTTACCGCTGTCCGCCGGCGCCCGCCGAACGTGCGTGTCTGGTTGCCGATTACCTGAAACGCAACAAACCCGGCGCCCGGGTCCTGATCCTCGACGCCAAGGACGAGTTCCCGTTCCAGGACCTGTTCACCGAAGCCTGGAACGCCCTTTATCCCGACATCATCGAATACCGCGCCATCGCCGACGACGGCGTGGTGCGCGAGGTCGACCCCGAAACGCTGACCGCCTACACCGACTTCGACGAGATCACGGCGGACGTGCTCAACGTCATTCCCCCGCAAACCGCCGGGCAGATCGCCATCGACGCCGGCGCCACGGACGAGACCGGCTGGTGCCCGGTCGATATCCGCACGTTCGCCTCGACGCTGCTGCCGGACGTCTACGTGATCGGCGATGCGGCGTTCGCAGACCCGTTGCCCAAGGCGGGATCGACCGCCGCCAGCCAGGCCCACGTCGCCGTCGCCGCCATCGCTGCCGAACTCGCGGGTGATCAGGTGCCAGTGCCGTCGTGGATCGCCAACTGCTATTCGCTCGCGGCCCCCGACTACGGCGTCCGACTCGGTGCGACATATATATACGAGGACGATCACGTGGTCCGGAACACGACAAACTTTTCCGAACTCGGTGCGCCCGCGGACGAGCGTGCCGCCGACGCCGAGTTCACCGACGCCTGGCTGCAGCAGATCAAGCACGAGATCTGGGGCTGAACCGGCCGTGCTTCGCGGCTTGTGCCCCTCCATCCTTCGAGACGCGTCTTCGCCGCTCCTCAGGATGAGGAGTCACTGATTAACTCGACCTCATCCTGAGGAGGCCCGCAGGGCCGTCTCGAAGGACAACGCACATACCTGTCGATAGGCTTCATTCAAACTCCATCTGTACGAAAACCCGGCCCGCGTTCCGCGTCGCCAGTTCCTCGAAGGTGTCCAGGTGTGCATAGGGCGACTGGTCGACGTAATACGCGTCCTCGAGCCCGCCGCCCTTTTCCAGATGCTCGGCGATCTTGCCGCGCAGATAGACAAGGTAATCATGCGTGTAACGCCGGACCTGCGCCATGTTGGTCGGATGACCGTGGCCGGGGATAACATACGTCGCCTTCAGCCCCTCGAACGGCCCCTCCCAGGTTTCGACCCAGCCCTTGGTGTTGGTTTCGTCGAAGACCGGCAGCAGACGTTCGTGAAACGCCATGTCACCGGCGATCACCAGTGAATGATCCGGCAGCCAGACCTGGATGTCGCCGGGGCTGTGCGCCGGGCCGAGATGCAGCACCTCGATCCTGAAATCGCCCATCTCGATGACTTTCTTGTCCTCGAAGGTCTCCGTCGGGCCCTGAATTTTCGTGCCCTCGGCGCGGTCCTTGAGGCGCGCCTTGGCGCCATCCAGGATCTGCCGCGCCCGGTCGTCGAACTCGTGCTTGGCGTCGGCGTGCGCCAGGATCGGCACGCCCTGCTCGATCCAGTAGCTGTTGCCGAGCATGGCGTGGCCCTGTCCGTTTTCGTTGATCACCAGTTTTACCGGCTGGCCGGTGATCCGTTTGATCTCATCGTGCAGCGCCTTGGCCAGCAGGTATGCGCCGCCGCCGTTGATAACGACCACGCCGTCACCGGTAACGACGAAGCTCAGGTTATTGTTGTGACCGGCGTTCTCGTAGGTCGGCGGCGCGGTGGCGCCGATCGCCGACCAGACGTGCGGAATCACCTCGACCGGCTTGGAATAGAGCATCGAGCCCGGGTACTGGTCCGGGATGTCCTCGCTCGCGGCGGCGGGCAAGCCCAACGCGAGCAACAGAAGAAACGGAATGAACGTGCGCATGTTTGCCTCCCTTCCGGGAAGTATGACGCATCAATTAAGGAAAGGCGAATATGAAAATCGGGGTTATTCGGCCGGCTGGACCTTGGCCTGACGGGGCGCGAACTCCCGGCGCACCAGCACGTCGCCGATAAAGGCGCCGATCACGATGGAGACGACGGCGAGGATCGAGCCGACGGAAAGCGTGCTCAGGCCGGAAAGCCCTTCGCCCACCGTGCAGCCCAGCGCCAACACGCCGCCGAAGCCCATCAATGCGCCGCCGAGGGTATAGCGCAGCAACTGGTGCGGGGTTTCGAAGCCCTGCAGCACCCATTCACCACGGACAACGGCGATGGCGAAGGCGCCGACGATCACGCCGGCGACGGCGACGATGCCGAAATCGGCGCTGGCGCCGGTGTAGGTCATCAGGTACTGGATCGCATTGCCAACCGGCGCGGTGAAGGTCAGCGATTCCGTCCGCACCGGCTCGAACTCGTCGAAGCCGAGCACGCCGGTCACGTACCACCCGGCGGCGATCAATGCGCCGACGCCGAGACCGGTCAGCACCGGCCAGGCGCGGTGATCGAGGCCGTTCCGGAGCGCCACGGCCACGGCGATGGCGATGAACACGCCGGTCACCGCGAGCGGCACGATCTCCGAACCGCCCGAAAACGCGGCCAGCGACTGCGACCCGTAACCGAACGCTTCCAGATCAAGCGTGCCGACACCTTCCAGCGCGGTGCGCGGAATGGCGAGGATACCGCGAAGTGTCATGTAGGCGACGATGCCGAGCACGGAAAGCACGACGGCGGAGCGCAGATTGCCGCTCGCCAAAAGCACCATGTGCCGGGCGCCGCAGCCGCGCGCCAGGATCATGCCGATCCCGAACAGCACGCCGCCGACGATCAGCGTCAGCCACATCAGGCTGGTGGAAAGATAGATACTTCCGGAAACATCGACGATCCCGGTCCAGACCATGATTTGCGTCGCGGCGATGGCCGTTGCGACGGCCACAGCCCAGGCGCGAACCTGAAAACCGATCCGGCGCGCCAGCAATTCCAGCACCGCGGAGCGAAAGCAGAACGCGCTCAGCCGCGCGATCACGCCGAAGCCGGCGCCGACAACGAGGGCGCCGATCAGAAGGGCCGTGCGGGGTTCAAGTTCGCTCATTCTCTCGCCTTTATGCGTTGGAGGCTTTATCTACAGAATATATTCATAAAATGCAATATTAAACTCTATGAATATGTGGAACATAATATTTCACGTATTTTCACTGTTATATTGAAGCCTTGACCCGGTGCCAGGGACTGCCCTTGATATCCATCGATACCGATAACCCGAGGAAATCCGCCGAAATGACCGAGACCCTGCCGGAAGTCGCCGTCAACGACGCATCGCCCGAGATCGCCGCGATATACGAACGCATCATGGAGACCACGGGCGTCGGTTCGCCGGCGCTGATCTACCGGCACTTCGCGGTTTATCCGGGTCTCCTGGAATGGGTGTGGGAGACGGTCGGCCCGGAACTAGAGAGCGGGCGGGCGATCGCCCATGCGCTCGACGCCGTCCGGCGCACGGATGTGGTGCCGCTGCCGCCGGTCGCTGCGGACGAGATACGCGCGGCGGGCGTCGATGCGGCGGCGCACCGGATGGTCGACGCCATGCTCGCCACCTACAACCGCATGAACCCGGTCAACCTGAGCCTGATCACCGCGGTTCGCGATCTGATCGACCCGGCGGCGGACCCCGTGGCGGCGTCATCCCTGCCCGAGGTCCCGGACGCACCCGCAGCAACGCCGCGGAAGCTGCCCGCGCCGGTGAATCTGGACGACATGCCGAACCACGTTCGCAAGACCGTGCTGGCGCTCTCGGCGGCGATCCCAAGCCCCGGCACGCAGGTCATCCCGACCCTTTACCGGCATTTGGCGATCTGGCCCGATTTCCTGACGCACCTCGCCCCCGCCCTGCTCGACGCGATGCAGCGCGGCGAGGTCGAGGCACGCATGGATGAGTTGAACACCAACATGAAGCCACTGATCGCCGACGTCATCGCCCGTGCCCGCAGCGCGGCAGCGCCGCCGCTGGACGACCCGGCGGCGATGGTCCGCACACTGGATGCGTTTCTCTATACGATCCCGCAACTCGTCGTCGTCGGCACGGCGCTGCGCACGGCCATCCCCGCCTACGACGCCTGATCGGAAACGTTGTCGATCATCGCCTGGGAAACGGTGTCGATACGCCGGAACGTCTCCGGCGACGCACGCCGCCAGTGAACGGCATATTCCGGCGGACAATCCTCGCGCAGCAATTGCCCGGGCTCAAGCGTGTGCATCGACGTGCCGCTCAGGTGCGGTTCGCGGAAGTTGATCATGTTGAGCGTGATCTGTTCCGGGGACGTCAGGCCCATGGCGCCCAGCATCTCGGCGAACCCGAGCAGCGTATTGCCGTGGAAGTTGGCGACGCGGCGCGCCTTGTCGCCGACATGCAGCCCCGACTGGCGCATCTGATCCTGGGTCGCGACGCCGGTCGGACAACGGTTGGTGTGGCAGGCGCGGGCCTGGATGCAGCCGATGGAGAACATGAAACCGCGTGCCGAGTTGCACCAGTCAGCGCCGAGCGCGAACGCCCGCGCCATGTCGGCACCGGAAACGATCTTGCCGCTGGCGCCGATCTTGATCCTGTCACGAACACCGGCGCCGATCAGCGTCATGTTGGCGAAATGGAGCCCGTCCCTGAGCGGCAGGCCGAGGCTGTTCGAGAACTCGACCGGCGCCGCCCCGGTCCCTCCTTCCTTGCCGTCGATAACGATGAAGTCCGGATAGCAATCGCGCTCCATCATCGCCTTGACGATGGCCATGAATTCGCGCCGGTGGCCGACACAGAGCTTGAAGCCGACCGGCTTGCCGCCGGAAAGATCGCGAAGCTGTTGGATGAAATCGATGAGACCCAGCGGGGTCGAGAATGCCGAATGCGCCGCCGGCGAAATGCAGTCGACGCCGGCCGGCACGCCGCGGGCCTCGGCGATCTCCGCCGACACCTTGGCACCCGGCAGCATGCCGCCGTGCCCCGGCTTGGCGCCCTGCGACAACTTGATCTCGATCATCTTGATCTGGTCGTCGGCGGCCTTCTCCCTGAAGGTGTCGGGGCAGAATCCGCCGCCTGCGGCACGGCAGCCGAAATAACCGGAGCCGATTTCCCAGATGATGTCGCCGCCGTTTTCCCGGTGATACTTCGAGATGCCGCCCTCGCCGGTGTCGTGCGCGAAGCCGCCCATGGCCGCGCCGCGGTTGAGCGCCGAGATCGCATTGGCGCTCAAGGACCCGAAACTCATCGCCGAGATGTTGAACAGCGAAATACTGTACGGCTGCGTGCACGCCGACCCGCCGACGGTGACGCGCAGCGACTTCGGATCGACGTGCTCCGGCATCATCGAATGGCTGAAAAACGTGTAGCCGGTACTGTAGACATCCTGCTGCGTGCCGAACGGAATCGTCTGAAGTTCGTTCTTGGCGCGCTGATAGACGAGCGAGCGCTGCTCGCGGTTGAACGGAAACGCGTCGGCGTCGCTCTCGATCAGGTACTGGCGAATTTCCGGGCGGATGCCTTCGAAAAGCCAGCGCATGTGGGAGATGATCGGATAGTTGCGCCACAGGGTATGCCGTTCCTGCAGCATGTCGTAGATGCCGAGCAGCGTCAGTGGTGCGCATACGGCCAGCACCCACCAGCCGATGGCACTGCCGAAGACCAGTAGCACGAATGCGACCCCGACCCCGCCGGCGACGCCGAAAAACGCGAAAAACCGCCCCATTTGCCTGCTCTCCCTGTTGACGGCGGCGACCCATGTCAGGACACCCGCCCGGTCGAGCCTAATGATTACATGGCGAGCCGTGAAGAATTCCTAAAATCCGGCGGCCCGGCCGTCCGAGCGCGGGTCGGCCGCGCCCTCGATGAGCCCGCTTTCATGACGGCAGACGGCGCCCGCATGCCCCATGATCGAGGTAAAAGGTTCCATGACGTCGACGTTATGCCCGGCTGCCCTAAGCGCATCGATCAGCGCCGGGTCGAAACGGCTTTCCAGTTTCAGCGTCGTGCTTTCCTCGCCCCAGGTCCGGCCCAGGAGCCAGCGCGGCGCGGTGACCGCCGCCTGCAACGGCTGGCCGAACATCACGTAGCGGCTGAAAACGGCGGCCTGGGTCTGCGGCTGCCCCTCGCCCCCCATGGTGCCGTAGCTCAGCACCCGGCCGTCCGACAGCCGCGCCAGCGCCGGGTTGAGGGTGTGGAACGGCCGCTTGCGCGGTGCCAGCACGTTCGGATGCGCCGGGTCGAGCGTGAAGCCGTTGCCCCGGTTCTGGAACAGCACCCCCGTTTCCGGGTTGGTGACGCCGGAACCGAACTCCCAGTAGACGCTCTGGATGAACGAGACCGCCCGGCCGCCTGCGTCGATGCAGCCCATCCAGATGGTGTCGCCCGGTTTCGTCGGTTGCGGCCAGTCGAGCGCCGTCGCCGGATCGATATTGCCGGCCAGCCCGTCCAGGAATTCGGATTTCAGCCAGTCGTTCGGATCGGCTGTCATGAATGCCGGATCGGTCAGGTGCGCATTGCGGAGCAGGAACGCCTGCTTCGACGCCTCGACGAGGCCGTGCACGTGATCGAAGCCGTCCGCTTCCGTTATCCCCAGCCGTTCGAACAGCGCCAGGATCATCAGCGAGCTCACGCCCTGTGTCGGCGGCGGCATGTTGTAGACGGTACCGGACGAGAGCGTGACCTCGAGCGGCGTCACCTGCCTTGCCTCGAATGCCGCGAAATCCTCGAACCGAAGCGGGCTGCCGACACTCTCAAGATATGCCGCGTTGGCCCGCGCGGTCTCGCCCCGGTAAAAATCGTCGAGCCCGGCATCGGCGAACCTTTCGAGGGTCGCCGCCAGCGCCGGGAACTTGATGACGTCGTTGACCGCCGGCGGCATGCCGTCCGGCAGATAGGTCTCCGCGAAGCCGGGCGCGTCCTTGAGTTCTTCGAATTTCTCCCGGCTCAGGTCTTCCTGGCCCTGCGTCACCGGCACGCCGGCGCGGGCATGCGCGATCGCGTCCTCCAGCAACCGGCCGAGGGGCAGTTCGCCGCCGCCCAGTTCAAGCGCCTTGGCCCAGCCGGCGATGGTACCGGCGACGTTGAGCGCCGCCAGCGGCCCCCGTGCCGGAATGGCATCCAGCCCCTGCGATGCATAGAAGTCCGGCGTCGCCGCCTGCGCCGACCAGCCCGCCGCATCGATCCCGACCGGCGCCCGGCCCGGCTCGGCGATCAACCAGAAACCGTCGCCGCCGACGGCGTTCATGTGCGGATAGACGACGGCGATGGCGGCGGCCGCCGCGACCATCGCCTCGACCGCGTTACCGCCGTCCCGGAGTACGCGCAGGCCGGCCTCGCTTGCCAGATGGTGCGGCGTCGTGATCATGCCGCCGAGCGCGGTCGCGGTGTGAAGCATGCTTCCCCCTGAAATCAGTAGATCGACATAATCGGCAAGCGGTGCCGCCCTCGCAAGCTGTGATCTACGCCACTTTGGTCTCGCGGTTGATCCTATAACCTGCTTTACCAGGGCCTTGGGATCAGGTGATCCTATGCCCGGAAAAGATCAGGGGGCGCAGATCAATGACGTTTTCAATCGTCGCCCGGTGCCGCAACACCGGCATGTTCGGGATCGCAGTGACGTCGTCGAGTCCGGCGGTCGCCGCACGCTGCGCCTTCGCCGAAGCCGGCGTCGGCGCCGTCGCGACACAGAACATCACCGACCCGTCGCTCGGCAAGCGCGGGCTCGGGCTGCTGCGCGCCGAGGCGGATGCGCTGGAAACCATCGACACGCTTCTCAGCAGCACCGAACACATGGACTACCGGCAGGTCATGGTGATCGACCGCTCCGGTGACGCCGCCATCCATTCCGGCAAGCACACGCTGGGCGCCTGGGGCGAGGCCGTCACCAAGAACGCGGCGGCGGCCGGCAACCTGCTCGCCGACAAATCCGTACCGCGCGCCATGATCCATGCGTTCGAGGAAACCGAAAACGGCAACATGCACCTGGCCGACCGGCTGATGGACGCGCTCAAGGCCGGCCTCGCCGCCGGCGGCGAGGAAGGGCCGGTCCATTCCGCCGGCCTCAAGGTCGTCGACCGGGTGTCGTGGCCGATCGTCGATCTGCGTATCGACTGGACCGAGGACTGTCCGGTCGCCGAACTGGACAAGCTCTGGCAGCTCTACAAGCCGCAGATGGACGATTACGTGACCCGCGCCCTCGACCCCGTGGCCGCCCCCAATTACGGCGTGCCGGGGGACGAATAGTCAGTCCTTCAGAATCACCGGTTCCGGTGGTTCCTTGCCGCGAATCATGTCGGATGCCTTCTCGGCGATCATGATGGTCGGCGCATTCAGATTCGCCGACGGCATCATCGGCATGACCGAGGCATCGACGACGCGCAACCCCTCGATCCCGTAAACGCGAAGCCGATCGTCGACGACCGCCGTCGGATCGGTGTCAGGCGCCATCCGGCACGTGCCCATGGGATGAAACGTGGTGGTGCCGCGTTCCTTGGCGACCTCTAGGAGCTCGTCATCGGATTGAAGATCGTCGGTCGGATATATCCAGTGATCGAAGTACTTCATCATCGGCGCGGTGGTCAGCATCCGGCGCGCCAGTTTCATCGCCGCGAGCAACACCTGACGGTCGGTCTCGTGCTCGAGATACCGTGGATTGATCGCGGGTTTTTCGAACGGATCCGCCGATGTCGCACGAACGTAGCCGCTCGCCTCGGGACGCTGTTGCCACGACGCGATGGTCATGCCCGGAAAATCGTCCAGTTCCGACTGCACACCCTCCTTGTAGCTGGCTGGCGTGAACGTGAACTGCACGTCGTTGTTGTCCAGGTCCGGGTTGGAGCGCCAGAAGCAGTAAATTAGGGTTGGGCTGAGCGACAGGACACCCTTACGGGTCAATCCCCAGCGGGCGATCTCGCTCAGAAGCCCGAGGCCCTTTGTGCGTTCGTTAAGGCTCTTGATGTTCTTGACACGGGCCGTGAACCGGGGCGCGTAGTGATCGCGCAGGTTCTCGCCGACGCCGGGCAGCGCATGCTTCACCTCGATCCCGAGAGACTTCAGGAAAGCCGGATCGCCGATCCCTGAAAGCTGCAGGAGTTGCGGCGAGTTGATGCTACCGCCCGACAGGATCACTTCCCGGTTCGCCATCACCTGCATCGGCCTGCCGTTCCGTCCGCCCTTGGTGTAGGCGACACCCTTGGCCCGCTTGCCTTCGAGGATGATGCTCGTCGCGTGCGCGTCGGTGATCACGCGCACGTTGCCGCGCTTGACGGCGGGCCTCAGGAACGCCCGCGCCGTCGACATGCGCCGGCCGCCGGCGATGGTGCGCTGGGAATAGGTCACGCCCTCCTGCTTGGCGCCGTTGTAATCGACGGCCTTGGGAATGCCGATGGTCTGGCAGCCCTCGATGAATGCATCGGTCAGCGGATGCGACCAGTCTATGTCGGTGACGGTCAGCGGTCCGCCGCGACCGCGGAATGTATCGTCCCCCTCGCCGATGCGATTCTCGGAGCGCTTGAAGTACGGCAGCACGTCGGCGTAACCCCAGCCCCGGTTGCCGCGCTGCGCCCAGCCGTCGTAGTCCATGCGGTTGCCACGCGTATAAATATGGCCGTTGATCGAACTCGACCCGCCGAGCGTCTTGCCGCGCGGCACCGGGACGGCACGGCCCGCCGTCCATTCCGTCGGCTCCGTCGCGTAGAGCCAGTTCACCTTGGGATCCTTGATCGTATAGATGAAGCCGGCCGGGATATGGATGAACGGGCTGATGTCCGGCGGTCCGGCTTCCAGCACGCAGATACTGACATTCGGGTCCTCGCCCAGCCGGTTGGCGAGCACGCTGCCGGCGGAGCCCGCGCCGACGATCACGTAATCGAAGATTTCCATCCCTATTCCTTTTCTGCCGCCGTTTTGATCGGCGTTGAAAAAAGTCTAGGGACCGAACCGTCGCTTGAAAAGCGTCAACGGCCGCGAATTTCGCGTGCAATTATAAGGTGATCGGAAAATCGTCGGGGTTGAGCATCGGATAGCCGAACGCGGCGAAATCATCAGCGTAAAGTTCGTTGACCAGCGCCACGGTGCCACGCGTGTAGCGGTCCCGGTACTTGAGTGTGCCGGGCGGGATCTCCGACTGCGGCACCCGGACGTTGAAGTTACGCACCGCCTGAAACGAAACGCCGAGCCTGTCGCCCAGCGCCGCCAGATCGCGGTCGAGCGTTTCGGTGTGGCCGATCCAGTTGAGCGCCAGCCGGCCGTCCCGGTGCGTAAACGCGACCATCGGACAGAAGCTGATCCAGTCCCAGGCGTTCACGACGTCGGCGCGGGCGACGTGGTCCAGCATGTAGGTATTGAAGTCGTCGCCGATGACATCGAAGATCGGCTTCTTGGCCTTGATCCAATGATCCCATTGCGTCGACGCGTACATGTCCTGGCGGAAACCGGAATAGATCCGGTCATAGGGATTGCGGACGAATGTGAACTTGAAATGCGTATCGAAACGCCCGGCTTCGTCGTATTTGTCGAGGAACTTCCGGATCGTCACGTGTTCCGCGAAGTTGCTGACCGGGTAACCGATGTCGGTAAAGGGTTCCAGGGCATGACGCACGGTCGCGGAACCGCACTTCGGAATAACGAAGTAGAGATATTTGTACCGGTCCGAGATCACCATGGTCAGGTCACACCCGCTGTTACGGTGTCCGGATCGGAACCGGCGGCAATCAGCCGCCCTGCGACAGGCGCGCCACGTGCCGTTCCAGCCGCGCCACCATTTCCTTCATGGGCATGTTCTTGCGCAGGTAATCCTTGGCGCCGCCGATCATCGTGTCTTCCACGGATTCCTCATCGTCCACGAACGTCATCATGACGACGTAGGCATTCGCATCGATTTCCTGAAGGTTCTTGAGCGCTTCAATCCCGTCCATTTCCGGCATGCGGATATCGAGGAGCACGAGGTCCGGCCTGGTCGCCCGATACAGTTCCAGCCCCTGCTTGCCGTCATCCGCCTCGCCGACGATGTCGCAGTTGAGCGCGGTCAGCGCCGCGACGACCACGCGGCGCATCAGTTCGTCGTCGTCGATGATGATTGCGGTAACGGATTTCGTTCCGCCGGTTTTCTCGCTCATGTACTTTCCCGCGCAACCGTAGTGCCTAGGAAAGTAATTAAAGCAGTATGTTAGGCATACGAAAAGCCCCGGAGACTACGTAGTCTCCGGGGCGGTTCTTCGCATAAAATTGGATGCGCGAGTCAGGCGGCTCCCGCCTGCGGCCGCATGTCGGCAGGATCGATGCCGGCGACCTCCGTCGGCGCCTTCATGGCGTCGCGGCGGAACGGCTCGCCCAGTTCCTGGTTCAGCAGCACCTCGATGAAAACGGTCTCGCCTTTCTTCTGCGCCTCGATGGCATTGGCGAGTTCCTCGGTGAGCTGTTCCATGGTCGCCACCTGCACGCCCTTGACGCCGCAGGCATCGGCAATCTTGGCGTATTCGACGTCGAGGTCGAGTTCGGTGCCGACGAAGTTGTCCTGGTACCAGAGCGTCGTGTTGCGCTTCTCCGCGCCCCACTGATAGTTGCGGAAGATAACCATGGTAATCGCCGGCCAGTCGTCGCGGCCGACCGCCGTCATCTCGTTCATGGAAATACCGAACGCGCCGTCGCCGGCGAAGCCGATCACCGGAATGTCCGGGCACGCGATCTTGGCGCCGACGATCGACGGGAAGCCGTAGCCGCACGGTCCGAACAGGCCCGGCGCCAGATAACGGCGTCCTTTTTCGAAAGTCGGGTACGCGTTGCCGATCGCGCAGTTGTTGCCGATATCGGACGACATGATGAAGTCCTTGGGCAGCGCCGCCTGGATCGCGCGCCACGCCTTGCGCGGCGACATCCAGTCGGGCTTCGCGTTGCGCGCGCGCTCGTTCCACGTGGTGCCGGGATCGTCGTCCTCGTGATCCATCGACGAGAGCTGCTGCAGCCAGGCGGACCGGGTCTGGTGAATGGTCTTCTCGCGCTCCTTGCGGCCCGTCTCGCCGGCGTCGGCGGGAAGCTGATCAAGAATCTGTTCGGCGACCAGCTTGGCGTCGCCCTGAATAGCGACGGAAACCTTCTTGGTAAGGCCGATCCGGTCAGCGTTCATGTCGACCTGAATGACCTTGGCGTCCTTGGGCCAGTAATCGATGCCGTAACCCGGCAGCGTCGAGAACGGATTGAGGCGCGTGCCGAGACACAGCACCACGTCGGCCTTGGAGATCAGTTCCATGCCTGCTTTGGAGCCGTTGTAGCCGAGCGGCCCCGCGAACAGCGGGTGCGACCCCGGGAACGCGTCGTTGTGCTGATAACCGCAGCAGACCGGCGCCGAGAGTTTTTCGGCCAGTTGCCGCGAGGCGTCGATGCCGCCCGAGAGCACCACCCCGGCGCCGTTCAGGATCACCGGGAACTTGGCCGACGCCAACAGTTTCGCCGCTTCGGCCACCGCCTGCGCACCGCCCGCCGGGCGTTCGAGGCGGACGATTTCCGGAATGTCGATGTCGACGACCTGGGTCCAGTAATCACGCGGCACGTTGATCTGCGCCGGCGCGGAGCCGCGCCAGGCCTGCTCGATCACCCGGTTCAGCACCTCGGCGATGCGGGTCGGATCGCGCACCTCCTCCTGGTAGCAGACCATGTCCTCGAACAGCGCCATCTGCGGGATTTCCTGGAAACCGCCCTGGCCGATGGTCTTGTTGGCGGCCTGCGGCGTCACCAGAAGCAGCGGCGTGTGGTTCCAGTACGCCGTCTTGACCGGCGTCACGAAGTTGGTGATGCCCGGGCCGTTCTGCGCGATCATCATGCTCATCTTGCCGCTGGCGCGGGTGAACCCGTCCGCCATCATGCCGGCGTTGCACTCATGCGCGCAGTCCCAGAACCTGATCCCCGCCTTCGGGAACAGATCCGAGACCGGCATCATCGCCGAGCCGATGATCCCGAACGCGTGTTCGATTCCGTGCTTTTGCAGGACTTTTACGAATGCTTCCTCAGTCGTCATTTTCATGGTCTTGGTTCCTTGTTTGCCAGCAAGCCGGCCCCTCCCCGGGCCAGGCAATTAGCGACGTTCAAAAACATAAATATTCATTAATGAGACGATATATCCAAATTTTTCATATTTTAGCAATCACGTCAAACGTAATCCGCCGCATCCCATCTGCCTCGGCGGCCCCGGCCCCTATGGGGTAGTGGGCATTGCCAAACCGGGTAAGGGCCAGCACGGCACGGTTCATGGTGCCAGTGCCAGCGCCCGAAACAGCAAGGGCGGCGTCCTGCGGGGAATGACCTGCAGGCGCCGCCCTGCCGACGGAATAAGTCCGTCAGGGATTACTTGTTGGCTTCGCGGTTGATCTGCAGGCGCTTGTTCACGAGGTCGACCGTGTCCTCGACCATCTTCGACTGCATACCGATATTGTCCGACAACGTCTTCACCAACAGATCCAGCCGCTCGATATTCGGCGCGCCGGCGAACAGGGCCCGCGCCGCCGACGACGGCTTGGACAGTCCCTGGGCCGCGTTTGCGTACTTTTCGAACGGCACCATGTCGGCGGCATCCGCACCGAGTTTCTGGCAGAGGTCGTGCACCCAGTCGTAGACTTCCTTGGAAGCGTCGAGATTGGAATGCACCGCTTCCTTGATCGAACGCGCGGCATCTTCCTGAACGCACCGGTAGTTACCCGTCATCAGCATCGCCCATTTGGCGAGCGGCACGAAGATGGAATCGTAGACCCGGAGCTTGACCGGCAGTTCGATCGGGTTGCCGTCACCCGGGTCGAACCGGATGTCGAGGATATCCTGCTCGATCTTGCGCAGCATCGCCGTGTGCTCGTCGGAGGCGAACCGCGCTACCTTGAAGTTGGTCGGCAGGCTCACCTGCAGCACGTTGACCGGCTCTTCCGGCGGACGGAACGCCTGCGGATCCGGGCTCGCCAACGTCACCAGATCGCTGTCGAAACCGTCCCAGACCGTCGGGTCGGTGTAGCACTGCTTGATGGCCTCGGCCTCGATCCCCGGCAGTCGCAGCATGTAGGGCAGCGGCGGCATGTTCATGATCGACATGCACGGTTTGCCGGACCCGGCGACCTTGGCAAGTAACTGGCGCACACCGTCGGAGCGGTACTGCGGTTCCTGCATCGCCAGGGCGACTAGGTCGTAGTCCGCCGGGTCGACGTCGCCGGGACCCGCAGCGTTCAATTTACCCGGCGCGTCCTTGGAGTGAATTTCCACCAGGTCGTCGCGGCCGCGCACGGGCATGCGCACATGGATGCCGTCCTTGTTGATCAGTTCGACTTCTTCGGGAAGGCAGATCAGCGTCGCGTTGTGACCCGCCAGGATAAGTTTGCTCGCCAGCAGCGAGCCGTAAGACGCCCCGAGAATCAGGACGTTGTATTTTTCGTCAGACATGTTTCCTCCCAAGTATTTGCGGCGCGGCGGCGCTTCGGTTGACGGCTGAAGCGTCTCTGCCGCTGTTGATTCTTTGTCGTTGCGCCTTCACCCCCTTCATATCACGCAGAATACGTCGATGCGGTCTATTTGGGTATCCTGTAATCCGCTGCCAACAGGAAATCGCACGATGCGCGCATTTTACCGGATGAACAAAACGAATTCCCGCTTTTCATGTCGGGAGGCCCTGAAATAGGTTAGCTTCTGTTTCCCGGAAATGTCGGCGCCAACGGACCGGAACCGGTGCCAACCGAATGCAATGGAGCGGTCTTGCTCGGCATAGGACTATTTTTCTTACTCTCCCTCGGACTGGGTGCGCTGCTGCCGGTGATCCGGTTCGCCGGACGCCCTTCGGTCGGCGCACTCTGGGTCGGCGGCTACGCAATCCTGACCGGTACAATATTCTTCGCCCATGTGGCATTGCGCCTGCCGATGGGAATCCTTGTCTGGACGCTTCTCGTACTCGCGACGCTGGCACTGGTAAAGCGCCTACGTGAAGGCGGCATCCACTGGCGGGCACTGGCGATGCACCCGTGCGTGGTGTTGACGGTTTTCGCCGCATTGACCGTCCTCGCCGCCGGCGGCATCGAATATCAGCCTTATACCATCGACGAGTTCACCAACTGGTTGGGCGTGTCGCGCCTGATTTTCTGGAGCGGCGGGTACGACGCCGTCCGCGAAACGGTTTATTTGTCCGGGTACACACCCGGCTGGCGGATGCTGCTGACGGTTCCGTGGTTCTTTACCGGTACCTTCGAGCCCGGTCCGTCAGCCGCCGCAACGCTCATCCTGCATATCGGCGTCGCCGGACTGTTCTTCGACCTCGTCCGAAGCGCCATCGACCGGCGTCTCCCGGACGCGGGACGCCGAGGCTACGCCGCCGCCTGGGTAGCTGTGCTCCTGTACCTGAGCGCACAGGCCACCGGCGCTATATGGCCTTACACGTTGCTGATTGAGCAACCGCAGATATACGGCCTGGCAGCCGCCGCCATGCTCCTTTTTGCTATCGACGGCGACCGCGAGAGGCGCCGGTCCCTGTGCATCGTTCTCGGCCTCGTGTTGATGCTGGCATATTTGCTAAAGACGGCGGCGGTACTGTTGCTGCCCGGTGTGGTCGCGGCCATCCTTCTGCTCGCCGTCCTCGGTGGTGCCGCCTCCCGTTCCGCGTTGCCGGCCAACCTCGGCGTCACCGTCGGGCCGGTGCTGATTGCGATGATTGCATGGGCACTTCTGAAGCCCGATTCGAACAGTTGCTTTTCGTCACCGGGCGTAACCCTCGGCGCCGAAGCGCTTGAGCGCGCCGCCGCTTACGACTGGAACGATCTCCTGAAGCGTTTCACGTTCGCTGTCGCCGGCTACCTGGCGGCATACAAATGGCAACTGAGCATCATCGCCGCCACTGGCATCGCCGCAGCAGCAGTGACCCGGCGCTATTCGATGCCGCTCACCCTGATCACGTTCATCGTTTTGTATTTCGGCGCCCTATACTGGTTCCACCTGACCTGTTTCGGCCCTTACAACTTCGAGACCCTGGCCTCGGTCGAACGCTTCACTCGCGTTGCGCTGCAGCCGTTGCATGCCGCAGGCCTGCTGGCGCTCGTCGTCGTCGCCGTCGATCTGGCGCCTCGGCGTCTGCTGGACAGCGGCCTGCAGCGCAAATCCATGACGGCGTTATTGGTCGTCTCCGGTACGGCGCTCATCTTGTGGCAGTCGATGGTCCTGCAACGCAACGTCGAGGACATGACCACGCGGCGCTATCAGAACATGGACCCACGCATCAGCGAGGTGCGCCGGGCCGCCGATTTCATCAAGGCGCAGGCATCATCCCGCACCGCGCCGCCCCGCGTTCAGTTCATCAGTCAGGGTACGGACAATGATATTCTGGGGTATGCCAAGTACTATTCCGTGCGGGCCGGCGAAGCGGCCCCCGCAGATCTGTTCACAACCGCTGACGCCGTAAGCTGGACACTCGGCGAGAGAGACAATGTCTGGCAGAGGCCGACCAAAGCCGGCGACCTGCTGAAGACACTGCGCACGGCGGACATCATCTGGCCGGTCGTCACCGAGCCGTGGATCGACGACCTGTTGCAGTCATTGGCGGATGAAGGGGACTGTTCCGCCCCGCTCACCGAGCGTCTTCTGCAGAAGACGCAAGACGGCACCTTCGTGTGCCGAGCCAAGCCCTGAGACGTTTGCCGGGTGTTTCTCGCCACAGACCGCACCCAAGCGGGTATACTCCGCCGCAACGAAATGGGAGGAACACCATGCCCAAGGCGCAGGTCATTCACGAGCTCGGTCCGCCGCATGTAATGCAATGGCAGGAGTGGGACGTGCCCGATCCGGCACCGGACGAGGTCCGGGTGCGGCACACCGCCGTCGGCGTCAACTTTGCCGATACCTATCACCGGGGCGGCATCTCGCATCCGTGGCCGGTCCCGCCGACGCCAACCGTCATCGGCTTCGAGGCGACGGGTGTCGTTGAGGCCGTTGGTGCGGACGTCTCGGCATTCGAGGCGGGCCAGCGCGTCGCCTATGGCATCCCGCCGTTGGGATCGTACGCCGAGATCAGGAACTATCCCGCCGACAAGCTCTTGCATCTGCCGAACGACCTCGACGACAAAGAGGTCGCAGCGTTGCTGATGAAAGGCATGACAGCGCACTACCTGCTGCACCGGACCTATGCGGTACAGCCGGGCGACACCATCCTTGTGCATGCGGCGGCGGGTGGCATGGGGCTGATCCTGTGCCAGTGGGCGAAGGCGCTTGGCGCGACGGTCATCGGCACCGTCAGCACCGAAGCCAAGGCCAAAGTCGCGGCGGCCGCCGGCTGCCACTATCCGGTGGTCCGTTCCAAGGAAGACTTCGAGGAAAAGGTCCGCGATGTCACGAACGGCGAAGGCGTGCCGGTAGTCTATGAATCCATCGGCAAGGACACGCTGCAGAAGTCGCTCGATTGCCTGCGCCTGATGGGTGTCTGTGCCGCCTACGGTCACGTGTCCGGCCCACCCGACCCGGTCGACATCATTCAGGACCTGGGCCGGCGCGGTTCGCTGTTCATCACCCGGCCGGCGATCATGCATTACGTCGCCAAGCGCGAAGACCTGACCGCCACCGCGGACGCTTTGTTCAAGGCCATCGGCGATCGCATTCTCGATGCCAATATTAACTACGAATACCCGCTCAGCGACGCCGTTGCCGCACACGAGGCCATCGAAAGCGGCACCACACAGGGCGCGACGGTGCTCATCCCCTGAGCCGGCAAAAAAATGGGAGGAAACCATGACCGAGACCTGGAAATTCGCTCACAGCAAAGCGTCGGAGGCGGAATGGACCCCGGGCCTGCGCGAAATATTCGAGTACCGCGATCTCGACTTGAAAGAAGCCACCGGCGGCGATTACGTCGCGCACCTGATCCGCGCCAACGGGCGCGAGGAGCCGGACGCGGTGCAACAATGGCACGTTCATCACTGCACCTTCCAGGTAGTACTGGTACTGACCGGCTGGGCCGAGTTCGAATACGAGGGCGAAGGCGTGCACCGGATCGAGAAAGGCGACTTCGTGCACCAACGCCCCGGCATCAGGCACCGGGAGATCGCATGTTCCAAGGATTTCGAGGTACTGGAGATCGTCGCCCCCGCCGACTTCAAGACCGAGATCGTCGACCCGCCCACCTGAGGCACGCCGTCACCGCCATGTCACGAATTTGTTATGCCGCCGGGGTGCCAATCGGGACTTGGGCGCGCTATGTTCATTCGGGATAGCGGGAGATTTCTCATGTCAAAGACGCAGGCGCGAAACCCGAAGGTTCCCGATCCCATCGACATCGCCGGACGCTTCGATAACGTCCGTGGGCAGACCCTCACCCTCGCGGCACCGCTTAGTGCCGAGGACCAGTGCATCCAGTCGATGCCGGACACCAGCCCGACCAAGTGGCACCTGGCGCACACGACCTGGTTCTTCGAGACGTTCATTTTGAAGCCGCGCGCGGGCGGCTACCGGGAATTCGACCCGGCATACAATTACCTGTTCAACTCCTATTACGAACAGATCGGTGACCGCCACGCGCGGCCGGAACGCGGCATGCTGACCCGTCCGCCGCTGTCCGATATCCATGCCTTCCGCGAGCACGTGGACGCGGCAATGAATGCTTACCTTGGGACGTCCCCCGAAACCGACGTTTTCGACCTCATCGAACTCGGCCTGCATCACGAACAACAGCACCAGGAACTGCTGTTGACGGACATCAAACACGCGCTGTCGCGCAATCCCCTTTTCCCGGCTTACCATTCCCCGCGCCCGGCGGATGCGACGCGCAACCTCGAACAGAATTGGATCGACCACCCGGGCGGCCTCGTCGAAATCGGCCATGACGGCGCCGGCTTCGCCTTCGATTGCGAAGGCCCGCGCCACAAGGTCTGGCTGGAACCTTTCCGGCTCGCAACACATCCGGTTTCCAACGGCGACTTCATCGAATTCATCGAGGACGGCGGCTACCGCACGCCGACGCTGTGGCTGGCGGACGGCTGGGCCATGTGCCAGGAGCACAACTGGCAGGCGCCGCTTTACTGGCACCGGAACGACGACGACGAATGGCGTATTTTCACCCTCTCCGGTTTGCGACCGGTCGATCCGGACGCGCCTGTATGCCACGTCAGTTTTTATGAGGCCGACGCCTACGCGCGCTGGGCCGGCGCACGGCTTGCCACCGAAGCGGAATGGGAAGTCATCGCCGAACCGCTTGCCGCCGAAGGCCATTTCGCGGGGGCCGGCGTCTATCACCCGATGCCGAGCCGCACCGACGGCCTCACCCAGATGTTCGGCGACGTCTGGGAGTGGACCGGGAGCGCCTACACCCCCTATCCCGGTTTCCAGGCGCCCGAGGGCGCCGTCGGCGAATACAACGGCAAGTTCATGTCCGGACAGATGGTGTTGCGCGGCGGCTCCTGCGCAACGCCCGAAGGCCATATCCGCGCCAGCTACCGCAATTTCTTTTATCCGTGGTCGCGCTGGCAGTTCTCCGGCATCCGCCTTGCACAGGACGCGCCGCGAACCGCGTCCGGCTCAGCCGCACCCGGCACCGAAACCGACGGCGGGTTCAGGTCCGACGTGCTGCAGGGGCTGGCGTCGGTGCCCAAGGGCCTGCCGCCCAAGTATTTCTACGACGCGGAAGGCGCCCGGCTGTTCACGGAGATCTGCGAACTCGACGAATACTATCCGACGCGAACCGAAATCGGCATCCTGACGGAGAACGCCGCCAACATCGCGTCACATATCGGCAAGGATGCGATGCTGATCGAGTACGGGTCCGGTTCCCTCGACAAGGTACGCATCCTTCTGGATGCGCTGGAGGAACCCTCGTCGCTCTGCGCCATCGACATTTCGGCGGACCAGTTGCAGACCGCGACCGACGACGTCCGCGCCGCCTATCCCGGCCTGGACGTGCTGGCCGTCGAGGCCGATTTCACCCGCGCCGTCGACCTGCCGATGCCCGAACGCACACCTGCGGCGCGTGTCGTCTTCTTCCCGGGCTCCACGATCGGCAATTTCGATCCCGCAGACGCGGCGGCATTCCTGGGCGGCGTCCGCGAGACCCTGGGGCCCGGCGGCATGCTGCTGATCGGCGTCGACCTGAAAAAGGATATCGGCCGCTTGATCGATGCCTACGACGATGCATCCGGTGTGACCGAGGCGTTCAACAAGAACCTGCTGGCACGCATCAACAGCGAACTCGGCGGTGACTTCGACCTGTCCCTGTTCCGCCACATCGCCCGTTACAACCACCACGCCGGGCGGATAGAAATTCATCTCGAAAGCTGCACGGATCAGGTCGTGCACGTGGACGGCCATGCCTTCCACTTCACCGCAGGTGAAACCATCCACACGGAGAATTCCTATAAATTCACGACGGATGAATTCGCGGCGATGGCGGCGAACGCCGGGTTCGAGAAAGTCCGAATCTGGCAGGACGCCGAAGAACTGTTCGCGGTGATGCTGTTCCGCGTCGCCGGCTGAGCGAAGCCTAGAGCTTGCCCGTCTGGTTCCGGGCGCCGTGATAGAGCACCTCGCGAAACGCCTGTGATGCACGCTCGTGAAAGGCGACGGCGCTCTCGTCGTAATCGTGCGCCGGCACCGGCGTCGGCTCGAAATGACCGTAGGGATCTTCGCCCCGGACCAGCGCCGCGCTGTCCCAGGACCCCACGATCTGCTCCGTCTCCGGCGGCATGAAGTGCATGGAAACGCCGATACGCCGGTCCGGCGCATTGTTCGGCCCCGACGCGTGCGCAATCCGGTAGTTGTGGATCGACATCTGCCCGGGCTGAAGCGGCATATATACCGCATCTTCTTCCTTCGGCTCGACGGATAATTCCTGGCCGCGCGTCAGCATGTTGTCGGCGTTGTAGTTCTCGTCGTGTTCGAGCACATCGCCGACGTGCGACCCCGGCAACACCTTCATGCAGCCCGCCTCGATGCTGGCCGGCGACAGAGCCATCCAGGCGGTCACCACCTTGTCGCTGGAAAGCCCCCAGTACTTGGTATCCTGATGCCAGCCGACGAACGATTTGTGGTCGGCTTCCTTGATCCAGAACAGCGTATTCCAGCAAAGGATGTTGGGACCGATCAGTTGTTCGACCGGGTCCAGCACGCGCGGGTCGCGGATCAGGTCGTCCAGCCACTTGAACAGCAGATGCCCCTTGGAGCGCTGGCCCGGCAACAGCTTGCCGCCGTGCTTGGCCTCCTCGGTCTCCACCTGATCGCGGATATTCGCGACCTCCTCCGTGGACAGGATATCGACGGGGAAGACGTATCCGTCCTTGTGGAATTGCTCGACTTCGGCGGCACTCAGTGTCATTTCGATCCTCCCAAACCGGTGCGATTGTAGTTTCCGGCACTGTTCCGCGCCACCCCTTGCATCATCCGGCCGGTGCCGCTTTTTTTCTCGGACTGGAAACGAACATGATCAGCGGGATCGCCGCGGCAGACGCCAGCGTATAGAGGCCGAACGCGTTCAGATAGCTGATCAGCGATGCCTGATGGACGATCTCCTGCGACATGCGGGCAAGCCCCTCGATGGTGTCGATGTTGCGCTCCCCCATCACCCAGGGCATCTGCAGCATCGGGTTGAACGGCGAGATGTGCTCCGTCATGTGCTCATAATTCATCGCCGCCGAGCGCACCAGCTCCGTGACGCTCATGGAAATGAAGAAGCTGGACCCGATATTGCGGAGCAGGTGATACATGGAACTCGTCTCGTCCAGGTACTTGGGGTCGAGTGTCGAGAACGTGACCACGGTCAACGGCACCCAGATGGTGCCGACCGCGAAGCCCTGCACGATACCGTTCAATACGAATTCGAGCGGCGTCGTGTTGAGGTTGACGGTCATAAGCCAGAGCCCGGCAATGACCTGGAAACCGAACCCGGCGGCGATCGATTTTCGGGGAAACCTGCTGCCGATGAAACTGGCGATGAAGAACGCCGCCATGGCACCGATCCCGCGCGCCCCGACCACATACCCGACAAGCGAATCCGGCAAACCGACGTGTTCGCGCAGCAATCCCGGCAGGATCACCATCGGCGTGAAGTTGAGCATCCCGTAAATGGTCACAAGGACGAGACCGATCGAATAATTCCTGTTGAGGAGCAGCTTGAGGTTCAGGAACGGCTTGTCGTGGGTCAGGCTGTGGGCGATGAACAGATAAAGCGTCAGCACGCCGAGAAACACCTCGATGCAGATCTCCGGCGACTGGAACCAGTCGAGCCGCTGGCCCCGGGAAAGCGCCAACTGGATGCAGGCGATGGACGTCGTGATCAGCAGGAATCCGGTCCATTCCAGCTTGACGTCGATCTGCCGGCGCGTGCGCGGCAGGGCCAGCAAAACGCCGATGGACGATATGACCGCGACCGGGGTCATCAGGTAGAAGGCGTAGCGCCACGAGTACCATTCCGCCATGACGCCGCCGACCATCGGGCCGATGAACGCCCCCATGACGACACCGACGCCATAAAGTCCGACGACCATACCGTGCTGGCGTTTCGGAAAGATATCGAGCGTGACCGACTGACCGACCGGCGGCAGCGGTGCGCCGGCGGCGCCCTGCACGACGCGCCAGAAGATCAGCGCCTCCAGGGAATTGGCGGCGCCGCAGAAGTACGTCGCGACCGCAAACAGCGCGACACTCCCCGCCAGCAGGTTGCGCCGCCCGAACCGTGCCGACAGCCACCCGGTGAGCGGCGTGAACATCGCCGTCGCCAGGATGTTGAAGGTCATGGTCCACGAAATCTCGTCGGGCGTCGCCTGCATCGCCCCCTGCAACTGCGGCAGAACGGCGGCGACGATCAGGATCGATGTGCTGTAGAGCGTGACGCTGAGGACGACCATACCGAGGATCACGTACCGGCGCGCCGGTGAGAGATCCGGCGGTGTCGGGGCGGATGCGGTCGTGGCGTCGGCAGCCATGAAAAAAGTAACCCTGTTGACAGTAAGGACTGCAATAGTAACAATGCTTACTATTATTGGCGAGGCCTTATTGCAATGAGTAAACCCGATATGATGCCGGTGTCCGAGGGACGCTACCTGGCGTTCCTGATCATGGAGGCCGCGCGCCTGCAGCGGACGGTGTTCGACCGCCGGGTCCGCAAGATCGGGTTTACCCGGACGCAGTGGCTGGCCCTGCGCCGCGTCGGCGACCAGCCAGGTGTCAGCCAGTCGGAACTGGCGGAACTGCTGGAAGTGGAAAAAGCCTCCGCCGGCCGCCTGATCGACAAGCTGGAATCTTTCGGTTGGCTTGAGCGCCGCCAGGATCACGCCGACCGCCGTATCAAGCGGATCTACCTGACCGAGCTTGGCCGCCGCATCCACCGTGACGTCACACCGGTCGCCGAAGCGATGGTCGAGGAAGAACTCAGCGGCCTGACCCGGGAACAGCGCGACCTGCTGACCGACCTGCTGATGACGGTAAAACAGCGCCTTCAGGACATGGCCGCCGAGAACGACCAAATTGAGCTGAAAGAACTCGAAAAAGAAAATGCCTGACGAGGTCTCCCTGCACGGCACCGAGGTGCCGGAGAAACGGAAGGTACGCCTGCCTGCCAGGCGCGTGATGCTGCGCATCGCGCTTTTGATCGTCGTGCCGGCGATCGCCATTACCGGCGCCGTCGGCTACTGGCTGCACAGTGCGCGCTACGTCTCGACCGAAAACGCCTACGTCAAGACCGACATCGCCAAGGTCACCGCCGAAATTTCCGGCCGCGCCGTCGAGGTCAATGCCCACGCGCATCTCAAGGTGAACAAGGGCGACGTCCTCGTGACCATCGATCCACGCCCGTTCGAGCTTGCGGTCAAGCACGCCGAAGCGGAACTGGACGCGGCGCGCCGCGAGATCGAGACGCTGGCCGCCTCGCTCAAGGAAGCGCGGACCGAACTGCAGGAAGCACGCGACCGGGCCGCCTATTTCCGCAAGCGCTTCGAACGGCAGATTGAGCTCGCCAAACAGGGGATCACCGCCAAGACCCGCCGTGACGAACTGGAAAACGACGCCAACGCCGCCGACGACCGGGTCGCCATGGTTCGCCAGAAAATTCAGCGCGTGATGGCGTCGCTTGGCGGTGGCGCCGAGCGGCCGATCGACGAGCACCCGCTGGTGCGCGCCAAGATTGCGGCCCTGGAACAGGCCCAACTGGATCTGGAGCATACCGTGATCCGCGCCCCCGCCGACGGCACCGTTGTCACCGTGCCGCTGGTGCCAGGCGAGCAGATCACCGCCGCCGAACCGCTGTTCGCCATCGTTACCGATACCGCGCCCTGGGTCGACGCCAACTTCAAGGAAACCGACCTGACCCATGTTCAGGTCGGCCAGACGGCCAAGATCGTGCTCGACATCTACCCGGATTACGCCTGGGACGCCGAGGTGCAGAGCATCTCGCCCGCGACAGGCGCCGAATTCGCCGTCCTGCCACCGCAGAATGCGTCGGGAAACTGGGTCAAGGTGGTGCAGCGCCTGCCGGTCCGGCTCAAGCTCAAATCGCCCGAGGGCGCGCCCCCGCTGCGTGCCGGCATGACGGCGACGGCGACCATCGACACGGAACGGCAACGCTCGATTTCCGACCTGTTCGACGGGATCACGGCGATGGCCAAATCACCTGAATAGCTAGTTATTCAATTCACCGCGCACGACCTTCTCGTGAACGCGGCAACACCTCTCCACTCACAATGCTGACCAGCCCGTCGGAATTGCGACTTTTTTGGGTCGCAACCGAACTGGAAGGGCACATTATGTCGTTACAGGAACAATTCTTGGTCGAAATTTTTACAACACTTATCAACTGTGCAAGACTGTTATCTGAAAAAACTTCTAAAAGGCCCGGATTTTCACGACAGGAGGAGAAATCATGCCGAAAGAATCAACCCCTGAGCTGCTTGCGAAAATGGCGGCGGAAGCGCGGATGGGACGGCTTTCGCGCCGCGATTTTATGAATTTCGCACTGGCGGCCGGTATCGGTACGACCATGGCGTCCGGTTTCTGGACATCGAAAGTGGCCCAGGCCGCACCAAAAAAAGGCGGGACATTCCGCTGGGGCATCCACGACGGTAACACGTCCGATACGCACGACCCCGGTACTTATGTCACCCGTCAGATGATTTTCCTGGCACACCAGTACCGCAGCTATCTCACCATGATTAACCCGGACAACTCGCTCGGTCCCGATCTGGCGACCGGTTGGGAAGCGACACCGGATGCAAAGCAATGGACGTTCAAGATCAACAAGA
Source organism: Rhodospirillales bacterium (assembly GCA_051117645.1). Classification (GTDB taxonomy): domain Bacteria; phylum Pseudomonadota; class Alphaproteobacteria; order Rhodospirillales; family Casp-alpha2; genus UBA4479. The sequence goes on from JBNPEI010000007.1 coordinate 143,264, forward strand.
ACGCCAACTTCCACAGTGGTAAAAAGGTTACCGCAACCGACGTTGTGGCGTCGATCAACCACCACCGCGGCGACGATACGACGTCGGCGGCCAAGGCCCTGCTGACCGACGTTACCGATGTCGTCGCCGATGACGATCATACGGTTACGTTCAAATTGAGCCGGGGCAACGCGGATCTGCCGTGGCTGATGACCGACTATCACCTGGCGATTTGCCCGGCCAACGACGACGGATCCATTGACTGGAAGTCGGGCGACGGCTGCGGTCCGTACAAGATCGACAACGGCCAGTTCGGCGTCAGCTGGAGCCTGTCGCGCCACGACGGCTGGCACGGCGAAGGCGCGTATTTCGACAAGGTCGAAATGACGATCCTGAACGATCCGAATGCCCGTCAGACCGCGCTTGTCACGGGCGATGTGGACGCCGTCTCGCTGGTCGACCTGAAGACGCTGTCGCTGCTGAAGCGCGACCCGAATATCGTCGTCGACAATGTGCCGTCGGGCGCGGCGATTACAATGCCGATGTTCTGCGACACCGCGCCGTTCGACGACGTAAACGTCAGAAACGCGCTCAAGCTGTCGATCGACCGTCAGGAAATCATCGACAAGATCGCCTTCGGCGCCGCGACGATGGGGAACGACTTCCATCTGGCGCCCGTGCAACCGTACTTCCCGGAAGAGATCCCGCAACGCGAATACGACCCCGACAAGGCGAAGTCGCTGCTCAAGAAGGCTGGCGCGGAAGGGCTCTCGGTCAACTTGTCGACGGCGGACAGCGTGTTCTCCGGCGCGGTCGATATGTGCGTGCTGTATGCCGAACAGGCCAAGAAAGCCGGGATCAACGTCAATGTGGTCCGCGAGCCGAGCGACGGTTACTACTCCGACGTTTGGCTCAAGAAACCGTTTACCGCGGTTTCCTGGGGCGCACGGCCGACGCCGGACGTCATGTTCACGCTGGCCTACAAGAGCGACGCAGCATGGAACGAGAGCCGCTGGCAGAACCCCGAGTTCAACAAGCTGCTCCTCGAAGCCAAGGCCGAACTCGACCAGAAGAAGCGGGCCGAGATGTATCACGACATGTGCCTGCTGATGCGCAATGACGGCGGAACCATTATTCCGTTCTTCAACAACTTCGTGTACGCGCGTCGCAAGAACGTGATGCATTCCGGAAGCCTGGCAGCGAGTTGGTCGTGCGACGGTGGACGCGCACCGAGCCGCTGGTGGTTCGCCTAAAGGCGATGCTGCCAAGACAGCGGCATGATTGCGATGGTGCGGAGCCCGGGCGAATGCCGGGGCTCCGCGCCGTTGCCGTTTGCCGATAGGGAATGACGAATAACAGAACCGGAGAGGACAAGGGGAAAAGACGCCATCGATAAGGTGCAAACCCTCTCTTTACGGACCGTGTATCGGATAGCTTCACAAGGGGATTTGGAATGAGCGATGTAGTAGGCATCGTGCTCAAACGATTGGGGTTAGGGCTGGTCACGCTCTTTATCATCTCGATCATCATTTTCAGTGCCGTTGAAATGCTGCCGGGCGACATTGCCCAGGCGGTTCTCGGCCAGGGCGCGACAGAGGAAAACGTTGCTGCGATGCGCAAGCAACTCGGTCTCGATCAACCTGCACCGTTACGGTACCTGGATTGGTTATCCGGCGCCGTCGTAGGCGATTTCGGGGTATCGCTCGTAACGCAGAACCCGGTCGGCGAAGTCATCGGCCCGAGGTTCGCGAATACGCTGTTCCTGGCGACCTACGCCGCCGCGATCGCGGTCCCGGTCGCAATCTTTCTCGGTGTCGTCGTCGCGCTTCTGCGGAATACGTTGTTCGACCGGGTCGCCAACGTCATGGCGCTGACGTCAATCTCGTCACCGGAATTTTTCCTCGGCTACATCCTGATCCTTTATCTCAGCGTCAAGACCGGGATGTTCCCGTCCCTTGCCAAACTCAGTCCGGACATGAGTTTCTTCGAGCTATTGCATCGAACATTCCTGCCCGCATTGACGATGGTGCTTGTGGTCGTCGCGCACATGATGCGCATGACACGCGCCGCTATTATCAGCCTGCTGTCGTCGCCATACATCGAGATGGCGCGCCTCAAGGGGATGCCGGCATGGCGGGTGATCATCAAGCACGCGCTTCCCAACGCGTGGGCGCCGATCATCAACGTGGTCGCGCTTAATCTTGCCTACCTGATCACCGGCGTGGTGCTGGTCGAGGTGGTGTTCGTCTACCCGGGTATCGGCCAGTTACTGGTCGACAGTGTGACGAAACGGGACTTCACGGTGGTTCAGGCCTGCTGCCTGATCTTTGCCGCGACGTTCATTCTTCTTAACCTGGCGGCGGACGTGTTGGCGATCATCACCAACCCGCGCCTGCGCTACAAGAAGTGAGGGCCCGGTCATGAATTACTTTGTCATTGGATACTATGCCCTGCTGATCGGGGCCTCCTGCGTGACGGCACACTACAATATGCGCGGCGCATTCATGGCGCTGTTCTCGCTGACCCTAGCGTCGTTCGTGATGGGGATCATCGGCGGCGAGCCGGCACTCTGGTCGGTGACGGTCGGTGCCGGCGTGATCGCGCTCTGCGCGGGCACGGCGTTCGCATTCCGCGAGTTCCTGTCGATCATCCTGCCGCACGAAGGCGCCAAGGCCATGCGCTCGGCACCGCTGACAGCCAGCTTCGGCCTGTTCGTCATCGGCACTTATGCGATCACCGGTATCTTTGCGCCGATCATTGCGCCTTTCGGCGAAGCCGAGGTCATCGCCCAGGCGTTCGAACCGGCCAACGAAGATATGCTGCTCGGCGCGGACCAGTTGGGCCGCGATCTGTTCAGCCGCCTCGTGTACGGCGCAAGGAACACCGTCGGACTGGCCCTGACCGCCACCTTCGCGGCGTTCATCATGGGCGCGTTCGCCGGCCTCCTCGCGGCAACCGTCGGTGGCTGGTTCGATCAGTTCATGGGGCGTTTCGCCGACGTGATCATGTCGATTCCGTCGCTGATCTTCGCGCTGCTGATGCTGTCGATCTTCGGCACCAACCTGTTCGTCCTTGTCGTGATCGTGGCGGTTATCTATTCGCCGCGCGTATTCAGGCTAACCCGGGCGGTCGCCGGGAACATCGTGGTGATGGACTACATCGAGGCCGCGAAGCTTCGTGGCGAGGGATTGTGGTACCTAATCCGCCGGGAAATCCTGCCGAACTCGACGGCACCTTTGATCGCGGAGTTCGGACTCGAATTCTGCTTCGTGTTCCTGCTCGTCGCCGGCCTTTCGTTCCTTGGTCTCGGCATCCAGCCGCCGACCGCGGACTGGGGTTCGATGGTGCGCGAGAACGCGACGCTGATTTCGTTCGGCGAGATCACGCCGCTGATCCCGGCAGGCGCGATCGCCCTGCTGACGGTTTCCGTCAACTTCGTCGTCGACTGGATGCTTTACCGGTCGTCGGGCCTTAAGGAGTAAGCGACATGGCTGAAAAAGAAAAAGATGTCCTTCTGCAGATCAGAGATCTGAAGATCGAGGGATATTCCGACGAAAAGTGGATCGAGATCGTCCACGGCGTCGACCTGACACTTCACCGCGGTGAAGTCATGGGGCTGATCGGCGAGTCCGGTGCCGGGAAATCGACCATCGGGCTTGCGGCCATGGGCTTCGCGCGTGACGGCTGCCGGATATCCGACGGCTCGGTCGAGTTCGACGGCATGGAGCTGACGACCACGTCCGAGGCCGACCGCCGGGCACTGCGCGGTTCGCGTATCGCCTATGTGGCGCAGTCGGCCGCGGCGTCGTTCAACCCGGCGCACCGGTTGATCGAACAGCACACCGAGGCACCGGTTCACCACCGCTTGATGAAGCGGATGGAAAGTGAGGAAGATGCGATGCAGCTCTACGAGCGGCTGCGTCTGCCCAACCCCGACGAGATCGGGTTCCGCTATCCGCACCAGGTGTCGGGCGGTCAGCTCCAGCGTGCGATGACCGCGATGGCGATGTCGTGCCGGCCCGACCTGATTATCTTCGACGAGCCGACAACCGCGCTCGACGTGACGACACAGATCGAGGTTCTGCTGGCGATCCGCGACATCGTCGAGCAGTTCAACACCGCCGCCATCTACATCACCCACGACCTAGCCGTCGTGGCGCAAATGGCGGACACCATCAAGGTGCTGCTCAAGGGTAACGAGGTCGAGGAATCAGACACGCGCACCATGCTGGAATCGCCGAAGGACGACTACACCAAGTCGCTCTGGGCGGTGCGAAGCTTTAAACGCGAGCAGAAACCCCGTCCCGGCGGCGATGCGGTTCCCGTGGTATCGGTCAAGAACATCGATGCCGCATACGGTCCCGTGAAAGTGCTGGAAGATGTTTCTTTCGACGTCTATGCCGGCATGACGGTCGCCGTGGTCGGTGAGTCCGGTTCCGGCAAATCGACGACGGCACGGTGCATCACCGGTCTTTTGCCGCCGACCAGCGGTCATGTCGAGTTCAAGGGCGAAGTCCTGCCGCCGAGCTACAAGCAACGCTCGAAGGATCAATTGCGCCAGGCGCAGATGATCTATCAGATGGCGGACACGGCGCTCAATCCGAAGGTCCGTATCTGCGACATCCTCGCCCGGCCCGCCGAATTCTACGGCGGCCTCAAGGGCGGCGACCTGAAGGCGCGCGTCGACGAACTTCTCGACCTGATCGAACTGGATCCTGCGAAGTTCTACTACCGCTATCCGCCGGAACTGTCGGGCGGCCAGAAACAACGCATCGGCATTGCGCGGGCGCTGGCGGCCGAACCGACATTCATCATCTGCGACGAGGTCACCAGCGCGCTCGACCAGTTGGTCGCCGAAGGCATTCTCAAGCTCCTCGACCGGCTACAACAGGAGTTGAACCTCGCCTACATGTTCATCACCCACGACCTGGCGACGGTGCGCTCGATCGCCGACGAGGTCGTCGTGATGAAGGAAGGCCAGGTGGTCGAACAGGGAGCGAAAACCGAAATGTTCACGCCGCCGCACCATCCCTACACCGATCTTCTGCTGTCATCGGTACCGGAGATGGACCCCGACTGGCTGACCGATTTGGTCAAGGAGCGCGGCGCCGAACAGCTTGGCGAGTCCGCCGACCGCGATTAGGCAATTCCGTGCGATGCGCCTAAACTGATCGGACGATGACCTCGTCTTCCGACAAGCCGCTGCTCGGCGTCCTGCTGATGACCGGGTTCTGCGTGATGGCCCCGATGGGCGACGCTATCGCGAAGTACCTGGGCGACAGCGTGCCGCTGGCGCAACTACTGCTGGCCCGGTTCGCCATTCAGGCCGTACTGCTGGTGCCGGTGGTTCTCGTCACCGGCGGCACACTTGCCATGACACGCCGGGTCTACGTGCTGACGGGGATCAGGACCGTGCTCCATATAATCGGCATCGGCGCCATGTTCATGGCGCTCAGGTACCTGCCACTCGCGGACGCCCTGGCGATCGCCTTCGTGATGCCGTTTTTGATGCTGTTGCTGGGCAAGGTGTTCGCCGGCGAGATCATCGGCTGGCGACGCCTCGGGGCATGTATCGCCGGCTTCATGGGTACGCTTCTGGTCATTCAGCCCAGCTTCGCCGAGGTCGGCGCCCCCGCCCTCCTGCCGTTGCTGGTCGCCGTCGCGTTCGCGCTTTTCATGTTCGTCACGCGCCAGATCGCACGCGAGACCGATCCCGTCGGTCTTCAGGCCATGAGCGGAATCATGGCCGGGGTCATTCTGGCCGCGACGATCGGAATCGGTGCGCCATTCGGCCTGGCTGAGTTCCAGCTCGGCGCCGTGTCGTTCACGCAGGGCGGGTTGCTGATCGCAATCGGCATCATCGGCACGCTTGCACATCTGCTGATGACGTGGTCGCTCAAGTTCGCGCCGTCGGCCACGGTGGCACCGGTACAGTATCTCGAGATCCCGTGTGCGACCGTGATCGGCCTGATCGTGTTCGGCGACCTGCCCGACGGCCTCGCCGCGGCGGGCATGGCCGTCACCATCGCGGCAGGTCTATACGTCCTGCACCGCGAAGCGACGGTCGCACGGCAGGTTGCCGCGGACACGACGACGATCTGAACGGAACGGAAAGATCAGAGAATGGCGGAAGCCGACAGCACCATGCCGCCGATGATGATCGCGTAAACGCCACCGACCGCATGCCACGTCGCTGCGCGGTTCCGGTATTCGCGGATCAGGGTATCCTTGTTCATGGCCCGTCTCCTTTCAGTGCATGCTCCCGCATCGGCACTTCTGGCGTTCAACACTATTAGCCCCATTAAACCCGTTTGATTCCGGCGTCAATAGATGCAGCGGCGATTTTATATGTTTTTTCCGCATGGCTGGGGGTGTCGCGCTGCATAGCGATAATATATTGAGAAACAAGAGGAAATTACCTCGATCGTATATCAGAGCTGAGGTTTCTCGTTCTTCTCGAAGTCATAATAGATATAGAGGTATGCGAGCGAGTGCTTGACCGCGTCCAGCACCGTCCCCTCCCCGGCCCAGGTTTCGAGCTGCATGTCGCCGGTCCGGAAGTGATTGAAATAGTCGTACTTGCTGAGATGCCGAACGAGGGCCTTCAGATGCGGACGCGGCTGCATCCATGCGGCATTCTTTTCCAGTTTACTGATATTCGTATCGTCCGGCGTTTCCGGTGATCGCGTTGCCGTGTCCTGGGCCTCGTAATCGAGGGTTGCCTTGCGTGGCGTCAACAGAATCAGCACCGTTTTCTTGGACTCGGTCTTCACCTGGTTGCGGAACAGGTACTGGATACCCGGAATGTCGCCCAGTCCCGGCGTCTTGTCGTCGAGGTTCTCCTTCTCCTGATCCGACAGGCCGGACAGCACCATCGTCTCGCCATACCTGAGCGTCAGGTTCGCGGTAATCGACGTCTTCGATGTCGTCGCGAATGACGTCCCGGTAATGGTGTCCGATACCTGCGACAGGCTCGCTTCAAGGAACGTCCGTTGCGCGAACACGTTCAGGTCGATTGTCTCCTCGTCGAGAAACTGCGGCGTCACTTCGAGGTTAACCCCGGTGTTGATGGGCTGGATCGCACCGCTGCCCGCGACACCACCTTCGATAACGATGTGCAGCGTGCCGCCGGAGAAGAACGACGACTTCTTTTGATCCTCGACCAGGATCGTCGGCCGCGCGATCACCTCGTTGCGGTCGTAATTGTCGTTGAAGATATTGAGCGAATACGTCAGGCCCGCGCCGGCGGTGCCGAACTTCAGCGTCACGACATCGTTGGTCGTCGACGCCTGGCGGATGCGGCCGAGCCCCAGCGGGGTCTTGAATTGCAGGAACTGATCCCCCGTAAAGAAGATGTTGAGACCGTTCAGGAGGTTGACCCCCTTCGAGGTACGATAGATTTCCTCGGTCCGGATGATCGCCACATCGACCAGCGCCATCTTCGGCACTTTTATCCTAGGTTTCGCGGGTGCCGCGGCTTGGGCCGCCGCCGGGGCAATCGATTCCTGGGTCACCGACTGCGTAGTGGCCGCCTGCGGTGTCTGTGTCTGATCGGTAGTACTCGATGCGGGCGCGGAGGTCGTCGTCCCGTCATTAGATGTCGTTGTGGTCGCGGACGACGTGCTGTCGGAGGTTGTGGACGTTGTCGAGGAATCGGTTTCCGTCGCCAATGACGACGGCGGCGGCAGGTCCGTCGAGGGATCGTCCGTCGTCGTCGTGTCGGTGTTCTCTGAAGAGCCCGACGTCACGGGATCCTCGTTACTGGATCCCTGCGGATCGAACATCCCGCCCTGCGGGATGCCGAACGCGTCCAGATTCTGCGCCAACAGGTCAACGACCTCCGGATCGTTCATCAGCCGGTTGTTCGCATAATATCTTGCCCAGTCGTCGATCCGGGACTCGACGTAGCGCTTACGGGTATTGCTGATGCCAGCGAGCGCATTCTTGCTTTTCTCCGCATCATCAAAATCGCCGACGGCGGCAAAGATAATACCGCTAGTGCGCAAGACTTCCGGATCATTCGGCGCCAGTTCCCCCGCCTTGCGCGCAACCGCGTAGGCGACGTCCAGTTCACCCATGTAATATGATGCCGCGGCCAGACCGTTCAGGTAGTCCGGCTGTTCGGGGTCGAGCAACACCGCCCGCGCAAATTTCTCACGCGCCTCGTAATACCGTTGCTGGCGAAATTTCATCAGGCCCATGAAATACGGAACCTGGCTTGAACCCGGATCCATCCGTTCCGCGAGTTCGTAGCCCACTTGTGCCAAGGCAAGTTGCTCCGGGTCACCAGCCTCGCCCCGAAGCTGGTGCGTGAGGGCGTTCAGCATGTGCAGGTAGGAGTTGCGCGGATCGAATTTCAAAGCCCGCTGGAAGCCTTCGTTGGCCTTGACGTAGTCTCCATCGACAAGGGCGCGCAGCCCGTCGACCGTGTAAGGCCCGCTGATCTTCGGCGATTTCTCATTTTGCAGGTGCCGGTCGAGGCTATCGATATCCTCTCGGGCTTGTTCGATGGTGTAGGCGGAATCGACCTGCGCAAGCTTGATGTCATCGCCGCCGCCGGTGTTGTCGCTGACACACGCCCCCAGCAAGCCGGCGCAAAGACCGGCAAGCACAAGCACACGCATCGCACTCATCGAAGTTTGATCGCGCCGATCCTGCCGTTTTTCCACCCTGGGAAACATTACATCGGCCCCCTGATAACCCGATCTTGCCGATCGTTCTTGTTAATGGCTCGTATCTTGATTTTTAACCGTATCGAATACAAGCACTTGCATGTCCGTTCTCACATTGTTCCCTGCGTCCGTCAGGCAGTTGATCCCATCGGACTGATAGCCATAGTGCCACAGATTAGTCAGCTTGACCCGGCACAGGTACATCGCCGAGTGCGTGGCGTCGCCGCCGACAAGGAAAGCCGAATAACTGGGGGCCGGCGGCGTCTTGTTTTGACCCTGCTGATCGGTCGGTATGCCGCCACTGCTGCTCTTCCACGACGCCGTCGCCCCGCTGACACCGATATCGAGACCGGTCAGCACTTCGACGATCGTATCGCCGCTGCTTACCTGCGACGGATCGAAATTCTGTATCTGTCCATTCGCGTAGTACCCGCACATGTTGCCGCGCCAGGTGCCGGCATAAACGGCATGGTTGGACGCGTTCTGATTGCCGATCACGACCCGGCAAACGCCGTTCTTGTTATTGTTCTGTACGCTGTCCGCGGACACCCAGTAAATCTCGGAAAGATCGTTTGCGGCGGCCGTCGTGGTGTTTCCGCGCGTCCATTCGGTCCATTGATAGGTGCCCTTCCAGTGACCGAATTCCCAATGACCGCGGCTCGCCGGGTTACACGCCTTCACATAGACGTCGACCTGCTTGTCTCCCGGATTGCGCTGATTGGCGACCATGCAGGTATTGGTCGCTTTCTTGTCCTTGTCGACGGCCTCGAGTTGGAACCATTTCTGTTTGGGAATAATCCGCATCATCCAGTTCTGGCCATACCGGCCGTCGCACGGACGCTGCACGAGTTGTCCCGGCTTCGCCTGCGGAATCGAGCCCTCGGCGGCATCGTACGGATACAGGCAATGCCCCGTGAAGTCGTTCACGATCTTCACCGACTTGTCGTATTCGACGACGTAGTCCCAGCGGTCGTATTCGTCATCCGTACATTCCTTGAGGTAGACGATACTTCCCTTGTCGGCGGCATCGGATTGCGGATCGTCCGGCACATCCAGACAGAACCCGTTGTCCGACTTGATGACGCCGTTGTGGTCGTACCAGACGGGCATGTCCGAATTGGGCGTGGTCAGCTCGAACGTGCCGTGCGCAATGCCGGTACACGGATAGAACGCGCCGTTCACTTCCTTGGTCGACTGCTTGGTGTTCGCCTTCACCGTGCCGGGGCGCAGACAATAGGCTGAATCCCGTTCCTGGAGCTTGAAGCCGTGGACGCCGTCGTCATCGTGCGTGTCCTTGACCACCTTCCAGAGCTGCCCCCTGCCGTCGTTGCGGCACGCTTCAAGGCTCAGGTGCGCGTCCTCTTCGGAGGGATGGCCCTGGGCTATCGAGAGCAGTTTCGTGGCATGTGCCTGAATAGCGGCGGTATCCGTGCCCGCCAGGTGGAACGGCGTGGTCAGGCAAAGCCCGTTGTGCTGAAGCTGCGAATAGACGCGGTTCGGCCACTTGGTGGCGAAATCCTCGTTAAAGGGAATAATCTTGCCGGACCGGTCGATCAGCACGCGCCTGGTCGTCCACAACAGGCCACCCGGGTTTTCGCTGCACGGGTGGAACGTCGTCTTGTTGGCGCTGTTCTGCCCCAGGCAGAGCTTCGAATGCCGCGCCACCAGAAGCTTCTCGGTGAACAACTCGCCCGGCGGCACGTGAACATCCGTGTATGCCACGAACTCGTCATTCAAACTGGCGACGCGTTCTTGTTGTTGTTCGGTTTGGTACTGGACGACCGCCTCGCCAAAGCCCTTGTTGCGGTTCATGGTATGCAGCAGCAATTGCTTCTTCTTTTCCTGATAGGCTTTCAGTCGATCCGCGAAATGCGCGGCATCATCGCGTTTCAGGGACATCGGATTCTTCGGTTTGAACTCGCCCTTGGCCGCTTTCTTGCCTTTTTCGGCCGTCGATTCAGGTGTCGGAAGAGTCTTCGGCACCGTCGCCTGCGCCAGCAGTACGTAGCTCGCACCGGTGTCGTCCATGACATCGGCATACCGGTTGGTCGCCTCCATCCAGCCGATCGGCCGCCCCCGGGCGTCGAGATACGGCATCGCCGCATGGGGTTTCGGTGTCACGACATGACCGTTAAAGGCGTAATCCCAAGCCCGGTTCTCGTCGTTCAGCCACGCGTTTTGCAGAGATTCCTTGAGTTCCGGAGGCAGATCGAGGCCCGGCGTGTTCTTGAGTTCCTGATAGACCTTCTGCTCGGCCTTGTTCGCCTCATTGTCGATGGTAGTCAATATCGGTCCGACCAGCTTCTTGAGCGACTTGGGCACGTATTTCTTGAACAGTTGGGAGACCATGTGGAGCGGGATAAAGGCCAGTTGCTCGGCGTCATAGACAGGGTCGGTCAATTTGAACGCGAACATCTGCGTGCCGAGATCGTCGCCGAAAATTTCAAGGTTCATGGTCAGGATCGCCGGCTGCCCCTTGAGCATCCCATCCATATCGGCTTCGAAGAATATCTCCTTGATGACCAGCGCGTTCGTTTTACCGACATCCTCAAGCAGCTTGCTGAGGCCGCTCGACATCCAGCGGTCCGCGTCCTCGACACCGTCGATCGCCGCCTTGGCCAGTTCGAGCGCCGCCATTGCCGCAGCCTGTTTGGTCTCCAGCCAGTCGAGTTGCGGATCCATCAGCTCCGACGGCAGATGATCGACGGTCGACTGCGCGGCGTGCAAGACCCCTTCCGCCACCTTGTAGGCCGCGTACTCGATCTTGTAACGGCCCCAATAGTACGCCTCCTCGGCGCAATGCCCGGGCGAATACCAGTGGCATTTGTGCTTATGGTGTTCATACTCGTCATGCATATGGTCGGCGTCGCTCTTTACCGACCGCACGCGAGATTCCGCACGCTGCAATGCCGCATCGGCATTGGCGCGTTCACGCTGAATCTCGGCCTTGCGCGCCGCGATCTTGTTGTTCCAGCCACGCACCGTGTTTTCCGCATTGGTTATGGCCGCTTTGGCCTTGTCAAAATCGGCGTTCAGCTTGTTGAAGAATTCCCGCACCTTGCCCGGCGCCTGATCGCGCAGCCATGCGAAAAAGTCTTCCTTGATCAGGCCCTCGATGAAGATATCGGGTTCGGCGGAATGCGCCGCGTCTATTCCCATGCCGAGGGTGATATCTGATTCCCAGATACCGCCGCCGATCTTGTCATCGAATTCCATCCTCATCATGCCTTCTTCGAAGCTGGCGAGAACGGTCTGCTTGGCGCCCAGGAACTCGATCTCGGAATCGATTTCCATCTTCGGCAACGATTTGAAGCCCAGATCGAGCTTCATCGTGTTTTTGTCGAGCTTGACCACCTTGAAGTCGATCGGATCGATCTCGGCGTCCATGTTGATGCCGGTCGTGCCCGCGTTCAGGTTGACCTTGCCCAATTCGCGGTTCAGGAAGAACAGCTCGCCCGCCAGCATGAAACCCGACCCGATCAGACCCAGTTGCGGGTCGGAAACACCCGGCGTCGCAAACGCGAACGTCACGTCGCGGTATTCGGGCAGCGGCAGATCCTTGGTGACATTTATCTTGGCCTTACCGCCGGCGAGGCGTTCGGCGACGTCGATGACCGCCGGAATACCCAGTTCGGAGACACTACCCTTGATGGCGATGCCGTCCGGCAGGCCCGCAGCCTCGAGCTCGAAATCCATCTCGGCGGCGATGTCGATTTTCTCGGCACCATCGGCGAGGATCGTCTTACCCTTGAAGCCGAAGACCGCCTCGCCTTCCATGTCGATCCCGAACTTGATGGCGACCTCGTCCAGCTCGATCCCGTGAATGCCGAACGGGTTCTTCCACTGCCCGGTAAGGTCCATGAAAATATCGACAGCGAAGCCCTTCTCGTTCAATTCCAGTTCGAGCTTGGTGACGAGGTCGAGCTTTTCCTTCTTCGGTACGTGCAGCATCACATCGGCCGCAAGACCGACATCGAGTTCGTCCGCCTGGTACTGGATAAAGAAGCCGACCTGACCCGGGAACTTGGCCATTTTAGGCGTATGGCTCGCGCCCTTGCCGCCGCCCGGCCCCTGTTCGATGTCGACCATGATATCGACGCCGGGCGCGCCGCCGTCACCGAAGATATTAACGACCGATCCTTCGACCAGGATGTCGTCGTGAATGCCGATCCCCTTGAGGCCGTCGGCTGCGAACCCGCCCGACTTGCCGGGCGAGAAATTGGCAGCGATGGTAATGCCGTTTTTCACGTTAACTTCGGCGGTCGCGGAACTGTAGATCGCCGTAAAGATTTCCTGCGATACCTCCGGCAGGTCGGAGACTTTTCCGGCGATATCGGTCTCGGCAAAAATCAGCGCCGCGTCGTTCAGATGAAAATCCTTGAGCGGCGTCTTCTTGAGCACCGGCATCAGCCGGTCGAAACGGAAGCCCTGGCCACCACCGTTGTCGGAAACGGCGAACGTCCACTTGGCATTCTGCTCGAAGACCGCGACATCGACCTGCTGACCGTGCAATTCCGAGCCACCGGCAACGCCCGAGGTCGAAATCTCCAGGAACGTGAAATCGAACTGGTCGGCGTGCTTGACCTTGTTCAGGATCGGGAGATCGGCGAAAGCCACCTTGTCCTTGATCTTCAACAGCCCGGCCGTGAGTTTGCCACCCTCTTCCTTGAGCTCGATCTCGATTTCAGGCGATTTGGTTCCGAACGGCTCCGCGGGGATCGACGTGAAGGTGAACTCACCGGTCTTGGTCTTCTTGTCGTAGTCCAGCGCCAGCGCCAGTTGTTTCAGGTCCAGCCACTTGATGCCGAACGGCTTCTTGAGCTCCTGCTCGCTGCTGGCCGACATCGAAATCTCGCCCTTCGAGAACCCGACATCCGTCTTGAAGGCAATCTTGGACCCCAGGAGATCGGCATCCATGTCCGATTGCAGGCCGACCCAGAGACCCGCCGTGCCGAGGGGTGACGTGTCGGCGATCTTGAACTCGGTGTTATTGAGCGCGAAGGCACTCGGCAGGCCGGCGAATTTCAAGTCCGGCATCGGCACTTCCAGATCCATACCTTCGAAGCGCTGCGCCTTGGGGGCTTTAGGGTTGAAAAGTTGCGGGCTCATGGCACCGACGACCGGCACCGGCTTCTTGCCGTCACGGCCGATAAACGACATCAGATCCTGCATGCCGGTCGAGCCGGTGATCTCCAGCGCTGCGAACATGTTGATGTCCTTGGCGAGGGTATAACCCTTGTCCTTGCCGGCATCGGTCAGGACCGTCGCAATATTGGCCTGGATGTGCGCGGGGATGGATGCGTCGTCGGGTTTCAGTCCCGCGCTCTTCTCGGGAACCACCAACAGTGAAAGCTGGTCGACCTCGACGCCGTCCAGCGGCGAACCGGCCGCCTCGGGCAACAGATCGGAGAACGAAAGCTTGTCCAGCGTCATGGCGATCACCGCGTTCTCGGCGCCGGCCGGATGAAACGCGGCAATCTCGCCCGCCGTCTTGTTCTTGCCGAAGATGAAATCGGCGGCAAGGCTGTCGCTGGTAACGACGACGGAAGTCAGCGCCACGGTGTCGAAGCCGGGCACGTCCCGGCCCGCGACATCCTTCGCGGAGATGCCGTTCTGCCCACCCGAAAGCGCGGCAACGTATGTGACTTTGCCGTCAACCTTCTTGATCTCGGTATCGAAGGTGACCTGCGCGCTGTTCAGATCGGCCGAGCCGTCGAGCCGGAAATCCCAGTTTCCGGCATCGTAGATGCTGGCAAGGTCGAGGGTGTTCACCGTGAGGCCCTTGAATTCGAACAGGCCCTTCGGGTCCTTGGCCGAGCCGAGCAGGTCGACGATCCGCTTGCCCTTGTCGTCCTTGCCAGTCATCAGCAGCGCATCGAACTCGTGCGTGCCCTGGCCCGCCTGCATGGTCAACCCGGCGCCGATCACCACGAACGGCGCCTGTAACTCGCCCTTGGCGACGTCCGTTGCAGACGCCGTCAGGGCCGGCGGCGCCGCCGCTTTCACGCTGAACACGGGCTTGGTGATCTTGATGGTATCCGGCAGTCCCGGCACCGCGAGGTCCGGCAGGGCGAACGCAAGATCGAGACCCTCGAGCGCGTCCTTCTTGGGTGCCTTGCGGTTGAAGGTCTGCGAACTGATCGTGCCGACGATGGGCAGGACAGTCTCCTTGAGCCCCGCCGACGCCATCAACGCACCGACCCCTTGCGAGCCCTGGATCTCCAGGTCGGCGAGCAGGTTGAAACCGGCTTTCATCGCGTACGTGCTCTTGGACGGATCGTTCTTGGCGGCATCCGCCAGCACCTTGGCGAGGTTGTCGCGGATGTGCTGCGGGATCGCCGCGTCATCGTGCTTCAGGCCATCGCTCTTTTGCGGAACGATCATCATCGAAAGGCCGTCAACCTCGACCCCGTCGAGCGCGGATCCGGCCGAACCGGGAACAAGGTCGGCGAATGCAAGCTTGTCGAGCGTCACCGCCATGACCGCGCTATCCGCGCCTTCGGGGTGGAAGGCGGCGATTTCGCCCGGTGTCTTTTTCTCGCCGAACGTCAGATCCGCGATCAGCGTATCCGTGGTAACCGTGACCTTGGTCAGGGCAACGGTATCCATGCCCGGCACGTCACGCCCGGCCACGTCCTTGGCGGAAATCCCGTTCGCGCCGCCATCCAGCACGGCTTCATAAACGACCTTGCCATCGACTTTCTTGATGTCCGTGTCGAACACGATCTGCGCGCTGTTGAGCGCGGCGGAGCCGTTCAGCTTGAAGTCCCAGTTGCCCGCATCATAAACGCTGGCGAGATCCAGGGTCTTGACCTCCAGCCCCTTGAACTCGAACAGGCCCTTCGGGTCCTTGGCCGAACCAACAAGATCGATGACGCGTTTACCCTGCGCGTCCTTGCCGGTCATCAGCAGCGCCGCGAAGTCGTGCGTGTTCTTGCCCGCCTGCATCTGCAGATCGGCGCCGATCACGACGAACGGGGCCTGCAGATTGCCTTTGGCGACATCGCCGGCGGCCGCCGTCAGCGCGTCGGGCGACGTTTCGGTAATGGCGAACACGGGTTTGGCAATGGTGATCGTGTCCGGCAGCCCCGGCACCTTCAGGTCGGGCAGCGCAACGTTGAGATCGAGACCTTTCAGGCTGTCGGCCTTCGGCGCCTGCGGATTGAACGTCGCGGCGCTGACCGTCCCGACGATCGGGATGACCGTCTCCGTGACGCCCGCCGACTTCATCAGATCGCCCATGCCGCCGGATGCCTTGATGTCGAGATCGGCGAGCAGGTTGAAACCCTCGGCAAGCGTGTAATTCGCTTTCGAATAATCGTTATTCGCCGCATCGGCGATGACTTTCTTGAGATTGTCGGCGATATGCGGCGGAACGGCGGCATCGTCCGGCTTGAGCCCGGCGCCGCCTTGCGGCACGACGACCAGCGACATACCGGAAACCTCGACACCATCGAGCGCGGAGCCCGCCGAGCCCGGCACAAGATCGGCGAATGCCAGTTTGTCGAGGGTGAAAGCCAGCGTTGCGCCAGTCTGCGTCCCGACATGGAACGCCGCCAGTTCCCCCGGCGTCTTTTTCGGCCCGAACACCATATCGGCGATCAGCGTCCCGGCGGTGACGGTGACCTTGGTCAGCGCCACCTGGTCGAGGCCCGGCAGATCCCGCCCCGCCACGTCCTTGGCGGAGATGCCGTTCTGGCCGCCGTCCAACACCGCCTCATAGACGACCTTGCCGTCCACCTTCTTGATGTCGGTGTCGAATGTCAGTTGCGCGGCATTGAGTTGCGCTGCGCCCGCAAGCTTGAAGTCCCAGTTGCCCGCATCATAAACGCTGGCCAGATCAAGCGAACTGACCTCCAGCCCCTTGAACTCAAACAAACCTTTCGGATCCTTGGCGGAGCCCACCAGATCGATGACCCGATTGCCCTGCGCATTCTTGCCGGTCATCAGCAGCGCCGCGAAGGCGTGCGTCCCTTTGCCTGCCTGCATCTGCAGATCCGCACCGATGGTGACGAACGGGCCCTGCCCCTGCGCCGCGCCCTCAGCCGCCGCGGTCAGGGCTTCCGGCGCCGTTTCAGCAACGGCGAAAACCGGTTTCGTGATCTTCATGGTCTCCGGAAGGCCTGGAACCCTCAGGTCCGGTAGCGGGACGCTGAGGTTCAAACCCTTGATGCTGTCCGCCTTGGGCACATTCGGCTGGAACGTGGCAGCGCTGATCGTGCCGACGACCGGGATCACGGTTTCGGTGACGCCGGCTGATTTCATCATGTCGCTCATGCCGCCGGATGCCTTGAGATCCAGATCGGCCAGCAGGTTGAAACCTTCGCCCAAAGTGTAATTGGCGCGCGCCGGATCGTGCGTCGCGGCGTCGGCGATGACCTTCTTGAGGTTCGCCGAGATTTGCGCCGGGATCGCGGCATCGTCCGGCTTGAGGCCGGCGCCGCCCTGCGGCACGACCACCAGCGACATGCCGGAAACCTCGACCCCGTCCATGGCGGAACCGACGGCGCCCGGAATCAGGTCACCGAACGCGACCTTGTCGATGGTGAATGCGAGGGTCGGGGCGGTCTGCGTCCCCACCTTGAAGGCCGCGATCTCGCCGGGCACCCGCTTGGAACCGAACGTGAAGTCGGCGACCAGATGATCACCGGTCAGTTCGACCTTGGTCAGCGCCATCCGGTCCAACCCCGGAATATCCCGCCCGGCGACGTCACGGGCGGAAATGCCGTTCTGTCCGCCGTCGAAGGTCGCGCTGATCCGGGTTTCGTTGGTGGAAACCCGCTCGCCGGCGACCGCCAGAGAGATATCGGCGTTGTTGAGCCTGGCGGCGGCAGTCAGCGCGAAGGCCCACCCATTCTGCTGATAAGTCGACGCCAGCAATGCATTCTGAAGACTCAGGCCGGCGAAACTCAGTCGCTTGCCCAGCGACGCCACATCGACGGTGCCGTTGGCAACAACGGCACCCTTATCCGTGTCATACGTGAAGAGCGCGTTCGTGATATCGACCTCGAACGCGTTCAAGGATTGCGCCGCAAGACCGAACGTGAAGTTTCCCTCCCCGTCGCCTTTCAGCGTGAACGCCTCGCCGCCAACGGTGAACGGACCGACCGTACCGGTCGATGGAATCTCGGCGTTGATGTTCAGATTATTGACGAAATCCTGACCATAGGTCCGCGCCATGTTGGCCAGCGATGTCCTGATCTGCGCGGCGTTGCCCAGTTGCGCCGTGGCGCTTGCCGCGGCCTGGGGTTGCGCCTCCTTGAACAACGTCGTGCCGATCCCGCCCCTGAGCGGCAGTTTCGCGGTCGGGTTCAGACCGACAGCGCGCATCAGCGACGACAACTGCTGCGAAACCCCGTTGAGCGGCAAGTCGGCGGCAACGTTCATGCCGGACGAGAGCGCGAAGTTGCTTTGCGCGAGAGCATTGAGATCACCGAACACGGCGGGGGGCGTGCCGTCGTCCGATCCTGATTGCGGCGGCGCGGCGAATTTCGTGACCGACGCCGGGGCATAAACGAATGTCAGCCCCTCGAGCTCGCCGATCGCCGCCAGCGGCGTCCCGGCTGCCGCCGGCATCAACGACGCCAGGTTCAGCTTCGGCGTGCGCAGGACCAGCAGCGGCGCCTGCGCGCCCGTGGGCGTATAGCGGAGTATGTCGAAATTGGCGCCGCGGATCGCCACGCTCGCGGCCGTCGTGGTACCGCCCGAAAACGACTGCACATTGGACAGCGTCACGGAATCGGCGGCATCCGACAGACCGGGCAACGACGTACCCGCCGGCACGCCCATCTGCGTCAATGTTTCCTGAACGAAATTGCCGAGCGTCACCGTCTGCGCCGCCGATGTAGCGGCAGCATCGCTCGCCGGTTGAGACGACTGCGCGCGCACCGGGTCGGGTTCGCAGGACAATACCAAGCAAAACAGAAAGGCCTTGGCTAAAAGCCGTTTCAGATACCGAACCATCGTTTGCCCCCCGGTTCTGATATTCAATTTTCTTTGGATCTGCCTCTGGGCGAGTCGTCTCCAGATCCTAGGATAGCCGAATTTGGCGGCTCCATACTATATTTTCCGTCACTTAAACCTTGTGTCATGCAACATTTGCGGCAATTTATGGCATTGGCCGGTGAAAGCGAATGTCGGCGGGAGATCCCGGAATGGTGACGAAATCACGCATTGTTACAACCACGATCGGCGCCTATCCGAAACCAGACTACGTACCCGTGCTGGACTGGTTCGATGCGCCGGACGGTATGTGCACGTCAATTGCGACCAAACTTTACGAAAAGAATCTGATCGAAGCCGGTGACCGGGTGGAAACGTTGTTCGTGCGGGCCGCCGAAGAAGTCATAAACGATCAGGTCACCGCGGGAATAGATATGCCGACCGACGGTGAAATCCGCCGGGAAAACTACATTCACTACCATTGCCGGCACCTTGACGGTTTCGACTTCGAGAACCTGACGACACGCGTGCTGCGCGATGGCGCTTATGAAACCGATCTGCCAACGATCCGCGGCAAAATCACGGTCCGCAATACGGGGTTCCTGGTGCACGACTGGCAGGCCGCGCAACAGTTCACCGACCGCCCGTTAAAGGTGACCGTACCGGGTCCGATCACCATCTCGGACACCACCGCCGACGAACACTACGGCGATGCGGCAGCGCTCGCCGGCGACCTTGCGGATGCCCTCAATGCGGAAATCCGCGCCCTTGCCGAAGCCGGCTGCAGGATCATCCAGGTCGACGAACCCCTGTTCGCCCGCAAGGTCGACGACGCACTCGATTACGGGATCGAGACCCTGGAACGCTGTTTTGCCGGCGTACCGAATGGGACGGTCCGTGCCATGCACATGTGCTGCGGCTATCCCAACTATCTCGACCAGACGGATTACCACAAGGCCGACCCCGGCAGGTATTTCCAACTCGCCGAAGCCCTCGACGGCAGTTCGCTCAACCACGTCTCCATCGAAGACGCACACCGACACAATGATCTGTCCCTTCTGGAAAGATTCCAGGATACGACCGTCGTTTTCGGCTGCATCGCCATCGCTAGCAGTCAGATCGAGACGGTTGGCGACGTCGCGTCACGATTGAGGGACGCGCTCGGGCACATCGACCGGAAACGGCTGATCGCCGCCCCGGACTGCGGGCTCGGACATCTGACGCGCGATCTGGCGCGGCAGAAACTGGCGGTGATGTGCGAGGCCGCCGCCGCGGTCTAGGATTACCGCGCCGTCAAGCAGCCTCGAATGCGCGATCGCGCTCCTCAATGGCCTTGATGATGTTCTCTGCGCACTTGATCACGACCAGCGCGCCGCAATCGGACGGGCATTCCGGGGACTGACTCTCGCCGCCTTCCCGCCTGGAGCATTGAAAACAGATGAGCGCCGCATCGTTGAAAAGTTTTTCGGCGACTTCATCCATTTTTTTGTTCCTCAATACCATTTCAATACTCCAGGCGTTCAAGCGATTGGATCGCGTTCAGACGACCTTGCGGGCGGCCTGCAGAAATTCCTCGACGACACCGCGTAGGGTTTCCGACTGCTGCGACAGTTCCTTGGCCGCCGCATTGACCTCGGACGCGTTGCTGCCGGTCTCGTCCGCCGACGCCGAGACATTCGTGATGTTCGACGTTACTTCGCGCGTGCCTTCCGATGCCTGCTCGATGCTTCGCGTGATCTCGTTCGTGGCGGCGCTTTGTTCTTCAACCGCGGCCGCAACCGTGGTGTTGGCGTCCGAGATATCCTTGACCTTGGCAGCGATGTTGCCGATGCCCTGAACCGTGGTGTCGGTTGCGGTCTGGATATTCTTGACGAAACCGTCGATCTGCTCCGTTGCTCTGGCGGTCTGCTGGGCAAGCGCCTTGACCTCTGAGGCGACGACGGCGAAGCCTTTGCCCGCCTCGCCGGCACGCGCCGCCTCGATCGTCGCGTTCAGTGCCAGGAGATTGGTCTGCGATGCGATCTCGTTGATCAGGCTGACGATCTTCGTGATTTCGCGTGTCGCCTCCTCGAGCACCGCGACTTTCGACGATACGTCTTCGGAAACGCTTGAGGCATCGCTCGCGACCTTAGATGCCAGCGAGACCTGGTTGCTGATCTCGGAAATCGATGCGGTCAGTTCCTCGGCGGATGCGGCGACCGTCTGCAGGTTGACCGACGCCTCTTCGGCTGCAGCGGCAACGGTGGAGGACATTTCGCTCGTGCCACGTGCAAGTTCGCTCATCGATTCCGACGACACCGAAAGCTCGGTCGCCGCACTGGAAACCGTGCCCACGACGCCGCTCACCGTGTCTTCGAAGTTGCGGGTCAGGCTGTTGAATTCGTTGACCTTGGACTGGATCGCCCCGAGAGCGGCGTTAACGGTCCTGCTGGCATTCAGGAACGAGCCCTGCATGCTGGTTTCGATAATCTTGCGATAGTACTTGTTTTCGCTGACATGCTGCATGCAGGCGGCGGACTCGCGGATGTATGCATCGCTCCTGTCGATCAGGTCATTGACCGAATGCAGCAGTTCACCCAGTTCGCCATCGGCGGTGATGTTGGTAATCCTGGCTTCGAAATCGCCGGCCGCCGCGCGTTTGATAATGTCGAGCGCGTTGGTGATGTCGGATTGATAGGTCTGTTCATCAAACATTTGCTTATACTCCGAGCGAGAACATCAGTTCGTTGAAGCCGGTCTTTTTTTCCTGCAGCAGATCCGTGATCACTTGCGTCGACGCTGCCAGGCCATCCTTCGGGCTCGTATGCTGCTTCTCTATATCCGAGAGCCGCTTGTAGAGCGGAATGATGTGAGAGTTCAGGGCTTCGCGGTTCGCCACACGCCGGTTCGAGTGATAACCGACAATATTGCCGCCGCCGTCACGGCTCGGCGTAACATGAGCGAACACCCAGTAGTGATCGCCGTTCGACGAACGGTTCATGACATAGGCGAAAATCTCCTCTCCGCCCTTGATGGTCTGCCACAGCAGCTCGAACACCGCGCGCGGCATATCCGGATGGCGGACGATGTTGTGCTGGACGTTCAGGCATTGCTTCTCATCCAGGTCGGCCAGACGGTAGAACATTCTGTTGCCATAGATGATTTTGCCGTCGAGGTCCGTTTTGGAAACGATGATTTCATCCGGATCGAACGTGCGTTCGTGCCCGGTGAGTGGAACATTAGCAGGCTTAGACATACTCAACTCCTTCACTGCAGCAAGTGCTACGTAAAAACGAAGTACAGTCTATTTATTTTAAAGAAAAAATGAGATGATCTATGTCAATTTTAATATTTTTTATAAAATTTTACATAATAGTTTTTTAAAAATATATTTATTTACTTAACCAATCGCCGTTCCGCCCATGCCATTCTTATTGGCTTGCGGCAAACCGTACGCACCGCGCAATCCGGAAATCGGTTCGAACACGGTGTCGAGACCAAGGATCGTCTCGGCGGCACCCAGGAACAGGACGCCGTCCGGCGCCAGCGTTTTCGCCAGCCGGTTGAGAACCTGCGCCTTGGTTTCCCTGTCGAAGTAAATCAGCACGTTGCGGCAGAAAATGACATCGAACGTGCCGAACTTCGACGGATCCTCGAGCAGATTGAACTCGGCGAAACGCGCCTTGTCGCGAATGTCCTGGTTCACCTGCCATTTGCTCTCGAGTTTGGTGAAATACTTGAGCAACATCTGAATGGGCATGCCGCGCTGCACTTCGAACTGCGTGTAAATGCCGCTCTTCGCGCGCTCTAGCGCGGCTTTCGACAAGTCCGTGCCGAGGATTTCGATGTTCCAGTCCCCGAACTTCTCCTTCTCCTCGCCGAGCACCATCGCGATGGAATAAGGTTCCTGGCCGGTCGACGCGGCGGCGCTCCAGATGCGCAGCTTGCGGGTGCTGGCCCGTGCCTTGAGGAAGTAAGGCAGCGACACCGTGCGCAGTTGCTCGAACGGCTTGGTATCCCGGAAGAACAGGGACTCGTTGGTCGTCATCACCTCAATGATCTCGTCGGCGACACCGGGTATCGCATTCGAGCGCAGCTTGGCGATAAGCGTTTCAACGCCGTCGAGGTCATACTTGCGAACGATCGGCATCAACCGGTTTTCCAGCAGGTACGCCTTTTCCTCGCCGAGAACGAGACCCGACTTCTTGTAGAGGAAGTCGCAGACGAATTTGAAATTATCGGGCCCCATTCTTCGTTCCCTTTGTTGCTTTGTTGATAAACGGAGCGATTTCAGAGATCGGCAGGACGGCATCGCAGACGCCAGTGCCGTAGGTCGCGCCCGGCATACCCCAGACCACGCTTGTCGCCTCATCCTGAGCGACGACGCATCCTCCGGCATCGGCGACGACTTTCGCCCCGGCCGCCCCGTCCCGGCCCATGCCGGTGAGGACGATGCACAGCGCGCGCTTACCGAAACATTCCGCGACCGACCGGAACATCGGGTCGACGGCCGGGCGGCAGAAGTTCTCCGGCGAGTCCTGATTGAGCGTCAGGATATTTCTCGGTCCGTCGGCCTTGACGATCATGTGGTAATCGCCGGGCGCCACATAGATGCGGCCCGGTTCCAGAACGTCGCCGTCGATCGCTTCGCGGCACGGCATCTTCGAAACGTCGCCGATATGCTTGGCAAGAATTTCCGTGAAGTGAGGCGGCATGTGCTGGGTGATCAGCACCGGGCAGTTCAAATCGCCGTCAAGATTGCGGAATACCTGAAGCAGTGCCTGCGGCCCCCCGGTGGAAGACCCGAATGCCAGCACTTTCGGTGCCAGGCGCGAGCCATCGTAAACCAGTTCCGGTTTCGCCTTGAGCGGCTGCGGCACCGGTGCCGCGGGCGCCGCGACTGCCGGACGACGCTTTTCCTTGAGCACCGTCGTGCCGAGATTGCTGACCTTCTCGATAATGTCGCGGCGGTAATCATCGACGGCGTTACGGCCGTCGACACTCGCGATATTCGTCGGTTTCGGGATGAAATCCGCGGCGCCCAGTTCCAGCGCGCGGAAGCTGACCTCCGCACCGTGCTGGGTCAGCGTCGAGGACATGAGAATCTTGACGTTCTTGTCCTGCTTGAGCAGCAGCGGGATGGCGGTGAGACCGTCCATCACCGGCATCTCGATATCGAGCACGACGACGTCGATACCGCCCTGCTCCATCTGCTTCACGGCAAGCTCGCCGTTGCTGACAGACGCCACGATCTCGACGCGGGGCGCCTTGTCGAGAATACGCGCGTTCATTCCCCGGATGATCGGAGAATCGTCAACGAGCATGACGCGGATCTTCGCGTCTTCCCGCTCCGCCGTTGCGGCAGTCGTTCCCATCAAATGAGCCCCACGCTTTCGAATTTGCAGCGCACGATCTCATTGTCGAAGGGCTTCATGATGAATTCGTTGGCCCCGGCGGAAACCGCCTGGGTAATGTGTTCGACGTCGTTTTCAGTGGTGCAGAAAACGACCACCGGCTGTTCGCCGCCCGGCATCTTGCGAAGCTCAAGCAGACATTCCAGCCCGTTCATGACCGGCATGTGCCAATCCATGAGGATCGCGTCCGGCATCTGCGCACGGCAGATTTCCAGGGCTTCCGCGCCGTTTTCCGCCTCGATGGGGGTAAAGGCGAGATCGCTCAGGATATTCGAAGCGATCGAACGGACGGTTCGTGAATCGTCAACAATCAAGCAGGATTTCATTTGCACTTTCAGGGCCTCACCAAACTGATTCGGAGCTTTCCGCTTTTTCATCAAGTGACTGGGTCACCAGTTTCCAATTCACCGCCGGCAGGAAACGAAGCGCCAGGAAACGGTATGTCTCCATGGTTACTTCCTCGATCTGCCTGCGGTTTTTCTTGTCGAGCTTGCGCCATTTCCCGCTCAGGTCTTCCCAGGCAAGGAGACGACGCGCCAGGTCGTCGCGTACCTTGCGTATGAACAGGATCTGCGACTTGGCATTTTTCAGTACCGAAATAATCTCGCCCGTCTGCGCGTCGATTTGCAGGAACTCGTAGGCGTATTCCTGCACTGCCTTCTCGAGCAGCCGGTAGACGCTTTGCGCACTTTCACGGTTCGTCTCGTCGAATTTCGACGACTTGATCAGTTCCTTCACAGTCGCCCGGATGCCCTTGATCTCGATGAACAATTCCCGCAGCGCTTCGATGTACGCGAGTTCCTCGGAAAACATTTCAACGAGCGAAACCACTTCTTCTTTCTGGTCCGGCTGATAGCCAAGCGCCTCGGCGACCGAAACGAACGCTTCGTCGATCTTCTTCTTGACGTCGGGATCGTTCATCGTACGCGCCAGCTCCGCGGGATCGGTGATCAGCTCCTCGCTGCCGCTGAGCCAGGAAACGAGCTGCATCGTCAGGCGATGGCGCGCGGTAATCCGGTGCTTGTCCAGAATCCGCCAGGAAGCCTTGCCATTCAGGATCTCGCTGGGGACTGCATCGCCGATACGCAGCGCGCATACAAACTCGAGCGACTTGGCGATCGTTTCGAGCATGATGTAGTCCGCATCGTCACGCTTGAGCTGCAACTCCCGGACGACGCCCGGGAAATGCATGGAAATGGATTGGTCCGTCATCGGCACGACCATCACCGGGTCTTCGTCGCCGTCGCGGCGTTCGAACACGATGCCGTCGGTGAAAGTGAAGAACGGGTTCTTGAACTCGACCGTCTCGGGCAGCGGCACGTCACGGTCGCTGCTCGTGGTTTCGTCGAGTTCCGTCAGGTTTTCAAGTCCAGTATCCATAACTTCCGTCATTTCTTTTCAGGTTTGTCACTTACCGGTGTTGAAGTTCGCCAGTGCCGGCGTTTCGTCGAAAATCGTGTCGATCCGGTCGATGCCGCGGCGCATTTCTGAGCGGAGAAACTCGATCCGGCGCGCCGGGCTACCCACGTCAGCGTTCGGGAACGCGTCCCCCCAGGCATTGAGTTTGACGCTCAAGGCGCACAGCATGCCGCCGAGCGACACGTGATAGCTGCTGATCAGCGTACGCACTTTCTCGAAGTTCTCGGCCGTCATGTTCTCCCAGAGGTTCTCGGTGCTTTGCGCGAAGCTCTCCAGGCGGCCGGTCACGAATATGAACACCCGGTTCACCCGATCGACGGTGTCCTCGCAAGACTGCGCGACACTGCGGTCCTGGGTGAACTGGTAGCCGGAGCGAAGGTTGTTCAACGAGTCGTTCAGCAATGCCAGTTTGGGCTCAAGCAAGTCGATCGTGTCACGGTAATAGGACAACGAAAGAAAGACGTCGCTGAAGTCTTCAAGGAACTTGGGGATATCGAGAATTTCAATCTTCAGTTGCGCAGCGAGCTTGCCGAGGTTGCGCCGCACCTTTTCCGCGTCCGGGTCCTTGAACACGCTGACGATGTCCTCGAATTTCTCGATGTCGGTTTCCTCGTCACCGAACACCTGCTGAATCAGCGGACGGGTGAAGCTCTGCATGAACTTCTCAAGCTCCTGCTGCTTCTGCTCGGAGAGGTTCACCTGCATCATGCCGTCGGTGAGCAGTTCGAGATCGCGCAATGTGATGCGCAGACTGAAGGGATCGTAGCTGTTGAGCCGGCCGAGTTTCTTCAGAAGCTTGACGTCTTCAGCGCTCAACTGGTCGCCGAACTGTTTGTCCAGATCACCGATCGCGATCTGGCCGCTGCCGGTAAGTTGGTCGCGAAACACCTCGATCATCGTGTCCAGATTCTGGCTTTTGATCATGCGCGCCTTGGAGAGAGCCGGCGACTGCAGCGGCAATCCGGCCAGCGGCAGCACGTGAAACAGGTCCAGATCGTTCTGCAGATCCGGATCGGCCAGCGACTGCATCTCTTGGTCGGTTTTCGGGCGCTCTTGAACAACGGTCATGGTCAACCCCACAATCTTTTGACGGAGATCAGCCTATGACCGGCGTGTAAGTACCCGATTTTTCCTGCAATTGAATTTGTAAAGAAATGTAAGCCGCGCTCACCGCCAATTTGCGGATGCTTTACTGCGCCACCGGATTTCATCTAAAATTGTTCGATATCAGCAACTTTCCTGGGGCAACGCACACATGACAGACAAGTATTCGAACGTCCTTGTCGTCGAAGACGATCCCGATATGCAAGAAACAATTAATAATATCCTCAAGCGGGATCAATTCGTTGCAAGATTTGCAAGTAATGGAAAGGAAATGCATGAGAAAATTAACGCGGAGCGTCCGTTTCTTGTTCTTCTGGATTTAATCTTACCCGATGAAAACGGTCTTGATCTGGCTCGAATACTTCGTATCGACTACAAATTGCCTTTCATTATTATCTCCGGCAAGGATGACGTTATCGACAAGGTGGTCGGCCTGGAAATCGGCGCCGACGACTACATCACCAAGCCGTTTCACGCCCGCGAGCTTATCGCCCGGTTACATACCGTTATTCGCCGCCTGAAAAACGACCAGCCTACCCCGGCCGCGGTGGAAACGGAAACCGAGGAAGGCATGCTGCAGATCGGGGACTGGAAGTTCGATCAGTCGCGGCAACTGCTGCAGGACTCGGCCGGCGCACCTGTCAATCTGACAACCCATGAATTCAAGGTTCTCGACGCTCTCGTCGACCATGCCGGCAAGATACTCAGCCGCGACCGCATCATCGACATCGTGTCCGGCCGGGACTGGATGCCTTACGACCGCAGCGTGGATGTGGTCATCGGCAAACTACGCAAAAAGCTCGACGACGATCCGTCCTGCCCGATGTACATCAAGACGGTGCGCAACGCCGGATATTCGTTCGTCGCCAAGGTCAAGCGGACCTGAACGGGTGCCACCCGTCAAAGTTTACCGAGCAGGTATTCGAGATCGCCCTTGTCCAACTGATCGACAACTTCGGTGCCTTCGGTCAACAACCGCTCGATCAGCTTGCGGCGAAACACCGTCTGCTCGTAATCCTCACCGCTTGCCACCAGTTCGCGGCACATCTTAAACGCGAGTCGAAAGAACGGCAGATAAGAGGCGTCGAGGCCCGAATGCTGGTAAAGCGCGTTAAACCCCTCGCCGCCGGCGTCATAGATCAGACTCCGGCAGTTGGCGAGCGGGATGCCCGCCAGCGTCGCCATACCCATTTCAAAGAACAGTATGTCGCCCTGGCAAAGGGCACGGATCAGGATAGGTTGCGTCAACAGCGCACGTTCGTGCAGGCTGGATACCAACTCGCCAACCTGCGATTCGGTCGTCTTGTCCGACATCTGCATGACCAGCTTGTCGTGTGACTGGATCACGATATCGGCAATGATCGACGGCGAAGCATCGACACTGCCGGAGAGCACTTCCAGGAACTTGTCGGTCAGTGCCGCCAGGATCTTGCTGCGTACCGAGACCGGAATCCGGTCACGCGCAACCACGGCGCCATCGAAATTCTCGCTGCCGCTGAAGCGCGCATAGGCGTTCTCGAAAGACGCCTCGCCGATGTCCGCGCCTTCGTTCCTGATCAGCCGGACGGCAACGCTCTCGTCGCCGCGCTCAAGTAACTCGCCGGAGACGCCTTCGGAAACATGCGGACGACCGGCGATCGCCGTCATTCGCTCGCCCGCCATTGTCTGCACGATCTCTATCAGGTCTTCGTCGCTCAGAACCTGCGAGCATTGCAGCATCGGCAGGGCGACACTGTCGTCGATGTCGTGGGCCAGTTTCACGGCCAGGTCGTGCGGTAGCGTCTCGCTGGACTTCAGGTTCTCGGAGATGCTCTCACGCACGGCCTTGGACTGATCGGCCACCAGAAGGCGGAATACCTCCTCGGCGATTGCCCGCTGGTCGGCATTCAGGGTCTGCGAGCTGTATGCAAGACTAACCTTTTCCGCCGTATCGATGCGTACGTCATCGCTCGGCGTTTCAAGCAACCGGGTAACGTCGTCCTTGGAAAGTAGCTGCTGCGGCATCCGTTCTCTCAAGCTCTTTGGGGTACTCGTTGTTCCGATTGGACCGGTCACGGACCGGTCACGCGAACATCGCGTCGATATCGTCCTGCGAAATGCCCTCGCCTTCCGCCTGGGGACCGTTCAGCAGATCGGCATCCGGCCGTTTGTCGTCCTCACGCACCGCGGACAGTTCGGACTTGCCGGTACCTTCCTCGATCTTCCAGAGTTCGACGAGCTTGTTGACCTTCTCCTCGACGAAAATAAGCGTATTCACGACCTTGTTGATCCGCTGACCGGTCAGATCC
Organism: Rhodospirillales bacterium; assembly: GCA_051117645.1. GTDB lineage: Bacteria > Pseudomonadota > Alphaproteobacteria > Rhodospirillales > Casp-alpha2 > UBA4479. Next base: position 172,061 of record JBNPEI010000007.1, read on the forward strand.
TGAAAACCGCAAGCCAGCATGATCTGTGTCCCGGCATTGTCGAGGCCGCCAAGTTCCTCGCCAAGCGCTTCAAGCTGTTCGTCCGTGAGCTTCTCCGACAGCGTCGCCGAAATCTCGGAGACCTTTTCCGCCTCGCTGAGAATGTCGTTGGTTGCGCGGGCCGTCGCGTCGACGATCTCCTGAAGCTCCGTTTTCGCCGTAGAGAACTGCGACTGCGCGCCTTCCTCGGGTTTCAGCGCCGCGATTTCCTGGCGCGTCGTGGCGATATGCTTCTGGATCTCGCCGAGTTCGCTGAAGATCTCCTCGGTCAGGTCACTGCCGTCTTCAGCCGACGGCGCGGCGGCTTTGGAAACCATACCCTCGGGCGGCTCCCAGTTGCTCAGCTCGTCTCGGACGATGCTGGTGACTGCTGCCTTGATTTTTTCGAGGGTCACGTCCGGCTCCTCTGCTGTCTCAACTTCGGGTGTGTGCCGGGAATCCGGTGCGGCGTCGAAATCGTCCGTGCCGTTCATGCCACCCTCGATGGTGAAACGCTTAGTCTGTCCCATTACGGTCTACCTTTACTTTGCCGGGAGCGCTGCCGCTTAGAATTCTCCCAGAACCGAAGAAATTTTCTGTTTCAGGGTCTCGGCGTTGAACGGCTTCACGATGTAGTTGCTGACGCCGGCTTTCCGCGCCATGACCACGTTCTCGGTCTTGCTTTCGGCCGTCACCATGATGAACGGAACCGCTTTCGTCTCTTCCTTGGCGCGAACTTCCTGCAAAAGCTGCAGACCGGTCATCGGCTCCATGTTCCAGTCCGAGATAATCAACCCGTACTGGTTGCTATTGATTTTATCCAGCGCCTCGTCACCGCTCGACGCCGTATCGATGTTGCGGAACCCCAGTTGCTGCAAGAGGTTCGAAATGATTCTCAGCATGGTCTGGTAATCATCGACCGCCAGGACACGCATCGCTTTATCAACTGCCATTTTAATTCTCCAACTCGCTTCTTCAGTTACTTGCCAGTGCAGTGATCAGGACGGACACGTCCACGATCAGGATCAGGTCCTTCTCGTAACGAAGGACATTCTTCGAAATCTTCTGCCATTGGTCCGGAAGGTTCGGCGGAATCGCCTCGACCTCGCTCAGGTTGATGGAAACCACATCGCCGACGGAGTCGACCAGGAAGCTGTACAGTTCGCCCTCGTGCTCGACGACGATATGCATCTGTTCCTTGTTGTCGGTTGCCTCGAAGCCGAGCCAGTGGCGAAGATTGATAACCGTCACGATCCGGCCCCGGAGGTTGATCAGCCCGGCAACGTCGGCCGGCGCCTTCGGCACATGCGCGACGGGTTTGGGCTGCAGGATATCCTGGATCGACAGCACCGGAATACCGAACACCTGGTTGCCGACGGTGGTCGTCAGGATCTGCTGAACATTGCTGTCCTGGATCAACTCTTGGGCCGCTGCGGTACTAACTGCATTCATGGTTCTGGTTCCCTAGTCCCTATTCCGTTGCTCAGGCCGCTTCTCTGCTCATGATCGAGCGGATCGAACGCAGCAGCCCCTCGCGGTCGTTCTTCGCCACGTAGTCGGTGAAGCCGACCGTGTGCGCACGCTGAATCTGCTGCTGACCGGAATGCGACGACAGTGCGATCAACGGCGTCGCGCCCCAGCGATCGTCGTTGCGGACGCTCGACGCAAAGTCGAAGCCGTCGATGTCCGGCATGTCGATGTCGCTGATGATCAGTTCGAAGTGCTCGCCGGCGTCGCGAAGCGCAAGTGCATCCTTGGCCGACGAAACCGACGTCACTTCCCAGCCCTCGACCGACAGCAGCGGTGAAATGAGGCTACGGAAGAAATTGCTGTCATCCACCAGAAGCGTTTTCGGACGACCGCTGAAGTTCGCGTCGTAGACGTTGGAACGTCGGTTATGATTGTCGCCGAACGCCTTGTGGATGAAATACTCGGAGTCGAGCACGTTCATCGCGTGCCCGTTGATCACCGCGCTGCCCAGCGTACCGTCGCGGTTGCTCGGCATCTCGATGTCGATCTTGTCCTCGACGATATCGACGACCTCGTTGACCACCAGACCGAACTGGCGTCCGCGGTCGGCGAACACCAGAACCGGGTGCGAGTCCCGTTCCGGCAGCTTGCCGCTGTCGTTCATGGTGACGAGCGGCATCAGGGTGTCCCGGTACTGGACCAGGTTGTAACCGCCGGAGTACTCGACATCGCCATGTGCGATGTCCTCCAGCCGCGCGACCAGGACTAGCGGCACCGCCATCGGTTCGTCGCCTTCGCCCTTGAACAGCAGCAGCGGCACCTTCTTGTCGTCGATGCTGGTATTTTTGTCGCTCTCGGCCTTGGTTGCCAGTTTGGCCTCGATTTCGCCGACTTCCGCGGCGATACCGTTCGGATCCAGGATCATGATGACACTGCCATCGCCGAGGATCGTATTGCCGGAGAACTGACGGATGCCACGCAGGACGGGGGACGTCGGTTTGACGACGATTTCCTCGGTATCGAACACCTGATCGACCACGATCCCGAAGGTCGAGTTGCCGGTCTTGGTGACCACGACGAAGGCGTCTTCGGTCTCCCGGTCCTTGCCGCCGTCGGCCAGGCCCAGCAACTCGTCCAGGCGGATCAGCGGCAGCAACTGGTTTCTCAGGTGCAGCACCGCGTTCTTGTTGATGTATTCGATCTGATGCTCGGAATTCGGCGCCGTCCGCACCAGTTCGAGAACGCTGAACTGTGGGATCGCAAAACGCTCGGTCGCGCATTTGACCAGCAACGCCGAAATGATCGCCAGCGTCAGCGGGATCTTGATGGTCACCGTGGTGCCTTCACCCTTGGTCGAACGAAGGTCGATCGAGCCGTTGATTTGCTCGATATTGGTACGCACCACGTCCATGCCGACGCCGCGGCCGGAGACGTTGGTGACCTTTTCCGCGGTCGAGAAACCGGGATGGAAGATGTACTGCTGAACCTGCTGTTCGGTCAGGCTGGCCGCCGCGCTGTCGGAAAGGATTTCCTTCTCGACGATCTTTTCGCGGATACGGTCCGTGTTCAGACCGCGCCCGTCGTCGGAAATCTCGACGATGATATGACCGCCCTCGTGGAAGGCATTGAGGCGGATCGTGCCGCCCTCGGGCTTGCCGGCCGTCTGACGTTCTTCCGGCGTTTCCAGACCGTGGTCGGCGGAGTTCCGGACCATGTGCGTCAGCGGGTCCTTGATCAGGTCGAGAATCTGGCGATCGAGTTCCGTCTCGGCACCCTCCATGACCAGGTCGATTTTCTTGCCCGATGCAACGGAAAGGTCACGCACGATCCGGGGCAGTTTCGACCAGGCATTGCCAATCGGCTGCATACGGGTCTGCATGACACCTTCCTGCAGATCACTCGTGATGTGACTGAGCAGTTGCAGCGGCACGGCGAATTCGTGATCGTCGTAACCACGCACCATCTGCAGGAGCTGATTTCGCGCCAACACCAGTTCGGAAACCAGCGTCATCAGATTTTCGAGGACATCCACATTGATGCGCAGGCTCGACGTCACCGATGCCGGCTCACGCTTCTGAGCGGCTGCGGGTTCGGCTTTTTGCGGCACGCCTCCCTTGTCCTCTTCAGCCGACTCGTTGACAGCGGGGGGGATGGCAACATCATCAGCCGAAGAGGACTCGGGCAGGGAGGAGGGAGCTTGTTCGTCTTTTCCGGCGGTTTCCGGCTCGGCGGAGTCGGCTTCCATCTCGACGCCGGCGGCTTCCAGCTCGGCAAGCAACTCGGCGGCGATGGGTGCGCCAAATTCGTTCAATACGACACCGTCATCATCCGCTGTACCGGCATCGTCGCCTTTTGTGGAATCATCCTGTTTCGGCGCATCCGCGGCCGGGGCGACATCGCCGCCCTCGAGGAACCGGTCGAGGCTCTGGATCAGGGCTGTGTCGTCGCCTTCGGGCTCACTGCCGGTTTCCTCGATCGCCGAGAGAATTTCCCGGATACGGTCGATGCACTCGAGAATGGTCGTCACCGCGTCCGGTGTCACTTCCAGTTCGCCATCGCGGAACTTGCCGAGCACATTCTCACCGGAATGCGCGACCTTTTCGAGACGGGAGAGACCCAGGAAGCCGCAGGTACCCTTGACGGTGTGGACCAGCCTGAAAATGTTCCCGAGGATTTGGGTATCGTTCGGCTGCTGTTCCAACCGAACCAGCTCCTGGTCGATTACCGCCAGGTTCTCGGTGGCTTCGGCAATAAATTCTTGAAGTAGATCATCCATTTTTCTGTACCCTGCTATCCTGCTCGTTTGCGTTAATGCATTTCGCGCCGGTATGCGGCCCCCTTCTCAATTCAATCGATCTGTTCCATGAAGGCATCGACCTCGGTCTGCAGGCGGTTCGCCTGACCGGACAGTTCGGTCGCCGACGACAGCAACTGCGAGGCGGTCTCGCCCGCTTCGGAAGACGCGGCGGTCACGCCGGTAATATTCGCGGCAACCTCGCGGGTTGCGGCGCTCTGCTCCTCGACCGCCGACGAGATCGTGGTCGCGATCTGGCTCACTTCATCAATGGTGTTGCAGATCCCCTGGATCGCCGTCACGGAGTCCTTCGTCGCGCCCTGGATCGAACCTACCTGGCTGGCAATCTCTTCGGTCGCCTTCGCAGTCTGGTTGGCGAGGTTCTTCACCTCGGAAGCCACGACCGCAAACCCCTTGCCGGCGTCGCCCGCACGGGCGGCCTCGATGGTCGCATTCAGGGCCAGGAGGTTCGTCTGACTCGCGATATCGTTGATCAGGGTCACGACCTGACCGATGCGCTCGGCCGCATCCGCCAAGCCCTGCACCATTTCATTGGAGCGCATGGCTTCGTTGACGGCATCCCGGGAGATATCGGCAGAACGCGTTACCTGCGAGGAAATTTCGTTGATCGCCGCCGTCAACTGTTCGGACGCGGCGGCGACGGCGTTCGCCTTGTCGGATGTTTCACCCGACGACGAGGCCATGCCCTCGGCGCTTTGCTGCATTTCGCGGGACGCGGCGAGCACGGTTTCGACGACCGACTTGATGTTGGCGTCGAAGTTCTTGGCCATCTCGACCTTGTCGGTCACCACCGACCAGGTCAGCATGGCGCCCAGGTATTTGCCGTCGGTGTCATCGATGGCGGTAACCAGCAGATCCAGGCTTTCCGGGCCGAGGGTGATGCGGGTTTTCCACGGCAGATTGCTCGGGTCACCGACGATCCGGCGCTGGTGCTCCGGTTTGGCGTGGAAGATATCCATGCTCCGGCCCTTGAGCTGATCGGGCGGCGCCGGCAGCAGATCGGCGAGCGGCGTAAGAGTCTCGATGCTGGTCCGGTTCACGTACGTGATCGTGAAATTCTTCGGTTCCACGAACATGACATTGATCGGCATCTGATCGAGCATTTGCTCAAGCAACCGGAGACGGCTGGTGTCGGACGTGTCGCTGGTTGCCTGCTCGTCGTTGTGCTGCAGTTGGTCAAGCATGAGCTTGCGCCTCTATCTAACTCACCTGTTAATCGGCTGATCAATTCAACCATCGTGAAGATGACACAGCCGTGTAAGCGGCGGATTTGCCTTAAAATCGATAATGTAAAGATTTGTAAATCCGCACTATGGCCTTCGAATCGACGGGAAACTGCCGTTTTCCGCTGCTCTCGGCGTCTATCACGCCGATCTCGGTTCCACACGATCGATTAAAAGCTCATCGATCGTGTCGACCAGTTCACGCTTGCGAAACGGCTTCGAAAGCACGGTATCCGCGCCGACGATCTGTGCCGCGCGCAACGCGTCCGAACCGCCCATGTGCCGGAAGCCGCCCGAAATCGCGACGACCCGGCAACCGGGATTGAGTTCCTTGATTTTGCGGATACCCTCGATCCCGCCGATACCGGGCAGGAACACATCGACGATCGCCAGCACGACCTTGGAGTCCGTCATTAACGGCACCACGTCTTCGATGCGCGTAGCGACGACACATTGGAAACCGATGCGGGTTATGCAATCGACAACAAACTGTGCGAGATCCGCATCGTCATCGACGACAAGCGCGATAGATCTTTTCATGAACCGTTCCTTCGTTGAACCTGGGCGTTCATAACAGGAACGGGTGAAGCGGATATTTTCCGCAGGTATTAACTTGTAGGCAAATGTAACTAGATTCGGATCGCGGCAACCCGGTCGACGACCTCGATCAGTTCACGTCCGCGAAACGGTTTGCGGATAAGTTCATAGCAGTTGCCGGGCAGCGGTTTGCTGCCGTCGAGTTTCTCCGCATATCCGGTGGAGAGGATGATCTTTATACGGTCGTTCATCTTCGCGACCTCGCCGCAAAGGTCGATGCCGTCGAACTCTCCCGGCATGACGACATCGGTGATCATCGTCGTGATCTTCGGGTTATGGCGGAGAACTTCCAGGGCATCGGCCCCGTTTTCCGCAAGATGCACGACGTACCCGGATCTCTGCAGGGTGGATTTGCAGAAATTAGCCAATTCCGGTTCGTCGTCCACCACAAGGAGTTCGCCTTCGGCGCGGCTTGACGGTCGGGATTGTACGGCCGGCAACTCGGCGTCCACGCCGGCTTCCGCGGTACGCGGCACCAGGATGACGATCGTCGTGCCGGCGCCAAGCTCGGAACGGACGTCGATCAATCCATTGGCCCGGTGCACGAAACCGAACACCGTACTGAGGCCAAGTCCCGTTCCCTTGCCTTTCTCCTTGGTCGTGTAGAACGGCTCGAACATCTTGGCGAGCGTCCTCTCGTCCATCCCTTCGCCGGTATCCGCCAATTCTATTGCGACGTAATGGCCCGGCGGACAGATGCCCATGGCGACCGGCATCGGTTCCTGGTTATCGAGGTTCCGGGTGCTGATGGTCAGGGTGCCGCCCGACGGCATGGCATCGCGGGCATTCAACGACAGGTTCATGAGCGCGGAAAGGAACTCGCTGCGATTGAGAGAAACATGCCACAGGCCGTCTCCAAGCTCCTTGCGGACCTTGATGCGCGCGGTCAGCGCCGGCAGCATCAGGTGTTCCAGTTCATTGACCACATCGTTGACGTTCAGATATTCGACATTGACGGTCGAGCTCCTCGAGAAATCGAGCAGGCTCTGGGTCAGTTCCGCCCCTCTCAGCGCGGCGCGTTGTGCCGTCGAGATAAAACCATGAATATCCGGAAGCTCTTCGCTCTCTTCCTCCGCAAGGTCGAGATTGCCGATGACGATACCCAGCAGGTTGTTGAAGTCGTGCGCGAGCCCGCCCGTCAGTTGGCCAAGTGCCTCCATCTTGTGCGCGTTCTCCATCGCGCTCTGGGCGTTCTTTTGCTCGCTGATGTCCTGCAAGGTGCAAATGAATGAGCGCCGGCGTTTCCTGCGCCGCTCCCCAAACGTCCAGACGGGCTCGGGCATTTCCGCCGTCGAATGAATAAACGGTATCTGCTTTCCGGCAGCGTTCACACCGACGATCTCGCGTCCGACCTGGATTTCCTTCGCCATATGGCTGTTCACCGTATCCGACGTTCTCGTTAAAAAGTAATCCGTATCGTAATCGGGAAGAATGTCGGTGATACGCATTCTTTCGAAGGTGTCGGCGTCATAACCGAACAGACGGATGGCCGCCGGATTAACGGATTCGACCTTGCCGTCTTCGGAAATGATCAGCATCGCGTTACCGGTCGCCTCGAAGATGATGCTGACCTTGTTCTCGGTCGCTTTCTGCAGGGCTACGGCGTATTTCTCCTCGGTGACGTCTACGTACATCCCGACGTAATGGCGAACCTTGTTGGCGTTGTCCTTCAGGGGCGACACGATGCCCCTGAGCCACCAATGACGCCCTGCGGTCTCGTATTCCTCGAATTCGCCTTCCCAGGCCTGTCCGGCGGAAAGGCTTTCCCAGATATCTTCGTAGACCTTTTCGCCGATCGTCCCGCGGTCCAGCAGCGGCGAACTGTGGCCGTAAAGTTCCTCCGCACTCTTCCCGGTCAACTCGCAGAACTGAGGATTGGCGTACTCGATCCGACCGGCCGTATCTGTGATCTGGATTGAAATCGGGTTCTGCTCGATGGCACGCGAGAGCTTGTCGATTTCCGCCTGGTTTTCCCGGTCGGCGGTAAGGTCGCGAACCGTAACAACGGCGCCGAACGGCTGATCGGCATTGAAAATCGGGGAATTGTCGAACTGGAGAAATATTGTCGCGCCGTCGGACTCGCGGCGGAAACTCCGCTCGAACTGAAAATACTCGCCCTGCGATTGCATCCGGCAGTAGCTGCAAGACGCCGCGTCGAGCTCGCCGTCATCGCCGAGTGTATGGAACAATTCGTGGGCGCTCTTGCCGAAAAACATCACTTCCGAGTCGCCCAGCATCGCCGCCAACGGCGGATTGGTCGATTTGACGATGCCGTCGGCATCGATAAGGCACACGCCGTCGCCGATATGGTCCAGCACCAGCTTCAACAAATTGCGTTCGTCACGCAGAAGCTCCAGAACCTTGTTTAGCCAGGAAAGGTCCCGGACAACGGTCTGGACCGCCTTTCGATCGCGCCACACCGTCAGACAACTGACGATCTCGGCATCGAAGGTATACCCGGACAGCGCCTGCACCGACTCGTTAGACGTGCATACTTGGCGTCCGCCCTTTGTCAACGTATCGAGCCGCGCTTGCGCGTGATGCCTGTCGGTAAATATCTTGTCTGCTTCGCGTCCGATCAGGGTCATGCCGCTCTCGACCTCGAACATCCGCTCGGCCGCGGGGTTGGCGAATACGATCGTATTGTCCTGTTCGATCAGAAAGGCGTCCGGCATCGACTCCAGTAGTTTGCGGTACTGGTATTCGCGCTCCGGCGCCAATCCGCGAGCACCATGCGATTCAGTGACGTCGCACAATATGCCTTTGGTGATAAACGTGCCGTCCGACGACGTGTCGAGGCCGGACAACTCGCGAACCCAGGCATATTCGTCATCCTTGCCTCGAAGCCGGTATTCCACATCCAGGCCCTTGCCATTGGTGTGCGCCGCCATGCGCCGTGATACGACATGGCTTCTGTCTTCGGGATGGATGTGGTTGGGCCAGAGTTGAAGCTTCAGCCACTCTTTCTGGGTATAGCCGAGAAAAGTTTCGCCTTCGAAGTTGACGTCGATGAACTCGGAGGCTTTGACGTCAAAGGACCAAGCGACGGCGCCAAGCACGCCCAGAACGGAGGACTCGCCGTTAAAAAGGCTGTGACCGGATTGCGATTTATCGCCGGACAACGGACTTCCTTTTCCTCTCAAGACCGGTGTCTGCGCTTCCACGCTGACTGCCGCCTAATATGACCGGTTTCGATGTCCGGGTACACACCCGGGCTGCAGCGACCACGAACCCGCGCAGAATGTCATATCGGCGGAAGCTCGTTATTTTTGCCGGATACAAAAATGTAAGTACATGTAAACGATCAAGAACGGGCGTCACACATTTAGTACTTGGCAAGTCAGGAGGCTTTTCAAACATATCGTCGTATTGCGATTTGCTGGCACGTAATTCGGGCTGACGGCTTACATATATTTACAAATCGGAAAGAGTCGGAAATCACGGACTTACAAATGTCTCGTATTCTGCATTCTGTACAACAAGCGAACGTTGTACGGCCTGCCTTTTCCGCCGTGATCAGATTACGGGCCGACAACAGCCGCAGCAGATCGAAATGACCGACGAGGCGTCATAACAATGAAGATCGACCGAACGGCCGAAAACAATCAAGTGCTAAATACCTTGCTCGGGGAGGCCATCCAGCCCGTTCCCCTCAGCGACGTTCTCGGCAATTGTCTTGATGTCCTGCTCACACTCAGTTGGCTTTCAGGCCTTCCGAAGGCGGGAATATTTCTGGTGAGGGAAACCACGGACGGTACTCAGGAACTCGAGCTCGTCGCCGACCGTAACCTGGACGACGAGATCAAGTTACTCACCGACAAGGCCGGTTTCGATCACCATGTGCTTTATGGGGCGGAGAGTGTCCCTGTTTCGGACGCTGCGGTCATTACCGAAACGCACCGGGATTTCTACAACATCCCGATTGTATCGCGCGGCGAAACCCTGGGGATGATGGTCTTCTACATCCCCGGCGGCACGGAGCGGCGCGACGAGAACGTCGCCTTCCTGAGACGCGTCGCCGATACCCTTGCGCTGGTGATCACGCTGAACCGGCAGGCGGCAGAGCTATCCGAGAAAGTGACCGAACTCGATTACCAGAAGCTCGCGCTCGACGAACACGCGATCGTCAGTGTCACCGATATCAAGGGCAACATTACGTACGCCAACGACAAGTTCTGTTCGATATCGGGGTATTCACGGGAAGAGCTGATCGGCGCCAACCACCGCCTGCTGAAATCCGACGAACACTCCCCGCAATTCTACCGTGAGCTCTGGCGCACCATCGCAAGCGGCAAGGTCTGGAACGGCGAAATCAAGAACAGGAAGAAGCGCGGCGGCCACTATTGGGTGACATCCACCATCGTTCCGTTCCTGAATGCAGACGGAAAGCCTTTCCAATATGTCGCCATTCGTACCGACATCACGGCCGAGAAAAAGAAAGAACTGGAACTGGCCAGAGCGCACGACGCTGCAGAAGCGGCCAACACCGCCAAATCCGAGTTCCTGGCGACGATGAGCCACGAGATCCGCACGCCGATGACCGGAGTCATCGGCTTTGCCGACCTCTTGTTGCAGGAAGAACTCGACGGTAAGAGCAAGGACCTCGTTCACAAGATCAAGAGTTCGACACGCTCCTTATTGCGGATCATCAACGACATCCTCGACATCTCGAAGCTGGATGCCGGCAAGGTTGAGTTCGAATATATCGATTTCCATCTCCCGTCGCTGATCGGCGACGTGGTGGACTTCTTCTCCAACGACCTGTACGACGATGCGGCCGGTTCGGTCCGCATCGAAACGGATATCCCCGACAATCTGCCTTGCGGTATCAATCTGGATCCGACGCGGCTGCGTCAGGTGCTGATCAATCTGGTCGGGAACGCCCGCAAGTTCACGGAAGCGGGAACGATAACGGTGAAATGCCGCCTGACCGGCGAAAGCACGAACGATCCCCGGCTATACTTCTCGATCAGGGATACCGGGATCGGCATCCGGCCGGAAGTTCTCGGCACACTGTTCTCGGAGTTCAAGCAGGGCGATGCGTCGATTACGCGCAAGTTCGAAGGCACGGGCCTAGGGCTCGCCATCTGCAAGAAGCTCGTCACCCTGATGAACGGCGATATCGGCGCCGCCAGCGAATATGGCAAGGGCAGCACGTTCTGGTTTTCGCTGCCATACACGCCGGCGACCACCAGCGTATCGCCGCGTGACGAAAACGACATGCCGTCAGCTCACTTCACAGCGCGCCGGCCTCTGCACATTCTGGTGGTCGATGACAACGCGATGAACCAGCAGATCGTAACCGCGATCCTGAAAAGCTTCGGACACACGTACGAGACGGCAGACCATGGGCTGGAAGCCATAGAGATGCACGAGGCCGGTGATTTCGATCTTATCCTCATGGACGTGCGCATGCCGGTCATGTGCGGACCCGACGCAACACGGATGATCCGCAAGATGCCTGGCACCAAAGGCGCAATCCCGATCATTGCGCTGACCGCCGATGCCATCGAGGAGAACCGCAAGGGGTTCTATGAGTCCGGCATGGACGCCGTCGTCATCAAGCCGATCGACATCGGTTTGCTGGCGTCAACCATCAACATGGCACTCGGCGAACGGGTCAATGTCCCGGTTAAAAAGGAAAAAGCCGTTTGCCAAAATAAGACCGACCCGGATGCAACATCGTCCGAACACACGGCAGCGGCCGTCAACGACTTCCTGCAACAGATCGGCGTAGCACCCGGCGCCAGCAACGACGAGGCGCCGGCGGTCAACCGGAAGCTGATGTAGGATCGACCCCGCGTCTGTACGCCGCCCCCCGCGCCATGCTATTCCTGCTTCCGGCAGGTACCAGGCTGGGCCGGTGTTTCACGGGGTTCCTCACCAATGAAAGCATTATCGGAAAAGCAAGTGGCTCAATGGCGGCAGGATGGGTTTCTGTTTCCGTTTCCGCTCCTCGACAAAGACGAACGTCAGGAATGCCTGGCCGGGCTGGCCCGGTTCGAGACCTGGCTGGGCGATCCGGTCAATGCATCGAAAGAACTCAAATGGCGGACAATGCCGCATTTGATTCTTCCCTGGGTTAGCCGCCTTGCGCAGGATCCGCGTATCCTCGACCCGGTGGAAGATGTACTGGGACCGGATATTCTTGTTTTCACCAGTACGTTCTTCATCAAGGAAGCCAACACCCCGACCATCGCCGACTGGCATCAGGATTCGACATATTATGGGGTCGAACCTAAGGAAGAAGTGACGGTGTGGGTAGCGCTCACGGATGCCAGCCGCGAGGCCGGCTGCATGGACGTCCTGCCGGGTTTGCTGACGCAATTGCCGCATGCCGCACATGTCGTCGAAAACAGCGTCAATCGGGCCGGGCAGCGGATCACGCGTACACTCGACGAAACCCGGGCCGTGTCGATGCCGCTGAAAGCGGGTCAGTTTTCCATGCACCACGGGCTTTGCCCGCACCGCTCCGGCCCCAACGAAACGCCGCACCGGCGCATCGGGCTCGGTCTGAACTTCATCCCCGCGAGAGCCTGGCCGATCGGCGCACACCGGACGGCCGGCATGCTTGTCCGCGGGGCCGACACCTACGGTCATTTCGAGCCCGCCTCGCCGCCGGCAAGCGAACTGGATGCAAATGCCATCGCCACGCATGACATGGCGGTCACACGTTACCGTGACACCTATTTCGAACAGGAAGCGCTGCACGAAAGCATGATCGCGTAAACGCGCAAAGTACCGGTCAGTGCAACTGGAAGCGCACCGGGACGGAAAGCGTCAGCCGCGCATCATCGAAATCGTCGGGAAACGGCGGCAGTGGCGAGGCGCGGCGGATCATGTTCATGACTTCCTCATCCAGCGACACATATCCCGTTCCTCTGAGCACGCGCGCCTCGATCACTTCGCCGTTGCGACTCATCGTGAAGTTCAGCACCGCCGTGCCCTCATGCCGCCGCCGACGGGCCGAGGACGGATACTCCTTATGCTGCTCGAGCCACGCCTGCAGACGCGCAAAATAGTTGTCGGACGAACCGGGTCGCCCGCCCGACGCCTTATCCTTGCCACTGCCCGTGTTGGCGGACTTCTCGGTGCCGGATTTCCCGGCTGAGCCGGCAATCGACGGCGCCTGCGTCTCCACTTCCTTGGCCGGTGGTGTCGAGGCAACCTCCGTCGTCGGCTGTACCGGCGCTGGTTCCGGCTCGACGGCTTGGGTCTCCTTCGGCGGTTCGGGTTTTTTCGCGACTTTCGCCGTTTCGGTCTTCGGTTTGACCTCGGCAACCGGCACGGCTTTCGCGCTGGGCGGTTCCACGGCCTCGACCTCGAGCGGCTCCGGCGGCTCGGCCTCCTCGACGGGGTCCATGACCTCGGCGGTCTCGACGGTCTCTACCGGCGGCGTCTCGACAGGCTCGATGGTTTCCGTTTCCGGCGCATCCACCGCTTCCTTTTGGGGCGGCGGCACCTCAGTCGCCCCCGGCGCACCGCCCGCCATGCCGAACGAGACCTCCATGCCGCCGACGCCGAGGTTCGCGGCGCCGCTTTCGACCGGCTCCCACAGCAACAGTATCAGCGAGCCGTGCAGAACCAGCGCGACGACGAACGCCGTCAGCCAATGCCTGCGCCGGATCGTCATGATCCCCGCCGTGCGTGCGCCATCAGGTGAACTTTTTCCGCACCGGCTGCCTTGATCTTTTCCAGCACTTCGATGATACCGGCCGCATCCGCCGCGCCGTCGGCCTTGACGTGCACGATCCTGTCGCCGCTTTCGTCCAACAGTTCCGAGAGTTGGGCAGTCAGTTCCGCAGGGGCGATCTCTTCGCCGCGCAGCAGGAGACGGCCATCCGGCGCAATCAGCAGTTTCACCCGCAAATCGCCGGACTCCCTGGCGCTCTCCGATTCCGGCGGTTCGATCTTCACGGGATCGGTCTTCGACAGTTGCCCTGCCACCATGAAGAAGATCAGCAGCAAGAACACCACGTTGATCAGCGGCATGACGCGCTGGTCGTCGTCGGGGCGGCGGCGCTGCGGTTTGCCGAATGCCATCAGCGCCCCCCGAACGTCGACACGAACGAGACGTCGCGGCCACCGGCAGCGGCAATCCGGTCGACCAGATCCACGGCGCGTTGCAACGGCACGCCGGTTCCCGGTTTCAGCAGGACTTTTTGCCCGGGATCTTTCTTGAAACGGGCGGACAATCTCTGCAACAGGTCGTTCTCGGTCACGGTGCGTCCGGAAAGGCGCAGTCCGTCGGTTTTGAGTTCGACCAACAACGCCCCCGTCATACCACCGGTGCCGCCGGCCCTGGCAACGCCGAGTTCGATCGTGCGCCAGTCCAGAAAGGACGACGCCAGCATGAAGAAGACCAGCAAGATGAACACCACGTCGATCAGCGGTGTCATGGAGATGATGGCACGGCGGCGCATCGCTCTAATCCGCGCCTAGTCGTCCCGTGCGGTTGCCGTCGCCATGTATATGCGCCGGCAGCCGCGAAAGGTCCTGCGTGAATACGTACTGAATAGCGTCGGCCATGGCGATCTCGGTGCGTTCCGTGATCCGTTCGAGCCAGTTAAAGACGGCAACGGTCGGGATCGCCACCGCGAGGCCGACGGCCGTCGTCAGCAGCGCTTCCCAGATACCGCCGGACAGCACCGACGGGTTGACCTGATTACCCGCCGCTTCCATCTGCTGGAATGCCGTGATCATGCCGAGCACGGTACCGAACAGGCCGAGCAGCGGTGCCAGACTGGCGATCACTTCGAGAGGCCTGAGGTAACTCCGCATTGCTTCCACATGGCGCGCGCCGAAGCGTTCCGCCTCGGCGCGGATATCCGCATCGTCGAGATCGCCGCGGATATGCCCGCGAAGCGCCACGGCGAGCGTCTTCCCGACCGGGTTCTTGTCCCCTTGCACACAGGCCAACGCCTCCAGCGGCTTCCCGAGGCGCTTCAGCTTGACCGCGCGTTCGACATTGATCAGCCGCGTCGCACGGACCGACCAGAACTGCCAGAGCTTGAGCACCGTAATCGCCATGGCCACGACCGACATGACGATCAACACGGCAACGACCGGCCCTCCCAGAACCAAAAGCTCCCACGCCTCGTTCAGCATGCCGGCGCCGGGCCCGGGCGGCATCATTTGTGTCATTGCGGCATCCGTGGCGGGGGTCTGCGTTTCCTGCATTGTCGGCTCCAGTGGTTACTTGATGAATTCGACGCCGCTGCGCGACGACGTGCTGGTTATGGCAAGGCAGGCAGCGGACGCCTGCCCGGCGCAGGCTCTGATGTCGTTCAGCAACACACGCTGAATGGATGCGCAGTCGAGTTGGCCGACATCGAACAGCTTGACCCTGGTCTTGCCGGCCGGCAGCGGCCCGCCCTCCACGACAAGACGGTCGGCGATTACCCCGTCCTGGTCGAAAAACACCAGATCGGGCTTGAAACTCTCGATCGCGCCGGTGGTTTCGTTGCTGAACACCATGTAGATACGGCATCCCTTGCCGGCGGGTTCCACCTTGTTCAGTTCCAGATTGATGGCCCCCTCGGCGCGTGCGTCCCCACAGGCCAGCATAAGCAGCGCGAAGACCAACCCGGCTCTGGCCAACTGTTTCGAAGAAGTCATGACGCCCCGTTCTGTCTCGTTCGTTACATCAACAGAGACGTCGCACGCGCATCCCCGCGGTGCGGCATCTCCTTCCCTCATATATCTAGACGACTGTGTCGCGCGCATTTTCACCTGTGGGCCGGTTTAATCCGGCCCGCCCTCCGCTTCCGGCAGGAAATCCTCGCCGCTCAGCAATGCCGCACGGTCATCCGGCACGCCTGAAATCCACTCGTAGTCGAGTTCCTCGCGCCAGGCGAACTTGACCAGATGCTTGTCCAGAATGCTCTTGATGACCGGGATCGCGTCGTCTTCCTTGGCCAGGCAGTAAAAGGCCAACGATTCGTCATCGGCTTTCATCAGGCACCTGCCGGGCGGAAACGCGACGCGCCCCTCCTCCGGTGAATACCGCACCGTGACCTTGTGCGCGAAATGCTTGCAGAGCTGTTGCAGGTATTTCTGCGCGTAGCCGGTCTTGATCGTTGTCGAAAACGCCGTCATCTCACCCCCAAATCTTCTAGTTGCAGACGCTGTCCGTGACCAAATATGGCCGGCCCTCGGAACAGGTCTCGATGCGCCCCTCGACGCCGTAAGCGTGCCTCAACGTTTCCGCGCTCACCGCCTCGGATGGCGTTCCGAACGACAGGACGCCCGTCCCGCTCAACACCAACAGTTGGTTGCAATGACGCATGGCGAGGTTGATGTCGTGCAGCGCCATCAGGCAGATACCGCCTTGCGCCGTAACGATGTCATTGATCACGCCGATCACGTTCAGTTGCCAGCGCAGGTCGAGGGCGCTGGTCGGCTCGTCCAGGAGCAACAACCGGGGCTCGCGCACCAGCACCTGCGCCAGGCCGATCATCTGCCGCTGCCCGCCGGACAGCTTGCCCAGCGCCTGAAAGGCCAGGTGCCGGATGCCGAGCTGATCGAACACCCGTTCCACGGCCAGGTCGACCTCGTCGGGCCGCAGGTCGGGGCGCACCGAACGGCAGGCGCTGACTACGGCTTCGTAGGCGATCAGGGTCGTCGCCTGCGGCAACGCCTGCGGCAGGTAACCGATGACGCCGGCACGTTTCAGGTGTGGCATGCGATCGACACGTTCCCCGTCCAGGTGCACAAGACCGCGATAGCCCTGCAACCCCGCAAGCGAACGCAGCAACGTCGACTTGCCGACACCGTTGGAACCGAGGATACCGAGTACCGTGCCGTCCTCGAGCAGCGGCATGGTGACGCCGGTGAGAACGTCGCGGGCGCCGTAGCCGACTGAAATGCCGTCGATAGAAAGCGCCGTCATCACGCCCGCCTTTTCTGCGTCATGACCAGAGCCAGGAACAGCGGAATGCCGATCAGCGCGGTAACGATACCGTCGGGGATCAGGATGCCGGGCACGATGGATTTGGCGACCAGAGACGCCGCGGACAGGATAAACGCGCCGGCAAGCGCACTGCCGGGCAGATAGAACCGGTGATCCTCGCCGAACGCGAGGCGCGCGATATGCGGCCCGACCAGCCCGATGAAACCGATCACGCCGGTGAACGAAATCGCGATGGCGGTCAGCAGACTGACACGGAGCAACACCATCGTACGCAGCCTGTCGACGGCGACGCCGAAACTGCGGGCCTGGTCCTCACCGCCGCGGAGCGCCGTCATCTGCCACATGTGCCGGAGTGACATGGGCAGGCAGAGCGCAAACACGACAGCGACGATGGCGACTTTTTCCCATGTCGCCCGCGACACCGAGCCCATCGTCCAGAACACGATCTGCTGCAGGCTGTCGTCGTTGGCCACGAACTGGATCAGGGACACGGCCGCGTCCATCGCGAATACCGTGGCAATACCGAACAGGATGACCGTATCGACCGTGGCACCGAATGCCCTGGACAACGCCTGAATCATGAAGATCGACGCCATGGCGCCGGCGAATGCGAACACCGGTATCACGTAGTTTTCGGTAATGCCGAGGGCGGTAACGTTAAACACGATGGCAAACGACGCACCGACCGACGCCGCATGCATCACGCCCAGCGTCGACGGGCTCGCGAGCGGATTGTTCAGAACGGTCTGCATTTCACCGCCAGCAAGCCCCAGGCAAGCACCGACGACGACCGCCAGCATGGCGAAGGGCAACCGCACGTCCCATAGAATGACGCGCGCCGCCTGTTCCAGGCTATCGGGGCGGAACAGTCCGGTAACGACGTCGCCGACGCTCATCCCGGACGGTCCGGTGGCAATGTTCAGGACCACACTGCTGAAGAGCGCCGCGGCGAGAACGCTCAGCCACATCACACGCCGCATGAATATGACGCGGTACTGCACTGCCAGCGGCGTGCCCACCTCCGTCTCACGATGCAGCACGGCTTGGGTCATTCAGGCGCGAGCCCCGTCCAATAGACACCGTCCAGCGGCATCGGCTGGAAGCGGCGGAAATACTCTTCAAGCGTTTTACGCGGGTCCAGGTCGGAGAACAGTTCCGGGTGGAACCACTTTGCCATCGCCTGAACGGCGGCGACATTCATCGGCGTATTGTAGAAGTGATGCCAAATGGCAAAGGCGCTGCCGGTTTTGACGGCATGCAGTTCCGAAACCACGGGCCGCTGCACGACGCGCTTCAGGGACTCGGCCGCAACGCCGGCGGGCGCGCCGGCGCCGAGGATCACGCGCCCCTTGTCCGCGGATGTCAGGGGATAGTTACCGATCGCGGTGGCGATATAAATGTCCGGCTGTTCCGAAAGCAGGAATTCGGCATTCACCACACCGTGGGTTCCCGGGATCTTCTCGGCGACGATGTTGTCGCCCCCGGCCCAGTCGATGAACCGTCCCATGACCTGCCGGCCAATCGTCTCGCAGCACTGCTCGCGAAGACCGACACGGATCTCCATGAACACGCGCGGCTTCGTTGCGGCACGCTCGAGACGCTCACGCACGATATTCAGGTTCTTTTCATAGAATGCGACGAACTCCTCGGCTGCCTTCTCGCGGCCGAGGATCTTGCCGAGCAAGCGAACGCTCTTCGGCGTGTTGACCAACGGGTCGATCCGGAAGTCGACCACGAGGACCGGAATACCCGCGGCTTCGAGGCGCGCCAGGATTTCCTTGTCCCGTGCGCCCGGGCCATGCGCACTACCGAGCCCGAAGATCGCCACGTCCGGCTTGACCCCGATCGCGTGTTCGGAACTGAACGACGCCGCGCCGCCCGCACCGATCTCCTCGACCTCGGCAATCTTCGGAAACATCTTCTTGTATTGCGCGTACGTCGCCGGATCGAAGCGCCTGAAATCGGCCATCATGGCGGCGACGCGGCCGACCGGATCTTCGCGCTCGAGGATCGCCAGCGTTGGCAGGAACCGCCCTTCGCCGAGAACGACCTTTTTAACCGGCACTTCCATTTCAACCGTGCGCCCGGCAACGTCCGTGACGCTGAGCACTTCGGCGAACGTGGCCTGACTCAGCGAAAGCGTCGACAACATCAACGCCACGGAGAACCCAATCCGCTTCATTTTCTCATCCCTGCTCTTCGGTTTGTCGGGCGGCAGTCTGCAGGCACCTTCGCAGAGTCACAGTCCCGGAATTCGTGCGGCCAGTGCACCACGGCACAACACGCAGTTAATTGAGAATGATAACCAATATCATTCTGTAGTCCGTCTGCTCCAGAAATGCAGCATTTGCGAAATCACCAATAACCTTTGAGGAAACAACACGGGCGGGTCGTCACCCGCATATTCCCCGGAGCTCCGATGACCGGAGCGGAGACACCATCGATGCCCCCGCTCCAGCCGCACGCGATCGTGCGCACACGTGCCATACCTTGGTGTCAGAACTCCATCTTGGCGGACACCAGGAACGTGCGGCCGGGTTCGTAGAACGACGTGACGGCAGCGCTTGTGCTGTATTGGCCGATATTCGCCCGGTCGACATACATCTTGTCGAAAAGATTTCGGACGTCGGCACGTAGCGTCAGCCCATTGGCGAAGTCCGGCACGTATTCCGCATAGATGTTCGAGACGAGGTACGAATTCAGCGACTCCCCGACCAGTTCCTGCGTGTCATCGTTTTCGAACACGAACTCGTTGGTCGTGCCCACGCGAACACCAAGGCTTGGGAACTCATGGTGCGCCTCGAAGTTGATCGCATCGCCGAGCAGCACCCCGAGATAACTCTCACTGCCGCTGCCGATGACGTCGGAATCGACCCGGAACTTGGTTTTGCTGTAACCGGCACGCACGAAACCGTCGTCATAGTCGTAACGAACGGTCAGGTTGCCGCCTTCGGTTTCCACGTTGTACGCGGTTTTGCGTGTCGTTGTCGTCAAGTTGTGCGCATTGTCGATCCGGGTCCGGAAGATATGGCCATCGACCGTGAAATTGCCGAAGTTCATGTTGGCGCCGATCTTGCCGTTGTAGGACCGCGACGGATCGACGTCTGTATAGTCGTAATAGGTCCCCATGATCCCGACCTCGGTCATCGGCACACCGCCGGAGACCGTGCTGACCCCGGCATACCCCATGACATTGTTCGTGACGTCGTACTCGACGTTCACGTTGCCGCTCGGGCCTACATTATTGAGCACCGTGTCGTCATTGCCTTCAAGCCGGTGGTAGTCGACACGGCCACCGAAGGACGTGCGCAAATCATCGATCGGCGACAGACGTGCCTGTGTGAACAGACCGTAGTCGTGCTCGCGCTCGGTAAAGCGAAGCCCCCTGCGCGTGATACCGCCGCCTGTGACATCACTGGCACCCGTCCCCGTATCGACAAAGAAATCGAACCCGCTGGTGATTTTTCCGTATTTGGTGGTGATCGTATTGGACGCCTTGCCGTTATAGGATTCGATCCACGCGGAAATGTATGTGTTGTTCGAGAAATCGGCGGTCAGATGCGTGAACGTCCGGCTCAGGCTGAGTTTCGGATCCCACATGTCGGTCGGCGTCTCGTCACCGAACGAAAATGTTAGTTGTTGGCGGCTGTAATCCGTCAGCGCAACGCCGAGATTGGGCGTCACGTTGAAGTTCATGCGGCCGTCACGCACCGAAACGTCGTCATAACGGGTTCCCGATACCTTGACCCGGTACCCGTCGGGCCGCGTATAGCCGACCTTGGCGATGAAGTTGGTGTTGTCCGGACGCGTTCCTTCGACCGGGTTGCCATCACCGTCCTGATGATCCCGGCCCTGGTGCTTCTGTCCGTAGATTACCGCGTCATATCCGCCGACCCGCATGGCACCCGCCGCCTGTTCGGAGAACGCTTCGGTATTCTGGTTGTAACCGAGCTTGGCAAATCCGCCGAAACGCTCGCCCGGAGACACGAAATCGCGGCCGTCCTTGGTCTCCAGCGAAATGGAGCCGGCCAATGCGCGCGGGCCGGCGTCCGCCGGCGCAACACCTGATTCGATCTTCACCGACTTGAACATACCCGGGCCTATGATCGTGGTGCCGATATGGTGATACGGCTTGTTGGCCTGGCGGGCACCATCGATGTCGACGTTCAGGTTGGTATCCTCGATACCGTTGACATAGATCTTCTGCGAGATCGGGGTCGGCGAACCGATGGTAACACCGGGTTCCTGGCGAAACAGGTCACGGGTCGTCTGCGGGTTCTGCCGGTCGAAATCTTCGGAATTGAGTTGCACCCCGCCGGTAATGACATCGGCCTTGGCGTCGATTGCGATCGGCGCGAGGAGGATCGGCACGTCCTTCTTTTCTTCGTCATCCTTGCTTTGCGCAAGCTGGGTATCGACTTGCATACCGCCGGCATGGTGTTCGCCGGCCATCCCCTCGGCGCACATCAGCGCAAGCGCCGTCCCAGCCAACAGGGTCAGCTTCCAGCCGGCCTGTAACGTGTTCACCGGGGATACACGGCCCAAATGCGGTTGTTGCGGCAGATCAAGGGTCCGCTGCCCAAGCGGATTACGCTCGTCTCTCATCTTTCCCCTCACTTCTTAATTTTATAAGGTCTTGCTTAATTGAGAATGATTATTAGTATCATCATAGCCCGATCGTCTCCAGCGGACTTGCAACTGCAAAATCACAAAAGTCGTTTGGAGCAAAAAGGAGGGGGTAAATTCCTGTATGGGCGTACGAAACCGCAAACCCGACGGCCTCAGACGACGGCACAAGCAACCGGCGGTCCCGAACGCCGCGGTCACGGGACGGATGCTGACCCAACTCGTGCACGCCACCGACCGCAGCTACAAGATTGCGACGCCGGATATCGGCGACAACGACGTGGTCATCCACGGCAGCCTCAACAATTACCGGTGCCACAGCGGCTTACGTGTACACGCCACGGATACGCTTGAGGCGCATGACCTGAGCACGCAGACCACAGTCAATCCGGAGTTAACCATCGCGGTCTTCCTGGAAGGCCTTGTGCAAATGGACCTGGACGGCAAGCGGATCTGCCTCGGAGACCCGAAGCAACCGTTAGGACACGCGTGGACAGTCACGAGACAGGTGCCGAGCCGACGCATTTCAAAGAAAGGCACGCGCATCCGCAAGGTGTTGATTTCGGCACCGCACGACTGGATCAAGTCCTATCTGGACGACCTGCCGGAGGACGGGGCCGCAATCACCTCGTTCATGCATTCGCATCGAGAGGATGCGCGCTGGACGCCCTCCAAACGCGTGCTTGCGCTGTGCGAACAAATTCTCAATCCGTCCGCGGCACCGCAGGTCATCCAGCGCATGAACATCGAGAGCAAGGCCATCGAGATATTTTCGGAGGGCCTGTCGGCTCTTGCCGGCCTCGCGGACGACGATGCTCACGACGGTGCGTCCGTACGCGCGATCAACCGCGCCCAGACGATCCGCAATTATGTGCTGGAACACATCGAGGACGAGCTTTCACTGAGACAGATCGCCCGTGAGTTGGGCCTGAGCGTCGAAAGCATGCAGCGCGCCTTCAAGACAGCCTACGGCGGCACGATCGTCGATTTCATCCGCGAATACCGCCTGCATCAGGCCCGGCAGGCGTTGATCTCCGAAGGTATCAGTATCAGCGAGGCCGCCTATCGTGCCGGTTACTCCAATCCGGCCAACTTCTCGACCGCATTCAAGAAATTGTTCGGCCTGACCCCCTCTGAAGCCAAAAGCTGATCCTGCCGCGAAGTGACAGCGTCCACGGCGCGGTCTATAAATTCCACATGAAAGCAGGCAACAAGACCACCGGCGCCCGGCTTCGGATCGTGCTCAAACCCGGCATCGCCATCGGCCCGGGCAAGGCCGACATCCTTGCCGGAATCCGGGAAACGGGCTCGATCGCCGCCGCCGGACGCCGCATGGGCATGAGCTACAAACGCGCGTGGTCCCTAGTCGAGGCGATGAACGCTTTCTTCGACGATCCGATGGTCGAGACCAGCCGTGGCGGGCATGCCCGTGGTGGCGCCGCGCTGACGCCGATGGGCAACCGGGTCCTGGATAGCTACCGGCATATGGAATCGCTCACCGACAAGGCCATCGCCAGGGAAATGAAAAAACTTCAAGAATCGCTTCCCGATATGCCCAAGCGGAAATAGCGGTTGAATCCGGCAAATCCGACCGATATGTTCAGTTGACCATGTCGGAGTGAAGCCTTGCTGATTTTTCGGATGTTCCGCCGTGCCGGCGCGGTCTTTTTCGTGCTGGCGACGCTGACACACCCCGCCCCGGCCGACGAGGCCCGGGTCGCGGTTGCCGCCAATTTCACGGAAGCGGCCAAGGAAATCGGCGCCGCGTTCGAGAAAAACACACCGCACCGCGCCGTTTTCAGCTTTGCCTCCACGGGCACGCTCTATACGCAGATCAGTCAAGGCGCGCCGTTCGACGTCTTTCTCGCCGCCGACCAGGCCCGACCCGGAAAAGCTCTCGATGAAGGGTACGCCATCGCCGGCAGCGGCTTCACGTATGCCATGGGCAAGATCGCGCTTTATTCCAGGGACGTCACCCTCGTCGCCGGGCGCGAGACTCTCAACCAAAGCCGTTTCGAGAAAATTGCCCTCGCCAACCCGTTGACCGCGCCCTACGGGACCGCCGCCGTGCAAACGATGACGGCTCTGGGCCTCCTCGACTCGCTCAGGCCCAAGTTCGTCCAGGGCAACAACATCGCGCAGACGTATCAATTCGTCGATACGGGCAATGCCGCGCTCGGCTTCGTCGCGCTCTCCCAGATCGCCGGCCACAACGAAGGCTCGCGCTGGATCGTCCCGGAAAACCTCTACGACCCGATCCGCCAGGACGCGGTACTTCTCAAACGCGGCGAAACGAACGAGGCCGCACGCGCCTTTCTCGACTTCCTGCGCAGTCTCGACGCCGGCGTCATAAAGGCAGAATTCGGTTACGGCAGTGGCGATTGAGGCGGCTTAAGGATGCTTGAATTCTCCGAACTCTGGTCGCCGATCCGCCTGACGATCGAACTCGCGGCGATCACCACGATCGCACTTCTGGTGATCGGCACGCCGATCGCCTGGTGGCTGGCGCGTTCGAAATCGCGGTTCAAGGAAATCGTCGCAACGGTGGTCGCCCTGCCCCTCGTGCTGCCGCCGACGGTACTGGGATTCTACCTTCTGGTGGCGCTCGGACCGGACGGTCCGGGCGGCTGGATTGCCGGCCTTTACGGCGCCCGCTCGCTGGCCTTCACATTCGAGGGTCTGGTTATCGGCTCGGTTTTCTATTCCATGCCGTTCGTCGTGCAGCCGATCCGGAATGCGTTCGAGGCCTTCGGCGAGCGCCCGCTCGAAGTGGCGGCGACGCTCCGTGCCTCGCCGTGGGATACCTTCTGGACGGTGGCCGTGCCGCTCGCACGGCCCGGGTTCATGACCGGCGCGGTGCTCGGCTTCGCGCATACCGTCGGCGAGTTCGGCGTGGTGCTGATGATCGGCGGCAACATCCCGGACGAAACGCGGGTGCTGTCGGTCGCCATTTACGATTACGTCGAGACCCTGCAATGGACTCAGGCGCATATCCTGGCGGGCGGCATGCTGGTCTTCGCGTTTACCGTCATCCTGGCCATGACGCTGTTGCAGAAGCGCTTCTCGAGGCCCGGCGAATGACCGGCGGCAGCACCATCGACGCGGCGTTCGCCGGACGGCTCGGGACGTTCGATCTCGACGTTGGCTTCACGGTGCCCGCCAGGGGCGTGACGGCAATATTCGGCCAATCCGGATGCGGCAAGACCAGTGTGCTGCGCTGCGTCGCCGGCCTGACACGCCTGCCCGGCCGCCTTTCGATCGGCGGTAGCGTCTGGCAGGACGACGACACCGGCGTGTTCGTGAAACCGCACCGCCGGCCTGTCGGTTACGTATTCCAGGAAGCGAGCCTGTTCCCGCATCTTTCGGTCCGCAACAACCTGACCTACGGCGCCAAGCGCGCGGCCAGGAACGGTGACGCCAACGGCCTCGCCTTCGACGACATCGTCGATCTGTTGGGGATCGCACCGCTTCTGAGCAGGTCACCGGCCGCCCTTTCCGGCGGCGAACGGCAGCGCGTCGCCATCGGCCGCGCGTTGCTGGCACGACCCAGCCTGCTCCTCATGGACGAGCCCCTGGCGGCGCTGGATCGTTTCGCCAAGGAGGAGATCCTGCCCTATCTGGAAGCCCTGCAGGACAGCCTTGCCATGCCGGTCCTCTATGTCAGTCATGATATTTCCGAGGTCGCCCGCCTGGCCGGAAACATGATCGTGCTGAACAAGGGACGCAAAGTGGCGGAAGGCGACGTCGGTGCGGTGCTGGAACGGCTCGACCTGCATCCGGCAACCGGCCGCTTCGAAGCCGGTGTCATCGTCTCCGCACGTGTCCTCGGCCACGACGCCGCGTTCAAGATCACGCACGCCGATCTTTACGGCCAGACCATCGATATTCCGCTGGTCGACGCCGAGCCGGGCCACGAAATCCGGCTTCGCGTCCGGGCCCGCGACGTCTCGCTGGCGACGCGGCGGCCGGAGGGTATCAGTGTCCGCAACGTCATCGCCGGCACGATCACCGAGATCAACGAGGAAGCCGATACGGCCTACGCGGAAACGCTGGTCGATATCGGTGGCGCGCGCCTGCGCGCCCGGGTGACCAGGGCTTCCGTCGCCGACCTGCAACTCAGCGCCGGCAAGCCGGTCTATACGCTCGTGAAATCGATCACCTTCGACCGCCGGGCGTTCGCCGGCGAACTGCGTTGAAGCGGCGGTGAGAGGCATTTCGCCGTTACCTGACAACTTTTGCGGTCATTGACTCCGAAGCGCGCGCGGGCCTACCGTAATCTCCAAGGGCGCGGGTGAGGATTGCCGTTTCACCCAAACGTCATCCATCGCGTTCAAAGTTGCGTATAAAGTTACGCACGAGAGCCGGAAAACCGGCCGAATTGATGCCCCGTGTCTGGTGCGGCCGGCATCGCCGAACAGGAGAGGAAACGTCCATGTCCCATGCGATCAGCATGACGGTCAACGGGCGCGAAGTCAGCGCCTCCGTCGAATCGAGAACCCTGCTAACCGAGTTCCTGCGCGATAACCTGCGCCTGACCGGCACCCATATCGGCTGCGACACCAGCCAGTGCGGCGCCTGCGTCGTCCACGTCAACGGCAAGTCCGTGAAGTCCTGCACCATGCTCGCCGTCCAGTGCGACGGCACCGAGGTCAAGACCATCGAGGGACTGGCCAAGGGCGAAGAACTGCACCCGATGCAAAAGGCCTTCAACGACCATCACGGCCTGCAATGCGGCTTCTGCACACCCGGCATGGTGATGAGCGCGCTCGAGGTCGCGGACGGCAATAGCGATCCCTCCGACGAGGACATCGCCAAGGGACTGGCGGGCAACTACTGCCGCTGCACCGGTTACGAAAACATCTACCGCGCCGTTAAAGCCGGCGCCAAGGCAATGGGGAGCTGACCGATGGCCAAGCATGTCGGCGAACGCATGAAGCGTGTTGAAGACGGCCGTTTCCTGACCGGCCGTGGATCCTATACGGACGATATCTCCAAACCCGGACAAACCTATGCCGTGTTCGTGCGCTCGCCGCACGCGCACGCCAAGATCAAGAACGTCGATACCAAGCCCGCCCTCGCGGTGGACGGCGTCGTCGCGGTCTATACCGGCGCCGACATGGCGGCCGACGGCGTCGGCGGCCTGCCCTGCGGCTGGCAGGTGATCGGCAAGGGCGGCACGCCCATGATCGAACCGGGACATCCCCCGCTGGCGGTCGATACCGTGCGCTACGTCGGCGACGCGGTCGCCGTCGTCATTGCCGAGACCAAGAACGCGGCCAAGGACGGCGCCGAGGCGCTGGAGGTCGATTACGACACCCAGCCCGCCGTCGCCAGCGCCGTCAAGGCGATGGAAAAGGGCGCGCCGCAGGTCCACGACGAGGTGCCGGGCAATATCTGCTACGACTGGGAACTCGGCGACAAGGACGCCGTCGACAAGGCGATCAAGGACGCGCACCACGTCACCACCTTCGATCTGGTCAACAACCGCCTGATTCCCAACGCCATCGAGCCGCGCGCGGCTATCGGCGAATACGATCAGGCGAACGACCGCTACACGCTGACGACGACCAGCCAGAACCCGCACGTGATCCGGCTTCTGATGTGCGCCTTCGTACTGCAGATCCCGGAGCACAAATGCCGGGTCGTGGCGCCGGACGTGGGTGGCGGCTTCGGCTCCAAGATCTTCCATTACGCCGAGGAAGCCGTCGTCACCTGGGCGGCGAAAAAGGCCGGTCGCCCCATCAAGTGGACGTCGGATCGCTCGGAAGCGTTCCTGACCGACGCGCACGGCCGCGATCACGTGACCAAGGCGCAGCTTGCGATGGACAAGGACGGGAAGTTCACCGCCCTCAAGGTCGCGACGGTCGCCAACATGGGGGCGTACCTTTCCACGTTCGCGTCCTCCATTCCGACGTACCTTTATGCGACGCTGCTGGCCGGCCAGTACACGACTCCGGTGATCTATGCTGAGGTCAAGGCAGTCTTCACCCACACCACGCCGGTCGATGCGTACCGCGGCGCCGGCCGTCCGGAAGCGACCTATGTGGTCGAACGGATCGTCGAGATCGCGGCCCGCGAAATGGGCATGGACCCCGCCGAGATCCGCCGCAGGAACTTCATCCAGCCGGACCAGTTCCCGTACGAAACGCCGGTGGCGTTGACGTATGACACGGGCAACTACGGCGCCAGCCTCGACCGGGCTTTGGAGTTGTCGGATTACGCCAACTTCGAGAAACGCCGCGAGGAAGCCGCCAAGCGCGGCAAGCTGCGGGGCGTCGGCCTGAGTTGCTATATCGAGGCCTGCGGCATCGCCCCGTCGGCGGTCGCGGGAGCCTTGGGCGCCCGGGCCGGTCTGTATGAAGCCGCCGAAGTCCGCTTCGCGCCGACCGGCACCGTCAGCGTCTTTACCGGCAGCCACAGCCACGGGCAGGGTCACGAGACCACGTTCGCGCAACTGACCGCCGACAGGCTCGGCATCCCGGTCGAAAACGTCGACATCGTGCACGGCGATACCGACCGCATCCCGTTCGGGATGGGGACCTACGGCTCACGCTCGCTGGCGGTCGGCGGCAGTGCCATCGTCAAGGCGATCGACAAGATTATCGTCAAGGGCAAGAAGATCGCGGCGCACATGCTGGAAGAGAACGTCGACGACGTCGAGTTCGAGGACGGCGTGTTCGCGGTCAAGGGCACCAACAAGTCGCTGACCATCGGCGAGATCGCGTTCCAGGCCTACGTGCCGCACAACTTCCCGCACGACGAACTGGAACCGGGGCTCGACGAGTCCGCGTTCTACGATCCGAACAACTTCACCTATCCCGCCGGCTCTTACGTCTGCGAGGTGGAGGTCGATCCGGACACCGGCGAATGCAGCGTCGAGAAGTTCACCGCCGTCGACGACTTCGGCAACCTGGTCAACCCGATGATCGTCGAGGGCCAGGTGCACGGCGGGATCGCCCAGGGCATCGGCCAGGCGCTGCTGGAAGGCTGCGTCTATACCGATGACGGGCAGCTCGTCACTGGCAGCTACATGGATTACGCCATGCCGCGCGCCGAGCATATTCCCGACTACAGCTTCGACTTCACCACAACGCCGTGCACCCACAACCCGATCGGCGCCAAGGGCTGCGGCGAAGCGGGGGCCATCGGCACCCCGGCCGCGGTGATTAACGCGCTTACCGACGCGCTCAGGGTCGCGGGCGTCGACAATATCGAGATGCCGGCGACACCGCTCAAGGTCTGGCAGGCGCTGAACGGCGCCAAGCAGGCGGCAGAGTAAGGAGGACATACAGATGTACAACTTCGATTACGAAAAGGCCGCCAGTGCAGACGACGCCGTGAAAGCGGCGGGCGGCAGCGACGATGTGATGTTCCTCGCCGGCGGCATGACGCTGATCCCGGCGCTCAAGTTACGCCTCTCGGGACCGGAGAAAGTGGTCGACGTCGGTTCCATTGATGCCCTCAAGGGGATCGAGGTCTCGGGCAACGCGGTCAAGATCGGCGCGGCGACGACCCATGCGGAAGTCGCGGCCTCCGCCGACGTCAAGAAAGCGATCCCGGCCCTGGCCAAGCTCGCGGGACTGATCGGCGACGTGCAGGTCAGAAACCGCGGTACCATCGGCGGCTCTATCGCCAATGCCGACCCGGCGGCGGACTACCCGGCGGCGGTCGTCGGCCTCGGCGCCACGGTCATCACGACCAAGCGCGAGATCGCCGGCGACGACTTTTTCACCGCCATGTTCGAAACGGCGCTGGAACCCGGCGAACTGATCACGGCGGTGTCGTTCCCGGTGCCGGGCGCGGCCGATTACCAGAAGCTTGCCAACCCGGCCTCGGGGTACGCCATGGTCGGCGTCATGGTTGCGAAGACATCGGGCGGGGTGCGTGTCGGCGTCACCGGCGCGGGGCCGTCGGCGTTCCGTGCCACGGCCATCGAGGACGCGCTCTCAAGCGACTTCAGCGCCGACGCCGCCAAGAGCGTGACGATGTCCGCGGACGACCTCAACAACGACCTCCACGCCACGGCCGAATACAGGGCCAGCGTCATCAGCGTGCTGGCCGGCCGGGCGGCAGCCGCGATCGGCTGATCAAGAAGCACGAACGTCTAAAAAAGGCCCCTCCAAGGGGCCTTTTTCTTTCCTGGCAAGGGGCCAGCCTTACTCAGAAAAAAAAATCGGCTTAACGCGGGGTTTCAAGTTTGTCGCGGAAGCCGCAACACCTGGGGAAGCACCTTTTTAAGACGTAATAAAAAACCTCAGATCGCGAGGTATTGCTGACGAAGTTCCTCGTCGTCCAGGACTTCCTGTGCCGTGCCGTCGAACACCACCTGGCCCATGTCCAGGATGATCGCCCGGTCGGCGAGGTGCAGCGCCGCGATCGCGTTCTGCTCGACGATGATGGTCGTCATGCCAAGCTCCTTGATCTGCTCCAGCGTCTTTTCGATTTCCTGCACGATGACCGGCGCCAGCCCCTCGTAAGGCTCGTCCAGCAACAGAAGTTTGACGTCGCGGGCCAGTGCCCGGCTGATCGCGAGCATCTGCTGCTCGCCGCCGGACAGCGTTGTCCCTTCCTGACCGCGGCGCTCTCCCAGCCTGGGGAACAATTCGTAGATACGCTCCAGCGACCAGCCCACCGGCGGCGCGATTTGCGCCAGTTTCAGGTTCTCCTCGACCGTCAGTCCCTGAATGATGCGCCGGTCCTCCGGCACCATGCCGATGCCGTTCTGCGCCGCTTCATAGGCTTTCATGGCATGTAGCGGCTGCCGGTCGAGCCAGATTTGTCCCTGTGTCAGTTGCGGATCGTCGACACGCGCGATCGCGCGCAACGTCGAAGTCTTGCCGGCACCGTTACGTCCGAGAAGGGCAACGATTTCCCCTTCGCGCACGTCGAAGCTGACGCCTTGGACGATATAGCTTTCCCCGTAATAGGCGTGAATGTCCTGACACGCGAAATACGCGATCTCGCCATCGGCGGTGGTCGCCTGGGCCGTATCTTCGTTGAACTGGTCGTTGTCTTTCATCATTGGCAATACGCTCATAGATGGGCTCCCCCAAGGTACGCTTCCTGAACCCGGGGATCCCCCTTGATTTTCTCGGGCAAATCCTCGGCGATGACAGCGCCTTGTGCAAGGACGCTGATCTTGTGCGCGAGCGAGAACACCACATGCATGTCGTGCTCGATCACCACCATCGTCACACCGCGCGTGGAAATCGTTTGCATCAGTTCGATGGTTTTGTTGGTGTCGGCGCGCGACATCCCGGCCGTCGGCTCGTCCAGCAGCAGCAGCTTGGGATCCTGCACAAGACACATCGCCAGTTCGAGACGGCGCTTGTCGCCGCGCGACAGTTGCCCCGCGATCTGGGTCGCCTGATCTTCCAGGTCGACGTCGCGCAGCATGGCCCTGGCTTTCTCGGCGATAGGTCCGCGGCGCCGGACACGGCGCCACGCATTGATGCGGAACGAACCGTCACGGCGGGCGAAGCCGGGGATCATCACGTTATCCAGCACGGTCAGGTCGCCGAAGATCTCCGGCGTCTGAAACACGCGGCTGACACCGAGTTGGTTGATCTGGTGCGGCTGGATGCCCAAAAGCGACTTGCCGTCGAACTCGACGGTCCCGGTGTCCGGCTCCAAACGTCCGACGAAGCAGTTCAGCAAGGTCGACTTGCCGGCGCCGTTGGGGCCGATGATGGCATGGACACTGCCCTGCTCGATATTCAGGTTGACGTTGCTGAGGGCGCGCAAGCCGCCGAAGCTTTTGTTCAGGTCGACAATTGTCAGAATGCTCATCTTTCCGCCCTCACGCCGGTGTCGCGCTGCGCGCGGCAGTGTCATCGTTCCGACCCGGACCCTGCCCACCGGACGGTTTGCTGAAGAGACCGCGGAGGCGCCTCAGCCCCTCCATCAATCCGCCCGGCAGGAAGATGACGATCAGCATGAACAGTGCGCCGAGCGTCAGATGCCATCCCTCGCCGACGAACAGAGAAGACAGCGTCACCATGAAGTGCTGCAATGCCTCGGGGAGGGCCGAAAATGCCTCCATCAGGATGGTTTCGTTGAACGCCGAGAAGATATTCTCGAAATACTTGATGACGCCGGCACCGATCACCGGCCCCAGCAGCGTACCGGCGCCGCCGAGGATGGTCATCAGCACGACCTCGCCGGACGCCGTCCACTGCATGCGCTCGGCGCCCGCCAGCGGATCGGTCACGGCCAGCAATCCGCCGGCAAGGCCGGCATACATCCCGGAAATCACGAACGCGGTCAGCGCGTACGGACGTGTATTGAGCCCCGTATAGTTCATCCGGTTCTGGTTCGATTTCACCGCGCGCAGCATCATGCCGAACGGCGAGCGAAAGATGCGGAGCGAGATGAAGAAACAGATGATCAGCATCACGCCGCAGAAATAGAAGCCCGGATATCCGGTCATGTCGATCCCGAACAGGTCAGATGAGGGCAACACCGCGCCGTAGTCGCGGCCGAACGCCACGTCGAGGACACGCGGGTCCGCCTGTGTCAGTTGCAGGCCGGTTTCGCCGTTGGTAATCGGTGTCAGCACCGAATAAGCCAGGTTGTAGCTCATCTGCGCGAACGCCAGCGTCAGGATCGCGAAATAGATACCCGTCCGGCGCAGCGAGATGAAACCGATGATTGCCGAGAACGCCCCGCCGACAATGGTTGCGAAGATGATTGCCGGGATCGGGTTCATGCTCAGCAGCTTGAACGTCCATACGGCGGTGTACGAACCGACACCAAGGAACGCGGCGTGCCCGAACGACAGGTACCCGGTCAGCCCGAACAGGATGTTGAAGCCCATCGCGAAGATGCCGTAGATCGCGAACTTCTGCAGCAGGTCCGGATACCCGGCGCCGATCGGCGAGAAGATGACGGGGCCGAGCAACGTCACCGTCGCGAAGCCGATGAAAAGCAGCCAGTCTTTTCTTTCCATGTCGAATAAGCCCATGTCAGCCCTCCATCACGCCCTTGCGGCCCATGAGGCCACGCGGCCGGAGCAGCAGAACGGCAACTGCAATCAGGTAGATGATGATCTGGTCGATACCCGGTAAAATATCCTTTACCTCGTTCATCGACGCGAAACTCTGTAGAATACCGAGCATGAAGCCAGCGAGCACGGCGCCGCCGAGCGACCCCATGCCGCCGACGACGACCACAACGAAACTGAGCACGAGGAAATCCATGCCCATGTGGTAGTCCGGGCTCAGGATCGGCGTGTACATCACACCGGCTAGACCGGCGACGATTGCGGCGATTCCGAAGACGATGGTGAAGCGGCGGTCGATGTCGATCCCCAACAGGCCGACGGTTTCACGGTCCGCCATGCCGGCGCGGACCACCATCCCGAATGTGGTAAATTGAAGGAAGGCGAATACGATTCCTATGACCAGGAGCGAAAACAGGAAGTAAGTCAGCCGCCACACCGGGTAGACGACGTTGCCCGCCTCGAAGCCGAGACCGACGCCGAAATCGATCATGCCCTGCATGGTGTCCGGTGCCGGTTGCGGGATCGGGTTGGCGCCGAAGATGCTCTTGACGATTTCCTGCAGCACGATGGCAAGCCCGAAGGTCACGAGGATCTGTTCCGCGTGCGGGCGTTTATAGAAGTAACGAATAAGTCCGCGCTCCATGATGATACCGATCAGCAGCATGACGGGAATGGCGATCAGAATGGAGACGGGCACGGAGTAATCGAGAAGTATATGGCCGAAATCGCCGAACCAGGTTTCGACATAAGGCACCCGTATTTCCTGCGGGGTGCCCCAGGCCGTTGTCTCCGTTTCGGAGAGCGTGACTTTTTCGAGCCCCAGTATCGCCTTGATCGAGACGGCGCAGAACGCGCCCAGCATGAATAGCGCGCCGTGTGCGAAGTTCACGACGCCGAGTGTGCCGAAAATGATGGTCAGACCCAGGGCGATCAGCGCGTAGGCACCGCCCTTGTCCAGACCGTTAAGAACTTGAAGTAAAATTGCGTCCATTCGTCCATCCCTCGCGAAGGATAGTCGCCCCGGCGGTTAAGCCGGGGCGACCGAGTTCCCAGTCAGGAGCCAATCAGGCGCCGTTGTTGTACGGACCCAGATTGCCGCCTAGCATGCTTGCCGGGTATTCGACCTGACTACGCGGGGTGACTTCAACCACCTCGAGGACGTCGAACTTGGAGGACGGGTTTTCCTTACCCTTCACGACCAGAACATCCTTGAAGCACTGGTGGTCTTCGGCGCGGTATTCGGTCGGACCGTTACCGAGGCCGTCGAACGAGAAGCCTTCGAGCGCCTTGCCGACTTCGGACGGCATGAAGGTGCCGGCGCGCTGGCAGGCGTCCGCATACAGGATGGCCTGGCAATAGCAGGTGTGCGCGGCCTGCGACGGCGGGAAGCCGTACTTCTGACCGAACGACTTGACGAACGCCTTGGAGCCTTCGTCCTGCAAGGACCAGTGCCAGTTCGTGGAACCGAAGATGCCCTTCACGTTCTCGCCCGCGCCCTGCGCCATGAGACGTGAATAGAGCGGCACGACGATGGCGAAGTCCTTGCCGTTGACCTGCTTGTCGCGGAGACCGAACTGAACCGCCTGCGTCAGCGAGTTGACCATGTCGCGGCCGTAGTGGTTCAGCACCAGCACGTCGGCGCCGGAATTGAGGACCGGCGTGATGTACTGCGAGAAGTCACCGGCACCAAGAGGCGTGCGGACGGCGGCCGCCGTCTTCCAGCCGAGTTGTTCGGTATACTTCTTGATCGAGCCTTCCTGCGACCAGCCCCACGTGTAATCCGCCGTGAGGTGATAGGCGACACGGTCGGACCCGAACGCGTTCTTCAACACCGGGCCGAGCGCGGCGCCGGACATTTCCGTATTGAAGAAGTGGCGGAAGCCATTGGCGCGCTTGTCCTTGCCGGTCGTGTCGTTGGAGTGGGTCAGGCCAGCCATGAAGATGACGCCGGCGTCCTGGCAAAGACCCTGAACGGCGATCGCGACGCCCGAGGACGAGCCGCCCGTAATCATCACGGCGCCGTCCTTCTCGATCATACGCTTGGCGCTGGCGCGCGCGGCGTCGGACTTGGTCTGCGTGTCGCCGGTGACGAATTCGACTTTCTTGCCGTTGACGCCATCGCCCTTTAGCGCGTTCGACGAGAACGTGTTCAGCATGCCGCCGTCGCCGCCGCCATTGATGTGTTCGACGGCCAGTTCGTAGGCACGCAGTTCATCGGCGCCCTCGTCGGCATACGCACCGGTCTGCGGTACGTTGAAACCGAAGGTGACGGTACCACCCGTGGGTTCGTTGGTGTAGCCCGCAGACCATGCCTTGCTGGAGAAGATCGTCGGCGCGGCGAGGCCAACACCGACGGCCGCCGTGCCTTTAAGCAGAGTCCGGCGGTTAATCGTAAACTTACTCATAATGGATCTCCCAAAAACGATTCATTGAACATCTCTGGAGGCCGCCAGACGTGACAACGGCGCCCCGAGATTTGAGGATGTATACATCCTGAATCCTAGGATGAACGATAACAGTAAAGAGTCTAGTATCTAATTGACTTACAATGATTATTTCGTAAATTATCTTACAAAATGAAATGTCAAACTGTTAAGTATTCACAGATTTCATTGTGCGCCGCAGCAATCGGAGGCGGTAAATGCAGAGTTCAATCCTAGGCACACGCATCCGCCAGCGGCGCCGTGAGCTGGGTACGACACAGGCGGAACTGGCGCAGAAGGTCGGTATATCGGCCTCTTATCTGAACCTTATCGAATGGAACAAGCGCCGCATCGCCGGCCCCCTGCTCGGCAAGATCGCAAGCGCACTCGACATCTCGCTCAGCGAACTGGACGACGTGTCGGAGCGCCGGCTTTCCATTACGCTGAGCGAGATCGCGCATTTGCCGGCGCTCGACGGCGCCGAGGTCGAAGAGGAGCGCATCAACGAACTGATCGGTCGCTTTCCCGGATGGGCCCGTGGCGTCGCCAGCCTTGCCCGTTCCGAGCGGGAGGCGACGGAGCGCGCTTACATGCTGTCGGACCGGTTGTCGAACGATCCGTTCCTGAGCGAAAACATCCACCGCATGCTGACCCGGATCGCCGCGGTTCGGTCCGTCAGCGAGATCATCAACGATTACGAGGACATTCCGGACGACCGCCGCCGGGAGTTCGACCGCATCATCTTCGAGGAGAGCCGGACGCTCTCCGATGTCGCGGAAGCGCTGGCCGTATATCTCGACAAGGCCGAAGATGGCGACAAGGTCTTTACGCCGATCGACGAGGTCGAGGCGCTGTTCGAAAACCGCGCCAATCACTTTGCCGAAATCGAAGACGCCGGCGCCGGGCTCTCGTCGTCGATCAGCGGCCGCAGTCCGGGGCGGCAGCGCGATGCAGCACGGGACCTGGCGAAGGAACACCTGGGCGGAACCATCGACAGCATCATCGACAACGATCCCCAGATCACGACCAACGCGGGCGAGAACCGCGCCCGGGAATTGCTGACGGAGTATGCGGTCGCCGCGATCATGTTGCCGATGACGGCGTTCAAGGAAGCGGCGGCGGCGCTCCGTTACGATATCGAGGCACTGAGTGCCGAGTTCGCGTGCGAAGCGGACATCGTCTGCCAGCGGTTGACGGCACTGCCCGCGTCGGAAGATACGCCGACATTCGGATACTTTCGCGCCAATGCCGCCGGCACGATCATCCGCATGCACCGGCTCGAAAGGTTGCCGGCACCGCGTTACGCGGTGGCCTGCCCCCTTTGGGTGCTTTTCCGCGCCCAGCAATCATCCGATATGCTGTTCCGTCAGCGTGCGATCTTTCCTTCGGGTGCCCGCTTCGTCTTCATCGCCAAGGCGGCAAGTCAGGGCAAGGTGCAATATGGCACGCCCCGCCATTTCGTGACGGACATGGTTGCCGTCAGCGAGGAAGACGCCTTCAAGACCGTCTATGCACCCGATGACGATACGCAGCTCGAAGAGGTTGGCCCGAGCTGCCGCCTCTGTCCGCGCGAAGCCTGTCCGCACCGTGTCATCGATCCGTTGACCAATGTGTAGAGCCGTTGCTGCCGCGGCTGTTGTAAAAGCGCCTATTGAAGCGGCCGCGGTTTTAACGTCTAATCTGCGAAAGCCTGCCGAAGACAGGCATCATATCGGGAGGGTACGCGTATCATGGCGGCACGCATCCTGCTTGCTGAAGACGAGGAAAATATCCTGACGTCGCTGACTTTCCTGCTCGAACGTGCAGGATACGACGTGTCCGTCGAGACCGAAGGACCGAAGGCTCTGCAAACGGCGCTCAGCTCGCCGCCGGACGTTTTAGTGCTGGACGTCATGCTGCCGGAGATGGACGGCTACGAGATCCTGCGCCGCCTTCGTGCCGCGCCGGCGACGGAGCAACTCCCGATCCTGATGCTTACGGCGAAGGGGCAGCGCGAAGACCGTGAGACGGCGCTCCGCTGCGGCGCTGACCTGTTCATCACGAAGCCTTTCGCCAATTCCGAAATCGTAAGCGCCATCGGCCAGCTTGCCGAAGGGCGCCCGCAATAAGCGGATTTTACGGTCATGGTCGACAATGCCGATCTGCAGTTGACGCGCCGCAAAATCCGAGACCGCTCGATTGCACTTCTGTTGCTGGGTGTCGTCCTGCTGATGCCGCCGCTGGTGCGGATCGCGCAGATCGATACAAATGTGTTCGGCCTGCCGTTCGCGCTGGTCTATCTGTTCGCGGTCTGGGCGCTTCTGGTGCTGGGCGCGGCTTTGCTCGCGCGGCCGCTGCGTGACAGTGAGAAAACCGTTCCGCCCGCAAACGGCGACGACGCCCGAGTCTGATGATTTCCGTCAATATTCTTTTGGTCGTCTGCCTGGGCTACGTCGCCCTGCTTTTCGCCGTCGCCTTTGTGGTCGACCGGCGCACCCGGCACAAGCCGATCCGATGGCTGCATTCGTCGGTCATCTATACCCTTTCGATCTCCATTTACTGTACGTCCTGGACATTTTACGGCGCGGTCGGCTCCGCGGCGCGTAACGGCCTCGAGTTCATCACGATCTATCTCGGGCCGACGCTGGTCTTCATCGGCTGGTGGTGGCTGCTGAGAAAACTGGTGCGGATCGGCCGCGCGCACCGGATCACGTCCATCGCCGACCTGATTTCGTCGCGTTACGGCAAGAGCCCGAGCCTCGCCGTACTGGTCACGCTGATCGCCGTGATCGCGATTACGCCGTACATCGCGCTGCAACTGCAATCGGTCACCAACAGTTATCAGGTCATCGCCGGCGGTGACGACGGCACGACGACGGCGTTCTGGATCGCCGCCGGGATGGCGCTCTTCACCATTCTGTTCGGCACCCGGAACCTGGATGCCAACGAGCGCCACCACGGTGTCGTCGCGGCCATTGCGCTGGAGGCCATCGTCAAGCTTCTGGCGCTGATCGCGGTCGGTATCTTCGCGACGTTCATCGTCGCCGACGGCTTGGGCGACGTGTTCGAGGGCGTCTCGGCGGAAACCATTCAGGGTGCCGGGGACATTTTCGGACCCAGGTGGATCACGCTCACGTTCCTGTCCGCCACCGCGATCATCTGCCTGCCGCGGCAGTTCCAGGTCACGGTTGTCGAAAACATCGAGGAACGGCACGTCGCCACCGCGTCCTGGCTGTTTCCGCTCTACATGCTCGGCATGACGGTTTTCATCGTGCCGATCGCGCTTGTCGGCCAAAGCGTCATGCCCGAGGGCTCCAACCCGGACCTCTATGTGCTGACGCTACCGCTGGCGGAAAACCGCGACGCGCTCGCCATGCTGGCGTTCCTGGGCGGCTTCTCGTCGGCGACCTCGATGGTCATCGTTGCCGCGATTGCCGCCTCGACCATGGTTTCGAACCATATCGTCATGCCGGTCGCCCTCCGGCTGCTGCCGTCCAGCAAGGCCGTCAGCGGCGACGTCCGTAACCTTCTGTTGACGTCGAGACGTTTCAGTATCGCCGCGATCCTGGGGCTCGGCTTTCTGTATTTTTATCTGAGCGGCGGCTCCGACGCGCTGGCCGCCATCGGTTTGATCGCGTTCGTCGGGGTGGCGCAGTTCCTGCCGAGTCTGATCGGCGGCATCTTCTGGCGCAGCGCGACGCGCACCGGCGCCATCGCCGGTCTCGTTATCGGCTTCGCGCTTTGGGCATACACTTTGTTCCTGCCGAGCTTCGACGGTCATTTCATCCTCAGCGCCAACGTCATCGATCACGGCCCGTTCGGGATTTCGCTGTTGCGCCCCGAGGCGCTGTTCGGCCTCGACCATTTCGACCCGCTGGTCCATGCCGTTGTCTGGAGCGTCGGGATGAACGCGCTCTTTTTCGTCGTCTTCTCGGCGCTGGCGGTCCCCGACGGGCTGGAACGGCTGCAGGCCACGCTGTTCGTCGATGTCTACAAGTCGACGGGGGGGTCGGCTTCTAACATCTCCGCCGAAGTCGCCGATACAGAAGACCTCTTCGTCCTGGCGCAGCGGATTCTCGGCGCCGATCCGGCCAAGAAGCTCTTCGACGAAATGGCCGCAAGCCAGGGAGTCGACAACGCACTGCCGCACCCGACCGATGCCGTCGTCGCACGGCTTGAACGGGAACTCGCCGGGTCCATCGGCGCGGCGTCGGCGCACGCGATGGTGACGCGGATCGCCGGCGGGCAAACCGTCAGCATCACGGAACTGATCGATATCGCCGACGAAACCCAGCAGGTGCTGGAGACATCACGTCAGCTCGAGGAAAAGTCGGCCGAACTCGAGCGTACGGCGCAGCAACTCCGCGTCGTCAACGACCGGCTCCGGACGCTGGACGCGCAGAAGGACGAATTTCTCAGTCAGGTCAGTCATGAGCTTCGCACGCCGATGACGTCGATCCGATCCTTCTCGGAGATCCTGATGAAAGAGGACGCCATTGCCGACGGGGACCGCGCGCGCTTCGTCTCGATTATCCATGACGAAAGTTTGCGGCTTACGCGCCTCCTGGATGAAATCCTGGACATCAATCGTCTCGAAGCCGGCGTTTCCAAGCTGGATCTGATTCAGATCGACGCCAACGACGCCGTCCGTAAGGCGCTCGATACGATCTCCGGAATGACGCGGAGCGCCGGGGTCTCAGTGCGGACCGAACTGGCGCCGGGGGAGTTGTGGATCCGGGCGAACGACGACCGTTTGCGACAGGTGTTGATTAACGTGCTGTCGAACGCAGTGAAGTACA
Source organism: Rhodospirillales bacterium (assembly GCA_051117645.1). GTDB lineage: Bacteria > Pseudomonadota > Alphaproteobacteria > Rhodospirillales > Casp-alpha2 > UBA4479. The sequence goes on from JBNPEI010000007.1 coordinate 211,925, forward strand.
ATACCGCCGCGTCGCCGGAGATCCTGGTGCGGACCACGCTTGCCGACGGTTTTGCGCAGATCGATATTATCGACAACGGCGGCGGTGTCCCGCCGGAGGTCTCGACATCGATCTTCGACAAATTCGCGCGGGGCAACCGGACAGGGCGTAATCACGGCGCCGGGCTGGGATTGCCGATCAGTCTTGCGATCATGCGCGCCATGAACGGTAATCTGACGATCGAGGTAACGCTTGAGCAAACCACGTTCTTTCGTCTCAACTTCGAACATGCATCGACAGTTGCGTAGGCTGCCTACTTCCGTAGTCATTCGGCGCGAATACCCGGGCAGGATTTGTCGGCCTTCGCTATCGCTCGGCTCGTCCACTTCGGCCCTGCGGGCCTCGTGCAGTGCGCGGAGCGGGCGGGACGCCTTCCCTTGATAAAACAGGCTTTTTGCCTGTTTTATGAGGATCAAGTCCTGATCCCCACCAATTCAAAACGCAAAACCCCGGCGCAAGGCCGGGGTTTGACGTTTTGGTTGCGGGGGCAGGATTTGAACCTGCGACCTTCAGGTTATGAGCCTGACGAGCTACCGGGCTGCTCCACCCCGCGTCAGTTTTCAGGTACCGGACCTGGGCCCGGCAACAGCTTCTGTTTTTCACCGGGGCTTCGCCCCGGATGAAGGCAGGCTGCCCTGCCATCCCGTTCAAGTTTCGGCCC
>JBNPEI010000004.1:0-57085 GCA_051117645.1 Rhodospirillales bacterium
CGTCCAATCCGATAAACTCCGTCATGGTCACTCTCCTCATATGAGCCCCTTGGGGCGTTTTCATAATGACCCCGTATCGTAGGCTCCGGAGAGTGGCCGCCAGAATTACGTTATGTTCAGGGCGACGGAATTTTTTATCTGACGTTTTCCCGATACCACGCATAGGTCTTGGCCAACCCCTCGCTCAGCCCCGTCTTCGGTTCCCAACCGAGTTGTTGCAGCCGGCTCGAATCCAGCATCCGCTTGGGCATGCCGTCCGGGCGTTCCGTGTCCCAGACGAGCGATCCCTCGTAGCCGACGGCGGCTTTGATCATGTCGGCGAGGTCGCGGATCATCGTGCCCTCGCCGGTGCCGACGTTGATCGGTGCCGGGTTGGAATACTCCTTGATGAGAAAGACCAGCGCATCGGCGAGATCGTCGATGTACATGAACTCGCGGACCGGCGTGCCCGTGCCCCAGAGCTCGACCGCGGGCGCGCCTTTTTGTTTTGCGGCGTGGAATTTGCTTATCATCGAGGCGACGACGTGGCCTTCCTCCGGGTCGAAGTTGTCGCCGGGACCGTAGACGCTGGACGGTTGCGCCGAGATGAAGTTGCAGCGGTGCTCCTTGCGGTAAGCTTCGCAAAGCTTCATGCCGGCGATCTTGGCGAGCGCATACCATTCGTTGGTGGGTTCCAGCGGGCCGGTCATCAGCGCGTCTTCGTGGATCGGCTGTTCGGCGAGCTTGGGGTACGTACAGGCGGCGCTCAGATAAAGGAGCTTGTGCACCTCGAACTTGCGCGCCGCCTCGATGACGTTCAGCGCGATCGCCGCGTTGTCGTAAAGGAACTTGCCGGGGAACGTGCTGTTGGCCCTGATGCCGCCGACGTGCGCGGCGGCGACGATCACCGATTCGGGCTTGTTGTCGGCGAACCAGTCTTCGGTGTCCGATTGCCGCGTCAGGTCGAGGTCGGCGTGCGGCACGGTCAGGACCTCGCAGTCTTCGGTTGCGAGGCGCGCACAGAGCGCGCTGCCGACAAGACCGCCGTGTCCGGCCACGTAAACCCGCTTGCCTTTCAAGTCGAAGTCCATGCGTTAAATGAACCGATTGGTGGCATCGATGCAAGGGTCCGGAGCGTTGGCAGGCGGTCGGCGCTGGACTAGTTTCGTCCGATGACGGATCCGCATCTCCCCGACCCGATGATCGAGATCGGCGATGACGGCACGCCGGTTTCCCGTGTGTCCGGTGATGTCTATTTCTCCAGGGGCGGCGGAATCGAGGAAACCCGGCACGTGTTCCTGAACGGCATCGGTGCGCCGGAGGTGTGGCGCGGGCGCCGGCGGTTCCGGATCGGCGAGTTGGGCTTCGGCACCGGGCTCAATTTCCTGGTCACGTGGCGCGACTGGAAAGCCACTGCTCCTCCCGGTGCGCAACTGGATTACACGGCGGTCGAGGGGTATCCGATCCCCGTCGAGCGGCTTCGCGGCATCCTCGCACAGATGCCGGAATTGGCGGACGAAGCGGCGGCGTTGCTGGCGGCATGGCCGGTCCGTGTCGGCGGGATGCACCGTTTGCACTTTGATGCGGGCCGGGTCCGGCTGACGCTGTTGTTCGGCGCGGCGGGGGACATGCTCAAGTCGGCCTCGGGTGAAGTGGACGCCTGGTTTCTCGACGGCTTCGCGCCGGCCAGGAATCCGGACATGTGGTCGGCCGACATGCTGATCGAGGTCCGGCGGCTGTCGGCGCCGGGGGCGCGGCTGGCGACGTTTTCCGCAGCCGGTGCGGTGCGGCGCGGTCTGACGGACGTCGGCTTTGCCGTCGAAAAGCGCGCGGGCTTCGGCCGCAAGAGGGACTGTATCTCTGCCGTGCTGCCGGGCGACGAAGGCAGAAAGGTACCGGAAAGCGTCGCCGTGATCGGCGCCGGGATTGCCGGTTGCACATTGGCGCGGTCGCTCGCTGCGCGCGGCATGGCCGTGACGCTGATCGACCGCGCGGAGGCGCCAGGCGCTGGCGCGTCCGGCAATCCGGCGGCGTTGCTGGCCCCCCGGCTGCCGCGCGAGCGGACCGCGCTCGGGCGCATCATGGCGGCGAGTTACCTTTTTGCCGTGCGCTATTACGATACGCTGGCGGACGAGGGCGCCCCCGTGTGGCTGGGGGCGCGCGGCGGACTGGCGCTGGCGCGGAATGACGACGAAGCGGAACGGCAGTCCCGCGCGGTGGCCGCGTTCGGCTGGCCGGACGACGTCATGCGTACGGTCGATGCCGGTGAAGCCGCGGATCTGTGCGGAATCCGTGTGGATGCCGGGGGCCTGTGGTTTTCCGGCGCAGGCACGCTCAGTCCGCCTGCAATTACCGGCCACCTCGCAACGTATGCTACCTACGTACAGTCAGCCGTCGGCGGTTATGAGAAGATGCCGGATGGCTGGCAGCTCCTGGAGAAGACTGGCGCCGAGATCGGCACGTTCGACGCCGTCGTGCTCGCGGCCGGAACCGGCCTCATGGAACTGGCCGAAAGTCGGGCTTGGCCGCTCCGCGCCAACCGGGGGCAGTTGGCCTATTTGCCGGAAATCGAAGGCGGACCGCGCGTACCGGTAACCTATGGCGGTTATGTGACGCCCGCCGTGCCGTTACCCGGTGGCGGGACGGGGCATGTGCTGGGCGCGACCTATGCGCGCCGCGACGAGGTGCCGGCGGCGGACTGGGAAAACCTGCGTGCGGAAGACGAGGCGCAGATGCTGAACTTGCTGGGCGAACACCTGTCCGCCGTGTCCGCGCCCGCACCTGCCGGCGGGCGGGTCTCGTTGCGCGCCACGATCCGTGACTACGTGCCGCTCGCGGGGGAGGTCGAAAACGGGCTCTACGTGCTGGGCGGGCTCGGCTCGCGCGGCTTCCTGACTGCACCGTTGCTGTCGGAACTGATCGCCGACCGGATCACCGGCGCGCCGTTGCCGCTGGAGGCGGACCTTGTCCGGGCACTCGCCCCCGCGCGCTTCGGTTAACCCGCGTGCGCCTTGGCGTGGCCGAACATGGTCTGCACCATCGAGTGCAGGCCGTTCGAGCGGCTCGGGCTCAGGTGTTCGTCGAGGCCGATCCCCTCGATGAATTCCGGTGGGGTCTCGAGGATTTCCTGCGGCGTCCGGTTCGAGTAGATCTTCAGCAGGATGGCGATCAAGCCGGAGACGATGGCCGCGTCCGAGATCGCGTGGAACACCAGCCGTCCGTCCTTGTATTCCGGGACCAGCCAGACCTGCGACTGGCAGCCGCGGACCTTGAATTCGTCGGTCATCCAGTCCTCGGGAAATGCCGGTAACTGCTGACCCAGGTCGATGATATGCTTGTAGCGGTCCATCCAGTCATCCAGGAACTCGAACTCTTCGATCAGTTCGTGCTGGACCTCGGCGATGGTTTGCTGTCCGTTCTCCTGGCCGTCCGCCATGTTTCGTCCCCGATTCGAGTCTCGGTTTTCACGCTAAGTTGTTGCACCCGCTAAATAACCATTTAACGCCGGATTTTCCAGTCCGATCAGGGTTGCAAGTGCTCTATGGCGCGTTATTTTAGGCGTAAGAGGCCGCAGATCGCGGCAGTGACCACAGGCACAGAGATTGACTCCGTGAAACAACTCAAGAACACCGCAAAGTTCATGATCGGCGAACAGGTCCGGCACCGGATTTATGGTTTCCGTGGCGTGGTGTTTGACGTCGATCCGGAATTCTCCAATACGGACGAATGGTACCAGTCGATCCCGCCGGAATCCCGGCCGCGCAAGGATCAGCCATTCTATCACCTGTTCGCGGAATCGACCGAGCAGTCGCCTTACGTGGCCTACGTTTCGGAACAGAACCTCGTGCTCGACGAGGACGACGATCCGATCAGCCACCCGGAGATGGTCGAATATTTCGAAGGTCTCGAGGACGGCCGTTACGTGCCGCGCATGCTGCTTAACTAAAGCCGTCGATCAAAGCTGCTTTTCCAGATAATCGCGGACCTCGAACACGAGGTCCGGCTGCGGCTTGGTGAATTGCACCGCGAGTTGGTCGTCCCATTGGCGGACGACCTTGGCGTGGCCGCGCAGTTCGAAATCCTCGCCGTTCGGTTTGAGGATCAGATTGAACTCGAAATACTGGTTGGCCTGCAGGGTATCGGTGTATTCGGTGACGCGCATGCCGCCTTCCGACAGGTCGCCGAGCGGATAGGTCTCGCCGTAGATGCGAACCTCTTCACCGTTGGTGGCGATGCGGTCGTGTTCGCGCTTGTTGTCGCCGTCTTTCTTTTTACCGAATCCGAACATGCGGATATATTCTCACGACTTGCAGACCCTGTCCATTAGGCGATCGAGAAACGCCTCGCCCTTGTCGAGCTGCTCCAACGATATGAATTCATTGGGTTTATGGGCCTGATCAATGCTGCCGGGGCCGCACACCACGCACGGGATGCCGCCGCGGTTCTGGAACAGGCCGGCCTCGGTGCCGAAGGCGACCTTGGCGTGGTCGTTGCGGCCGGCGAGCTGCTTGACGAACGTGACGACCTCGGCGTCGACATTCATGTCGAGGCCCGGCATGTCGTTGAAGCACGTGACGTCGATGCCGGTCGACGGATCGATGGCCTTCATTTCCGGCTCCAGGACTTCCTTGGCCTCGCGGATGATCTCCGCCTCGATCGCGTCCGGATCGTCGCTGCCGATGTAACGGAACTCGAACGTCACCTTGCAGTCCTTGGGGACGATGTTGAGCGCCGTGCCGCCCTGTATGACGCCGGTGTGCACGGTCGTGTGCTGGACGTCGTAAAGCTCGTCGTAGGGGCCCTCGTGCTGCAGGCGCTTGGCGATGCCCTGCATGTGCGCGATCAGGCGCGCCGCGTATTCGATGGCATTGACGCCGTGCGGCGCCAGGCTCGAATGCGCTTCGAGGCCGTGCACGTGCGCTTCGTAGCTGCGCTTGCCCTTGTGCCCGGTGATCACCTGCATGCTGGTCGGCTCGCCGATGATCGCCATGCGCGGCTTGATCGGCAGGCCGTTGATCATGTCGATCATCGGCCGGACGCCGAGGCAGCCCACTTCCTCGTCATACGAGAATGCAAGATGTAGCGGCGTATCGAGGCCACGTTCCATGAACGCCGGCAGTTTCGTGAGTACCAGCGCGATGAAGCTCTTCATGTCCGACGTGCCGCGGCCGAAGAGTTTTTTATCCTTCTCGACGATTTTGAACGGATCTGTATGCCAGTCCTGCCCGTCCACGGGCACCACGTCCGTATGGCCGGACAGCATGACGCCAGCCTTGTCCGACGGACCCACGGTGGCGTACAGATTTGCCTTGCTGCGGTCCTCGTTCGGCACCAGTGTGCTCTCAATGCCGAGATCGGAGAGATAACCCTGAACGTACTCGATCAGGTCCATGTTGGAATCCCGGCTGGTGGTGTCGAACGACACCAGTTTCGAAATCATCTCCAGGCTTTCCGGCGTCGGCATGTAACGGGTCTCCCTAACTTTTCTTTGCGCGGATGCATCCAAATTGACGTTTTGCGCGGGGTTTGCAAGGCTTTCATCGAAAGCAGGATCCAATGAGCACCACGTTCTCCGAAACCATTACCGAATTCATGGTCAAGCACCGCGCCGGGCAGTTCACACTGCTCAGGAAGCTGGTACAGACCGCGACGGAAACACGCGGCGACAGGTTGATGAAAGCATCGGAAAAGATCGCCGCTCTCCTGGAAGCGCACGAGTTCGAGGTCGAGCGGCACGCACCCGATGCCGAACGCCTCGAGGCGGCCGGCGTACAGGGGGTGCAGAATCTCGTCGCCCGCAAGCGCTTCGGTCCGGGGCCGGTGTTGGCCCTCGTCAGTCACGTCGATACCGTCGAGGCGCATCCGAGCTGGACGTTCGAGCCATTGGAGGGCGATATCGTCGATGGATGCCTGTATGGGCTCGGTGCGGTCTCCGGGAAGGGCGACCTGGCGGCCCAGGTCTATGCCGCGCTGGCGCTGGAACAGGTCGGCGTGCCGCTCGCCGGCGCGATCGAGTTGCACGTCAGTTTCGACGGCGAGAGCGGCGGATCCCTCGGGGCCAAGTGGATGCTTTCGGAAGGGATCGTGAAGCCGGATATGGTGATCGCCGGCGGTCCGGCGCGTGCGGTGGCGACCCATTCCACCGGGACGATGATCCTCGACGTCGAGGTGCGCGGCAAGACGGCGCCCGCGCATGCGCCGGAGCGCGGCAACGATGCCCTAGAAGCGGCGACGCACGCGCTCGCCCGGATCTACCAGTTCCGGGGCGGCCTCAAGGCACACAAATCCGGGACACCGGGCCTCGGTGCACCGTCGCTGGTGGTCGAGCACATTTCGGGCGGCGAGGATACCGGCGTGCCGGAGTTCGTCACCTTCCGCATCGATCGGCGCATTTTGCCGGACGAAGATCCGGCACAGGTCGAAAAACAGCTTACCAACCTGATCGGCAGCACTATCGCCAAGATGCCGGGCGCAAGGTGCCGCATCCGCCGCTCGGTGCTGATCCCGGCCATGGGCAACGACGACAATGCAGCCCCCCTCGTCAAGGCGATCAGTACGCGGCTGGAGGCGAAAACTGGGGACGTTCCCGGTCCGCGCGGGATTGCTTACGATCACGAAGGCCGCCACTACGCGGCGGCGGGGATTCCGACGGTGATGTACGGCGCGGCGCCGCTCGACGCCGCGGCAGCGGGCCTGCACGGCCCCGACGAGCACCTCGTGCTGGACGATCTGCGCCTTGCCACGGAAGTGCTGGCGCTTTCCGCGATGGATCTGCTTTCGGGAAAGATCGGTAACTAGTCGAGCTCGAACGCGTTCTTGTAGTCGAGTTTGAGCGCCGGGTCCTGGTCTTCCTTTTTCAGGAAGCAGTTGCCGCACACCAGCACCTCGATTTCCGAGCCCATGAAGCAGCGGAAGGCGTCCTCGGGCGTGCAGACGATGGGTTCGCCGCGCACGTTGAAACTGGTGTTGACCACGACCGGGCAGCCGGTGCGCTCCTTGAACGCCGAAATCAGGGCGTGGTAGCGCGGATTGGTTTCCTTGTGCACGGTCTGGATACGCGCCGAATAGTCGACGTGCGTGACGGCGGGAATGTCGGAGCGCGGCACGTTCAGCTTGTCGATACCGAACAGCGCCTTTTCGTCTTCCGTCATCTCGCGGCGGCGCTTCTCCACGACGGGTGCGACCATCAGCATATATGGGCTGTCCGAATCGATCTCGAACCAGTCGGCGATATCCTCCCGCAGTATCGACGGCGCGAACGGGCGAAAGCTCTCGCGGTATTTGACCCGCAGGTTCAGCGTCTTCTGCATTTCCGGCGAACGCGGATCGGCGATGATCGAGCGGCCGCCGAGCGCGCGCGGTCCGAACTCCATACGGCCCTGGTACCAGCCGACGGCCTTGCCGTCGGCCATGGCGTCGGCGGTCGCGCCGATCACGTCGTTCTCACCAAGCACCGTGAACTTCGCGCCGGCGGCGGCGAGCCGTTCCTCGATCTCGGTCTGTGACGGTTCGGGACCCAGGTAGGATCCCTTCATGCCGTCCATGGCGCCGTTCAGCTTGCGCGGCTGCTGCTGGAACAGGTGATAGGCGTTGAGCGCCGCGCCGAGCGCACCGCCGGCGTCGCCCGCGGCGGGCTGCACCCATACGTTCTCGAATGCACCGTCACGCAGCACCTTGCCGTTGGCGACGCAGTTGAGCGCGACGCCGCCCGCGAGACACAGGTTCCCGATCCCGTATTCCTCGGCCAGCGACCGGGTCAGGCGCAGCACCACTTCCTCCGTCACCGCCTGCACGGAGGCGGCGAGATCCATGTGCTTCTGCGTCAGCATCTCTTCGCCTTTGCGGGGCGGTCCGCCGAACAGCGCATCGAACTTCTCGTTGGTCATGGTGAGGCCGGTGCAGTAGTTGAAATACCGCTGGTCGAGACGGAACGATCCATCCGCCTTTACATCCATGAGCTTTTCGAGGATCAGGTCCTTGTAGACGGGCTCGCCGTAGGGGGCGAGGCCCATGACCTTGTATTCGCCGGAATTGACCTTGAAGCCGGTGTAGTAGGTAAACGCGGAGTAAAGCAGCCCCAGCGAATGCGGGAAATGGATTTCCCGAACCATGTTGAGTTCCCGCCCGCGGCCGACGGCGACCGACGTCGTCGCCCATTCGCCGACGCCGTCCATGGTGAGGACAATGGCTTCCTCGAACGGCGACGGGAAGAACGCCGACGCGGCGTGACTCTGATGATGTTCGGAAAACAGCAGCTTATTCTGCCAGTCGAATTCCTCGTCGAAGGCCTTGAATTTCCTGCGCAGCAGATCCTTCTGGAACAGCTTTTCCTTGAGCCAGACCGGGATCGCCATCTTGAATGAGCGGAAGCCGCTGGGCGCGAACGCGAGGTAGGTTTCCAGCAGGCGCTCGAACTTTAGGAACGGCTTGTCGTAGAAGGCGACATAGTCGACATCGCCGAGTGCGACGCCGGCCTCGTCGAGACAGTACTGTATGGCGTTTTCGGGGAATCGGTCGTCGTGCTTTTTGCGGGTGAATCGTTCTTCCTGCGCGGCCGCGACGACCGCGCCGTCCTCGATCAGTGCGGCGGCGCTGTCATGATAAAATGCGGATACACCGAGGATACGCAACGACTGCCGGCCTCAGAAAATCGTGTAGATGAAAGGCGCCACCGCGGAGCCCTGGCTCAACACGACAAGGCCGCCGAACAAGGCCATCATGACCAGGATCGGCAGCAGCCAGAATTTCTTCCGGACTCTCAGGAATTTCCAAAGTTCAGCAATAAACGCCATTTCACTTCCTAGAACTGGTCCTTCATCGAATCGGGCGCGGGGCCCGGCGGGTCGCGCTCGATCCAGTACGATTTCGCTTCCGGATCGAAACGGCGGTTGAGCGGATCCTTGCCCACCATCCGCATGATCAGGCCCGTCGGCACGACGGTCGAATAATACAGGAACGCCATGACGACCGGATTGACGACCTTATACAGCAGCATGCCGAATTTGAACCAGAGCAAATTCAGCGGCTTCAGGAGAGGCTGCGCGATGAACGCCGCCACCAGGAAACCCGCGGCGACGATCGCCGCCCACAGGCGCACCGGCGCGCCGTCGATCAGCGGCCAGAGCGCGATGATACCGAAGACGATTGCGAAGACGATGCCGAAGCCCTTTTCGGAGCCGACCTGAACCTCTTCCTTGTCTCTCAAACTCTCGTGCATGACCGGAAAACCTGGAACCTCACGTGTCAGAGGGGTAGTCGAAAGACCGGCAAAAGGCCAGCCTTTTCAATCCCTGAAGCCGGGGACCGGAAAGCGGCCCCGGACCACGCCCGCGAGCCATCGGACGGGGTCTGGCGGCATGGCGGATGCCGGCATGATCGCCACCGCCAGCGGGCTCAGAGTCCCGGTGCGGGACAAGGCCAGCCCGGGTGCCGGCTGTTTGACGCCGTAGGACGGAGAATAAGCGGCTTCGAACGGGTCGGCGGACCAGCTTTCGGGGGCCGAGATCACGAGTCCGAATGCTTTGCCGTCCCTGATGATTCGCCAGACGCCCGGTTTTTCGTTCTCCAGTTCCGAGCCCGGCGCAAACGTGTAGGGGATGCGCACCTCATGCTCGCCCGTGCCTTCGAAGCCGTCCGCGACGAAGAGGCGGCGTGTGCTCCGCTCCAGCATGAAGCCGCGGACGGGCGTGACCGGGCTCGGAAGGCGTTGGTAGCCGCTGTGCGCGGCGACCAGCAGGTCCACGTCGGCCGACGTGCTCCAGTGCCGGATTTCCGGTTGGGCGTCATCGCTGAGCCGCCACAAGTGCTTCGGCGTGAATCGGTTGATCTCGGCGCCGTCGATGCAGGGGGTGTTGTGTGCAGCCGTCGCCCGGAACCGGTTCCGGGCCTCGTAATCGGCGGTGTAAACGTAGCTGCCCGGATCGACGATCAGGGAGACGCCGTCGAACGACGCCGCGAACGAAAGGCAGTCGTTGTGCCCGTGGCCGCCGCGGCCTGCCATGCCGACCGGCCCGGCGTCGATGAATACATGTTCGCCGTCGCCGCGCATGATATAGCCGCCGGCGTCCTTGAACGCCGCACTCTTGAGGGCGTCGGCTTCTGCCCGGTCTGCATTGCCCACACCGAGCCACCAGAGCGTTTCATCATGCCTTGGCTTGGCAGGTACGCGTTCGAGCGCAAGGGTAAGTTCCACCAGATACCGGTGGTCGTTCATCGCCTGCGTGCCGAGCGGCAGGGCGCGTCCGTCATCGGCATCGCCCCATACGGGCACCTCGCCGTCCGGCTGCGCCGCGGCGGCGGTGAACGCCCCCATTTTCCGGAGGCGCGCGATATAGTCATCATCGACCGGCAAGCCGACATTGCGCCGGACCACGGCGGGGAGCAGGAAAAGCTCTGCAACGAGCCTGTGATAGGGAAGGGACGCCTCGCGGCAGACACCGTCGTCCGGGACCTGAAGCGGGAACTCGTCGCATAACAGCCGCCACGATTTATCGACCCATTTCCCGGCAATGCCGCGCCCGCCGAGGGCGATGCCGATCACCGTCAACCCCGCGAGGTCGGTCGTCAGGTGGTTTCCGTTGATATCCGCATATTCCAGGTTGCCGTCGATGAACCTGGCATGCAGGACCAGTGATTTGATCAGCCGTTCCTGAAAGGCGGTATCGCGCCAGGCCGCGCTCTCTCTGCAGGCCTGCGCCAGCCAGATCATGGAGATGGCCCGAAGCGCCACGTCCATGGCGCACATCCAGTTGGGACCGATGCAGACGGGGTTGGAGGCGATCCATTCCTCGACGACGATGCGTGCGAATTCGGCACGCGTTTCATCGCCTTCGAGAAGATATGCCTGACCGACGGGCAACAGCCATTGAAGGCGGGAAAGTTCCCAGATCACCTTGATGTCCGACGGGTTGTTCAGGTCGTTCACCGGCAGGCGGTGCGAGGCGCGCACGGCCCAGCGGGTGTTGGACTTGAAATCGAGGCACCAGTCGACGGGCGTCGAGAGGGTATACGGCCCCGAACCGAGCAAATCGACTTCACGCCGCATCGCTTTTTCGGCGCGCTCGGCGATCAGTTTTCGTCCTCTGTCGTCGATCGCCGCGCCGATGGCCACCGGTTCGGAAAGGCCCGGAAACGGATTTGCACGCCGAAAGGTCTCGATCACGGCATCGAAGTTTTCCTGGTCGAGCGCTGCCGCCAGAGACGCCGGTCCCAGCCAGCGCTCCCAGCCCGGGAGCGTCTTCGCGGTCCGCCGCGCCTTGAGCCGGCGCAACAGCCAGCGCCCGACGGCACGGGGTGGCGGTATTCTTGTGGGCAGGCTGATTCCCATGGTTTTCTCAGGCACTGCCGATCCAGTGATCGTGCCAGGCCGCAAGGTTGAGAAGCACCCAAAGATGAAGGGCATTGTCCTGCCGGCCGGCGCGGTGATCGTCGAAGGCACGCTGGATGGCATCGCCGTTCAATGGGCCTTTGGCGGCGGCAAGCGGCGAGCCGAGCACCATGCCTTCGGCTTCTTTGCCGAAGTCCTCGCGTAGCCACTCGGCAGCGGGCGCGGCGAAGCCCATTTTCTTCCGGTCGATGATTTCGTCCGGAATGACGCCGCGAAGGGCCTGCTTCAGGAGGTTCTTGGTCTTGTAGCCGTCGATCTTGATGTCGCGCGGGATGTCCATGGTCAGGTCGACGAGTTCGTGATCGAGGAACGGCACCCGCGCCTCGACCGATGTCGACATGGTGATCTTGTCGACGCGCATCAGCAGGAGTTCCGGAAGCCTGAGCCGGAATTCGGCATGAATCATCTTCGTAAGGGCGTCCGCGTCGGTCGCGCCATCGGCGATCGCGCGGGCGCAGCAGTCGACGATGTCGCCGCTGTCGGCGGATTCGGCGCCGTTCAGTTCCAGCCCCTCGACGCCGGTTTCGACATCCGCGGGATCCGGCGAGATCCCCGATGCGTTTAGATATTTCTCGACATGGATCGCCCAGAACGCGTTGGAGCCGCCGTAGAACAGCTCGTGGCCCTGATCGATGCGGCGGCTGATCTCGTACGCCTGTTCGAATACCGAACGCCGGCCCGGCATGGCGCGGGCCAATGCGCCGAGTACCGGCGACGCGGCGCCGAGCAGCGATTTGAGCGCACCAGACCCCATGCGGTCGTGCAGTTTCAGGTATTTCATGTAGCTGTCGTACCCGGCGAACTGTTCGTCCGAGCCTTCGCCGACCTGGACCACGGTAACGCCCGAGTCCTTGGCGAGCTTGGAGACAAAATAGAGCGGTACGCATACCCAGTCGGAAATGGGTTCGTCCTGACTGACGATCAGATCGTGCAGGTACCCGCGCATGTCCGCGCCGTCGACGCGGATTTCATGATGATCCGTGTTGAATGCCTGTGCCACCCGGTCCGCGTATTCAAGCTCGTTCAAATGGGTATGATCGGAAAAACCGATGGTGAAGGTTTTCACCGGCTGATTGGAGATCCGGCTCATCAACGCGACGTTGGCCGACGAATCGATGCCGCCGGAGAGGAACACGCCGAACGGCACATCCGACATCATGCGGCGGTCGATGGCGGTCTCGAGGCGGCGCAGAACCTCCTTGCCGTAGAAATCCCGGGCCGCGGAGTCCGAAAGGCCGCACACCTCGTCGGTAATGCCGGATTTGCCGGGCAGCGCATCCCAGTAACGGCGTGCGCGGGCGGTGCCGTCGGCCTCGACTTCCATGATATGTCCGGCGGGCAGTTTGAAAACGCCGCGGAACATGGTCAGCGGCGCCGGCGACACCATGAAGCTCAGGTAATGCGCGATGGCCGTGCCGTTAACAGCGCGCGGCACGTCGCCGACGCTCATCAGCGCCTTGATCTCGGAGCCGAAGATGAAGCGCCCGCCGGCGCGGGTGAAGTAGACCGGTTTGATGCCGACCCGGTCGCGGACGATTGTCAGACGTTTCTTGCGGGCATCCCAGATGGCGAAGGCGAACATCCCGATCAAACGATTGACGAGGCCGTCGACGCCCCAGGCCTTGTAGCCGTGTACGAGGACTTCCGTATCCGAATGATCGGTGCGGAAAGTGTATCCCGCAGCCTCGAGTTCCCGGCGCAATTCCAGATGGTTGTAGATCTCGCCGTTATAGGTGAGCCGGATCGATCCTTCCGGATCGCTCATCGGCTGGGCCGCGTCGTCGCTGAGATCGACGATGGCGAGACGCAGGTGAGAGAGCCCCGCCTTGCGGTCGTCGGCGAGCCAGGTGCCGCTGCCGTCCGGTCCCCGGTGCGGCATGGATTCGTTCAGGCGCACGAGTTCCTCATCGGCGACGGCCGCTGAGGACGCAAAAGCGAGAATTCCCGAAATGCCGCACACGTGACGAAATTCCTCCCTGAAAAGATGAATTCAATCCGTCTGCCCTGTTTATGAACGTTCACGGGTGCGCTGGCAAAAAGTTAAAACGACCCGGCCGCCGCATGCGCTCTTTTTGACATCTCGACGATGGTGTGTGGCCGGAAAACCCATTAAAACAGAGGATCATCTGGCGATGGCCCTGAAACGATGATCGGAACCCGTTTTGCCATTATGACACACCTTCGTCTCATCGACTGGGTCCTGGTTTCATGCGCCGGGCTCGTGCCGCTTATTGCCGTTTTCGCGCATAAGGGTTCAGTGATTCTGCTGTCCGTTGCGGGCGGTTTGGCGCTGGTTACGGCGGTGACAAACGGTCATCTCAAAGCGATTTTTACGCAGAGATTGGCCATTCTGTTTGCCGCCGGGCTCATATGGCTTGTGGCTGCCACTATGATTTCTCCTGACCCAGCAAGCGGATTCCTGAAGATCGCGAAGATTTGCATGCTCGGTATTCTGTTTGCTGCGCTGGCTTGGCAGCTTCGGTCCTTGCCGGAGAAAGTCAAAACCGCCGCGATCGTTTCGCAGGCGTGGGGGACGATGGCGGCGCTAGTGGTCCTCGCTGGCGGGTATCTCGCCATCGGCGTGTTCGGCCAGCAACTGGTCGAGATCGAGCGTGAGCCCGAGATTTCTGTGCTTTATCCGGGGATCGTCACCAGCGCGTTATTGTTGCCGGGGGTGCTCGGATACCTGCGGAAATCCAGACGCATCGGCATGATGTGGGGGGCCGCCGTGGGCGCCATCCTGTTGTCTCTCGCGGTTGGCTCAATGACGGTTACCGTTCTAGTTGCCGTGACGCTGGGCCTTTTTATGGCGTTCCGCGATAACCCGTGGTATCTGCCGCGTCTCCTTGCGCTTGTTCTGGTCGTCGTCACGGTGACCTTGCCGGTTTCCATGCCGTTGGTGCTGGACCGGGTCGCGGTGGCATTCGTGGAAAACGGCAACCCCGACGGGGAAGGCGGCAAAACGGTGGCCGGGTCGACGGAACATCGTTATCTGATCTGGCGGTTCGCTGCCGACCGGGCCGCCGAACGGCCCTTCCTGGGCTGGGGGTTCAATGCGTCGCGTTCGCTGCCGGGCGGCCACGAGTTGACGGGTGAACGCGCCGAGCTGTTGCCGTTGCATCCGCACAACGCGGTGCTGCAGGTGTGGCTTGAACTCGGCGTGCCGGGATTGCTGTTGCTCTGCGTCGTGCTGTGGCGGACCTACATGCCGCCAGGGTGGGAAAATTTCCCCCGCCGAGAGTTGTTGATTCGGACACTGACGGTCACCGCGGTATTCATTGCCGCCAGTGCGACGTTCGGCATTTGGCAGTCGTGGTGGCTGGCAACGATCGCGCTGGCGCTGGCATCGACGTCGCTCTGGCACGAGGGGGCGGAAGCATGATGACGCCCCGGGTGCAGGGGATACTGGCCTGTCCGGATTGCGGTACGCCGGTCGAGGATGACACGTTGCCTGAAGACGACCGGCTTGCTTGCGAGTACTGTGGCCAGGAGTTTCCCGTCATCAGACATATTCCCCGATTCGCCGGGTCGCGCGAGAACTATGCGCAAAACTTCGGTGCCCAATGGCAGATGTTCCGGACGGTCCAAATCGACCGGTTAGCGGGGCACGGCCTTTCCGGGGGCCGGTTGCTCGCTGACACCGGCTGGTCGCCGGAATGGATGCGCGGCAAGCTGATTCTGGACGCGGGCTGTGGCGCGGGCCGCTTCACCGACGTGATGGCCGAATGCGGCGCCGATGTCGTGGCGTGCGATCTTTCCGGCGCCGTCGAGGCCTGCCGTGAAACGTCGCTGGATTCGACGAACGCGCACCCGGACCGTGGGGCGGTCACCGTGATACAGGCCGACCTGACGGCGTTGCCGTTCAAGCCGGAATCGTTCGACGCCATCCACTGCGCCGGCGTTATTCAGCACACGCACGATCCCGATCTGGTGATGCGGTCGCTGATTCGGCACCTCAAGCCCGGCGGTCGGGTATTCTATAATTTCTACGAGGAATCGTCGGCCAGCGACTGGCAGTTGATCAAACGTCTGCTTCGGCTCTGGACGCCGTCTTGGCCTTTCACCCGGCTGTACGCATTCGCGCGGGTTCTTTGCGCGGTTTTTTTCCTGCCGTCGTTGTTGATGGCGAAAGTGCCGATGGTTCGTGCGTTCAACCGGTTCCTGCCAATCTGTTCTGTCCATCCGCCGGGCATTCCGCTCGGCATGCAATACAGAATGACACTGCTGGATACCATCGACTGGTACGGGCCGGTGTATGAGGTCCGTCAGAACCATCTGAAGGTGGCCGCCTTGTTGAAGGAAGAGGGCCTGAAGGAGGTGCGGAGCGACCCGGGCCGCGCGTGGGGCGTGCGCTGATGTGCGGAATTGCGGGGATTGCCGGCCTGCGGACTGTCAACCCGGTGGCGGTTCGGGGAATGACCGACCTGATGGTCCACCGCGGGCCGGACGGTGAAGGGCAATGGGCGAGTGACGACGGTAACGTGTGCCTTGGGCATCGGAGGCTCGCGATCATCGACATCAGCGACAAGGGCGCGCAGCCCATGCGCGGCGGCGACGGCGCACTGGCCATCACCTATAACGGCGAGATTTACAACTACCGGGAACTGAAGGTCGAACTGCAGGCCGAGGGCATCGTGTTTGCCACCGACAGCGACACCGAGGTACTGCTGAACGCCTACGCGCACTGGGGCGATGCAGCGCTTTCACGTCTCAACGGCATGTTTGCGTTCGCCATTTACGATGCGCGCAGAAACGTCCTTTTCTGCGCCCGCGACCGGTTCGGCGAGAAGCCGTTCCTTTATGCGGCGGGCGAGGGTTTTTTTGCCTTCGCCTCGGAATACAAGGCCTTGCTGTCACTGAAAGGTGTGGACGCGGAAATAGACGACGGCCGCCTGATGCGGTTCTTCGCCGATCCCGCTGCTGCGCTCGATCAAGACAACGAGACCGTGTTCCGGGGGCTGCGCCAGCTTGGTGCCGGCGAGGCGATGACGGTTCATCTGGAAACATTGGAGGCGCACCGGGAGACGTATTGGCGCGTACCCGAACCGGGGCAGGCGCGAAAGATATCGGAAAGCGATGCGGTCGCACACTTTCGTGCGTTGCTCGAGGATTCGGTCAAGCTCCGCATGCGCAGCGACGTGCCGCTCGGCTCGTGTCTGTCGGGCGGGCTCGATTCTAGCGCCATTGCCAGTATTGCCCGCCGGCAACGCGGCCCCGGCGCGGCATATCACGTTTTTACCGGCAGGTTTCCCGGCAGCGTCGCGGACGAGGGGGAATGGGCCGAGATCATCGCCGATGCCACGGCTGTCACCCGGCACGAAACGGTGCCGGACGGCGAGCGCCTGCAGGCTGAGATGGACGACTTCATCTGGATGAACGAGTTGCCGGTCGACAGCGCCAGCCAGTTCGCGCAGTGGTGCGTTTTCCGGCTCGCGCGGGATCACGGCGTGACCGTCCTGCTGGATGGGCAGGGCAGCGATGAAATCCTCGCCGGATACGAACAGTATTTTGCCAACTATCTGGTGTCGCGGCGGCGGACAGGCGGCATCGATGCGTCGGAAACCGGTGCGATCCGGGAACGCTATCCGCTCGCGCTGTCGATGCACGACAACCGCTGGAAATCGATGCTGCCGTTTTCGCTGCGCCGTTTGGCGGCGCGTCTCGCTGGGCGCGGCAGCGACGTGCGTTTCGGCATGAAGACCGGCTTGGCATCGCAAGTGGCGCTGTGCGACGGCGGTGTCCTGCCCCTGCTGGAAGCGCTTCGCAAGGATGCAGGGGGCGGCTTTCTCCAGACGCTGCTGCGTTACGGCGACCGCAATTCCATGGCGCATTCGCGCGAGGTGCGCCTGCCGTTCTGCGATCACCGTATCGTCGAGTTCGTCATGACATT
This sequence comes from Rhodospirillales bacterium, assembly GCA_051117645.1. Taxonomy (GTDB): domain Bacteria; phylum Pseudomonadota; class Alphaproteobacteria; order Rhodospirillales; family Casp-alpha2; genus UBA4479. Next base: position 17,256 of record JBNPEI010000004.1, read on the forward strand.
GCCGCCCGAGATGCTGATGGGTAACGCGGAAACCAAGCATCTGCTGCGCCAGGCCATGAAGGACGTGTTGCCGGAACAGATACGCACGCGTTGGCGCAAGCAAGGGTTCTTGCCGCCGGTTGCGGACTGGCTGGAGGGAAGTCTCGGCGATTTGGCGGCGGACGTGTTCCGGCGCCCGGCATTCCGCGACGGTCCTTATTGGGAAGCGGCCTGGTGGGAGCACACGATGAAAATGTTCCGTGCCGGCGAGCGGCAACTCGCGGTCAATATCTGGAAACCGATGATCTGTCAGCTCTGGCTCGAGGGCTTCGTCGGCCGCGTCCGGTCGATGCCGAAGTACGCACCGCTCAGGTAACGCCGATTTTCTCGTAAATCTCCACCGCGCGGTCGGTATAACCGTCCCAGGTTTGCGAGGTCCGCGCCTTCTTTGCGGCAGCATCGCCCATTTGGCCTCGCCGGTCCCGGTCATCCGTGAGCGATGCCATTGCCGTCGACAGCGCCTCCACATCACCTGCTTTGAAAATCAGGCCGTCGACGCCCGGCTCTATCAGATCGGCGGCCCCGACCTGATCCGAGAGGACGACCGGCAGTCCCGATGCCATGGCTTCCAGGACGACCATGCCGAAACCTTCCTCGTGGGATGGTAAGCAGAAGATATCGGCGTTCTTGTATGCGTCGTGGATATCGCTTCTGGATACGCGGCCCATCAGGGTGACGTTGTCCGGCGGTAGCTTGGTCAGGATCTTCTGGAATTCGGCGTCGACGGGGCCAACGCACATTAATTCCGCCCGGCCGGAGAGTTTCGCAAACGCTTCGAGCAGTGTCGCGGTTCCCTTGCGTGCACTCAACGCGCCGACGAAAAGAATGACCGGCACGTCGCTTTTCCTAGGCTGCGCAGGCGGCGCGAACTGCGCCGTGTCGACGCCGAGCTGATTGACGAACACTTTGTTCGCGGCGACGTTCCGCTCGATGAAGGTTTTTCGGGAGATCTCCGAGGGGACGACGATGGCGTCCGCGGCATCGTACTCGGCGATTTCCCGTTCGATGATCGTCGGCGGTGTGATCTCGCCACGCAGGCCGAGGTCGCGTCGGACTTTCGACAACACCTCCGTCTGGTGCTGAATATGAGTCGAGCCCCGCTCGATCACGACATGCATTCCTTTTTCATGAGCTATGTCGATCGCTTCCAGCGTTGCCGAGCTCCAGCCGACCAGAACATCGGCGTCGGACGTAGAGAGGCTTCTCGCGACCGCTTCCGCGAATCCCTTGGCGATGGAGACGTCGAGCGCCCGGCTGAAACCGAGACGGGCGCCGAAGCGACGTTTGATTTCGAGATAGGGCACCGATAGCAGTGGCACGTCCTTGCCGACGACCCGCCGCGCGGCAAACCGGGGGTAGGTGGTTTGCAGGCACTCAAGCAATCCGCGACGCTGCAGGCTGCGCGCCAGCTCGAAAGCGTGAAACCGCCCGTGGACGGCGATCCGGATTTTCATCGTGTCGTCTCAATCACGCGCAGCATGACTTCCCTTAACCGGTCCGTTTGCGCTTGCCACGAGTATGACTCGATTGCCCCACCGGGCACAGGGCGCGCATTCAGGCTGTCATGCAAGGCGGCGGCGATGTCGTCGGCGCCGGCGCATCTATTGAGCGTGTTCCCGACTTCGGCGGCGATCCGCACGGCTTCCTCGCTTTCGCCCGGCACGGCGATCACCGGCCGCGCCCGGGCCAGCAGTTCCAGCACCTTCTGTTGAAACAGGTTGCGTGGATTGCAGATGTAAACGTTGGCAAGCGCGGATGCCTGCAGGGCGGCAAGTTCGTCGGCGGGCAGATGGCCGACGGCCTTTGCCTCGCAAATGCCGTGGAGCGGCGCAGTGACGGCCTCGAAATAAGCGCGGTCGTTGCCCGCGTACACGAGCGTCAAATCCAACTCCGGCGCGGCCGCGGCGAAAGATCGGATTCCGGCGCACAACACGCTCAAATGTGGCGAGCCATAAAGGCTGCCGGTCAGCACGATCGTGCCGGTTGTGCCGGCTGTCGGCGCGTTCGGCGAAGGTGTATTGTCATATCCGCTGTAAATCACGGTTTTTTCGGCCGGAAACCATTGCGCCGCCTCGCGTGCGTGATTCTCCGAAAATATAGTCATATGCGCCATCCGGCTGAACCGGCAAGCGGTCGCTTTTCTGAATCCGAAAGGAATGAATGCGCTCCAATTGTCCTTGAAATCCGCGATCCAGGGGCATCCGGCAATTTCCGCGAGCGCGTCCGCGATTGCCCACGCGTCCGTATTGCCGAAGGTCGCAAGCACGATATCGGGCTTAAAACTGTCTGCAACGGTCGGCAGCAGCGGCGCCGCCGCGGCACGCCAGTCGCCGAAAATGCCGCCGGTGCGGAAATAGGACCAGGCGACGACGGCTTGCCGTATGCCCGCCGGCAGGCGGCCTTCGCGTGCTTTTGCCTGCAACGTATCCTTGGCTCGTGCGGATGAAATAAACAGGGGACGGGACCAGTCATGCTTGTCGAGAAGGTCGGGAACGTCGCGCGGTGCGGTGCCCGGATCGTTGGCGCTGCGGTTGTCGCTCAATAGGACGACTTGGTCGCCTTTTCCCGCGAGAGCCTGGGCGAAGGAACGCATGCGTAGCGCAGAAACATGATTGCGCAACGGGTGCACGTGATTGACGACGACTATGCGAAGCGCGGCGCTCATTCGCCCCGGGCGGGCTGGAGGGGGAAGACGTTCATCGGGTCCGCTTCCTTTTCGCGTAAGCGCGTTCAAAACATTCCAGCAGACGGTCGACATGACCTTCCCAACTGTAATTGTTCTTCGGATATATCGAGGCGCGTTCGCGCAGGTGCCGGCGCAAGTCGGGTTCCGCGTCGAGGCGTTTGATCGTATCCACCAAAGCCTTTGCCGATGTTGGCGGGAAGTACTCGGCGGCGTCCATGCAGACTTCGCGATGCACGGGTGTGTCGGCGGCGATAATCGGGATTCCGGTTGCCATCGCTTCGACCAGTGGATGGCCAAATGTCTCCGAGAGCGAACCGGTGATGAACACGTCGTGCTGATGATAGAGCGCCGGCAGGTTTTCGTAATCGACGTGGCCGAGTAAATGAGTGTCGCCGCGCTCGAGCCCTTTCTCGATCAGAAACGCATCTTTAGCACCACCGGGCATGTTGGTAATATCTTCCATGCTCATTGTCACCGAGAGTTGCGCCGGGAGGCCGCCTTCGTTGAGCTGGCGCACGGCCTCGGCGATCAGGCCGGGCTGTTTGTGCGGATAGTATGCCGAGACCATGAGAATCTTGAGTATGCCGCCATCGCGCCAGGGCCGAGAATTGCTGGGGAGCACGAAATGTTCGAGACGCGTGCCGTAGGTATTTTTCTCGACCCGGTCCGCCATGTCGTCGGCCCACAGCCCGAGAAGTTCGGTCATGGCATCGGTCGGTGTAATCACCACTTCTGAGGCGCGTGCGGACGCGAGGATGAGGTTGCGCCGGAGCTTGCGCGTAAATGCCGCTTTCGCTCCCAGTGCGGGGGCAATATTGCCGAGATAATCGGGATCGAACAGGCCGCCCTCGCGGATCAGCAGCACCTGCGGCACGGGCGGTGCCAGCAGGCCGAAGTTCGCGGACGAGAACAAGACATCGGGGTCGATGCGCTTGACCGCCTGCCGCCACGTGGTCTGCTCCCAGATTGCGCGGCTGAGCGGTCGCATGTCGGTGACCGGGAAAAGTTCGGTCGTGGCGTCTTCGGTCTGCAGGATGCTCGGCTGCGGCAATGCGAAGACGGCTTCTACGCCGCGCGCCTTGAAGGACCGCATTAGGTTCCGCGTGTAGGTGATGATGCCACCACGCCGGGCCGATAGTGCATTAACGAGAACTTTCATGATCCGGGTACTTTTCCGAGATTGACGAGTTCGTTCAACATACGCGAAACATTGGCCCGGTGGTTCAGCCGAAGCGCGCGCGCGCGCGCATGTGCGGCATCGGCGACCGTCTTACGGCCGTTCGCGTCGCCAAGCCACCTACCGCAGACGCCGGTCAGTTCTTCGTCGTTGGAAAAATAGACGGCTTCCATCCCGTCACGGAACAGGCCCTCGATTTCCCGATTGCGCTCATGAGCCATGAAACCGCCGCAGCCAGGAATCTCGATCGATCGGCAGGTTTGAAGATCCCGGTTCTCGTGTCGTAGGAAACAAAGGTTGATATCGCTTGCCGCCACGACCCGTGCGAACTCGTCATTGTACGCGGGGCGCCCCTCGATTTTCAGATTCGAATGGCGGTTCTTCATATCGTCCCAGCCGTTGCCCCAGACGCGCACCTCATAACCCGCACGGGCCAGATGCAAAACCGAATTTGCGCGCGGGCGTTCATATGTGCCGATAAAGCTGAGCGGAGCGCCGTAACGCCGCCTGTCACCGTCCGCCGTTTCGCACGGCCGATGGATGTCGGGATCGTAGCTGTTGTTGACGAACAGCATGTGGCGGACCCCGAGCGAGGGAACCTCGGACGGGGCAGTGTTGAACGACTTGGTCGTTACCCAAAGATCGATGTGGGGGATCGCGGTCTCGAGCCATTTGGTGCGCAGGCGCCGGTTCATCATGTCGTCCTCGCTATACCAGAGCACGGCGAGGTGCGGGCAAATTTGCTTCGCTCGAATCAGGGTCTCGGCGCGGATCATGTCCGCGGCGTCGAGCCAGAGGACATCCGTATCCGAGTTGACCGCGTCCAGGATACCGGCATTCGCGCCAGCGGGATCGCCAGGGCGACGCAGACGGTATCGAAGCCGGGTGAGGAGCGACGGCGGCGTTTCATAGTCATGGCCGGGCGTCGTCGTCGCGACGCAAGTCAGGCTGCAATCCAGGGACGTCAATGCACGGACGCGCTGAACGGTGCGGGAGGAATCGAACATCTGCCCGGCAAGCACGACCTTGAGCGGCCCGCGCCACTTCGGTTCCACATTCACGGCCGCACCTCCAACTGCCCGAGTGCCGCCTTGAGGCCGGAGATGTCGGCATCGAAGTTCCAGGATCCGATCTTGTCGGAAGCTGCCCGCCCCATCGGGCCGGCGTTGGCGAGGACATGGCGCAGAGCATCGGCCAGTCCCTGAACATCGCCAGCCTTGAATACGGCGCCGTTGGACGCATCGACGAGGTCCGGCGCACAGCCGACCTGGTCGCTGACAACGACAGCTGTCCCGCAGGCCATGGCTTCGTTCACGGCGAGGCCCCAAGGTTCGCGTTCCGACGGCAGTACGAAGGCATCCGCCATGTCATAGTATGCAGGAAGTTCGCTCTGATTGACGAATCCCGGGAAATGCGCATTCGCTGCGGCGGACTGCAGTTCATCCATCAGTTTGCCGTCGCCGGCAAGGACGAGAAACGGCTGCGGCGAAAGATCGTCGAGTTCCCTCATCGCCCGAACAAGCAGGTCCGCCCGTTTGCGGCGCGACAGTTTTCCGGCATACAGCACAACCGGGACCGAAGCTCCGATTCCAAGCCTTTCCCTCAGGTCGGGCCGCGCCATTCGCGCCGTTTGAGCAGCGTCACGAAATACATCGTTGTCGACGGCATAGGGCATCGGAAATATTCGCCTCGCGTTGACCCCGCGCTTGAGATAGTACTCCCGGTTCAAGTTGCCGATGGTAAGAAACCCGCTGCATCGGTCGAATATACGGTCGAGGTAGCGCCGCTTCAGCCAGCCGCGTAACCAGCGACCATCGGGCATTGCGAGGTCGCAGTTTTCGCCGCGCATCAGAATTTTCTTTTTCATGCCGAATGCTACCCTGATTGCCCGACGCAATGTCGGCGACTGCCAGCCGTGCAGCCAAAGCACATCGCATGCCGCGATCTCTTCGGAGAGGCCCGTGTCATTCAGTGCCGTGAAATCGTAGCCTTCCGTAAGCGCGACGTCCCATCGGATTTCGCGCTGGAATCCCTCGTCGAAATAACGGTGTTCAGGTGAAACGCGTTCGAATACGACGCGCAAGTCGATATCCGGTTCGGCGGCGATACGGCGCAGCAGCGGAGCCTGATACTGGATAGGATGCGAAACCAGGTATGTCAGTTTGATGCCTATGGCGAGTCACCCCAGGTCAGTTGCCAGTTCACCGAAATATTCTCCTCGAACGTTTCCATCGAGTACCGTTCGGTTATCAGAGCAACGGCGTTCCGGCTCATTTCGTCACGCACCTGACGCCGAGTATAAATCGATGCAATCGCGTCGGCCATCTCGGCCGGATCCTCGTTCACCAGCCGGCCGGTCTCGCCGTCGAGCACGAAATCCTCGGGCCCGCCGCAGCGGGTCGAGACCACCGGAACGCCGGACGACATGGCCTCGATCCCGGCGATGCCGAGGCCTTCCTTGTGCGATGGAAACACGAACACATCCAGCGAGCGGTAGAAATCGGAGAGTGCCGCCGGCGTTAGCCAGCCGGTCCAGTGGACGCGGTCCGCGATGCCGAGCTTTTCGACCCATCGCTCGACATCCGGCGATGCGTTCCCGGTCAGCAACAACTCCGCCGCCGGGTCGCGATCGGCGACAATGCGAAATGCCTGTAAAAGCAAATCGATGTTCTTACGAGGATCGTCGGCGCGTCCGGCGAATCCGATTTTTCCCGTGGATACGACCAGTGGCGGTGAGAAAGCCGTCCGATCGACGGGAACCGGTACGGTCATAAAGCGATCAGCATCGCCGCCCGCCGCGATCAGCGTCCGCCGTGCATAGTCGCTGACCGTCATGAACCGGGTTTCCCGCGACAGGATACGTTTTTCCATGCTTCGCTGTACCGGTCCGATCACCGCGGCATCGAAGATTCGTCTGGGTGCCGGCATCGCGCCACGGCGGTCGATTCGGTCATCTATCATGGTGCTCGCGCACCATGTCATATGGGGGATGTCCAACGCGACGAGCGGGTTCGATACAAGCACGGTCCCGCCGACGGCAATGTACCGGTCGTATCCTTCCAGCGCGCGTCGCCAGTGCTTGCTCGACCGGTAATACGTGAATTCGAGTTCCGGAAATGCGCAGCCGACGGCGCTGCTGGGAAAATCACCGAAGCACGTGCCTTGCTGGACAGTGGGCCGCTTGCCGTGAATCAGATTCCAGCTCGGCACCGACAGATCGCCGAATTCGCTCATTGTCGCATAGTGCGCAATGCCGACATCATATCCGCGGCGGCGGAGAAACCGGGCCAGGATCCGAGTCTTCGTCGGCACGCCGCCCCGTGTTGGCGGCAGCGTCACAAGCAAAACAGAACCGGTCATCGAAATTTCTGTGGCGCCAGCTTCCGGTCGCCGAGGGCGTCGCGCAGCACATGCGCGGTCTGGCGTGCGGTGCGGTTCCAGGTGAATTGTCGTGACCTCGACAAGGCTTTTTCTCCGAGCGTTCGCCGCAGGTCCGCATCCAGGAGAAGCTGTTCGATCTTGGCGGCGATATCATCGGCGTTATTGGGATCAAACAGAAGTCCCGCATCATCAATGACCTCCGGCATGGCGGCCGTCTTCGAACATGCAATCGGCGCACCCGCCGACATGGCTTCGAGCAGCGGATTACCGAAGGTTTCTACGACGGACGGAAAAACGAAGATGTCGCATGTCCGGTACATTTCGACGATTTCGTTCATTTCCAGGTAACCGTGGAAACGGACATTGTCCTCGATACCCAGCTTGCGTATCAACTTACGCACACGTTCGGCATAATGCCTGTCTATTTCGGTGCCGACGATATTGAGGGTCATGCTGGGATGGTTCTGCCTGACTTTCGCGAATGCCTTGACGAGAGTGTGGTAATTTTTCTGAACATAGATGTCGGATACGGCGAGTAGGGAGTTGCTCTGCTTGGCGTTGAAATCGCGCGGCGGGCTGATGGGAGTCGCGCCATGATAGACCACATTCAACCGCTTTTTCATGAAACTCGGCAGTCGGAACGACAGGATTCGCGCGGCATAATTTGAGACGGCGATGGCGCGCTTGCATGTTATGAACGATACGAGCGTGGCGACCGACAGCACGGACCAATAAAGCGCGGGTTTCAGCCGGTCGATATGACGGATCACGGATACTGCATTGCGCAGCAGGATCACATGGTTTTTGGCGAAGATGGGGCCGTAATTAGCCGGCGAGAACACAACGTCCGCACCCATGGCGCCGGCGATCAGTGGAAGTGAGAATTGTTCCCAGATGAACGTGATGAAAAAACTCGGACGGAACGTGAAAATGGTTATATGGATGCTGTCGGGAATCGGATAAAAAAGCTGAAACTGGTCCTTATGTAGCAACAAATGGACATTCAAACTGTCCTCGTTCGCGAGTTCCGGAAGAATTTTGCGTAGATACGTTACGCCGCCGCCGCTCTTGGCGTGGATACCGTTGATGACGACGCAGACCTTGCGATCTGTTGCGGGCGGCGTGCCTGCGATGATTTCTGGCATGGCGTCTCGATCGGTTGTCGTTGTCGCGCGGCTCACGCTTGCGTTCGCCCGGTTGTTCGGCCAAGAACCAGTGCCGGTACCGCAATCAGGCACATTAGTAGGAAAAATTTCACGAGATTGGCAATGTAAAGCGCGAAATCCTGATCGAAATCGATCCACCAGGGCAACAAAGCCATGACGATAACGGTGCCAATGCCGGGGTATGCACGCGCGATTGCCGTTATAACCGCCAGACCGGCGAGCAGGAATGCACCGTGAAACAAGATGCCAATGGGGCCGCCATGTATCGCGGGTTGGCCGAGAAGGGAGATGGAGGCGCTGTGAGAATGCTTATATGTGGAATCACAGTACGTGATCGAATATTGCGATCCGAGAGATAGATTGGGTTTTTCAGGCCAAATGATGCGCGGCACGAGTGCGGCAATCCAGAATGTTTGCCGCGACAACACGAAGTCGTCGTCGCCGTGTTTTACCAGTACATTGCGAAAGCAGTTCCCCGAGTCGATTTGCCGCCAGATGATTTTGTAACCGAGCGATTCGATCCCCTTGGCGATATCGATCGTGTTCTGGTGAAAAAATGACGATACTTTGTATTTGACGGCCTGCGTGACGTTGAATGCGATGACAATAAAGACCACAAGCGCCGCGCCGGCCATGGCGAGTGTCATTACCCGCGGTCGCGAGACGGTCACCCAGATTAGGACGCAGGCAAACCCGATATATATCGCGGGCTTGGCATGCCCGTTCAGGCCCAGGAAGATCAGGGTGGGAACGATTGTCAGCAGCGGCAGAAGCAGCGGTGCTTTTTTCGCTGCCCACTGGTAAACGAGAAAAACGATGATCAGTGACTGAAGCGGGGGATAGACGGTTCGCACGGCGCTGGATACGAATGATGAGCCATGCCCGAAATTGATCGAGAGAAAAGCGGCACCCGTGAGCAATATCGAGATGACGGACAGCCAGATGGACGCCATGCCCGAAAACTGAATAGCCTGATCCCTGAATCTTTCTGTAATGGTGAGCCGCAGCACGCCATGCAACGCGAGGCCCAGCAACGCGAACGTGAGGATGTAATACTCTGCCGGATGGCCCAAGAAAACCAGCCGGTTCGGGGATGGGATCAGCGTGTGCTGCCCTGATGCCTGCAGCAGGAAAACAACGGCTGCAGGAACGATCGCGTACATGAAGCCGGCAATCGCGGCCAACAGAAACGCAGGCGATTTCATGGCCGAGATGTCGTCATCGTAAAGTTCATGGGCGATTTGCGCCATGAACAGAACGGTTGTAAGCCAACGCACGGTCCATGCTGGGACGAGCCCGAATGCGGCAAGTAGAGCAATGGCGATTGCTGCGGAGATTATCGACAGTTGCAGCTTTTCGGCAGGAGTGTAGCCCTGAATGTGTGACTGTCGTGAGCCGGGCATATCAACTCCCGCCGGATTTGTTTTGCGTCATTCGACCGATGCCAGCATTTTATCACAGCCGAACGCTCTAATAACGGGGTTACACTTATGATTCAATGTCCGCCCGGTCGGAGTCCCCGGAGTTGAAGCCGTGGCATTGCCGATAAACGCGGCGACATTGCCGCTTGTGATCGGTGCCAGGTGGCTTGCCATGCTGTTCAGATTGCGCGGAACGGAAATGCTGTTTCGATTTCTTTTTCCGCCCGGCGCGCCGCCGCCGCGCAGCTTCGAGGTATATATCGAGGAACTCCGCTATCGTGGCAACACGGCTCATTTCATCGACTGGAATATCCTGTTGTATGGTGCCTACGAAGAAGCCGATCTTTTGATGATGAAGACCTTTGCGCGTGCCGACGATGTCGACGTGTTTCTCGATATCGGCGCAAACCTCGGTCAGCATGCGATTTATCTCAGCGGCGCTGTGAAGCGCGTTATCGCGTTCGAGCCCAACGCCCAGCTTCACGAACAATTCCACGATAACATCGCGCGCAACGACATTGGCAACATCGATATCCATGCCGTTGCCATGGGGGGGACGGATGGAATGGGGACCCTTTATCTGGGCGCCGATAGCGGCGGCAGTTCCCTTTTGGCGTCCGTGAACAGTCCTGACAACGTGATGCCGATCGAGGTTGTCGTCCGCACCGGCGATTCGTTTCTCGGAGAACGGTTGGACGGGGCAAAGGTCGGGCTGATCAAGATCGATGTGGAGGGATACGAGGCGCAGGTTCTCAACGGGCTGGCGGAAACCATTCACGCGAACAGGCCTGTTATCGCAATTGAGATTTCCGCGGCCGGCAGAGAGCAGTTTGGCAGTGTCGAGAATTTCGCCGCATCATTTCCACACGCCTATGTGTTTTACATGTGGCACAAGGCCGGGGTCGTAAGGCGCAAGTCGGGCATAGGGGCCTTCCCGTTGGAAACCGTTTTCGCCGGTTACGGAAACGTATATGCGGTGCCGCGGGAAAAGCGGGACCGTTTTGAACGGGCGGCGGCATGCCGCCCGTCCCGGATGCGTCACCGCAGGATGTCATTCGTTAGGATTCTGTGACGATGGTGAAGTTATCGCATCTGCAGATTGGCGGCGCCTTCATGACCGGCGGGCATGTTTTCCAGGCGATTGCGGCGTTCGCCATCAACCTCATCTTGGTGCGGTACATTTCACCGTCGGAATTCGGCCGGTTTGCGTTGGTTTTCGCGGAAGCCTCGCTTTTCTATGCCGTAATTTCGATTCGCACCAACACACTGATTATCCGTGCCACGGAAAACGCATACGACGACGACGCGATGGACATCTACTTCAACGCGGCGTTGCAGGAAACGCTACTGGCGACCGTTTTGATCTTCGTGTGGCTCTGGTTGACGGGAACCGTGGGGCCATGGGAAGTGACGATCGTGCTAACGCTTGCCGTCAGGCACTGGACGGTACTCAACAAGGCATTTTACGAACGCGGTCTGCCGTACAAGCAATTGTCGTTTATCGAGACCGGCGCGGCGTTTTCCGGTCATGCCGCATCTCTCGCCGTTGTTTTGATCGGTGGTGGATGGGTTGCGCTCGTGTTGCGCGAAGTCATGCAAACCGTGGTGCAATTGCTTGCTCTGGTTAAGGTCGGCGGCCTGACCATCAGGGATGTGAGGCCGCTAAAGCGGCACGAATACAAACGGCTGTACCTGGAATCCCGGGGCCTGTGGCTCGACGGTCTGCTGGAAGGCACCTTCAGCCGGTTGACGATCATGACGGCCGGCTACGCCGGCGGCGATGCCCTAGCTGGGTTGATTTTTCAGGCGCAGCGGCTAGCCACGGCACCGCACCTGATTCTCGCCCCGTTTGTCAATCGCATCGTCATGAACTGGTTCTCGCGGACGGAAGATCCGACCGCGCGGCGGCATGGCCGAAACCGTGCCGTTTGGGTGACGATACTTCCGCTGGCAGCCGTTGCGGTTGCGGTCATGCTGTTCGCCGAACCGCTTGTTCCCTGGCTGCTCGGCGCCGATTGGCAGGACGTGTCGCCGCTGCTGATCGGCATGGCGGGGCTGATCATTTTCATGAGCCCATTCGAAGTCCTGCGCTCGTACTGTATCGCCATCCATCATACCCGTGTCGTCCTGTTTGCGCGTGTCGCGCAGCACATCGGGTTTTTCGTTCCGGTTGCGCTGGCGATGGTCGGTGTGATGTCGGAGGAAACCGGGCTCGCCTACGGGTTCTCGGCCGCGTTCACGGCGGCCTTCATCGGAATCTGGTGGTTGATGATGTATTATGAGCGCCGTGAATGAGGACATGTTCGAACGCCGTTTTCTGTGCCGTCGGTCTCCGGAAATTGAGCGTCAGCAACGGATACAGCGCGGCTCTGGCGGCTGCCGCCATGCTCGGTATTTCGTTTTCCCGAACGGGGTTTGAGTTTCCGGACCCAAAAGTGTAGCCTTCCGGATACGAGGGGACAGACAACCGGCTCGTGGCCGCCAATAGGACGCCTTAAGAAGTCCATAAATGGTCGCAAACCGGACACCGTCACGGCGGGACTTGAAAACATAATCCGCCCGTGATGGACTTAAACGATAATGATCGCGCGAAAACGTGCGGCACATCGTGTAACAGGGATGGCGCAGGGTGGTATGACGGAAAACAATGATCCGCTCGTTCGATTCGAAAACGTTCAAAAAAGTTATGATGGCGAGACACTCGTCGTAAAAGACCTGAATCTGGATGTCGCGCGTGGCGAGTTTCTCACCATGCTCGGCCCGTCCGGTTCGGGTAAAACGACGTGCCTCATGATGCTTGCGGGCTTCGAACCGGCGACGCACGGGGAAATTTATTTAAAGAACGCTCCAATCAACAACGTGCCGCCGCACAAGCGCGGGATCGGCATGGTGTTCCAGAATTATGCGCTGTTTCCGCATATGACGGTTGCGGAAAACCTGGCGTTCCCGCTGGAAGTCCGGAAGATACCGAAAAGCGAGATCAAGGAGCGCGTCGAAAAAGTGCTCGACATGGTCCAGCTCGGCACCTTCGGCGGCCGGCGGCCGGCACAGCTTTCAGGCGGCCAGCAACAGCGCGTCGCCGTCGCCCGCGCACTGGTATTCGACCCCGTGCTGGTGCTGATGGACGAACCGCTGGGCGCGCTCGACAAGCAACTGCGCGAGCAGATGCAGTTCGAGATCAAGCACATTCACGAGAATCTCGGCGTGACCGTGGTCTACGTGACGCACGATCAGTCCGAGGCGCTGACCATGTCGAACCGTGTCGCGGTGTTTAACGACGGCGTCATTCAGCAACTGGCGGCGCCGGATGTGCTGTACGAACGGCCGGACAACGCCTTCGTGGCCCAGTTCATCGGCGAGAACAACACGCTCAACGGGACCGTTCAGGCGATCAACGGCGAAACCTGCGAGGTCGCCATGGACACAGGCGGCACCGTCCAGGCCCTAAAGGTCAACGTCGGGGCCGTCGGCGACCGCAGCCAGATGTCGCTTCGTCCTGAGCGGGTCGAGGTCAATCCGCCGGATGGCAAGTACCCGAATGTTTTCGAAGGCGTCGTCGAAGAACTGATCTATCTCGGCGATCATATCCGCACCAGAGCGAGCGTATGCGGACACGACGATTTCATCGTCAAGGTCCCGAATGCCTGGGGACATGTACATCTCGAGGAAGGTGAAAAAGTCAAATTCGGATGGACCATCGAGGATTGCCGGGCGCTCGATGCCTAAGGCGGGATCCGTCCTGTCGAATTGCCCGGCGGCCGGATCGTCGGTGACGTGTTCGGCCCTTAACGTGGACAGAAACTAGAGACTAATGACCAAGGGAGAATTGGTAAAATGCTGAAAACAATTTCAGGTCTGGCGGTAGCGGGTGTTCTAGCCGTTGCCGCCGCGGCGTCGCCGACGGTGGTGGCCGCCGCCGACATGACCATCGTGTCGTGGGGTGGCGCCTATTCCGAGTCGCAGATGAACGCGTATCACAAGCCCTACATGAAGAAGAACCCGGACGTGAACATCATCAACGATGAAAGTTCGCCAGAGGCCGTTGCCAAGCTTCGCGCCATGAACGAAGCCGGTAACGTCACCTGGGACGTCGTCGACGTCGTCGCCTCCGACGCCATTCGTCTATGCGACGAAGGTCTGGCGATGGAAATCGATCCGGACAAGCATTTGGCGCCGGCGCCGGACGGCACGCCCGCGTCCAAGGACTTCGGTGACCTTCTCGTCTCCGACTGCTTCATCCCGCAGATCGTTTATTCGACGACATTCGGTTATCGCACCAACGTCGCCGAATGGGGTGGCAAAGAGCCGGATGATATCTGCGATGTCTTCGACACGAAGACCTTCCCGGGCAAGCGTAGCCTCGAAAAGCGTCCGATCAACAACGTCGAGTGGGCGCTTCTGTGCGATGGCGTCGCGCCGGATAAGGTGTATGACGTTCTCGGTACGCCGGAAGGCGTCGACCAGGCGCTGGCCAAGCTTGCTACCATTAAGGACAGCGTCATCTGGTGGTCGGCCGGTGCGGAAACCCCGCAACGCCTCGCCGACGGCGAAGTCGTGATGGGCTCGACGTACAATGGCCGTCTGTTCTCGGTCATCGAGGAGCAGAAGCAGCCCGTGAAGATGCTCTGGGACTGGCAGGTCTTCGACCTCGACGGCTGGATCATTCCGGCCGGCCTGTCGGACGAACGCAAGAAGCGCGCGTTGGACTATATCTACTTCGCGACCGACACGCAGCGTCTCGCCGACCAGGCCAAGTACATCTCGTACGGTCCGGCCCGTAAGTCCTCGGCGCCGCTCGTCGGGAAGCACGCCGAACTCGGTATCGACATGGCGCCGCACATGCCGACCGATCCGGATAACTCGAAGAACACCCTGCTCTATAACTACGAGTTCTGGGCGGACAATCGTGACGACATCGATGCCAAGTTCCAGGCTTGGCTCACGCGGTAAGCTGAGCGACGACCGGGCGCGGGGAACCTCGCGCCCGGTCTCCTCTCGGCAATAAAGTATTTGTTGAAGGACGCGGAGACCGACATGAGCGAAGGTGAGTCCCAAAACGGACCGGTGCTGGCAGCGGATGGCTCGCCGCTCAAGGTGAGTATTGCCAGGGCTCTCCGGCGTCGCAAACTTCGTGCGCTGCTACTCACCGCGCCATTGTTCCTATTCATTTTGATCACTTTCATCGCGCCGATCGCGGACATGCTGTTCCGCTCGGTGGAGAACAACATCGTTCCCGATACGCTGCCGCAGACCGTGCAAGCCCTGGAAAATTGGGATTCGCAGAGCGGGGACCTGCCCGGCGAGGAGACGTTCAAGGCGCTACATGCGGATCTTCTTGTCGCCGTCGAAAAGAAGATCCACACGCGTCTCGGCAGCCGCCTTAATTACGAAAAACCAGGCATCTCCAGCATGTTCCGGAAAACCGGGCGCCGCGTCGACGATATGGAGGCGGGCGGCTACAAGGCGCAGTTCATCAAAATCGACAAGGATTGGGGTAACGTCGAGGTCTGGCGGACGATCAAGCGTTTCTCCGGCGACTATACGGCCGGGTATTTCCTTGCGGCGGTCGATGCGGAACCGACTGCCGACGGCGTCCAGATGAAGCCGGAAAACGAGCGAATCTATCTTTTCCTGCTGGGGCGAACGATGATTCTCTCGATCGTCATTACCAGTTCGTGCATCCTGCTCGGCTATCCGGTCGCGTACCTCCTCGCCAACCTGCCGCTCAGGACGTCCAATATGCTGATGATCCTGGTGTTGCTGCCGTTTTGGACCTCGTTGCTGGTGCGGACGTCGTCGTGGATCGTGCTGCTGCAACAGCAGGGGGTGATAAACGATTTTCTGGTGACGATGGGAATCCTCGACGATCAGAACCGGCTACAGATGATGTACAATGAAATCGGCACGTTGGTGGCGATGACGCACATCCTGCTGCCGTTCATGATCCTGCCGCTGTATTCGGTGATGAAAACGGTCCCGCCCTCCTACGTGCGGGCGGCCAAGTCGCTCGGCGCTTCCGACTGGACCGCGTTCTGGCGGGTCTATTTCCCGAATACGATTCCCGGTATCGGCGCGGGAGCGGTGCTCGTGTTCATCCTGTCGATCGGTTACTACATCACGCCGGAGCTGGTCGGCGGCACATCCGGTATCTTTATTTCCAATCGTATCGCCTACCACATATCCTCGTCCCTGAACTGGGGGCTTGCCGCCGCGTTGGGGTCCATGCTGCTGGCTCTGGTCATGGTGCTCTATTACATCTACGACAAGATCGTCGGTATCGACAATGTGAAGCTGGGGTAACGTGATGTCGGGACTTCCTCCATATGCGTCTTCAGGACAGATAGCTTGGTACTACGGGTTCCGGACGATCTGCGCGCTGATCTTTATGTTCCTGATCTTGCCGATCCTCGTGATCATTCCGCTCAGCTTCAATGCGGAAGATTTCTTCACCTTTACCAAGGAAATGTTGGCGTTGGACCCGGACGGGTACTCGTTGAAGCATTACCAGGATTTCTTTACCAACAACGATTGGCAGACGGCGCTTGCCAATTCGGTGCGGATTGCACCGATGGCGACGTTGTTGGCCACCAGCTTCGGCACCCTGGCGGCGATCGGTTTGTCGCAGAGCTACATGCCATTCCGCAGTGCGGTCATGGCGGTCATGATCTCACCGATGATCGTGCCGTTGATCATTTCGGCGGCCGGCATGTATTTCTTCTATTCGCGGATCGGACTGCAGGGCACCTATTGGGGCGTCGTCCTCGCGCATGCCGCTTTGGGCACGCCGTTCGTGATCATTACGGTGACGGCAACCTTGGTCGGTTTCGACAAGAGCCTGGTGCGCGCCGCCGCGAACCTCGGCGCGGGGCCGATCCGGACCTTCTTCAAGATACAGATGCCGTTGATCCTGCCGGGCGTCATCTCCGGTGCGTTGTTCGCGTTCATCACGTCCTTCGACGAGGTCGTCGTCGTCCTGTTTATTGGTTCCGCGTCCCAGAAGACATTGCCGTGGCAGATGTTCACAGGCCTGCGAGAGCAGATTTCGCCGACCATCCTCGCCGTGGCGACGGTGCTGATAACGATCTCCATCATCTTGCTGGTCACGCTGGAATTGCTGCGCCGCCGTTCCGAACGGCTCCGGGGCATGAGCCCGGGCTGACCCGGGCGTCGTCATAAAAAACTAACGCCTTTGCGGCTTGTTTTTTCGCCGTGCCGCACTAGCTTGTGGGCATGACGACACTCGCCCTATCCGATCTTGCCATCTGCGGAATCGAGGAACTGCCGGAACACAGCCGCCGGGGCTTTACCCATGTGCTGACGCTGATCGACCCTGACTGGCCGGAAATCACCGCTTTCGAGACTTTCGACGCGCATGAGCGCAAGATTCTGCGCTGTCACGACGTCATCGATCCGATCCCGGGCACCACGCCGCCCGACCGGGAACTTGTACAGGATGTGGTCGCGTTCGGGGAATCGCTGGCGGCCCGGGTACAGGATGGCGACAAGGTGCGGCTGCTGGTCCATTGCCACATGGGCGTGTCGCGCTCCTCGGCGGCCATGCTCTCGTTCCTGGCCCAGACACACCGGGATGAGCCGGTCTCCTCGCTTTACGACCGCTTGCGCACGATCCGGCCCAAGGCGTGGCCGAATTCGGTGATGGTCGGCTATATCGACGAACACCTGAGGTTCGACGGCGCGCTGGTGGAGGGGCTTCGCACGCACTACGGCCATCGGCTGCGCGCGCATCCGCGCACCGGCGAGTGGATGGCGGCCAACGGCCGTGCGCGCGAAGTGGAAATGGCGCTATTGCCCGACTAGAGTTCTAGGCTGCGGTCAGTCCTTGATCACCAGCCCCTGCGGAAAATCGCAGAGCCGTTCGGCGCCGGTTTCCGTTACCAGCACACCCTCGCTGATCTCGATTCCCCAACTGTCGAGCCAAATCCCCGGCATGACGTGAATGGTCATGCCCGCCTCCAGGCTTGTGTTGTCGCCGGGGCGGATAGACAAGGTGTGCTCGCCCCAGTCGGGCGGGTAGCTGAGGCCGATGGAATAGCCCATCCGCGAATCCTTGACGATACCGTGGCGGCTGACGACCCGGTTCCATGCGGCATGCACTTCCTCGCAGGTGACCCCGGGTCGCATGCTCTCGACGGCGACGTTCAGCGCCTCGACCGCCACCTCGGCGATCTCCGCCATGCGCTTCGGCGGCGGGCCCAGGTGCACCGTCCGCGACATCGGGCAGTGGTAGCGCATGCGGCACCCGGCAAGCTCCAGGATCGTCGCCTCGCCGTACTGGAACGGCTCCGAGTTCCAGGTCAGGTGCGGCGTCGTGGTGCCGACACCGGTCGGCAGCATCGGCACGATCGACGTGTACTCGCCGCCGAACGCCTCGGTGCCGCGAATCTGTGCGTTGTAGATATCGGCTACCGCGTCGCATTGCCGGGTGCCGGGCTCGATGGCGTCGATGCCCGCCTGCATGGCCAGTTCGACCAGCTTGGCGGCCTCGCGCATGTAGGCGATCTCCTTCTCGCTTTTGACGATGCGGACCCAGTTGACGAGATTGCCGGAGTCCTCGAACGCCGCGTCGGGCATGGCCGCTCTCAGAGCTGCGTGCGCTCTGGCCGAATAGTAATAGGCGTCCATGTCGATGCCGACCCGCCCGGTGCCGAGCCCGCGCTCGACCAACAGGCCGCCGATCCAGTCCATGGGATGAATGTCTTCCGCCTGCACATAGTGATCCGGGTAGCCGAGCATGTTTTCTTCGCTGAGGTGCGTCGTCACGAAGCCGCCGGCCCGGTCGATACCGCGCACGATGCAGATCGGCTCGTTTTCCTCCAGTGCGACGGCGACGACCTGCGGTGTATAGAAAGACCAGCCGTCGTAGCCCGTGAGGTAGTTCATGTTCGCCGGGTTGCAGGTGATCAGCAGATCGAGACCCTGGGCGGCCATTCTTGCACGGACACGATCAACGCGGATGTCGTACTCGGCTTTGTCGAAGCTGTGCATACGCGCAATGACCCTTAACCTATTGATCAGTAATGCGTACCTCGGTTATTGCATCGTGTCACGTGATTGTCATTTCTGTATTTTCTCTTTTTTACATGTGGATTAATCTCGTTCGATTGGTGACGGGTGACGCGTCGTTTATTGAGGGATCACTGCCATGTTCGGTGGCAACAACGGGGTCAAACCGCACAAGATCGGTTTCGTCCTTCTGCCCGAATTTACGATGATCGGCTTCAGTGCGGGGGTCGAACCGTTCCGTATCGCCAATCGCCTCGCCGAGAAGGCGCTTTACGCCTGCGACGTCTATTCCGAGAACGGCGAATCGGTGACGGCCAGCAACGGCCTGTCGGTGAACGTGGACGGCTCGATCAGCGATGCCGAGGGTCTGGAGACGATCTTCGTTTGCTCCGGTCTCAACGTGAAATCCTATACGTCCAAGGGACTGATCCAGAAACTCCGGCGCCTGGCGTCGCACGGTACCGGCATCGGCGCCATCTGCACCGGGACCGAAGTGCTGGCGAAGGCGGGCCTGCTGGACGGATATAGCTGCACCATCCACTGGGAGAATATGCCGTCCTTCATCGAGGACTATCCGGAACTGGACGTGGTCACCGAGTTGTTCGAAATCGACCGCAACCGCTACACCTGCGCCGGCGGCACCGCGGCGCTGGACCTGTCGCTCAGGCTGATCGCGCTGCATTACGATTCGGCGACGGCGGCGGCGGTCGCGGACCAGTTGATCCATCACCGGATTCGCGAAGGCGATGAAGGGCAGCGGATGGAACTCCGCACCCGGCTCGGCGTTTCGCATCCGAAGCTGCTGGCCGTCATCCAGCAGATGGAGGAAAGCCTGGAGGAACCGGTCAACTGCGCGCAACTGGCAAGCGGCGTCGGTCTGTCGACGCGGCAGCTCGAACGTCTGTTCCGCAAGTATCTCGGCACCGCGCCGACCAAGTATTACCTGTCGCTGCGCCTGAGCCGCGCCCGCTTCTTGCTGCGCCAGACCAGCCTGCCGATCCTCTCCATCGCGCTCGCCTGCGGCTTCGTCTCGGCATCGCACTTTTCCAAGTGCTACCGCGAGCACTATAACCGCACGCCGAGTCTCGAGCGGCGCACCGCCTGAGTTCAGATTTCCCGCTGCAGCTTCGGCAGCATCGCCCCCAGTGTCACGGCGCGGGCTGCCATCAGGATCACAAACGCCCCCCAGAGCCCGTGGTTGCCGAACGCCGGCACCAGCAGGGGTAAGGCCACCAGATAGATCAGCAGCGACAGGATCATGCCATTGCGCATTTCACGCGACCAGGTGCAGCCGATGAAGATGCCGTCGAGCTGGAAGCTCCAGACCGACACCAGCGGCAGAAAGATGCTCCAGATCAGGTATGTGCGTGCCGTTTCGCGGACGTTTTCGACGATCGTCAGCGCGTCGATCATGTAGGGGCCGAGAAGTGCGGTCAGCCCGCTGAACAGGACCGCGAGCAGGAACGACCACAAAACCGTGGTGCGAATCGCCGATACGAAGTTGGCCCTGTTCTTCGCGCCCTTGGCTTCGCCGGCGAGCGCCTCCGCCGCGGTCGAAAAACCGTCGAGCGCGTAGGCGGTGAGCACCTGGATATGCAGCAGGATCGCGTTCGCCGCCAGCACGGTGTCGCCCATGCGGGCACCCATCGCGGTCAGGATCACGAATACGGATTGCAGGCACATGGAGCGAATGAAGATGTCGCGGTTGACGCCGAGCATACGCTTCAACGGTGCGGTCTGCAGGATCTGCGCACGATCGAAGCGGCCGCCCATGGTCCTGAGGTGCCGGGCGGCGAGGAAAAGCCCCAGAATCACCGCCGTCGTTTCGCCGAATACCGTCGCCCAGGCGACGCCGGCGACGCCCCAGCCGAGACCCAGCACGAACCAGATATCGAGGAGCGCGTTGACGCCGTTCATGTAGATCTGCGTGATCAGCGCGGCGCGGGTGTTCTGCACGCCGAAAAACCAGCCCAGTAACGCGAAATTGGCGAGCGCCGCCGGCGCCGCCCAGATGCGGACGGCGAAATATTCTTCGGTCAGCGGCAGGACGTTCTCGCTGGGGCCGACGATGAAGGTGGCAATCTGGAAGATCGGCCACTGCAGCAGGACCATGAGGGCGCCGAGAATGCCGCCGAGCATCAGTGCCCGCACCAGCCAGGTCCTGACCTCGCGGCCGTCGCGGGCGCCGAAGGACTGGGCGGTCAGGCCGGTCGTCCCCATGCGCAGGAAATTGCAGCCGTGATAGAGCAGGTTGAAGATCAGTGCGCCGACGGCGACGGCGCCGACGAATTCGGGCCCCGGCAGGCGCCCGACGACGGCGGTGTCGACGATACCGAGGATCGGCACCGAGACGTTGGTGACGATGACGGGCAACGCGATTCGCCATGTCCGGCGGTGCCAGTATCGGGGGTCTTCGACGATCATGATGCTTGGTAGGGGGATTCCCCCGGAAGATCAAACGGCTTAAGGCCGTGGTTTCAAGTTCGGAGTCACCCGCGACGCCGGCGCCGTCGTGGTCGTCCGTCATCGGCCTCGTCCAGAACCGGCGCCAGCATGCGCACCTTGGTCAGTTCGGGGACTTCGGCTTCCAGTTGCGGGTAAGGTGCATCCGCGTGCGGCAGTGCCATTGCCTTGACGAAATGCTCCTGGAAGCGGGGTTCGACGGCGGTCTCGACCTTGGCAATGGTCTTGACGATGCGTTGGATGTCGTCGCGGCTCTGCTGGTTCAGGAGCGCGATTCGCGCCCCGGTGCCGGCGGCGTTGCCGGCGGCGTAGACCCGGTCGAGTCTGCAGTCGGGCACCATGCCGAGGATCATGGCATAGCGCGGATCGATGTGCGTCCCGAAGGCACCGGCGAGCACGATCCGGTCGACGCGGTCGATCTCCATCTTGTCCATCAGCAGTGCCGCCCCTGCGTACAGTGCCGCCTTGGCGAGCTGAATGGCGCGAACGTCGTTCTGCGTGACGCTGATCCGGTTCTCGCCGTCGTGGATCAGGTACGCGAACGTGCGGCCGTCGGGCTCGACCCGCGGCGTTCGCGCGGCCAGGGCGCCGTCGATGGTGCCGTCGGTCCTGAGGATGCCGGCCAGCAGCATCTCGCCCAGCACCTCGATGATGCCCGAGCCGCAAATCCCGGTGACGCCGGTTTTCGAGGCTTCCTCGTCGAAACCTGGTTCGTTGGACCACTTGTCGCAGCCGATGATCTTGAAGCGCGGCTCAAGGGTTTCAGGATCGATGCGCAGGCGTTCGATGGCGCCGGGCGCGGCGCGCTGGCCGCAGGAAATCTGCGCCCCCTCGAACGCGGGGCCGGTCGGCGACGATGCGGCCAGAACCTTGTGGCGGTTGCCGAGCACGATTTCGGCGTTGGTGCCGACATCGACGATCAGCGTCATCTCGTCGCGGAGGTGCGGTTCCTCGGACAGGATCACGCCGGCGGTGTCGGAGCCCACGTGACCGGCGATGCAGGGCAGCATGTAGACGCGGGCGTCCTCGTTGACCGTGTCGAGCCCGACCTCCGTGGCCCACACGGTCATACCGGAGCTGGTCGAAAGCGCGAACGGCGCGCCGCCCAGTTCGATCGGGTTAATGCCCAGGAACAGGTGGTGCATGATCGGGTTGCCGACCACGGTCACGTTCAGGAGCGCATCCGGCGTGACGCCGGCCTGCTCGATGATGTCCTTGGCCAGATCGCTGACGGCACGGCGCACCGTATCGGTCAGGAACTGTTCGCCGCCCGGGTTCATCATGATGTAGGAAACCCGGCTCATCAGATCCTCGCCGTAGCGGATCTGCGGGTTCATGGTGCCGCCGGATTCCAGCACTTCGCCGGTCTGCAGGTCGCAGAGATGCGCGGCGATCGTTGTAGAGCCGATATCGAAGGCGAGCCCGTAGGCCTTGTCCTTGAAGCCGGGCCAGACGGCGGTGATCCGGAGGCTGCGGTGCACGGCCACGGTTACCTTCCAGTCGCCCTTGCGGAGCGCGGTCTGCAAATCGCGCAGCACCCGCATGTCGATTTCCTCGAGGCCTTTGATGTCCCACTGTTCGTCGAGGGCCTTCAGGAGACGCTCGAAGTCGCCGAGCGGGTTGTGCATATCCGGTTCTTCGACGACGCAGTAATGCAGCCGGATCGCCGGGTCCATGACGATGTCGCGGACTTCGGCGCGCTTGCGGACGACCTGCTTGTGGACCTGGCTGGTCTCGGGCACGTCGATGACGACGTCGCCCCAGAGAAGCGCGTGGCAGCTCAGCCGGCGTTCGGGAGCGAGCCCCTTGCGAGCATCGAACAGATTTTCCGGCTCGCCGCGCGGGCTGACGTTGGTCGCCGTGCTCTGAATGCCGTGCTTGGAAAACTCGCCCTCGGCGACGACGACCTGGCAACGGCCGCAGATGCCGCGGCCGCCGCATACGCTGTCGATGTCTACGCCGAGTTGCCGGGCGCAATCGAGAATGGGCGTGCCGACCGGAAAACGGCCGCGGCGGCCCGACGGCATGAAAGCCACGTAAGCGTTGTTGTCCTTAAGTGGCACTGTCCTTAATCCGTCAGCCCATTCAGCCGCGCCGCCTGCGCCGTCCCTCGCGCCGCCCGGCGCCTTCCGCGCCTTCGGCGGCGGGCTCACGGAACTTGCGGATCCAGCGGCCGCAGTTCGGATCGTGACCCATCACCACATTGGCGCCCATGATACCCTGCATTTCCGGGTCGTGAAGCGGATTCGTGATGGCCGAGGTCATGCCGGCACCGATGGCCATGGCCAGGAAGCTGGAGTTCAGTCCATGCCGGTTCGGCAGCCCGAACGAGAAGTTCGACGCCCCGCAAGTGGTGTTGACCTGAAGTTCCTCGCGCAGCCGGCGGATCAGGCGCAGAACGTTGCGCCCGGCGTCGTTGAGCGCCCCCACCGGCATCACCAGCGGGTCGACGACGATGTCTTCCTTGGGAATGCCGTGATCGGCGGCTCGCTCGACGATCTTCTTCGCGACCTCGAAGCGAACGTCCGGATCCTCGGAGATGCCGGTCTCGTCGTTGGAGATCGCGACCACGGCGGCACCGTACTTCTTGATCAGGGGCAGCACGACCTCAAGCCGTTCTTCCTCGCCGGTGACCGAGTTGACCAGCGCCTTACCCTGATAGACCGAAAGTCCCGATTCCAGCGCCGCCACGATCGAACTGTCGATGGAAAGCGGCACGTTGGTCAGCGACTGCACGAGTTGAACGCATTCGGCGAGAATCTTGGGTTCGTCGGCGAGCGGGATGCCGGCGTTGACGTCGAGCATCTGCGCGCCTGCCTCGACCTGCGCCAGCGCATCGGATTCGACGCGGGAATAGTCGCCCTCGGCCATCTCGGCGGCGAGCAGCTTGCGGCCCGTGGGATTGATGCGTTCGCCGATGATCACGAACGGCTGGTCGAAGCCGATGACGACTTCCTTGGTGGCGGAGCTGACTACGGTTCTGGTCAAAGCGGTAACTCCCGGTGTGGAACGATACAGGCTAACCCTGATCGGCCTCTAGATAACGATTATGGATGCCGTTAACTGTCCAAAACGCGACCTTTCACGTATCGCCAACGGCGAGTTTTTCGGCTTCGCGTTCGGCGAATTCGATGGCCGCGACGTCGCCCGGATTAAGCTCCCGCCGCCATGGCCTGCGTCCCTTCAGGACCCCCGAATCGTGCACGATTTCGGAGACGAATTCCTCCTGCCGGTAGGCCATGACGTGGATGCCGGAGACACCCTCGATCTCGCGGATCTCCTGCATCAGCTCGATGCACAGGCGCTTGCCTTCGGCCTTCTGGTTCTCGGCACCTTCAAGACGCTCGATGATGTTGTCGGGTATGTGCACGCCGGGCACGTTGGAGCGGATCCAGCGCGCCGCCTTGGCCGATGCCAGCGGTCCGACACCGACCAGGATGTAGCACTGCTCGTGCAGTCCCATGTCGCAGACCCGCTTCATATAGTCCCTGAGCATCGGCACGTCGTAGCAGTACTGGCTCTGCACGAACTGGGCGCCGGCCTCGATCTTCTTCTTGAGGCGCAGCGGCCGGAAATCGTAGGGTGGTGAAAACGGATTGATGGCGGCGCCGAGGAATACCTGCGGCGGGTCGGTGATCTTGCGGCCCGACAGGAACCGGCCTTCGTCGCGCATGGTGCGGATCGTTTCCAGCAGCGACATGCAGTCGAAGTCGAACACCGGTTTGGCGCCCGGCTGATCGCCCGCCTGCACGCCGTCACCGGTCAGGCACAAGATGTTGGAGACGCCCATGGCCGCGGCACCGAGCACGTCGCCCTGGATCGCGATCCGGTTCCGGTCGCGGCAGGATATCTGCATGATCGGCGCGTAGCCGACGCGGGTCAGCAGCGCGCAGATGCCGACGCTCGACATGTGGCAGTTGGCGCCCGAACCATCGGTGGCGTTGATGCCGTCGACCCAGCCGTCGAAAACGCCGCCGCGCTCGTAGACCTCGTTCGGATCGGCGCTGTCGGGCGGATTCAGCTCGGCGGTGATGGCGAATTCGCCGCGCCGCAGGATACGCTCCAGCCGGCCGCGCGACGAATGTCCCTCGGGGACGATGGAATAGTCCTCGTGGATGTCCGCGTTCATTGCGCCGTCTCCCGGGCCGTCTTCTGCTCGGCGGCTTTCTGCGCGGTGACGCGCAGCCAGGCCGAGCTGTTGCGCAGGCTCTGGTCGAGCGGTTTCTGCACTTTCATGATGTTGTCGGAGGCGCGCATGCGCTGGCTGCCGTGCCAGGCCTGGACCCAGACGCACGGCATATCCGGCTCGACCTCGCAGTTGCCGTTGGCCCGCACCCCGCCGCACGGGCCGTTGCGGAGCTGTTTGGGGCAGTTCATCGGGCACGACATGCCGGTGTCGGACAGGATGCAGTGCCCGCACATGCGGCAATCGAAGAGGAAGCTTTTGACGCCTTCCTCGATGACCATGACGGGACGTTCGACGCGCTTGTAGCCGATGGCGTTCCACAGCGGGTGCAGTTTAAGGAACACCTCGGCCAGGCAATTATAGACGATCTCGAACATCCGTGCCCGCCGCACCGACCACAGCCGCACGGAATACCGCGTTCGCTGGCGGCGGATGTGGCTGGTGTCGCTCGGTTTGTAGGCGGTTTCCTTTTTCTTCGGTCGGAATACCATCACGCACTCCATTCGTGATCGTGGCGATTTCGGGCCCGGCCCTCCTGGCGAGGGGCGGTTTGCGTCACTCGTCGTAGCCCTTGGCGGCGACGAGTCTCTGAACCCGGGCGTCGTCGTATTCGGCCTCGATCCGTGCTTGCCACGCACTGGCTTCGGCTTCCAGGTCGTCGCCGCATTCGATGCCGCCGTCGCGGCGCCAGTCGGCAAGGTATGCGTCCGTGCCGATCGCGTTGGCGCGCATGGCGGCGAGATCGATGGCTTCCTGGAACCGGGTGGCCAGCTCGCGCTTGGCGGTCCGGCGGCCCTCCTTGACGATCACCTGCGCCGGGATGTCACGCCAGTATACGATGGTCGCCTGCGCCATCCACCGATCCTTTCCTTGCCTGTCCGGTGATGAAGTCGCCGAGCCCGCCGTAGCCGGTAAAACGATATCGATACTCGAGCCCGAGCCTTTCCGCCGCCGCCTCGGCCTTTTTCTGCAGGTCCGCATCCTCGGTCTGTGCGAGGTAGACCAGGTGCTTGTAGTTGCCGAAGTACATGTCCTGCAGTTCCGGATGCCGGTCGATACCGAGACCCTTGATGATCAGCCTGTCGAAAAAGCGCACCAGATAGTCTGTCAGGTAAAAGGTGCCGATCTCGTCTTCGTGCATCTTCTCGAACGCCTCTTGGCCGGCATAGAATGCGTAACAGTGCGCGCCGCCGATCCGCTCGACACCCTTCTCATCGAGCAGCTCGTCCAACAGGCCACCGGTGCCGCAGTCGGCATAAAGCGCGACGATGCGTTCGTACTTTCCTTCGTTGGCGTCGATCTTGCGGCGCATCTCGCCGGGAATCCGGTTCGGCCGATTATGCAGGTCGGCCGGCAGGCATGTCAGGTCGACGTCCTCAAGCTTATTGATGTCGATGACCCAGCCGATTTCCCGGGCCAGGGCACCGCATGCAATGATCAGAAGGGGGCGCATCGGTCGACGGCCCTTGCCTGTGTCAGGTGGCCGCCAAGGCCGAACCCTGACGGCGCGACATCCAGTCCTTGGCTGTATCGACGGCGACCGCGGCGTCGCGGCAATAGGCGTCGGCACCGATGTTCTCGGCGAACGCCTCGTTCAGCGGCGCGCCGCCGACAAGCACGACGTAGTCACTGCGGATGCCTTTTTCGACCATGGTGTCGATCACGACTTTCATGTACGGCATGGTCGTGGTCAGCAGCGCCGACATGCCGAGGATGTCCGGCTGGTGCTCCTCAAGTGCCTTCAGATAAGTGTCTACGTCGATATTGATGCCGAGATCGACGACCTCGAAACCGGCGCCTTCCATCATCATGCCGACGAGGTTCTTGCCGATGTCGTGGATGTCGCCCTTGACGGTGCCGATGACCATCTTGCCCATTTTCGGCGCGCCGGTCTCCGCCAGCAGCGGCCTGAGCACGCCCATGCCGGATTTCATCGCGTTGGCCGCCATCAGGACTTCCGGTACGAACAAGATGCCGTCGCGGAAGTCGACACCGACGATACGCATGCCCTCGACCAGTGCCTTGGTCAGGGTGTCGTAAGGCGTCCAGCCGCGCTCCAGCAGAATATTCGTGCCCTCGACGATCTCGTCGGCAAGGCCGTCGTACAAATCGTCGTGCATCTGTTGCACGAGTTCGTCGTCATCCAGTTCGGAAAGAACGATATCGTCGTCTTGGTCGGCCACAAGTATTCTCCCAGCCAGAACCGGCCCATCGAACGGGCCGTAGACCCACTCAATAGAACCATAGCATACCGTCCCGCTGTCCATTTGCAGACAACATTTAGAATTGATGCGACATGAAACGCGCCGTGATCTCGATTTTTGCCCTGATTCAAGCGGGTTAGGGCCTGTGAGCATATAGCACGCAAGCCGTGATGGGAGCGAAAATGGCCGACTGGAAGGAAAGACGCGAAGCGCGTCGGCAATACGGGCGAGCGGCTTGACGTACCAGTCGGCTATTTGGGCCCCATCCCGCAGGGACGCGCCGTATTTGCCCGCCCGTGGCGTCGAACGGCTTGCCCGATGGCCCGCATCGCGCTACGCCGTTCTCCTGCCGGAGCGAACAAATCCGGCAGCGCCACGGCAGCGTGGTATATGCTCACAGGCCCTACCATGTCGCAAAAAGAAAAGGGGAGGGGCCCGAAGGCGCCCTCCCCGATTTGTCTTGAGGATGATGACCGGTTTTAGCGTTCGGCCCTCTGCAGCCCCATGAACAGCGATACGCACATGGCGAGAAGGACGATCGCGAACGGGAAGCCCGTGGCGATCGCCAGCGCCTGGAGCGATCCGAGGCCGCCGCCCAGCAGCAGCGTGATGGCGACGAGGCCCTCGAACGTGCACCAGAAGATGCGCTGCGACACCGGCGCGTCGAGCTTGCCGCCCGCCGTGATGGTGTCGATCACCAGCGAACCGGAGTCCGACGAGGTCACGAAGAACACGATGACGAGCACGATCCCGATGAAGGACGTGATGCCGGCCATCGGCAGAACCTCGAGCATCCGGAACAGCGACAGTTCCGGGGTCCAGTCCTTCACCGTTTGGGCCACGCCCTGGTAGTCGTCGGCGAAGTACTGCTCGACCGCGGTGCCGCCGAAGACGGCCATCCACGCGACGCACGCCAGCGTCGGCACGATCAGCACGCAGATCATGAATTCGCGCACCGTGCGGCCCTTGGAGACGCGGGCGATGAACATGCCGACGAACGGCGACCACGCGATCCACCAGGCCCAGTAGAAGGTCGTCCAGCCGTGCATGAAGCCGAGGTCTTCACGGCCGACCCAGTTCGAAAGCACCGGCACCGTGACGACATAGTCGTAAAGCCCCGAGAAGAAGCCCTGAACGATGACCAGCGTCGGACCGACGGCGACGACGAAGACCAAAAGCAGCAGGGCGAGGACCATGTTGATTTCGCTCAAGCGCTTCACGCCCGCATCGAGACCGGCCATGACGGAAACCAGCGCCACTGCGGTAATCGCGACGATCAGGATGACCTTGGTCGTGTCGCCGCTCGGGATGTCGAACAGGTAAGAGAGACCGGCGGTCGCCTGTTCGGCGCCGAAGCCGAGCGAGGTCGCGAGGCCGAACAGCGTCGCGAACACGGCAAGGATGTCGATGATGTGACCCCACCAGCCCCAGACGCGCTCACCGAGGAGCGGGTGGAACGCGGAGCGGATGGTCAGCGGCAGTTTGGCATTATAACAGAAGAACGCCAGCGCCAGCGCGACCACGGCGTAGATCGCCCACGGGTGCAGACCCCAGTGGAAGATCGTTGCCGACATACCGATGGAGCGTGCGGCTTCGGTGTCCGCCGCGTCGACCCCTAGTGGTGGGTTCAGTGTGTGATAGACCGGTTCGAGCACGCCGAAGAACATCAGGCCGATGCCCATGCCGGCAGCGAACAGCATCGCGAACCATCCGCCGTATGAATATTCCGGAACGGCGTCCTTGCCGCCGATGCGGACTTTGCCGAGCGGCAGCACGATCAGGAGCAGGCAGAACAGCACGAAGATGTTCGCGGCCCCCATGAACAGCCAGTCGAATGTTTTGGTAAGCCACGGCCGCAGTTCGTTGAACGCGGCACCGGCGGATTCCTGAAACATCAGCGTAACGAGAACGAATGCTATGATGATCAGCCCGGAAATCGCGAAGACCGGATTGTGGATATCGAGGCCGAAAATCTCGACGTTATCCTGGCCGATCTCATAATCTGTTTCGATGATGTCGTCGCTCATGCGTAGATCTCCCCATCTCCGTTAGTACGCGCACCTCTGAACGGACGGCAGGTAAAATTTGGAAATCCCCCCTGTCGCCACATCCTCGGATGCGTGTCATCTCCCCATGACGCAAAAATGTTAGTTGAGGCGATACCCCGCACCTTGCGTGAATCAGCCTGAATTTATCCATTCAGCGACATGGAATTGTCGATATTAGGACAATGCATGGCGAAATTAAACCACTCACGCGGTCTTTTTTTTTGAGCGCGTGTTGGAAACCGTTCTAGTCGGCAGGAATCGGCGACCTACGACTTGGGTCGGGCGTTCTCCGGATCGTAGAGCGGCTTGTAGCCGATGGCGGCGACCTCGACCGGGAACTTCTGGTTGAAGTACTCGATCTCGAGCCGACGACCTTCCTCGCAGTAATCATGCGGCAGGTAGCCGAGCGCGATGTTCTTGCCGATGGACGGCCCGAACGCGATTGACGTGGTGTAGGAGCGCCGGCCCTCGGAATCGATCAGCACCTCGTCGGTTTTCGGATCGACGATCGGGCAGTTGCCGAGCATGTAGCGGGCGATGCCGTCCTTGTCGGTATTGTCGGTGACGACCAGCGTGCACAGCATGGCGGGCTGGTGTTTGCGGTCCCGGTGTTCCAGGTTGGCGGCCTTGCCGCGGAAGTCGGCGGCCTTGACCTTGGGCCGTGCGAGGCCGGCTTCCAGCAGGTTGTACTCGGTCAGCAGATCGGCGTTCTGCAGGCGCAGGCTTTTTTCCAGGCGCCGCGAGTTGGCATAGGTCTCGATCCCGACCGGGGTGATGCCGATCTCGGCGAACATGTCCCAGAGCGCGAGGCCGTAGGAAAGCGGGAAGTGCAGTTCCCAGCCCTGTTCGCCGACATAGGAAATGCGGAAGCCCTTGACCGGCACGCCCCGGAGCGTGAAGTCGCGGGTCGCCGCGAACGGGTAGTTCTCCGGGTCGAGTCCGGCCGGATCGTCGGCCAGCTTCTTCAGGTTCTCGCGCGCGTTCGGGCCCCAGACGCCGATGCAGCCGAAGTGATCGGTGCGGTCCTCGACGAATGCCGTCCATTCCCTGTCCCGGACCATGCGGCGCAGATACGTCATGTCGCGATGCCCGGCGTCGGCGCCGTCGATGACGCGGAAGCGGTCCTCGCCGAGGCGCAGGATCGTCAGGTCGGCCATGACGCCGCCCGTGTCGTCGAGGAAGTTGGTATAGACGCCCTTGCCGACCGGCGTGTCACCCGCGACCTTGGAGGACGACACGTATTCCACGAGCTGTTCGGCATCGCGGCCGGAGACGTCGTAGACCGCGAAGTGCGACAGGTTGATCATGCCGACGTTTTCGGAAAGCTCCAGGTGTTCGGCGTTGGAGACGCGCCAGAAATGGCGGTTGTCCCATTCGTGTTCGCGGACCGGCACGCGGTCGGCGTATTTCTCGAGGAGCTTTTCCTCGTTGGACGCGTAGCCGTGCGCGCGCTCCCAGCCGGCGATCTCCATGAAGTAGCCGCCCAGTTCCTTCTCGCGCAGGTAATAGGGCGCCGAGCGCAGGTTGCGGGCCGCGGTGTAAGGCTCGCGGTTGTGAACCGGCGGGTTGTAGATCTTGAACGCGGTCTCGTAGCAGCGGTCATGGATATACTGCTCGGACTTCTGGATCGGGTAGTAGCGCGCATAGTCGATCGAGTGGTGGTCGAACCCGGTGCGGCCGTCGGTCATCCAGTCGGCGATCACCTTGCCGGTGCCGGGACCGTCCTTGACCCACACCGAGACGCCGTACCAGAGACCCTGCACGTCGGGCGAGCAGCCGATCGACGGGCCGCCGTCGGCGGTGACCTGCAAAAGGCCGTTGAAGGAATGTTTCTCGTTATAGCCGAGTTCGCCCAGGATCGGTGTCAGCTCCATGGCGCGCTCGAGCGGCTCAATGATCTGTTCGGTCTCGAGATCGCGCTGCGACGGCGACAGCCGCGCCTGTTCCTTTTCGAGGATGTCGCGCGGGTGGCAGAGGCGCGGCTCTTTCTCCTCGTAATAGCCCCATTCGATCTGGCCGCCTTCGGCGGTCTTCGGGTCGCCGGTGTCGCGCAGGTAGGCCGAGTTGCCTTGGTCGCGGAGCAGCGGATAGCCGATCTCCTTGCCGGTGCCCTCGAACTCGGTGTAGGGCCCGAAGAACGTCAGCGGATGATCGACCGGCATCACCGGCAGGTCCTCGCCCGCCATCTCCGAGATCAGGCGGCCCCAGAGCCCGGCGCAGACGACGACGTAGGGTGTTTCGATGTAACCGCGCGAGGTCTCGACGCCGCGGATGCGGCCGTTCTCGATGTCGAGACCGGTGCACGGCGTGTTGGCCATGACCTCCAGCTTGCCGGTGGCTTCGGCCTCCTGGACCATCTCGCCGGCGACGACCTGCGAGCGCGGGATGACGAGGCCCGCGTCCGGGTCCCAGAGCGCGCCCTGGATCACGTCCTCCTCGATCAGCGGCATCAGTTCCTTGGCCTTGGCCGCCGAGATCATTTCGACCCGGCTGCCGAAGGCGCGGCCCGAGCTGACCCGGCGCTCCAGTTCCAGCATCCGTTCGTCGTCGCCCTTGCGCGCGACCTCGATGCCGCCGATGCGTTCGTAGCGGCCGCGCTTCTCGAAGAAGTCGATGGAATACTTCGTCGTGAAGATGGTCATTTGGTCGTGCATCGTGTTGAAGCAGAAATCCGACGCATGCGCGGTCGAACCGATGTCCGTCGGCACGCCGGACTTGTCGATGCCAATGATATTGTCCCAGCCGCGCTGGATCAGATGGTGCGCCACCGAGGCCCCGACGATGCCGCCCAGGCCGATGATTACGACGTCCGCTTTTTTCCGAGAATCCGCCATGGATGCCACCTCCCGCCAGGGCATGCCGGGCGTTCCGGACAAACACCCGGAAAGCCTGAAAATTTCATCATGGTAGGTAAGGAATTGACAACCGGTACGCTACGATGCGCGCGACCCCGGGTATTCTGGAACCGTCACGCGGCAGCCGTTGCGGCAAAGCGCGTTGCCGAACGTTTATGGTCGGATTACGCTACGAGCAGGGAAGAAAAACAAAACCGGAGTAAATATCTAATCATGTTAAGCGATTGGGAACCGCCGAAATCGTTTGCGGACTACAAGCATATCACCGTCAAACGCATTGCCGGCAGCATTGGTGCCGAGATTTCCGGCGTCGATATCTCGCAGGATCTGCCGGACGCGGTGATCGACGAGATCACCGGCGCGCTGAACGAACACCACGTCATATTTTTCCGCGACCAGGATCTGGAACCGAAGCGTCAGGCGGCGTTCGCGGCCAGGTTCGGGCCGTTGATCCCGTATCCGATGGTCAAGGGCCTCGACGGCACCGACGAGGTGGTGCCGGTTGTCAAGAACCCCGACGAACGGGTCAATTTCGGCGGCATCTGGCACGCCGACACGACGTACCTGGAAGAGCCGCCGATGGGGGCGCTGCTCTATGCCGTCGAGCTGCCGCCCTACGGCGGCGACACGCTGTTCGCCAACATGCATCTGGCGTTCGAGACCCTGTCGCCGAGCCTGCAGGCGTATCTGGAAACCCTGACCGTGATCCAGAACTCGGCCAAGGCGGAAGTGACCCGGACCCGCGAGGACCGGGTCAAGGGCGACGGCAGCAAACGGATGCAGCTCGTCGCCGAGCATCCGGCGGTGATCACCCATCCGCGCACCGGCCGGAAGTCGCTTTACGTCAATTCCGGCCACACCGAACGCTTCAAGGAACTGACCGAGGAAGAAAGCGCACCGATCCTGCAGTTCCTGTTCAACCACTTGTCGCGCCCGGAATTCACCTGCCGTTTCGTATGGACGGAGGGGGCGCTCGCGTTCTGGGACAACCACGCGACCCAGCATAACCCGATCAACGACTACCACGGCTTCAAGCGGGTCATGCACCGGGTCACCGTCGGCGGCGGCCGGCCGCAATTGCAGCAGGCGGCGGAATAATGGGGCTGACGGTACCGCCCGATCAGCGCGAGCAAAGCTTTCTCGGTCATCCGGTCGTCACCGACCTCGACACGCTCGACGCTCATGTCGCCGTGCTCGGCATTCCGTTCGGCAAACCTTATCGCCCGTCCGGCATGGCCAACCCGCAGAGCGAGGGGCCGGCGGCGGTGCGTGCGGCGAGCAGACGCATCCTTCTGGCGCCGGATCATTACGACTTCGATCTCGGCGGCCCGGTGCTCGACGGCCGCGACGTGAAGATCGTCGACTGCGGCGACGCGGCGGCGGACATGAACGATCACGACGCGCACTACCGCAACGCCGAGGCCGCGGTCCGCAAGATCGTCGCCGCCGGCGCCATGCCCATCGTCATCGGCGGCGACCACGGTGTGCCGATTCCGGTGTTCAAGGGGATCGAGGACCTGGGCCCGATTACGCTGGTTCATGTCGATGCGCATCTCGACTGGCGCGACGAGGTCAACGGCGAACCGGAAGGCTATTCGAGCCCGATCCGCCGCGCCTCGGAGATGGATCACATCGGCGGGATCTACCAGATCGGCATGCGTGCCGTCGGCAGCGCCCGGATCGAGGAGGTCGAGGCCGCGAACGCCTACGGCGCGCATATCTACACGTCGTACGATGTGCACGACAACGGCATCGAAAGCGTGCTGGCCGACATTCCGGACGGGCAGAACTACTACCTGACCATCGACGCCGACGGCGTCGATCCGTCGGTCATGCCGGGCACGCTGGCGCTGGCACCGGGCGGGCTGACGTATCACCAGATGCGGAAGCTCATCCACGGCCTCGTCGCCAAGGGGCGGGTCGTCGGCATGGACGTGGTCGAGATCGCGCCGGTCAACGACGTCAATCAGCTCACCTGCATCGCCGCGGGGCGCATGATCTGCAACCTGATCGGCGCCGCGGCCCGGGCCGGATACTTCGACAAGGCCTGACGTTTATCGCCGGACAACGTTGAGCCCGGGGTGCGCGAACGGGATCGCGCGTTCGCGCATGAACGCCTTGCGCCGGTTCCGGGTCTCGGGGTCGTTGGCCGACGCCAGGATAAATTCCTCGAAGTGCTGGTCCGGCGCCGTCATGACCTGCAGTTCGGTCTGGATGTCGACCTGGCTGAGCGCTTCCCACTGCCGGTTTTCGGCCGGGATTTCGGTAAGCGGCACGGGGTCCGTATCCGGCGTGAACGCGCCGGCGTTGGAGCAGTAGAAAAACACCTTGTCGAGCGTGGCGCCGAGGTCCGTCTCGATGCGGATACCGTC
This sequence comes from Rhodospirillales bacterium, assembly GCA_051117645.1. GTDB lineage: Bacteria > Pseudomonadota > Alphaproteobacteria > Rhodospirillales > Casp-alpha2 > UBA4479. The sequence goes on from JBNPEI010000004.1 coordinate 52,278, forward strand.
GAGCGACGCATAGCAATAGTTCTCGTTGCCGAGCTCGGTCTCGTGCATGCGTTCCATGTGATCGTCGTGCAGCCAGTTGACGAACAGCGTCACCTGCGTGCCCGGAGACGGATGCAGGCAGGATGCGATCGAACCGTAACCGGTGACGTGTGCCGAATAGACGCTGTCGAAATCGTGCACGATACAGCGCTCGGCCGGGATTGGCGGGCAGTCCATGTGTGAGAACTTGCGGACGATCTGCTCCGGTGACTGGTTCGAGCCCACGGCCAGCACCGGTATGCGGCCATCCCGTAGTTCGTCGGCGTTCCCTGCGGTCATGGCGGTGACGCGCGCACCGTCGACGACGAATGAAGCGTCGGGCAGTGGGTACGGATACCCAAGCGCAAGGGCGAGTATCTCTTCGGACATGGCGAAGCCTCATCCCGGGCCGGACGCGGATGCCGACCGTCGCGTGCGCCCGCCGCGGACATCCTGATTTCACCCCGACGGTGCGCCCGGCGGCCCGCCGTTGTCAATTACGGCGACCCGGTATGCCCCGATGGGGTATACAATCATGTTCGTCGACGCCGGGACTGCTGACCGAGTTGCGGCAGGAGCTAGCCGGCTCGCTTCGCCTTCTGGACGGCGGTCTCCAACCGGTTCAGGAAGTTCGAGCGGTCGGCCCTGGAGAACCCCCTGGGGCCGCCGGTGATCTCGCCGGTTTCCCGCAGCCCCTGCATCAACTCGCGGTTGGCGAGCGCCATGCCGATCATGTTCTCCGTGAACATTTCGCCGTTGGGCTTGATCGCCTGTGCGCCCTTTTCCAGGCACCGTGCCGCCAGCGGGATGTCGTTGGTCACACAGATGTCGTCCGGACCGATGCGTTCGGCGATCCAGTCGTCGGCGGCATCGGCGCCCGCGCTGACGATCACGAGCTCGACCAGGGGATTGCCGCTCGGGCGGATGCCGCCGTCGCAGACCATGAATGTCTTCAGGTTGTGGCGCACTGCGACGCGTTCGGCCTCGTCACGCACCGGGCAGGCGTCGGCATCGACATAGATGTCGGCCATGCGCTCAGTCGTCGCCGGCTTTGGCTTCTTCCTTGGGCAGGTACTGGCCGACGTCGACGTCGTCCAGTTGCTCCGGCATCAGGAAGCGCTCGGCATAGTCCTTGTAGACGCCCGATGTCAGGAACAGTTCGAACAGTTCGTCGTCGATGTGCGCGTCCTTTTTCATGAACGACATGATCTTGACGCTGTCGGAGAGTTTCTTGGGTGCCTTGTACGGGCGGTCGGCGGCGGTCAGTGCCTCGAAGATGTCGGCGATCGCCATGATCCGCGCCGGTACCGACATGTGTTCCTTGTTGAGCTTCTTCGGATAGCCGGTGCCGTCCATCTTCTCGTGGTGGCCGCCGGCGAACTCGGGCACGCGCGCCAGGTGTTTCGGGAACGGCAGGGCTTCCAGCATGATGATCGTCTGCACGATGTGGTCGTTGATCTTGAAGCGCTCTTCCTCGGTCAGGGTGCCGCGGGCGATGCATAGGTTGTATATTTCGCCGAGGTTGTACTTGTGCTCCGGCACGTCGAGCTGGAAGCCCCACGGGTTGTCCTCTTCCGCCGTGGGCTCGGTGCCTTCGCGGTAGATGATGTGGTCGTAACGGTCGGCGAGCAGGTTTTCCTCGACCGGCAGTTCCGGTTCCGGTTCGCGCTCGACGCGCTTGAGTTCCTCGTAGGAGAGCCCGAGCCGGTCGGACAGCGTCCGTGTCCACTTGATCTCGGCGATTTCCTTGACCCGCTCGATCTTGTCGGGCGCCATGAACTCGCCGCCGACGTTGCTCTCGGCGATGAACGCGAAGTCGTCGTCGAGCTTGGCGAGGTCCTGTTCCAGTTCGCCCCGCAGTTGGTCGGCGTCGCCGCCGTCGATGACCTTGTTCAGGTAGTCGATGACCCGGTCGCGCTTGACGATCTCGAAGCGGTTCCTGATCTCGTGGATGCGGTTGTAGATGGTTTCCAGCTTGGTCGCCTTGTCGACCACGTACTCCGGCGTCGTCACCTTGCCGCAGTCGTGCAGCCACGCCGCGATGTGCAGTTCGTACCATTCCTCGTCGGTCAGGTCGAAGTCCTTGAACGGGCCGTCCTTCTGCTCGACGGCGGCGTTGGCCAGCATCTTGGTCAGTTCCGGCACGCGCTGGCAGTGGCCGCCGGTATAGGGCGACTTGGCGTCGATCGCCGACGCGATCAGCTCGATGAAGCTGTCGAGGAGCTTCTTCTGCGCTTCCAGGAGCTGCTGGTTGTCGAGCGCGACCGCCGCCTGCGAGGCCAGTGCCTCGATCAGCGGCTGGATGTCGGCGCCGAATTCGATAACCTCGCCCGACGATGCATCGACGGCGTTGAGCAATTGCAGCACGCCGATGATTTCACCCTGCGAGTTGCTGAGCGGCACACACAGGAACGATTTCGAACGGTAACCGGTACCCTCGTCGAATTTCTTGGTGCCGGAGAAGTCGAAACTGTCGTTCTCGTAGGCGTCGGGGATGTTGATCGAGTTGCCAGTCAGCGCCGCCGCCGTGGCGACGTTCTTGTGGTTTTCCTCGCCGGTCTTGGGATCGACCAGCGTCAGCGGCGGGAAGTTGATCTCCTTGCCCGTCGTGCCGCCCATGGCGATTTCGAGTGAATCCGTCCGCATGATCTCGAAGCGGAGCCGGTTGTCGTCGGTGCGAATGTAGAGCGTGCCGCCGTCAGCGTTGGCGAGGCTCTTGGCCTCCAGCAGGATCGTCTCCATCAGGACGTTGGTGTCCCGTTCGGCCGAAAGCGCGATCCCGATGTCGATCAGCCGCTGCAGGCTTGAGGCGCTCAGCCCATCCTTGGTTTCCGTCGTTCCGTCAGCCATATCGATACACAATCCCTGTAGGCACGCGCCTTTACGGCGCATTTCCTTATGCCCCAACTCCAGTCCCGACTCTAGACGTTTAAGCCGTTGATTGACAATGGGTACACCGCCCCGGGCGCAATTTTCCGGATTGCTTGACCGCCGCGTCCGGAACGGGTCAACCTTGCGCCCGACGAGGAGTAACCGGATGGCTTACAGTTCCCTGAGGGATTTCATCGCCCGGCTCGAGAAGGAGGGTCGGCTGGTGCGCGTTTCGGCGCCGGTATCCAGCGTGCTGGAGATGACCGAAATCCAGACCCGTGTGCTGACCGAGGGCGGTCCGGCGATCCTGTTCGAGAACGTGACCAGAGCCGATGGCACGCCCGCAGACATGCCGGTGCTGGTCAACCTGTTCGGCACCGTCGAGCGCGTCGCCTGGGGCATGAGCCGGGAACCGCATCAACTGCGCGAAATCGGCGAGACGCTGGCCTTCCTGCGCCAGCCCGAGCCGCCCGGCGGCTGGCGCGAGGCGCTCGACATGCTGCCCTTGATGAAAACCGTCATGGCGATGAAGCCGAAGGACGCGTCGACGGCGTATTGCCAGGAAATCGTGCTGACGGGCGACGATATCGACCTCACCCGCCTGCCGATCCAGACCTGCTGGCCGGGCGAGCCGGCGCCGCTGATCACGTGGCCGCTGGTGGTTACGAAAGGCCCGGGCGGCGACAAGCGCGACGACTACAACCTCGGCATCTACCGCATGCAGGTGACGGGAAAGAACACGACGCTGATGCGCTGGCTCAAGCACCGGGGCGGGGCGCAGCACCACCAGCGCTGGGCCGCCGAAAAGCCGGAACCGCTGCCGGCGGCGGCGGTGCTGGGCGCCGATCCGGGCACCATCCTCGCGGCCGTGACGCCGGTCCCGGATACGCTCTCGGAATACCAGTTCGCGGGGCTTTTGCGCGAAAAGAAGGTGGAACTGGTCGACTGCGTCACCCAGCCCCTGAAAGTCCCGGCGGAAGCCGAAATCGTCATTGAGGGCACGGTGTCGCTGAGCGACTACGGCGACGAGGGGCCCTACGGCGACCACACCGGTTACTACAACGCCGTCGAGCCGTTCCCGGTGTTCAATGTCACCGCGATCACCATGCGCCGGAACCCGATTTATCTTTCGACCTACACCGGCCGCCCGCCGGACGAGCCGTCGGTGCTGGGCGAGGCGCTGAACGACGTGTTCGTGCCGTTGTTGCAGCAGCAGTTCCCGGAAATCGTCGATTTCTGGCTGCCGCCGGAGGGATGCTCCTACCGGGTCGCCGTGGTGTCGATGAAAAAGGCCTACGCCGGCCACGCCAAGCGCATCATGATGGCGGTGTGGTCGTATCTGCGGCAGTTCATGTACACCAAGTTCGTCATTGTCGTGGACGCGGACATCGACGCCCGCGACTGGAACGACGTGATCTGGGCGGTCTCGACCAACGTCGATCCGGGCCGCGACCTGACAATTATTGAGAACACGCCGATCGACTATCTCGATTTCGCGTCGCCGGAGTCCGGCCTCGGCGGCAAGCTCGGTATCGACGCCACGACCAAGCTGCCGCCCGAAACCCACCGCGACTGGGGCCAGAAGATCCGCATGAGCGACGAGGTCATCGATAAGGTGGATAAGATGTGGTCGGACCTTGGAATTCCAGGTTCGGGGAAGTCGATCTGGAAGTGACAGCTAAACTCACGCCCTCACCCTGACCTTGTCCTGGATTAAATTCGTGGCTTGATTTAGGGGCCATGATAACGCCACGACGCTTGGCTGTTTGCAAACGCATGGATGCTGAATCGGGTTGTCTAATTCCGAGTTTGCGGTCAAGGCTCCGTTGCCATTAGCCCATCGGTCGGGAGCAAGGTTGTCTACGAAGTCTGATCCGGATGATTTCCGGGCTTCACGATAGTGCTCTCAGATGGTGGCG
>JBNPEI010000014.1:0-204240 GCA_051117645.1 Rhodospirillales bacterium
GGATTCCATCAGGGCCAGCGGTCATGTGCCGCGTCAACAGGCCGGATACATGACTGCAAACCTTGAACGCCAATCAAATCTAATCATCCCCTTGCAAAATCGGGGGCGTCCATACATGACAATGCCAAAGGCACCTCTAGCCAATATAATTGCAGGTGATAAAATTTACCACTCTAGAGTGTCTTGCAGGCACAACTTTTTTATAGTTATACGGACGTCATGAATTGGAAGTTCCGCAGCGGCGTTGACCTTCTCTGGGCAGGGTGCGATCAAAAGTAATGTTCGATCAAATTCCTGTTCATGCTGGCCATTGGTTTATGGGCAGCGCCCGTGAACTTTTCCCTCATATTCATCGATTCATAGCGCGCATCGCAGCGCGTTACGGCGGCATCGTGCGGTTCCGGATTTTTAATCGCGTCGTCTATGCAACGGTCCGTCCCGAAGACGCGCAACGCATCCTTGTCGACAACGTCGATGGCTACATCAAGAGCTTTCATTATCGGAACGTCATTACCGGCGAGGGTTTGCTTGCGTCGAGTGGCGATACATGGCGCCAACATCGGCGTAAGGTTCAGCGGTCGTTCAAGCGCGCATCCTTGCAACCCGTCGTTAAGATAGCGGCGGAAGAGTGTGAAGCCACATTGAAGCACTGGCCCAATTTACAAGATACAGACGGCATCATTGACGTCATTCCGGAAATGCGAGCCATCGCGCTCCGCGCCATGGCTCGTGCTTTGCTTGGGTACGACCTCACTCTGAATTACTCGGCTCAACTCCAGAAAAACCTGATGCAGGGAATGGCGGCGGTCGGACGCCGTAACAATGGTGCAGCCCTGCCGCTTTGGTTGCCGACACCGACGAACCGAACGATCAAAAGGGTCTCCAAAGCGTTAAAAGACACATTGCTAACGGAGGTCGCACAGCGGCGGAAAGCAATCCGCACCGGCGCCCCCACTCCCGGCGGCATGATCGACAAATATGTCGGTGACGAGGAACTGACCGACTTGGAAGTGTATGACGAGACCGCGACCCTTTTCGTCGCCGGCTTTGAGACGTCGGCGACGGCGCTTGCTTGGACTTTGGCTATGCTAGCGAGAAACCCGGATGTCACCGACGCCTGTTGCCGGGAAATCGACAACCTTCTAAATGGCCGGCAGGTCACGGCGAACGACTTGCCGTCTTTGCCCATGATAACGGCCGTATATGAAGAGACGTTGCGGCTTTATCCGCCGATCGTGCAGGTGGGTCGCGAGAGCATCGATAATGATGAGTTGTCAGGCTATGCGTTGCCGAAAGGATCCACGATCATCATTTCCTTTTTCGGCCTGCATCGGTCACCGGACCTTTGGGACCGTCCCGATACGTTTGATCCGTCGCGGTTTTTACCGGAACGTCGTCATGAAGTGCCGACCAATGCGTACTATCCATTTGGTCTTGGGCGACGAACATGCATCGGGAACTATTTCGCATATCAAGAACAGATCGCTATTCTTACAACTATTTTACAACGGTATCGGCTAGAAAACCCACCCGGCACAATGATCAATGAGGCCTTGCGGCTGACCTTGCAGCCGGGCACCGAATTGCCTTTGCGATTGATATCGCGCTTAAAATAATGACAAATTTCAAAGCCCTTGTGTCGTCAGACCACCCGAAAGTATTGCCTGAAATACTGCGGGAACGCGCTGCGCAATCACCGGATCGCCTGGCCTTTTCATTTCTATCGGCCGAACTCACCCCCCTTGAGGAACTCGATTACAAGTCGCTCGCTAAACATGTCGATGCCGTCGTCAGGCAGCTTTTGGCACATTGCAACAAGGGGGAGCGCGCATTGCTTGTCTATCCGCCCGGATGCGATTTCATTGTTGCGTTCCTTGCGTGTTTACAAGCGGGCATCATCGCCGTGCCATGCCCGCAAATGAGGAAAAGCCGCGACCTTGAGCGAATGCGCGCCGTGGCCGAGGATGCGCAACCGACGATTGTTTTGGCAACAACTAAGGTCGCCGAGCTTCGTCCAAATGATAGCGATACTTGCAAGAATGTTTTTGACGTTCCCTGGGTCGTGACTGACCACATGCTTATTGACGAGCGCGCCGACGTACCGCTGAGCACCGGCAGTATCAGAAATGATGATATAGCGTTTCTTCAATACACATCAGGATCCACCGGCCGGCCAAAGGGCGTCGCAGTCAGCCACGGAAATCTCGCCCACAACGAGATGCTGATTAGCAAGGCATTCCAGATGACGGAGGACGATATCGTTCTCGGCTGGTTGCCGCACTATCACGACATGGGCCTGATTGGAAATATCCTGCAACCACTGGTCGCTGGCATTCCCGCATACCTTCTGAAGCCCGCAGACGTCGCCAGAGAGCCCATGATCTGGCTCGAGGCGATTTCTCGGTTTGGCGCGACCGTCAGCGGCGGCCCGAATTTCATCTACGATCATTGCGTACGCAAAGCACCCATGGCATGGCCGGAGGGACTTGATCTGTCGCAATGGCGCTTGGCATTCAATGGTGCCGAACCGGTACGGGTCGAGACCATGGAATCGTTTATTGAGACGTTCGCGCCTATCGGTTTTCGTTCCGAGAGCTTTTATCCATGCTATGGGCTTGCGGAGGCAACCCTGCTCGTGAGCGGTCCCGCGCCGGGGGAGATATGGCAGGCTGCGCGGTTTTCGAGGGCCGAGTTGGAGAACGGTAAAGCCATTGTCGATAATGAGTATCAGAGTGGGAAAACGGTCCAGATCGTCAGCTGCGGGAACGTAGTCGGTGATCAGCGAATTACGATCGTCGATGCCGATACATGCAAAGAAAAAGAGCCATGTGAAATTGGTGAAATATGGCTCTCAGGCAGAAGTGTCGCCAATGGGTATTGGAGTGGCCACGATGAAGACGACGAGGTTTTTGCAGCGTATGCCGGAGACGGATCCTTAGGGCCGTATCTCAGGACGGGCGATCTCGGCTTTGTTTCCGATGACCAACTGTTCATCACGGGCCGTCTCAAGGACATTATAATTTTACGGGGGCGGAATATTTTTCCACAGGATATCGAAGCGACCAGCGCTGCGGCCCATTCGTATTGCATACCAAACGGCACCGCCGCGTTCTCCATTGACGAGAACGGTGAAGAGAAAATCGTTGTTCTACAAGAGATACACCGTCGGCAAATCCGGTCTCTCGACGTAAACGTGGTGCTTAACGCCATACGCCAAACTCTGTCACAAGCATTGGAAATCGCGCCAACGGTTGTTCTTTTGCCCCAGCATACCCTTTCGAGAACGTCGAGCGGAAAGATCAGACGTCGAGAAAATCGGCGGCGATTGATGGCTGGTGAAATGCAATCTTTGGCCTTGAACGAGATCGCATGCACCCAGGATGTGAGCGACACGTCCGACACACACCCTAATATTCTCGCCGAGTTAGAAGAGATTTTGGCACGGGTGATCCAACGCCCCACAGGGACGATCACGTCGGACCAACAATTCAGTGAACTCGGACTCGACTCTATGAGCACCATTGAATTGGGTCTCGAAATTGAAAAACGGTTTGGTGTCGAAATTGGCAACATTGAAAACCTCGTCGATATGACCGTTGCCGACCTCTCCTGTCTATGCGCTGGGGGCAGACCGTCACGACCGGCATCACGTTCAAGCGAGCGCGATACGAACTCCGATAACCTGGATTTATTCGAAAAATGCCATGGTGATGGCGGCTATTTCGGCGCGTATCGCAAATCCGGTGATCGATATTACACACAGCCGGTATTAACCGGGACACCGGGCCCCGAAATGATGTTCGACGGAAAGCCGCAGATCGTCTGGTCTATTAACAATTATCTCGGTCTCGTCGGCGACCCACGCATACAAGAGGCGGCACAGTTGGCGTTGGCGGCCCACGGCGCGTGGACGCCGATGGGATCGCGGATGCTGACGGGCAATACCGACCGTCATACGGAACTGGAATCCCGACTTGCGACGTACCTTTCGAAGGAAGCGGCAATCGTCTTTAACTACGGCTATATGGGTGTGATGGGCACCATCGCATCGCTCGTTGGCGAGCAGGATCAGATCATCATCGACAGCTTGAGCCATGCCTGCATTGTAGACGGCGCAAATCTGGTCAGCCGAGACCGGCCGTATCGCGTCTTTCGGCACAACGACCCAGAAAGCTTGGAAGACGTTCTTCGGACTGCCAATCGTGATCGCCGTGGCGGCATCCTTATCGTAACCGAGGGTGTTTACGGTATGACAGGCGACGTTGCGCCGCTTGGTGACGTTATCGCGCTCAAGAACCGCTACAACGCGCGTTTATTTGTCGATGATGCTCACGGTTTTGGAATCATGGGTGATACCGGGGCCGGCGCGGGCGAGCATCTGGGGTGCCAAAACGGTATCGATCTTTATTTTGGTACGTTTGCCAAGACATTCGTCGGGATCGGCGGTGTCACAGCAGGCGACGCTGCGGTTATCGATTACATTCGCTATAACGCCAGGCCTCATATCTTCGCCAAGAGCCTTCCTTTAGTTTACGTTGAAGCGGCTCATCGCGCTCTCGATCTCATACTGTCCGAACCCGAACGACGCAGGCATGCATGGGCTATTGCAACACGACTTCAAAAAGGACTGCGGGACCTGGGTTTCAATATAGGCACGACAGCGTCCGTTATTACACCTGTGCACATTGATGCCGGCAACGAGAGTGTCGCACGGGACATTGTGCATTTTATGCGCGAGAAAGAAGGCATATTCCTCTCCGCCGTTACCTATCCGGTGGTGCCGAAAGGTGTCGTCCTATTGCGCATGACGCCGACGGCCGCGCACACTTACGATCATGTCGATAGAACGTTGGCGGCGTTTACTCGGCTGAGTCAATATCTGGACAACCGCTGTCCATGACGATGGAGCGCCATCGCGACAGACCACGTCGGGCTCTTGTAACCGGGGCCTCGCGCGGTATCGGACGTGCTGTTGCCTTAGCCTTGTTGACTGAGGGTTATGAGGTGATCGGCACGTCGCGCAAACCGGGCGCCCTCGCGCCACCCCCTGCCGGCATTCGCTTCATCACCCTCGACCTCGCGGACAACTCCAGCATCGATCGTTGCGCGACAGAAGTCGGACAGATCGATTTACTCATCAACAACGCCGGCTTCAGTATGGCTGGCCCCCTGTCGGAGACGCCGATGCCTGAGGTCGAGCAGCTCATCGCAGTCAATTGGACAGGCGTGGTTCGTCTTACGCGGGCGTTTATCCCGCAGATTGTGCCGGGCGGCAAGATCGTCAATATCGGCTCCCTTTCTGCTCGTATCCCGGTTCCTTTCGTGGCCGTATATGCCGGAATAAAGGGGGCGATCGAGTCGTTCACCTTAGCGCTTCGCTACGAATTGGAGTCCCGGGACATTACGGTGGTCGTCGTCGAACCGGCCTTCATAAATACCGACATAACGCAGGTAGTTTTCGTCGATGAAAATTCCGTCAATGCTCACGATGTACAGATAGTGCGCGCATTCCGGTCAAGGGCGATGTCTGGGGGCACGTCGCCCGAAAAAGTCGCCAAGACGGTTCTTCGGGTTGTCCGGTCAAGAGATCCGGACGTCGTCTGGGTCGTCGGCAAGAACGCACGCTTGATGAACACGCTGCAATGGCTCCTTCCGAGCAAGTATTTTCAGAAACTGGTGCGGCGGAAAATGGGGCTCTGAGATGACATTCGATGCACCGCGTTCACAACACGCATTTATTAGCGGGATTCAGCATATCGGCATTGGCGTTCCCGATCTTGACCAGGCGTGGCATCTTTATCGGCGTGCTTTCGGCTTTGATGTCCCCGTCTTAAGGGACCAAGCTGAAGCACCCAACATGACGCGGTATACCGGCGGAAAAGTGCTAGTACGCGATACCGTCATTGCGCTGAATGATAAGGGCGGTGGGGGCATCGAAGTTTGCCAGATAATGTCCCGGCCTTGTGAACGGCCGTCATTTGCACCTGCGTTAGGCGACCTTGGCATAAACGCCGTGCGTCTCGGCTCGGAATCGCCAGCGCAGAGCCTCGACCATTGCAGACGCCTCGGGTTTGAGGTTTCCGCCCCGTCGGTCGCCCCCTCAGGAGAAGCCATCGGCTCTGTTATCGACCCTCTTGGTCTTGTGTTTCAGTTCGTTGAAACCCACTCATGGTTTCGAAACCGCAATTTTCATTGCGGCGGGGTATCGGGCGCGATGATGGGTGTGCGCGATATCAACGCCGCTCTCGATTTCTATCAAAATTGCCTCGGATTCCGGCGCGTAATTTTTGATGATACCGGCCATTTTGAGGACTTTAAATCGTTGCCTGGTGGCGACGGCGCATACCGCCGCCTGTTGCTGGAGCGCGACTCGCCGCCACGCGGGCCGTTCGGTCGACTTTTCGGGATCAATCGTCTGGAACTGGTTCAATGCCTTGATCGCACGCCGCAGAAAATATTCGGCAACCGCCAGTGGGGCGATCAAGGTTTCATACATATCGGTTTCGATGTGGTAGATTTGGATGGGGTTCTTAAAAACCTTTCCGAAGCCGGATATCCGACAACAATCCGAAGCAACGACGATTTCAAAATAGGAGACGCGGCAGGCAGTTTTGCTTACGTTGAAGACTTGGATGGCACCCTTGTCGAGATCATTGAAACTCGGCGCATACCCATCCTAAAGGCCATCGGTTGGTACCTTGACCTGACTAAACGCGAACGTTCATCACCCGTCGCGGATTGGATGCTAAAGGCCTTAGCGCTGATGCGTGTCCGTGATCGCAACCCATAGCAGACTATTTTGCATCAATGCCTTCGGCACCGGATTCGTACTTCATAACAGGGTCACCGGATTGCACGCGGTAGGTCCCGCCCGTGATGACCCAATTGTAGCTGTTCAGATCTTCATCCAGCACCGCATCCGTGCCGTCGATGGAGGCGATTTTCACGCTCAGGCGCTCGGCAATGCCGGGTATGTCTTTGGCGACGTAAATCGCCGCCCTTCCGTCGGCGATATCGTGCAATGCGCTGACCGGAACGATCGGGCCCGTACGAAGGCCTTGTGGCTGCGGCAGCCGCGCAGAGACCCTCAGCCCTGCTTTAAGATTTGGCAAATCATCCAGTAGCTGCAACCGAACGCGATAAAGTCCGTCAGGATCGCTTTGTACGCCAGCAACGGTATCGACGACGCCCTTGAGCGCATCTTCACCAATAGCCGGAATCGAAATGAGCGCGTCGTCGCCTGGTCGCAATCCGATTGCCGCCTGTTGCGGTACATTGACTTCAACGAGCCAGTCATCTTGTTCACCGCGAATGGCGAATACCTCCGTATCCGTCGTTATCGGTTGTGGATGGTCAACGTAGCGTCGAATAATTATGCCGTCGACGGGACTTCGGAGAGTATGCCGTTCTTGCTGAATGATCGTTTCGGCAAGTTCCTGGCGAACCCGGTCAACGGTATCCCGTGCATCATCCAAGGTCGTTTTCGGCACGACACCTTTCGATTGAAGTGTTGTGGAGCGTTCAAGATCGGCTTCACTCTCGCGCAGCCGAATGCGTTCAAACGCCACCGAAGTTGATATCAACTGATCGTCGAGTTGCGCCAAGACGTCGCCTTTTTTGACGGCATCCCCCTCCGAGACGCGAAGCGTTCTGAGGAAACCGGGCTCGAGGAAAAATAGCTTTCGCGGACTGGGCTCGACGGTCCCGTGCGCGGTAAAGCGGCTAACAACAGTCCCGGTTTTGAGGGGCTGAGCGATAACCTGAACGGCCTGGGGTTCGTCCGCATACACGCCGCCGCCCCAGATCGACGTGATTATCGCAAAAAATCCAAACACAAAGGTATACATTACGAACGTCAGCGCCTCGTCAGTAGCGAGTAAAGCACGGGAACCAGAACCAAGATTAGCAACGTGGACGACGCAAGGCCACCAGCAATGACTGTCGCCATGCCCTTGAACGGGCTCTCTCCCATCGCGACCGGAAGAAGTCCGAGCGTCGTTGTCAACGAGGTCAATACGACCGGCATGAAACGCTTCACCGCGGCTGCGACTGCAAGATCAGCGACAGGTGTCTCGGGTTCGGCTTTCGCGAGCTCGTTCGCCTCATCAACCAACAGAATAGAATCGTTGACGACAATCCCCATGAGACTAGCCAGCCCCAAGGCGGCGATGAACGACATGTACTGACCGCTTACGGCGATGGCCAGTAACGCGCCGATGGCGCAGAAAGGGATCGCGGAAAAAACGATTAACGGCTGTGTAAACGACCGGAATTGAAGCACGAATATTGAGAATATGATCAGAGCCGAAAAAGATGCGAACTTGCCAAGGTCTTGGAAGTCTTGTGTTCGCGTTTGAAGCATACCGCCGAGCCGTATATCTGCACCTGGTGGCAGTGCCCGGTCACTGACAGTTTCGAGAACGCGCTGACTGAATTCGCCGACCTTCGCCCCGCTTTTCAGCCAAAACTCGACCTCGACCACCGGTCTGAAATCAAGGTGATCGATTTTCGTTCGCGTTCGGTCCAGACGCGTCTTGGTAATATCTGAAAGAGCCAAATGGGAGCCGTCGTCGCGCGAGACGATCACCCCATCCACAGGAATAAACGGCGCCTCGGGAGGGCGTGCCACTTTCAGCCTTATAGGTGTTTCGTCGCCCTTTTGGTCGCGAAGGTGCCCAACCTCTTGACCAAATGACAGCATCCGCAACACCGGCGCAACCTCAGACCGAGTCACCCCATGCGCCGCCATCAATTCCGGATCGAGCTCGACAATGACCGAAATATCCTCCAACTCGGCGGGGTTATACATTCGGATCATGTTTGGATCCGCGGGCAATCGGTCCCTAATGTCGTGCGCATAGTCGGCAAGGTCGGCGTGATCCGGACCAGAGATAATGAGCGAGAAATCCGATTTCCTGGGCCCCGCGCGGGCCGGATCGAACGGCGAAATCGATATAGCGCCAAGGACACGTAGTGGGTCCAAGCTGTCCGAAATTCTGTCCCGAAGCTCCAAAAGACGGCTTTCGACGGGTGAATCGACGCGCACCAGAAACACGGGATCCCCGGTAGCGTCCATACCGACGTTGACGGTCGGTGCCGCAATGCCACTGAACGACAGCACGTTCTCGACCCCTTCATGTGCACGAAGAACCGTTTCGATTTCCCGAAGAGCATGCTCGCGCAATGATGCCCCGGCATCCGTCGGCAACGTAACATTGACCGTCAGATAGGGATCGTCACTGGGTGGCATCAGCTTCACCGGAATACCTCTCGCAACGAAACCAGTACCGATGAAAGCAGCGATAAAAATACCGATGACGAGCAGCCGATATTTTATTGCCCAAGCTAGAATATTACGAAACTGCCGGTCACGAAACGGTATCAATCGCGTCAACAGGCTTTTAGGTGCAGGGAGCCAACGCACCCGATCCATTGTGCCGAATGCCGCCAGCAGTAAGACGATAACCGTGCAGGCGACGAACAGCGAACAAAGGAGGTTTATCCAAATCGTCGCAGAAAGGCTGCGGAGATAAAGACCCGATGGGGATGTCAGAAAGAAAATCGGCGCGAAAGCGACCATCGTTGTCAGCGTAGACGACAACAGTGGTGAGAAGGCGCTGCCCGCCCCCTGCACGGCCGCATCACTGCGCGACATTTTGCCGTAACGCTCGTTCAAGAACGAGTTTTCCGTTACTACAATCCCGTTATCGACGATCATACCAAGCGCGATAATGAACCCGGCCATCGAAACCTGTTGCACGCCGTAATCCGTGAAGGACAACACTGACATCGAAGCGAGAAAGCTCAACGGCAGAAGCGCTAGGATGATCAACGTCGATCGAGCTTCGACGGTAAAATAGAAGACCACGAAGAGGACAACGATCGTGAGTATGAATGAATCAATCAGTCCTTTGATGAGCCGCCAAACTTCCTGGCTTTGATCGTAGACGACATCGAGCTTAACGTCGTTGGGAAGCCGTTGCTCAAGAGTGGACAATGTATCTTTGAGTTTTGCATTGACTTGGAAGATGTTGATGTCTGGATTTGCGGTTGCCTTGATCAAGGTCACCGGTTCGCCATCGGCGCGAACCAGAACCGGTTGTTCCTCCGGCGTTCTCTCTATCTTCGCAACATCGCTTAGACGCCAAGCGATACTGCTTTCGGAACGTAAAAGGATACTATCCAGGTCGATTGCCGCATCAAGGCTGCTTTCGGGTGGCAACAGCCGATAGTAACGATCATCCACTGTCACGCGGCGTCCGGGAAGATTGGTGTTCGCGCTTTCGATCTCTGAAGATATGTGGGAAAGCGAAATACCGAGCTGCCGCACCTTTTCGAGGTTCACGACGATCGCAATTTCTTCATCGGCCTTTAGAATTTCTACGCTTTTCAGTTCAGGTAGGGACTGCAACCGGGCCTCGACCAAGCGGGCTTCACGAAACGCGGATGCCGGGTCGTTCCCGTCACCGCTTAAAGCGAGCATATATGACGCCTGAAAGTCGGAAACGCGTACCGCCTTGAGGCTGTACTCAAGCTCGTCAGGCAGTTTGTAGCGGATTCCGTTAATCGCGGATTCCATGTCCTGACGCTTTACGGATATATCTACACCAAACCGAAACTCGGCGCGGATACGCGCGTTCCCGTGTTCAATATGGGAGTCGATACGATCAAGATCGGCGACGGAGCGCAGCTCTTCCTCGATCGGATAGATGACCGTCCGTTCGATTTCGCTCGGCGATGCCCCCGGCAGAAATAAAGTGACCGAGACGACGGGGATCGCATAGTCGGGATCACGACTTACGGTCGCATTGTTTAATGCCAAAGCCCCGTAAATCACGATAACGAGGGCAACCATCGCAGAAAAATGTCGGTTGTGGGCAATGAATTTGAAGAACGTTAGCATTCTTACTTAATCGGACCATAAAACGTCGAAGGCATTGCGACCGTATCGGGCTTTCCACGAAATTCAAGTATTTACAACATTTTGCGTGCGCCAATAATGCGCAATAACATAAAAAAATAACGAGCCTATCAGTGGGTCGGCATCGAGTAAAAAAGCGGAAATAGAGAGGATTAGAACATTGTCACCCGCGCGCTTTACCGAAGAGCGGTGGCCCTCGAAACGGGATCTCGTACTTCACATACTCCGGCAACATCGCCCCTACACGGTTTATGGAATGGGTGAAGCAGATGTCACCGATACCCTGGCAGCCATGCGTCGTTGCGGTCGTGCCTCAGGTATCGCTGTATCCCTGAATGCCTTTGTCGCATATTGCATCGCCCAGGCGGCGGCAAAACATCCAGAAGTACTCACATATCGTCAGGGGCGACGGATAATCCGGTTTCAAGACGTTGATCTTGGCACATTGATGGATCGTCGTGTCGCGGATGGTTCGGAAGTTCCGGTGGGATGCATGTTGCGGCGCGCACAGGAAATGTCGCTGGCCAAACTCAACTGGACTTTTCGAATGGCGACGCGGGGGGAAGCGCTGCCAGACACAGACGCAATCAAAGTCAGACGTTTGCTTTCTCTGCCAGCACTCTTGCATCCTATCGCAGCGTGGGTATTGAACAGAAATCCGGTATTGAAGACACAGACCCACGGAAATATTGGACTCACCAGCCTCAATCGTCAGGGTATCGGATGGCGCTACCATGCGTTACCGCCAAATGTCCATACATGCACCGTTGCGTTGGGGGGGGTCTACGCGCAGGCATCTCCCACGGGTGGAGAGGCCCGGCGGATGCTGGCCGTCTCTGTCGCTATCGACCATGCGATGATCGATGGCATTCCCATGGTCCATTTCACGCAAACGCTCGGCCAAATGATCGAGGCGGGGAGCGGTTTGAATGACGCCTTTGTCGCGGAAACGAAAGCCCTCAAAAGCTGTAAAATCGAATAGCCCCGGCGGCATTGTCATGTATGGACGCCCCCGATATTGCAAGAGATAGGAACGATCTGAATAGCGGATAGGGTTTGCAGTCATGAAAATGCCCCCTGCCTCCACTCTTTAGCTTGCTTGTTACCCGATAAGTTTTCCCTGTTTTCGAATCAGGGGGTTTGCCTGGGCACAGCCGAATTCCCGTGCCTATTAGGCATCTGTCAGCCGGATAGCACCTTAACCCCTGGGAACTTCCCTGTATTTTCCCTCAAAATCAGGGAAAAAGCGGAGACGGGTTCGCACCAGACTGCACCCACCGCCATAATCTCCCTCCCGAAACGACAGTATACGTCCCCGGCGTCCCGGCAGGCGTTATTCACATCGAGATTGATATCGCGTCGCCGCCCCGTCAGCCCGAGAACGCGCGAATGCCGGTCTGTGCCGCACCCAAAACCAGGGAGTGGATGTCATAGGTCCCCTCGAGGGTGTTCTCGACCTCGAGGTTCATCATGTGACGGACCACGTGATACTCGTCGGAAATGCCGTTGCCGCCGTGCATGTCGCGCGCCTGCCGGCAGATCTCCAGCGCCTTGCGCGCCGAGTTGCGCTTGATCAGTGAGATCATCTCGGGCGTCGCCTTGCCCGCGTCCTGCAGGCGACTGACGCGCAACGTCGCGTGCAGCGCCAGCGCGATGTCGGTCTGCATATCGGCGAGCTTCGCCTGCACAAGCTGGTTGGCGGCGAGCGGCCGCCCGAACTGCACGCGCTCCATGACATAGTCGCGCGACGCCTGCCAGCAGAACTCCGCCGCGCCGAGCGCGCCCCAACTGATCGCGAAACGTGCCCGGTTCAGACACCGGAACGGCGCGCCCAGCCCCTCGGCACCGTCGAGCACGTTTTCGTCCGGCACGTACACGTCGTCCATCACGATCTCGCCGGTCGGGGACGCCCGGACCGAGAACTTGCCCTCGATCTTCGACGTCGACAGGCCGTCCATGCCGGCTTCGAGAATGAATCCTCGCACCGTGCCGTCGTCGTCCTTGGCCCAGACGATGAACACGTCCGCGATCGGCGCATGGGTGATCCACATCTTGGCGCCGCTGAGACGATAGCCGCCGGCGACGCGTTTGGCGCGGCTTCGCATCCGCCCCGGATCGGATCCGGCGTCGGCCTCGGTCAGTCCGAAGCAGCCGATACGCTCGCCACGCGCCATCGGCGGCAGGAACCGCTCGCGCTGTTCCTCGTTGCCGAATTCGAAAATCGGGGTCATCGCAAGCCCGCCCTGCACGCCGCAGGCCGAGCGGAAAGCGGCGTCGACGCGTTCAAGTTCGCGCGCGACAAGACCATAAGCGACGAAACCGGCGCCGGCGCAGCCGTAGCCGTCGATGGTCATCCCCAGGAACCCCATCTCACCGAACGCGCGCATGATCGCCGGATCGAATTTCTCATGCCGGTGCCAGTCGAGGATCAACGGCATCAGCCGATCCTGCGCGAACTGCCGGGCGCTGTCCTGAATCAGCCGCTCTTCCTCGTCGAGAAGATCGTCGAAGAGCAGCGGATCACGCCAGTCGAAATTACCCTTGCTGTCGGCCACGCGGGTTACACCGCTTCGAGGACGACGGCGATCCCCTGCCCGACACCCACGCACATGCTGGCGAGCGCATAGCGTCCGCCGCTCTGCTTGAGCTGGTTAAGAGCCGTCAGCACCAGCCGCGGTCCGGACGCACCGAGCGGATGACCGAGCGCGATGGCACCGCCGTTCGGATTGACGCGGCTATCGTCGAACGCAACGTCGAGGCCCTTGAGGCAGGCCAGGACCTGCGCGGCGAAGGCTTCGTTGATCTCGATGACGTCCATGTCCTTGAGCGTCAGACCGGCGCGCTCGAGCGCTTTCTGCGACGCCGGGACCGGCCCGAAGCCCATGGTCCGGGGCGGCACACCGGCAACGGCACTGGCGAGAACGCGCGCAACCGGTTTTGCGCCCGCCTTCTCGCCGGCGGCACGGCTCGCCACGGTCATCGCCACCGCACCGTCGTTGAGGCCCGAGGCATTGCCGGCGGTGGTCACGCCGTCCTTGTTGAGTGCGCGCAGCTTGGCCAGGCCGTCACTGTCGGTCTGCGGCCGCGGATGTTCGTCGACCTCGACCGTAACATCGGGTTTCTTGCGGCCGCCCGGCACGGTGATCGGTGTCACCTCGCCGGCGAAGAAGCCGTTTTCCTGCGCCTTGCCCCAGCCTTGCTGCGAACGCAGGGCGAAGGCGTCGCACTGCTCGCGCGTGAGCTGGTAGTCCTCGGCAAGGTTGTCGGCGGTTTTCGGCATGCTGTCGTCGCCGAATTCTTCTTCGATCTTGGGATTCGGGAAGCGCGCGCCGACAGCGGAATCGTACCACGTCAGGCTGCGGTCGAAGGCCCGTTCGGACTTGCCGATCACGAACGGCGAGCGGCTCATGCTTTCGACGCCGCCGGAGACGATGACGTCGGCCTCGCCGCAGGTAATGGCATGCGCCGCCGAAATCAGGGCACCCAGGCCGCTGCCGCAGTTGCGCTGGATCACCGTGCCCGGCACGTCGACCGGGAAACCGGCGCGCAGCAAGGCGTGGCGGGCGACGCAGCGGCTGTCTTCACCGGCCTGGTTGGCGCAGCCGACGATCACATCGTCGACGGTCTCCTTCTTGAACGGCGAACGATCCATCAGCGGCTGCAGCACGTCGGCCAGCAGATCGTCCGGGCGCACGGCCGCGAGCGCGCCGCCGGAACGGCCGAAGGGGCTGCGAAGGCCGTCGTAAATGTATGCATCCAACATGGGGTCAATCTCTCCTTGGGTATGTGTTCTGTTCAGGCTTCCGGCGTAAGGGCGGAAACGCCGAGCTGCGCCCGCCGCCTCAGCCACGGATTCGGTCGATAGCGCGGATCGCCGGTGCACCGGTGAATGCCTTCGAGCACCGCGAGCAACCGGGCCGGGCCGACCGTGTCGGCAAAACCGAGCGGCCCGTGCGGATAGGCAAGACCGAGCTTGACCGCACGGTCGATGTCGTCGGGCGCGGCAATGCCCTGCTGCGCCACCGAGGCACCGATATTGGCGATCATCGCAATGATACGCTGCGCGACGAAGCCGGCGCTGTCGCGGATGACGCTGACGGGCGTGCCGTCGGCGGCAAGCACGGCATGGGCCTTGCGCGCCGCATCCTCGTCGGTGACCGGAGTCTTCATCAGCGTGCGCCGCTTGTCGAACCCGAGCAGCGCATCGACGGCGAGCGTACGGGTTTCATCGAAGCCCCGCTCGACCGCGCTTGCCGTCGCGTCGTCGCCGAGCGGCGTCAGCAGGATCACCGAATCCGCAGCCGGTTCGGCACCCCCGTCGACGTCTCCGCCGGCGGCCTCGACAATCCCCTTGAGCGCCTGATGAGCGTCTTCAAGGCTCGCGTCGATCCAGAATTTCCCACCGTCGAAGGTTGGCGGCGCGGCCTCTTCCGGCGCCGCCTGCTTGCCGTCCGCGTAAGCATAGAAGCCTTGCCCGACCTTGCGGCCGAGCAGGCCCGCCTGCAGGCGATTGTCCATCAACGTCGACGGCCGGTAGCGCGGCTCGTCGAAGTACTGCCGGTAAATCTCGACGGTCGCCGGGTGGGTCACGTCGAGCGCGGTCAGGTCCAGGAGTTCGAACGGCCCCATGCGGAACCCCGCGGCGTCGCGCATGATGCGGTCGACGTCCTCGAACGCCGCCACGCCCTCGCTCGCCAGATGGGCCGCCTCGATGGTGTAGCCGCGGCCGACCTGGTTGACGAGAAAGCCCGGCGCATCGGCGACACGGACCGGCTGACGCCCCATGCGTTCGCCGAGTTCCATCAGGAAATCGGCGACCCACGGGTCGGTCTTGACCCCGCTGATCACCTCGACCAGCGGCATCAGCGGCACCGGATTGAAGAAATGGAAACCGGCCACCCGTTCCGGTTTTTCGCAGGCGGCGGCAATACGCGTCACCGAAAGCGAGGAGGTGTTGCTCGCCAGGACCGCATCATCGGCGATCGCCTGTTCGATCTCGGCGAACACCGTGCGCTTGATGTCCATGTCTTCGATGATCGCCTCGACGACGGCGTCGGCGGGCGCGAGATCCGCGATGCCGCCGATCACCTCGATCCGGTTCATCGCACCGTCAGCGTCCGCCTGCTCCATCCGCCCTTTTTCGACGGCGCGCTTGAGCATCCCCTGGATGAACTCCCGGGCCTCCCCGGCGGCGCCGTCCTTGGCGTCGAACAGCAGCACCCGGCAACCGCCGGTGGCCGCGACCTGGGCAATCCCCCGCCCCATGGCGCCGGCACCGACGATGCCGACAACGAGATCCTGTTTTTTGGCGTCACGCGTCACGATTTATCTCATCCTCCCTTGAACTTGGGTTTGCGCTTTTCGATAAAGGCCTGCATGCCCTCGGCCTGATCTTCCGTGTCGAACAGGGTGTCGAAGGTGCGGCGCTCCAGCATCAGTCCGGCCGCGAGCGACGTGTCATGGCCGGCCAGCACGACCTCCTTGATCCGGCGCGCCGCCAATGGCGGCAACGCGGCAATGGTGTCGGCGAGTTCGAGGGCCCGCGGCAATACCCGGTCGTCGGCGACGACCTCGCTGGCGAGCCCCATGTCATAGGCCGCGCGGCCATCGACGGGTTCGCCGGTCAGCACCATTTTCATGGTCTTGAACTTGCCGACGGCACGGAGCAAACGCTGCGTGCCGCCGCCGCCCGGCATGATGCCGACGCGGATTTCCGGCTGGCCGAAGCGCGCGCTCTCCGCGGCGACGATAATGTCCGCATGCATCGCAAGCTCGCAGCCGCCGCCGAGGGCGACGCCGTTGACCGCGGCGATGACGGGCTTCGGGCATTCGGCGATGACGGCCCACATCCGCCGCACGTTCATTTTCGTCACGTCGGCGGTGCCCTTGGTGGACATTTCCTTGATATCGGCGCCTGCCATGAACGCCTTGCCGTTGCCAGTGATGACGATGCAGCGCACGTCCTCCTCGACCGAGAGTTCCCGGAACAGGTCGGTCAGAACATGACGTAATGGTGTGTTGAGCGCGTTCAGCGCATCCGGCCGGTTGAGGCGCAGCAAGACCACCCCATCCGAGGGCCTCTCGACCTGCACGAGGTCGCTCATTCCGTTTCCTCCCATCCCCAGAAACTTCTTCTCGTCGACCGCCGGCGCATGTCCTTTTGCGCCTTCAGCCAACGGCGATATTCTCTATGGACCACGAAAGATACTAATGTTAGGATGACCGAATGACAAGATTTATTGGGATGCCGCGTTGGGGTTATCGTGGGGAAGATTGCTTCCGAACAACCGCCGCGCCGCTGCTCAAGCCCTCACTAAAGAACAGGGCACCGATAAGATCGAGGGGTGGGAGACAACGGAATGGACAGCAACGTCCTTAAGAAGAGCCCCGGCAAGCTCTATCTGCACGTTGCCAATCTGATGCGCCGGCGTGTGCAGTCCGGCGAATGGGCGCCCGGCGTACAGTTGCCCGCGCTCGCCAGCCTCGCCGAGCAGTTCGGCGTCGCCAACGTCACCGTCCGCCAGGCCGTCGCGATCCTCGAACAGGAAGGTCTCGTATCCCGCCAACAGGGCCGGGGCACGTTCGTCAGCGACCAGATTTCCGCACCGCCGACATTTTCCGTCGGGCTCGACTGGCCGTCGCTGCTGCAGATGATAACCAAGAGCACACCGCAACTCATCGAATCCCGTGACGCCGAGGTTTTGCCCGCGACGACCCCGGGCGAGGGCACGCTCGCGGCCTCGTATCGCTATTTGAAGCGCGTCAACACGGTGGATGGCCGGCCCAGCCTGGTCACGCATGCCTATCTGGAATCCGAATTGTACGCCCGCGCATCCAAGAGGTTCGAGACGGAGACGATCATTCCGGTAATCGAGGCGCTGCCGGGCATGGAAATTACGCACTGCCGTCAGGTGCTGACGATCGGTCAGGCCGACCTGGACACGGCGACGCGGCTCAACATTCCGGTCGGCACGCCCATGGGGGAAGTCCGCCGCATCATCACCGACGCCGACGGCATCATTATTTATCTCAACGAAGTCGCCTACCGCGGCGACCTCGTGAAGTTCGAAATCGATTTGTATCCGGGACGCAAACCGACGGCAGAGAACTAACGCCGGCGTTCCGCGCGGGTCCTAATCACGCCCGCCAACAAGACGAGCCGGATCAACCGGCCGAAGCAACTTTCGAAACCAATTGGGAGCGATAAACATGCAACTAAGGAACGCAATAAAGAAAACACTGGGCCTGCTTGCGGTGCCGCTGGCGCTGGCCGCCGGCACCTCGGGCGCCCTCGCCGAATACCCGACCAAGTCGATTACCCTGGTCGCGCCTTACGGTCCGGGCGGCGCCTCGGACCTGGCTTCGCGGACCCTCGCGAGCGTGGCACCGACATACCTCGAACAACCGGTACTCGTGATCAACCGCACCGGCGCCGGCGGCGTCACCGGTTCGACGTACGTGTACAACGCGAAAAACGACGGCTACACGCTTTTGCTGGCGCGCATCGGTTCGCACACCGTGTCGCCGGCGATGAAGTCGAACATCCCGTACGAGTACGACAAGTTCACCTACCTCGGCCTGCTCGAGGTCAACCCGGTGATCTGCGCCACGTCGACCGAGAAGCCGTACAAGTCCCTGGATGAACTGAAGAAAGCCATCCAGGCCGATCCCGGTGCGCTGAGCTACAGTTCCGCGGGCGTCGGCACCCTGCTGCAGGTGGCCGCCGTCATGGTGATGGACGAGATCGGTATCGACAAGCCGAACAAGGCGGCGATCCACGTGCCGTTCAAGGGCGGCGGCAACGCGGCCACGGCAGCGGCGACCGGCCAGGTCGATTTCGTCTGCACCAACTCCTCGGCTCTGGTCGGCCACATCCAGGGCGGCAAGCTGCGCCCCCTGATGGTGACCACGCCGGAGCGTCTGTCGGACGTCCCCGACGCGCCGACGGTCGCGGAACTGGGCTATCCGGCGCTTGAAGTGCTCGTCGGATGGAGCGGTGTCGTCGGTCCGCCGGACCTGCCGCAGGAAGTCGTCGACACCTGGGCGGAAACGATGAAGAAGGTGAAGGAAGACAAGAGCTGGAACCGCTTCACCACCCGGCTCGGCTCGGTGCCGCGCGTGCTCGGCCCGAAGGAAGCGAAGGCCTTCGTGACCAAGCAGTATGACACGTTCTCAAGTCTGGTCGAACGCCTCGATATGCGGATTAAATAAGCACCTGTATATTGTCCCGGATGTGGCCGGGCACCCGTTGCGGTGTCCGGCCCACTCCATTTCGTTCGAGGAGGACGCTTCATGAAAGCGGCTTATAAGGACGCCGTGTTCGGCATAGCGTTGCTGGTGTTGTCACTGTTCGTGCTGTTTTGGCTGATCCCGGTCGGAATCGATTCGCCGGGCAGTGTCGGCAACATTGCACTGGCGCCCGCATTCTGGCCCCGCTTGATCATCATCGCCATGATCGGTCTCAGCGTGTTGCTCATTTTCCAGGGGCTTCGCGACATAAAGGTCTACCGCGAAACCGGAATCGGCGGCGAGCGGCAGCACACCAGCCCGCTCGGCACGCTGAAAATCGCCGTCGCCACGGTGATGCTGTTCGTGCTCACATGGGTAATGACCTGGGGCGGCATTGTCGTGCCGTCGATGGCGGCGCTGGCATTCTATATGGCGCTGCACGGCGAACGTCGTCTCGCGGTGCTTGTTCCGGTG
This sequence comes from Rhodospirillales bacterium, assembly GCA_051117645.1. Lineage (GTDB taxonomy): Bacteria > Pseudomonadota > Alphaproteobacteria > Rhodospirillales > Casp-alpha2 > UBA4479. The sequence continues at coordinate 19,625 of JBNPEI010000014.1, forward strand.
TCGATCGGATTGCCGGTCGCCCTCTATCTTTTCTTTCTCAAAGTCGCAAACTCACCAATGCCGCTTGGCATCTTCGAAGACCTGATCATGTAGGACCACCCGGATGCTGGAAGATCTCGGAGCGGCACTCGCTCTTTTCGCCAACCTGAACAATATCATCGCGCTCGCCGGCGGCGTCGCCATCGGCGTGCTGGTCGGCGCCATTCCCGGCATGACGTCGACCATGGGCGTCGCCCTGACCTTGCCGTTCACGTTCACGCTGCCGCCGGTGACCGGGATCCTGCTGCTGCTTGGCGTCTACAAGGGGGGCGTCTACGGCGGTTCGATACCGGCGATCCTGGTGAAGGCGCCCGGCACACCGGCGGCCTCGTGCACCATTCTCGACGGCTATCCGCTGGCGCGCAAAGGCGAGGCCGGCCGCGCGCTCGACATTGCGCTTTACGCCTCGTGTTTCGCCGACCTGGTGTCCAACCTCGCCCTGATCGTGTTCGCCGGCGCGCTGGCGATGCTGGCACAGCGTTTCGGTCCGCCGGAGTACTTTACCCTGATCGCGTTCTCGCTGACGATCATCGCCGGGGTTTCCGGCGAACGGTTGTCGCGGGGGCTGATCTCCGCCTGTCTCGGGCTGATCCTGGCGACCGTCGGCCTCGATCTGGTCTACGGCACCAATCGGTTCGTGTTCGACAGTCCCGACCTGATGGCGGGATTGAGTTTCATCCCCCTGCTGATCGGGCTTTTCGCGCTTCCGGAGATCATCGACTACTACGCCCACAGCGGCAGCGGCGACGAGACGGTCATCGATCCCGGAAAGAGCCGCGCGAGCTGGCTCGACTTCAAACGCAGTTTCAAATCGATCTGCCGGGGCAGTGCGATCGGTGTCGTCATGGGGGCGATCCCCGGCATCGGCGGCGCACCGGCGGCGTACATGTCCTATTCCGAGGCGAAACGCACCTCACCCAACGGCAAGAATTTCGGCAAGGGCGAGGTCGAAGGCGTGGCCGCCGCGGAAGCCGGCAACAACGGCGTCGCCGGCGCCACCATGATCCCGCTGCTCGCCCTCGGCATTCCCGGCGACGTGATCACCGCCGTCATTCTCGGCGCCTTCATGATCCACGGCCTGCGGCCGGGCCCGCTGCTGTTCCAGCAGAACATCGACCTGATCTACGCCCTTTTCATGGGTATCGCGCTGAGTTCGGTGTTCCTGTTCATCATCGGCAAGGCGGCGATCCGCGTTTTCCGGCGTATCGCGTCGATTCCGTATTCGGTGCTGTTCCCGGTCGTGCTGGTGCTTTGCATCTTCGGTGCCTACGCCATCAACCATTCGTTCTTCGACATCCTGGTGATGATGGTGATGGGGGTCGTCGGCTTCATAATGCTGCGCTTCGACATCCCGAGTGCACCGTTCCTGATCGCCTTCATTCTGGGGCCGATGCTGGAGGACAACTTCCGCCAGTCGCTGCTGCTGTCGCGCGGCAGCCTGGACATCTTCGTACGCAACGAGATCACGTGGATTTTCTGGGGCCTGACGATCCTGTCTATATTCTTCATCGTCCGACGCAACTGGCGCCGCGACAAAGTGGAGTAAAAGATTGAAACGATACCCGACACCTGCAAACGCCTCGCCAGCGTGGGGCCCGGCGGCATGATCAGAAACGAAACCGCCGGGCCCGTTCGCCGGCTCGTGCTCAACCGGCCCGACAAGCGCAACGCGCTGAACTGGGAGATGATTCCCGCCCTCGTCGAAGGTATACATGCCGCCGCCGCCGATGCGTCGTGCCGTTGCCTGGTAATCACCGGCGCCGGCGATACGTTCTGCGCCGGCCGCGATCTCGGCGCCGGCAAGGGCCGGGAAGCGGAACTGGAAGACGTGCTCGCCGACGACGACGCCTATCAGGCGATCTTCGAAGCACTGCGCACGCTGAGCTGCCCGTCGGTCGCCGTGGTGCGCGGCCACGCCGTCGCCGGCGGCTTCACACTCGCCATGGGCTGCGACTTCGTTCTTGCCGAGAAGGAGGCGAAGTTCGGCGCCCTGGAAATGCGCGGCGGCTTTCCGGCGGCGGTCAACACGTCGCTGCTAAGCCACCTCGCGGGACCGCGCCAGGCGCTGGAACTCTTGCTGTCCGCCGACACGTTCCCGGCCGAACGGCTTCACGAGATGGGTCTGATCAACCGTCTTGCCGACGGCCCGGACGAACTCGAAGCACTGGCGGCGGAATTCGTGCAGGGCCTGGTCGACCTCGAACCGGTCGCCGTGCGCCTGACCAAGGAAACCCTGCGCGCCGTCTCGACGATGCCGCTCGGCGAGGCGCTGACCGTCTCCAAGCAGCTCAATGCCCTGCTCATGGCGTCGGGGCGGATCGACAAGGCGGCCGATATCTTCGCCCGGGCGAAGGCGGCGCGCGAAGGAAAGAGCGGCGGCTGAGCGCCGCCCGCTCATCCCGTCATTTCCTGACCATCAGCCAGTCCACGGCGACCGCGCCGTCGGGACCGGCCAGTGCCGGGTTGAGGTCCAGTTCGGCAAGCGCGCCTTCGGCGGCGGCGCCGAAGCGGGACACCGCGGCGATCATCGCCGCCAGCTTTTCCTTGTCGACGCCCGGGCGTCCACGGACGCCGTCGAGCAACGCCTTGCCCTGAAGCCGCTCCAGCATGCCCAGCGCCTGATCCTCGGTCACCGGCGCGCGATGGAACACCACGTCCCTGTTGACCTCGACCAGGATACCGCCGAGGCCGACCATCAGCACCATACCGAACACCGGGTCCTCGCGCAGTCCGATCACGATCTCGACGCTGCCGTCGCGGATCTCCTGCACGACGACGCCGTCGATGCGCGCGTTCGGGTCGTAGGCCACAGCATTTTCGGTAAGCCGGGCGAAAGCGGCGCGCACCGCGTCGGCATCCGCGAGGCCGAGTTCGACCCCGCCGGCTTCGGTCTTGTGCAGGATGTCGGCGGATTCGATCTTCATCGCCACCGGGTAACCGATCCGCGCCGCGGCGGCGACGGCGGCCTCGGCATCGCCCGCCAGTTCGACCTTGGCGAGCGGCACGCCGGCGCCGGTCAGGATTTCCGCCGCGTCGACGCTCGGCACGGCACCGACCGTTTCCGGCAGTTTGACTTCGGGCAGACGGATCGCGGCGCGCGCGCCGGCATCGGCCTGCCAGCGCTTGCGCGCATCGCCCCAGGCGACCAGCTCGGCAATGGCGTCGATGACCGGCTCGCCGCCGCGCAGCACGCAGATACCGAGATCGCGTAACGCCGAGATGCCCTCGTCCGGACCTGCCACCCAACTGACAACGAACGGCTTGGTCGTCTCCGCCTTGATTTCGCGGAAGGTCTGCGTCAGCGGCTCCACGAAACCGTCCATCAACTGGAACCAGATCGCGGCGATATCGACGCCCGGGTCGTCGAGAACCGCCTTCACGCTTTCCTTGAGCATCGACGGGTCGGCGATGAACTGTGCCGTCACGTCGACCGGGTTGCTGGTGGCCGCGAAGGCCGGCAGGACGTCCCTGAGCCGGGTGATGGTGTCCGGCGCAAGTGTCGGCACCTTGAGGCCGAGTTCCTCGGCACGGTCGCTCATCAGCACACCGGCGCCGCCGGATTGCGTGACGATGGCCACGCCCGGCCCGTCCGGGATCGAGGTCGACGAGAACATGTCGACGACGTCGAGCATGTGTTCCTCGTTGCGTGCCCGGGTAACGCCGAATTGACGGACGATACCCTCGAACACGATGTCCTCGCCGGCGAGCGAGCCGGTATGCGACGACGCGGCGCGGGCCCCGGACGACGTGCGTCCGACCTTGGTGACGACCAGCGGCTTTTCCTCGGCCATCGCCGTCTCCGCCACCTTTATGAACCCGGCACCGTCCTTCAGCCCCTCGATGTAACCGGCGCCGACGTTGATCCGCGGATCGACGATCACGTTGGCCATGACGTCGGCAAAGGTGACGTCGGATTCGTTGCCGGTGTTGACGAAGTAGCCGAGCCCCATTTCGCGGCGCCGCGCCAGTGCAGCGATCGCCGTACCGAAGGCGCCGGACTGGGTGACGAAGCCGACCGGCCCGGGGCGCGTCTCGCCCATGCCGTACTGCGTGAAGGTCGCGTAGACATTCTCGAACGCGTTGATCAGGCCGAGCGTGTTGGGGCCGCAGAGACGAACCCCGTAACGCGCCGCGGTTTCCACCGCTTGCTGCTCGAGCGCGCGCCCCTCCTCGCCCATTTCGCCGAAACCGGAACTGAAGACGATGGCCGCCGGCACGCCTTTCTTGCCGAACGCTTCCAGGGTCTCGACGACCATGCGCGCCGGCACCGCGACGATGCCGAGGTCTACGTCGTCGGGCAGCGCGTCGATCGAGGCAAAGCACGGCCAGCCGCCGACCTCCTGGTACTTCGGATTGACCGGATAGATCTTTCCTTCGTAGCCCTTCTCGAGCAGGAACTTCATCGGCCGGCCGTTGAGCTTGTTGAAATCCTGCGAGACGCCGACGATGGCAATCGATTCCGGCGCGAGAAGACGCGCAATGCCCTCCCGGCCGGCACATTCATTCGGTTGTTCTAACATTAGGATGTCTCCGGTTAACGTTGTTCTTTCGGGCGGTTTGCGGATTGAAATTGCCGCTGGGCGCCGCAGGTTGGCTGGCAATGCACGGTGAAGTAACAGGATCACCCCGACGGCGCGCCATGTCAATGCCGACGGGGCTTTGACGGCATAACCGGGCCGCGCGGCGACAGTCCGTCAGGCGGCGTTATGCAACGACGGGAATAGTTCCCCGGAAACACAGATCGGCATTCAGTCCCGCCAACCGGCCGCGTCGCCCGTCAATCCGTCATCCCAAAGGCTGTCGTCGTAGTATTTGTTGAGGTCGATCTTTTCGGCGGGATCGATCAGGATACCCGACCCGAGACCGCGCCGCACCGTGCCGCCGGCCTGCGACCAGCGGCAGGCGTCGAGACCGAAACCTTGCCGCTTCCAGGTGATCTTGTCGACCAGCCGCAGAAGCTTCCCGGCGAAACGTTTGAATTCATCATCGCCGTTCGGATATCCCACGACAACCGACCCCCAATCCAACAACGGCAGGTCGAACGCCCATTTCTTCGTCGGGTCCGGCCAATTCCAAAATGACCGTTGCAGTTCCATACTTACCCGGGGCTCACGCAATCCAAACACCGGGTCCAGCCTGGCACGCGGCCATCGGATTTCCGCCGGCGGATCGACTTCGATAAATACCTCGTCGACAGTCCCGAACGCGATCCCCTCCAATCTTTCCGTATATATGCGAGGCGGCCCGGAGCCGCTGCCGGAAAATCGCACGTCGGGATCGAACTCGCGCAACACGCGGCGAAACGCGAGTTCGTCCCGCGCCGTCAAAACGACGGACTTGCTTCTGAAGTGTGTTTCGCGGCGCTCACGATACCCCATGCTTCATAATAGACATGATCCGTGCTTTCTTAAACTATCGGAGCCGGTCCAGTTGTGCGCCCTTCGGAATCAACAACACGGTGTCGCCCGTCGCCCGACGAATGGATTCCGCAGCATCCAGTTCTTTCTGCGTGGGTTTGCCATTTTTGTCGACGTCCACTGTTTGAACGTGAACGTATCGCCCTTCACCGACCTCAAACTTGAGATCGGAGAAACGTCCACCCTTGAGGCTGCCGAAGTGGCCTGGGATATGGAATTCCTTGAGTTCGTCACCCGCCTTCTTTTTGCCCTGGAGCACATCTTTGTGACGGGAACTATATCGGCCACCTCGTAGGTGCTTCCAACCCAGTTTCTTTTCGAAGTAGTCTCGGACTCTCTCCAGTTCCTTACGCGTCGCTTCGTTGCCTTTCCGCTCCAGGATACCGTCGCCGAATTCACCTGGTTCGGGGGTCGGCAGGACAAAGATCGCTGGTTCCTCAGACTCCGGCAACGATCCGGACAAGTCAGCCAGTTCAACCGGCTCCGCCGGACTTTCGGTGCGGTCCGGCAGTTTCTCGTCCGGCGGCTCAAGGCCTGGCGTCGGCGGCGGTGGGTCGGCGCGGTCCATGTTCGCGCGGTTCGAATCCGACGCCCGGTCTTCCGGCGGCGCCGGAACCGGTGACGGAAAATCGTCATACCCGATGCCCTGCCTGTCCGCTTCCCTGCGGGTGATTTCAGCGGCACCGATCAGCGGCGGCACATTGCGGAGAATATTCTGCCACGCCCGGGGACCGTAGCGCGCCGCCATGGCGCCACCGGCGGCGATGGCCGGGATCAATGGCGCGATTGCAATCTGCGTCTCGCCCGGACGCTTCTCCTTGCCATCCGGCCCGCGCTTCCGTCCGCCCGGCAGTTCACGGCCGATCTCCGGCATGCGACCTTCGTCGGTGACCACGGGCAGGTCGATGTCCGACCAGTCGGCCGGGTCCACAACCTCGCCCAATGCCGGCAGTTGATGTAACTTGTTCACCCTTTTCACGCCCTGTTCCCGGGACGTTCGGCTTTCAGGCTTGGGTGACATCGAAGGCGGCTGCGATTTGGTTTTCTGGCCCAGCCGTTTCTCGGTCGGGCCGCCCGGTTTCATCACCCCGTCGACGGCGAGTCCTTCCCGCTTCTGGAAGGACTTGAGCCCGTCGAACATGTCGTAGTCCGGGAATCCGGTGACACCCCACGCGGGCGCCTTGTAATCGCCCGTCCGTTCAAGGGCGGTCTTGGTCTTCACCACGTCGTCCTCGTCCACGTTCCAGGACGAGCCGACGGTCTTCTTCACTCGGAAATTATCCGTATCGGTCAGCATTTCGGCGCTCTCCATTCGCTTGGCCGTTGCGGCCACGCGCGGAAGAGTTGCCTTTCGAACGCTTCTCCACGGACGCAGCCGACAGTTCCCGGGCCACATGCGTGGCCGGGCGCTCAGTCGGCACGTTGATGGGAAGCGTTATCCGCCCCGGGTTGTCGGAACATGGCGTTCCGGCCCTGCGGGCGCTGCCTGTCTCAGGTGCCTGGGGCTATGGATAACAGACCGGCACGTCAGAACCGGGCACACGAACGCAAGGCCCGGCAATCGAGAAGAAATTGGCAGCGTCGAAACCCTCGGCTACGCTCAGTCACATGAGTTATTGCGTGTTTATGATTCGGTCGGATTCTATCTACGACGACCACCCGACCGAGCGATATCAATTTCCCAAGCAATATTACGGTCGCGCTATAACTGCGTCCGGCGACTGGATCGTCTACCTGGAACCGACGAAGGTCCCGAACTCCCGTGGCTATTTCGCCATCGCCCGCGTGCAGCAGATCATCGAGGACCCAAATGCACCCGGCATGTATCTCGCCCTGATAGACCAGGAGAGTTTTATCCAGTTCCCTCAACCTGTGCCGTTCAGCGACGTCGACGGCCCCATCGAACGCGGATTACTTAATGAAAACGGCGTCTTATCGGGGCGAGCTCAAGCCGCCGTTCGACCGATCTCACCCGAGGATTTTCTGCGCATCCTGGAACACGGTCTCGATGAACGAGACACCATCCTGCCGCGTCTCGAAGAAGAAACACCGCTTCCGGGCCTGAGCGACGCCCAGACTCCATTCACATTTGAAACGGAGCGGCAGCGCCTCGAATATCTAACGAGCAGGAACATCCGCGACCGGGCATTCCGGCGGATCGTGCTTCGTGCCTACGACGAACGCTGTGCAATTTCGGGCCTCAAGTTTCTGAATGGCGGCGGCCGCGCCGAGGTTGACGCGGCGCATATAAGACCGGTGAAAGACAACGGTCCCGACGTCATTCAGAACGGCATTGCGCTTTCGGGAACGGCGCACTGGATGTTTGACCGTGGCCTGATCAGCCTAGCTGACGACTTCGAGATCCTGATTTCCCGGAAGGTCAACGACGTTGACGGCGTCAAAGCCTTCATTAACAAGAGCGGTCAGGCCTTCGTGCCTGAGGATGCTTCTCAGCAGCCGCATCCACGCTTTCTCGCATGGCATCGCAAGTATCACCGTTTCGAGGCTTAAACCGCACTTTCAACTATGCCTGCAAAGCCGGCAAAAATATTGGGAGTGCAAAAATATTTCGCCCGATCCTTCCATAGCGCCGGCATACACCGTCATTCGAAGGAGAATCAGCTATGGGATGCCTCGGTTTACATATCGCGCTTACGGATGAACAGCGCCTCAAACTCCTGGACCTGGACAACGACGACGACCGGATCGGTTACGTTTCGGAAGATATCGAGGGAGCCTGGGACGAAAAATATCTGGTCGAGACCGACAAAGCATGGGACGCGATCCACCGGTGCCTGTCGGATTTTCCGCCGTTCACGCCCGAGTTCTATCCGCAACCCGGGGTCGACCGGGCATATGCGCTCCCGGAAGATCACGGCACTTATCCGCTGAAGGTCTGCGTTCTGGGCGGCAAGAAACTGATGGATGACGAGTCCAGACATTTCCTGCGCCTGATCGAGCCGAACGAGGTCATCGACGCCGCTGCGGCGCTCGAGAACATCGACAAGGCGTGGCTGACCGACAAGTACTGGACGCACTGCGAGGGCGCCTGGCCGGAGTACGGCGAGGAGGACGTGGAATATACCTGGGATTATTTCCAGAACATGCGGGACTTTTTCCGGGCGATGGCGGGCAACGGCCGCGCGGTGCTGTTCACGGCGCCGCAGTAAACGGGTTTCCCTACCCGCTGACCTGCCGGCGTTCGGCACCTTCTGCGGCTACTGTCCCGCCCTCGGCGAGGCGGCAGCGGATCGTCACCGTGGTGCCGACGCCGACCTCGCTGTCCAGTTCGATGGTGCCGCCGTTCATCTCGACGAGACGTTTGGTCAGCGGCAGGCCGAGGCCTGTGCCGCTGCCGGTGCTGACCATCGCGTTCTCGGAGCGCTCGAACTCGCGGAACACGCGTTCGATGTCGTTCTGCCGGATGCCGACGCCGGTGTCGCGGACCGTGATCGTCGCGAACCCGTCGCCACCGGCTTCCATGCCGATATGCACGTGACCGCCGACCGGCGTGTAGTTGATGGCGTTCGACAGGATGTTGATCAGAATCTGCTTGAAGTGCTTGGAATCGCAGATCACACGGACCGGTGATGTATATTCCGCCACGTGGATGCCGATATCCTTCTTGCCGGCAACGACGTTGACGAGGTCGAGGCACTTGCGGACCGCCGGCGCGACCTCCACTTCCTCCTCGTTCACGTCCTCCATGCCGGCCTCGATCCGGCTGATATCCAGCACGTCGTTGATCAGCGTCGACAGATGCGTTCCCGCCTTGTGGATCTCCGCCACGATCGACTGAATCTTGTCGTGATCATAAGTCCGGCAGACATCGCTCGACAACAGTTCGAGATAGCCGAGGATGCCGTTCAGCGGCGTGCGGAACTCGTGGCTCATGTGCGACAGGAACGCCGACTTCATCTTGTTCGCCTTCTCCGCGTCGCGCATGGCGTGGACGAGTTCCATCTCCATGCGCTTGCGCTCGACGATTTCCTGCTCGAGTTCCTGGGTCCGCTGCCGGACTCGCTCCTCCAGTTCCTCGTGGCTCTTACTGAGCGCCTCGCGATTGACCCGAAGCTCGGCTTCGACCTGCTGTCGTTTGGCGATCTCGTGCTCGAGGATGGGGATCACCCGCAACCGCCGCGCGACCTGGCTGGCGATGATCGCCAGCGTCAGGATAAAGAGCGCCGCGAACCCGACGATCAGCGCCAGGCGCTGGACGTTGACGCCCTTGACCTCCAGGTTCGGCGCCGCGAAACAGAAAGATGCCGCCATGCCGGTATAGTGCATGATCGAGATGGCGACACCCATCAACGCTGCCGCACCGATAATCCCGCCGTGAATCTTGTGGCCCGGGAACTTGTTGATCGTCTTCGTCGCCAGATGCAGCGAACCGGCCGAAAACACGATGGCGACCAGGACGGAAACGCCGAACATAAACGGGTCGTAGAAGACCAGCGCCTCCATGCGCAGCGCCGCCATACCGGAATAATGCATAACGCCGATGCCGGCCCCCATCAGCACGCCGCCGACAAGGCTGTCCGAGATTCGGCCGTCACTGAGATAGCCGATAACATAGAGCGAGATCGCACCGGACGCGATTGCCGGGACGGCGGAAAGCACCGTGATGGCGATGTCGTAATTGACCGGCGTGGCCAACTGCCAGGCCAGCATGCCGAGAAAATGCATGGTCCAGGTGCCGCCGCCCAGCGCCAGAGCGCCGAAGATCAACAGTGTCAGGCGCTCCCAGCGGCGCGCGCTGGCACGCATCTGCATCGCCAGTGTGAATGCCGCATAGGCCGCGAAAACCGCGATCGCCACGGAAAGGCCGACCAGGTAGGGGTCGTACCCGGTCGGCAGGGCACGCGCCAAATCCTGATCCGGTCCCACGAACCGAACCACCGTATCCAGCGTTTTCAACCAGTCAGTCATTCGACCTTCCAACTAACGCCACCCGTGCCGTGCCGCTTGTCGGCACGTTCTTGCACGCAAACGCCGGGGCTTGCCCCCGGCGCCGGTATCCGAACTCCACCCCGTGTTTCAGAGCCGTGCCTGAAAAACTTACGTTACCGGCAACGCCGGGACGGGCAATGATCCGGCACAGCCGCCGGGCGCCCGGCCGACCCGCCACGGAAGCGCGGAAATCGCGCGCCGCCGGAAATACCCATTCCATGGCCTGAATGTCATCCAAATCGGCGCGGATGAATATAAGTAACTTCCACAAATTGCAAGCAGTCAGGCGCTCACGCGCGCTGGCCGCCGCCCGCCGCGAGCCCCAGTTGGCGGATACAGCTCTCCGCCATCCGCGCACGCAGCCAGGTGTGCGCCGGATCGTTCGTGTAGCGGTGATGCCAGTACATCGACCACGTGAAACCCGTATCGAAAAAGCCGATTTCGGCGATATTCAGGGGGTACCTGACGGAAATCCGCCGGGCGAAGGTGGCGGGGACCGTGGCGATCAAGGACGTCGCGCACAGGATCTCCGGCACCGCAAGCCAATGCGGGACGGTCATCGCGACGTTGCGGTCGAAACCGAGCGCGTCCAGGTTGCGGTCCGTGAAGCGGTCGTCGAGGGGGCTCTGCGACACCCGCACCTGCGGTGTGCGGGCGAAGGCTTCGGGATCCGTCAGGATCCGCGACAGGTCCAGGTCGCGGCGCGCCACACACACGACCGTATCGCCCGGCAGATCGCGGACATGGACCGATTTCGGAATATCGAGGCCTGTGCTGATGGCGAGATCGATACGGTCCGCGGTGAGCGCATCCACGGTCTTTTCCGGCGCGAAATGGTCGACCGTGAGGCCTATCCCGGGTGCCGCCGCTTCGAGCACCTGGCCCAGGTCCGGCAATGCGAGATAGGTCAGCAGATCCGACATGCGGAGCCGGAAAGCGCGCGTGCTCTCCCCCGGCACGAAGTCGCCCGGCGGTTCCACCACGTGCTCGATCCCGCGCAGCACGTTCTTGATTTCCGGTTCCAGCGCCAGGGCGCGGGCCGTCGGCACCATGTCGTGGCCCTGGCGCACCAGCAACGGATCCTCGAACAGGCCGCGCAGGCGGCCGAGCGCCGAACTCATCGCCGGCTGGCCGACCCCGATCATCGCCGCCGCGCGCGAGACATGCCGCGCCTGCATCAGCGCGTCGAAGTAAAGCAGCAGATTGAGGTCGACCTTGCGCAGGTTCATGGTGCGGTTCCCGTCGGGTTCTAGGTCTCCGTCAACGTGCGGGCCAACTCATTGAAATCCGCGACGATCAGGTCGGGCTGGTGCGGCGTTTCCCCGAACGGGCGCTTGCGCCGGTCGATGAACGCCGTCCGCATCCCATAGGCCTTGGCGCCGATGCAGTCGAAGGCATGGTTGGCGACGAACAGGCAACTGGTGCGCTCCTCGCCGGTGATCCGCTCGGCGGCGGCGTAGGTCTGCCAGTGCGGCTTGAAATATCCCGCTTCCTGGACCGAGATGGTGAAGTCCATGTCGAAGCCGATATGCGGCTTCGCGGCGTCGAGCATATCGCAATCACCGTTCGACAGGATCGCCAGCTTGTAGCCGTGATCGCGCAGCCGCCGCAGCGCCTCAATTACATCGGGAAACGGTTTCAGGCTCTCGATCAGGCCGATCAGCCAGCGTACCTCGTCCTGCGTATATCGGATACCGCATCGGTCCATGACGTAGGAAACCGCGCGGTGGCCGATCTCGCGGTACGGCGTGTGGCCGCGGTCGCAAAGCGCGTCGATCATCGAGTTCTCGAAGTGCGTGCGGCGCCACCAGGTGACGAAGCGGTGCGCCTCGCCATCCCAGCCTTTTTCCTTCAGGAACGGTGCCGCCGCGTCGGTCAGACCCTTCTGCATGTCGACGACGGTGCCGTACTGATCGAATATGAGGATGCGCGTTTCGCGCGCCAGAACCGAATTGTCTTCCACGATGTCTCTCCCTTTGCGCCGGTATTGATGCATAGGATTGATAGCCGATGATTTTTCATCATTCTAATCGATATTAAAAATATTTACATCATCAACATCGATATATAGGTCTGCCGACGGGCCGGGATATGTCCGTGACCTGGCCGCCGTCCTGTGGCAATCAGACCGCCATGGATGGAATTGCGGTCATCGGCGCCGGCGTCACCGGCGTGCTCACGGCTTACAACCTGGCACGTAACGGACACCGCGTGGTCCTCTTTGACCGCCACGATCAGGCGGCGATGGAAACCTCGTTCGCCAACGGCGGACAGATTTCCGTTTCCAACGCCGAGGTCTGGAACAACTGGCACAGCGTCGGCACCGCGCTCCGCACCATGTTCCGGGACGATGCACCGCTCCGTATCGGGCTCTGGCCCGATTGGCACAAACTGAGCTGGTTTGCCGAATTCGCCCGCGAAGGGTTGCGCTGGCGGGACAATACGGCCGAACTGGCGCGGATGGCACTGTATTCCCGGCAGTGCCTCAGGGACGTCGCCGAGGGCGAGGGCATCGCCTTCGACCGGCGCGATACGGGACTTCTGCACATATATAAGACAAAGGCCCAGTTCGACGCGGCCCTCGGGACCAACGCATTGCTGACCGGCACCGGGCTCGAACGCTATCCGGTGACGCCGGAGGAAATCCGGAACATCGAACCGGCGCTCGCCGGCGACGTCCACGCCGGGCTCTACACGCCGGGCGATTTCGCCGGCGACATTCACATGTTCACGCGGGGGTTGCTGGATGTGTGCCGCAGGCTCGGCGTCAAGACACGGTTCGGTGCGCCGGTTTCAGAAATCGCGGCGACGGACGGCGGCGTCACGATCCACGACGGGCGCGGCGCGGAAGCGTTCGGGAATGTGGTGATCTGCGCCGGCGTCGGCTCGCGTCGGCTTGCGGCGATGCTCGGTGACCGGGTCAACGTCTATCCGGTCAAGGGCTACTCCCTGACCTTCGATATCGATCCCGCCGCGGCTCGCGGGGGCGCGCCGGTGACGGCGCTCCTGGACGAGGACGCCAAGATCGTCACCAGCCGCCTCGGCGACAGGCTGCGGATCGCCGGCCTCGCCGAGTTCCGGGGCATGGACACCTCCATCGATCCCAGACGGATACGGACGCTCTACGACTGGACCTCGCGGCATTTCCCGGGATTGGAGCAGGACAGCGTCACCGAATGGGCCGGGCTCCGGCCGATGACACCCAGGATGATCCCACGCGTCGGACGCGGCCGGCTGCCGGGCGTTTATTACAACACCGGGCACGGGCATCTCGGCTGGACGCTGTCGGCGGGCACCGCCGAGACGATTGCCGGAATAATCGTGGGCGACACTCAAGTGTAGCGGTGGATGATCTTTTCGCCGAAGAAGCGCATTCCCTCGATGGGTGGCATCGGCTGGATGACGATGTTGGTGACGCCGGCATCGATCCACTGATCGATGCGCTCGCAGACCCGCGCCTCGTCGCCCAGTAAATTCGATTCCAGGATGTCGTCCACGGTCGGCGGGACCGGGAAGCGGTGCTTCCGTTCCTCGGCATACATCTCCGCCCACTTCATGATTTCGGCATCGGTGCCCGACAGCCCCACGGTCGAGATCGCGACCTCCCACGGGCGTTCGGTCAGCTTCGGCTTCATGCCGTCGACCAGTTCCTTCACCACCGAGGGCGCCTTGGAATACATGAACCACACATCGCCGTGCTTCATCATCAGGTCCTGGGTCGGCGGTGAATCGCCGGCGATCCAGATTGGCGGATAGGGTTTCTGCGGCGGCTTCGGATTACAGAACGCGTTCCTGAGGGTGTAGTACTCGCCCTCGAAGCTGAAGCCGTCTTCGTCGTCGGTTTCGATCAGGCCGCGGTAGATCGAAAGGCTCTCGTCCAGCCGCGCGATGCGCTTCAGGCCCTCGTCATACCATTCGTGAAAGCCGTAGGCCTTGGCCTCGGCGGCGAACCAGCCGGAGCCGGGCGCCAGGATCACGCGCCCGCCGGTGATCTGGTCCAGCGTGCAGACGATCTTCGCGGTCAGTCCCGGATGCCGAAAGGTGTTGTTGATGGAATGCCCGCCAAGCCGCACGCGCTTGGTCAACGCACCGATCGCCGTCATCGCCGTCCAGTATTCGAGGATCGGCTTGGAACGGTCGAGGTGCGCGTTTTCCACGTGATCGGGAATCCAGACGGAATCGAACCCCAGGTCTTCGGCCATGCGCGCCATCTCCAGCGCATAGTCGAAGCCCGACGACGTCGCGCCCATCTCGCCCTGCACGTTGAGGCGGATACCGAATTTCACCTTGGCGGCCATGGTCCTCCCGGTCGGCTGCGTGGCAACAACGTCGGGTAGTTTCATGCCGTGCGATTTTCACCGCAACCGTTGAAGCGCGGATTGTTCGGTTTATCGCCGTGGAAGCAGAAAAAAGCCGCGCGTCAGTGTCTGTCGCGCAGATTCAGATACAGCATCACGTCCGCCAGCGCGCCGGCGATGATCGACGCGATCGCCACATGGTCCTTGCCGTAGTATCCGGCCTCGTCCAGCAGGTTCATGGTGCCGACGGTACGCCCGAGCGAGCGGATCGGCATGTTGAGCACCGAGGCGAGGCCGAGCCGTTCGATCACCGCATGGTCGTCGAAGTTGGCGCGGATATCGTCGGCGTTGTAGCCGACGAACACCTGACCCTGCTCCAGCACGTGCCGCCCCCACTGGGTGTCGCGCTTGGCCTTGCGGCCGCCCGGCGGATATTCTTCCGGGTTGGACGAATAACAGCGTTTGACCTCCATGGTGTCCGGATTGAACTGCATGATGGTGAACAGCCGGTGGCCGATCAGATCGCGCGCCGCCTCGTCGGCCATCTGGAAAGCCACGCCGGGATCTGGCGCATCGGCGACGCGCTGCACATACTCGCTCAGACGCCGGACCACGGTGCTGTCGCCGCTCATCTCGTTCATCCCTCAGCGTCCTGCCGCGAAGCCGGCGCGGCGGGGATCGGCGCCCGCCGTCAATGTGCCGTCGTTCTCGCGCCTGACCGCCAGCACGCCGCCCGCCTTCCAGGTGCCGTCGGCCCAGCGTTCGACCCGGCGGCCACGGTTGGAAAGCGTCTCCGCCACCTGATCCGCAATACTCTCTTCCAGCATCACGAGACCCGGGTGATAGGCATGCGGCGCGAACGAGGACGGATAGTTGTAGGTTGCGAACCTCGGTGCTTCGACCGCTTTCTGGATGTCCATGCCGAAGCCGAAGGCGTTGATGAAGACCTGGATCATGGCCTGGATCTGCACGTCGCCGCCGGGCGTCCCGAACGCCAACAACGGTTTGCCGTCCTTCAGCGCGATCGCCGGGTTCGGCGTCAGCCGGGGCCGCTTACCGGGCGCGACCGCATTGATCGACGATCTGACGCCCCGGGATTGCGAACCGCGCGACGACGGACAAAGCCCGGTGCCGGGAATGACCTCGGTATCCGCCGAGGTATCGCTCGGCGTCGCCGAGAACATGTTGCCATCCGCGTCGATGACGCTGACATAGGTGGTGTCGGCGGACGCCGGGTCCTTGAGATCGTGCTTTTCCGTGGGCCGGGTGTCGTGCGGATCGTTCTCCGTCCCGTGCTTGCGCGCCGGGTGCGGCGACGTTTCACCGCGCGCCGCCAGTTTCGCCCACGGATCGCCGGCGGGCGGCATCTCCCGGAACGCACGCTCGGGCTCGATCAGGGTCCGGCGTGCCGCAAGATAGCCGTCGTCGAGCATTTCCTTCACCGGCACGTCGACGAACGCCGGGTCGGCGACATAGGCGTCCCGGTCGGCGAAGACGAGGTCGAACACGGCACTCAGGGTGTGGATGTAATCCGCCGAGTTATGATGCCCCATCGCCACCGCGTCGATACCGTCGAGCATGCGGAACGCCTGCGCCAGCGAGATGCCCTGGCACCACGGCCCGCAGGTGACGATCTCGGCGTCCTTGTAACCGACGTGGATCGGCGGTTCGAACCGCGGCGTGAAGACGCTCATGTCGTCCATGCGCAGGAAGCCGCCGTTGGCGATGTGATGGTCGGTGATTTTTTTGGCGATGTCGCCTTTATAAAAGGCATCATATGCCGCCTGCAGCCCGGCATCCCTGTCGCCACCGGCAGCCTCGGACTGATCGATCATGTAACGAATGGTGTCGGCCAGATCTTTCTGCACAAAAATGTCGCCGACGGCGGGTGGACGCCCGCCCGGCAAATAGATTTCTTCCGTCGCCGAGGTCCGACGATAGGCGTTCTCGTTGTCGGCGATGAAGCGCTGCAATACCGGATAGACCGGGAACCCGTCGGCGGCATAACGCCACGCATACTGCGCCACATCGGCAATCGTCATCGTACCGTACTTTCGGAGCGCCGTGATCCATGCCGCCGGCGCCGCCGGCACCACGGTCCTGAGCAGCCCCTGCGGAATCTCGCCGCCGTATTCCTTCTCGAAGACCTCGACGGAAGCCAGTTTCGGCCAGACGCCGAGGCCGTCGATGGTCACCGTTTCGCCCGTCTCGGCCATGCGGATCATGATCGGCGCGACACCGGCGAAGTTGACCAGGTCGCAATGCAGGACGCCAAGCGCCATGCCCGCCGCGACACCGGCGTCGACGGCGTTGCCGCCGTTCTCGAGGATTTCCATCCCGGCGCGGGTCGCCAGTTCGTGCCCGGCGGAGATCGCGTAGCGTTCGGCCCTGATGACGTCGCGGGTCTCGATCATGCCTCCTCCTCAGTCGATCCGGTGCGGCAACTGCACGTCGAACGTGAGTTCCATCAGATCGCGGCCGATGACGATATACCCGTCATAGACCGTTTTCATCTCGGTCACCAATTGTTCCAGCACACCCGGCCGGTCCAGCAGATGAATGAAGTGCGTGAGCACCACCGTTTTCACGTTGGCGCGCTTGGCGATCTCGGCGATGTCCATGTGATTGCCGCTGGCAAGCCGATAGCCTTCCGTCGGCTCCATGCCGGTCGCGAAGTGGCACATATGAATGAGGATGTCGGCATCCTTCGCCAGTTCGACCATGCTATCCGGCACGCCGCCGCTGTCGCCGGAATAAACAAACACACCGTCGGGCGTTTCCATCCGGAAGCCGAGGCATTCGAGGATCGGCTGAAAATGCTGTGCCTCGCCGACGACGACGCGCCAGCCGTCACCCTCGATCACGTCGCCGGGCGCGACCTCGGAGACCGCCGGCTGCGGTTTCGGGCGCGGCAGCTTGCCGCCACGCGACGTATAGACGTCGAGGCTCGCCTGATGGCTGACCCGGGATTCGATATCGAGCCCGAACACACCTTCCGGCCCGATCGCTTTTTCCGTGATGTCGATGATCGGCTTGGGACCGAACACCTTCAGTTCGGGAATCTTGTTCGCGCCCATGTCCCAACGCTGCAGGATCAGGCGCGGATAATCCATCATGTGGTCGTAATGCAGGTGGCTGATGAACGCGTGAGTCACTTTCGTCGGGTGGCAACCAGCCTCCAGGAGCCGGTGCGCGGCGCCGGGACCGTGGTCCATGACGATGACGTCGTCGCCGATTTCGATCAGGTAGCCGGAACTCTGCCGCGTCAGCGACGGCGCCGGCGTGCCCGTGCCCAGCATGGTGATCTTCAATTCGTGTCTCCCGGTATCTCGTTTCTGATCGTATTGTTGACGGCGATATGATTTTATATACTATAGAGTATTAGATTTAAAACTAATAAGTATATGGCTTCAATATCTGCACCTGTTATCGCAATGGACGCGCTGGTCGCACAGGTCGGCGACGACACCGGCATCGGCACCGGCAGCGCGCCGAAATACCAGCGTCTCGTCGAGGCGTTTTCGGACTGCATCGTCTCGGGCCGCTTCAAGCCCGGTCAACGGGTGCCGACGGAAACCACGCTCGCCGAACAACTGCCGGTCAGCGTCGGCACGGTGCAGAAGGCGCTGGCGCGTCTGGTCGCCAACGGCCTGGTGGTCCGCAACCGCCGCACCGGCACCTTCATCGCCGACCGCCGCAGCCAAGTGAACGAGGTCTTCGTCTACCGCTACAAGGACCCCGTCACCGGCAAGTTCAAGATGCCGTTCGTGCGCACCGTCGCCGTCAACGTCGACGAGACCGCCGGACCTTGGCAGGAGGCCCTCGGCGTCGCGCGCTGCGTCCGCGTCGACCGGCTGGTCTGGTTCGACCAGCAGCCGCCGGCCTTTTCCAGCGTCTATTTCACCTACGAACATGGTGAAATGTACCTCGACCAGCCGCTTGAGAACCTCAACGGCTCGTCGCTGCACCGGATGCTGATCGAACGGTTCAACCTGCCAACCATGCGCATGGAGCACAGCATCGGCTGCCGCACCCTGGACGGCGAGGCGTGCCGCCATCTGATGCTGCCCGAAACCACCATGGGCATGGTCTGGGACATCAAGGATTTCTCGATCCAGGACGCGCCCCTGCTGTTTCAGCGCTACCAGCTACCGCCGGGGCACATGCCGGTCGAGATCACCGAAACCTACGGCGCGCAATGAATCCGTGGGCGTAACAACATGACGACCGAAAACACCAACGAGGGACCCAATCACCAGAGGAGAACAAGTCAATGAGGCTATTAATTCCGTTTATCGCAGCGCTCGCGCTGCTTGCCGGCCCGGCGCACGCCGAATGGGCGCCGAAAGGCCCGATCAAGTTCTGGATCGGCTTCGGCGCCGGCGGCGGCACCGACACCCAGGCCCGCGCCCTTGCCGAAGAGCTCGAGGCGCTCAAGGGCTGGCGCATCATCCCCGAGAACAAGGCTGGGGGCGGCGGTGCCGTAATGGCGGCGCAGCTCAAGAACGAGCCCGCCGACGGCCAGACCCTCGGTCTCGCCATCAACTCGACGTTCGATTTCTCGACGATCGGCAACGACAACATCTCGATCGACGACTTCACCTACATCACCATGACAGCCGGTTCGCAGATGGCCGTCCTGGCCCGCGCCGACAGCGGCTGGAAGTCGCTCGACGATATGGTCAAAGCCGCCAAGAGCGGGACCAAGATCGTCTGGGCCAACTGGGGTAACCAGGTGCAGGCGGGCGCCGAGATGGTCGCGCGCCACTACGGCATCCAGGTCAACCACCTGCGCGGCAAGGGCGGTAAATCCGCCATCAATGCGCTGGTCGCCCAGGATGCCAACGTCGGCTGGGGCGGCGGCGTGCAGGGTCCGCTGGTCGCCGCCGGCGAGTTGGTGATCCTGGCCTCCGCGGAACCGCGCCCGCTGGTGCAGGCGCCCGACCAACCGACGCTGATCGACCTCGGCGTCATGGAGACCGGTCTCGGCTTCCAGTTCCTGCTGGCAGCGCCGAAAGGCCTCAGCGACGACGCCCGCGACACCATTGCGGCGGCGATCCACGAGGTTCTCAAGAATCCCGAGTCCAAGACCGCCAAGTTCATCACCAAGCAGTACCCGCCGGGTCCGCTGATGACGGCCGGCGATGCCTTGGAAGCCCAGCTCCGCAAGAACCTCGAAGCCAACAAAGAGCTG
Source organism: Rhodospirillales bacterium (assembly GCA_051117645.1). Taxonomy (GTDB): domain Bacteria; phylum Pseudomonadota; class Alphaproteobacteria; order Rhodospirillales; family Casp-alpha2; genus UBA4479. The sequence continues at coordinate 39,523 of JBNPEI010000014.1, forward strand.
GTCAAGCTGGTCAAATAAACGTGGACACTCCCAAACCACGCACTGCAAAGGCGCCGGACCCGTGGGACATCGGGTTCGGCGTCCTTGTTCTGGCCGGCGCGCTGCTGGCGATCTTCGTATGGTTTCCCGCCGACATCAAAGGCGGGTTCTTCAACACCACGCCGCTCGGCCGGATCGAGCCGGGCGACGCATTCTTTCCGGTGCTGCTGGCCGCCACCCTCGCGGTGCTCAGCACCTTGCAGGTGACCGTCTCGCTGCTTAGAGGCTCGCCCACCCCCAGCAAAGGCAGCCTTGGCAAGCTGACCCCGCACAACATTCGTTTTCTCGTTATCTTCATCGCCATCTGCGCGGGCGGCCTCGCCATCATGTTCGTATTCGGCCCGGCCGTCGTCTGGGGTATGCGCGAACTCGGCCTTACCGAGGCCGAATACCGGCACCTGACAGACACCGCGCCCTATAAATACATTGGATTCATCGTCGGCGGTTTTCTCATGACCGTCACCCTGATCGGCTGGACCGAGGGCCGCCTGCGCCCGGCCGGCATCATCGCCGTCGTCGCGGTTCTGGTAGTCGCCATCGTCGTTTTCGACGTATTGTTGACGAATGTGCTGCTGCCGCCCAATGCCGAGTATTAGAAACACCATCGCATGGAACTGGTTCTCGAATATGTGATTCGCGGCATCGCGGATGTCTTCACGACGTCGAGCGGCGCCTTCGACTGGATGCCGCTGGTGATGGTCGTCGCCGGGCTGTTCGTCGGCATCATCGTCGGCGCGACACCGGGTCTGAACGGCCCGTTCGCAATGGCGCTGTCGCTGCCGGTGCTGATCTGGGTATTCGGTGTCAGCGACGACGCGCTGCTGCCGATTCTCGGGTTCCTGATCGGGTTGATGAAAGGAGCCACCGTCGGCGGCGCGGTGCCCGCCATATTGTTCAACACGCCCGGCACGCCGGATGCGTATCTGACGACGCTCGACGGGCATCCGATGGCGCTCAAGGGCGAAGGACCCAAAGCGTTGAAGGTCGCGCACTTTTCATCGGTCTGCGGCGACACCTTCAGCGACATGGCGCTGTTCCTGGCCGCCCCGGTGCTGGCGGTGCTGATCGAAAGCGTGCTCGACCTGCCGGAAAAGGCGGCGCTCATCATCCTGTCGCTGTCGTTCATGGCCGCCGTCGCCGGCAACGCGCCGCTCAAAGGGCTGACCGTCGGTGTGCTCGGCATGCTGCTGGCGCTGATGGGGACGACGCTTTCCGGTAACGGGCCGCGCATGACCTTCGGCATCCCCGAGTTGGGCAACGGCCTGCCATTGTCGTCGGCGATCCTCGGCGTGCTGATCGTCGGCGAAGTATTCCTCGGTATCGAGGACGCGGCGCGCGAGCGTCTGTCGCGAGACGGCCCGAAGGAAGCCCCGGCCCTCGGCGATAACCGGCTCCGGCTCGCCGACATCAAGCGCATCATGCCGAACATCCTGTCCTCGAGCGTGATCGGCACCGCCATCGGCGCGCTGCCCGGCATCGGCACGACCCTGGCGGCGACGCTCGGCTACGACTTCGCCAAACGCACCTCCAAGACCCCCGAGAAATACGGTACCGGTATCCCGGAGGGCGTGGCGGCCACCGAGGCGGCCAACTCGTCGGTGTCGGGCGCGAACCTGATCCCGGTAATGAGCCTCGGCATTCCCGGCAATTTCGCCGCCGTGTTCATCATCCTCGCCGTCGAAAGTGTCGGCGACTTCACCCTCGGCCCGCACGTGTTCCGCTTCACCGAGATCAAGGAGATCGAGGGCTACGGCACCATCATCAACAAGGACCTTGTGATCGCCTTCGCCATGTTCACGCTGATGGTGATCGCCAATGTCTGCAACTGGACGCTGGGCGGCGTGGTGATGCGGTCGCTCGGCGTGCTGGCCCGGGTGCCGAAATCGATCATGCTGCCGGTGGTGCTGCTGATCACGTTGACCGCGGTCTATGCGCAGGACGGCGGTTTCATCGCGATCTGGGTGGTGATGATCTTTGGCCTGATCGGCTATACCCTCCGGCGACTCGACATCTCGATCCTGCCGTTCGTGATCGGCTTTTTGCTGTCGCCACGGCTGGAAGAGCTGGTGCGCGGCGGTTATTCCGCATCGGGCGGCGATCCGCTGTTCCTGATCAAGTCACCGATCGCACTCGCGTTTCTGGCCGCGTCGGTGTTTATCATCTACTTCGCGACCCGCAAGGCGGGTTAGGCCAGCCGCGCCTGCAGGGCGCGGACCGCACTTTCCGGGCTGGTCAGGATCGGCACGGCGGTCCTGGCGGCGACCGCGTCACGGGCCTGCGCCATCGAGAATTGCGCGAGAAGAAGGACATCCACCTCGCCGACCTCGCCGACGGCGTCCGCGATCAGCCGATTGTGTGTTTCGGCGTCCCCCGCCAGCAGCGCTTGCATGGCGTCCGGCACGCAGACCGCGGTCAGTTCCGCGCCCGACCCGGCGCCGGCAGCCATCTCCCTGAACTCGCGTTCCATGGACGGCACGCTGGGCTGAAAGGTGGCGATCATGCCGACCCGGGTGCCGGCACCCAGGGCTTCCTCGAACATCGCCTCGTTGGGCTTCAGCACCGGCATCGGTTTCAGGTCGCGGGCCACGGCCTCGATGCAGGCGCCGAAGGCCGAGCACGTGAACAGGATGCCGTCGGCGTCGCAATCGGCAGCGTAACGGCCAAGGCGCAGGAAGCGCTCGGTCATCGCCTCGTCGAGCTTCCCGGCACGGTCGAGATCGGGCGCGAGCGAGTCCTCGAGCATGTTGTAAACATCGGCGTCCGGCCACAGCGCACGGAACGCGCCGACCACCGGCTCGACCGCGACCGGCGTCGCGTGGATCAGCGAAATGCGCGGGGTGTCCGAAGTCATTGAATCAGCTTTCCTCTTTAAAATCGAAGTGTCGTCGCATCGTCCGGAAAATCCGGATTTGGTGCTTATACCAAGCATGCCGGGAAAGCCAATCGTCAGGGGACCGGTCCCGGCCCGGCTATCCGTCGCGCGTATGGACCGCGGCGGCGGGCTGAGTCTCAAAACATGCACTTTTTGCATATACTTATTTAGTTTATGGATATTAATTATCTGATATTAAATGAAATTTTTACCGCACTTTGAAATTCGCAATGATTCTGCAATACTTTGCGCATGAAACTGAAATATGCACTTATTGCGGTTTCTCTTCTTCTGCTCGGTCAAACGGCTTCGGCGGCCGTCGATCCGAATTTCGAGCGTCATGCCCGCGTCACCGCCTGCAAGCTCAGCAATGCCGAACAAACCGTGCTCGACGACCGCTGGAACAAGCTCGCCATGCGGCATTTCAAGGTGTCCATGGAACGCGGCATCGATCCCGCCGAAGCCACGCAGATCCGCCGCGAAGTCGAGAACGGCCTCGCCGATCTCCGGCGCCGTTTCGGCCCGGCCTGCGTGCTCGCGATTTACTGACCGGCACCGCGCGCCGCAAAAACCAAGATAGCAAGCCGCCAATCCCATTCGTCAACCCCGCACAAGCGGGGCGTGTAGTCAGCGGGTGGCGTAACGGGTCATGCGCAGGCCCTTTTAGCGACTCCCGCACCGCGCCAATTGCGGTATACTATCCGTAATGTCCTTTAACCGCCGGCCGGCAAACGCCCGGCGAGATTGGGAGGCCGTTATGCATTACCGAAAACTCAAGGAAATCGTTGCCGACCAGAAGCTCGTCCACGTCGAAGGAACGAGCTACATAGACACCGTCGCCAAACTGATGCTCGAAATGAATGTCGCAGCCGTTCTGGTCATCGACGACGGCCAGCTTTCCGGGATTTTCACCGAGCGCGACCTGCTCCGCCGCGTCGTCGCCCAGGGCAGGAACCCGGCCGACACGCTCGTCCGCGACGTCATGACCGCGTCGGTGGTAACGCTTGGGGCCGATCAGCTCGGCTTCGAGGCGGTCGCGCTGATGATCGAGCTATCGATCCGTCACGTCGCCGTCACCGGTCTCGAAAACGGTGGCTACGGCATCGTCTCGATCCGTGATTTCGCGCTCAGCGAACTGTCGACGTTCGAAAAAGAAATCGAGTTCGAGAAGCAGGTGTGGTCGTCGATCTGAACCGTCGCCTAACCGTCGGACAACGGAAAGCACCCGATTAATCGGAACGGCGCCCCCGGCGCGGGCGCCATGAAAACCGAAAGATCGTCTATCCGCACCGGACCGGTCGCATTCTTCGCGATTGCGCCGAGCCGGTCGACGAGCGGTTTTCGCACGTCATCGGCCGACCATCCATCGAGCGCCGATTCCGATGGCGGTGACCGGTACACCGCATAACGATTCATGCTGCGTTGCATCAAACGCCCTTCCCCGGCCCGCTACAAACCCGCGAACTACATTCTCATTCACCGGGGCTGTCCCGCGAAAGTGCAGGCAGATCATGAGGTTTTACAGCCTATTGTGGATAACGCCTCCGCGCCCAAACAAACGTTCATCCTACCGACATATTTTTGTAACGCGGTATCGGCACCTTCCCCCGAAGACAAGCCGGGGGAAGGAGTTGCCATGCAAGCGCCAGCCGTTGCGATCGAGGGCATCAACAAATCGTTCAAGGCCAACCAGCCCGTTCTCGAGGGCATCGACCTCTCCGTCGCACAGGGCGAGATGGTCGGTCTGATCGGCGCGTCCGGTTCCGGAAAATCCACACTCATCCGCCTGATCGCGGGCTTCGAAACCATCGATAAGGGGCAGGGCAAGGTCCGGCTGTTCGGCAAGGACTGCCAGGTCGCCGGCCAGCGAACCGGCGCGATCAGCGAACTGCGTCACGACGTCGGGATCATTTTCCAGCAGTTCAATCTGGTCGGGCGTCTGACGCTCTTATTGAATGTTCTCGTCGGCCGGCTCGGCCGCATCAGCCGCCTGCGCGGCACATTCGGCATGTTCCCGCAGGCGGACAAGATCAAGGCGCTCGAAGCGCTCGAACGCGTCGGGATCGTCGACAAGGCGTACCAGCGTGCCTCGACGCTTTCCGGCGGACAGCAGCAGCGCGCCGCCATCGCCCGCGCGCTCACCCAGGAAGCCAAACTGATTCTCGCCGACGAGCCGATCGCGTCTCTCGACCCGGCGTCCGCGGAACGCGTGATGACCATCCTCAGGTCGATCAACCGGCAGGACAAGGTGACCGTCATCGTTTCGCTGCACCAGATCGATCACGCCTTCAAGCATTGCGACCGCATCGTCGCGCTGAAGGACGGAAAGATCATCCATGACGGCGACGTCGACGAAATCACCAAGGACGACCTCGAGAATCTCTACGGCGTCGATCTCGCCAGCGGAGACGATCACGAAATTCGGGGGGCCGGCGACAAGCCCGGCAAGAAAGCCGCAAAGCGCCCCGTCTACGGGAACGGGAAAGACCCCAACCCGCAACTAGCTGCCGCGTCCGTTCTGGACGCGTAAGAAACCTCAGTTACAGGAGCGATTAAATGTTCAAAAAACTTGCTGCCGCCGTTGCGGTATCATTGATCGGCTTCGGGTCCGCCCAAGCCGAAATGCCAAAGCAGATCAACTTCGGCATCATCTCGACCGAGTCCGCCTCGGCGCTCGAAAAATCCTTCACGCCCTTCCTTGAAGACATGGAAAAAAGCCTCGGCGTGCCGGTCAAGCCGTTCTTCGCGTCCGACTACGCGGGCGTCATCGAAGGCATGCGCTTCGGCAAGGTCGACCTCGCCTGGTTCGGCAACAAATCGGCCATCGTCGCCGTCGACCGTGCCGGCGGCGAAGTCTTTGCCCAGACCATCAAGGACGACGGTTCCGAGGGATATCATTCGCTGCTGATCACGCACAAGGATTCGGGCATCAACTCGCTCGAGGATGTGCTGAAGTGCGACAAGACCAAAACCTTCGGCAACGGCGACCCGAACTCCACGTCCGGTTTCGCGATCCCGGGGTATTACGTGTGGGCACTGAACAACAAGACGCCGGAAGATTGCTTCAGGCGCGTCACCCGTTCGAACCACGAAGGCAACGCGCTTGCCGTTGCCAACGGCAAGGTCGATGTCGCCACGAACAACACGGAATCGATCTATGCCCGCCTCCAGAAGAACAACATGGACGCGTTCAAGAACATCAAGGAGATCTGGCGTTCGCCGCTGATCCCGTCCGACCCGATGGTCTGGCGCAAGGACCTGGAAGCCGATGCCAAGCAGAAGATCTACTACTTCATCATGCAGTACGGCCGTTTCGGCCCGATGGAGAAGGTCAAACGTGAGCGTGAAACACTCGCCAACCTCTCCGACGGCTGGGGGCCGTTCCTGGCGTCCTCCAACGCCCAGCTTCTCGACGTGCGTCAGATCGAGGCGTTCAAGAAAAAGCTGAAAGCCGAGCAGGCGGGCGACAAGGCGGCCATCGCCGAAGCCGAAGAAGAGCTGAAGACGCTCAAGGAAATGGCCAACATCGTCGGCAAGTCCGGCTACTAAACCATAATTACGGAATGCGGGGCGGCGCAGATGCGCCCCCCGTCTCCGCTTTTCATTAGTTCATTTTCCGCAGGTCCGTCATGAGCGAAGCCACGATACCGATGGATGTTTCATCCGCCGTTCGCGAGCAACTGAAGCCGAGGTGGGAACGGCATATAGGCTCCGCCGCCACGGCGTTGATCATTGCCGTCCTGCTCGGGGTCTCCTACTACCCGGCCGAAGTCGATCGATGGACGTTCCTGATCACCGACGCCGATAACATGGCGACATTCATTTCGGATTTCCTTTACCCGAACTTCGTGGATATCGAAGACATCATACTCAAGATGATCGAAACGGTGCAGATCGCACTCTGGGGCACGGTGCTGTCCATTATCTTCGGCATCCCGTGCGCGCTGCTGTCGTCCAACAACATCGCGCCCTACTGGATCGTGCAGCCGATGCGCCGCCTGATGGATGCCTGCCGGGCGATCAACGAGCTCGTGTTCGCGATCCTTTTCGTCGCCGCCGTCGGGCTCGGCCCGTTCGCCGGCGTGATGGCGCTGTTCATTCACAACCTGGGGATCATCGCCAAACTGTTTTCGGAAGCGGTCGAGGCCATCGACCCGCGCCCGGTCGAAGGTATCGCGGCGACCGGTGCGTCACGCATGCAGCAGATCATTTTCGGTGTCATCCCGCAGGTGCTGCCGCTCTGGACCAGTTTTTCGCTGTATCGCTTCGAAACGCTGGTGCGGTCCGCAACCGTACTCGGCATCGTCGGCGCCGGCGGCATCGGATTCATTTTCTACGAGTCGTTCCGGTCGTTCCAGTACGACAGGGCATCGGCGGTGATCATCGTGGTCGTGATCTCGGTCTCGATCATCGACATCATTTCGTCGCAACTCAGAAAGCGGCTGATCTGACGGCTTACCCGGCGACGGGTATGCGGCCCTTGGGCGGATCCTTCTGTTCCGTATAAACAAGGTCCAGCGGATAGCAGCCCGGCACCAGTTTCTCTACGAACGCTTCGTCCTCGGCCGTGAAATCGTGATCGAGCGCGCCAAGATATGCTTTCCAGTGCCTGAGCGTGCGTGGTCCGGCCACCACGGAACTGACGATCCGGTTGTTCAGCAACCAGTTCATCGCGAAGTCCCCCGGCGTTATGCCGCGTTGCTCGGCGCGTTTCCTGATCTTCTGGGCAATCCGGAGGCAATCGCGCGTATAGACGTCCGGATACTGCTCCACTTCGCCGGCACCGCGCTTCGTGTCCTTCGCCGAGGAAATATCCGTCCCGTACTTTCCCGTGAGCACGCCGCGCGCCAGCGGGCTGTAGGGCACGGCGCCGATGCCGTACTCGGCGCACGCCGGCAGGTACTCGAATTCCGCCACCCGGTAGAGTGCATTGTAATAAGGCTGTGCGATGACAGGTCCGGGTACGCCGAGATCCTTCGCCAGATGCACCATCTCGGCGATTTTCCAGGCGCGAAAGTTCGAAAACCCCCAATAACGGACCTTGCCGGCACGGATCAGATCGCCCATGGCCTCGATGGTCTCGGACAGCGGTGTCGTCGGGTCGGCACGGTGCAGGTAATAGATGTCGACGTAATCGGTCCCGAGCCGTTTCAGGCTGCCGTTGAGGCCGTCGATCATCCAGGCGCGGCTCAACCCCCTCTGGTTGGGGCCGTCGCCGACGGCCTTGGAACCGAGCTTGGTCGCGACGACCCAGTCGTCCCGGTCCTTCCTGATCAGCTTGCCGACGATCTCCTCCGACCTGCCCATCACGTAGCTTTCGGCGGTGTCGATGAAATTGACCCCCTTGTCGCGGGCGAGATTGACCATCTTCGCCGCCACATCGGCGCTGGTCTGCTTGCCGAAGGTCATCGCACCCAGGCAGATCGGTGAAACCTTCAACCCGCTGGTGCCGAGACGGATGTATTTCATCGGCTTACCCCGCTCGCCGCTCAGCGTTTCTGTTCTTCGAGCCGGTCTGTCGCCGGCGGCGGCGTGCGACCGAGGTCTGCGATTTCGTCGTACAGGTCCGGCGTCATGTCGACAGCAATGGAATCGAGCGACGGCTGCAACTGCTCCAGGCTGCGTGCACCGATGATCGGGCACGTCACGGCCGGGTGCGCCGCGGCCCAGGCAACGGCGAGACTTACCGGGTGCACACCTTTGGCATTTGCTAGCTCGGTGAACTTGCCGGCGGTCTCGAACACCCAGTCCTCGCCGTAGCGCGTGGTATATTCCTTGTTGCTCATCAGGCGGCCCTGCGCCGGGCGTTTGTCGGGGCCGTACTTCCCGCTGAGCAAACCGCCGCCGACGGGGCTGTATGTCATGACGCCCAGATTCTCGGCCATTGCATGCGGAAAAATCTCACTTTCCGCCTGGCGCTTCACCAACGAGTACATGGGTTGCGTCACATCGAAGCGTGGCCAGCCCATGCGTTCGGAAATACCGAGCCCCTTGGCGACCTGCCACGCCGAATAATTGCTGGCGCCCAGATACAGGACCTTGCCGTCCGCAACGAGTTTTTCAAGCGCGCGCAGGGTTTCCTCCAGCGGCACGTCGGAGTCCCAGCGATGCATGAATAGGATATCGAGACGATCGGTGTTGAGCCGCTTCAGACTGGCTTCCACCGCGGCCAAGATATTGCGGCGGTTGCCGCCGCGCGAATTGATGTCGTCGCTCATCGGATTGAAGCATTTCGACGTGATGATAAGGTCATCACGTTCCGAGCCCATCAGCTTGCCGAGGATCGTCTCCGCCTTGCCCTTCGAATACGCATTGGCGCAATCGAAGAAATTGATGCCGGCGTCACGGCAGGCGGTGTACATCTTTTTCGATTCCGCCTCGTCCGCGTCGCCGCCGAACGACATGGTGCCGTAGCAGAGTTCCGAGACCTTAAGACCGGTCGTGCCGAGCAATTTGTATTCCATGTTCCCCCCCTGATGTCCCGCCGAAGGCGGGCGTTTTCTGATCAGCTTTAGACGTAGTGCCTCCGCGTCCGTAATCAATAGAGTTTGGCGCCGAAACCCTTGGAACGCGGACGCCGAGGCTCTACCATCCCCGAAGGGAAGAAAACAGAAGACACACATATAATGCCAAAAGACGCCGACACCGACCTGCCGCTGGCAGACATCTCAAACACGTGGTTGTCCGAATTCGAAGCGGCTCTCGTCGCGGGAGACGCCGACGCCGCAGCCGGACTGTTTCTGGAAGACGGGCACTGGCGCGACATTCTCGCGTTCGACTGGACGCTCGACAGCGTCAGCGGGCGCGACGCGATCGCGGCGAAACTCGGCCGGACGTTAGCAACGGTCAGGCCCACGAATTTCCATGTGCCGGACGAGCACGCACCGCCCCGTACGGTGACCCGCGCCGGAACCGACGCCATCGAGATCATCTACGATTTCAAAACCGCCGTCGGCACCGGCAGCGGGGTGCTCCGGCTTCGCGAGGACGAAGACGGGACCTGGCGCGCCTGGACACTGTCGACGACGCTGCAGGCACTCGACGGCCATCCCGAAATGACCAGCGCCATGCGCGCCGGCGTCGATGCCTTCAGCCGCGAATGGGGCGGTGAGAACTGGCAGGATTTCCGCGACCGTCAGCGCGCCTACGAAAACCGCGACCCCGCGGTGCTGGTGGTCGGCGGCGGACAGGCCGGGCTGGGCGTCGCCGCACGGCTGACGCACCTCGGCGTCGACACCCTGATCGTCGACAAGTACGAGCGCGTCGGTGACAACTGGCGCAAGCGCTATCACTCGCTGACGCTTCACAACGAAGTGTACGTCAATCACATGCCGTACATGCCGTTCCCGCCGACGTGGCCGGTCTACATTCCCAAAGACATGCTGGCGAACTGGTTCGAGCATTACGTCGAAGCGCTTGAACTCAACTACTGGACCGGCACCGAAATGACCGCCGCGAGCTACGACAGCGACAACGGCCACTGGATTGTCACCCTGAAAGAATCCGACGGCACGGAACGCCTCATGCGGCCGCGTCACATCGTCATGGCGACCGGTGCCAGCGGCATTCCGATCTGGCCGGACCTGCCCGGGCTCAAGGACTTCAAGGGCGACCTGATGCATTCCGGGTCGTACGAGACCGGACACAAATGGCAAGGCAAGAAGGCGCTCGTCATCGGCACCGGCAACAGCGGCCACGACGTGGCACAGGATCTGCATGCGTGCGGCGTCGAGACGACGATGGTGCAGCGCTCGTCGACGCACATCGTCAGCCTCAAGGAGGCGCAACGGGTCTACCTGATCTATGCCGAGGGACCGTCGGTCGACGATTGCGACCTGATTGCCACCTCGATGCCGTTCCCGGTGCTCAAGGTTGCCTACAAAAAGGCGACGGCGATGTCCAAGGAGATCGACAAACCGTTGCTCGACGAGCTCGAAGCGCGCGGCTTCAAGCTCAACGACGGCGTCGACGACTGCGGCTTCCAGATGAGCTACCTACAGCGCGGCGGCGGCTATTATTTCGACGTCGGGTGCTCGGGCCTGATCGCCGACGGCGAGATCGGCGTGGTCCAGTACGACGACATCGAGACGTTCTCGGCCGAAGGCGCGAAATTGAAGGACGGTGGCACCCTGGAAGCCGACCTGATCGTCCTGGCGACGGGTTACAAGATGCAGCAGGACACGGTGCGGCAGTACATGGGCGACGAAATCGCCGACCGCACCGGCCCCGTCTGGGGATTCAGCGACCGCGGCGAGCTTCGCAACATGTGGTGCCGCACACCGCAGCCGGGGCTCTGGTTCACCGCCGGCTCGCTGGCGCAGTGCCGCATCTTCTCGCGGTTCCTGGCGTTGCAGATCAAGGCCCTCGAGGAGGGCCTGATCACGCACGACACATGATCAAACGGCTTTCGAAAGTCCGCCGTCGACGTTGATCGCGGCGCCGGTGATGTAGGAGCCCCGGTCCGAACACAGCAGGCACGCAATCGCCGCGAATTCCTCCGGCAGGCCCAGCCGGCCCATGGGCTGGCTCTTGCCTTCCGCGTCATACCATTCGTCGAGCGTGAGGCCGCGGTTGTCCTTGCTGTGGCGCACTTCCCACTGCTCGCTGCGGATCTTGCCGACATGAAGCGAATTCACGAGCACGTTGTGTTCCGCGTTCTCGTTCGCCAGCACCTTCATGATCGCCATGCCGGCGGCGCGCGAAACGGCGGTCGGTGCCCCTTCGGCGGGCGGCGTCTTGGCGCCCGAATTCAGCACGTTGATGATCCGTCCCCATTTGCGCTCGCGCATGCCGGGGATCGTAAGCCGCGCCAGGCGGATCGCGGAGAAAACCTTGAGGTCGAAATCCTCCTGCCAGTCCTCGTCCGAGATATCCATGAACGGCCCGCGCCGGGACGTGCCGGCATTGTTGATCAGGATATCGACCTGCCCGAACGCGGCGACGGCTTCGTTAAAAACGCGCGTGCACTCATCCGCCTGACGGATGTCGGCCGAAATCGCAATGACCTTGCCGCCGCCGGCTTGCTCGATTTCCGCCTTCGCCCGATCGAGCACGTCTTGCCGGCGCGCGACGATGGCGACGTTGGCACCGGACGCCACGAACTCCGCGGCCATGGCCTTGCCGAGACCGGCGCTACCGCCGGTGATGACGGCATTGCGGCCGTCCATGCGAATTTCCATTTCAGATGTCCTTCCCAAGTTGGTGCTTTCTTAGGTGTACCCGGCCGATCCGGGTTTCAAGCACCGGATCGGTTGCCCGCGGGATGCAGGATGATCTTGGCGGCGCCGGTGCGGCCTTCGAGGAGGTCGTCAAAGGCCTGGATACCGTCTTCCAGCGCGCGCGCCTCGATCCAGTCGAGATTGCCGAGCAAGCCTGACGCCATCGCGGCCAGTGTCTCCTTGAAATCGTTCATGGTGTAGGTGTAAGCGCCCACGAAGGTGATTTCCTGGAGCGTCACGCGCCGCGCGTCAAAGCCGTCGACGCCGTCGCCGAGGCCGATATGCACGATCACCGATCCAGGCCGGGCCGCGCGCACCGCGGCGGCGCGGGTGCGCTTGTTGCCGACGGCATCGATGACGACATCCGCGAAGCCGGCATCCAGCGCATCGCCCTGGGCCGGGTCGACCACGTTCTTGAAACCCTGCACCGTCGCCGTCCGGCGGCGTAGTTCGTTGGTTTCCGCCACCGTCACGTCGGCGCAGCCGAAGGCGCGAAGCGCCAGCGCCGCACCAAGCCCGACCGCGCCCGCCCCCATCACAAGGCTCCGTGCACTGCCGATCGGCACGGCGGAATGGCGCTCGGCCAGCGTGACGCCGTGCCACGATGTCGCCAACGGCTCGGCGAGCGCGGCATGGGTGATGTCGAGATCGTCGGGGACCTCGACAATGTTGCGCACCGGGATAACTATTTTTTCTGCGAATGCCCCCTGGCGCGGCGGCATGGAGATAATCTCGCGTTTCGCGCAAAGATTCTCCCGCCCCGACGTGCAGTCCCGGCAGGTGCCGCAGGTCACCAGCGGATTGACCACCACACGCTTGCCGTCGTGCGTCCCGCCACGCACCACGCCGGCGGCCTCGTGCCCGAGAATCAACGGCGCCGGGCGGCGGTCGTCATGGCCCAGATAGGCATGCATGTCGGAGCCGCAAATGCCGACGGCCCCGACCTCGATCAGCACATCGCCGTCACTCGCGACCGGGTCCGGTGCCTCCTGCAGCACGATCCGTTTCGGCCCCGTATAGACGAGTGCGCGCATCGGTCCTCCTACTTCGCCGTAAAGCCGCCGTCGACCGGAACGGTCGCGCCGGTGATATAAGCGGACGCGGGCGAGGCCAGAAACACCGTCACGCCGTCCAGGTCTTCAAGTTCGCCGTTGCGGCCGATCGCCGTCATGCGTGCGTTATGGGCCGACAGTTCCTCGTTGGCGAAGATCGCCGCCGAGAGTTCCGTCGGAAAGAACCCCGGCGCGATGGCGTTGGCATTGATGCCGTCCTTCGACCAAGCCTCGGCCATGGCCCGGGTCAGTTGCACAATGCCGCCTTTCGACGCGCCGTAGGGCATGGAATTGGCGAAAGCGCGGTAGCTCTGCAACGACGCGATATTGATGATGCGGCCGTATCCTTGTTCGATCATGCCGCGCACACAGGCACGCGCCAGGAAGAACGGCACCGTCAGATTGAGGTGGATCGTGTGATCCCAGCTTTCCGGCGTGACGTCGGCCCAGCTTTCGCGCAGGTTCACACCCGCCGCGTTGACGAGGATCGTCGGCGCGCCGAACGGCCGGCGGGCTTCCCCGTAAAGATCGTCGACGATATCCCGGTCCATCAGGTCTGCAGCGACCGTCGCCACCTTGCCGCCCGCGTTTTCGACCTCAGCCTTCGCATCGGCGAGTTTCGCTTCGCTGCGGGCAACCAGCACCACCTCCGCACCGGCCGCAGACAACGCCCCCGCCATGCGCCGGCCGATGCCCGACGACGCGCCTGTGACCAGCGCCACGTGTCCCGTCAGCGAAAAGGCTTCTCCGGTCATAGCTGCAGATTGAAATCTTCGCCCGGGAAATATTTCTCGAGACGAATATCGCCGGTGCGGGCGTGCGCTTCCATGCCCTCGAGGCGCGAGATACGCGCCGTCACCGCCGCCACGTCGCGGTTCGCCTCGCGGGTCATGCGCTGCGTCGTCACCACCTTGATGAACTTGTGCACGGAGAGCCCGCCGGTGTAGTGACCGGCCCCCTTGGTCGGCAGGATATGGTTGGTGCCGGAACACTTGTCGCCGAATGCGACCGTGGTTTCCTCGCCGACGAACAGCGAGCCGTAATTCTTCAGACGGTTCACATACCAGTCCAGATTCTCGACCTGCAGTTCCAGGTGCTCGGGGGCGTATTCGTCGCTGACGCCCGCCGCTTCCTCGTCGGTGTCGCAATAGACGATCTCGCCGTAATCACGCCACGCGGCCGTCGCGGCCTCGCGCTGCACGTCGGGCAGCTTGTCGATCAATGGCTGCATGCGTCCCGCCACGTCCTCGCCGAACGCCCGATCGCGCACGACCAGCCATGCCGGCGAGTCGAAGCCGTGCTCCGCCTGCCCCACGAGGTCGACGGCGACCACTTCCGGGTCCGCCGACCCATCGGCAATGACCAGGATCTCCGTCGGGCCCGCGAACAGGTCGATGCCGACACGGCCAAACAGCATGCGCTTGGCCTCGGCGACAAAGCGGTTGCCCGGACCGACGAGAATGTTCGCCTTGTGCCCGGTAAAGAGCCCGAACGCCATCGCCGCGATGCCCTGCACGCCGCCCATCGCCAGGATGTGGTCGGCGCCGCAAAGGTCCATGGTGTAAAGGATTCCGGGGTGAATACCGCCGCGCTCTGTGCTGGGCGCGGAGCATGCGATCACGTTCTCGACACCGGCGACCTTGGCGGTGGTGATGCTCATGATCGCCGACGCCACGTGCGCATAGCGTCCGCCCGGCACGTAGCAACCCGCCGCCTTCATCGGGATCAGCTTTTGCCCGGCCCAGAGCCCCGGTGACAGTTCGGTCTCGAATTCCTGAATGCTGGCTTTCTGCGCCTCGGCGAACGTGCGGACCCGTTCGTGCGCGAACTTGATGTCATCCTTGAGCTGGTCCGAGAGCTGTGCTCCGGCGCGCGCGATATCTTCCGGGCCAACGACGATTTCGCCATCCCACTTGTCGAGCTTGGCGCCATAAGCCCTGGCCGCCGCCTCGCCACCGGCCTCGATCCCCGCCAGCATCTCGGCGACGATCCTGCGGGTTTCGTCCTCGCCCGTCGTGGGCGATTTTTCCGCCTTCTTCAAATATTCGATGGCCATCTTCGTGGCGCCTCCTTGGGTTGCGTCAGTTCCCGTACAGATACTCCGGCAGCCAGAGCGCGAGCTGCGGAAAGACGATAATCAAAATCAGGCCGATGAGCTGAATGACCATGAACTGCATCATGCCGAAGTAGATATCCTTGAGATCCCATTCCGGCACCACGCCCTTGAGGAAGTAGGCTGATAGCGCCACGGGTGGTGATAGCCACGCCGTCTGCAGGTTGACCGCGACCAGGATCCCGAACCACGTCAGGTTGAAGCCGAGACCTTCGACCAGCGGCAGCAGGATCGGCACGATGATCAGCACGATCGGCACCCATTCCAACGGCCACCCCAACAGAAAGATCAGGGCCATGATCATGGCCAGGATCACGTATCGGTTCAGGTCCAGGTCCAGCAGCAGCTCGGTCAGCATACCCGGCGTCCCGAGGCGCGAGAACACGGCGCCGAAGAAGTTCGATGCCGCCACCAGGATCATGATCAGCGCGGTGATTTCCAGTGTTTTGATCAGCGCCTCGTGCAGACCGGACCAGGTCAGCCGCCGGTACGCCAGCGACAGCAGGATCGCACCGGCCGCACCGCAGGCGGCACCTTCGGTCGGCGTCGCGAAGCCGAACATGATCGAGCCAAGCGCCGAGAACACGAGCAGCGACGGTGGCACGAGGCCCTTCAGGAACTCGGCCCAGATGTGGCCCATGCTTTCGGCCCGGTCCTCCAACTTGAGTTTCGGACCCAGTGACGGGTTGATCCAGCAGCGGATCAGCGAATACGCCATGTAGAGGAATGCCAGCAGCACACCCGGGATGACGGCCGCCGAGAACAGATCGGTAACCGGCACTTCCAGCACCGGCCCCATGACGACCAGCATGATCGAGGGCGGGATCAGGATGCCGAGGGTCCCACCGGCGGTGATCGTCCCGGCGGAGAGCCTGACGTCATAACCGGACCGGTTCATGGTCTTGGCGGCCATGATGCCGAGGATCGTCACCGACGCACCGACGATGCCGGTCGCCGCGGCGAAGATGGTGGAGACGAACAGCACCGCGATGTAGAGCGAACCGTTGACCCGGGACAGCATCATCTGCACGGCCAGGAATAATCGTTCCATCAGGCCCGCTTTCTCCATGAGTATCCCCATGAAGACGAATAGCGGGACCGCCGCCAGTGTCTGTTCCAGCATCACGGACGAGAACTGGAACGTCATCAGGTAGAAGACGACCTTGCCGAAACCGATATAGCCGAACACGAAGCCCAGGAAGATCAGGGTGAAGGAAATCGGGAAGCCGACGAAGATCGCCAGCAGCATGACCCCGATCAGGACAAGTCCGAGGATTTCATTTTCCATCTTGGAGCCCTTCCCCCAAATACGGTTTGGAATTCAAGGAGAGAGCGCTCATGGCCACCTGCCGTTACGCCAGGCGTAAATACTCTTGAGAAGTTCGGAGATACCCTGAATCAGAAGCAACGCGACACCGACGGGCAGCGCCGTCTTGATCGGCCCCATATGCGGCATCCAGGCGGTATCCATGCCCTTCTCGCCGCGAATCCAGGCGAGCGACGCGTAATCCGTCGCCATGTAAAGAAAGACGAGAAGTCCCGGGAAATAGAGAATGATGTAAAGCCAGGTGTCGATGAAGCCCTGGGTGCGCGCCGACCAGTTCCTGTAAATAAAATCAGCACGGATATGCACGCCCTTGGAAAGCGCATACCCGGCGCCCAGCATGAACATGGCGCCGTACATGAAACGGCTCATGTCGTAGGCCCACATGGTCGGCGCGATGAACGCGTAGCGAGCAACAACCTCGTAGACCATGGCGAAGCACAGCGGGATCGTGATCCAGCAGACGATGCGCCCCACCCAAAGTGAAAAATTATCGATTAACGTAATGGTTTTTGCCATCCACGGCGTCATGTCCGGCGGCAGTTCTCCGCCGCCCCGGCGCTCCGCGATCATCTCGTCGGTAATGTCGAGATCCATGGAATTGGGTGTGTCGGCCATGATTTCACACTCCTGAGCTCAGTATCCGATCGGGACACCTTACCCGAAACTATCTACGGTCCGGTCCGGGGCGTATCCGGCTTTGCGGATACGCCCCTTCCGGGCAGTTGAAGATTACTTCTTCAGGGAGTCGGCAAATGCCTTACCGAGGTTGGCGTTCGACGCCTGGGCGCCGGCCCAGAACGGCACGGCGATCTCGGCGAACTCTTTCTGGGAATCCCAGACCTTCTTGAAGAACGCGTTTTCGGCCGCGTTCTTTTCGAGGCTGGCCCTGGCCGCGTTCATGTATGCCGGGAAGTAGTCGGCCGGCGTATCGTGCAACTGCACGCCATGGTCCTCGACCAGCGTCTTCAGCGCCTTGCCGTTCTCGTAGATGCGGTAGCTGATCGCGCGCATCAGGGAGGCATCGGCGGCGATTTCCATTGCGCGCTGATGTTCCGGCTTGATCTTGGCCCAGACATCGCCATTGACGTACATGTCGGCGTTAACGACGACCTGGTGCAGGCCCTGCAGGTAATAGTGCTTCAGCACCTTCTGGAAACCGAACACCATGTCCGGCTTCGGGCAGCACCATTCGGCGGCGTCGATCACGCCCTTTTCAAGCGCCGGCAGAATGTCGCCGCCACCCATGGCCACCGAGGCCACACCGATATCCTTGTAGGTCTGGCCCGGGATGCCCGGCGGTGTGCGGAAACGGTACTTGCGGAAGTCATCCATGGAATGGATCGGCTCCTTGAACCAGCCCAGCGCCTCGGGGCCGACCGGCTGCAGCATGAAGCCCTTGATGTTCATGCCCATCTCTTTCCACAGTTCTTTGTAGAGATCGCGGCCGCCACCGTACATGTACCAACTCACGAACGCGATGTTGTCGATGCCGACACCGGCACCCGCAACCGGCGAACCGAACAGCATCGCCGCCGGGTGATAACCCGACCAGTAGTGGGTCCACGCGAAGCCGCCTTCGATCAGGCCCTGGTCGACCGCTTCAAGGGTTTCCTTGACGCCGACGACCGCGCCGGCGGGCAGCACTTCGATCTCGACCTCGCCGCCGGTCAGCGCCTTCACGTTGTCACCGAAGTCGTTGAGCATGGTCACTTCGTCCGCCTTGGTCGGGATCACCGACTGGACGCGGATCTTAACCTTGGCGTCGGCGATGCTCGGCGCCGAGACGAACGCGGCGGCGATGGCCGCGGCGAACAGTCCCTTCATGATTTTACTTACACGAAACATGGAACGTCTCCTCCAGTTGCTGTCGTTTTTGGTTCCGCCTTATGTGCGGAAAGGCTGGTCCCAGGCTTGCACGGGATAACGTCAAACAGGGAATCGGACTGGAAAAACGCATGCCGGATACGGGCAGCAGGAAACGACACCGGCCCCGCGCCGGTACCATAATCCGCAGATTGATTGAGCCCCCGCCCCAACATTGAGCCTCCCAACTCACCCCGCTCCCGGGGATTTCGAACGAGCGTTGGCCGCTTCTTTGTCTTTAAATCTCAATAATGAGACTATATATCTCATTATTGCATGGTTCTGTTCGCCGCGCAAAATATATCTTGCCGAAATAATGTAAGCGCTTACAAACTGAAGCATTACACCAACCCGTTTTGGAGTCAATGCCGGCTGGCAACACGGCCACGGACCATGCCCGATAAGTTCCCGACCCTTCCCAACCTGCAAGACATCGCCACGGCGGCGGGAGTGTCCACGGCAACGGTCTCACGGGTGCTGAACAGCCCCGTCGATGTCCGCCCGGCATTGCGCGAAAAGGTCGAGGCGCAGATTCGCGCCCTCGGCTACGTCCGTCACGGCGCCGCACGGGCACTCGCGTCGGCCCGGTCCCATACCATCGGCGCCGTCATCCCGACACTCGAGAGCGCGATCTTCGCGAGCGGCGTCGGCGCCGTCGAGAACCGCCTGGCGGCATCGGGCTATACCCTGCTGCTGGCGGTCACCAACTACGATCTTCAGCACGAGTACGAACAGGTGAAGGCGCTGATCGAGCGCGGCGTCGACGGCATGATCCTGGTCGGACGCGACCACGATACGGATACCCTCAACATGCTGGAACGGCAGCGCTGCCCGTTCATCACCACCTGGACCTATACAGATGACGCCCCGCATCCGTGCGTCGGTTTCGACAACGCGGATGCCGCCAGGCGCATCACCGCGCACCTACTCGATCTTGGCCACACGCGGATCGGCGTCATCGCCGGCATCACCGCCGGCAACGACCGCGCCCGCGAACGCATCGGCGGTGTCAGGGCCGCGCTCAAGGCGCGCCGGCTTAAACTCGATCGCCGGTGCCTGATCGAGAAACCCTACGAGGTCGGTGCAGGCCGGGACGGATTCCGGACGTTGATGGATTTACCCGAAGACATCCGTCCGACGGCGCTTTTCTGCGGCAACGACGTGCTCGCCGTCGGCGCCATGCTGGAAGCCCAGCACATGGGCGTCCGGGTACCGGACGATGTCTCCGTCGCCGGCTTCGACGATCTGCCGCTGGCGGAACACCTGGCGCCGGGACTGACCACGGTCCACGTCCCGAGCCGCCGCATGGGGGAGCGCGCGGCGGAATACCTGCTGGCATGCATCGCCGGAGACGAGACCGAACCCCGTTACGAGCTCCCCACAGACATCATGGTCCGCGCCACCACGGCACCGCCACGAAAACGCTGACCGCTTCCCTTGCCGCGTCCTCTGCGTCCGGTATGCTGCCGGGCAACACAGCAAACTCTGGGAGAAAATCATGGACAAGGAACAATACGAGGCCGGGCTCAGGGTGCGCCGCGAAGTGCTGGGCGATGAACACGTGGACCGAAGCCTTGCCGCGACCGACGAACTGACCCGGCCATTGCAGGATCTGGTCATTGAGTACGGCTGGGGGGCGTGCTGGACCCGGCCCGGGCTCGACCGCAAGACGCGCAGCTTCATGAACATCGGCATGCTGACGGCGCTCAACCGGCCACACGAGTTGCAGGTCCATGTGAAAGGCGCACTCAACAACGGTCTGACCCGCGAGGAAATCGTCGAGGCGGTACTGCAGACCGCGATCTACTGCGGCATGCCGGCGGCGCTCGACAGCATGCGACACGTCAAGAAAGTCTTCGACGACACGGACGCCGGCGCCTGATGGTGGACCTTTCCGTTCTCGACCAGTCAACCGCCGCCGTCGGCGTGCCGGAACCGCAGGCGATCCGCGACACCGTCGAACTGGCGCGATACTGCGAGGAACTCGGCTACAAGCGGTTCTGGGTGTCGGAGCACCACAATCACCCGACCATCCTCGGCACGGCGCCGGAGATCCTGATGGCGGCGATCGCGCAGGCAACGGACCGAATCCGTATCGGCAGCGCCGGCGTGATGCTGCCGCACTACGCGCCCCTGAAGGTCGCCGAACAGTTCCGCGTCCTGGATGCGCTGGCGCCGGGGCGGATCGACCTCGGTCTCGGCCGCGCGCCCGGCTCCGACGGCAAGACCGCGTTCGCCCTCAATCCCAACGCCAACGAGGACGCGGAACATTTCCCGGCCAACGTCCGCGACCTGATGGCCTGGGTGTCGGGCGCGCCACTGCTCGATGGGCACCCCTTCGGCGGTATCGTCGCCAAACCGATGAGCGAGACGTCGCCCGAGATGTGGATGCTCGGCACCTCGGATTACGGCGCGCAGGTCGCGGCACACTTCGGCATCCCCTACTGCTTCGCCCACTTCATCACCGACGGCAAGGGTGTCGAGCGCGCGTTCCAGATCTACCGCGATAATTACAAACCCAGCGAACGGTTCCCCGAGCCTATCGCCAATGTCTGCGTCTGGGCACTTGCCGCAGAAACGGACGAGGATGCCGAACGGCTCTTCACCTCGCGCGCGCACTGGAAGGTCCGCCGTGAACAGGGCGATCTGCGCGCCATCGAAGCGCCGGACGCCATCAGCGACTTCCCGTATTCGGATGCCGAGAAAGCCCGCATCGCCGAGTTACGCGCCGGTGCCATCATCGGCACCGGGAAGAGCGTCCATGAACAACTGGGCAATCTCGCCGCCCAATACGGCATCGACGAAGTCGTGGTTCTCACCTGGACCCACGCCCAGGACGACCGGCGCAATTCGTACCGCCTGCTCGCGGAGGCGAAGGCCGCGGCCTAGACGCCCTCAGCCACGACCGCGTCACGGCGTGCGTCAGCGGCGGCCAGTTCTCCCTTGATGTAGTCCGCGGCACGGGTGGCCGCCGCGTCGATGTCGAGCACCTCTTTCTCGTCGGTCAGGCGGTTGAAGTATTCCACCTTGCCGTCCTTGAGGTCGCGCCCGAACACGATCCTGAGCGGCATGCCGAGGATATCCGAGTCCTTGAGCTTGGAGCCGATGCTGCCGCTCCGGTCGTCGAGCAGGCACTCGACGCCTTGCGCTTCCAACCGCGCGGACATCGCTTCGGCGGCCCCCATCTGTTCCTCGTTGTCGGCCTTGACCGGGATCAGGTGCACGTGGAACGGCGCCACGACGACGGGCCAGCGGATGCCGGTCTCGGCGTCGCAGTTCTGGTCGACGACGGCCTGCTGGATGCGGGTCGTGCCGATGCCGTAGCAGCCCATCTGGAAATGACGGAACTGCTGCTCGGAGTCGGTGACGCCGGCATTCAGCTTCTCGGAATACTTGGTGCCGAGCTTGAACACGTGGCCGATCTCGATCCCCTTGCACTGTTTCAGCGGCTCGCCGTCGGGCGCGATTTCGCCTTCGCGGGCAAGACGCACGTCGGCGATTTCCGGCATCTCGAAGTCGCGGCCCGGCTTGACGCGGACGGCATGGCGCTCGGGTTCGCCGCAGCCGGAAACGAGACTGGTAATGCCTTCGAGCGTCCTGTCGGCGATCATCCTGGCTCCCGGTTTCATGTTGATCGGGCCGACGTAGCCGGGATCGCAACCGGCGACCTTGCGCACGGTGTCGGCGTCCGACGGCTCGGCGGCGATGGCGCCGAAGTGGTTGCCCAGCTTGACCGGATTGACGTCGCAGTCGCCGCGGATCAGCACCACCACCGGCTCCCGATGTTCGTCGTAGACCAGATCGAAGATCAGGGTTTTGAGCACCGCGGACGGGTCGACGCCGACGAAATCGGCGACCTTCTTGATGGTCTCGGAATCGGGCGTGTCGATGATCTCCATTTCGCCGTCCTCGGCCTTCACGGGCGCCGGGGGCTCACTGACCGCGCGCTCGACGTTGGCGCCGTAGTTGTCGGTGTAGAGCAGCGTGTCCTCACCGGCGGCGCTGGTCGCCATGAACTCCTCGGACGCCGAACCGCCGATGGCGCCGGAGTCCGCGTGCACGACGATGTATTCGAATCCGATTTTCCTGTAGATCGCGTGATAGGCCTGACGCATCTTGCGGTACGCCAGATCGAGACCCGCTTCGTCGATGTCGAACGAATAGGCGTCCATCATGATGAACTCGCGCGATCGCAGCAGGCCGGAGCGGGGACGCAACTCGTCGCGGAACTTCATGTGGTTCTGGAACACGTTGAGCGGGAGCTGGTTGGGGCTCCGGATCAGGTGCTTGCCGAGGTCGCAGGCCACCTCTTCCGCCGTCGGGCTGAGCCCGAACAGGCGGCCGCGCCGGTCTTCGGACTGGAACATCAGGTTGGCATGCTCGTAAACCGCCCAACGCCCGGACTGCTTCCAGATCTCCGCGCTCTGCAACAGCGGGAAGCGGACCTGGATGCCGCCGAAACGGGTGATCTCCTCGTTGATAATGTCGGAGACCTTCTTCTCGACCCGGTAGATCAACGGCGCGAACGTATATATCCCCGCCGCGTGACGATGGATATAACCGCCGCGAATCAGCCATGCCGCCGCCAGATCGTCGGCGTCGGAAGGCATTTCACGTAGAACCTGAATGCCGACTTGCGATGCTTTCATAGCCTCGAACGTACCCTTTTAAACCTGTCAGGACCGGGCAGCCCCCGGTGTTGGCAGGAACCTACTCCGCATGGTCCGGATTTTCCACCGCTATTCAGCGATAGATATAGATCGGGCTGGTCCAGGCGAGGGTGCCGTCTTCCTGGGTGACGCGGATGAAGATCGGGTTGTCGCCGTCGGCCTTGAGATCGATGGTCCGGGAGAACGTCATGTGCCGGTGCGGGTTCTCCGCCGGCAGGCGGAAAATCTTCAGATACCGGGGCAGGATGTCCGACTTGTCGAAGACCTCGTCGTTGATGTCGATTTCCTCGAGCGGCACGCCGCATTTCACCAGCGGCGTCTCGATCTTGAGCGTGCCGCCGTAGGCGTCCTCGACCCAGAGATCGAAACCGCCGATATTCCCGGTGGTCAGCGCCCGCCAGGCGAGCGACGTGTCCGAGGTCCGGTCCAGCGTCTTGTCGCGGTTGAAGAAGTTGATCGGTTTCGCATCGACGATTTTGTTGTCGGAAAGGTGCGCCTCGCCGTCCCAGATCACCTGGCGGAAGCGGCCCCGGTATTCGGCCCCTTCCCAGATCACGCGGATACGGTTGCCAAGATCGTCGTTGGTATAGGGCCGGATCGTTTCCACGTGATCGAGGCCGTTGAAAATGTCGACCCGCTCGATCGGCGCCGCGCCGGCGATGTCGACGTCGATCGTCGCCTCACCCGAAGGCAGGTGCACGATGTCGCCCATCAATGCAGTCTCGGCAGGACGCCCTTCGCTTGGCCCCAGTTGCGGATCGTCTTGATAGAGCGTGCCGGCTTCGGAGAACGATGCCTTCACGTCGATATACATGCGCCCGCCGTGGCCGCCGGTTGTGCCGTAGTGACGGCGCTTGCGCATACAGTCGAGGATCGCCTCGCGGCTGAGTTCCGGCGTCAGGAAACACGTCAGCCCGCCGACGGCACCGAACAGCGATGCACCCGGGTAGCTCGCACCCGGGCGGCCCTTGTGACCGTCGGAATTGGAAACGATACCGACCCGGTAGCCCATCTCGAAAGCGTCCTGCACCAGCCACTCGAAGGTGCCCCACGAACTGTGAATCTCCATGGATTTCTCGAAACGGCCGTCGTGCGCCATCTTGACGTCGGCATAGCGGCCGCCGCAGTGCGCGTACCCGACCACGTCCCATTCCTTGTTCGCGGCCAGGGCATCGAACAGTTCCCGGGCGCTGTTGGCGTCGGTGTCGATGTCGCTGTGGTCCTGCACCAGCGCGTGCGACGAACGCCGGAGCGTGCGGCCCGATTCCGGGAAATAGATGTTGCGGTCGCCGCCGAGCCCGGTGTTGCCGGACCATTCGTAGCCGGGAATGGCGATGAATTTCCCGGCCTCGTCGTACGTGTCACAAAGGTCGTCCAACTCGTGCCAGAACGGCGTCGTGATCTGGAAGTCGTTGCCCTGGTGACCCGTTGCGTCGACGAAGGCGCGGTCGCGGGCATAGGCAAAATAGGCGTCCGCGCTGCCGGTGCCGATGGTTTCCTCGGACTGACCGTGCAGGTCGCCCCAGTAGTGCTTGAGGTCCGGGGCATCCATGACGCGGATCGGATTGCTGCGCGCCGCGACGTTGCCGTCATCATCGACCAGTTCGATCACCGCCTCTCCGGCGGACGTGACGGAAAGGCCTTTAATGATGCTGGCGAATTCTCCCTTCCTGAAGGTCACACTGTCGGGCAGGCCCGCGACCTCGGCATCACCGCCCGCCCTGAGCGCAAACATCGCGTCGCACTGATCCGATGGGTTGCCCCAGGTATCCTCGCCTTTCATCTTCAGCGCGAACTCTTCACCCGTCGCGATCAGCGTCGGCGCGACGCAGAGATACGTTTCAGGTTTGCCCGGGACGATCCGGATCACCGGTTGCTCGGACACCGGCTGGTAGCAGTAGGTGGCGATGGGATCGACCAGGGTGTGGAATTCGAACGTGTCCTCGCAGAAGGTCTGCAGCCGCATACCGGGCGAGCCCTGCGAGGTATCGCCGAATACGACCGTGATCGTGTCGCCCTCGCGCAGAAACCCCTTCACCACCTTGATATAAAGCGTCCGGTCCCAGGGCCGGACGTTACCCTTGGGATCGTAGTGATATTGCAGCACGGCGTTGTTGGATGCGGTCACCGTTGTGAAGTTGGGACGCTTGGGGTCGTCGAACTGGGGCCGCGTCTGGTCGCTGGCGAAGCGGAAACAGATCCGCATGGAACCGGAATCGTCGATGCCGAACTTGCCCGCAGTATAGACCAGCGTGAAGGTCTGATAGCTCCCGGCCTCGAAATCGCCGACCGGCGTCAGCGTGACGGCGCCGACCTCATGGGCCGGAATGGTGGCGCGGACGGGCGTGCTTTCAAGTCCGCCTGCCGGTGCTCCGGCGGCATCGTCCGGGCTGCCGAGCGGTTGTTCGGACATGTCTCTCTCCCCATTGCTCCCCAGAAACGGTGATTAAGGATACCGCGAGCGCCCCGAATGTCGAGGGGGCCTCACATCAGCGTCCGGCGCACGGCGTCCCGCCAGCCCTCGATTTTCCGGGTGCGTGTCTCGGAATCCATGTCGGCTGCAAATCTTTTTTCGCAGGCCCACTCGCGGGCGAACGACGCCGGGGCGCCGTAGATGCCCGCCTGCATGCCGGCGAGATAGGCTGCGCCGAGTGCCGTCGTCTCCAGCATCCGGGGCCGGTCGATCGGCGCGGCGAGTATGTCCGCCAGTCGCTGCAGCATCCAGTCGGACGCGACCATGCCGCCGTCGACGCGGAGCACCGTATCGCCCGCCGGCGTCCAGTCCGCATGCATCGCCTCGATCAGGTCGAGGGTCTGGTAACAGACGCTTTCGAGCGCGGCACGCGCCAGTTCCGCCGGACCGGTGGCACGCGTCAGGCCGTAGAGCGCGCCCCGGCAATCCGGATCCCAATGCGGCGCGCCGAGACCGACAAAGGCCGGCACCAGATAAATGTCGTCATTGTTCGCCCTGTCGGCCAGTTCGCCCGACTGCTCGGCGCGCTCGATGACCCCGAGTCCGTCGCGCAGCCACTGCACCGCCGCGCCGGCGACGAAGATCGACCCTTCGAGGGCATAAGTCACCTCGCCCGAGAGTTGGTAGGCGATGGTCGTCAGCAATCGGTTTTCCGACTTCACCGGCTGCGTGCCCGTGTTGAGGACCGCGAAGCATCCGGTGCCGTAGGTGGACTTCAGCATGCCCGGCGCAAAGCAGGCCTGACCGATGGTCGCCGCCTGCTGGTCGCCGGCGACGCCGCGGATCGGGATCGCCGCGCCGAACAGGCCCGGTTCCGTCTCGCCGAAATCGGCGGCGCAATCGAGCACATCGGGCAGCATCGCACGCGGCACCCCGAACAGGTCCAGCAACTCGTCCGACCAATCGCCGCGGTGAATATCGTAGATCAGCGTCCGGCTGGCGTTGGTCGCATCCGTGACGTGCCGCTTGCCACCGGTCATGCGCCAGATCAGATACGTGTCCACCGTGCCAAAGGCGAGTTTCCCTTTCTCCGCCTTTCTTCTGGCGCCGGAGACGTTATCGAGGATCCAGGCGATCTTCGAGGCCGAGAAATAGGGATCGAGCAACAGGCCGCTCTTGGCCGTTACCGCGGCTTCGTATCCTGCGTTACGGAGCGCGTTTGTCGCTTCCGCCGTGCGCCGGTCCTGCCAGACGATGGCGTTCATCACCGGCTTGCCGGTGTCCCGGTCCCAGACAATCGTCGTCTCGCGCTGGTTGGAGATTCCGATGGCGGCGATATCGGATGCCGCCATCCCGGCATTGGCGATTGCATCCCGGCAGGTGGCGACAACCGATTCCCAGATGTCTTCCGGATCGTGCTCGACCCATCCCGATTCCGGGTAGATCTGCCGGAACTCCTGCTGCGCCATGCCCTTGACCGCATAGGCGCCGTCCAGCACCAGCGCCCGGGACGATGTCGTCCCCTGGTCGATTGCGAGTATATATCCGGCCATCGCTGTCCCTCCCAAGAACGTACCGATGACTGTGTTTTACGGCCGTCGTTACCGGCCTATTTCAGTATCTCCGCGAGCGCGGCGCGGACATCGGCTTCCATGTCTTCACGTTCGAGCGCATACGCGACATTGGCGGCGATGAATCCCGATTTGGAACCGCAGTCGTAACGCGTACCCTCGTACCTGAGACCGTGGAACGGCACGCGGTCGAGGGTCGCGGCGATGGCGTCCGTCAACTGGATTTCCCCGCCGGCGCCGGCGATCTGCTTGTCCAGGTGCTCGAACACTTCCGGCTGCAGGATATACCGCCCGATGATCGAGAGCGTCGAGGGCGCGTCCGCCGGATCCGGTTTCTCGACAAGGCCCGTCGCCTTGGCGAGCCGTCCGTCGTCGCTTTCTATATCGAGAATACCGTAGCGGTTGGTCTGTTCGCGCGGCACCTCGGTCACGGCGACGATGTTGCCGCCGACGTCGCCATAAGCATCCATCATCTGCGAGAGGCAGCCCCGTTCGGCGAGCACCATGTCATCCGGCAGCAGCACCGCGAACGGCTCGTCGTGAACGAAATCCTTGGCGCACCAGACGGCGTGGCCAAGCCCCAGCGCCTGCTGCTGGCGTGTGTACTGAATCTTGCTGGGTTCCGGAAAATGCTGGACCAGGTCCAGCTCCCTGTTTTTACCGCGTTGTTCGAGGATTTGTTCGAGTTCGAACGCATGATCGAAATGATCTTCCATCAGGTTCTTGCCGCGCCCCGTGATCAGGATGAATTTTTCGATCCCCGCGGCTTCCGCTTCTTCAATGGCGTACTGGATCAGGGGTTTGTCGACGACCGGCAGCATCTCCTTGGGCATGCACTTGGTCGCCGGCAGGAACCGCGTGCCGAGACCGGCCACGGGCAAGACGGCTTTACGGACTGGTTTGTTCAAAAGGATTCCCCCGAAACGTGCGGAACGACAGGTGGTTTTCTAATGCCATGCGCCGTGATGGGCCGCAAGTGACCGAAATAGGGCCCTTTTGTGCAACGCACAAAATACTTGAAATTTAATTCCGGCTGCTTATATAAGCGCCCGACTGACGACCATGAATGACGTCTCGCTTCTTATCTGGGAAAGAAGCAGGAGAGAGGAGACAGCACAACATGTCGCGCCAGAAAGCGGCGCTGGCATTGGCTTTTGGGCTGATTGTCAGCGGTTTTTTGTTGCCTGCTTTGACCCAGGACACTGCCGAGGCGGATTCCGAGATCGCCCAGACGCAGCGTCTTTTCGCACCTGCAGCAAACTATTTGTCCCACTACGACGGCACATCGCGCCTTGAGCAGCTTCGCTGCCTGGCGCTCAACGTCTACTGGGAAGCCCGCTCCGAGTCGATTCCCGGTCAGGTCGCCGTCGCCGCGGTGACGCTCAACCGGGTTCAAAGCCCCCGCTTTCCCGCCAACGTCTGCGACGTGGTACGGCAGGGCGGCGAGGTACGCCGGCACCGCTGCCAGTTTTCCTGGTGGTGCGACGGCAAGAAGGACGACCCGCTGGACGACGACGCGTGGCGGCGGGCGACGACCCTGGCGCGGCTCGTCAGCGCCGGCGTGGTCGACGACCCGACCGGCGGTGCGCTCTGGTATCATGCCGACTACGTGACGCCGCACTGGGCGACGGCCAAGGAAAAGATCACCAAGATCGGGCGGCACATTTTCTACACCCTGCCGGAGCTCAGGGCCGTTCAGGTGAGCGAAAACACCGAAACAGAAGTCGCAACGCGCTGATCGTTCAGGCGTTCTCGATTTCTTCGCGAAGCATTTCGAGCCGCAGCCACTCCTCCTCGGCCTCGGCAAGCTGTTTGCCGACGTCGGCGAGCCGCCGGCTTTCGGCATCGAAGCCGGCCGCGTCGCGCTTGAAGTAGGACGGATCGGCGAGCTTTTCCTGCAGGCGTGCGGCCTCTGCCTCCAATTCGGCAATTCGGCCAGGCAACGTCTCCAGCGCATGCTTGTCCTTGAACGACATGCGTCGCTTCGCGTTCTCCCTGGGCTTCGCCTGTTTCCCGATCTTCCTGGGTTTTTCCGGCAACGGTTGCCGGGCACGGGTTTCCATGCCGGCGCCGCGCTGGCGTGTCATGTCCGTGTAGCCGCCGGCGTACTCCTGCCACCGGCCATCGCCCTCGAAGTTGATTACCGACGTCACCACGCGATCGAGGAAGTCCCGGTCGTGGCTGACGATCAGCACCGTTCCGGCATAGTCCGCGATCATCTCCTGCAGCAGGTCGAGCGTTTCCAGATCGAGATCGTTGGTCGGCTCGTCCAGGACCAACAGGTTCGAGGGCCTTGTCATGGCGCGCGCCAGCATCAGCCGCCCGCGTTCGCCGCCGGAGAGCGCCGATACCGGCGTAGATGCCTGCGCCGGGTCGAACAGGAAATCCTTCATGTAGCCGATCACGTGACGTTGCTGCCCGCCCACGGTAACGCTGTCGCCGCTGCCGCCGGTGAGCGCGTCGCGGGTCGAAGTGTTCGGCGCCAATTGCTCGCGGTTCTGGTCCAGCGTCGCGGTCTCCAGCGTGGTGCCGAGTGTCACGTGTCCGGAATCCGGTTCGAGCGCGCCGGTCAGCATGTTCAACAGCGTCGTCTTGCCGGCACCGTTGGGGCCGATCACACCGATCCGGTCGCCGCGCAGGATCCGGGTCGAGAACCCATCGACGATCTTGCGGTCGCCGAAGCTCTTCGAAATGTCTTCGGCCTCGATTACGCGCTTGCCGGACGTCGCCGCCTCGCTCGCCGTGATCTTGACCTCGCCCGCAGCTTTACGCTGTTCCTGCCGGCTCTTGCGGAGGTCCTGCAGCGCC
Source organism: Rhodospirillales bacterium (assembly GCA_051117645.1). Lineage (GTDB taxonomy): Bacteria > Pseudomonadota > Alphaproteobacteria > Rhodospirillales > Casp-alpha2 > UBA4479. The sequence continues at coordinate 69,469 of JBNPEI010000014.1, forward strand.
CGGAGCCGCCCCATGTTACGCTTGCGCCGAGCCGTCACCCCTTTGTGCAGCCACGCGGTCTCGGCAACGATCTTGCGGTCCAGCTTATGGCGCTCGGTTTCCTCGCGCTCGAGAATCTCGTCGCGCCAGTCGTCGAAATGCGCGAACCCCTTGTCGAGACGCATCGTCCGGCCGCGGTCGAGCCAGATCACGGTGTCCGACAGATTTTCCAAAAACCGGCGGTCGTGCGAGATCAAGATCAACGCCGCCCGGCGGCTCTTCAGTTCCGCTTCCAGCCATTCGATCGCCGGCAGGTCGAGGTGATTGGTCGGTTCGTCCAGCAGCAGAATATCCGGGCGGGGCGCCAGTGCGCGGGCAAGTGCGGCGCGCCGCCGCTCGCCGCCGGAAAGCTTCGCCGGATTTTCGTCACCGGTGAGGCCCAGGTCACCGAGGAGGACTCGCGCGACATGCGGCTCGTCGCCGGGCGCGAGACCCGCCTCCACGAACGCGGCAACGGTGCTGTAGCCTGAAAGGTCCGGTTCCTGCGGCAGATAGCGCACCGTCGCGTCGGGCTGGCGGAACACCTCGCCGCCATCGGGTTCGATCTCGCCGGCAGCGATTTTAAGAAATGTCGACTTGCCGGAGCCGTTGCGTCCGACCAGGCAGATACGCGCACCCGGCGCCACCGACATCTCGGCACCGTCCAGCAACGGCGTGCCGCCGAACGTCAGCAGAATATCCGAAAGTGTCAAAATCGGCGGCATCATGCGCGGGTTGTAGGATCAGGATCGACTTCAGGCAAGAGCCGGTCCTTGCATGATCCGCCATTTAATACATATTCATTATTTATATAATGTTTTTGGTATGATATCAGGCCGAACATGACCGACACTCAGACCGAATACCCCGAACGCTCTATCAAGGAAATCATCCGCCTCGGGTACGCCGGGCGCTGCCCGCGCTGCGGCCAGGGCCGTATCTTCAAGGACCGGCTGGAGGTCGTCGACGCCTGCCCTGTGTGCGGCCTGGTGCTCAGCGAGCACGATGCCGGCGACGGCGCCGTCGTGCCGGCTCTGCTCATTCTCGGCACCGTCCTCGTCGGACTTGCGCTCTGGGTGGAATTCACGTTCGAGCCGTCGCCATGGGTTCATATCGTACTCTGGGGCCCGATCGGCCTCGGCCTGACGTTGTGGATCCTGCCTCGCCTCAAGGGCATCGGCGTCGCACTTCAGCACAAGCACCGCTCGACCGAAATTCCGACCAAGCCCGGCGGTGCTTGATCACCGGTTGCCCGAACATCACCTAGGAAGCGATGGGATCACTTTCTGGAACGGGAGATTGCCATGCGTCCGCTGCCCTACCGCGTCGAAACCGCAACCGGCGACACCCTCGATATCACCTTTCCGCTGCACGAAGAGACCGCATCCGCAATGCGCGTCAATCAGTTGCTGAGTGCGGTGATGGAAGCCGTCGACAAGGATATTCAGGTTTGCGGGGAAACCGCCAACGGGGACGTACTTCAAGCCCTCGCCATGGCGGTTGCGGTGCGTGCCCGGATGATCAACGCGCCGGTCGATGTCACGGCTAGTCTGGCGAGGATCCTGGTCGAGCGTTCGACTACCGCCGCCGGCGAAGCGGAACGCGCCCAACCGGAAAGCGGCAACGCCTGATCTTTTTGCTCAACCGACCTTGACCAAAAGGCCGCCATCGACCGGCAGCAGCACCCCGGTGATGTAGCGCGCCTCGTCGGATGCCAGGAACAGAGCGGCGTTGGCCACGTCCCAGGCCGTGCCCATCTGGTTCTGCAAGGGCACCAGCTTGTTGCGGCTGTCGCGCACCACGTCACGGTCGACCTGCTGCTCGCGGGCGCGCCGTTCGATCGCCATCGGCGTATCCATCAGACCCGGCAGGATCGCATTGGCGCGGATTCCGAAACGCGCATTCTCGAATGCGAGGTGCTGCGTGAACGTGTTCACCGCGCCCTTCGACGTCTTGTAGGTCACCGTCTGGCGCGCCGCGAACGACGACGTCGAGGAAACGTTGATGATCACGCCCGACTGCTGATCCTGCATCACCGGCAGCACGTGCTTGGACATCAGGAACATGGACTTCAGGTTGAGCGCCATCAGCTCGTCCCACATGGCGGAGTCCATGTCGACCGTGTTGCGGTCACCCTCGGACCGACCGACGTTGTTGTGCAGGATATCGATGCGCCCGAAGCGCTTGCGCGCCGCTTCCACGGCGTTTCGGCATGAATCCTCGTCGGTGACGTCGACCTCGGAAGCCTCCGCCTGACCGCCTTCCTTGCCGATCAGGTCGACGGTCTCCTGGGCGCGTTCCCTGGAAATATCGACGCACAGGACACGTGCGCCTTCCTGCGCGAAACGCATCGCCACGGCGCGGCCGTTGCCCATGGTCTCGCCCGGCTGCTGGCCGGCGCCGACGACGATGGCGGTCTTGTTCTTCAGTCGCATAATTCAGCCCGCCTTTGCCAATTCGATGTAGAGCTTGCGGAGTTTCTCCGTGACCGGGCCGGGCACGCCATTGCCGAGCGTATGATCGTCGATCTTGATCACCGGCATGACGAACGCGGACGCACTGGTCGAAAAGGCTTCGCGCGCCTCATACGCTTCTTCGGGCGTGAACGGCCGTTCATCGATCTCCAGTTTCTCGCGCCGCGCCAGTTCCATGACGGCCTTGCGCGTAATGCCGTGCAGGATCTCGCTGCCGAGGTGACGGGTGACGATCTTGCCGTCATGGGTAACGATGAAGGCATTGTTCGAACTGCCCTCGTTGACGAAACCGTCCTCGACAAACCAGGCGTCGTTCGCGCCCGCATCGAGCGCCGCCTGTTTGGCCATCGACGCCGGCAGAAGACCGACGGTCTTGATGTCACGGCGCTTCCAGCGGATGTCCGGCACCGTGATCACGGAAATCCCCTTATCGGCGGTCGGATTGACCGAGAGCGGTTTTTTCTGCGTGAACATGATCAGCGACGGCGTCGCGTCTTTGGGGAACGCGAAGTCCCGGTCGGCGGCCCCGCGCGTCACCTGCAGATAGACCAGCCCTTCGTCGATGTCGTTGCGCTCGACCATCTCCTGCATGATCGCGGTGATTTCCTCACCGCTGGCGGGTGGCGTCAACTTCAGTTCACTCATCGACCGGGCAAGCCGCGCCAGATGCGCGTCGTTGTCGACCAGCTTGCCGCCGATCACCGCGGAGACCTCGTAAACGCCGTCGGCAAACAGAAAGCCGCGGTCGAACACGGAAATCTTGGCATCCTCCTCGGGCAGGTACTCGCCGTTCACATAGACGATGCGGCTCATTTCGGTCTCCTTGTTTCGGGATCGTCGAATCGGGGATGACACTGTGGCCAAACGGTCCGTGCTTTTCAATACCCGCGAAGCGCCGAAAACGGCGGCTTCCGGTGGCGAATGCTCGATCGCAGCCGTTTGTTGTGCGCCGCAATGTAAATAATTTTCTAGATTTCGTAATATATGGTAAAATATTTACATGGACGATTCGATACGCCCCGTATCTCTTCCCCAATGTCTCTCCCCAAAAGAGCTGAACGACTTTCTCGACTTGATCCAGGTCGCGGTGGAACGCCTCGGCGAGAATATTCTCATCGTCTATGCCGAGGTGGGCCCCGTGTCCTGGACATGGAACGAGGCTCTCAATCAGTTCTGCGTGAGACCGCTCGTCGGCGGATAGGGATTTAAAAGACTCCCGCCTCCAGGCCGGCCGCGACCAGGAGACCCAGTTCACGTGCCTCGTCGACGAACCCGTCCTGCCATTCCCCGTGCAGTAACAGCGGATCGCGGACCGCTTTCCAGCGAAGGCCTGTGACGATGCTCTCCACGCCCCGGATCGTGCCGGTGCCGTCGAGCCCGGCGCGCACGTAGAGCGCGTAGGGAAGACCCTGCTTTTCCTCGATTACGCCGTAATAGGTACGGTCGAAGAAATCCTTCAGCGCACCCGACATGTAACCGAGATTTTCTGTCGTACCGAGAATGACGGCGTCGGCCGCAAGCACATCGTCGGCGCCGGTATCGAACGGACTTTGCGCCCGCACCGCGACGCCATCCACGTCTTCGGATAACGCGCCCGCTTCGACGGCATCCCTGAGCGCCTGGGTATTCGGGGAAGGAACGTGGCCGACGATCAGCAGCGTCTTTTCGGCCATACAGCCCGCCCCTACTGAAGAAGGGTGAGTGCCAACGCGCCGATGACGAATACGGCGCCCAGGATGAGCCACACCCGCGACGAGCCCTTGCCCTCGGCGGCGACCTCGCGGGGTGCCGCAGCGGGCTCGGGCGCTTCCACACCGGCTTCCGCCGCCTCGGCCGGAGCAGCCTCTTCCGCAGAACCGCCCTTGAGCGCGGTTTCGAAATTGTCGAAGAACTCGCCGGCGAGCTTTTTCGAGGTTCCTTCCAGAAGCCGGCCGCCGATCTGCGCCAGCTTGCCGCCGACGTCGGCGTCGACATCATACTTGAGGATCGTGGCGCCGCCGTCCTCGATCAGCGTGACAAGCGCACCGCCCTTGGCGAAACCGGCCGCGCCGCCCTTGCCTTCGCCGGAAATACGGTAGCTTTCCGGCGGGTTGAGATCGCTCAACTGTACGCTGCCCTTGAACTTCGCCTTCACGGGGCCGACCTTGGCCCGCACCTCGGCGTTGAACTCCGTATCCGAAACCTGTTCGAGGCTCTCGCACCCCGGGATCGATTGCCGGAGGATTTCCGGGTCGTTCAGACCGCGCCATACTTCGTCTCTGGGCGCCTCGATGCGCTTCTCGTCGGACAACTTCATTCAAAATCTCCAGTATTCGGGCCGGACAGCGGTATTCGGTCGGAATTGTTATGGGAATGTATAAAGACTTGCAACGCCCGGCGTCATCACCAATTTTTATATAGGATGAACACCGGCCCTCTGCCACCCGGTGACGCCGATGCGGCGGTGGACTTGGTGTTCCGAACATATGAACGAGAGTGCCCGGGGCCTGTTCGCGGCCCTTTACGACATTCCAGGGGGAGAATTTCATGCCCGCGATTACGGTTCGCGTTAACGGCCTTGAAGTAACGAAAGAGGTCGGCGCGCGCACATTGTTGAGCACATTTATCCGTGAGCAGCTCAAATTGACAGGCACGCACGTGGGCTGCGACACCAGCCAGTGCGGTGCCTGTGTCGTCAAGCTGGACGGCAAGACCGTCAAGAGTTGCGCCGTCTTCGCCTGGGAATGCGACGGCGCAGAGATCGGCACGATCGAGGGCCTTGCCGAAAGCGACGAGATGCATCCGATGCAGGAAGCGTTCCGCGAGCACCACGGCCTGCAGTGCGGATTCTGCACGCCGGGCATGGTGATGACCGCGGTGTCGCTGGTCGAGAACAACCCGGACATCGACGAGAACGGCATCCGCCACGGCCTCGAGGGCAACATCTGCCGCTGCACCGGGTACCAGAACATCATCGACGCCGTGAAAACCGGCGCCAAGGCGATGCGGGGTTAAGACCATGTACGATTTCGGCATCAAATCCCCCGTTTCCGTTGACGACGTCAAAACTGCCCTGGGCGAGGCCGAGGACGGCCAGTTCCTGGCCGGCGGCCAGACCCTGATCCCGGTGCTCAAGCAGCGGCTCGCCATGCCGTCGGATCTGATTTCACTGGCCCGCGTCGAAGATCTCGCCGGCATCACCTCGAGCGGCGACAGGATTACGATCAAGGCCATGACCACGCATGCCGAGGTCGCCGCCAGCGCCGATATCAAGTCGGCTATTCCGGCGCTCTCGAAACTCGCCGGCGGCATCGGCGATCCGCACGTGCGCAACCGCGGCACGATCGGCGGCTCGGTCGCCAACAACGATCCGGCGGCCGACTATCCGGCCGGCATCCTCGGTCTCGACGCCACGGTGGTCACCACCGAACGCGAGATCGCCGCCGACAGCTTCTTCACCGGCATGTTCGAGACGGCATTGAACGAAGGCGAACTGATTACCGAATTCCGCTTCCCGATCCCGGAAGCCGCCGGTTACGTCAAGCTGCCGAACCCGGCGACCCGTTACGCCCTGGTCGCGGTCATGGTCGCCAAATTCGGCAACACCGTACGCGTCGCCGTCACCGGCGCCGGTCCCTGCGTGTTCCGGGTCGCGGAAATGGAGCAGGCGCTCACAGCCAGCTTCAGCCCGGACAGCATCAAGGACGGCCTGGTCCCGGCCGATGATCTCAACAACGACATTCACGCAAGCCGCGATTACCGTGCGCACCTGATCGGCGTTCTCGCCCGTCGTGCGGTTGCGGAAGCGAACGGCTAAGCGGGGGAAAAGAACATGAGCACTTACGTCGCACGCAACGGTATCGGTGAAAGCCAGCGCCGCATGGAGGATTTCCGGTTCCTGACCGGTCACGGCAAGTACATCGACGACGTCAACCTGGATGGCCAGGCCTATGCCATGGTGCTGCGCTCGCCGGAAGCCCATGCCGACATCAAGTCCATCGACGCTTCGGAAGCGCTGGCACTCGACGGCGTGCTGCTGGTCGTCACCGGCGAGGACTGGAAAGCCGCGGGGTACGGGCCGATTCCGACCAAGTCCGGGGTCCGCAAGTTCAAGGACGGCTCCGATTTGAAGGAGCCGCCGCACCACGCCATCGCCATCGACCGGGTCCGCTACGTCGGCCAGCCGGTCGCGCTGGTGGTGGCGGAGAGCCTTGATCTCTGCCGCGACGCGCTGGAATTGATCGATGTCGACTACGGCAGCCTGCCCTCGGTCACGCACCAGTCGGAAGCCGTCAAAGAGGGCGCCCCGCAGATCTGGGACATGGCGCCGGGCAATGTCTGCCTCGACTTCGAACTCGGCGACGAGGACGCGCAGAAAAAGGCGTTCGAGGACGCCGATCACGTAATCACGCTGGAACTCGTCAACAACCGGGTCACCGCGGCACCGATCGAACCGCGCGGCGCGGTCGCCGACTTCGACCCGGAAACCGGCAAGTACATCCTCTGGAATTCGTCGCAGAACATTCACGCCAACCGCGACACCATCGCCGACGTGGTGCTGAAGATCGGTAGGGAAAACCTGCACCACATCGCCCCCGACGTGGGCGGCGGGTTCGGCGGCAAGAACGGCGTCTATCAGGAACCGATCCTGATCCTGCACGCCGCCAAGGAACTGAAGCGTCCGATCAAGTGGATGAACGACCGTGCCGAAAGTTTTCTCTCGGACACGCACGGCCGCGACCAGGTTTCCAAGGTGCAACTGGCACTCGACAACGACGGCACGTTCCGGGGACTCAGGACCGAGACCATCGGTAACCTGGGCGCCTTTTGCGGCACCGTCGGCCCGTTCACGCCGACCGGCGGCTCCAGCCGGACCCAGGGCGGCCCGTTCAGGTTCGACGGCATCTACTACACCGCCATCGCGCCGTTCACGAACACCTGCCCGCTCGATCCCTACCGCGGCGCCGGGCGCCCGGAAGGGTCCTACCAGATGGATCGCATCATCGATTACGCGGCGGCCAAGCTGGGCATGGACCCGATCGAACTGCGCCGCAAGAACCTGATCCCGCCGCAAGATCTGCCGATGAAGTCGCCGATGGGCCTCGACATCGACTGCGGCGACTTCCCGGAAGTGTTCGAACGGACCATCCGGATTTCCGACCGCGAGGGCTTCGCGAAACGCAAGGAAGCGAGCGAAGCGAAGGGTCTCAAGCGCGGCTTCGGCGTCTGCATGTATCTGGAATGCACCGGTGGCGGCCCCAAGGAGGAAGCCAAGGTCGTGTTCCGCGACGACGGCAAGGCCGAGCTTTCGGTCGGCACCGCGTCGACGGGCATGGGCCACGAGACGGTATTCGCGCAATTGCTGGCGGGTCATCTGGGCCTGCCCATGGAGGACATCGCATTCCGCCAGTCCGACACCGACGCAACATCCATGGGCGGCGGTCACGGCGGGTCCCGCGGGCTCGAGGTCGGCGGTAGCGCCGTCACCCAGACGTCCCGCGAAATCATCGAGGTCGGCAAGAAAATCGCGGCACACCGCTTCGACGTCGACGCCGACAAGGTGGACTTCGAGGAAGGCCGTTTCCACGTGCCGGGCACCAACCACACCATGACGATCCGCGACGCCATCGATTCGCAGAACGATCCGGACAACCTGCCGGACGATCTGGAGCCCGGCTGCATGAACGTCACCAGCGTGTTCGAGCGCGGCATCATCTCGATCCCCAACGGCGGCCACGCCTGCGAGGTCGAGGTCGATCCGGAAACCGGTACCGTCAGGGTCGACGGTTACTGGGTAGTCGACGACTTCGGTACCATCGTCAACAAGATGCTGGCCGACGGCCAGGTCATGGGCGGCGTCGCGCAGGGCCTTGGCCAGGCGCTGATGGAGAACATCCTCTACGACGACAGCGGCCAGCTCGTCACCGGCTCGCTGATGGACTATGCGCTGCCGCGCGCCGACGACATGCCGCGCATGGTCATCGATTATTACGAGGATGCACCGACCGAAAAGAACCTGCTGGGCGTCAAGGGCGCCGGCGAAGCGGGCTGCGTGGGCGCACCGCCGGCCATCGTCAATGCGGTCTGCGACGCGCTCAAGGAGTTCGGCGTACATCACATCGACATGCCGCTGACGCCCGAGCGTGTGTGGCGCGCCATCAGGGATGCAAAAACCGCCGGTTAAGCCTATATAGGCACCATGAACGGCAGATTCTCAGAGTACGTCCTCCCGGACCTTCGCAAATGGCGGTCCGAGGGGAAGCGCGCCGCGCTCCTGACCCTCTACAACGTCGAGCCGACGGGGCCACGCCCCGCCGGCAGCCAGATGGCGGTCTCGGATGCCGGCGATTTCACCGGCTTCCTCTCCGGCGGCTGTGTCGAAGGTGCGCTGGTCGAGGAAACCAAGGCGGCCATGGACGAGGGCAAGAACCGCTCTATCCGCTATGGCGTCAATTCACCCTATTTCGACATCACGCTGCCATGCGGCAGCGCCATCGATGTCTATATCGACGTCGGTTTTCCGGACGCAGTTTCCCAAGATCTCGTCGGTGCCATGGACAGCCGCCGATCCGTCACCCTGACGACCAACATGTCCTCCGGCGAAAGCCGTATCGGCGAAACCGCCGATAGTGACGACCGGCTGCAACTGACACTCGACGGCGAGGCTTTCAACCGGCTGTACCGGCCGCCGCTCAGGCTCGTCGTCGCCGGCAAAGGCCCTGTGCTGGCCGCAACCGCCGAAATCGCCGCGGCATCGGACATCGCCGTCCACGCCGTCACCACCGAGGACGAGATCGCACACCAATGCCAGGCGGCGGGCGCAACCACCTCGAAGTCGCTGCCGCCGGGCATGATCGATACTTGGACCGCGGTCGCGACACTGTTCCACGAACACGAACTTGAAGGCCCGGTCCTGAAAGCCGCGATGAACTCGAACGCCTTCTATATCGGCGCGCTCGGCAGCCGCAACACGCACGCCGAGCGGGTCAGCCGTTTCCTAGAGGACGGCGAGAGCGAAGACGCCGTCAAACGGATCAAGGGTCCGCTCGGCATTTCAATAGGCTCGCGCAATCCGCCCGAGATTGCGATCTCATTGGTTGCCGAAGTCCTCATGACCTACCGCGAGAGATTTCCCGTATGACAGCCGCACCGGACGCCGACAAGGCTGCCGTGATCGTACTCGCCGCCGGACGCTCGGAACGTTTCGGCGCGGACAACAAGCTTCTTCATCCGGTCGACGGCACGCCGATGATCCGCCGCACGGCGGAACAAATACTGGGCGCAGGCCTCGGCGATGTCATCGTCGTCACCGGCCACGACGCAGATGAAGTCGAGCGCGCGCTTCAGGGACTCGACGTCCGCTGCGTCCGGAACGCGACGCCGTGGGCCGGGATGGGGATCTCGCTCGCCACCGGCGCCAACGCACTCAGACCGGACACGGAGGCCGTATTCGTCGTGCTGGGTGACATGCCGCAACTGAACCCGGAAACGCTTGCGATCATGCTGGACGCCCTTGACCCACAGGGCGGGCACGACATCGTGGTGCCGGTGCATGATGGACGGCGCGGCCATCCGGTCCTGTTCGCGGCCCGCTATTTCACGCAGCTCTGTGCATTGTCCGGCGACACCGGTGCGCGCGCGATCCTGAATGCGCACCCGGAACGGGTCGATGCCCAGCCGGTCGATGACCCGGGTACGCTGCTCGATATCGATACGCCGGAAGATCTTTCCAAGGGCTAACGTGCGTCGGCGAGGATCATGTCCGACGCCTTCTCGGCGATCATCATCGTCGGCGCGTTCGTATTGCCGCTGATCAGGTTCGGCATCACCGACGCGTCGACGACGCGCAAGCCCTCCAGACCGACCACCTTGAGCGAGGGGTCGACGACCGCCATCTCGTCGGTACCCATCTTGCACGTACCGACGGGGTGATAGAGTGTCGCGCCCGTTGCCTTGGCGTGGGCCAGCAGCGCCTCGTCGTCGGCGGCCTCCATGCCCGGCGAGAGTTCCTGCGCCGCGTGCGGGCCCATGATGCTCGTCGCCATCAACTGGCGTCCGATTTTCAGGCCCGCGACGTGAACCTCGCAGTCGGTGCGGGTCGCAAGAAAATTTGGCTGGATGTCGGGCTTCGCCGTCATGCCGGGCGACGTCGAATGCAAATAGCCGCGGCTCTCCGGCCGCAACTGGCACGGGCCGATGGTAATACCCGGAAACTTGTCGAACACGCGCTTGTGCGGATTGGCGAAAGTCGCGTGCGCGATATGGTACTGCAGGTCCGGCTGCTCGAGTTCGGGACGGCTTTTCACGAACCCGCAGATGATCCCGGCCGGCATGGTCAATGCGCCGGTGCGCCGGGTGAAGAACCGGAACGCCTCCAGCATCAGTCGCGGACCGCGCGTCAACTGGTTGAGGCTGTCGAGACCGGAGAGCCGCCACGACACACGCGAGATGTAATGATCCTGGAGGTTCTCGCCGACACCTTTCAGATTGTGAACGACCTCGATCCCGAGGTTCCGCAGCAACTCACCCTGGCCGATTCCGGAGAGTTCCAGTAACTGCGGCGACTGTATAGCACCGGCCGCCAGCAGCACTTCCTTCTTCGCGCGGATTGTCCGCTCTCGGCCGCGCTGATTGATGACCACGCCGGTGGCCCGGCCGTTTTCGACGATAACCTTCTGCACGAAGGCATGCGTTTCGACGTTCAGGTTCTGCCTGTGCCGCACCGGATCCAGGTACGCGTTCTTGGCGCTGAACCGGCGACCATGGCGTTGCGTCACCTGAAAATAGGCGAAACCTTCCTGGTCGGCGCCGTTGTAATCGACGTTCATCGGATAGCCGAGTTCGCCCGCCGATTGGATAACCTTGTCGAGGGTGTCGTATTTGACCGTGGTCTCGGTGACGTTGAGCGGGCCGCCCGTGCCGTGATACTCGTCCGCGCCCTGCTCCCGGTTCTCGGAGCGCTTGAAGTACGGCAGCACGTCCGAATAGGACCAGCCACGGCAGCCCATCTGCGCCCACGTGTCGTAGTCCGCTGCCTGGCCGCGCACATAGAGCATGCCGTTGATGGCGCTCGATCCGCCCAGCACCTTGCCGCGCGGCACCGGTATCGCCCGGTCGTTGGTATTCGCGTCGGGCTTGGTCTCGAACAGCCAATTGATCGACGGATCGACCATGGTTTTGACGTAGCCCGCGGGGATATGGATCCACGGATTTCGATCCTCGCCGCCGGCTTCCAGCAGGCACACGGTAAACCCCGGATCGGCGCTCAGCCGGTTGGCCAGCACACACCCGGCGGACCCGCCGCCGACGATGACGAAATCGAATTCCATGATGATCTCTCTCCTCTGTCCGGCGACTAATTTAACGCCCGGTCACCGGGACGCAATCACCGGCTTGCGGATTGTCCGGGCGGCAATATCCGTTCTGGACAAGTCCTCACCGGTCGGGAAGGATCATGTCCGTTTTCGCCCAAACTCCCCGCGCAGGGCTACACCATGACACTACGACACGGCAGACAGTTTCTCAGCATTCCCGGCCCGACGACGGTGCCCGACGAAGTCCTGGGGGCCATGCATCGCCCGGCCATCGACATATACGGCGGCGAGGGCGGCGGCGAATTGCTGAACGTCACCACGAACTGCCTCAAGGACCTGAAGACCATCTTCGCAACCCAGGGCGACACCTATATCTATATCGCCAACGGCCACGGCGCGTGGGAGGGTTCGCTTGCCAACGTCCTGAGCCGCGGCGACGCGGTCCTGGTGCTGGAAAGCGGCCGCTTTGCCGTCGGCTGGGGCGAGTTCGCCCGCAGCATGGGAATCGAGATCGAGCGCGCGCCCGGAGACTGGCGCCGCGCCGTCGACCCGCAAAAGGTCGAGGACGCGCTCCGAGCCGACACCACGGGCAGGATCAAAGCCGTGCTGGTGGTGCAGATCGACACCGCCAGCGGCTGCGTCAACGACATTCCCGCGATCCGCGCCGCCATGGATGCGGCGGGACACGACGCACTTTTGATGGTCGATACCATCGCGTCACTGGCCTGCATGCCGTTCGAGATGGACAATTGGGGCGTCGACGTCGCCATCGGCGGCTCGCAGAAGGGCCTGATGACGCCGCCCGGTCTGAGCTTCGTCGCGGCCAACGCCAAGGCCAAGGAACGGCATAAAACCGCGGACCTCTGCACGCCCTACTGGAACTGGTCGAGCCGCGACCTGGAGGAGCATTACCGCAAGTATGCCGGCACGCCGCCCGTGCACATGCTGTTCGGGCTCAGAAAAGCGATGGACATGATCTTCGAGGAAGGGCTCGAGAATATCTTCAGACGCCATGCGTTGCTGGCCGGCGCCACGCACGCCGCTGTCGAAGTCTGGCGCAAAAGCGGCGCCTTCGATTTCAACGTCACCGAAACGGCGGAGCGCTCGTGCTCGGTGACCACGCTCCTGCTGCGCGAAGACCTGCGGCCGGAACCGATCCGGGCGTTCTGCTTCGACCGGCTCGGCGTGACTCTCGGCCTCGGCATCGGCGATCTCTCCGGCAAGGCGTTCCGGATCGCACACATGGGCCATGTCAACGCGCCGATGCTCCTTGGAACGCTTGGCGCCCTCGAAATCGCGCTCGACACCCTGGGACTGACGGGCGACGGGTCCAAAGGCGGCAACGCCGCGGCCGCGGCCTATCTGGCCGACGCGCTTCGCGATCAGGAGGAGTAGACCAATGACACTGACACTCGATCAGGCCAGCCGGATCGTCGACGGCGCCCAGGCCTATGGCCGGGAACAGGGCTTCGATCCGCTGACGGTCGCGGTACTGGACGCCGGCGGGCATCTGGTCGCCTTCAAGCGCGCCGACGGCAGCGGCATCCTCAGACCGGAGATCGCGATGGGGAAAGCGTACGGCGCGCTCGGCTTCGGGCTCGACGGCCGCGATCTGAAGGAAAAGAATTCGACGTTCCTAGGGGCCGTCGCCGCGGCCTCTGGCGGCCGCATGGTGCCGGTGCCGGGCGGCGTACTGATCCGCGACGATGCAGGTGCGATCATCGGCGCGGTCGGTATCAGCGGCGACAATTCCGGCAACGACGAACTGGCCGCCATCGCCGGGATCGAGGGTGCGGACCTCGCCGTGACTTCGTCGCTGAAGGCGTAACAAGGATCTATTCGTTGCGGACTCCGACGACCGAAGCCACGTTGATTTCCGGCGGGCGACCGACCCGGCCCCGGACATCGGCAAGGAAGGCGCGCGTAAATTCCTCGGTCGACGTATTTTCGAGGTCGGACAAGTCTATATGAAGTTCCATGACGATCCGGTCGATGCGTTCCAGAATTCCGGTCTTGCGTAGGATTTCGTGCTCGGCACCTTCGCAGTCGAGTTTCACCACCGCGCAGCGGGCAATGCCGTATTCGTCGAATACTTCATCCAGTGTGGTCGCTTCAACACGTACCAGTTCTCCAAGGTTTTCCGATTGGAAGCGGCGGACAACGGCATCGCTGCCGAAGGCATTTGACGCGCCCGAATCGCCGTGCATCACCATAAGCTCCAGGTCGCGACCGTCGGCATTGACTGCCTTGTTGATCGCCGTGACATTTTCGATACCGTTTTCACGGAGGTTGCGCTTCAGGATATCGAAGGTCTTCGGCGCGGGTTCGAAAGCGATGACCCGCGCATCGGGAAACCTGCTCGCAACGGAAATCGCGACGAACCCTACATTTGCGCCGACATCGACGAACACATCGCCGCCGCCCAATTCGAGATCAGCCAACCCGTAGATATCGTCATAGAATTCGCGTGCGAACCCAAGCAACGACCGCGATTCCGGGACGTCTCGAAAACTATGAGATTTGCCCGCGACACCGATCTCGACGAACGGCAACGTAGGGTCCCGTTCGAACGCCTGTTTGAAAAGGTCGAGCGACTGGGCCGGTTGCTCCCCTCGCGTCAGGACACGCGCGACCAGCCACAAGGCACGCGGCACCAGACCCGCCTGAAAATAGGGCGACAGCAACTCGAAAGCTTTGGCCGGATCGCCGTCGTCGAGCGCGGATTCCGCCGCCACGATGGCCTGTTGCTGGTCGGGTTGTTCATTCATACGGCTATAACGCTCGGCGGTAGATTTTCAGTAATGATCGAAGTCATCGCCGACAGCAACTGGCGCTTGGGAAATGTCTCCCGAAAGATCATACGGACACGGCGGCGCGCTTCCTTGTTGATGGCGGACCGGATCGTGATTCCTGGTCGAATAAACCCCAGATCCCCGACCATCGATGCCGGCAGGAAGGTGATGCCCGCACCGGCCGCCACGAGCCCCACGATCGTCTCCAGACTGGACGCCTGGGTATCGATCCCCTGCACGCTCGCTTTCCGGTCCAGACCGCACAACCGCGCAACCTGATCGCTCAGGCAATGACCGTCCCGGAGCAGCAAAAGCTCCCCCGTATCGAGCTTCGTCACGTCCAGCGGCTTTCCGGTATCCAAAGGATGACCGAGCGGCAACGCAACACAAAATGGTTCGTCATAAAGTGGAATTTCTTCGAGGCCCGTTTCCTGCGTATCCGTCGCTGTGACGGCGACGTCGACCTCGCCGGCACACAATCTCCGTTCCAGCGCCTGAGTGACGTCCTCACGCAACGTGAGCTGCATCTTCGGCAACGCTTCCTTCAACGGACGCAGAATCGCCGGCAGTAAAAACGGTCCAACCGTCGGAATGGTCCCAAGGCGAAGCGGCCCGGCCATCGGATCCGCATAGGCCGCCGCAGCGGCTTCGATCTCGTCGGCGATCAAAAGAGCGCGTTTTGCCTTTTCGACCACTTCCTCGCCGATCGGCGTCACGGCAACCCGCCGGTTGGTACGCTCGAACAGTTGCACGCCGAGCCGGTCTTCCAATTTCTTGATCTGTCCGCTGAGCGCCGGCTGCGAAACATGGCAACGTTCGGACGCCCGGCCGAAATGAGCTTCCTCGGCAACGGCGACGACGTATTGCAGGTCACGCAGATTCATGGCGGCTCCTTAAATCGGCCCTACTTATTATAATTATAAAATTAATCGATTTCAATTATATGAATGGCCGCAGTATATATGGAGGAGAGCAAAGAGCCCCGGCAACCGGGGCAACTTCTCAAACGGCACGCGGCAAATCCCCCCTTTGCGCGTGATCACTTCGGCGGGCCGGTCGACGCCGTGGCCACCCGCCGTCAGTCGGCGGCAGGCACGGGCCGCCGGCGAAGCAGAACAAGCCGGGCTCACGCCCGGCTTGTTCCGTTCTCAGCTTATACTTTTCTAGCCCGCCTTCAGTTCGAGGCGTCGGCCATGAAGGATAGGCTCGGTATAGCCACTCGGTTGTTCACGCCCCTTGAACACCAGATCGCACGCCGCCTTGAATGCGACACCGTCAAACCCGGGCGCCATCGGCGTATAGTTCGGATCACCGGCATTCTGCTCGTCCACCACTGCGGCCATGCGTTTCATGGTGTCCATCACCTGTTCTTCGCTGCAAATACCATGATACAGCCAGTTGGCGATATGCTGCGACGAAATCCGGAGCGTGGCCCGGTCTTCCATCAGCCCGACGTTGTTGATGTCCGGCACCTTGGAACAGCCGACGCCTTGGTCGACCCAGCGTACGACGTATCCCAGGATACCCTGCGCATTGTTGTCCAATTCGGCCTGGATGTCTTCGTCCGACCAGTTCGGGCGGTCGGCAACCGGATAGGACAGGATATCGTCGAGTTTGGCGCGCTCGCGCGATTTCAGTTGCTCCTGGATTTCCGAAACCACCACCTGGTGGTAGTGCGTCGCGTGTAGCGTCGCCGCCGTCGGCGACGGCACCCAGGCCGTGTTGGCGCCAGCCTTCGGGTGCGCGATCTTGGCTTCCAGCATGTCCGCCATCTTGTCCGGCATGGCCCACATGCCCTTGCCGATCTGCGCCTTGCCCTTGAGACCGCACATCAGGCCGACGTCCACGTTCCAGTCCTCGTAGGCGAGGATCCAGGCAGCCGCCTTCATGTCGCCCTTGCGGATCATCGGCCCCGCTTCCATAGACGTATGAATCTCGTCGCCGGTACGGTCCAGGAATCCGGTGTTGATGAACACGATCCGGTCCTTGGCGGCACGGATGCATTCCTTGAGGTTGACCGTGGTGCGGCGTTCCTCGTCCATGATACCGAGCTTGAGCGCGTTGCGTTCGATGCCTAAGGCATCCTCGACCATCGTGCAGGTTTCGGCGGCGAAGGCCACTTCGTCGGGCCCGTGCATTTTCGGCTTCACGATATAGACCGAGCCCGCATAGGAATTCCGGTACGTGCCGAGCTTGTCGAGGTCGTACTTGGCGATCGCCGACGTGATCACCGCATCGAGCAGGCCTTCGAAAACCTCATTGCCGTCCGCATCCAGCACGGCGGGCGTCGTCATCAGGTGACCGACGTTGCGGACCAGAAGCAGCGAGCGCGCCGACAACGTCACGTCGCCGCCACCCGGCGTCGTGTAGACCCGGTCCGGGTTGAGCGCCCGGTCAACGGTCTGGCCGCCCTTTTCGAACGACGCCGTCAGGTCGCCCTTCATCAGACCGAGCCAGTTGCGGTAGACGAGCGTCTTTTCCTCGCCGTCGACGGCGGCCACTGAATCTTCGCAGTCCATGATCGTGGTGATCGCCGATTCCATGATCAGGTCGGCGACCCCCGCGGCATCGTCCTTGCCGATGGGGTGGCCGCGGTCGATGACGACCTCGAAGTGCAGTCCGTTGTTCACGAACAGGATCGTTTCGGGATCGGCGGCATCGCCCGTGTAACCCGCAAGATCTTCCGGCACTTGGAGGCCCGTTTCGGCCCCGTCCGTCATGGCGACGACAAGCGACCCGTCGACGATTTTGTAACCCGCGCTTTCGGCATGCGAGCCGCCGGCAAGCGGCGCGTTCTTGTCGAGAAAATCACGTGCCCAGGCGATGACCTTGGCACCGCGCTTGGGATTGAATTCCTTGGTGGCCTCGCAACCGTCGTCGAACGGAATGGCGTCGGTGCCGTAAAGCGCATCATAGAGGCTGCCCCAGCGCGCATTGGCGGCGTTCAGCGAATAACGCGCATTGGTCAGCGGCACCACAAGCTGCGGTCCGGCGATGGTCGAAATTTCAGGATCGACGTTCGATGTGCCGACCGAAAAATCGTCGCCTTCCTCGACCAGGTAACCGATGTCCGAAAGGAACGACTTGTAGGCCGAAAGATCGGACGGCTTGCCCCTGTTTTCCTTGTGCCAGGCATCGATCTTGGCCTGAAGTTCGGCACGCTTTTCAAGGAGCGCCCGGTTCTTCGGCGTCAGTTCGGAAACGATTTCGGCGGTTTTCGCCCAAAAATCCTCCGCCGAGATACCGATTCCCGGCAACACCTCGCCGTTCACAAAATCGAATAGCGTCTTGTCGATCTGCAAGCCGCTGGACTGCACTCGTTCCGTCATAATTTCCTCGTCCACACTATAAAGCCACCGGGTGCCACATAAGGGCCGATCCCCATGATGGCAATGTCGCAATGCAAAAATACGGGTGCGTTATACAGGTAAACCGGCCAAATTCCAGCGATTTCCGCCGTTCGGCAACGCAGCAGAAGAAGCCCGGGACAGAAGAAAATCAGTCGAACAGCCAGCCGAGCCCGTCGAGCGTGGCGCCCAGCGGGTGATACTCGCACCCGACGTAACCGGTGTATCCGAGCCGATCCATGAGATTGAAAAGGTAGGGGTAATTGATTTCACCGGTGTTGGGCTCGTGACGTTCCGGCACGCCGGAAACCTGCACATGCACGATGTCGTCGAGGAGCGCCTCGAAACGCCGGGCCAAATCCCCTTCCATGATCTGCACGTGATAGAAATCGAACTGGATTCCGACATTCGGCCGACCGGCCTCGGCCACGATTTCGGCCACCGCGGCACTGGTCGGCATCAGATAGCCGGGCACGTCCCGGCTGTTGAGCGGCTCCAGAGCGATTGTGACACCGTCAGCCTGGCAGCTATCGGCGGCATAGCGGACGTTTTCAAGATAGCATGCCCGCATCTCGTCGTACGCACCGGGGTCCGGCACCAGTCCCGCCATGACGTGCAACGTCCGGCAATCGAGCGCGCGGGCGTACTCGAGCGCCTTTTCGATGCTTTCGCGAAATTCGCCCGTTCGGTCCGGCAACGCCGCGATGCCACGCTCTCCTGACGCCCAATCGCCGGGCGGCGCGTTGAACAAAGCCTGCGTAAGGCCGCTTTCCTTGAGACGCGCGGCGACGTCGGGTGCCGGATGGTCATAGGGGAATAAAAACTCGACGGCATCGAAGCCGGCGTTGCTGGCAGCGGCGAACCGCTCCAGGAACGGGACTTCCGTGAACATCGTCGTCAGGTTGGCGGCAAACAAAGGCATGGCCGCATCCTAACCTTTTCCACGGGGAAGTTCGATTCCGGATAGCTCCGCGAAGACCTTGATCACGGCGGCATCGTCCTCGCGCCCAAGCCCCATCGCCTTGGCGGCGAGAAACTGCTGGTGCGCGGCAGCCGATACCGGCAGCGGGAAACCTTCGCGTTTGCCCGTCTCAAGCACGATCCCGAGGTCCTTGACGAAAATCTCGACGGCGCTTTTGGGGCTGTAGTCGTTCTCCAGCACGTGCGGCACACGGTTCTCGAACATCCACGAGTTGCCGGCGGAGGCCGTGATCACCTCGTAGACCGTATGAGCGTCGAGTCCGGAGCGGATGCCGAGCGCCAGCGCTTCCATCGCCGTCGCGATATGAACACCGGCCAGCAACTGGTTGACCATCTTCATGGTCGAGCCGGGTCCGGCCTCGTCGCCGAGTTCGAACACTCTTTCGGCAACCGCATCGAGGAACGGCCGCGCCTTGGCGAAAGCCTCGGGCGCGCCCGAGCCCATCACCGTAATCTGCCCCGCTGCCGCCTTCACCGCACCGCCGGAAATCGGCGCGTCGAGGTAGAGCAGTCCCATTCGGTTCAAACGCGCCGCCACGTCGCGGGCAAAGGCCGGCGGTACGGTCGCGCACCCCAGCACCACGGCGCCCGCGGGCAACGCCTCTGCCGCACCGTTCTCGCCGAACAGAACGGCTTCGGTCTGATCCGCATTGACGACGACAACGGCGAGGCAATCCGCCCCGGCGGCCGCGTCTGCGGGTGCTTTCGCGGTCTTGCCGCCCGCCGCGGCGAAGCTGTCCAATACGGTTTCCGCAACGTCACATCCTGTGACGTCGAGCCCGGCTTTCAGGGCCGAAGTCGCGATTCCCATTCCCATGGCGCCCAGTCCGACAACGGCGGTATTCAATGAAGTCATGTGTTCTCCTCCCAAGTTCCCCCGTATTGTGTGAAAAGCGCCCGGCGGCGCAAGGCGGCAAATTCACAACTGAAATTCGCAAAACTATCGGCATTCGCCTTCCATCTGCGTAGAATTATCGCTACATATACCGGCCAGAGGCGGATGCCACGGGGAGTGCAGCCGCCGGTTCTGCAAAGACGGAAGAGAGATATCCAATGACGTTTGTGCGCCTGATCGCCCTCGCGGCGGTTTTTGCCGTATCAGCCACCCAGGCCAACGCGGAACCGATCCGCATCGGCGAAATCAACAGCTATACCCGTCTGCCTGCTTTCACCGAACCCTACAAGAAGGGCTGGCAGATGGCGCTGGAAGAAATCAACGCCCGCGGCGGCATCGACGGCCGCAAGATCGAGGTCATCAGCCGCGACGACGCAGGCAAGCCGGGCAACGCCGTCAAGATCGCCGAGGAACTGGTGAAGCGCAACGAAGTCGCCTTACTCACGGGTACGTTCTTCTCGCATATCGGCCTCGCCGTGTCCGACTACGCCAAGCAGAACAAGGTGCTCTTCATCGCCGCCGAGCCCCTGTCGGACGCCATCGTCTGGTCGAAGGGCAACGAGTACACGTTCCGGCTACGGCCCTCGACCTACATGCAGGCCGCCATGCTGGCAGCCGAAGCGGCCAAGACCGACGCCGTCAAGTGGGCGACGGTGGCGCCCAACTACGCCTATGGCAAGGATGCCGTCACCGCTTTCAAGGACGTGCTGAAGAAGCTCAAGCCGTCGGTCGAGTTCGTCGACGAGCAGTGGCCGGCGCTGTTCAAGATCGACGCCGGCGTCACCGTGCGCGCGCTCGAATCCGCCAAACCCGAAGGCATCTACAACGTCACCTTCGGTCCGGACCTGGGCGCACTGGTGCGGGAGGGCACGGTGCGCGGCCTGTTCGACGGCCGCACCGTGGTCAGCCTGCTGACCGGCGAGCCGGAATACCTGGAACCCCTGAAAGGCGAAGCGCCCAAGGACTGGATCGTCACCGGCTATCCCTGGTACGCGATCGATACGCCGGAACATAACGCGTTCCGCACGGCGTACGAAAAGCGCTGGGACGAGACCCTCAAGATGGGCTCGCTCGTCGGCTACAACACCATGCTGACCATCGCCGCGCTTCTGGAAAAGACCGGCAGCACCGACACGGACAAAATGGTCGCCGCCATGAAAGGTCTCGAGGTCTCGACCCCGCAGGGCAAGATTCACTATCGCGCCGCCGATCATCAGGCGACTATGGGCTCCTGGGTCGGCCGCACGGATGTCGTCGACGGTCAGGGCCGCATGACGGACTGGCGTTACATCGACGGCGCCGAAGTGCTGCCGAGCCCGGAAGAGGCCCGGGCCATGCGTCCGGCTAACTGAACGGCACCGCGGTCCCTCTTCCCTGCGCCACGGGGAAGAGGAGAAGCGTGCTGGCGTTTCGCCCTGCCCCTCCCATAGGATAGCCCGGCCATGGGGTTTTACTTCGCGCAGTTCCTGACGGGCCTTGCCAGCGCATCGTCGTTGTTCCTCGTCGCGGCCGGATTGTCGATTATCTTCGGCGTGACGCGGATCGTGAACTTTGCGCATGGCTCGCTTTTCATGCTGGGCGCGTTCATCGCCTATTCGATCTCGCAAAAGCTCGGCTTCTGGCTCGCCGTGCCGCTGGCGGCCCTTGCCGTCGGCGTCGTCGGCTGGGCGATGGAACGGACGGTGCTGAGCCGGCTTTACGGCGCACCGGAACTGTTCCAACTCGTCGCCACGTTCGGCCTCGTCCTGATCGTGCAGGACGCGGCGCTCTGGATCTGGGGACCGACCGACCTGCTAGGGCCGCGCGCACCGGGCCTTACCGGCGTGGTGCGTATCTTCGATCAGCCGGTCCCCGAATACGATCTATTCCTGATCGCCGTGGGCCTTTCGGTGCTGGGCGGAATCTGGTGGATGTTCACCCGCACGCGTTTCGGCATCCTTGTCCGCGCCGCGACGGAAGACCGGGAAATGCTGCAGGCCCTGGGCGTCCGCCCCGGGCGTCTGTTCCAGGCGACGTTCTTCATCGGCGCGGCGTTGGCCGGACTCGGCGGCGCGCTCGAAATGCCGCGCCAGCCGGCGAGCCTGCTGATGGACCTCAACATCATCGCCGAAGCCTTCGTCGTCGTGGTGATCGGCGGCATGGGCAGCGTCGTCGGCGCATTCCTGGCAGCACTCCTGATCGCGGAACTGAACGCCTTCGGCATCCTGATCCTGCCGGAAATCACACTGGTCGCCGCCTTTGCCGCCATGGCCGTGGTGCTGGTGATCCGGCCCTATGGCCTGCTCGGCCGACCGGCGACCTCGCAGCCGCATGCGGTCGAGATCCAGCCGCCGCAGGCACTTGGCCGGCCGGGACGGGTCGCCGCCGTGGCCCTCGTCACGATCTTGCTCGTCCTGCCGCTGGTCGCCGACAGCTTCGTCGTCGTGCTCACGGGCGATATCATGATCTTCGCGCTGTTCGCGGCGGGTCTGCATTTCATGATGGGCACCGGCGGGCTGATCTCGTTCGGCCACGCGGCATTCTTCGGGCTCGGTGCGTATGCGGCCGCATTGCTCACGCGCGACACCGGGCTCGGGATGGAGGTCGTATTGGTCCTGGCGCCGCTCGCCGCCGCCGCCGGCGCCGCTGTCGTCGGCTGGTTCGCGATACGGCTCAGCGGCGTCTACCTGGCGATGCTGACGCTCGCGGCGGCGCAGATCCTGTGGTCCGCGAGCGTGCAATGGCAGACCGTGACCGGCGGCGACGACGGCATTCTGGGAATCTGGCCGTCCGCATGGGCGAGCGGCACGACGGCGTATTATTACCTGACGCTGGCACTTTGCGGTGCCGGGATTGCCGCGCTCATGATGCTTGCGGACGGACGCTTCGGCCATTTGCTGAGGGCCGGGCGCGACGCCCCCGACCGCGCCCGGGCGCTCGGCATCGACGTCGACCGGCGCCGCTGGGCAGCCATCGTCGTCGCCGGAACGGCCGCCGGACTGGCAGGCGGCGTCTACGTGTTCTCCAAGGGCAGCGTGTTCCCCGACACCCTCGCTATCCCGAATTCCGTCGATGCCCTGGTCATGGTGCTGCTGGGCGGCCTGCATGCGCCGGCGGGCCCGATCCTCGGCGCGGGCGTATTCGCGCTTCTGGAAGATTTCCTGAGCCGGCTTCCCTATTGGCGGGCGCTGTTGGGGGCGACGGTCGTCGCCATCGCCGTGTTCGCACCGGGCGGCATCGGTGGCGCACTCGCGGCAGGGTTCGGCCGCAGGCGCGGGAGAGAGGCATGAGCGCGGTACTCAGCGTCGAAAGGATCAGCAAGAGCTTCGGCGGCCTGAAAGCCGTCGACGATGTCTCGTTCAAGCTTACCGAAGGCGACATCGCGGCGTTGATCGGCCCCAACGGCGCCGGCAAGACGACGTGTTTCAATCTGCTGGGCGGCGCGCTTGCCGTCGATGACGGCCGCGTCCACTTCGGCAATTCCGATATCACGCACTGGCCGCCCCACGCCCGTGCCCGCGCCGGGATCGGCCGCACCTTCCAGATCGCCGCCACCTTCCGTTCCATGACCGTGATCGAGAACATACGGACGGCATTGATGGCCGCCGGCCTCGGCCCCGAAAACGCCGAAGACCTGCTTGCGGAAACCGGTATCGACGCATTCGCGGACCGGCCGGTCACGGCGCTCGCCTACGGCGACGTCAAACGGGTCGAACTGGCGATGGCCCTGGCCGCGAGACCGTCGTTGCTGCTGCTGGACGAGCCGACGGCCGGCATGGCTTCGGACGAACGCCGCCGCATCATGGAACTGGTCACGGCACTCGCCCGCGCCCGCGGCATCACGGTGCTGTTCACTGAGCACGACATGGACGCCGTCTTCGGATTCGCCGGCCGGGTCCTCGCCATGGATCAGGGGCGGCTGATCGCCGACGGCACACCGGATGCCGTGCGCGCCGATGCGCGCGTGCAGGAAGTCTATCTGGGCGAGACAGGTGCGGAAGATGCTTGAAGTCCGCGATCTCCGGAGCGGTTACGGCAATGCGCTTGCCGTCGACGGGATTTCCTTCGGCGTGGCACGGGGAGAGAGCCTCGCCATCCTCGGCCGCAATGGCGCCGGCAAGACAACGACGCTGAAAACCGTGACGGGCCTGATCCGACCCTGGTCCGGCGCCATCGACTTCAAGGGAAGGCCGATCGCCGGTCTGACGGCGGACACGATCGCCCGCGCCGGCATCGGCTACGTCCCGGAAGACCGCCGCATCTTCGAAAGCCTGAGCGTAACCGAGAACTTGCTCGCGGGGGAGAAGCCGGGCGCAAATGGCACCGCATGGACAACGGCGCGGGTCTTCGACCTGTTTCCCGAAATCGCCCGGCGCGCCGATGCCGCGGCGGGCACGCTTTCCGGCGGAGAACGGCAGATGCTCGCCGTCGGCCGCGCGCTGATGGGGAACCCGGAACTGCTGTTGCTGGACGAACCGTCGGAGGGCCTGGCACCGGTGGTCGTAAACCGGCTCGGCGAAGCGCTGGGCGCACTTCGTGACGACGGTATCGCCATCCTGATTTCAGAGCAGAACCGGCGTCTTGCCCGCCAGGTCGCGGAAGATCTCGTGATTATCGAGACCGGGCGCATCGTCTTCGGCGGCAGCTTTGCCGGTCTCGACACGGACCCGGACATCGCCGCCCGGCACCTCGGCGTGTGAATCTTCGCTCAGGGCCTTTCACCCCCGTGAACAAAGTGGTAGGAAATTTGCGGGGTTTGGGGGGTAAAACATGAACGATACTGCCGAACCGGTCGTCATCAAGGCGTTCGCGGTGATCGAGGTCATCCTCGCCGCGCGTCGCCCGCTGTCGCTGCCGGAACTCGCCGAAGCGCTCGGCCGCCCCAAACAGACAGTCCACCGTACTGCGCGCCAGTTGGAGGAACACGGTTTTCTCTATCGCGAGCCATTGCGTGACCGCTATGCGATCGGGCCCAAACTTTTCGATATCTCCAAGGACGTGTTCGGCTGGTGCATCCGCTATGCACCCCGCAATGCCGTCCTGTCCCGGCTCGTCGATCAGGTCGCGGAAACCTGCAATGTCGGCATCCTCGACGGCGACAGCGTGCTCTATCTGGACCGGGTCGAGAGCAATTTCCCGCTACGCGCGGAACTGCATCCGGGCAGCCGCGTGCCCGTGCATTGCACGGGTCTCGGCAAACTGTTTCTCGCTTACCTGCCGGCCCGAACCCGCAAGCGTATCCTCGAGCGGATCGATCTCAAGGCTTTCACGTCGCGGACCCTGACCAGCGCGGACGCGATCGAGGAGGATTGCGTCCGGACGCGTCAGCGCGGGTATTCCGTCAACAACGAGGAATACCACGACGGCATCATCTCCGTCGCGGTCCCTGTCTATTCCGATGCCGAGCACGTCATCGCCGGCCTCGCCATCCATGCGCCGGCGGCGCGGATGAGCGTCGACGATGCGGTCAAGCACGTGCCGCTTCTGAACGAATATGCTGCCATGATCGCGGACGACTTCGACGCCGAGGCCGAGCCCGCCTGATCACACGCCGGCGACGATTTTCCGGAAGGTCAAATTGATACGCGGCCCCACCGCTTTCGCCGTTTTCGGCACGGCATGCAGCCAGTTTGCCTGTGTTTCGCCTTTCATGACCAGGAGACTGCCCGCGGGCAGGTCGACCCCGAATGTTTCCGCGTTGACGTGGGGTTTCGGTTTGAAGCGCATGCGCCGCACCGCCCCCAGGCTCACCGACGCGATTACCGGTTCGGACCCGAGCGACGTTTCGTCGTCCGCGTGCCAGCCCATGGAATCGCGGCCGTCACGATAGAGGTTCAAAAGCACCCCGTTGAAATGTGCTTCGCTGAGTTTCTCGGCGACCGAACGGGCCGCCTGAACCGCTGGTGAAAATGGCGCCGGTGCGTGCGTAAGCCCGGAATAACGGTACGGCATGTCGCCCATCCAGCAAATCAGCCGCGGCATGGCATGCGTTCGCCCGAAGATCGTTATGTCTTCGCAATGCCAGTCGGCCTCCGCCTCGACCGCCCGGAACAGCGCGGCAGGGTCGGTGAAGGCATCCTCGTAAAGGACGGCGTCGGCGCCCGGCATGTCCAGCCTGGTGCCCGACAACGTTTCCATGATCAATGCAGGCCGGGTTTCTTGTAGAACTCGATGCGGCTGGCGCTCTCGATCTCGACCTCGATGATGCGCTTGTCGCGGAAGATCGTCAGCGGCACGGTCACGCCGGCGCTGCCCATCGACCAGATGGACTTGTACATTGCGGCCATGCAGGTCACCGGATTGCCGCCGACCTCAAGCACGAGGTCACCGGCTTCGAGGCCGGCCGTGTCCGCCGGGCCGCCCGACCAGAGGCCGGCGATGACGACTTTCCCGGAAGATTCTGCCGAGAACATACCGAGCCACGGCCGGGGCGGGGTCATCCGCTGGCCGTGCTGCAACAGGTCGTCCTTGATGTCGTCGAGGAGGTCGATCGGCACGATCATGTTGCCCTCGCGCGCGCTTTCGTCATCGTCGCCGTCGTGCGCGCCTTCCTGAACGAACAGCGAACCGATGCCCTTGAGCGTCCCGTCGCTGCCGATCAGTGCCGCGCCGCCCCAGAACGGATGCGGCGGCGAGGTGAAGATCGCGTTGTCGAGAAGATATTCCCAGTAGCCCGCGAACTCGCGGCGGTCGACGACGTCGACCTCGACCGACTGGCCGCAGCCGCCGTATCCGGCGACGATCGCGCGGTCGCCCACTTCGAGGTCTTCGGCGGTGCCGACTTGAAGGGGCTTGTTCGACGGCCGACCGAGCATCTGCACCAGGCCGAAGCCTGTTTCGGTATCCGCGCCCAGGACGTGCCCCTCGACGGCGGCGCCGTCGGCGTCGACCAGCCATACGCTTTCCGCCTCGACCACCAAGTAGCCGATGGTCAGCAGGATGCCCCGCTCGTCGATCAGGACCGCGTGGCCGGCCCGTTCGCTGCCCAGCGACTGGGCCGTGAAACCGTCCTCCGGCACACGGGTTCGGATCAGGTAGATGGACCTGAGCGCTTCCTTGAGATCGAAGCTGAGATCCTCCAGCGTCGGCTGCAACGCTGGATCGATATCGGGTATCAGCTCGTTGGCCATTTTACCCCCTTCACAATAATGCATATCGGAAGGGGATTTTCGGTTTTCAATGACCTTATGAGCCGACGATCGGCAGCCGGATCGCCGACGGCTGTTCCGCGGTGCGGAAAAATACGAACTTGGGTGGGCGGCCGTCGGGGATCCGCGTGAAATGATCGCTGTCGGCGGACGCAACCGAGACGCGCAACCGGTGCCCGGCGCGGAACAGATACGACGTCGGCAACAGCTCGAACGACACGCTCGCCGCCTCGCCCGGCGTCAGGTGCACCGCGTCGGCACGATTGAACGAATGCGTCGGGCCGGTCGCCGGAATATCCGCCGGCAGCGGGCCTTCCTTGCGGTGCAGTGCGCGGAACACACCCTCGGTCACGTAGACGGATTTACCTTCCGGCGTGATATCGGAAATATAAACGAAGAAACACCCGTCCTTCTCGGAGCACGTGAAATGCAGGTCGACGACCGGATGGCCGGTCATCTCGGTATCCGCCTCGAACGGGTCGGACGTGTAGTTGAGCATCTTCTCGTCGCGGCCGTGCCAGTCGTCGTAATAGGTCTCGACGTTGGCGATGTAGAGCCGGTCGTAGCGGGTGTGGAAACCGGTGCGGCAGTCATAGTCCGCCTGATAGTCGTCGATACCCTCGCCGGCATCCGGTTTCTTCGCACTGAGCGCACCGTCCGCGCCGAAATAGAGCACGGTGTCCGGTTCCGCCGGCGGCCAGTTCTCGGCGGACCGCCATTCCTCGGCGGCCATGGTGAAGTAGTGGACCGGCGCCTCGTCCTCCAGACCCGCGTCCAGGCCCTTCAGGTGCGTATCGAAGAACCGTAGAACCTCGGCGGCGACGAAAGGCTGCTGTGCCGCCGGCTTGTCGCCGCGCCACGGGCTGACGTGGCCGCGCGCGCCGTGATCCCAGGGGCCCAGCATCAGCCGGTGGTGCTTTTCCTTGAGCCACAGGTAGCGCTGGATCGTGCCGACGGAATACCCGCCGCCGTCCATCCAGCCGGAGATCGAATAGTACGCCGTCCGCTTGTCGGCATCGCGGCTCGCATAATTGTAGGGGCAGATCACCCGACTCTGGTAGTCCGGGTTGTCAGTCAGCGCGTCGTCCCGGAAACGGAACTGCTGCGCGAAGTCCTGCATGTTGAAATTGGCGGCATGATCCTTGAGCGCGGCTTTCAGGAGCGCGCCGTCGGCATCCTCGTCGACCGGTGCCGGTCCGGCCAGGTCGTCGTCCTTGAAATACGCGTAATCCGGGATCAGGTCGCGGCGGTCGAAGTCGAGGGCATCGGCGAGCTGGCCGTAATTCCGCGTCACGCAGGTCAGCAGCACGCCGCCCGGATAGAGATGGTTCGACCATGTGTCCCAGACCGCGAACAGCGGCGCCACCGCCTTGACGTTCGGATGACACGTGGAGGCCAGGAAATCGGACGCCGCGCCCGGATAGGAAATCCCGGTCGCGCCGATGCTGCCGTCGCACCAGGGCTGCTGCGCAACCCAGTCTACCGTGTCGTGATGGTCGAGGCGTTCCACCGGCGAGCGGAACCCGTCCCGGCAGCCGAAGCTGGCGCCGGAACCCCGCACGTCGACGCACACCAGGGCGTAACCGTGCTTGACGAAGTTATCGCGGTAAAAGGCGATGGTCGGGCACGGATCGATACCGTCACGGTGCCCGTCCCGAAGCGCAAAACGGCGGTAATAGGGTGTGAAGATGCAGATCGTCGGATAGGCCTTATCCTCGTCCTCGGTGCCCGGAAGGTGGATATCGACCGCAAGGCGCACACCGTCGCGCATCGGTACATAGACGGAACTCAGCCGCTCGCCCTCGTACCCTTTTCCAAGGCCGCGCGCATAGTCTCTCGGCGCGACGTTCCAGCCCGCCTCCGGTTTGTTGTCCAGCACTTCAGATCTCCCCGGCTAGAGCCGTTTGTTTTGGGTGGGGCTTGCGGAAAAGCCCGCGATGATGGAACCTTAATGCAAGAGTCTTAGTGGGAGAAATCGAAATGAGCAATGTGCATACCCTCGAGTTGCCCTCGGTGCGCGACCGGGTATCCGAAGAAGAATGGCAGATGCGGGTCGACCTGGCGGCGTGCTACAGGCTTGTCGCCCACTACGGCTGGGACGACCTGCTGTTCACGCACAACTCGGCGCGGGTGCCGAATTCGGATCATCACTTCCTGATCAATCCGCTCGGCCTGAAGTTCGAGGAAATCACCGCATCCAGCCTGATCAAGATCGACTGCGACGGCAACAAGATCATGGAAAGCCCGTTCGGCTACATCAAGGCCGGCTTCACCATCCATTCCGCGATCCACATGAGCCGCGAGGATGCCGTCTGCGTCATGCACACCCACACCATGGAAGGCATGGCCGTCTCGGCGCAGAAGGACGGCCTTCTGATGCTGAACCAGAAATCGCTCGCGTTCTACAACCGGGTCGCCTACCACGACTTCGAGGGCATCGCCGACGACCTGGACGAACGCGACCGCCTCGCCGCCGACCTCGGCGACCTCAACGCCATGATCCTCTGGAACCATGGCCTGATGACCGTCGGCGATACCGTCGGCAGCGCCTTCATCCTGCATCGCCGCCTCAACGACGCGTGCCAGCTTCAGTTGATGGCACAATCCGGCGGCGGCGAGTTGCGCTTCCCGTCCAAGGAAGTCTGCGAGAAGACAGCCAAGCAGTTCGACGACTCCTATACGCGCGGCGAAAGCGCGGCGATCCAGTGGGAAGCCCTGAAACGGATGCTCGACCGCATCGATCCGAGCTACGCCGAATAAAGACCTGAACCCGATCTGACGTGGAGGAGAGCCTGAGATGGCCAAAGGTATGGTGTGCGCGCCGCAACCGGAAGCGGTGGAATCCGGCGCACTGGTACTGAAATCGGGCGGCAATGCCGTCGACGCGGCAATTGCGACCGCGCTGGTGCAGACTGTCGTCGATCCGTTCATGAGCGGCATCGCCGGATTCGGTTCCATGCACGTCTACCTGCCCGATTTCGAAACGCATCAGTGTCTCGATTTTCACGCCCGTGCGCCCCTGGGCGTGACGGAGGACATGTGGCTCGACAAGCTCCTGCACGAGTGCGAGGACGGGTTCGGCTTCATTCTCGAAGGCCGCGTCAACGAGGTCGGCTACCAGTCCATCGCCACGCCGGAAAGCCTGCGCGCCTACGACACCGCGCTCAACAAATGGGGTACAAAAACACTGGCCGAGGTCATTCAGCCGGCCATCGACTATGCCGCGAACGGCTGGATGATCCGCCCGCATGTGCGCCGTTTCTGGGAACAGGTCGAGCCCGGCGGCCGGGTCGAACACATCGAATACCTGCGCGCCTCGCCGGCAACGGCGAAAATCTATCTCAACGACGACGGCTCCATGAAACCCATGGGCGAGGTCATCAAGAACCCGGACATGGCGAAGACGTATACACGCATCGCCAAGGCCGGCGCCGACGACTTCTACGAGGGTGAGATCGCGTCGAAAATCGCCGACGACATGGAAGCCAACGGCGGCCTGATCACGCTCGAGGACCTGAAAAAGGCCGGCCCCGAGGACACCGAACTGCTGTGGACCGAGTACCGCGGCCTCCAGGTCGCGTCCTGCCCGCCGCCCGGCGGCGGCGTCATGGTGCTTGAGATGCTCAACATCCTCGAGAACTTCGATCTCGCGGGCATGGGCCACAACAGCCCGGAATACATCCGCACCGTGGTCGAGGCGATGAAGATCGCCACCGTCGACAAGGACAAGCACGTCGGCGATCCGCGTTTCGTCGACATCCCGCTCGATATGCTGCTCTCCAAGGACTATGCGAAGAAGATGGCCGACAGGATCAAGTCGGGCGAGAAAACCCACGTGCCGCGCTTCCAGAAAGGCGAGGACCAGAAAGAAACCACGCACCTCTGCACCATCGACGGCGCCGGCAACTGCGTCACCATGACCCATTCGCTGGGCATGCCGTCGGGCGTCACCACCGAGGGTCTCGGCTTCGTCTACAACGGCTGCATGGGCGTGTTCGACCCCCGGCCCGGCATGACCGGCTCTCTGGCGCCCGGCAAATCGCGCTTCACGTCGATGGCGCCCAGTATCGTCTTCAAGGACGGCAAGCCGAAACTCTTGATCGGCGCGCCCGGCGGCACCTACATCGCCATGGGCGTGCTGCAGGGCATCCTGAACAGCATCGACTTCGGCATGGACGCGCAGCAGGCGGTGTCCGCGCCCCGGTTCTCGGCGACCAGCGACATCATCGAGATCGTCAACCGCATCCCGCGCTTCGTGCAGGCGGAACTGGAGGACGACGGTTACACCTTCCGCCGCTACCCGCTCGGCTTCCACTTTGCCGGCGTGCACGCCATCCGCATCTCGGACGACGGCAAGATCGACGGCGGCGCCGACCCGGGCCGCGACGGCATGGCGCTGGCGGTTTGAGAACGTAAGGGTCGGCCGAATCAGACGCCGGCGGCGCGCAGCAGCGCGGGCATTTACGTTGACCCGCCTGCGTCCTAAGAAGACGCACTCGACCTCATTCTTTCGCAGGGGACACCCATGACCGCGATCCTCAAATGCATTTCCCCCATCGACGGCAGCGTCTATGCCGAGCGCCCGATCCTCGGCCGCGAGCAGGCCTTTGCCGCTGTCGCCCGCGCCCGGGGTGCGCAAAAATCCTGGCAGGACGTGCCGCTGGAAGAACGCGTCCGCCTCGTCCGCGCCGGCGTCGCGCGCCTGGGCGAGATGACGGACGAGGTGGTGCCCGAGCTCGCGCACATGATGGGCCGCCCGGTCCGCTACGGCGGTGAATTCGGCGGCACCGAGGAGCGCGCGTCCTACATGGCCGATATCGCGGCGGACGCGCTTAAACCGCTGGTAATCGAGGACAGCGCCACGTTCCAGCGCCGTATCGAGCGCGAACCGGTCGGCGTCGTCCTCGTCATCGCGCCCTGGAACTACCCCTACATGACCGCGATCAACACGGTCGCGCCGGCACTCATTGCCGGCAACACGGTATTGCTGAAGCATGCGACGCAGACGCTTCTGGTCGGCGAGCGCATGGTCCGTGCCTTCACCGAAGCGGGCATCCCCGCCGACGTGTTCCAGAACGTGTTCCTGGATCACGGCACCGCGTCCGAGTTGATCGCCGCCAAGTCGTTCGGGTTCGTCAACTTCACGGGCTCCGTCGGCGGCGGCCGCGCCATAGAGACAGCCGCGGCGGGCACGTTTACCGGTGTCGGGCTGGAACTCGGCGGCAAGGATCCGGGCTACGTGATGGAGGACGCCGACCTGCAGGCGGCGGCCGACGTCCTGATCGACGGCGCCATGTTCAATGCCGGCCAGTGCTGTTGCGGGATCGAGCGGATTTACGTCACCGCGTCCCTTTATGACGCGTTCATTGAGAAAGCGGTCGAGATCGTCAGCGGCTACAAGCTCGGCAACCCGCTGGAAGAGACGACCACAATCGGCCCCATGGCCAACGTGCGCTTCGCCGACGAAGTGCGCGCACAGACCAGGGAAGCCGTCGATCAGGGCGCGGCCCCGCTGATCGATGCGGCGCTGTTTCCGGAGGACGACGGCGGTGCGTATCTGATGCCGCAGATCCTGACGAACGTGACGCACGACATGCGGGTCATGCGGGACGAGAGCTTCGGCCCCGTGGTCGGGATCATGAAGGTCGACAACGACGATCAGGCCATCGAACTGATGAACGACAGCGACTTCGGCCTGACCGCGTCGCTGTGGACCGCGGACGCGGACCGCGCCGCACGGATCGGCCGGCGGATCGAGACCGGGACCGTGTTCATGAACCGCGCCGATTACCTGGACCCGGGGCTGTGCTGGACCGGCTGCAAGGAAACCGGCCGCGGCGCGGCGCTCTCGTCACTGGGGTATCTCAGCCTGACCCGGCCCAAGTCCTATCATCTGAAATTGCCCGCTTAATCGAACTTCAGCTTGAAACCTTCGTGCGTCGCGGTGAAACCGAGCGCTTCGTAGAACCGGATGGCGTCGGTGCGCGTCTTGTCCGACGTGAGCTGCACCATGCGGACCCCCTTTTCCCGGGCACGCACGATCATCTGCTCGAAGAACCAGGTGCCGACGCCCTGCCCGGTCAGTTCCTCGGCGATGCGCACGCCCTCGATCTGCGCGCGCGTGCCGGCGGTGTGCGTGATGCCCGGAATCAACGTCAGTTGCAGGACGCCGAGCACGCGGCCGTCCGGCCCCTCGATCACCCAGAGTTCGTTGTTGAGATCGGCGTCGATCGCCCGGAATGCTTCGTCGTAGACCGGGTCGCCCGGTTTCTCGCGCTTCGCGCCCAACGGGTCGGCGGCCAGCAACCGGACGATGGCGGCGACGTCGCCGGCCACGGCCTGGCGCAGTTTCAGGGTATCGATGACCGACATGATGTTTGACGCTCCGGGTTCGTGAATTATCCTGTAATGCCGCGTCCGCCCGGACGCCCCTTTTAATACCAACCACATTCCCGGGGGAAAAGATGGATAACGCCAAATCGAACCTGCCTGCACTCGACGCCGAGGAAATCCTGGCCGGCGTGCTGAGCTGGGTCGAAATCGAAAGCCCGAGCCACGACGGCAAAGCGGTCAACAAAATGGTCGACCAGGTCGAAACCGAAGCGCAAAACATGGGGCTCGGCATCGACCGCACCCCCGGCCGCGACGGCTTCGGCGATATCCTCAAGTGCCGCACGCCGTGGGGCGGCGACGGCCCCGGCATTCTCGTGCTGTCGCACCTG
The DNA here is from genome assembly GCA_051117645.1 of Rhodospirillales bacterium. Classification (GTDB taxonomy): domain Bacteria; phylum Pseudomonadota; class Alphaproteobacteria; order Rhodospirillales; family Casp-alpha2; genus UBA4479. The sequence continues at coordinate 103,118 of JBNPEI010000014.1, forward strand.
GATACCGTGCACCCCATCGGCATCAAGGAAACCAAGAACCCGATCCGCCGCGAAGACGACAAGGTCTTCGGACCCGGAATCTATGACATGAAAGCCGGCGCCTACATCGCCCTGCATGCCATGCGCCACCTGATTCGCGAGGGCAAGGAAACGCCGCTGCCGGTTACCTTCATGTTCATTCCCGAAGAAGAAATCGGCTCGCCGACGTCGAAGAAGATGATCGCCGAGGAGGGCCAGAAGAACAAATACGTGCTGGTCACCGAACCGGCGCGCGAAGGTGGCAAGATCGTCACCGCGCGGAACGGCCGCCTGCAGTACGAAATCGCGGTCAAGGGCGTGCCCGCGCATGCCGGCGCCCGGCACATGGACGGCCGCTCGGCAATCCGCGAAATGGCGCACATCATTCTCAAGCTGGAAGCCCTAACCGACTACGAGAAAGGCCAGACGTGTTCGGTCGGGATCATCAACGGCGGCACGCTGACCAACGTGGTGCCGGAGGACTGCACCATCAGCGTCGACATCCGCATCCCGGACATGGAAGCCGCCGACGAGGTCATGGCCTTCGTCGAGGGCCTCGAACCCGAGGACAAGGACTGCACCATCACCGTCGAGGGCGGAATCGACCGTCCGCCTTACGAGAAATTCGAGGGGATCGAGCAACTGTTCCAGCACGCCAAGGCCTGTGCCGCCGAGATCGGCTTCGAGTTGCAGGATCTCAAGACCGGCGGCGGATCCGACGGTAACTTCACCGGCGCACTCGGCATCCCGACGCTTGACGGTCTCGGCGCGGACGGCCACGGTGCCCATTCGAACGACGAGTTTATTTATTACTCGAGCCTCGTGGAGCGGTGCCGTCTGATGATCCGCATGATGGAAACGCTTGAATGACTTGGGGCCGCACTTTCGCGGTCCTGATCGCGCTGGCGGCGCTGACGCCGCCCGCGTTCGCCGGCGATGCGACGAAAGGCAAGCGCCTCGCCGAGCAGCACTGTTCGCGATGTCACGTGATCGGCGACTTCAACAAGTTCGGCGGTATCGGTTCGACACCGTCCTTTAACGTCCTCAAAAGTCTCGACGACTGGCGCGACCGCTTCCAGACCTTCTTCCTGAGAAACCCGCATCCGTCGTTCGTACGGGTCGAAGGCTTCCCGCCGCCGACAGACCTGCCGCCGTCCGCCGCGCCGATCCCGCTCAAACCCGGGGCGGTAACGGACATTCTGGCGTTCGTGGAGGCCTTGGAGAAACGCTGACCGGCCAGCGCACTTTACGCGTACCCCGGACCGGAACAGTCGTTCGGCAGGATAATCGTCACGCACGTACCCTCGCCCATCTCGCTCTCGATCTCCATCCGTCCGCCCATGGCATCGACCAGCTTTGTGCAGATATAAAGCCCGAGCCCGGCACCCTTCTCACCGATCTGCACGGCGTATGACCCATCCTGAAGGAACGGGTCGCCGATCTTTTCGAGCAGCTCCGGAGACATGCCGCTACCGGTGTCGACGACACTGACGGCGATATGATCCGCATCCGGCCTTTGCCATTTAATGGCGATCGCGGCACCGTCATCGCTGTGTTTGGCGGCGTTGGCGATGAGGTTGTTAAGCACCTGGATCGTCGCACGGCGGTCGCCCGGAATGGTGGCCGGGAATCCCTCTTCCTGCTCGATATCTATGCTCAGGTCTTTCTTCGACGTGATCGACCTGATCCGTTTCACCACTTCCCGGGAGCACGCGATGGGATCGAAGTCCTCACACTCAAGCCACAGCCTGCCGCTCTCGAGCTTCGCCGTATCGAGAAGATCGTTCACGATCGACAAGAGAAGCTGCCCACTCTCGTTAATATCGACGACATAGTCCCTGTAGTCCTCGTGGCCGAGCGGTCCGCGGAACTCCGACAGGATCATTTCCGAGAATCCGATGATCGCGTTCAACGGTGTACGCAGATCATGACTGATGTTGGCCAGGAATTCGGATTTGAACTGAGCGGCCTTTTCCGCCGCTTCCTTGGCGGCGCGCAGGTCCTGTTCGCTCTTCTTGATATCGGTGACATCCATTTGGATGCTGACGAAACCGCCCCGCCGCATACGGCGGTCCGTGGTCTTGATCCAGCGTCCGTCCTTCAAATGGACGACAAACGAACCTTCCAGCTTGCGCCGATACTCGGCCTTGCGCTTCAGGTATTCCTCGCCGCCGCCGTACTCGTCACCGATGACAACATTGCCACGCTCGACGTCGATCCGGCCAAGCTCGGCAAAGTGAACGCCCTTTTTCGCTTCATCCTCGGTATAGCCGTATAGCTCGCGGAAGTTCCGGTTGCAGGCGACAAGCAGCCCGTCGGCATCGTAGATCACGATCGCTTCGGAACTGTTCTCCAAAGCCTCGGCGAATACCGCTTCGTCTTCCAGTTGTTCAAGCCGACGCCGCAGTTCCGCGTTTTCGTCGCGGAGTGCCTGAACGTCCTTGCCCCCAGAGTCGCTCTCGCTGTCTGACGTCACCATATGGTTCCCGAGCACTAGGTTCTTTTGTTGTTCTTGTTAGGCCCAGCTTACCAAACCCTTGGTGTCTTTAAACCCGGTTTTAATAGTGTCCTATGCATCGGCCTCGCGGCGCACCAAACGCCCCGGACGGGCCGGTGTCTGCCGGCCGCTTTCCAGCACCACCTCGCCACCGACGATGACATGCGCAATCCCGTCGGACGGCGTCGTTGGTTTTTCGAAGGTAGCCCGGTCAAGAACGGTTTCGGGATCGAACACCGTAATATCGGCGATGGCACCCGTCCGGAGCACGCCCCGGTCGCGAAAGCCGAAAACGGACGCCGTGTGGCCGGTCATCTTGTGCACCGCCGTTTCCAGCGGAAACAGGTGTTCCTGGCGGGCATAGTAGCCGAGTACACGTGGAAACGTGCCCCAGAGCCGCGGGTGCGGCGCGGCGGTGCCGGGGATGCCGTCGGAGCCGACCATGGCGCGCGGATGCGCCAGCACGCGGCGCACGTCGTCCTCGTCCATGGCGAAATAGATCGCCTGCGCCGGCAGCAGTTCCTCCGCCGCCTCGGCCTGGGTCATCCCCCATTCCTCGGCGATGTCGTGCAGGTACCAGCCCGCCGTCCTCGGATGCTTGTCGGAAGCGACGATCAGCACCTTCTCGGCGACGGATATGCGGTCGACCATCAAGGCCGTGGCGCTGGCGACGTAGGGATAGACGTCGAAATGAATGGTCTGGCCTTCGGCCAGTTGCTCGATCCGTTTGAGGCTCAGTCTGGTACCGCCCCAATTGTCGCGGCCGGTAATCTTGTGATGCGACAGGACAACGGGAACACCCCCGACGCGGCCGATCTCAGCCGCCTCCTCGATGGAATCGACCAGTTTCTCCGCCTCGTCGCGGAGATGCGTCGCATAGAGACCGCCGAACTTTCCCGCTTCCTCGGCGAGCGCCGCGACCTCCGACGTCGGCGCGTCGAATCCCGCCGGGTACATAAGTCCCGAACTGACGCCGATAGCGCCGGCCTGCATGGTGTCACGCACCTTCTCGCGCATGCGGGCGATTTCCGCGCCCGTCGCGGGCCGTTTCACGTCGCCCTGCATGGCCTCGGCGCGGAGCGTGTTGTGCCCGCACAGCATCGCCGCGTTCACCGCCGCCGGTCCCCGGGCGAATGCCTTGGCGTAGGCATCGAAGGTCGGGAACCGGTACTGCGTCTTCTCGCCCAGCAGCGCCATCGGCACCGGCATCTCCCAATCGTCCGCCGGCAGGAAAGGCGCCAGGCTGACGCCGCAGTTCCCGGCGATGACGGTGGTCACACCCTGCGTCACCTTGCAGGCCATGGCCGGGTCGTCCAGCAGCATCCGGTCGTCATGTGTATGGCAATCGATGAATCCGGGCGCGACGACATGCCCGCCCGCATCGATCCGATGTTCAGCCTTGATACCGGAAACATCGCCGACCGCAGTGATCCGGTCGCCGCTAACCGCGACGCCGCCCGGCACACCGGGCGTGCCCGTGCCGTCGATCACGACGGCATTCTCGATCACGATATCGGCGGTCTCGGTCATCTTTCCTATTCTCCTGTCTCGTCGTTCAGCAGCGGGATCAAGCCGCCTGCGTCCGCGATGGTCTCCGCTTCCCGGACTTCGAAGCCGTCCGTTCGAAGCATCATGGCCGCGTCCCGCTCACCGGGTTCGCTACCGTGACCGCACGACACATGAACGCCGCCGGCACAGCCGGCGCGCTTCGCCGCCTCGATATCGCCGGTCCTGTCGCCGACGAGCCACGACCCCGCGAACGCGATCGGCAGCAATTCAGCGGCGGCCAGCAGCATACCCGGGTTGGGTTTGCGCGCCGGATGATCGGCAACGTTATAGGGCGCGACGCCGTCCCGGTGATGCGGACACGCGAAAACCGCGTTGACGTAGGCACCGCCTGACGCCAGTTCGTCGAGCATCGCGTCCTGAACTGCGGTGAATTCCGTCCAGCCGTACTTGCCACGCCCGATTCCGGCCTGGTTCGTGACAACAATCACGGGGACGCCGGCACGGTTGGCGCGCCCGATCACATCGGCGGCGCCCGGCATCACCGTCATGTCCTTTACCCGGTGCAGATAGTGCACTTCCTCGACGATCACGCCGTCCCGGTCCAGAAACAGGGCCGGGCGCGGGTTCATACCCGTGACACGGGTCAAGATCTGCCGCCAGACGCCGTCCTCGCCGATGGCGGCGCCGAAAGGAAGAGAGTCGGGAATCATGCGTCGTCTGCCGGACCTTGTCGTTCTCGCGTTCAGGGCGTTCGCCGAGTATGCTCCATCGCATGCAGCCGATCAAAGACGAAGCTTCCGAAACGCCCGAAATGCCCGCCCCCGCGATCATGGGAACGGCGTGGATGCGCTGGGCGCTGATCTGTTTCGGCTGGCTGATGATCGGTGTCGGAATCGTCGGGATCTTCATCCCGGTGATGCCGACCACGGTATTCCTGATCGCTGCCTTGTGGGCGTTCTCGCGCAGTTCGACCCGGTTCCAGATGTGGCTCTGGACCCATCCCACGTTCGGGCCGCCAGTGCGAAACTGGCACCTTCACAAGGTGATTCCGATCCGCGGCAAGGTGCTGGCGGTAATCGTGATGACGTTGAGTTTCGTTTACGTCGCGATCTGGATCGCCGAGGACTGGCAGTTGCCGACGATTGTCGGTGCGATCATGCTACCCGCCGCGCTCTATATCGTGACGCGGCGAAGCCGCCCGCCGGAATCCGGCGGCTAGACGATACTTTCGGCCAGGTGCAGGCCAACCACACCGATCACGATGAGCGCGATGGAGGCGTACTTCACCAGATTCGCAGGTTCGGACAGGAACACCATGCCGATAACGGCGACCAGCGCCGTGCCGACGCCGGCCCAGATCGCGTAAGCCGTGGAGACCGGCAATCCCTTCAGCGCCAGCCCGAGGCAGGCGAAACTCGCCAGATAGCCGACCACCGTCACAGCGACGAATAACGGCCTGGAAAAGCCGTCGGCAAGTTTGAGGGAAATGGTGCCCACGACCTCGAACATGATCGCGCCGGTCATGAATAGCCAGAACATCGGCATTCTCCTTCGGTTCGGCCGCGGGAAGCAGCGTGCGCCTTGCCTACACGTTGAACTTGAACAGCATGATGTCGCCGTCCCTGGTCACGTATTCCTTGCCCTCCTGACGCATTTTGCCCGCATCCTTGCAGGCCTGCTCACCGCCGAGCGAGATGAAATCGTCGTAGGCGATGGTTTCGGCGCGGATGAAGCCGCGCTGAAAATCGGTGTGGATGGCACCCGCCGCCTCCGGCGCCCTGGCCCCCTTGCGTACGGTCCAGGCGCGGACCTCCTTCGGCCCCTGCGTGAAGAACGTGATCAGGTCGAGAAGCTTGTAGCCGGCGCCGATCACCCGCGCGAGGCCGGTTTCTTCGAGTCCGAGCGTTTCCAGAAATTCCTTTTTCTCCTCGACCGTTCCCAACTGCGCAATCTCCTCCTCGATCTTGGCGGAAATCGCGACCGCTTCCGCGCCTTCGGCGGCCGCCTTCTCGAAAACCCGCGCCGACTGGCTGTTGCCGTCGGCAGCAGACTCCTCCTCGACGTTGCAGATATAGAGGACGGGCTTCGCGGTCAGGAGCTGCAACATCCGGAACGCTTTTTTTTCATCGTCGGCGACATCGAGCATGCGCGCCGGCTTGCCGTCACGGAGCAGCGCCAGCGCCCGCTCGCAAAGCGCCAGTTCCCTGGCCGCGTCCTTGTCGCCGCCACGCACCCGCTTGGTCAGCGGCGTTTCCCGCTTTTCGAGGCTTTCCATATCGGCCAGCATCAGTTCGGTTTCCACCGTCTCGGCATCGGCGATGGGATCGATCTTGCCTTCGACGTGGGTCACGTTCTCGTCTTCGAAACAGCGCAGTACGTGGCAGATCGCGTGCACTTCGCGGATATTGGCGAGGAACTGATTGCCGAGCCCCTCGCCCTTGGACGCACCCCGCACCAGTCCCGCGATATCGACGAACTCGAGGCTCGTCGGAATCACTTTCTCGGGCTTCGCGATGGCAGCGATGGCGTCGAGCCGCGCATCGGGGACCGAAACACGGCCGGTGTTCGGTTCGATCGTGCAGAACGGAAAATTAGCCGCTTCCGCCTGCGCCGTCTGCGTCAGTGCATTGAACAGTGTCGATTTGCCGACATTCGGCAGGCCGACGATACCGCAGTTGAAACCCATCTTTTATGCCTTTTCTTCGTTGTCCGCGGTATCCGTGTTCGTTTCTTCTGAATCCGGCCTCGGTGCATTGGGCCGGTTCGGGCTGATGCGATGCGCCACTTTGCTCATGAAGCCCGGATCGTCGCCCTTGAACAGGTCGGGCAGGAACTCGGCGCAGCCGTCCAGCATCGGATCCAGCCATTCGTCATCGGCTTTCGCGAAATCCTTGAGCACGTAGGATTTCACCCGGTTCTTGTCGCCCGGATGGCCGACACCCATACGCACGCGCGCGTAGTCGGGCCCGATCCCGGCGTGAATAGAACGAAGTCCATTGTGCCCGGCATGACCGCCACCGCGCTTGATGCGCAACTTGCCAGGCGCCAGATCGATTTCGTCATGGAACACGATCACGTCTTCGGGCGGGATCTTGTAGAACGTCGCCGCTTCACGGACGGCGCGGCCGGATTCGTTCATGAAGGTCAACGGCTTGAGGACCAGCGCCTTTTCACCGGCAACCATGCCATCGGCGATTTCGCCCTGGAACTTGGCGCGCCAGGGCGAAAAACCATGGCGGCGGACGATTTCGTCCACCGCCATGAAACCGATGTTGTGACGGTTGTCGGCGTAAGCCCGACCGGGATTGCCGAGACCGACAACGAGAAACATGAGAAACCTCCGTCCGGGAGAGAGCCCCGGAATTAATCCTCGGATTTCTCTTCGTCGTCGCCGCCTTCTTCCGCGTCTTCGCCTTCGGCCTCTTCGCCCTCTTTGCCTTCGGCGGCCTCGCCTTCTTCACCTTCGCCTTCTTCGTCTTCCGGCTCGGTGTAGATGGTCGGAGCGGCGATCGTCGCGATCGTGAAGTCACGGTCGGTAATCGTCAGTTCGACGCCTTCCGGCAGCGTAATTGAGCTGATGTGCAGCGAGTCGCCGATTTCAAAGCCACTAAGGTCCGCAATCAGGCTTTCCGGAATGTGTTCCGGCGAGCAGATCAATTCGACCTCGTGACGGACGACGTTCAGCACGCCGCCTTCCTTGAGGCCCGGCGACTGATCTTCGTTGACAAACTCCACGTAGACATTGACCGCGAGGCGCGTCTTGGCGCTGAAGCGCATGAAGTCGACATGGATCGGCAGGTCGTTAATCGGGTGCGTCTGCATATCGCGGGCCAGCACCTTGTATTTCTCGCCGCCGACATTGATTTCATACACGTGGGAGAAGAAACCGGCCTTCGAGTATTCCTTCATCAGATCGACAGGATCGAGGGAAATCAGCACGGGTTCTTGCTTGTTACCGTAAATAACACCAGGGACACGTCCCTCGCGGCGCACAGCACGAGCGGCCCCCTTGCCGGCACGTTCGCGGAGCTCCGCATTCAGTGGATGGGCTTGAGCCATTGTCTTACTCCTTGCTCAAAATTTGCAGACGGCCTCCAGGGGTGTCCGTCCACGTTACCGGCCCGACCGTCGGACCGGAATTCCTTGTCGTCAGTCGAAAAGCGACGATACCGAGCTTTCCTGACTGATCCGTTGCATGGCCTCGCCGATCAGCGGCGCGACCGTCAGTTGATGAATGTTCTGGGCGACGCGAACCGCTTCGGTCGCCTGAATGCTGTCGGTAATCAGCAGTTTCTCCAGCGGCGACGACGTCACCCGCGCCACGGCGCCGCCCGAAAGCACACCGTGCGTGACGACCGCGGAAACCGACGTGGCGCCCTTTTCCATCAGCGCCACGGCCGCGTTGCAGAGCGTCCCGGCGCTGTCGACGATATCGTCGACCAGAATGCAGTGGCGGCCCTCGGCCTCGCCGATGATGTTCATGACTTCCGAGACCCCGGCCCGCTCGCGGCGCTTGTCGATGATCGCCAGATCGGCGTTAAGGCGCTTGGCCAGGCCGCGCGCACGGACCACGCCGCCGACATCCGGCGAGACGATGACCAGCTTGTCGGTTTCGCCGTTCATCTCGTTTTCGATATGCTCGCTCAGCACGGGCTCGGCGAACAGATTGTCGGTCGGAATGTCGAAAAAGCCCTGAATCTGTCCGGCGTGCAGGTCCATGGTCAGAACCCGGTCGGCGCCGGCCTCGGTGATCAGGTTGGCCACCAGCTTGGCGGAGATCGGGGTCCTCGGGCCGGACTTGCGGTCCTGGCGGGCATAACCGAAGTACGGGATCACGGCGGTGATCCGCCGAGCCGAGGCGCGCCTGAGAGCATCGAGCGTCACCAGCAATTCCATGAGGTTGTCATTCGCCGGATACGACGTCGACTGCACGACGAAGACATCCTCGCCGCGCATGTTCTCCTCGATCTCGACGAAAACCTCCATGTCCGAGAACCGCCGCACGCTGGCCTTGGTCAGCGGCAGGTTGACGTACGCGGAGATCGCTTCGGCGAGCGGTCGATTGCTGTTACAAGCAATGATTTTCATTAAACAAACCCGAGCCCCGGAAAAAGCGCGCGGAACATACCAACCCGGTGATGGACTGTAAACGCTTTGATGACCGCTTTATGACGCCCGCAAAATGGTCCCGATACGGGATCAATAGGAGGCCGGCGGCGGCGGTGCGCGGCCCGGCACGGACGGCAACTGCACGTCCGGGAAATCCGGAAGCGGCTCGCGGCTGGTCAGGTGTTCGTCGGCATCGCTGAACAGGTCGCTGATGCCGCGCACGGCGGCATAGGACACCGCTTCCGCGACCTGGCCCCACTCGCCGTTGAGGCTCCCCGCGACGACGGTGTTCTCCTGGACCGCCTTGCCCACTTCCTCGCCGGTCACGGTGTTGACGCGCCAGATGATCCGCACGTACTGCCGCCCGTTGACCGGATCGCCGGTATCGACAGTGCCCTGGATGATGAACCCGGCCTGGCGCGGGTCCTCGGAGATCGTCAGATCCTTATCGCGCAACGCGGATTTGAGCGCCGCGGTCAGTGCCTCGTTGCCATTGCCGGGCGCCCCCGTCACCGGCTTGATCAGGAACGACGGCTGGCCCCAGCGGACCTTGGCGAAGGCGACGCCCTCCGTGTCCGGCCGGGCATCGTCGGCACGGCGCTCATTGCTATCCATGTTCGGATTGAGCGCATCGAGGAAGCTGCCTTGCTCTTCTTCCTTCTTCGACGCCTCCGCCGTGACCCCGCCCGGCGGCGGCGACACGGACTTGGCACCCGGTGTCAGTGCCTGCGGCGGGCCCGAGGGCGTCTGCCCGGCGTCGGCGCTTTGTTCCGGTACCGGTGTCAGCAGCGACGGCAGGCCGTCCGGCGGCGTCCCGCCGGATGGCGTTTCGGTCGCCGCGGTTTGTTGGCGCACGGGTTGCGGCGCCGCGTCAGACGGTTCCGGCATGCCCTCGGGCGCCCCGGGGGGCCGCACGACCTGCCCGTTGGTCGCATCGGCAATGCGGCCCAGCGGTTGCGTCTTGGCGACGTCGCCCGCCGGTGCGGCGGCGGCCGGCGGCGACCCGCCCGCCGACTGCATCTGTTCGCGCCGTAAATCCATCGTCGTCCCGCCCGGTTCCAAAGCCGGCTCCCCGGCCGCCTTCGGCGTTACGTCCGGATGACGCATCTCCGCCATCATCGGCGGCCCGACCTCCGCATTGACCATGTCCGCGACCCGCGGCGCGGCGTCGGCAATGATCAGATTGATCGCTTCCGGAGCGGCCCTCTGCCACATACCGGCATCGACCACCACGTGCTGGCGGTACGTCGCGACACGGGTGCCGTAGGGCGCGCGGATCGCCCAGTCGATCTCCAGCCAGATGACGTTGCCCCGGGTATCGGCCGTGGCGATCTCGCCGACCACCGAGGCGCCGGCCTGGTTCGGCTCGTAGGCGAGGATCGCCGGATGGTTGGTGTCGCGTATCTCGGCGGCAATGGCATCGGCCAGCACCAGACCGGTCCGTGCCGGCGCGCCCTGCAGCGGCACGACGAAGATAACGCCTGCCATATCTTCGGCGGCACGTTTCGATTCGCTGCTCATCGAAGCGCTCCTGGGCGGTTCGCCGCCCGTCGATTGGGCGCATCCCGTTAGCAGCAAAGTCAAGCTCAGCAAGGCATAGACGACAACGGCCCTGGACCGGGCGCGCGCGTCCGGCCGCCATGAATTCTCATGTCTCGAGAGCCATGTCGCCACGCCACGAATCTACCAGTCCCGGCGGTCGTTTTCAGTAAAAACAGTCTCTACGTGGGCGGTGGCGGAGCCCGGCCCGGGACCTGCGGCAGGTCCCGGGTGGGCGGCGGTGAAGACTGGGGTATCGGGCTTGGTGCACGCGGCGCGCCAAGGTTGGGCCCGCGCATCTTGTTCGGGTTGTTGCGTTCGACCACCTTGATGATTCCCTCGGTCGCGGCAGCGGCGACGAATGCCGCGGTGCGCCCCCAATTTCCGTCGAGGCTGCCGGCGGCGACGACATTGTTCTGTTCGGCGCGGCCCACGACCTTGCCGTCGACATCCTTGATCTCCCAAAGGATACGGATCGACTGGGCATTGTTGTCGGGCGCACCCATCTCGACCGTACCGGTCAGCGTAAACAGGGCTTCGACAGGGTCGTTGGTGAGCCGCAGCCCGCCACCGCCGAGCGCCACCGCGATGGCGCGCCTAAGCGACGAATTGCCGTCACCCGGCGCGCCGGTCACAGAGCCGATAAACACACCGGCCCGGCCCAGCAGACGGTCCTGTCCCGACGTGCCGAACCGCTCACCGAGCACGGCTTTAGCGACCCGGGTGCCGATCCGTTCGCCGATCTTTTCCAACACCGGCGCCGCGCCGTAGTCCCATTCCAAGCGGCTGGCTTCGACGGCGTCGGCGAATTTCTCGACGATCTCGCCGTCGCGCCTCAACAACTGCCATTCGATGCTGACCGGCTTGGCGGCGTCCGGATCGCTCCGGTTGTCGACGACGTGTCCCATCAGCACGAACTCGCTCCGGTCCATGCCGCGGTAGGACGCCGGGATCTCGTAGGTATGCTGCAGGCGGTCGATGATGGCGCCGGCGACAAGCTCGCTCATCGGCTTCGTGGTACCGGTCATCGGTTGCACTTCGACGCCTTCGAAGAATATCTGCGAGGCAAGCCTGTTGGCGCCGGGCCCTTCGTCACGGGCGAACGGACGCGGCAGCGGCCCGCACGCCGAGAGAACGAAAAACGCCAGGCAAAGCAGGGCAATGGCGCGTTTCATACCGGCACGCTCAATTCGTTCCGACCCCGATCATGCATGTCGCCAGCATGCCCAGCATCAGCAAGCCAAGGAAGATCAACATGTGCGGCATCGCGGCCTCATGGCTTGTGAATCAGATCCAGCGACGCTCGCGACAGCCGTTCCGGCGCGGCGTCCGTGGTCAGCACGGTTTCGCCCAGACACATCGCCAACTGCGCATCGCTGTCGAAAATGATCATGTGACAGAAATATACCATGCCGGGTTCGATCCGAACCGGATTGTCGGCATAGAGCATGGGCCAGTCCATCCAATTCGGCTGGAACGTCGTGCCGAGGCTGTAGCCGCAGGCATGCATGCGGTGTTCCTTCATGCCGGCGCGGTCGATGACGTCCGCGTGGGCCTGGAATGCATCGCCGACGATGTTGCCGGGCCTGAGCGCGTCCTCGACCGCCATCAGCGCCTCGTAGGCGACGTCGTACATCATTTTCTGGCGATCCGGCAGCTCGCCGAGCACCATGGTCCGGAACATCGCGGCGTGGTAATGCAAATAAGTGCCGGCCCATTCCAGATTGAGTTGGTCGTTCTTCTCAAGCGTGCGCCGCCCGACCTTGGTGCGGCACAATAGCGCGTCTTCCGCCGAGCCGACGATGAACGGGTTGCCGGGATAATCGCCCCCACCCTTGAAAACTGTACCCTGCATCGCCGCCAGGATATCCGCTTCGCTGACCCCGGGCTCGGCAAGTTCGATGGCCGCATCCAGTGCATCGTCGGCAAGTTTGGCGGCGCGCCGCACGTAGGCGATCTCGGCAGCGCTCTTGACGACCCGAAGCCGGCTGATCAACTCCGACGCATCGGCCAGCGTGCAAAATCCGTCGAGCGCGGCATCCAGCCGCTTACCGTTGCGCGCGGTCAGGCCGTAAGCCTCGTATTCGACGCCGAGGCGCTGCCCCCTGCAGCCGAATTCGTCCAGAATACCGCGCAGTTCGTCGGCCGGACCGGCATCGGGCTTGTCGATCCAGATGCGGATATCCTCGATCACCGATGTGTTCTGCGCCTGGCGCAGGTCGGGCGCCCGCGTCAGTAGCATCATCCTGCCGTCGGCGCCGAGATAGAGGCATTGAAAAAAGACGTAACCGAAAGTGTCGTAACCGGTCAGATAGTACATGCTTTCCTGACGGAACAGCAGCATGCCGTCCAATCCGGCATCTTGCATGCCACGGCACGTGCGCTCGCATCGGGCCGCGAGTTCTTCCTCGCTGAAATGAAGCGCCATTAGAGATTATCCTTCCAGAACGATAGCAGACAGTTCGCGACCGTAGTCCGGTTCGCCCCGGTGGGTTGCACGGCGGTAACTGAAAAAACGGTCCTCATCGGTGTAGGTGTCCACCGCCACGACCTCTATCGAGCCCACGTCGCATTCCATAAGCCGATGACGCACATAACCGCTCAGGTCGAACTGGTATTTGCCATCGACGTTCCCGGGCGCGAAGAAGCGTTCGTTTGCGGAACCGGCTTCCATGAACGACGACCTGAAATCGGTGCCGACCTCGTAGGACGGCTGCTGGATACAGGGGCCGACGGCGGCGGCGATCCGGTCCCGCTGGGCGCCGGCGTCAACCATCATCTCCACCGTGGCGTCGATGACCCCGCCGAGCGCGCCTTTCCAGCCCGCGTGCGCGGCACCGGCCACGCCCGCGTCCGCATCCGCGAGCAGCACCGGCGCACAATCCGCGGTGAGGATGCCGAGGACCACGTCCGGCGTCGTTGTCACCATCGCATCCGCTTTCGGCGCGGCGCCGACGGGCCAGGGTTCGCGGACCTCGACAACGACGGGAGAATGGTACTGGTAAACCGTGACCAGGTTCGCCGGCTCCTGGTCCAATACCGCCATGGCCCGCGCCCGATTGTCGAGAACCCGAGCGCGGTCGTCCGACGAGCCGGGCCCGCAGTTCAGCGAGGCATAGATGCCGTCGCTGACGCCGCCCTGCCGGGTAAAGAACATGTGCTTGATGCCGGGCGCATCGGCAAGATTGTCGGCTGTAATCATGCCGCGATTATTGATGAAACGGCGTGGGCATGAAAGACCCGCATCCGCATCCCTATTTACATATTCCACAAATAGAATACGTTGATAGGCAGATACAACGACAGGATGCCCTGCGCTGCCACATGGGCGGACTCAGCGGGGCACGAGGGAGAGCGACCATGTTCCATTCAGCAAGAACCACCATTCCGGCGCTGGCGATTGCCGCCGTCCTTACCGCGACCAGCGCCAACGCCCAGGACGTGCTCAACGTCAAGGCGATCGGCACCGCGCTGGCGCGCGACATTGCCGACAAGACCGTCACCGCCTGTTCGGACAAGGGTTATTCGGTCAGCGCCGTCGTCGTCGACCGGGGCGGCAACGACATTGCCGTGCTGCGTCACCAGTTCGCCGCCGTGCAAACCATCACCATCGCCGGCGGCAAGGCCCGCGGCGCCCTGATGGCCGGCACGCCGACCCGCGAACTGCGCGAGAGCCGGCCGGAGCTTGCGAAGAACCTGAATCTGCTATCGGACATCAAGATGATGGACGGCGGTCTGCCGATCACCGCCGCCGGCATGCGTATCGGTGCCGTCGGCGTCAGTGGTGCACCGGGCGGCGACATCGACGAGGCGTGCGCCCAGGAAGCCCTCGACGCGGTCTTCGACCGGATCGAGTTCGCCCAGTAATCAGCGCCCCTGTGAATTGATCTGCATCAAGGCGCAGGGGGCGACTTCCTCCTATACATATTCATATAACTGAATGTGTATAGGAGATTCATTATGACCATCAACGTTGGCAGCATCGACCGCATCCTTCGTATCGTCGTCGGCGTCGCGCTGATCGCCTTTGCCCTGCTTTCCGGCCATGAGCTTGCGGTGTGGGGCTGGATCGGGGTGGTGCCGCTCGCCACGGGTCTGATCCGCTGGTGCCCGGCCTATCTGCTTTTCGGCGTCCGCACCTGCAAGACCGAGTAGACAGCAACGACCAAGCCGATTGACTTAAATCAAGGCTTGGACCGTCCGGCCCACGTATAAAGGCAGAAAATCAGACTTGTGCACTTGAGGGTCTTGTCATGGGACAGAATATCGGCGGTTTCGACCGCGCGATAAGAATTTGCATTGGCTCCCTGATGGTTGCCATCGCGCTTTTCAGTTCGTTCGAGCTGGCGATCTGGGGCTGGATCGGCGCATTGCCGCTCGCGTCCGGAATCGTCCGCCGCTGCCCGGCCTATTCGCTCCTCGGCATCAGCACCTACAGGAACGACTAGAGCCCATTTAACTAAGTCCAGCTTACCGTCTCGAATCCGGGCGGCGCAGGTTGCCGGGGATGCGTCAAAGCGATGGCGCGGAACAGGCGCCCCATGCCGTCATCGGCGGTCAGGCGATGGCGTGCCCTGGCGATGTTCTCGGCTTGCTTCTTGTCGGCGCCCGCCAGCAGTTGCGCCGCGCGTGCACCGATGCCGAGCCGCTCCAGAAGTTCGCCCTGCCCGAGCGGTCCCCACACGCGCGCCCCCGCCGACGCGGCGGCTGCCGCAACCATCGCGAAATCCACGTGCGCCGTCAGATCGCATTCCCCCGGCGTCGTCAGCGGATCCGCGTAGCTGTGACCCTTCACCGCCTGCAGGGTCTCGCCCAGACCCGGGCTGTCGTGGCCGTAGTCGATCAACAGCGCCGCGCCGCCGTCCGTTGCAATTCTCGCAGCAAGCGACTGCGTTACATGCTCGACCGCCGGCGACACTTCGAAGACGGCCCCGTCGGGCGCATCCTCCAGCCCGTCCGGCACGGGAATATTATCCACGGGGGAACCGATTTCGAAAACGAACCCGTCATCCCCGTAGCCGACCATCCGCTCGTACCAGGCACCATCCCTGCGAACCAACTGGCGCACCGGCAGCGCATCCAGGAACTCGTTGGCGAAGACGATCATTGGCCCCGCCGGGATTCCCGTAACCTTGTCGTGCCAGGTGCATGGCACCGCCGCATCCTCGAGCATCTTCTGTTGCGCCGTGCGCAGCACCGGGCTCGTTTCCACCATGTGCACCTCTGCCGCGGTCAGGAAATCCGGGACGCCGGCGGCGGCACGAAGGGCATCCGCCATCAGCGTGCCGCGGCCGGGACCCAGTTCGACGAGCTTAACGGTTGCCGGGGTTCCGATCTGCTGCCAGACGACCGCCGCCCACAACCCGAGCAGTTCCCCGAACATCTGCGAGATCTCCGGTGACGTCGTGAAATCGCCGGCACGTCCGAGCGGGTCCCGGGTCATGTAGTAGCCGTGTTTCGGATCGGCGAGACAGGCGTGCATCCAGTCGGCAACGGACACCGGGCCGTCCCGCTCGATGCGATCATGTAGCTGTCCCGCAAGCGGTGTTTTTCCCCTCGATTTGATCATATGACATTGTCATCCCCGCGAAGGCGGGGATCCACAAGGGGCTTTTGGTTTGGATTCCCGCCGGCGCGGGAATGACCGTCGTGATAGTGACGCCTCGCGGCCAACATCCTCACACCGGGCCCCGGCGCCGTGCCCGGAAGATGAAGTAAACGCCGATGGCGATCATCGGCAATGACAGCCACTGCCCCCAGGTCGTGCCGAAGGCGAGGAACCCGATGTAGGCATCCGGTTCACGGAACACTTCCGCGAAGCTTCGGGCGATGCCGTAGCCGGCGACGAACGTCCCCATCAGCAACCCGGGACGGCGGCGCACGGATTCCAGCCGCGCCAGCGACATCATGACGGCGAACAGCAGAAGTCCCTCGAACGCGGCTTCGTAGAGCTGGCTCGGATGGCGCGGATCGGGGCCGCCGCTCGGGAACACCATCGCCCACGGCACGTCGGCGGTGCGGCCCCAGAGCTCGCCGTTGATGAAGTTGGCGATGCGCCCGAAGAAAAGCCCGATCGGCGCGACACAGCCCAAGAGATCGCCGAAGCGGAGCGGATCGATCTTGCGGCGCCTGGTGAAGACGATGCCGGCGATGACGACCCCAAGGAACCCGCCGTGAAACGACATGCCGCCTTCCCAGACGGCGATGATCTTGGCCGGGTTCGCCATGTAGTAGTCGAACTGGTAGAACAGCACCATACCGAGACGCCCGCCGAGGATGACGCCGAACGTCGCCCAGACCAGGAAATCGTCGACGGCATCGCGTTCACAGACAGGCGGCTCGAGGCGGCACAGCCGCTTCATCAGCCACCACCCCAGAACGAGCCCGGCGATATACGCCAGCGAATACCAGCGGACGGCAAACACGCCGACCTCGAAGATGACCGGATCGATATTGGGGAACGGGATGGCGAAGAACATGAGCCGCCCTGATCCCCTCAGCGGTAAGGATCGTCGGTGGCGAGGAAATCGCGGACGTAGCGCCCGACCCCATCCTCGAGCGGCGTAAACTGCCCGCCGTAGCCGGCATCGCGGAGCCGCACCATCGAGGCTTCGGTGAAGTACTGGTACTTGTCGCGGATGTCCTCGGGGGTCGGCACGTAGTCGACCCTGAAATCCTCGCCCATCGCCGCGTACACCGCCTTCGCCAGGTCGGCAAAACTGCGCGCCCGGCCGGTGCCGAGATTAAAAAGCCCGGAGACGGATGGGTTCTCCAGAAGCCAGCAGATCACGTCGGCGCAATCGTCGACGGAGATGAAGTCGCGGAGTTGGCCGCCGTCTTCGTAATCCGGGTGGTGCGACTGAAAAAGCCGGCAGGCTTCGCGCTTCGCCGCAACCGGCTGGATCTGCGCGACGACGCTCATCATGCGTCCTTTGTGATACTCGTTCGGTCCATAGACGTTGAAGAACCGCAGCCCGGCCCATTGGGTCGGCCGTGCCCGGTCGGCGGCAAGCTCGGCCGCGACCCATTTGTCGAACAGCAACTTGGACCAGCCATAGGGATTCAACGGCCTCAACTTGTTCAGGCCGTCCGCCGAGATATCGTCGTCGAAGCCTTCGGCGCCGTCGCCGTAGGTCGCCGCCGACGAGGCATAGATGTAGGGCACATCGTGCTCGGCACACCAGACCCAGAGATCGCGCGAAAGCCGGAAGTTGTTTTCGACGATCAGATCGGCGTCGGTTTCGGTCGTCGCCGAAATCGCGCCCATGTGCACGATGCCTTTGACGGCATGCCCCTCGGCGTCGAGGAACTCGCGGATGTGATCCGGATGAACGATGTCGCGGAGCGTGCGTTTGGCGATGTTACGCCACTTGTCACCGTCCCGCAGGCGGTCGCAGACGACCAGCGGTCCGGCGCCGCGCGCTTCCAGCGCCTGAGCCACGTTCGATCCGATAAACCCGGCACCACCGGTGATCACATACATGCATTTTCCCCAACAACGTCGTGCCCTCTTATAGGCTCCGGAACACCGGCCCGGCAAGCGTCCGCGCCTTGCGCGACGATGCGCGAAGGGCCATATTCCTGAAAGACAAAGGAGCCTTCGATGCAGACGCAGAACAAGATTTTCGATGACCTCGCCCGTGTCGCAAACGGTGCGGTCTCGACGCTGACCGGCATGAAGGACGAGATCGACGCGCTGATCCGTCAGCGTCTCGAGCGCTATCTCAACAATGCCGACCTGGTGACGCGCGACGAATTCGACGCCGTCAAGGCGATGGCGCAGAAGGCCCGCACCGAAAACGAAAAACTGGAAGCGCGGATCAAGACCCTCGAAGGCGAACTGGCCAAGGCAAAAAAGCCCGCCGCCCGGAAAAGCGCAGCCGCGAAATCCAAATCCGGCACGCCCGCGAAGACGGCCAAGAAGCCATCCACCGGCGCCAGGAAATAGATCGAATCCCACTATATCTATATAACCGCGGCCTGGTTCCGGCGTGGACCGGGACGCGTGAATGCCGCGGATATCCTTACCTCCCCGGGGATAGAGCACTATAGACGGTATGGTGCGGCTGATTATCCACAACAGTTTGCGATAAATTCCTGAATTCCGCTTGCGCGCGATTCTGACATGGTGCAGGGTAAATCTTGTAGGTGATCGGATGGCGCAAGCGATATCTAGCGATCACCGCTAGGTATAGTAGTTGCTCCCTTCGGTCCGATACCAACGCCGGCCGGGCATAGGAGGAGCGCTCCATGCGTACCACAGAAATCTCCCGCGAAACCCCTCTCGCCAATCCTCTCGACATCATCGAAAAAATCGTCGAGTACAACGACTGGACCTTCGACCGTCGCAACGACCAGGAAATGGCGGTTCAGGTGCCGGGCACCTGGTGCGATTTCAGCATGTACTTCGCCTGGAACGACGATATGGGGGCGATGCATTTCACCTGCGCCTTCGACATGCGGGTCCCGACGGACCGGCGTCAGCCGGTGTTCGAGCTTCTGGCGGAGGTCAACGAGCGCCTGTGGATGGGGCACTTCGGCATGTGGACCGACGAAGGCCTGCCGATGTACCGCCATGCCATGCCGATGCGCGGCCAGATGGAACCGACGCTGGAGCAGATGGAGGATCTGGTCGAAACGGCGCTGATCGAATGCGAGAAATTCTATCCCGCGTTCCAGTACGTGATCTGGGGCGGCAAGTCGGCACCTGAAGCCATTGCCGCCGCAATGATCGAAACCGCCGGAGAAGCGTAGGATACCATGACCGTTAAACTGCTGCTTGTCGGCGGCGGCAAGATGGGCAGCGCCATGATGGCCGGCTGGCTCAAGCGCAGCCTCAAGCCCGAAGACGTCCTTGTCGTCGAGCCTTTCGAAGACACCCGTAAACTCCTGAAGGATACGCTCGGCATCGAATGCGTCGCCGATGCCGCCGGCATCCCGGACGGCGCGGCGCCGGAAACGGTGGTCCTTGCCGTGAAGCCGCAGATGATGGACGAGGCGATCGGCGACTATCGGCGCTTCGCCGGACCGGGCTGCGTTTACATCTCGGTCGCGGCGGGCAAGACCATCGCGTACTTCGAGGAGAAACTGGGCCCGGAGGCGGCCATCGTCCGCGCCATGCCGAATACGCCGGCCGCCGTCGGCCGCGGCATTACCGTCGGCTATCCCAACCATCTGGTTTCCGAGACGCAACGCAAATGGGCCGACGAACTGCTGCAGTCCGTCGGCGAGGTCGCCTGGGTCGAGGACGAGGACCAGATCGACTGCGTCACCGCGCTTTCGGGCGGCGGGCCAGCCTATGTGTTCCTGCTGGTCGAGGTGATGGCCCAGGCCGGAGTCGATAACGGCCTGCCCGCCGATCTCGCCATGCAGCTCGCGCGGGCGACCGTCGCCGGTGCCGGCGAGCTTCTCTATCAGGCGCCCGAAGAGGCCGCAACGCTCAGGCAGAACGTCACCAGCCCGGGCGGCACGACGGCGGAAGCCCTCAAGGTGCTGATGGCCGACGATGCCCTGCAGCCCCTGATGACCAGAGCCATCGCCGAGGCGACGCGCCGTTCCCGCGAACTTGCGGGATAAGCGTCAAATCCCCATTTCTGTATAATGGCGCCCCGCCGGCGGGAGCCGCGCTCCCGCTCCATTGCAAAGGATTGGGCGAAGGAGGAGACGCATGGCTGCTGCACCAAAGAAAAAGACGTCGAAACGCAAGACCGACACGCGGACCACGAATGACAAGCTGATCGATGCCGCGCTCGATCTTGCCGCCGAGCGCCCGTGGCGCTCGCTGTCGCTCCCGGAAATCGCTGATCATGCCAAGGTACCGGTGGGCGAGGCATTAATGTCCCTGCCCGGCCGCACGCATATCCAGCGCGCCCTGATCGACCGCGTCGACGCCGAGGTCTTCGGCAGCCTCAAGGACGACCCTCTCGACGGCACGGTGAAGGACAAGCTTTTCGACATCCTGATGCGCCGTTTCGATGCGCTGGACGGCCGTCAGGCCGCCCTCGGATCGATGGCCCGGGATGCGCCCCGCGACCCGCTGGGCAGCGCCTGCCTCGGCGTCCGGTTCCTGAAATCCATGGCGCTCAGTCTGCAGGCCGCCGGAGTATCGTCGGAAGGCTGCAAGGGCACGCTCCGGACCAAGGCGCTCGCCGTGATCCAGATGAACGCCTCGCGCGTATGGATACACGACGACGACCCCGGTCTGGCACGAACCATGGCCGCTCTGGACAAAGGTCTCGCACATGCGGAAAAACTGGCCGCCGGAAAAACGCGCCCATCTCCGGAACAGCCAGAATCCGCATAAATCAGCCGTTTATAATCATTCGCATCTGCAAAATATTTTTTGTGCATTGCACAAAAACCTGTTGACTCTCGGCAAGGATTAACGCATATTCCGGTCATGGTGCAGCGCAGCATGGAGGTCATGCGGCGTCGGCACCGGAAAAGTTTTGCCGGGCGCATAGCCGCCCCTACTGGAGATGGAGACCGATATGTACGCCGAATTTTTCAAAATGGCCGAGAAGAACCCCTTCTTCGCCGAATACAGCAAGATCATGGCCGACTTCGACCCGAAGAAAATGGCCGATGAGTTCACCAAGGTGACCAAGGGTTACGAAATGCCGAAATTCGACTTCGACGCCGTTCTCGAACTGCAGAAGAAGAATTTCGACGCCTTCACCGCCGCCAACCAGGTTGCCGCCGAAGGTTGCCAGGCCGTCGCCAAGCGCCAGGCCGAAATGCTGCAGCAGGCGATGGACGAAGTCTCGAAGATGATCGAGTCGTTCTCGAAGATGGACAACCCGCAGGCTGTTGCCGCGGCGCAGGCCGACCTTCTGAAAGGCACCTTCGTCAAGTCCGTGGACAACACCCGCGAACTGGCCGACCTGATGACCAAGTCGAACACCGAAGCCAGCGACGCGCTCAACACCCGCGTCGTCGAAGCCCTCGACGAAGTCAAGACGACCGTCCTGAAAGCGTCGAAGAAGAAGTAATCACACTTTCCTGAAGTGATGGGATCGGGCCGCGCCGGGCAACCGGGCGGCCCTTTCCTTTTGCGGCCAGGCCGTTTTTGCGGTCTGGCCTTTTTCGTCCCGGTCGGGCATTTTCCCGGAAACTCGATTTCAGGGGGATTGCACCATGGATCTTTCTTTCGACGATTTCATGAAGGTCGATATCCGCGTCGGCACCATCGTCCGCGCCGAACCGTACCCGGAAGCGCGCAAGCCGGCGATCAAGCTGTGGGTCGATTTCGGCCCCGAGATCGGCGAGAAACAGTCGTCGGCGCAGATCACCAGGCACTACGATCCGGAAACCCTGCCCGGCCGCCAGGTCCTGGGCGTCGTCAACTTTCCGCCGCGCCAGATCGGCAAGTTCATGTCGGAAGTCCTCGTGCTCGGCATTCCGGACGCCGACGACGAGGTGGTGCTGCTGAAGCCGGACCTCGACGTGCCGAACGGCGGACGGATGTACTGACGTCGTCAACACCCCCTCACCCGACCTCTCCCCCTTCACAGGGGGAGAGGAGGCGAGAGTTACCTTGATGCGAGAGTCCCTCTCCCCCATCTATGGGGGAGAGGACAGGTGAGGAGGTATTGATGCTTCGAACCTTTTTGGTTCTGGTTTTTGCGGTGTCCGCTGCCCAAGCCGCCGGCGCCCAGACCTTCAAGACCGAACACTACGACGTGAAACTCTCTGTCGTCGTCGACGGGCTCGATCATCCGTGGGGCATGGCATTCCTGCCCGATGGCGCGATGCTGGTCACCGAGCGCGACCCGGGCACGATCCGCGTCGTCGACAAGGACGGCAAGCTACGCCGCCCACTCGCCAACGTGCCGGACGCCTACACCTCGGGCCAGGGCGGCATGCTCGATATCGCCATCGACCCGAACTACGCGGAGAACAAGCTGATCTATTTCTCGTACGCGGAATCCGGTGACGGCGGCGCCGGCACGGCGGTCGCGCGCGGCAAGCTCGACCGCGCCGTCAACATCGTCAACGACGTCGAGGTGATCTTCCGCCAGATACCGAAGACCTACGGCGGCCGGCATTTCGGCTCGCGTCTCGTGTTCTCGCCGAAAGGGCATCTTTACATTACCGTCGGTGAGCGCGGCGAGCGCGAGCGCACCCAGGACTTCACCATCAACCGGGGCCAGGTGATCCGCATCAATTCCGACGGCTCGATCCCGGACGACAATCCCTTCGTCGGCCGTGACGGCTACCGCCCGGAAACGTGGTCGGTCGGCCACCGCAACCCGCAGGGCGCGGCCCGTCACCCCGAGACCGGCAAGCTCTGGATCAACGAGCACGGCGCGGCCGGCGGCGACGAGGTGAACATTCCCCTTCCCGGCCGCAATTACGGCTGGCCGGTGATTTCCTACGGCGAGCATTACGCCGGCGGCAAGATCGGCGTCGGCACCCATAAGGAGGGCATGGAACAACCCATCCACTACTGGGACCCGTCGATCGCGCCGAGCGGCATGGCGTTCTACACCGGCGACAAGTTCCCGAAATGGAAGGGCAACGCCTTTGTCGGCGCGCTCAAGTACCAGTTGCTGGCGCGCCTGACGCTCGACGGCGAAAAGGTCGTCGCCGAGGAGCGGATCCTGGAGGGCATCGACAAGCGCATCCGCGCCGTCATCGACGGGCCGGACGGGTATCTCTATATCCTCGTCGACGAGGACCCGGGGCAGGTCATCCGGATCGAACCGGCGGGCTGATCAGCCGGGTTTCTGACGCCGTTTCATCGACTCGCGCCGGGCGATGTAGATACCGCTCGCGAAAATAATCGCGCCGCCGAACCACGTGGTCCACGTCGGTACCTCGCCGAAGGCGATGAAAGCGATCAGCGCCACCCATACCAGCTTGCCGAAATCGAACGGCATGACGACGCTGATGTCCGCTTCGTGGAACGCCTGCGCCAGCAGATACTGCGCGGCGCCGCCGCAGACTCCGATCAGCGCCAGCCAGGCAAGCTCGGTCCAGGTCGGCCACGCCCACACGAACAGCGCCGGGATCAGCGACATCGGCGTCATCAGGATCGACATGTAGGCGACGATGGTGATCGAGCTTTCGGTACGGCTCAGCGACTTGATGATCAGCAGCACGCCGGCCCACATGACCGAAGCCAGAAGCACAAGACCGTGCCCGACCTGCACCGTGTCGAAGCCCGGCTGCAGAATGATCAGCGCGCCCGCGAACCCGGCGACGATCGCCGACCAGCGGCGGATGCCGACCAATTCCTTCATGATCAGCACGCCGAGGATGGTAGCGAAGATCGGCGCCGTGAAGCCGAGCGCCACCACCTCCGCCAGCGGTGCCAGGCTGACCGCCGTGAACCACACCATCATGTTGACGACGTTGAGGCCAGCACGTCCGGCATGCATCCACGGCCGCCGGGTCCTCAGCGAAACGAAACCGATCCGCCACAGCATCGGGATCACGAAGGCGAACGCGAACAGGTTTCTGAAGAACACCAGTTCGAACGGATGCACGGTCTGCGACACGTGCCGGGCGGCGGAGTTCATGATCGCCGCCAGCAACGTCGCGGCCAGCATGAACGCGATCCCCTTGAGCGCGCTCTGAACCTTTTCTTCGGGGGCGGGCGGAGTGTCCAACGAGGCGTCAGACGGCGGCGTTGACCACGATTTCGACCAGGGTATCGGACGTCGCCAGGGGCGTGCCGACGCAGGCCCGCGCCGGGCGCTCGAGGTCGCCCATCCAGTCCTTCCAGATCTCGTTCATTTCGGCCTTCTGGCTCATGTCGGCGAGGTAGATCGTAACCATCAGCAGCTTCGACTTGTCGGTGCCGCAGCGCGCAAGGCGGTCGTCGATCTTGGCCAGCACCTCGGCGGTCTGCCCCTTGATGTCCTGGGTCCGGTCCGTCGCGGTCTGGCCGCAAACGTAGGCGATGCCGTTATGCACGACGGCCTGGCTCAGGATCTCGCCGCTGTCGATATGGTCGATGCTCATGGGTTCCCCCTCAATATTGATATAGTCGGCCGATATTACGCGCCCAGTTGACCACAAGATCAAGAACCGGAGTCCGGCGAATTTCGGGATACGGCCATGCGTCACGTCAACACCTTGATTTTGGCCCGCCGAAGCCCTTCACTACCGCAACTCTTGGAGGCCCATATGAAGATCACCATTCTCGACGACTGGTTCGACACCATCCGCCACCTGCCCTGCTACGAAAAGATCGCGCATCACGACGTGACGATCTGGAACGATCACGTGCAGGACACGGACACGCTGGCCGAACGGCTGGCCGAGACGGAGGTCCTGGTGCTGATCCGCGAGCGCACGAAAATCCGCAAGGATTTGCTGGAACGCCTGCCGAAGCTCAGGCTGATCTCGCAGCGGAGCGTCTATCCGCACATCGACGTCGAGGACTGCACGCGGCTCGGCATCATGCTGTGCTCGGGCCAGCACGAGGGCACGCCGTCCTACGCCACCGTGGAACTGACATGGGGCCTGATCCTGTCCGCCATGCGCATGATTCCGCAGCAGATGGCATCGCTGAAGGCAGGCAACTGGATGATGGGTGTCGGCAAGTCGGTCGGCGGCCGTACGCTGGGCATCTACGGCTACGGCCGGATCGGCGCCGCCGTCGCCGACATCGCCCGCGCGTTCCGCATGAACGTGCAGGCGTGGGGCTCGGAAAACTCGCTCGAGCGCGCCCGCAAAGCCGGCGTGCATGTACCCGCGAGCCGCGACGAATTCTTCGCCACGTCGGATGTGGTGAGCCTGCACGTCCGGCTGTATCCGGCGACCCGCGGTATCATCACCGCGCACGACCTTGCACAGATGAAATCCAGCGCCGTGCTGGTCAACACCAGCCGCGCGCCGCTGATCGAGGACGGCGCGCTAGTCGAAGCGCTCGAAAAGGGCCGCCCCGGCTGGGCCGCGGTCGACGTCTACGAGCACGAGCCGGTGACCGATACGTCGCATCCGCTTCTGAACATGGAAAACGTGATATGCACGCCGCACATCGGTTACGTGACCGAGGACGAGTACGAAGTGCACTTCACCGACATTTTCGACCAGATTATCGCCTTCGAGGCGGGCAGCCCGATCAACGTCATCAACACGGACGTGGAGGTCCGGGCCTGAGACCACCGGAACCTTGATTAAACGCCCCCCACGCCGTAGTTTCCCGTCGCCTTAACCGCCGACGGGAAATAACCATGAGCGATATGCGCGAGTTTGCCGAAAAGTCCAATGCCTGGCCGTTTGCCGAGGCGCGCGCGATCCTGAAACGGCTGAACGGCAAGACGCCCGAAAAAGGGTACGTGCTATTCGAGACCGGTTACGGCCCCTCCGGCCTGCCGCACATCGGCACCTTCGGCGAGGTCGCGCGCACGTCGTGGGTGCGCCACGCGTTTCACCAGCTTTCCGACATCCCGACGCGGCTGTTCGCGTTCTCGGACGACATGGACGGGCTCCGCAAGGTGCCGGACAACATTGAGAACAAACAGATCATCGAACCGCATCTGGGGAAGCCGCTGACCTCGATCCCGGATCCGTTCGGCACGCACGACAGCTTCGGCGCGCACAACAACGCGCGGCTGCGGGCGTTTCTCGACGATTTCGGTTTCGACTACGAGTTCGTCAGCTCGACCGAGCGCTACAGGTCCGGCGCCTTCGACGAGACGCTCCTGAAAATCCTCGAGCGTTATGACGCGGTTATCAACGTGATCCTGCCGACACTGGGCGAAGCGCGGCAGAAAACCTATTCGCCGTTCCTGCCGGTGTGCCCGGAAACGGGCGTGGTGCTGCAAGTCCCGGTCGTCGAACGGAACGTCGACGCCGGCACCATCGTTTACGAGAACGAGAACGGCACCAAGGTCGAAACGCCGGTCACGGGCGGGCACTGCAAGCTGCAGTGGAAGGCCGACTGGGCGATGCGCTGGACCGCGCTCGACGTCGACTACGAAATGTCCGGCAAGGACCTGATCGACAGCGTCAATCTGTCGGGCAAGATCTGCCGCATCCTGCAGGGCAATCCGCCGGCCGGGTTCTCGTACGAGTTGTTCCTGGACGAGAACGGCGAAAAGATTTCGAAATCGCGCGGTAACGGCCTGACCGTCGAGGAATGGCTGCGTTACGCGCCGCCGGAAAGCCTGTCGTACTTCATGTTCCAGAAGCCGAAGGCCGCAAAGCGCCTCTATTTCGACGTGATCCCGCGTCAGGTCGACGAATACGCCCGCATGCTGGACGCGTTCGAGGACCAGGAGCCGGCCAAGCGGATCGACAATCCGGCGTGGTTCATCCACATGGGCAATCCGCCGGCGGAACGCGCGCACTTGTCGTTCGGCATTCTGCTCAACCTCGCCAGTGTGTGTCACAGCGAGGATAAGACGGTGCTCTGGCACTTCATTTCCCGTTACCGCCCGGACGCCAACCCGGAGACGGCGCCGATGCTGGACCGGCTGGTCGAGTACGCCATCAACTACTACCGGGATTTCGTGCGCCCGGCGAAGTCGTACCGCAAGGCAAGCGAGGCCGAGCGCGAAGCGCTCGCCGATCTGGCGGCACGGCTCAAGGCGCTGCCCGCCGACGCCGACGCGGAAACGATCCAGACCGAGGTCTACGAGGCCGGCAAGCGCGACGCGTTCGCCGAGCTCAAGGACTGGTTCCGGGCGCTGTACGAAATCCTGCTGGGCCAGAGCCAGGGCCCGCGCATGGGCTCGTTCATCGCGCTCTACGGCCGCGACGAAACGCTGGAGCTGATCGACCGTGCTATCAAGGGCGAAGACCTGGCCGCGTAAGACCCGTCAGTAAATAACCGCTTCGCCGGAACCGCCGTCGACGGCGATGCACTGGCCGGTGACCATGCCTGCCAGAGGCGAGCAGAAGAACAGCACCGCGTTCGCGATGTCCTCGGGCTGGATCAACCTGCCGAGCGGCACGTCCCCGGTGCGTTTGGCGATCACCTGATCCAGGTCCACGTCCGCTTCCTCGGCTTCCTTCCTGAAGATCTGCGTGACGCGCTCCGTCGCCGTGTAGCCTGGATGCACGCAGTTGACCGTGATGTCGTGCTGCGCGGTATAACCCGAGAATTGCTTGGTGAAGTTGGCGACCCCGGCGTTGGTGACGCCGTTGGTCATGCGGAGCGGCGCGACGATCCGGGCCGTCATGCCGCCGACGTTGACGATGCGGCCCGACCCGCGCGGGATCATGTGCGGCAGCACCAGGCGCGCGATACGGATATAGGCCATCAGCTTGACGTCGATGTGATAGCGGAACTCGTCGTCGGTAAGCTGGTCGAACGGCGCGCTGGTCGACGTCACGGCATTGTTGACGAGAATGTCGATTCCGCCCGTTGCATCGGCGACATCGGCGACCAGTTTCTCGACCTCTTCGTGAACGCTGACGTCGGCCGGGAAGCCCCAGGCCTTTACGCCCTTGGCCTCGATCTCGGCGCATGCGGTATCGAGGCTTTCCTGCGTCCGCCCGCAGATCGCGACGTTGGCCCCGTGACCGGCCAGCGTCAGCGCGACCGCGCGGCCGATGCCACGGCTGCCGCCGGTGACCAGCGCCACCTTGTCCTTGAGCTGAAAATCCATGCGTCATGGATAGCAACTCATGGCTGCCTTGAGTAGGGAGAAGATTCGGCGCAAGCGCCGAATCCGAGACGTCGCGCCGATCACCCGTCGGCGTTGATGCGCTGGATCAGCGCGTCGCGCACCACGTCGGCGAGCGCGTTGTCGGCCTGACATGTGCCGGCGTTCTTGTGGCCGCCGCCGCCGTAGGTCAGCATCAGGTCGCCGACGTTGGTATTCGAGGTCCGGTTGAAGATCGACTTGCCGACGGCGAAGACGGTGTTCTGCTCGCCGCGTCCCCACAGGATGTGCATGGAGATATTACACGCCGGGAACAAGGCGTAGATCATGAACCGGTTGACGACGTAGATCTGGTCTTCGTTGCGGTAGTCGATCACGGCGAGATTGCCGTGCACGGTCGTGCAGCGCTTGATCTGTTCCTTCGCCGGCTCCTCATGCTCGCGGTAAAGCTCGACCCGTTCCTTGACGTCCGGATGTTCCAGCACCTCGTCGATATCGTAGCGGCGGCAGTAATCGATCAGCGACATCATCAGTTCATAGTTCGGCACGCGGAAACCGCGGTAGCGGCCAAGCCCCGTGCGGGAATCCATGATGAAGCTCAGCAGCGGCCAGCCCTGGGCGTTCAGGACCTCGTCCTGCTCGAATTGTGCCGCATCGGCCTTGTCGACCTCGTCCATCATCTCTTCGGAAATGTCCGGGAACCGCTTCTTGCCACCGAAATAGTTGTAGACGACGCGCGCCGCGCTTGGCGCCAGCGGATCGATGATATGGTTCTCGTAGTGCTTGCCGAGACGCGTGATCTCGGACAGGTGGTGGTCGAACGCCGCGAAGATGCCCGGCGTATAGGGGAGGTTCGTGGAGATATCGGTCTCGGAAACCTCGATCTCGCCTTCCTGCATCTGGTTCGGGTGCACGAAAAGGATGTCGTTGATCAGGTCCAGCTCCTCGAGCAGCACGGCGCACACCAGGCCGTCGAAGTCGCTGCGCGTGATCAGCCGGTACATCTGGCCCGGCGGGAACTCGAGGCGCTGCTCGTCGTTGCCCTCGAGGACCTCCTCTTCATCGACGATATCCTCTTCGTCGATTTCGCTCGGATCGATCTCGTTACCATCCTCGTCGACGTAGACGATATCGAACTCATCGTCCTCGTCGTCGTAGACGTCCTCGTCCTCGGCGGCCTCATAGGCCTGTGCCAGGGGCTCGCTGTCGGGCCCTTCGACGCCGAGGGCATCGACGAGCCGGGAAACCTCCTCGTCCTCGGCCTCTACGTATTCGTCATCGTCGTACACGTCGTCATAGGCCGCCTGCTCGTCCGCATCCATGAACGACGCGTCATCGTCCAACGGCGGCGGGTCCATGACGATATCCGGGTCCTCGCGGCCGTGTTCCGGCGCGTAAGTGGTTTCGGAGATATATGCCGGCGTATCGCTCGCGACCAGCACACCGACGTCGATGGTTCCGAGCCATTGCTTGAAATGATCGATATCCTTGCCGCGGAAACACGGTCCCATCCGCGGCGCGAGGATTTCGATCTCCAGGTCGTCGATCCGCGACAGCCAGTCGTCACGCGCGGCCGCCGACGGCAGCCAGGTCTGGTGATAGGCGTTCATGGCGTGGCTGATCAGCGAGAACTGCTCGCAGAACGGCGTCGCGTCGTCGGCCCAGGTGCCCTCGGCGGTGCCGATCTCGCTGGTATAAAGCACGCGTGCCGCCGGGTCGTAGAGCGACATCGACGCCGCCGCCGGCAGATAAGGCGCCGGCATCATGTGCAGGCCGGACCCGTCGGCCATCGGCACCTCGCCACCGTTTTCCGAAATCGTCACGATGTTCAGGTCCGTGTCCGTGTGGCGCAGGCCCGAGGAAATCATCTCCGACGCGTAGACCGGCAGCTCGTGGCCGAGCGCCTCGGCCCACATGCCGATGGAACCAGCGGTGTGCGATCCCCGCTGCGTGATGACGATGCCGGCGATGTTGTCGAGCGCGATGTTGTCGGAAACCGCCGCCAGCAGCGGGCCGAAGTCCGCGGCCCCGCCCGGATCTATCAGGATTGCCTGATCGTTGGAGCACACCACATAGTGACTGGTGAAGCGCAGCCCCCCGATCGACGCGACGGGCCGGCGAAACACCAGCCAGGTCCGCGCTCCCTCCTCGGCCAAAACGTGACAGAGCATACGTTTCCTTCCGCAAGGCCCCCCGAAATTGTGTCGATGATAGCCGCCCCGTCGTCGCGGGCCAAGATAGGAGTTACGCCTATCCGCCCGCGCCGTCAGGCGGCCTTTATCCCGGCCGGCACAATATCAGTCGGTCGACGGCGGCTCAGCGATCGCGTCCTCGTACGGATAGCGCTCGGTAATAGCGCCGTAGTGGATGAACACGTCTTGCGCGACGTCGAATGCCTCCCTGGTGATCTCGCAGTGCGGCGTCCAGCAGCCGAGCTTCTGGTAGGTGCCGATGCAGTCCGCCAGCACGGCTTCGTCGATATCCGGGAAAAACGGCTTTTCAGCCTTCGCGATCTCGGCGGCGGGCGTTTCGTTCATGTAGGCGCGCGTCTTTTTATAGGCGCGCATGAACGCCTTCGCCATATCGCTTTCCAGCCATTCCGGTGTCGCCGCCAGGCTGGAGAACGCGTTGGGGCCGATCTGCGGACCGACCTGGGCAACCACGTGGCCGACGCCGTCGGCCTCGAGCTGCTGCGGAAACGGGCCCTGCTGTTGCACGTAGGCGCCCTGTCCGTCACGGAACGCCTTGTCGATGTCGGCCGCCCCGCCCGGGGTGACCGGGATGATCTTGTCGTAGTCGATCCCCGCCTTGTGACAGGCATACTTGAACATGGCATTCGGTTGGCCGGCCTTGAACATGACCACTTCCGCGCCCTCGAGCTTGTCCCAGGTGAAATCGGGATCGGCTTCGCGGCCGGTGATGAAGAAGCCATCCATTTCGTTGATCTGCGCGAAGTGCTTGAACGGCGGCTTCTCGTCCTTCTTGAGCCAATTGAATGACTGGCTCGGCGCCGTCTGCACCACGTGCGCGCTGCCGTCCTGGAGCGACTCGATCGCCGATTTGCCGGGCGGCGAGACGGACCAGTCCGGCTCAAGCCCCTCGGCCTCGAGAAAACCGCCGGACATGGTGGAAATCAGCGGCGAATAGAACGCCGAAAACAGCGTGAATTGTATATTGATTTTCGTCACGATTGAGGCCTCCCCTAGTATTGCCTTCTGTGGATATAGGGACTTGCGCCCCGATTACAAAAACGATCCCATAGGCGGCTGCCGTGCGCAACCTGCGCCCGCAAGAAAAAGGCCGGCCCCATAGGGACCGGCCTTTCCCGATCGTTCGCAACGAAGATCAGGCGGCGGCGCGGATCGCGGCGGCCTTGACGTCGGTGTCGACGTGTTCCTCGAACTGCGTGAAGTTGTTTTCGAAGCGCTGGCGCAGGTCCTGCGCCTGGGCGTCGTAGCCGGCACCGTCGGCCCACGTGCTTCTGGGGTTCAGCACCTCATCCGGGATGCCCGGGCAGGCTTCCGGCACCAGCACGCCGAAGTTCGGATCCTGGCGGAACGAGCCCTGTTCCAGGCGGCCGTCGAGCGCGGCGTTGAGCATCGTGCGGGTATAGGCGATCTGCATCCGCTCGCCGACGCCGTATCCACCGCCGGACCAGCCGGTGTTGACGAGCCAGCACTTGGCGTTCTGGGCCGCCATCTTGTCGCGCAGGAGTTGCGCATAGACCGTCGGGTGACGCGGCATG
This sequence comes from Rhodospirillales bacterium, assembly GCA_051117645.1. Taxonomy (GTDB): domain Bacteria; phylum Pseudomonadota; class Alphaproteobacteria; order Rhodospirillales; family Casp-alpha2; genus UBA4479. The sequence goes on from JBNPEI010000014.1 coordinate 135,099, forward strand.
AACGGCGCACCGAAACAGGTCGAGAACGTCGCCGCCGGTTCCTTGAGGCCGCGCTCGGTTCCCGCGACCTTCGCGGTGTAGCCGGAAAGGAAATGGTACATCGCCTGTTCGGGCGTCAATTGGCTGATCGGCGGCAGCACGCCGAAAGCGTCGCAGGTCAGCATAACGATGTTCTTGGGCAAACCGCCCTGGCCGTTGGCCGACGCGTTCGGGATTTCCGAAACGTCGTAGGAAAGCCGGCCGTTCTCCGTCAGCGTGGTGTCGAAGAAATCGTACATGCGCGTTTCCGGATCCATCATCACGTTTTCGACGATGGTGCCGAAGCGCGACGCGGTCGCGAAGATTTCCGGCTCCGTCTCGGCCGTCAGTGCGATCGACTTGGCGTAACAGCCGCCTTCGAAATTGAAGATGCCGTTCGGGCTCCAGCCGTGCTCGTCGTCACCGATCAGGGTCCGCGAGCTGTCCGCCGAAAGCGTCGTCTTGCCGGTGCCGGAGAGGCCGAAGAAGATCGCCGTGTCGCCGTCCGGGCCCATGTTGGCCGAGCAGTGCATCGGTAACACGTCCTGCGGCGGCATCAGGAAGTTCATGACCGAGAAGATCGACTTCTTGATCTCGCCCGCGTATGCCGAACCGCCGACGATGACCATGCGGCGTTTCAGGTTGAGAACGATAAAGGTCTCGGAGGTGGTGCCGTCGGTCGCCGGATCGGCGGTCACGCTCGGCGCCTGGAGCACGGTAAACTGCGGCTGAAAATCCTCCAGCTCATCGTCGGCCGGCTGCAGGAACATGTTGCGGGCGAACAGGTTGTGCCAGGCGTTCTCGGTGACGATGCGGACCGGCAGACGATAGGTCGGATCGGCGCCGGCGTAGCAGTCCTGCACGAAGGCGTCGCGGCCCTCGTAGTGCCGGAGCATCTTCGCCAGCAGCTTCTCGAAGTTCTCTTCCGAGATCGGACGGTTGACGTCGCCCCACCAGATTTCGCCGGCGGTCGTTTCCTCCTCGACCACGAAGCGGTCGTTCGGCGAGCGCCCCGTGTGGCTGCCGGTCAGCGCCAGCAAAGAGCCGCCCTGGCCGAGCTGCGCCTCGCCGCGGCGAATCGCTTCCTCGCTCAAACGCGGGGCCGAAAAGTTCCAATGAGCCTTGGCCACCTTGCCGAGACCCTGCTGTTCCAGCCCGTTACGGCTGTATCGATGACCGATGTTCTGCACCGTTTCCTCGCTCCTTGATTCGGCGGTCTTACCGCGTGCCGCCTGATGTCCACCCGAAGGCGGCGAACTTAGACAATGAGTCTGGGGCTGATCAAGACAAACTGGCGGGTTTCCGGGCGTTTTTGTGTGATCAATCTGTGGTATTTCTGGCCAACGCGACGAGGGTGTCACGGCAGGTCTTTGAATCCGTTACAGGATTGTCATATTCGAGGCGCGCGTAACGCCCGTCCGCCATCAAATCGGCCCCATCGGAATCGCACCCCGTCATACGCCAGTTTCCGGGCCTGCGGCGGAGCAACGAATCGGCATACGCGCGCACCGCATCGGCATGATCGGCATTCATATGCTGTACCACACCGGCCTCGATCGCGGCCATTTCGTCGGCCGTTTTCTTGGACGTCAGGATGTGTTTCGCCTCGAACCAGACGGCGCGGGCGAAGCCGCCCACCCAATGGGCGCGCTCAACCGTCATGCGGAAAAAGCCGAAATCTGGGAAATCCGCATAGAGCGCTGCATCCGGATGACGCGCCAGGAACCTGTCCCGGGTTTCCGGCGATCTGTCGCGCTTGACCGTCCCCATCAGCGTCAGGCGGGGGCCGGTCTGCGGATTGCGGTTGCGGGCCGCATTCTCGACCAGAAGCGAGACGCGGGCGTCGGCGGCGATGTTCTTTGTATGATCGGAAAGACCGGAGAACAGGAACAGTGGCTGGCCACGGTGGTCGCACGCGTACGTCACCAGCGAGGCGTAGGGCGCACCGCCGTCGGCCATTGCCGTCGCCAGCATGCCGACACCGCGCCGGCGCACCAGCAGACGGGCAAGATCGGCGTTTCTGCGTTCGGGCATCGGTCCTCTCTGAAGTGTTCGATCAAGACTTTGCGGAGCGCGTCCGAAGCCGTCAAGGACGTCCCTTGATTAACCGGCGCAGCAGCTTATGTTTCCGGCACAAGGAGATAGTTCATGCGTTCGACGGTCGCCCTTCTCTCAGCCTTCTTCGTTCTGTTCGCGGCGCCGCCGCTTCAAGCCGAAACGAAATCCCCCGCTTCGATGCACCCAACGGTCGGCGATTTGGTGATCAGCCACATCTGGTCGCGTGCCACACCGCCGACGGCAAAGTCCGGCGTTGCATACCTTCAGATCGAGAACAAGGGGGCCAGCGACGACGTGCTGCTCGCCGCCTCATCGACGGTCGCGAACAATACCATGATCCACGAGACCAAGATCACCGACGGCGTCATGACAATGTCCCACGTGATGAAGCTGGCGATCCCCGCCGGCGAGACGGTCAAGCTGGAGCCGAGCGGACTGCACGTCATGCTGATGGGCCTCAGGGAACCCCTGAAGGCGACCGCGTCCTACAAGCTGACCCTGACGTTCGAAAAAGCCGGCGAGATCACCATCGACGTGCCGGTGCTGCTGCCGGGCAAGACCCTCGAACACAGCCACTGATCAAGTCGCCGTTGACCGGCACCCGGACGGGTGCTGAGCTTGCGGCAACGATCCTTCGATTTCACCGCAACACGGGAGGGATGCCATGGAGCATCTGATCACCCTTGCCGCAATGCCCGAAGTGTGGATTGCGCTCGTCACCCTGATCGCGATGGAGGTGGTGCTCGGCATCGACAACCTCGTCTTCATCTCGATTCTGACCAACAAGCTGCCCAAGGACCAGCAGCCGAAAGCGCGTCGTATCGGCATCGGCCTTGCGCTGGTGTTCAGGCTCGGCCTTCTGGCGACGATCAGTTTCATCGTCGGCCTCACCGAGCCGGTGATCGAGATGTTCAATCTGGCGCTTTCCTGGCGCGACATCATCCTGATCGCGGGCGGGCTGTTCCTGGTCTGGAAGGCGACCAAGGAAATCCACCACAATGTCGACCCGGACCCCGAGCCCGACATCTTCAACAAGGGCAAGGCCGGGATGGCGTTCGGCGCCGCGATTTTTCAGATCCTGCTGCTGGATCTCGTGTTCTCGATCGACAGCATCATCACCGCGGTCGGCATGACGACGCACCTGCCGGTGATGTTCATCGCCGTCATCGTCGCCGTCCTGGCGATGCTGCTGGCCGCCAATCCGCTGTCGAAGTTCATCAGCGACAACCCGACAGTGGTGATGCTGGCGCTCAGCTTCCTGCTGATGATCGGCATGACGCTGATCGCCGACGGCCTCGGCTTCCATGTTCCGAAGGGCTACATATACGCGGCGATGGTGTTCTCAGGCTTCGTCGAGATGCTCAACATGCTGTCGAGAAGACGGCGGCGCAGGCTGAACGAAGCCGGCGCCTAATCACGCCATCCTTCGAGACGGCGCCTCCGGCACCTCCTCAGGATGAGGTCAGTGTTATCTCAGCCTCACCCTGAGGAGCGGCAAAGCCGCGTCTCGAAGGGCGTGGCAGTTGATCAGAACGATTTCCGGAACAGGTCCGCGCCCGCGCCCAACGCCTGGAGCTTGCCTTCCGCGACATGACGCGGCAACGGCGCCATACCGCAGTTGGTGCACGCGATCATGCGCTCGGGGTCGACGAACTCGGACGCTTCCGTCAGGGTCCGGCAAACCTTTTCCGGGGTCTCGATCTCCTCGCTCGCGACGTTGATCGCCCCGACCAGGATTTCCTTGTCCTTGAGGATCCCCATGACCTCATGCGGGACATGGCTGTCGGCGCATTCCAGCGACACCTGCTGGATCTTGGACGCGTTGAGCGCCGGGAAGAAATCCTCGTACTGGCGCCATTCGTCGCCCAGCGTTTCCTTCCAGTCCAGGTTCTCCTGGATGCCGTAGCCGTAGCAGATATGAACCGCCGTCGTGCACTTGAGCCCGTCCGCCGCCTCTTCGAGGATCGCGACGCCCCAGTCGGCGGCTTCCTTGGTGAACGCGTTGAAGGCCGGCTCGTCGAACTGGATGACGTCGACACCCATGGCTTCGAGTTCCTTCGCTTCCTCGTTCAGGAGCCTGGCGAACGCGCGCGCCATGTCGGGGCGCGTGTCGTAATAGCCGTTGGCGATGGTGTCGCAGATGGTCATCGGCCCCGGCAATGTGAACTTGTACTGGTGGTTGGTGTGTTCCTTGCAGAATTTGGCGCCGGCGCCGTGCACCGACCCGGTGCGTTTCACCTCGGCGACCACCGTCGGCACCTGCGCGTCGTAACGGTCGTTGCGGATGCCCATGGTGGTCATCTTGTTCCAGTCGATGCCCTCGATCTTTTCCAGGAACCCGTGCACGAAATGCTTCCGGAACTGCTCGCCGTCCGACACGATGTCGATTCCGGCGTCTTCCTGACACTTGATCCAGGCCATCGCGGCGTCGGACTGGCCCTCGAACAATTGCTCGTCCGGCACCCGCCACGGCGCCCAGAGTTTTTCCGGTTCCGCCAGCCAGGCGGGCTTCGGCAGGCTGCCGGCAACGGTGGTTCTGATCATGGTCTCCTCCCTGAATGTGTCGGCATTCGATGTTTTTGTTGTTTTGCGCTAGACTCAACATAAGCCGCGTGGCGTGGAATTGCATCGGATTGTACACTGATGCTGCCTTATTTCGCCGTATTTCGCATATAATTTGGCCATAATGGCGCCGTACCAGAAGCGAGGATCAATTTTAAACCATGAGTGGAAACAAGCCCATGCACCAGAAAATCGCGCTGGTTGACGACGATCAGAACATTCTCACCTCGGTGTCCATGGCGCTCGAAGCCGAAGGCTTCGACGTCGCGACGTACCCCGACGGCGTCGCCGCGCTTGAGGGTATCGGCCAGCGGCCCGTGGACCTGGCCGTGCTCGACATCAAGATGCCGCGCATGGACGGCATGGAACTCCTGGGCGAAATCCGCAAGAAGGACCCGCTACCGGTGATCTTTCTCACCTCAAAGGACGACGAGGTCGACGAGCTTCTGGGGCTTCGCATGGGCGCCGACGACTACATCAAGAAGCCGTTCTCGCAGCGTCTCCTGATCGAACGCATCCGCGCCATCCTGCGGCGCCGCGACGCGGGTCCGGCGGTGGAAGGACAGGACGGCGAGAACGTCATCCGCCGCGGCGAGCTGATGCTCGACCCGGACCGTCACCTCTGCACCTGGCAAGGCAAGGAGGTGACGCTCACGGTGACGGAATTCCTTCTGGTCGAATCGCTGGCGCGCCGGCCGGGTCACGTCAAGAACCGCGACCAGCTCATCGACGCCGCCTACGGCGAGAACATCTATGTCGAGGACCGCACCATCGACAGCCACGTGAAACGGCTGCGCCGCAAGTTCCGCGAGGTCGACCCGGAATTCTCCGAGATCGAAACGCTCTATGGCGTCGGCTACCGCTATAAGGCATAACGCCTTAACGGATATCCTTTAACCAGCGACGTTGTGGGGGTACATGGCCAAGGGGGGTCAGGAAGGCGAACCTCGGGCGGCGCGGAACGGCGCGTCGAAGCCCTTCATTTCGCCACTGACCCGGCGCATCCTCACCGTCAATCTGGTCGCCATCGGCACGCTCGTCGCCGGGCTGCTCTATCTCGGTGAATACCGCCGCTCGTTGATCGACAACGAACTTCAATCGCTTGAGGTACAGGCGGAAATGTTCGCCGCGGCCCTGGGCGAAGGGGCAGTGGTTTCCGAGCAGCCGAGCGGCCAGTACCTAGTTTCCGACATCGCGTATCAGATCACCCGGCGGCTGGTCGACATCACCGACACCCGGGCCCGCCTGTTCCGTGCCGACGGCACGCTGATCGTCGACTCGCGCCGTCTCGGCGCCGCCGGCGGCACGGTGCAGATCGAGGTCCTGCAACCGCCCGAGGACGACTTCGATGTGCTGGACGCGCTCCTGGACAAGTACGACACGTTGGCCCGCGCGATCTCCGGCGAGGGCCCGCTGCCGAGGTACGAGGAGAATCCGCTGCAGTCGGCGACCGACTTCCCGGAAACCCAGGCCGCGCTGATCGGCGAGAGCGCCGTTGCTGCCCGGCGGTTCGGCCGCGACGACCTCGTGCTTTCGGCCGCCGTGCCGGTGCAGCGCTACAAACAGGTCCTGGGCGCGATCATGCTGTCCAGGGACGGCGAGAACATCAAAACCGCGCTTCACGACGTGCGCCTCGACATCCTCAAGGTCGTCGCCGTCGCGCTCAGCGTCACCATCGCGCTTTCGCTCTATCTCGCCGGCACCATCGCCCGGCCGATCCGCCGCCTCGCCATCGCCGCCGAGCGCATACGTCACGACAAGGGCCGCAAGGAGACGATTCCCCTACTGACCGAGCGCAACGACGAGATCGGCGATCTGGCCCTCAGCCTCAAGGAGATGACCGACGCGCTCTGGCTCCGCATGGATGCCATCGAACGCTTTGCCGCCGACGTCGCGCACGAAATCAAGAACCCGCTGACGTCGCTCCGCTCCGCGGTCGAGACCGCGGGCCGGGTCAAGGACGAGGCGCAGCGCGACAAGCTGATGGCGATCATCCAGGACGACGTGGCGCGGCTCGACCGGCTGATCAGCGACATCTCCAACGCGTCACGCCTCGACGCCGAGCTGAGCCGCACCGAGTTCGATACCGTCGATCTCGCCGGTGTCCTCAGTGCCATCGTCGACATGCGCAATGCCGCCGACCGCGACGACGACGCCAAGGTGCAGCTCGAAATCGTCACCAACGGCGGGCTCGAGGTGAAAGGGATCGAGGACCGGCTGGTGCAGGTGTTCCGCAATTTGATCTCCAACGCCAATACGTTCTCGCCGCCGGGCGGCAGCATCCGCATCACGCTCGGCAGCGACAACGGCTGGCTGGTCGCCACCGTCGACGATGACGGCCCCGGCATCCCGGACGGCAAGGAAGCAGCGATCTTCAACCGCTTCTATTCGGCGCGGCCCGAAGGCGAGAAATTCGGCACGCATTCGGGATTGGGGCTCTCGATCTCCAAACAGATTATCGACGTCCACGAGGGCACGATCGAGGCCATGAACCGCCGCGACGGTCAGGGCAATGTGATCGGCGCGCGGTTTGTCGTCAGACTGCCCGCTGCAGCCTGATCGACGAACTTGTCACATACTGCCGCTTGACCGGGGCCCGCGTTGCTCCGCATGCTCGGCAAGTCGGGATATCCGGAGCAGCCATGGACAACGATGCCGAACAGCTTCATGCCACCGCGGTCGCCATCGGCAACCGCGGTATCCTGTTGCTGGGTCCGTCCGGTGCCGGCAAATCCGACCTGGCGCTCCGGCTTATCGATCATGGTGCGCACCTCGTCGCCGATGACCGGGTCGACGCGGCCACCGACGGCTATGCCGTCATGCTCTCGGCCCCGAAGGAGCTGGCGGGCCTGCTGGAGGTGCGCGGCGTCGGCATCGTCCGTATGCCGCACATTTCCAGGGTACCGCTATCACTGGTCTGCGAACTGGCCGAAGAGGCCGTCATCGAACGGTTGCCGGAAAGCATCGAAGCGGCATTCATGGGCGTCACGGTTCGCCGCATCGTCATCGATCCGTTCGAGGCGTCGGCGGCGGCGAAGATCCGCCTTGCACTGACGACGCCGGAAAAGGATATGCTTGAGACATGACGAAAAGAGACACATCGAGTAACCGGATATTGCTTGTCTCCGGCGTTTCGGGCGCGGGCAAGAGCTCGGCACTGAAACTTCTGGAGGACATCGGTTTCGAAGCGGTCGACAACATGCCCCTTGCGCTGATCGGCCGTTTGATTCCGGGACTCGAAGGCACGGACAAGACCGCCGGCGACAGCCATCCGCTCGCCATCGGCGTCGATATCCGCACCCGCGATTTCGAGGCGGCGAGGCTATTGGCGCTGCTGGACCAGATCGAGGCAACGGCCAACGTCGAGGTTTCGCTGTTGTTCATGGACTGCGACGACGAAGTGCTCGGCCGCCGTTACGAGGAGACGCGCCGGCGCCATCCGCTCGCCGCCGACCGTCCTGTGATCGACGGGATCCGCCGCGAGCGCCGCGTGATGGAGCCGCTGCGCGCCCGCGCCGACTACGTGATCGACACCACCGATTTCGCGCTCGGCGACCTGAAGGCGCATCTGGAGCATTCCTTCGGAATCGCCGACGACCCCGGCCTGGCGATCTTCGTCACCTCGTTTTCGTTCAAACGCGGCCTGCCGCGCGACGCGGATCTGGTGTTCGATGTCCGGTTCTTTCGGAACCCGCACTACGACAACGCGCTCCGGCCGCTGACCGGGCGCGACAAGGCCGTACAGGACCATATCGTCAAGGACGAGGCGTTCGAGGGGTATTTCGATCATTTGACGGGCATGCTCGGGCCGTTGCTGCCGCGCTACCGGGCCGAGGGGAAAAGCTACCTGACCATCGCTTTCGGCTGCACCGGCGGCCGTCACCGCTCGGTTTTCATTGCCGAGCGCTTCCATTCGTGGCTCAAGGAACACGGCTGGCGCGCGCAAATTCGTCACAGGGACTTGGACAAAGCCTGAGAATCTGATCACAATCCCGCCAAGAAGCAAAAACAAGCAAAAGAGACAGGGCAGAAGGATAACCGACAATGATCGGACTGGTGCTCGTCACCCACGGCCGTCTGGCGGTCGAGCTGGTATCCGCGCTGGAACACGTCGTCGGCCCGCAGGAGAGCGTCGCCACGGTGTGCATCGGTCCGGACGACGACATGGAGCAGCGCCGCACCGAGATCGTGACCAAGGCCGGCGACGTCGACGACGGCGACGGCGTCATCGTGCTGACCGACATGTTCGGCGGCACGCCGTCCAACCTCGCGATCTCGATCATGGATCAGGGCAACATCGAGGTCATCGCCGGCGTCAATCTGCCGATGCTGATCAAGCTCGGTTCGATCCGCGAGGAAGGCTCGCTCGAGAACGCGGCCAAGGAAGCCCAGGACGCCGGGCGCAAGTACATCAACATCGCCTCACAGCTTCTCTCGCAAGGCGGCTCCTGAGCGGGCCCATGACGGAAGGCGCGCTTGAAAGAACGTTCAGGATACTGAACAGGCGCGGATTGCATGCCCGGGCGGCCAACAAGTTCGCAACCACCGCGGGCACGTTCGACTGCGAGATTGAGGTCGAGCGCAACGGCGTCAGCGTCTCCGGCAGGTCGATCATGGGACTGATGATGCTCGCCGCCAGCACCGGCACCGACATTACCGTCCGCGCCTCAGGCGACGATGCGGATGCCGCGCTCGACGCCATCCAGGCACTGATCGAGGACAAGTTCGAAGAAGACCGGGCAGATGAAAACTAAACCGCAGAAGAAAAAGACAACGACGAAAAAGCCGAAGGAACGGGTCTTCCAGGGCCTCGGCGCCGCGCACGGCATTGCCATCGGCCCGGCGTTCGTGCGCTTCGGTGACCGGATCGAGGTGCAGACCTATACCGTCGCCAAGAACAAGGTCACGGCCGAGCTGAAACGCCTCGACGGCGCGGTCAAGGTCGCGCGCCGCCAGATCCGGAGCCTGCAGGACCGCGCCCGCGACATGCCGGGCTCGGCGGGCGAGGAACTGGTCTACCTTTTCGATGCCTATCTGGCGATGCTGGACGACTCGCGCCTCGTCCGCGGCGCCCGGGATAGCGTCGAAAAAGACCGCATCAACGCCGAGGCCGCCGTGGAACGGGAGTTCACGACGCTGGCCAAGCGCTTCGAGGCGATGGAAGACGCCTACATCGCCGCCCGCCTCGACGATATCCGCGAGGTCGCCAAGCGGCTGATCGGCATTCTCGTCCGCGCCCCCGGCAAGGCGCCGCCGAAACCGCCCAAGGGCGGAATCGTCGTCGCCGAACAGCTCTCGCCCGCCGACATGGCGCAGATCGACCCCGACAACGTCGCCGCCGTCGCCGCGGCGCTCGGCGGCACCGAGGGCCACACCGCGATCATGGCGCGCGCGCTCGGCCTGCCGTCGGTGCTCGGCGCGGCGGATCTGTTGGATGGCATCAACCAGGGCGATACCGTCATCGTCGACGGCTATGCCGGCAAGATCGTCGTCAACCCGACGGCCGAAACGATCCGCAAGTACGAGAAGCGCCAAGCCGAGAAACGCCGCGGCGTCCGCGCGCTGGAGCGGCTCCGCAATCAGCCGGCGATCTCCCGCGACGGCACCGAGATACAGCTCATGGCCAACGTCGAACTGCCGGTCGAGATGGACGCGGTCATCCACGCCGGCGCCCGCGGTGTCGGACTGCTGCGCACCGAGTTCATGTTCATGAACCGCGACGACATCCCGAGCGAGGACGAACAGACGGATATCCTCGAACAGATCGTCGGTCCGATGGGGGCGCTGCCGGTGACCATCCGCACCCTCGATATCGGCGGCGAGAAGCCGGCACCGGCGCTGCTTTCCGACATCGACGAAGCGGCGGCGTCCGCGCTCGGTCTGCGCGGCATCCGGCTCTCGCTCGCCAACCCGGAAACGCTCCGGACCCAGTTTCGCGCCATCCTCCGCGTCGCGCCGAAACGCAACGTGCGCATCCTGCTGCCGATGGTCACCACACTTGGCGAGGTCAAGCGTGCCAAGACCATGCTGGCGGAGGAAGCCGCTAAACTGAAGAAGGAAGGCGTGAAGTTGCCCGACCCGATGCCGCCGGTGGGTGTGATGATCGAGGTGCCGGGCGCCGCGCTCGCTGCGGATTCACTGGCACGGGCCAGCGACTTCTTCGCCATCGGCTCCAACGACCTGACCATGTACACCCTCGCCGTCGACCGCGCCAACGAGCACGTGGCGCACCTGTTCAATACCCTGCACCCGGCGGTGCTCCGGCTGATCCAGTTCGCGACCCAGGCGGCGCTCCGCGCCCGCATCCCGGTCTCCATCTGCGGCGAGATCGCGGGCGACCCGCGCTTCACGGCACTGCTGGTCGGGCTCGGCCTCAACGACCTCTCGATGACGGCGGGCAGTATCCCGCTGGTCAAGAAACGCATCCGCGACATGGACGCCCTCGCCGCATCGCAGCGCGCGCTGCAGATCATGGAGCAATCCGACAGCGGCCGTATCGCCATGATGATCGACGATTTCAACGAGGTGGGACGGTAGGTTTCCCGTCCGGAAAAAAAATCCCGCCCGTCCTTCCATAGCGGGCATACGCGATACGGAAACTTTGCCATAGAGGGTCGATATGTTGAAGGTGATGCTCCCGGCACTGTTCGGCGATACGGACAATACGGTGCAATCGCGCGTGGCGCAGGCTCTCGCGGCAAACGACGAAATCCACGTGACGACCTTGCCCGGACCATTGCCGCCCGAGGACATATTGCCCGAGGGCGAAATCCCGGTCCCATTGACGGAGGAATTCGGCGCCAGGTTCCTCCGGAACGAAGACGCGCACATCATGGTGTGGGGCGAGGTCTTGTCCGACGAGAACGTGGTGCGCCTCCGGTTCTTCGTCCATCCCGATCTATCGGACGCGGACAGCCCCGTCATTCTCGACGATTGGCTCGATCTCCCCGTCGAATTGCCGGCACGCGTCGGCAAGGCGCTCTCGGCGGCGACCGCCGCGGCGGCGGTGCATGGCATCAATCAGGGTGAGTATTCGCCGATATCGCTCGCGGCAACGCTTTTCCCCGACATGGAGGCGCTGACCGAAGACCCGCCCGAAGCACTACCCCGCAGCGGGCTGCACACCCTCCTGTACTTCGTCGTCCGGATGCGCAAGCTGTTCTTTTTGATCTCGGACGACAACAGTGATCTGGCCGCAACGATGGGCGCCTGTTACCACTTGATGGAGGCAACACAGGAGGAAAATCCTGAAGCGTTCGCCCGCGGGTGTATGCAGTACGGCGATATCCTGCTCAAGTTCGAAGACCCGGACGAAGACCCGCAATACCTCGACACCGCCGTGGAGATTTACAATCTGGCGAGAAATGTTTACGGCCGCGACAAGCAGCCGGAGAAATGGGCGGACGCGACCTACCGAATGGGCTACGTGCTCGGCCGGATCGGCTGGAACCGTGGAGAGCCCGGCGCCTCGGAAGCCGCCATCGAAAACTTTGAGGACGCCCTCTCGATCCTGACGAAAGACAGTGCCAAGCGGAATTGGGTCGACATCATCGAAGCAACCAGTCGCGTTTACATGGAACTCGGGCGGATGACGCAAAACATTGACCCGATGTGGCAGAGCACAAGCACTCTCGATTCCGCGTTGGCCCAGGTGAAGCGCGACGAGGACCCCGAGGAATGGACGACGCTGACCTTGCGGCTGGGCGCGACGCTGTCAAATATCGGCGAAGAGACGAAGACCCTGGAACCCAATCAACGCGCGATCCGTGTGCTAAAGGCCGCCCTGACGTCGATAGATCGCGAGGCGGATCCGGAGTCCTGGTCGGATGCCAAGAATTGTCTTGGAACCGCGCTCCAGTTCGTTGGCGATGAATGCAACGACCCGCAGACGATCCGAAACGCCATCGCCGCTTACACGGATGCACTGACCGTCCGCACCCGCGACAGGTTTCCGACGTACTGGGCGGACACGATGAACAACATGGGAAACGGGTATAGAAACCTTGGCGAGCATTCGGGCGATGCCGGCGCTTTCGAACAGGCGATCCAGGCCATCGAAAAGGCGCTCACGGTTCGCACCCGCGAGGCTCAATCGTTCAACTGGGCGTGCTCGATGAACAATCTGGCACTGGCGCACGCTGCTGCGGGCAAACAGAGTGGCGACGCCGAGCGTCTACGCCGAGCGATTTCGATTTTCCAGGAGACGCTGAGTCAAATCGGGGAAGACTATCCCAACCTAGCACACGCGATTCGCAGCAACATGAGGCGTGCGGAGGATACCCTCTCCAAATTTGGTCGTCACTAACCCGATCATCCGGCAACCAACTTTCCTGCCATGGCGACAAAACCTTCCGGCCTTTCTTAATTGCCCGCCGCGAATACGCAGACAATCCGCCGGCACGCCATGGACGTCATCGACACTTGGGACGGGCACGCATTTCCCCTTGCCCCGCCCGTCCGGGCCTGTTAGAACCCGCCTTAACGAGAAGATATAAAGAAATCTTTATGTCTTTAAGTGATTAATTTCCAGATACAGATGCCAGTGATGGAGCGGAACGAGATGAACGCAATTACCGATTACAAGGTCGCCGACATGAGCCTCGCCAAGTGGGGCCGCAAGGAACTCGATATCGCCGAGAGTGAAATGCCCGGCCTGATGGCGACGCGCGACGAATACGGCAAGTCGCAGCCCCTGAAGGGCGCGAAAATCGCCGGTTCGCTGCACATGACGATCCAGACCGGCGTACTGATCGAGACCCTGCAGGCACTGGGCGCCGAGGTGCGCTGGGCGTCGTGCAACATCTATTCGACCCAGGATCACGCCGCCGCGGCGATCGCCGAGAAGGGCACGCCCGTGTTCGCCATCAAGGGCGAGACGCTGGAGGATTACTGGAACTACACCCACGAGATCTTCAACTGGGAGGGCAACACCGGCCCGAACATGATCCTCGACGACGGCGGCGACGCGACGCTCCTCATGCATCTCGGCAAGGAAGCCGAGAAGGACCTTTCCGTCCTCGACAATCCGGACAGCGAGGAAGCCGAAGTCCTGTTCGCGACCATCAAGAAGCGCCTCGAAACCGACCCGACCTGGTACACGGATCATTCCAAGGACATCATGGGCGTGACCGAGGAAACGACGACCGGCGTCCACCGCCTCTATGACATGGCCAAGAAGGGCACGCTCATGTTCCCGGCCATCAACGTCAACGACTCGGTCACCAAGTCCAAGTTCGACAACAAGTACGGCTGCCGCGAAAGCCTGGTCGACGCGATCCGCCGCGCCACCGACGTGATGATGGCCGGCAAGGTCGCCTGCGTCGCCGGCTACGGCGACGTCGGCAAGGGCTCGGCCGAGAGCCTGCGTCAGGCCGGCTGCCGCGTCATGGTCACCGAAGCCGACCCGATCTGCGCCCTGCAGGCGGCGATGGAAGGCTACGAGGTCGTCAGCATGGAAGACGCCGTCAAACGCGCCGACATCTTCTGCACCGCGACCGGCAACGTCGACGTGATCACCGTCGATCACATGCGCAACATGAAAGACCGTGCCATCGTCTGCAACATCGGCCACTTCGACAGCGAGATCCAGGTCGCCGGGCTCAAGAACATGAAATGGGACGAGATCAAGCCGCAGGTCGACGAGATCGAATTCCCGGGCGGCAACCGCATCATTCTGTTGGCGCAGGGGCGCCTGGTGAACCTGGGTTGCGCGACCGGCCACCCGAGCTTCGTGATGTCGGCGAGCTTCACCAACCAGGTGCTGGCGCAGATCGAGCTCTACGCCAACAACAAGGACGGCCGCTACAAGAACGACGTCTACGTGCTGCCCAAGCACCTGGACGAGAAGGTCGCCCAACTGCACCTGGAGAAGCTCGGCGTGCAACTCACCCAGCTCAGCAAGAAACAGGCCGACTACATCGGCGTCGCCGTCGACGGTCCGCACAAGCCGGATACGTACCGCTACTAACAAACAGCGACGTCAAAAATATCCCAAATTCGACATGCGGGCGGGGCTTTCGGGTCCCGCCCGATTTTTTTTATGATCGGAAACGGGCGTGCTACACGCACTCCTTGCGGCAAACCGCGCGCCGCCGGACACCCTTGACCAGCCGCCAACCCGCTGTTCCCGCTACAGAAATCGGATGAGATGCGCCGATATAAGCTTTTGATTTCATGTGAAACTTTCCGATCCTAACAAAAATAAACTTCAATCAAAGGGTTTTATTCGGATTTCTTTTGCGCAACCCTTGCGTCTGTCTCGGGGGAGGACGCTCGACCAGAGCGTCAGCGACAACAACAAATCGAATGATCGATCCCCCGAAAATGCGGATGTCGCAAATTCGATATCTTGCATCGGCGTGACGGCGCCCGGCCATACCGGTCAACCGGTGTGGGCATGCGGCGCACGGCGCAAGCGAAACAGCATGGATGAACCGCCCCGCCAGGCAATTTGCCGACGGGGACAGATAATTTTTGCAGGAAGGACATAAATCATGCCTCAGGAACTATTGGCCGACGACACGTATCAGGAGGAATACACCAAGGATTTCGTATCCGCGTGGGATGACCTGATCGGCTGGGACGGCCGCGAAGCCGGCGAGTCGGGTTTTTTCCACCGTCTGCTCAATGCATACGGCTGCGAGAACGTCATCGACGCCGCCTGCGGCACCGGGTACCACTCGGTCGTCCTGGCCAGAGACGGTTTCCGCGTAACCGCGTGCGACGGCGCCCCGAACATGGTTGCGCGAACCGAAAAGAACGCCGAGAACGTAGGCGTCGAATTCGAGGACACCCGCGTCGTCGACTGGCTGGACCTCAAGCGCGAGTTCGGCGAGAACTCGTTCGACGCGCTGATCTGCCTCGGTAATGCGTTCACGCACCTGTTCGAGCACGAAAGTCGGCGCGATGCACTCGAAGCGATGTTCGCGGTCGTCAAACCCGGCGGCCTCGTCATCATCGACCACCGCAACTACGACAGCATCCTCGATCAGGGGTATTCGTCAAAGCACGAGTACTACTACACGGGGAAGGGCGTCGACGCGCAGCCGGTGGTAATCCACCGCACACTCTGCAAATTCCGATATTCCTTTCCGAATGGCGACGCCTTCCACCTGCAACTCTATCCGCTTCGGCAGAACTATATGGAGCATTTGCTGGAAGACGCCGGATTCGTCGACATCACGCGCTACGGCGATTTCACACGCCCGCACGATCACTACGACGTCGACTTCATTCAGCAGGTGGCGTTCAAGCCGCTTGATCCGGTAAGCGGCGTCCGCCCCAAGCGCAAGACCGACTCCGATCCGAAGAACAAGAAACTGAACCGTCTCGTGCGCGAAACCCGCGAGTACTATGACGGCGCCGCCGACGAGATCTACCGAGATATCTGGGGCGAGAACATCCACCTCGGAACGTTCGATCTCGCGGACGAAAGCCTGACCTCCGCCATGGTCCGGTCCAACCAGCGCGTCGGCGACCTGATGGATGTGTCGCGCCGCGACCGAGTCCTCGACGTCGGGTGCGGCTACGGCGCCTTCGCGCGGTATCTGTCGCACCGCTTCGGCTGCCGCGTCGTCGCCACCAACATCTCGGAACGTGAACTGGAGTGGGGCCGCGAGCTGACCGACGAGGCCGGTCTCGACGATCTCGTCACCTTCGAATGGGCCGATTTCCACGATCTCCCGTACGACGGCGACACCTTCGACTTCTATACGTCCCAGGAGGCGTTTCTGCACGCGGCCGACAAGAAGCTGGTGCTCGGCGAGGCGCACCGCGTTCTCAAGCCGGGCGGCACGCTCGCCTTCACGGATATCCTGATCCGCAAGGACACCCCGCAGGAGATCCGCGAGAAAGTCTACGAGCGCATCAAGCTCTCGGACATGTGGGACAGCGACGATTACATTGCCGCGCTCGAGGAGCAGGGCTACGAGATCGTGACGCACGCCGACTGGTCCGAGAACGTGGCGCCCACATACGCCTGGGTCCGGGAACAGTTGCTGGCGCGCGAGGATGAGTTCGCCGAACGCATCGGCGCCGACCTGGTGACCAAGACCGCCAAGGCGCTCCAGTTCTGGGTCGATGCCGCCAACGACGACAAGATCGGCTGGGCCTGCTTCATCGCCAGAAAGTAACCCCTGCCAAGCGCCGCCGGTGCCATCGCGCCGGCGGCGCTTACCGATTTCCCAGGTGCCGGGAATCGGATAAACATGGCGAATGAGCGAGACGGGCACCAGCAAGCGCATGTGGATCATTGCCGGACCGCCGGGCGCCGGGAAAACCACGCTCGCGGCGAAACTGTTCCCGCGCGAGATCGGCACCACACGCCACATCGACGCCGACGACACGCAGGGCTTCGCCGGCGCCGACGACCTGCCGGACGCCGGCATCAGGCGCATCGTGCCGGTCTCCAAGCGTCTCGAGATCGCCGAGGCCGGTGGCCGCAGTTTCATCATCGAGAGCCGTCTGATGAGCCGCAAGCCGCTTTCCGCCGCGATACGCCTCCGCCGCCGCGGCTGGGGCGTCAACATGATCTATCTGGCATTGCCGAGAATCCAGCTCTGCCGGGACCGCGTCCGCGCCCGGATCCTCAAGGGCGGCGCGGATGTCGCCGACGAGCTGATGGAACGCGCCTTCCGCGCCTCGCTCGACAACCTGTCCCATTACATCGATGCTGCCGAAAAGTGGGTCGTCATCGACAGTTCCGGGGCCCGCAAACCGTTGATCGCCCACGGCAGCCATGCCGGCGCGACGCCGAAACAGGCCGATGCGCTGAAGGCGCTGTTACCGGACTATCCTTTCATACCGGCATCCCGCACCGTCACGGAGGACCAGTGGCATGCCCCGGTGATCGCGGCGTTCCAGCAGATTTCGCGCTGGCAGTCGACGCTCGATCACCTGATGCGGATCGCCGACAACATGGAGGGGTTATCCACGCGCTGAGCCGGATTCCGGGCACACGCTTTTCTTGGCCCGGGCAGGCAACCCGCGTAGACTTCATGCCGTGTTTGAGACCGCTTCTAACGCATTGCCGTTTCTGTTCGGCGCCCTCGTCGGCGCGCTGATCGTGCTGCCGTTCGCGCTCGTCTATCGCGCCCGCGCGCGCGACGCGTCGGTCGAACGCCGGCGCACCGAATCCATTGCCAACCGCACCCGCGGCATCCTTGCCGCATCGCCCGACGGCATCTTTCTCTGGGATCACGCGACCGGCGGCATCAGTTGTTCGCGCCGGCTGGCCGAAATGCTGGGGATCGAGAGCGGCACGCTTGCCCGCTACGACGACATCCGCGCCTGTTTCGAGGAAGACGAGTTGCAGAAACTCGAACAGGGCGTGAGCCTGCTGCGCGCCAAGGGCACGCCCTTCGACGTGACGCTCAAGCGCGGCGACCGGTATTTCCAGGCGCTGGGATCGCGGGCCGTCGGCGCCGGCGGCGAAGCGGTCGCCGACATCGTCTGGATGCGCCAGGTACAGGCCGCCGCGGAGGGCCCTGCCGCCGCCCGGAACGAAACCGGCCTCGAGGACCGGCACCTGACGGCGCTTCTCGATACCCTGCCGCTGCCGCTCTGGCTCAGGGACGCGGACCTCAACCTCGCGTTCCGCAACCGCGCCGCCGAGCGTCTCCAGGGATTGGGCGACGATATCGGCCGCCGCGCCCGGACCGACGGCAAGACCGTCTCGGATACCGCCGAAGTCACCGAGAACAATACCGCACGGCGGGTACGCATCACCGAAACCCCGCTGGCGCCGGGCATGGGCGAGCGCAGCGGCACCATCGGCTATGCGGTCGATGTCGACGAGGCCGCGCCGGCGCAATCGGAGTCGTCCCCGCCCCCGGCGCCGCCGTCCGCGCGCGACCTGCTTCGGCCTTTGGAATCGGGCGTCGCCGTGTTTGACGGCGATACCAACCTGGTCGCCGCCAATGCCGCCTTCGCCGCGCTGTGGCGGCTCGATCCGGACTGGCTCGATACACGGCCCTCCATGAGCGATCTGCTGATGCGGCTCCGGGAGCTCAGGCGGCTTCCGGAAGTCGCCAATTTCGCCGACTTCCGCAACGAGGAACTGGGCCGGTTCGAGTGGCTGGAGGGCGTCAGCGGCGACGAGTTGCATCTGCCGGACGGACGCACGCTGAAACGCCGCTTCGCGCCGCTCGACGACGGCGGTATGGTGATCGCCTGCGACGACGTCTCCGACCGGCTCGACATGCAGCGCTCTCTCAAGTCCGCCGGCCAGGTCCATCGCACGACTTTGGAGAATATGCGCGAAGGCATCGCCGTTTTCGGTGCCGACGGACGGTTGCAACTCACCAATCCGCAGCTAGCCCGGCTCTGGGGTCTCGACGAGGACGCGCTGGAGCCCGGCACCCGGCTGCCGGACATCGTCCAGGCCATAGGCATGAAGATGGCGGCCAACGACGAACCGTGGTCGAAACGCAAGGAACGGATCGCCACCGAAGTCCTGTCACGGAGCCTCAACAACGGTCGCGTCGACCTGATCAACGGCCGCGTGCTGGCCTTCGCCAACGTGCCGCTGCCCGACGGCGCGTCGCTGGTGAGCTACGGCGACATCACGGACAGCTTTAGGGTCGAGGAGGCATTGCGTCAGCGCGCCCGCACGTTGGCCGAAGCCGACCGCATGAAGACCGAGTTCATCGCCAACGTGGCGATGGAAGTGCGCACACCGCTCAATACCATTCACGGTTTTGCCGACATCCTGCGCCAGGAGATGTTCGGCGAGATGAACAAGCGCCAGCAGGAATATGCCAATGGTATCGTCGACACGTCGGAGAAGATGATGGACGTGGTATCGGATATCCTCGATCTCGCCACCATTGAGGCCGGGCGCATGGAACTGAACAAGGACACCGTGGACCCGCACGCGATCCTCGTCGATGCGTTCAACGTCGTGAAGGAGCAGGCCAAGCGCAAGAACATCAAGGTCGACTTCGACTGTCCGCCGGATATCGGCTGGATCTCCGCCGATGCCAAGCGGCTGACACAGGTCGTCTTCAACCTTCTGACCAACGCCATCACCTTCACACCGAAGCTGGGCCACGTCGAGCTTGCCGCCGCGCGTGACGGCGACACGATCGAGATTTCCGTGTCCGACAGCGGCCCCGGCATCCCGAAGGAGGAGCGCGACCGCATCCTGCAGCCGTTCCAGCGCATCAAGAGCGACGACCACCAGGGCGCAGGCCCCGGTCTGGGGCTGACGATCGTCAAACGCTTCATCGAACTGCATGGCGGCTCAGTCGAGATCAGGTCGAACAAATCCCGGGGCACCCGGGTGGTTTGCCGTATCCCCGCGGGCGGCGGCGACACCGAGGGGGTTGCGCCCAGCGAGGCTGATCGTGCTATCGTAGACGAACACGCGGCGGAATAGGCATCGGCCGCGGCAACGGAGAATGGACTTGGACCTTCAGACTCTTTGCATCGTCGTGATACTGGCGGGCGTCATTACGATGCTCGTGCGCGCCATGATGACCGCCGGGACGTCGCGGACCAAGGCCAGGAAGCGTGCGGTTTCCAAGCCGCCGCCGGGGGCGTTCGCGCTGGATGACGCCCTCGACAAACTGAACGAGACCGTCCGCATCCTGCAGCGCGATCTGGGCGACCAGGCGCCGGGCCGCAACGACCCGGGCGGGGTACGGTTCTATGTCGCGTATCTGGTCGGGATTGCCCGCGAAATCGCCAGGATGAACAAGATCGCCTGCGGCCCGGCGCTGGAGACGCCGATCCGCATGGAAATGATCCGGCACGGCATTTCCAGTTCCGGCAGCGGCGATGCCATGGCGCGACTATTGGCCAGCGACGAGGGCCAGCAGGGCCTGATCGCCGGCGAGATGGACGGCGCCGATGCCTGCGACCCGAACTACGAAGGGCCCTACTTCGGCCGTATCATGTCCTATTTCACGGACGCCCAGGTGCGCGGGCCGCGCTAAAGCGCCGCGACCGCCTCGCACAGCTTTTCGATTTCGGCTTCATCGTTGTAATAGTGCACCGACGCGCGCACGACTTCCGCAATGCCGCGGTTTTCCATGTCGATCCTGGTCGAGCCGACACGGGATACTGAAACGTTGATCCGTTTTTCCGCCAGCGCCGCCTTGACCGTATCAGGCGCAACGCCGTCTTTGGTAAAGGTCGTGATACCGCATTTTTCCGTACCGATATCGGTGACGGTGACGCCGGCAATGACGGCGAGTTCACCGCGCAACTGATCCGCGAGCGACGTGATGCGGTCATGGATGTTGTCCATGCCCCACGCGAGTGCATAGTCGACGGCAACCCCGAGTCCGATTACGCCGGCGACGGAAAATTCCCAGTTCTCGAACCGCTTCGCCGTCGGCACGATCTCGTAACTGTCACGCCCGTTCCAGCTTGCCGCGTGCAGATCGAGGAACACCGGTTCGAGTTCGGGAATGCGTGACTTGCGCACATAGAGGAACCCGGTCCCCCGCGGCCCGCGCAGATACTTGCGGCCCGTCACGGAAAGCGCATCGCAGCCGATCTCCTCGACGTCGAGCGGAATTTGCCCCGCCGACTGGCACGCATCCAGCAGATACCAGGCACCTGCATCGCGCGCGACCCTGCCGATCTCGGCCGCGGGATTGACGAGCCCGCCGTTGGTCGGCACGTGCGTCACCGCGATCATCCCGACCCGGTCGTCCATCATGCTCTCGAGCGCCGCCACGTCGACCGCCCCGTCCGGACCACTCGGCACGACGGCAATCTCGATCCCGTGGGTTTTCTTCGCTTGCAGGTACGAGATGTAGTTGGACGCATACTCCGCTTCGACGGTGACGATTTTGTCGCCCGGCCGCATGGTGCCGAGCATGGCGTGAAACGCCTGCAGCCACCCGACCGACGCGTTCTCGACCAGTGCGATCTCGTCGGCATCCGCGTTCAGCAGTTCCGCAATCGCCGTGTAAGCACGCGCCGTCTGCGCCTCGGCCCGGGCCGCGGCCTCGTAGCCGCCGAAATCCTGCTCAAGTTGCAGGTGCTCGATTACCGCGTCCATGACCCGGGTCGGCATCAGGCCGGCACCCGCGTTATTGAAGTGAATTACATTGCCGGTACCCGGCGTTTCCGCGCGGGCGCGTGCGACATCGATGCTCATGGCCATCCCCCCTGACGTGAATGTGCGTGTTTATCGGCAAGGAATACAGGCGTAGTAAAGGGAAATGTCCCTGCTAACCCGCCAACTCCCCCTCGGTCGTCGCCGATTTGACGGCAGACGTTGCCACGAGCCCCCGGCACCCGTTATTTGACCGAGGGAATGCCCTTGGTTGTGGAATATTCGAAGTGCAGCGCCTTGTCCGGAAACACAGTTCCGTAGGCGTGATGCGCGGCGAACGCAGCTTCGGAAAAACCGGTCAGGATCAGCTTCAGCTTGCCAGGATATTCCGACACGTCGCCGATGGCATAGATACCCGGCATCGATGTCTCCGCCGTCGCAGGATCGGTCGGGATGCCGCCCGTCCCGGCGCCGAGCCCCCATTCCAGGATCGGCCCCAGGCTCTGCGCCAATCCGAAAAACGGCAGTAACACATCGGCCTCGATGCGCCGCTCGTTACCGTCCAGGTCCGCGACCACAACGGCGGTGAGCCCGCCGGCCGCACCTTCGAGCGCATGCAACTGATAGGGCGTCACCAGATCGATCATGCCGTCGTCAGCCAGCACTCTCATGCGCCGGACCGTCTCGTCCATGGCGCGGAAGCGGTCGCGGCGGTGCACCACATGGACCTTTGCCGCGACACCCGAGAGTTGAACCGCCCAGTCGGCAGCGCTGTCGCCACCGCCGGCGATGACGACCCGCTTACCGGCGAAGTCCTTGACCGTGCGCACCATGTATTTCACGCCGAGGCCCGCTCCCTGCGCTTCGTAATCCTCGATTCCCTCAAGCGGCGGCCGTTTCGGCCCGAACGCGCCGACACCGGCGGCGATGATCACCGCCTTGGCGGTGATCTCGGTCCCGGCGGAGGTTGAAAGCCGGAACGCACCCGCCTCGCCCTCCAGCCCCGTCACCTGCTGGTTCAGGTGGATGTGCGGTTCGAACGGCTGGATCTGCCGCTCCAGCGACCGGATCAGGTCGCCCGCGGACGTTTCAGGTAATCCCGGGATGTCGTAGATCGGCTTTTCCGGATAGAGTGCCGAACACTGGCCGCCGATATCCTCGAGCGCATCGATGACCCGGCATGACATGCCGAGCATGCCGCATTCGAAGACGGCGAACAGGCCGACGGGCCCGGCACCGATGATGGCGACGTCGGTGGAAAACCGTTCTGATTGCGGCTTGTCTGTCACCCGATCCGGTCCTTTGTGCAGCGCCCAACGAAAGAGACCTAAGGATGGGTGCACGTGCCGCGCCGTTCAAGCCTTGTTCGATGTTGCGGCGCCATATAAAAACGCAGACATGCGGGAAAAGCCGGACACCATCGCGGACGTCGCCGTTGCCGATGAAGGCGGCACTGCCGCGTTCGCGGCCAGGCTGGCAACGGTCCTGCGACCGGGTGACATCGTCGCGCTCGACGGACCGCTCGGCGCCGGTAAGACCGCCCTCGCCCGCGCCCTGATCAACGCACTGCCGGGTCCGGCCGAGGACGTCCCGAGCCCGACTTTCACGCTGGTCCAGACTTATGATCGCGGCGACCTGGAAATCTGGCACTTCGACCTTTATCGGATCGAGGATCCGGAAGAGGCTTTCGAGCTCGGGATCGAGGACGCATTCGCCGACGCCGTCAGTCTGATCGAATGGCCGGACCGGCTCGGCACCCTTCTGCCTGCGAAACACCTCAAGGTCGCCATCGCCGAAGCCGCGTGCGGACGGCATATCACCGTCAGTGGCGATGCGGCGTGGGCGGCGCGTCTTGAGGGCACCTTTACACAGGCCGCACGACATGGATGACAAGCGCGCCGAGTCGCGGATGAACTTTCTCGCGGACGCCGGCTGGGCCGGCGCCAAGCTCGAGATATTGGCCGCCGACGCGTCGTTCCGCAGCTATTACCGGGTGCGGGCGAACGAGCTCCGCTCAATATTGATGGATGCCCCGCCACCCGAAGAAGACGTGCGCCCGTTCGTCGCCGTCGCCAGATACCTGGCGCAGCTAGGCTTCAGCGCGCCGCGCATTCTTGCCGAGGACGAACGCCGAGGCTTCCTGCTGTTGGAAGACCTGGGCGACGATACCTACACCCGTGTGTTCGCTGCGGGCGGCGACCAGGAAGCACTTTACGACATTGCCGTCGACACCCTGGTGCATCTGCACGAGTTGTCGTCGGCCAAAACCGCGCCGCCGGAAATCCCGCCCTACGACATGGAGACGCTGCTGGCCGAGGCGATGCTGTTCGTCGACTGGTACATGCCCGCCGTCGGCGCACCGGTTTCCGATACCGTCCGCAAGGCCTACGAGGCGGCGTGGCGGGCGGCCTTCGCCGGCGTCGCCGAGAAGCGCGAAACGCTAGTGCTACGCGACTACCATGTCGACAACCTGATGTGGCTGCCGGACCGCGCCGGCACCGCGCGTTGCGGCTTGCTCGATTTCCAGGACGCGCTGATCGGCGCCCGCGCCTACGACCTGATGTCCCTGATCGAGGACGCCCGGCTCGACATTCCCCACGAACGGTCGGACCGGCTGATCCGGCGTTACCTCGCCGCCTGCGGCGACGTCCATGAAAGCGAACTAAGGCGGGACATCGCGGTCCTCGGCGCCGGACGGCACGCCAAGGTCATCGGCATCTTTACCCGGCTCTGCAACCGCGACGGCAAGGCGCAGTACCTGAAGCATATCCCGCGTGTGTGGCGTCTGCTTGAACGCGACCTGGGGCATTCGGCGCTGGCGCCGTGTGCCCGGTGGTTCGCGGAACACGTGCCCGCCGAGTTGCGCGTGACACCGAAGCCGGCGGAGGCCGTTCATGACCGTTGAGATTCCGAAAACCGCGATGGTTCTCGCCGCCGGCTACGGCAAACGCATGCGGCCGCTGACAGACGACACGCCGAAGCCGATGCTGGCGCTCGACGGCACACCGCTGATCGGCCATGTCATGGACCGTCTGGCGGTGGCCGGGGTCGAACGCGCCGTCGTCAACCTGCACTACCTGGGCGACCGGATACGGTCCTACCTCGCCGCGGAGAACCGGCTTGAGGTCGTGTTCACCGAAGAGCCGGAACTGCTGGAAACCGGCGGCGGCGTCAGGAATGCCCTCGCCCCCCTGACCGAATTTGGCACCCATCCGTTCTATGTTGTGAATGCCGACGCCTTCTGGCTCGACGGCTACGAGGATACCCTGATGCGGCTCGCGCGGGAATGGAGGGACGATCTGATGGACGGACTGCTGCTGTTGCAGGGGACGGCCGAAAGCCATGGCTATACCGGACGCGGCGACTTCATCGCCGATCCGGACGGCCGCCTTGCCCGCCGTCCCGAAACGGAGATCGCGCCGTGGCTGTTCGCCGGCGTGCAGATCCTGCACCCGCGCCTGTTCGACGACAGCCCCTCGGGTGCGTGGTCGCTGAACGCGCTGTTCGACAAGGCGATCGAGGCGGCACGGCTCTACGGCGTGGTCCATGACGGCGAGTGGTTCCACATCGGCACGCCCGATGGCCTCGAAGAAGCCGAAGCGTTCCTGCACGAACCGTTTGCCGGCGAAAAGAAAAGATAAGCGGCATGTTCGATACCCCGGCGCCACGCATCGCGACGATATCCAGCGGCGTCGCCTTCGTGGACGCGCTGGCCGAACGCCTGCTGGAACATGCCGGCGGCGACCCCATGGCGCTCGCCGAGATGCGCGTCCTCCTGCCGACGCGCCGTGCCTGCCGGTCGCTGGCCGAGGCGTTCCTGCGCAAGGGCGGCGGCAATGCGCAACTCCTGCCGGTAATGACGCCGTTGGGCGATATGGACGAGGAAGAACTCTCCATCGCCGAGGCCGGCCTGCCGCCGGGCGCGAGCGAAGCGCTCGACCTGCTCCCGGCAATTCCGTCGCTCAGGCGCCAGTTGCTGCTCGCGACCGCGGTCATGGCGCTCCCGGATCACAAAATGCACCCGGAACAGGCGGCTGCGCTCGCCCTCGAACTCGCCAAGCTGATCGACCGGCTGGCGACGGAGAACTGTAACTCGGAAGATATCCGCGACCTCGTCGACGAGGAGCAGGACTACGCCGAGCACTGGAACCGCGTGCTCCGCTTCCTGGAAATCCTGATGACGGCATGGCCGGATATCCTGGCGAACGAGGGCTGCCTGGACCCGGCGGCACGCCGCAACGCGCTTTTGCATGCACAGGCGCGTCTCTGGCGGGAACAACCGCCCGGAGGCCCGGTGGTCGCCGCCGGCTCGACGGGCTCGATCCCGGCGACGGCGGACCTCCTCGCGGTGATCGCCGCGTTACCCAAGGGCATGGTGATTCTGCCCGGGCTCGACCGGGACATGCCGGACGACGCCTGGGCGCACCTCGGGCCGACCCACCCGCAGTTCGGGCTGCGGCAGCTATTGTCCAGGCTGGGTGTCGCGCGCGGCACCGTCACCGATTTCACCGCAGGCGTTTCCGATGCACGGTCGCGCCTGATCTCGGCGGCGCTGACACCCGCCAAGGCCGCCCCGCCGGCGCCGCCGTCCCGGGATGACATCGATGCCGCGCTCGAACACGTCACACGCATCGACTGCCCGGGGCCGAGCGAGGAAGCCGCCGTCATCGCGCTCGCCATGCGCCGCACGCTGCAAACGCCGGAGAAAACCTGCGCCCTGGTAACCCCGGACCGCAGCCTGGCCCGCCGGGTCGCCGCGCAACTGGAGCGCTGGGGACTGGACGTCGACGATTCCGCCGGCATACCGCTGGCGCAAACGCCACCGGGCGCGTTCCTGCGGCTCGTCGCCGATGCCTGCGCCGAGCGGTTGGCCCCCGTGCCGCTTCTGGCGCTTCTCAAACATCCGCTGGCGGCGGGCGGACTGGACCCGGCCGATTTCCGTTCGCTCGTGCGCGGTTTCGAGATCGCTGCGCTCAGGGCGCCGCGCCCGGCCCCCGGTATCCGAGGGCTCAGGGATGCGCTTAGCGACGGCAAAAAGACCGCGTACCTGAGGCCGCTGATCGACATCGTCGACAAGGCCCTCTCGCCGCTCCTCGATGCGCTGGCGGCGGACACCGCCGATTTCGAAGACGTCCTTGCAGCCCACATCCGCGCCGCCGAAACGCTCGCCGCCGACAGGGACCTCGCCGGGGATCGGCGTCTTTGGGCCGGCGAGGCCGGCGAGGCCGCGGCCCGTTTCGTCGCCGAACTGACGGACGCCATCGGCATACTGGGCCGGCAACCCGGCGCAACGTATGCCGGCATGTTCGACGGCCTGATGGCGGGGCGCGTGGTCCGGCCGCGATTCGGCGTGCACCCCCGGTTGCATATCTGGGGACTTCTGGAAGCGCGCCTGCAACATACCGATACGGTGATTCTCGGCGGCCTCAACGAAGCGACCTGGCCACCCGAACCCGAAAGCAACCCGTGGATGAGCCGGCCGATGATGGCGGACATCGGCCTCGAGATGCCGGAGCGGCGCATCGGCCTTACCGCGCACGATTTCCAGCAGGCATTCGCCGCGCCGGAAGTGATCCTGACCCGCGCCGAACGTGTCGGCGGCGCACCGACGGTGCCGTCGCGCTGGCTCCTGCGCCTCGACAACCTGCTGGAACGCGCGGGCGCGCCGAAGCGCCTCGGTCCCAACCCGGAAACGCCATGGCTCAAGTGGATCGAAAAGCTCGACGAGGCGCCGCGCGTTCCGGTCCGCGCGCCGAAACCCGTGCCACCTCTGGAGGCCCGGCCTAAGGGTCTCTCGGTAACACAGATCGAAACCCTGATCCGGGATCCGTACGCCATTTACGCCCGGCATATCCTGCGCCTCGACGCGCTCGATCCGCTCGACGCCGACCCCGGCGCCGCCGAGCGCGGCAGCCTGATCCACGAAGCGCTGGAGAAATTCATCCGCGCCTATCCGGACCGCGTGCCCGACGATGCCGAACGCCGGCTGGTCGAGATCGGCGAAAAGGTGTTCGCCGCCCACCTGGCACGGCCCGGCGTGCGTGCTTTCTGGTGGCCGCGGTTCGAGCGCATCGCGCACTGGTTCGTCGGCTGGCAGCGCGACCGGCTGGCGGCGGGCTGGCAGGTCAACTTCGCCGAGGAACAGGGCAAGCTGACCATCGATGCCGTCCAGGGCGGATTCACCATCACGGCGAAACCGGACCGCATCGACTACCGCCCCGAGGTCGGTCTTTCGATCATCGACTACAAGACCGGCCAGACCCCGACGCCGAAACAGGTCGACAGCGGCTTCAGCCCGCAATTGCCGCTGGAAGCGGTGATGGCGAGGAACGGCGTGTTCAAGGGCGTGCCGGCCGAGGACGCGAACGAACTTCTCTACATCCGGCTTTCCGGTGGCCGCGAGCCGGGCGAATTGAAGCCGGTGAAGCTGGATATCCCGGCCCTGATCGAAAAGACCATGGAAGGCATCAACCGGCTGATCACGCAGTATACCGACCCCAAACGGGCCTATCTTTCCAGTCCGCGCCCGCAGTTTGAGAACCGCTACAGCGACTACGACCATCTGGCGCGCGTCGCCGAATGGCGCGCCGGCGAGGATGACGGGCAATGAACGAAACGTCCTACCGCATCCGGGACCGTACCGGCCAGCAGATCGCCGCCGCCCAGCCCGAAGCATCCGTCTGGGTCTCCGCCAACGCCGGCACCGGCAAGACCGGCGTGCTGGTCGACCGTATTTCCCGGCTGCTGCTGGCGGGAGTCGAACCGGAGCGCATTCTCTGCCTGACCTTTACCAAGGCCGCCGCTGCGGAAATGGCGAACCGGCTGGCCGAGCTTCTGGGCCGCTGGTCGGCGATGCCGGACGACCTGCTGACCCGGGAGCTGCGCGCGCTCGGCGAGACCCCGGTCGACGACGACTTGCTGGGGCGCGCCCGCAGCCTGTTCGCGATGACCCTGGAAGCGCCCGAAGGGCTGCGCATCCGTACCATCCATTCGTTCTGCGAATCCCTTCTCGGCCGGTTCCCGCTGGAGGCCGGGATCGCCCCCGATTTCCGCGTCATGGACGACCGCGACCAGCGCGAGATGCAGTTGCAGGCGCGCGACATCCTGCTTTCCGAAGCCGCCGCCCGCGGCACCGGCCTGACGCAGGCCCTCGCCGATGTTGCCGCGTTGGTGAACGAAGACCAGTTCGCCGGCCTGGTGAAGGAGCTGGACGGCACGCGGACCCGGTTCCGCAACGCGCTCGCCGCCCACGGCGGTGCCGACGGGCTTGCCGATACGGTCTGTTCGTCGCTCGGCGTCGAGCCGGGCTGGACCGCCGAAACGGTGATCCGCGACGCCTGCGACATCGACGACGACACCCGCACCGTGCTGGAGCGTATCTGCACCGCCTGGGACGAGGGCAGCAAGACCAACAAGGATGCTGCCGCCAAGGTGCGGGGCTGGCTCGCGCTCGCACCCGAAAAACGTGAGGCGTCGTGGCTGGAAGGTTTCGTTAAGGTGTTCCTGACCGACAAGTTCGACGTGCGCAGCCCGGACCGGCTCGTCTCCAAGGACGCCCGCGCGTTCGATGCGGGCGTGCAGGAAATCGCGGCCGGGTATGCGGCGCAGTTGCGGACCGCCATCGATCTGCTGCGGGCGGTCAGGGTCGCCACCGCGACACGCGCCCTGATCCGTGTCGGCGCGGCGCTGATCGACGCCTACGAAGGGATCAAGCAGCGCCACGGCCGGCTCGATTACGACGATCTGATCCAGCACGCCTCGAAACTGCTGGGCAGCGCGTCGGGCGTAAGCTGGGTGCATTACAAACTCGACGGCGGTATCGAGCACGTGCTCGTCGACGAGGCGCAGGACACCAGCCCCGACCAGTGGCAGGTGATCGAGGAAATTGCGTCGGACTTCTTCTCCGGCCAGAGCCGCTACGAGGAAACCGCCGAACGTCCGCGCACCGTGTTCGCGGTGGGCGATGAGAAACAGTCGATCTACAGCTTTCAGGGCGCGGACCCGATGATGTTCGGCACCATGAGACACCGCTTCGGCGACCGGGTGAACACCATCGGCCAGGTCTGGAAACCGGTCGACATGGCGGAGAGCTTCCGTTCCGGCCCCGCCGTCCTCGACCTGGTCGACAAGGTGTTCGAAGACGAGGATGCGGCCAAAGGCCTCAATTTCGGCGGCGAGAAAGTGCGGCACCATTCGGCGCGGCAGGGCCAGGCCGGTTCGGTGACGCTGTGGCCGAAGGAGGAACCCAGGGAAGACGACGGCGAGGACGATCCCTGGTACGTACCGGTCGATCACGTCAGCGCCGACAGCCCGCTTGCCCGCGTCGCCGGGCGCATCGCCGGCACGATCAGCGGCTGGATCAAGTCGGGCGATGTGCTGCCGGCACAGGGACGCCCGGTGCGCCCGGGCGATTTTCTGATCCTCGTGCAGCGCCGCCGCGCCATGGCGGAACTGCTGGTCGCCAAGCTGAAAGAGTACGACATTCCTGTTTCCGGCCGTGACCGCATGATCCTGCCGGACCAGCTCGTCATCCAGGACCTGACCGCGCTGGGCCGCCTGACGTTGTTGCCGGACGACGACCTCAACACCGCGACGGTCCTCAAGGGACCGCTGATCGGCTTGACCGAGGAGCAATTGTTCGACGTCGCCTATGGCCGCGACGGCACGCTTCTGGACGCGCTTCGCGCCAGGACCGGAGACGACCCGGCGTTCAGGAAGGCTTGGGAGCGGATCGCCGCGTGGCGCGGGCGCGCCGATTTCATGCCGCCGTTCGAATTCTTTTCGAACGTGCTGCACGCCGACGGCGGCCGCAAGGCGCTGCTGGCGCGGCTCGGTCCCGACGCCGCCGACCCGATCGACGATTTCCTTGCCGCCGCCCTCGACTTCGAAGGCGATCACGTACCCTCCATGGAGGGGTTCCTGCACTGGCTGGAAATCGGCAACACGGAGGTGAAACGGGATCTGGAACAAGGCCGGGACGAGGTCCGGGTGATGACGGTCCACGGCGCCAAGGGCCTGCAGGCCGAGATCGTATTCCTGGCCGATGCCTGCTCGGTGCCGGCCCCGCAGACCGACGACAAGATCCGCTGGCTGATAGACGGCACCATCCCGGTCTGGCCCGGCTTCGCCGAGAACGAGACCGACGACCTGCAGGCGATCAAACAGAAAAAACGCGATGAAGCGCTCGAAGAATATCGCCGTCTCCTTTACGTCGCGCTGACCCGGGCCAAGGACCGGCTCTACGTCACCGGGTTCACGACCAAGCGTCAGCCCAAGGACACGTCGAACTGGTACGACATGGTCGAACGGGCGATGACGGAGCTCGGCGAAGAGGTCCCCGAGACCGACGGCCGTATTCAACGGTTCTACGGCAAGCCGCAGACCGCCGAACCCGACGGTTCGCGTACAGGTCCGGAAACGGCACTCATCGATGTCCCGCTCCCCGGGTGGGCGCTGGCACCACCGGCAAGCGAACCGCTGCCGCCGAAACCGCTGAGTCCGTCCCGCCCGGACGATGACGACGAGCCCCCTGCCCGCTCGCCGCTGGATACGGACGATGGCCAACGGTTCAAACGCGGTAACGTGGTACATGCGTTGATGCAGACTTTGCCGGAACTGCCTCCCGAAGGACGCCGCGAAGCGGCGCGTCTGTATATTTCCCGCCCGGCGCACGGTTTCGACGCGGCAGCGCAGGCGGCACTGACCGAAGAGGTCATGGCGGTTCTCGAACACCCCGATTTCGCGCCCCTTTTCCAGCCCGGTTCGCGCGCCGAGGTGCCGGTCACCGGAACCGTCGAAACCGCCGAAGGTCCGCGTGTGATCTCCGGCCAGATCGACCGTCTGGTCGTCACGCCGGACGAGGTGCTGATCGTCGATTTCAAGACCAACCGGCCGCCGCCGGCGCATCCCGACGGCGTCGCGCCGCTTTATCTCAAACAGATGGCGACCTACAGGGCGGCGCTACGACAGATTTTCCCGGATCGCGCGGTGCGGGCGTTTCTGCTGTGGACAGACGGTCCTAAGTGTATGGAATTACCGGACGAATTTCTGGACACCCACGCACCTTGACGGGGTTATGGGACCTACCTAGATTCCTAGGATACAAACAATTCGGTGACTAAGAGCACTGCCGTTCGATTTTGCTTTTTTGAAGGGAAATACCTTATGCCCAAGCAAGTAACCGACAGTTCGTTCCAACAGGATGTACTTGGCGCATCCGGGCCCGTGGTCGTGGATTTCTGGGCCGAATGGTGCGGACCGTGCAAGCAGATCGCGCCCGCGCTGGAGGAGATCTCGGCGGAGATGGGCGATAAGGTCACCATCGCCAAGCTGAATATCGACGACAATCCGGAAACGCCCAGCAACTACGGCGTCAGGGGCATTCCGACGCTGATGCTGTTCAAGGACGGCGAGGTTGCCGACACCAAGGTCGGCGCGCTGCCGAAGAACCAGTTGCAGCAGTGGATTGAACAGAACCTGTAACCCGACCCGCTGGGGTCACGTTCGACTTTCCCGGACCCCGCCCGAAACGGCGGGGTTCGCACTTTGAGGGGACATGTCATGAGCAAGCTGGAAATCAAGCAGATCCCGGTCCTGAACGACAATTACGTCTATCTGGCGCACTGCCCGGAGACGGAGGCGACCGCCGTCGTCGATCCGGCCGTCGCCGGTCCGGTGATGGACACGCTCGAACAAACCGGCTGGACGCTCACGCACATCCTGAACACGCACCATCACGGCGACCACACCGGCGGCAACATGGAACTCAAGAACGCCACCGGCTGCACCATCGTCGGCCCCCGTGCCGACCGGGACCGTATTCCCGGCATCAATGTCGAGGTCGGCGAGGGCGATACCTATACCATGGGCAATGCCACGGCGCAGGTGTTCGACGTGCCCGGCCACACCCGCGGGCACATCGCCTACTGGTTCGAGGACTCGGACGCGCTTTTCTGCGGCGACACGCTGTTCGTCATGGGGTGCGGACGCCTGTTCGAAGGGACACCGGCGCAGATGGTCGATTCGCTTTCCAAGTTCGACCCGCTCCCCGGCGACACCCGCGTCTACTGCGCGCACGAATACACCCAGACCAACGGCCGTTTCGCGCTGACCGTGGAACCGCACAACGACGACCTGATCCAACTCATGAAGGACGTCGACGACAAGCGCGCCCGCGGCATCCCGACCGTGCCGTCGACGCTGGCGCAGGAGCGCAAGACCAACCCGTTCCTGAGACCGGCCAGCGAAGACATCCAGGCGACTCTCGGCATGCAGGGCGCCGACATCGTCGACGTTTTCGCCGAGGTGCGGCGGCGCAAGGATTCGTTCTAGGTCCGCATGGCGGACCCCTTCGACCTCGAGAGGTTCGTCGCCGCGCAGGACCCGGTCTGGCCGCGCGTTACCGCGGAACTGACCGCCGGCCACAAGCTCACGCACTGGATGTGGTTCGTGTTTCCGCAGATCGAGGGACTCGGCCGGAGCCCGACGGCGATCCGCTACGCGTTGCCGTCGCTGGCGGCGGCCCAGGCGTACTTGAAACATGACAAACTGTCAGGCCGGCTCGACGAGGCGACACGCCTCGTGCTGCGTCACAAAACCAAGCGCCCGGAGGCTATCTTCGGCGGCATCGACGCCGTGAAGTTCCGCTCATCCATGACGCTGTTCGAGGCGGCGGGCGGATTGCCGCTGTTCGCCGACGCGCTCGATATCTTCTACGGCGGCAAACGCGATCCGGAAACGCTGAAACGAATCTAGGTCAGGACGACGGCGCCTCGTTCGGCGCGCAGGGGTGCACCCGGCGCGTGCGGTCGCGGGCTTCCTCGGCCTGCTCCTTGAGACGGCTTTCCACCAGTTCCCCGGCCCGGTCGAGGATCGGGTAGGCGACCGAGGTCAGGTGGCCGTTGATCCGCTTCAGGTCGCGGAGCACGTCCAGGTGCAGTGCGCTGGTCTCGATGGAATCGGTACGCCCTTCGGCGATCCGCCCGAAATGGTTCTCGGAATAGCTCCGCTCCAGGTCGCGCACCGCGACCTTCTGGCGGATCAGCATGCGCGCCATTTCCACGTCGCCCGACATGAACACGTTCATGGCGAGATCGAAGTTCTCGAGGATGCGGGTGTGGAACGCCTGAAGTTCCTGCAATCCCTGATCGGAAAAACTGGCGCGCTTCTTGATCTTCTTGGCGGCGAGGTCCATCAGGTTCTTGTCGATGATGTCGCCGATGTGTTCCAGGTTGGTGGTGAAACTCAGCACCTCGATGTTGCGCTCGCTCTCGTCCTTGTCCAACTCTTCCTTCGATACCCGCGTCAGGTAGAGCTTGATTGCCTCGTGCAGCCGGTCGACGGCATCGTCGGATTTCTCGATCTCTCGCACCATCGTCGTGTCGGTGCCCTGGAACGCATCGAGGCTGCGCGCCAGCATGTCGCGCACGGTATCGCCCATGTTGAGCGCTTCCCGGGAGGCGCAGGCCAGCGCCACGGACGGCGTGTCCATGGATGTCGGGTCGAGATAGCGCGGCCCGCCATCATCCTCGGTCGCCGGAGTATCGGCGATCAGGCGTTCCGTCAGCCGGTGCACGGCAACGACCAGCGGCAGAAACACCAGCGCGAGCCCGATATTGAAGGCGGTATGGAAGTTGGCGATCATCCGCGCCGGGTGGTCGCCGGCCATCGCCAGGTACGGCTGCACGTAAGGCAGTAGCGCGACGCAGGCGAGCGCCCCGGTCCCGCGCATGATCAGGTTGCCGAGCGCGACCCGGCGCCCGGCCGGTTTTTCGCCCAGCGTTGCCACCACCGGGATGAACGCACCGCCGAGGTTGGCACCGAGCACCAT
The DNA here is from genome assembly GCA_051117645.1 of Rhodospirillales bacterium. Classification (GTDB taxonomy): domain Bacteria; phylum Pseudomonadota; class Alphaproteobacteria; order Rhodospirillales; family Casp-alpha2; genus UBA4479. The sequence continues at coordinate 169,574 of JBNPEI010000014.1, forward strand.
GGAAAGCGCGAGCTGCATGCTCAGCACCTGCAACGCCGCAAGCGACATCACGAACAGCACCACGGCGACGCTGGAATGCGCGAGCCAGGTCAGCACCGCGGTCAGCAGGACCGCCAGCAGCACCTCGTCGGTGAGCGGCTGCAGGACCAGCGACAGGCTCTCGTTGGTGCGGAGCGGTACCGAGGCCTGGCCGATCAGTTGCAGCGCCAACAGGATCAGGCCGAGGCCGATGGCGGCACGCGACAGCGCGCGGCGGCGGCTCGCCTCGGACGACAGAAAGGCGATGACACCGAAGCCGATCAACAGCGGCGACAGCCAGTGCAGATCGAACGACAGTACCTGAACGACCATCGTCGTCCCCAGATCGGCACCGAGGATGATGGCCAGCGCCGCCGCGCCGCCGATCAGCCCGCGCCCGGCAAAGGACGACAGAATCAGCGCCGTCGCGGTCGAGCTTTGCAGGATCGCCGTGACCCCGAACCCGACGGTAAATCCGCGCACCGGTTTACCCGCGGTCAGCGACAGCGCGCGGCGGAGTTCGGCGCCGAACGAACGCATTACACCGGTGCGCACCATGCGGATGCCCCAGAGCATCAATGCCACGCCACCGAAAATATTGATTAGAATGTCCACGTCGACGCCTGCGCCCCTTGAGTCTATCGCGAGCACGAAATTGTTGGAAAATCTGTGTTTATGCCCGGATTCGAGAATATATACGCACTTATTGCGCTAAACACAAATCAATTCCCGACGATTCGGCCCCGTCCCGCTAATTTTTTCGCAGGTAAACCACCCAGTAAACAAGGGCCACGAACACGCTGCCACCGACGATGTTGCCAATTGTGACGGGCACCATGTTGGCGAGCGCATCATATATGTCAACATCCGCCCCCGCCAGGTAACCGATCGGAATAAGGTACGCATTGGCGACCGAATGCTCGAAACCGAGCGCCACGAAGGCCGCAATTGGAAAGATGATGGCGAGAATCTTGTCGGTGACGGAATGAGCCGCGAAGCAGAGCCAGACGGCAAGACAGACGAGTGCGTTGCAGAGGAGCCCGCGCACGAACGCCTGCAGCGGGTCGAGCGCAACCTTGGCCTCGGTAATGGCTTTCGCCGTACCGGCGACGGCACCGCCGCCGAGATCGAGCGTCCCCGATAGCGCCACCAGCACCGCCATGCCGATGCTGCCGACGACGTTTCCCGCGAACACGATTCCCCAGTTCCGCATCAGCGCCGCCGTCGACACTTTCCGGTCGGCCCACGCCATGACGATCAGGTTATTGCCGGTAAAAAGCTCCGCGCCAGCGACGACGACGAGAATCAGGCCGAGCGAAAACGCGACTCCCCCGAGCAACCGCCCCGGCCCGAAGCCGAGGCCGCTTCCGGTCATCACCAGCGTGAACAGCATGCCACCGAAGGCGATGAACGCGCCCGCCAAAAGCGCCAGCACGAACGTCCGCAGTGGCGACAGGGCCGCCTTGGCGACGCCGGCATTCTCGACGCGAACGGCGATTTCCGCCGGTGCATAGGCATCTATACCCGGGACGGGGTTGGGTTTCGGTTCGGACATACGTCGTCTCCTGCAGTTGATCGCAGGGCGACACTATAAAAACAGTTTCGTTAACGCATTGTGATGGATCAATCGGGCAGCGCCCGGCGGGCGTCCGGCCCTAGTCGTCGCCGGCTTCGCTGGGGCGCGGTTGGAAATTGTGCGCGGCGTGAACGCTCCAGTGCTCCTCGCGCGCCGCCCGGATGACAGTTATCCCGCCCCAAACGGCAAGCGCGCCGATCAGGCCGCCGACGACAAGGTCCGGGATGCCGTTGCCGGACGCCCAGACACCGCTGGCGGCGATGATCACGGCAATGTTCGAAACGGCGTCGTTCCGGGAGCAGATCCAGACCGATTTCATGTTGGCGTCATGGCCGCGGAAGCGGAACAGGATCGCGGCGCAGACCACATTGGCGATCAGCGCTACGAGCCCGATCGCGCCCATCACCGGCGCCGACGGCACCGAGCCGTGAAGCGCATGGTAGACAAGCGCGCCCGCGACCCAGAGGCCGAATGCCAGCATGGTGATGCCCTTGATAAGCGCGACCCGGGACCGGATCGCCAGTCCCATGCCGAGGACGGCCAGGGACAGACCGTAATTGGCCGCATCGCCGAAGAAGTCGACGGCGTCGGCCTGCAGGCCGACGGACTTCGAGAACAGGCCGCCGGTCATTTCGACGACGAACATGGCAGCGTTGATGATCAGTGCCGCCCACAGCGCACGGCGCTGCGCGACCGTCGCCCCTTTATCGAGTTCGGGCCCGTGATCGTGACAGCAGGCGCTCACAGGTGCTCCTCCTCGACCGGCTCGGCGGCATGTTCGGCCATGTCGGAAAGCACACGGCTGACGTGATCGTCGGCGGCACTGTAATAAACGTGCTTGCCCTGACGTTCGGCCCTGACCAGCCGCGCCGCGCGCAGCAGCCTCAGGTGATGGCTGGCGAGCGAGGGCGAAATTTCGAGTTTGCCTGCGATGTCACCGGCCGCCATCGGCGCATCCAGACACGCGTAAACGATGCCGAGCCGCGTCGGGTCACCGAGAATGCGGAACAGGTCGGCAATCTCGCGCCGCGTGTCGAGATCGGGCGTGCCGTCAGGCACCGGAACGGGAACGACATTTGACATGCCAAACATTCAAACAAGTGTTCAAATGTTTGTAAAGAGTGTTGCACGAAAAAACCGCCGCTTGGGGAGACCCGTCGCGGCGGCTTTGGAATTCGCGGTTCTTTCTGCCGTCAGGCGGCGGCTTCGGCCTTGGCCTTGCCGACGACGCGGTCGTAATCCTCCATCATCTGCCGGCAGATTTCGCCCGGCGTGAAGGTGTAGTCGCTGATGACACTGACCGGCGTCACTTCGGCTGCGGTACCGGTCAAAAAGCATTCCGACGCGTCGGCCATTTCTTCCGGCATGATGGCGCGCTCGACGACCTCGATACCGCGTTTCCGGGCGAGATCGATCACCGTACGGCGCGTGATGCCGTCGAGGAAGCAGTCCGGCGTCGGCGTGTGCAGTTTACCGTCGGGCATGACGAAAAAGATGTTGGCGCCGGTCGCCTCGGCAACCCGGCCGCGCCAGTCCAGCATCAGCGCATCCTGGAAACCGGCGGCTTCGGCGGTGTGTTTGGAAAGCGTGCAGATCATGTAAAGCCCCGCCGCCTTGGCGTGCACCGGTTCGGTCTCCGGGCTCGGCCGCTTCCACTTGGATATCTGCAGCTTGATGCCGTTCATGCGCGCTTCCGGCGAGAAGTAAGACGGCCATTCCCACGCTGCGATGGCGACGTTGATCTTGTTGCTCTGCGCCGATACCCCCATCATTTCACTGCCGCGCCAGGCGACCGGACGGACATAGCCGTCGGTGATGCCGTTGACCTCGCAGGTCTCGATGCAGGCGGCGTCGATTTCGTCGGCGCTATAGGGAAGCTCGAAACCGAGTTCGCCGGCGGAATAGAACAGGCGCTCGGTGTGCTCGCGCAGCTTGAAGATCGTCCCCCCGTACATGCGCTCGCCCTCGAAGACCGACGACGCGTAGTGCAGACCATGTGTCAGCACGTGAACCTTGGCGTCCCGCCATTCGACGAAGGCGCCGTTGAACCAGATCTTCCCGTCACGATCGGCAAAGTTTGGACCAGACATTGTAATATTCTTTCGTATCTTGACTCACTGTAACTTGGATATTGCGTCACGTATCAGTTTCCAGCATATATGTCAATAACACTGACCAATTTTCTTGACTTGCAAACCGTGCTCCGGGAAAGTCCGGTATGTCCGATCAACCGTCACGTGGCCGACCCCGCGCCAACCCGCTTTTTCTCCGGGACGAGGACCTGCGCGAGGCGATCGAGCTGCTGTTTTTCGCCTACCGCGATTTCACCGGCGAAGCCGACGCGGTGCTGGAAGGCTACGGTTTCGGCCGCGCCCATCACCGCATCATCTATTTCGTCGGTGCCAACCCGGGGATCACCGTCGGCGAACTGCTGGCGATCCTGAAGATCACCAAGCAAAGCCTGTCCCGCGTACTGAGCCAGTTGGTCGACGAGGGCTTCGTCAACCAGGTGACGGACCCGGACGACCGCCGCCGCCGCCGTCTCTATCTGACCGACAAGGGCCGTGCGCTGGAAACCGAACTGACGCAGCGCCAAAGCCGCCATATCGCCGAGGCCTACCGCCACGCCGGCGCCGACGCCGTTGCCGGATTCCGTACCGTACTGCGCGGCCTGATCAACGAAGGCGACCGTGGCCGCGTCGTGCGCCGCGATATCGACGGCGGCTGAGACGCCCGCGTCGGTTCCGCATGACCCCCGCCATCCGGCGCGTTAGAATGACCTCATGAACGAGGCCAACCCCGAGGAGATGCCGCACGTACTGGTCGTCGACGACGACGACCGGCTGCGCACGCTGCTGGCGAAATACCTCGGCGACAACGGTTTCATGGTCACCCCGGCGGCGGATGCCGCCGAAGCCCGGCGGCGGATGTCGAGCCTCGCCTTCGACCTGATCGTGCTCGACCTGATGATGCCGGGCGAAAGCGGTCTCGATTTCGCGGAAAGACTGCGTGCGAGCAACAACATCCCGATCCTGATGCTGACGGCGATGAGCGAATCCGAAGACCGAATCCGTGGTCTCGAGAAGGGCGGCGACGATTATCTGACCAAACCGTTCGAGCCGCGTGAACTGGTACTGCGCATCCATTCGATTCTGAAACGCGCCCGCCCGGAACCGGCCCAACCCAGAGAGCTTATCTTCGGCGACGCGGTGTTTTCCCTCGAACGCGGCGAAATGCGGCGGCGTGGCCGCCGCGTGCACCTGACCGAGGTCGAGGTGGCGCTGTTGCGCGCGCTTGCCGGCACATGCGGCCAGGTGATGTCCCGCGACCGGCTGATCGAAGCCACCGCGGCCGGCGGCGAGGGCCGCGCCATCGACGTGCAGGTGACGCGCCTACGCCGCAAGATCGAGGCGGATCCGCGCGAACCCAGGTTTCTGAAGACCGTGCGCGGCAAGGGGTATGTGCTGTGGCCCGACAATCGATGAACGAGGCGGCGCGCCGGCCCCTGAGCCAGTCGATCAAGCGCTATCTGCCGAAGTCGCTGCTCGGCCGGTCGTTGCTGATCATTGTCACGCCCCTGGTGCTGCTGCAGGTGGTCTCGGCGATCATCTTCTTCGAAAGCCACTGGGACAAGGTGACGCTGCGTCTCGCCAAATCGGTGGCCGGCGATACGTCGATGATCATCTCGCTGATGCGCCGCTATCCGGGCCCGGAGAACCGCGACTGGATTTTCTCGATGTCGGCGCAGCATATGGAGTTCAGCACCACGTTCGACGAGGGCCGTATTCTGCCGAACAAACCGCCGCAGCCCGAAGGCCTGCTGGAAGAAATGCTGGCGGCGTCACTGCAATCGTTCGTCAACAAGCCGTTTGTGCTGGACACCACGAGCCTGGAAGACGATGTGATCATCGAGGTGCAACTCGCCGACGGCGTGCTCAGGATCGAAACGACCCGGAAACGGCTTTTCAGTTCGACGACCTATGTCTTCGTCATCTGGATGGTCGGCACCTCGCTGATCCTGTTCGCGGTAGCCATGATATTCATGCGCAACCAGGTAAAACCGATCCGCCGGCTTGCCACCGCAGCCGACAACTTCGGCAAGGGCCGCGCCGTCGAAACCTTCAAACTCGAAGGCGCGACCGAAGTACGCCAGGCGGCGAGCGCCTTTCTTGCCATGCGCGACCGTATCCGCCGCCAGATCGCCCAGCGTACCGACATGCTTTCCGGCGTCTCGCACGATCTGCGCACGCCGCTCACGCGCATGAAGCTGCAGCTCGAGATGAGCGGCGCGAGCGACGATGCGGTGGCCCTCAAGGACGACATCGCCGAGATGGAGCGCATGCTCGAAGGCTATCTCGCCTTCGCGCGCGGCGAAGGCAGCGAGGTGCCGGAGCAGACCGATCTTTCAATACTGCTGCTGGACGTCGCCGAACAGGCGCGACGGCGCAATGCACGTATCGACCTGCACACCGAAGGCCGGATCGACGTAACGGTTCGCCAGAACGGGCTGCGCCGCTGTATCACCAACCTGATCGAGAACGCCATGCGCTACGCGGAACATATCTCGATACGCGCCGGCGTGCGCGGTGAAGGGGTCGAAATCGTCATCGACGACGACGGTCCGGGCATTCCGGAAGAGCAGCGTGCCGAGGTATTCCGGCCGTTCTACCGCCTCGAAACATCCCGCAATCCCGGCACCGGCGGCGTCGGCCTGGGTCTTTCGATCGCGCGCGACGCCATCCAGGGGCACGGCGGCGAGATCAGACTGGAAGATTCCCCGATGGGTGGGCTGCGGGTCTGGATCCGCCTGCCCTTGTAAGTCTAAAGTCTGTCCTTGAGCGCTTCGAACAGGTACTGGCCGACCTTGGCCGCACCCGTGTCCGTGTTGTGCACACGGTCGTAAAAATCGGCGTCTTCGAAGGACAAACCGCGCGCGAGATCGATGCAAATTGCACCCAGCTCGCGGCACACCCGCATGGTCATGCGGTTGAACGCGTCAAGCTGGCGGAAATACTGTTCCGCCTCATCCCTTTCCTTGCCGGCCGGCAACCAGATCCAGCCGTCGCGAATGCGGAAATCGGCGCTGGGTTGCGTGACGTAGATCGCTTCGGCGCCGAAATCCCGGATCTTCTTCGTCAGGGTGCGCAGCCTGCCTTCGTAGGCCTGTAGCCGGTCGGCCAGTTCGGGCAGTGCCTCGAAGTCCCGGCCTGCGGGCTGCCATTTCTCCCACGTGAGGCCGGTGCGCGGTCCATCGCCATGCACCACGTGCGCGTCGTGCGCGGCCAGCACGCCGCGGATCACCTTGTATAGTTCGTAGACCGCGCTCTTGTTCTTGATTGCGGCCGAGAACCGCCGCGCCGGATCCGGCGAACGCATCTCGTCATATTGTTCATGGCCGGTGACGGCGATGTCGTTGATCCCCGCGTAGACCAGGACGCGGTCCGCCTGCAATCCCTCGATCAGCGGAAACCAGCGTTCGAACACCGCGATGTGGCCGCGGGTCGACTGACCGTCGACGGCAGCATTGACCACGCTTATGTCCCGCCCGGCGCCGGCAAAGGCACGGCCGAGCACCGCCTGCCAGGTCTTCTCGTCATCGACGTAGAGTTGGTTCGTCGTGCTGCCGCCGAGGGTCAGGATATCGATATCGCCGACATTCTTGTAGTGGCCGCGCAGGCCGTGTTCGTCCCGGGTATAGGTGATCGACCCGCCACCGGGATAAAGGGTATCGACGTCGAACACCCGGACCGTATTGCGCGGGATGTTCATTTGCCGGTAGTCGGGCCCAAACAGCCAGTTGCCGAAGACCAGTTCCGCAATCAGGAGCCCGGCGATCAACACAAGCGCGTTGACGCCGGCAACCTTCAACCATTTTTTCATGCGGTCCGTTCTACCACGGACGTTCGGCGTTCGTCGCCCATGGATCGTCGTCTATGGGCCAGACCGGACGCGCGATCTTTTCGTGCGAGACCTTGGTCATGTCCCATTCGAGCGTGCCCGGCGCGGCACAATAGATAATCTTCTTGGCGATCTTCGAATATTCCGCATGGAAATGCTGCATGGATTTGACGACGACGATCCGCCGCTCGGCCGGATCGATGCCGAGCGCTTCGAAGAAGTGCGGGTGGTTGTTCTGCGTTCTCGCCGAGTGCACGACGAAATCGATCCCCTCCGCGTGCAGCCACGCCGCGTCCCCGAGATAGCGCTGCGAGCCGCCGAGGCTTTTGACGTAGGCATCGCGGATGACGTTCTTCACCTCGACCTTGAGATCCAGCGGGTCGCCCGATACCGGGCCGATCTTGCCGCCGAGCCGGATCTGGAACTTCGCCCCAACGCCGGCGCCGACACAGATACCTGTCGCGACCGGGTCCCAGATGCCGCCGACGCAAGCCATGCCGATCCCGCGTTCAAGCATGCGCCGGACGATAAAAGTGCTGTCGCCCGGGCCGCCGCCGCCCGGATTGTCCGCCATGTCGGCAATCACGACCGGCCCTTCCTTGTCGGCGAGCGCGTCGGTGAGCGCCGTCTCGATATCGACGTAGCGCGGTGTGATCTCGTCCCGGAGTTGCCAGAGCTCGCGGCCGAGTTTCTCGGCCAATTCGTCGCCGTAGGCCTTGTTGTTGTCGGTGACGACGATAACCCGCGTTCCTTCGGCAGGCACATCGCCCCACGGAAAGCCGTGGCCGAGCGAGACCGAAAGCACGCCGTCCTTGCCCTCCAGCGAGGTCATCCGGTCGACGAAGGAACGCATCGGCTCGCGCGTCGTGTGGTAGCAACCGATCATGCGGCAATCGAAGCTGGAGATCATCGGCTTGCAGGTGCCGTCGAAGGTCGCCTCCATGATCCGCCACAACTCCTCGGCGCGTTCGCGCGAGTCGGTATGCGGATATTCCTTGTAGATCACCAGCGCGTTCACTTCCTCGGTGAAGCGCCGGGTAATGTGGCAGTGCAGGTCGAACTCGACACCGAGCGGAATTTCAGGGCCGACGATTTCGCGGATGCTGTGCACGAGGTCGTCCTCGCAGTCGTCGTAGCCGTCCGCAACCATGGCGCCGTGCAGGCTGAGCATCACGCCGTCGACGGGCATCGCCGCCTTGAGATCGGCGAGGATTTCATCGCGAAGGTCCTCGTAGACCTTGCGGACCGTGATGCCGGACGGCGTTGCGAACGCGGACAGGCTTTCCGCCACCTCCCAGCCGCGTTTCCTGGCGTGCTCGCGCCAGATCACCAAAGGCGCGCCGAACATATGCGGCACGTCGCCGTGCTCGCCATTCCGCACCAGGTGCGAGTTCTCGAACGCCGCGAGGTCGGTCGGCAGCGGTGCCGTGGTGTGGGTTTCCGTGCCGAGGCACGCGGTGAACAGTTTCATCGCGGCAAAGTCCTTCGTCGTCTCTATTTGCTTAGCGCGGCCAGGTTCGGTAACGGCCGCGCGGTTTCCGGGTTGGCTGCAAGCACCCGTTCCAGCGCGGCGGCGATTTCCAGCACCTGCCGGTCGCGGCCGGGCGCACCGAGCACCTGGATGCCGAACGGCATGCCGTGCTCGTCGACACCACACGGCAGCACGCAGCCGCACGCCATGGCCATGGTCGGCGCATAGGAAAGCGCCAGCCAGCGCATGTAGGTCGGCATCTTTTCGCCGTCGATCTCGGCGACATACCATTCCGCGTGCGGAAACGGCGTGACGCTTGCCGCCGGGCAGATCACGCAGTCGACCTCGTCGAGGAGCGCGATCCAGGCGCGCGCGATCCTGGTCTGCGTCAGGTGCGCCTTGGCGACGTCTTCGAGGTTGTACTGCAGGCCGCGGTCGACGTTGTCGATGACGTTAGGGCTGATCTTGTCACGGTGATTCTTGACCCGCTCGCCGTGCGCGCCGACGAACACGACGCCGCGCAGCACTTCGAAACATTCGTGCACGCCGGTGAAGTCCGGGGCCCGGTCCTGGGCCTCGGCGAACACATGCCGGAACGAATCCGTGCGCGCCTTGAACAGCGTCCGGTTGGCTTTGGAGACCGGCGCGCAACCCAGGTCGGGCGTAATCGCGGCGCGCATGGAACCGAGATCGGCATCGCGCATGGGCTCGAACAATGCCGGGTCGAGATCGCCGGAGAACGGGTCGCGGGCGTCGGCCGAGGCTTGCGCCGAAAGCAGCAGCGCCGCATCGGCGACGTTGCGGCCCATCGGTCCCAGCACCGAGAACGGCAACAGGCCGGCGGGCTTCGCTTCCGCCGGGACCACCCCCGGCGTCGGGCGAAAGCCGACGATGCCGCAGAACGCCGCCGGCGTCCTGAGACTGCCACCGTAATCCGAGCCGCTGGCGATGGGCACCATGCCCGTGGCCAGCGCCACGGCGGAGCCGCCCGACGATCCGGCGCAGGTCTTTTCCGGATCGAACGGGTTGCCGGTCGCGCCGAACACGAGATTACGGGTGTTGGCGCCGGCGCCGAATTCCGGCGTGTTGGTCTTGCCGACGACGATGGCGCCCTCGTCTCGGACGTTGGCGACCGACAGTTGGTCCGCCGCCGGGACGTTGTCCTCGTAGAGCTTGGAGCCCAAAGTGGTCCTGAGTCCCTCGGTTGCCTCCAGGTCCTTGATGCCGATCGGGAGTCCGTGCAGCACGCCCAGGTAATCGCCGTCCATGACCGCCCGCTCGGCGGCTTTCGCTTCGTCCATGGCGCGCTCGAAACACGTCGAGACCATGGTGTTGACGGCGGGGTTCACCGCCTCGATGCGGCCGATGCAGCTTTCCGTCAACTCGACCGGCGATATGTCCTTCGAGCCGATGCGGCGGCGCAGTTCGATGGCGGTCAGATCGCAAAGTTCGGTCATGGTTGTCTCCTCACGCCGCCATCGGCGTCTTGCCGTCGCCCAGATCCCACCAAAGCCCGGTCATGATCCGGAGCGCGCTGTGGCAGACCGGCGCCAGCACGTGTTCGTTGGGGGCGTGCTGCGAGCACCCGGCGTAGGAATGCGGCACCCAGATCGTCGGCAGGCCGAGCACCTCGGCGAAGCAGTCATTGGGCAGCGTACCGCCCAGGTTCGGCAGCACGGCGACTTCCTCGCCCGTCGTTTCGCCGATGGAAGAGATCGCCCACTGCGCCCACGGATGGTCCGGATCGAGGCGCGTCGCGTACATGAAGTCGCGTTCGGGCTCAAGCTGGATGTCCTGGAACCCGTGCGCATCCAGGTGCTTGCGGAGTGCCGGGATGAAATTGTGCGGGTCGGTGCCGACCACGTAGCGGATGTGGCCGTAGGCCACCGCGCGCGGCGGAATCGCGTTGACCGGGTTCCTGGGATTGCCGCACTCGAACGCCCGGATTTCGAAGGTGTTGGAGCCGAACACTTTTTCTTCCGGCGTCAGGCCCGGCTCGCCCCAGTCGGGATCGATCTCGGGCGCATCGTCGCCGCCGCCGACCTTGAGCTTAGAAATCGCGCGGCGCACGGAATTCGACATCGGCTCGGGACGCCAATCCTCGATCAGGATCTTGCCCTTGGCGTCGGTGATCGTCGCCAGCGCATGCGCCATGATGACACCGGGATTGGAAAGCAGGCCGCCCCAGTTCCCGGAATGGTGACCGCCGTCGCGGCATTCCAGCGTCATGGTGAAATTGAACACACCGCGCGACCCCATGAACACGGTCGGCTTCTCCGGGGCCAGACGCGGCCCGTCCGAAGCGATGAAAACATCCGCGTCCTTGAACAACTCTTTATACTGTTCGCAGAATTCCTTTAAGCCGGGCGAGCCGCTTTCCTCGCCGGTTTCGATCAGCGCGATCACGTTGAAGCCGAGCTTGCCGCGCGTCTCCAGAACATGCTTCATGGCGGCCAGGTTGATGGTGTGCTGCGCCTTGTTGTCGGCGGTGCCGCGGCCATACCAGCGCTCGCCCTCGACGACGATCTCCCACGGCTTCAGGCCGTCACGCCACTGGTCGTCGTAGCCGCGCACCACGTCGCCGTGGCCATAGGTCATGACCGTCGGCAGGTCATCGCCCTCATGGCGCCTGGCGACCAGGAACGGCATCAGCCCCTCGCGTGGATTTTCATAGACCTCGCAAGCAAAACCGAACGCCTCGAGGTACGGCGTCATTTCTTCCTCGAGATAACGATAGAGTTCCGGGCGCTTTTCCGGTTCGGGGCTTTCCGTCCGGATCGCGACGCGGCGCGCCAGGTCGTCCATGAACCCGCCGCCTTGGAAATAATCGTCAATGCTGTGAAGAGCTGCTTCCTTTGTCATGGCCGGTATGCCGTCTCCTGTTCGCCAAGGTCCCAATAGACGCCGGTCACCAGTTCCATGCCTTCCCGGGTCAGCGACCACAGAATGTGCTCGTCCGGCGCGTGCTGCGAACAGCCGGTGTAGCTGAGCGGCATCCACACGAATGGAATCTGCAACACGTCCTGAAAGACGTCGTTGCAGATCGACCCGCCGGAATTCGGCATCACGTCGGGTATTTCGCCCGTGGTCCGCTTGACCGCGCCTTTTACCCATTCCGCCCAGGGATGGTCCGGCGGCGTCCGCGCCGCCAGGAAGATGGCGTCGTTGCCGGGCGGCGGGTCGACGATCTGCACCATCTCGAAGCCGTGCGCGTCCAGATGCTTGCGCAGGTTCTGGCGCAGGTTCATGTAATCCGTGCCGACGACGAAGCGAAGCTGGCAGTTGGCGCGCGCCTTGGGCGGAATCGCGTTGACCGGGTTCGACGGATTGCCCGTGGTGAACGCCAGCACCTCGAAGCTGTTCCAGGCATAGACCTTCTCCGCACTGGTCAGTCCCGGCTCGCCCCATTCCTCGTCGATCTCCGGCGCCTCGGCGCCGCCGTCGCGGGCGATGCCCTTGAGCGCGTCGCGCACCGAGTTTGAAATCGGCGGCGGCTTCAGCGCGTCGACGAGGATACGCCCCTTTTGATCGACAATGGTGGCGAGCGCATGCGAAAGGATGACGCCCGGGTTCGACAGCAGCCCGCCCCAGTTGCCGGAATGGTGCCCGCCGTCGCGGCAGTCGACCATCAGGTCGAAGTTGATGCAGCCCCGGTTGCCCAGCGTCAGGTTCGGACGCGACACGCTGACGCGCGGCCCGTCGGAGGCGAAATACGCATCCGCCATGAAGTCGTCCTTCTGTTGCGCAACCAGGTCCTTGAGACCCTTCGATCCGTTCTCCTCACCGGTCTCGACCATGAACTTGGAGTTGAAACCGAGCTTGCCGCGGGTGTCCAGCACCGCCTTGATGGCGCCCATGTGCGTCGTGTGCTGCGCCTTGTTGTCGGCCGTGCCGCGGCCGTAGACATGGTCACCATCGCGCGACAATTTCCACGGTCCCTCGCCCTTGGTCCAGCGATCCGCCTGGCCGCGCACGGTATCGCCGTGACCGTAGCCGAGAATCGTCGGCAGGTCCTCGTCCTCGATCCGCGTCGCCAGCAGCACCGGACCGCCACCGTCGATGGGATTGTCATAGACTTCGGTCTCGTAACCCATGTCTTCGAAATCGGGGGCGATCAGCTCGTTCAGGTATCGGTAAAGTTCCGGAAGCTGCGAGGGCTCCTGGCTTTCGGTCGGTACCGCAACGCGGTCTGAGAGCGTCTTGAAGTAGCCGGCGTCGTCATCGAACCACGCCAGCGCGTTTGCGATGGCGTCGGTGCGGGTCGTCATGACGCGGCCCTCCCGCGCCCCTCGTTCTCGTCATAGAGATGACACTGCACGAAGCCGTTGCCGCTCGGGATCTTCTTCGGTTCGATCACCGAGCAGTGATCCATGACCTGCGCGCAACGCGGATTGAAAGTGCAACCCGGCGGTGGGTCGACCGGATTCGGATAGGCCGCGCCCAATTGTGTATCCGGCACGTCGAGCGACGGGTCCGGCGTCAGCACGGATTCCAGGAGCGCCCTGGTATAGGGATGCTCGGGCGACGCGAACAGGCTTTCCGTGTCCTTCTGCTCGACGATACGGCCCAGGTACATGACCGAAACCCGCGTTGCGATATGCTCGACCACGGCCAGATTGTGGCTGATCACGATGTAGGTCAGGTTCAGTTCCTTGCGGAGGTCCTGCAGCAGATTGAGGATTTGCGACTGCACCGAAACGTCGAGTGCCGACGTCGGCTCGTCGCAGATCACCACCTCCGGGCGGTTGATGAGCGCACGCGCGATGGCGACGCGCTGACGCTGGCCGCCGGAAAGCTGGTTCGGGAAATTCTCGAACAGACGCGGCGGCAGGCCGACCAGTTCCATCATTTCCTCGGCGCGGCGGCGCCAGGTGTCCGGGTTCGGGTCGCCCTGCACCTTGAGCGGCAGCGTGATGATCGAGCCGATGGACTTGCGCGGGTTGAGCGACGAATACGGGTCCTGGAAAATCGGCTGCACCATCTTTGCCAGTTTCAGGCGTTCGATCCCAGCGACCGGCTCGCCGCCGAATTCGATAGTGCCCTGGGTCGGCGCGAGCAGGCCCAGCAAAATCTTGGCGAACGTGGTCTTGCCGCAGCCGGACTCGCCGACGAGCGCCAGCACATCGCCCCGCTCGACATCGAGCGACACGCCGTTGACCGCGTGCAGCGGCTTCTTACCGCGGAACGCCCCGGCGGAAATCATGAACGTCTTGGTGACGTCTCTGGCGCTGATGACGGTTTCGGTCATGCGACCCCCCGTTTCTGGGCATGCGCCCGGCAGGTTTCGTGATCGAGCAGGCAACGGTACTCGTGCCCTTCCTCGGCGCCCGGGCGCATCTCGATATCGCCCTTCACGCACTCGGCGAAGGCATAGTTGCAGCGATCCGCGAAATGGCAGGCGTGGAACGGCCCGACCAGCGACGGCACGATACCGGGGATCGAGCCGAGCGGCTTGCCGCGGTCGGTCTTGCCCGGAATCGGGATGCAGTCCAGCAGCCCCTGCGTGTAGGGGTGCGTCGGCCGGTTGAAGACCTGATCGGCGGTCCCCTGCTCGACGATCTGGCCCGCATACATCACGGCGACCCGGTCGGCGATACGCGCGACGACGCCGAGGTCGTGGGTGATCAGGATCAGGCCCATGTTGAATTCGCGTTGCAGTTCGGCGAGCAGAAGCAGGATCTGCGCCTGGATGGTCACGTCGAGCGCCGTCGTCGGTTCGTCGGCGATGATCAGGTTGGGCCCGCACATCAGCGTCATGGCGATCATAACGCGCTGGCGAAGCCCCCCCGAGAGCTGATGCGGATACTGGTTGAGGCGCGATCTCGCCGCCGTGATGCCGACCTTTTCCAGCAGATAGATGGCGCGGTCCCGCGCTTCCTGGGTCGAGACCTTGCGGTGGCGCTTGAGCGCCTCCTCCATCTGGTTGCCGATGGTGTAGGCCGGGTTGAGGCTGGTCATGGGCTCCTGGAAAATCATGCCCATGGTGTTACCGCGTATGTTCGACATACGCCGCTCACCCGCGCTCCGCATGTCCTCGCCGGCGAGCTCGAGCTTGCCGGCGCCGCGGATCGCCTTCTGCGGCAGCAGATCCATCACCGCCAGCGAGGTCAGCGACTTGCCGCAGCCGGATTCGCCGACGATGCACAGCGTCTCGCCCTTGTCGACGTGGAACGAAATCCCCTGCACCGCGTGCAGCATGCCGCCGCCGACGGGGATGTCGACGGTGAGGTTCTCGACTTCGAGAATGCGTTCGCCCATGACGCCCCCCTAGTTCCGGTTCTCGGGCGCCGTGATGTCACGGATGCCGTCGCCCAGCAGATTGATGGAAAGGATCAGGATGAACAGTGCCGTCCCCGGGATACCGACCAGCCACGGGTCGAACAGCATGTGGTTCTTACCCTCGGCGATCATCAGGCCCCAGCTCGGCGCCGGCGGCTGCACGCCGAGGCCGAGGAACGACAGCGCCGCCTCGAGAATGATCGCGTGCGCCATCTCGACGGTGGCGACGACGATCAGGTTGTTGACGATGTTCGGCATGATCTCGGCGAAGATGATGCGCGGCGTCGAACAGCCGATGGCCTGCGCCGCGGCGACGTAATCGAGGTTCCGGACCTGTTGCGTGGTACTTCGCATAACGACCGCGAAACGGTCCCAGATCAGAAGTCCCAGCACCCAGATCACGATCCATAGCGAATTGCCGACCAGCGACACGACGGCCAACGCCACCAGCACCACCGGCAGCGAAAGCCGCGTGGTGATGACGAAGTTCACGACCATGTCGACGCGGCCGCCGAAATAACCGGCGGCGACGCCGATGGCGGTGCCGATGACGCCGGAAATCAGCATCGCCGCGAACCCGATCAACAGCGAAATCTGCGAGCCGTGGATCAGGCGCGACAGGTAATCGCGGCCGAACTGGTCGGTGCCGAGCGGATGCACCCACGTCGCCTTCGGGTGCTCGTGCCAGATCGGCGGGATCAGCTTGCGGGCCAGTTCCTGGTCCAGCGGATCGTGCGGCGAGATCAGCGGCGCCAGGAACGCAATGGCGAGGATCACACCCAGCACGACGATGCCGAACATGAAACCGATATGGCTCAGCATGCGCTTGCGGGCGCGTTCCGCCGGCGACGGTTCGTCGATGGTCCGCTCGGCGATCACCGGCCGGTCCTCGGATTGTTGTACGGCTTCGTTCATGTCAGCTCACCCTGATCCTGGGATCGAGGAACGCGTTCAGCAGATCCGCCGTAAACGTCAGCACGATGTAGAAACAAGACAGTACCAGTACGATTGCCTGCATCATCGGCAGGTCGGCGCGCAGGATCGATTCCCACGCCAGTTGGCCGAGCCCGTTGATGGCGAAGATCGTCTCGATAACGATGGAGCCGCCGAGCATGAAACCGAATTGCACCGCCGCCAGCGAGACCACCGGGATGATGGCGTTCCTGAGCGCGTGCTTGAACAGCACGATGCCGGGCCTGAGCCCCTTGGCGCGCGCGGTGCGGATATAATCGCTCGACAGCACCTCGATCATGCCGGCACGGGTCAGGCGCATCACGGCGGGCGTGACGTAGTAGCCGAGCGCGATCGACGGCATGACGAAGTTGAGCCAGGAATCGCTGCCGGTGATGGGCAGCCACCTGAGGCTGACGCCGAACAGGAAAATCATGATCAAGGCGAACCAGAAGCTCGGCAGCGCCTGACCGACCACCGCCAGCGTCAGCGCGAAACGGTCGATCAACGTGTTGGGGCGCATCGCCGCCAGCACGCCGAGCGGGATCGAAAGGCAGAGCGCGAAGCCGAGCGCGCAGGCGCCGAGGGTCATGGTGACCGGAAGGCGGTCGAAAATGACGTTCGAAACCTCGGTCTTGAGGTAATGCGAATGGCCGAAGTTGCCCTGAAGGGCGTTCCCGAGCCAGTTAATATATTGAACGATGATCGGCTGATCGTAGCCGTAAACCCTGCGGATATTCTCGATATCCTGCTGCGTCGCACTCTCGCCGGCGAGCGCCATCGCCGGGTCGCCCGACAGATAGATCATCGAAAAGGTCAAAAGCGAAACGGTCACCGCCACCAGCAACGCGACGCTGAGCCGTTTCAGGGCATAAATAAGCATGCCTGGCAATCCCGATTACGGATGCCACGGCCGGTGCGGGAGCATCCCCCGCACCGGCCGCGTTACATCGGTCAGTTATTTCCACTTCGCCGTATAGAACCGCGGGATCTCATCCGAGGTCGGCGTGAAGTCGAGGTCTTCCGAGTATGCGTAATACTTCGCATACGTGAACATCGGAAGCCAGTAGAGCTCGCTCGAAATGATCGACAGAGCCTTCTTGTACGCTTCCTTGCGGACAGCCGGGTCGGTCGACGTATCGCCCTTCTGCAGCGCTTCGACCACATCCGGATCCTTCGCCGGGTCGTCCTTGCCGCCCGAGAAGAAGTGACCGGTCGAGGCCGAGATGTCCGGCACCGAGTTCGAACCCCAGGTCATGTGATGGAGCGGCGTCGTGCCCTTCCACACCAGATCGCGCAGCGCGCGGTACTGCATGAACTTCAGGTTCGCCTGGATACCGACGTTCGCCAGGTCGCCGATCACGGCTTCCGTGAACTCACGCTGACGATAGGCGTAGATGTCCGTCGTCAGGCCGTCGCCGTAACCCGCTTCCTTAAGAAGCGCCTTGGCCTTGTCGGGATTGTAGTCCCATTTCTTGACGTCCTGCGCGCAACCGAACTGGTCCGGATGGCACGCCGAATCGATCACCACGGAAGCCGGACCGACGAGGTTCTCGACGATCGACTTGCGGTTGATCGCGTGCGCCACGGCTTCGCGGACCCGCTTGTCGGTGAAGGCCTTTTCGCCGCTGTCGCCGTCGACGTCGAAGGCGATGTAGCTGATACGCATGGTCTTGGCGTTGGTCACCGTGGTGCCGCCACGCTCACCCAACTTTTCGGCCTGGTCCTTCGGCACGTCCCAGATCCAGTCGACACCGCCGGTCAGCAGTTCGGCGATCTGGGTGTTCATTTCCTTGATGGTACGGAACGTCAGCTTGCCGATGGCCGCCTGACCCTTGGGGCCGTTTTTGAAGTAGTTTTCGTTGCGGACCATCTCGACACGGTCGCCCGCAACCACGTTGACCATCTTGTACGGGCCCGTGCCGTTGGCCTTGACCGTACCGTAGTCCTTCTTGCCGTCGGCACCGTCCTTGGCACTGTCATAGTGGCCTTCGGGCATCATGAAGACCGTCTGCGCGAAATAGGCCAGCGCCGCCGGGAACGGTTCCTTCAGATGGATACGAACGCTGTTGGGGCCGGTTTTTTCCGCCGACTTCAGGAATTTCACGTTGGCCTGGGTCAGCACGCCGTTGTCGGCATCGGAAACGAAGTTCACCGTATAGACGACGTCTTCCGGACCGAACTTGGAGCCGTCGTGGAACACCACGTCGTCACGCAGTTCGAAATCGATGGTCGTGCTGTCGACCCACTTGTACGACGTCGCCAGCAGCGGCTCGTACTCGCCGGTCTTCAGATTGCGGAACAGCAGGCCGTCCCACACGGTGTTGCCCATGATCACGAGTTCACGGGTGTTGTTGAAGTAAGGATCGGCGACCGCCACCTCGCGGGTCGTCGTCCAGACCAACTCATCGTTGGCCTTGCCTGCGTAGGCCGCAGGCGCGACAGCCAGCGTTACCGCCGCTGCCAGAACTGTGCTCGATAGTACTTTGCGAAACATATTGCTCGCGCCTCCCTGACTAAACTGACATTGCGCATGTCATCAGCGGGGGCACTCTCGACGCGCCCCGATTGGACCAATTGTTCGATGAATCCGCTGCCGAGTCCATGGTCAACAGCGATCCAAAGACGATTTTTTGAAACGTTACTCCCTGCGGGGTCTGGCGCCCCTTGTCGCCTTGTATTAATATTCAATACTTCGTAGTGTATACCGATATGCTATGAATACTGAATGAAAGCGTCAAGCATGGCTGTCGAGAAATCGAAACATTCCCAACAGGCCCCGGAGACGGCGAGCGCCAGCGCGCTCTATGTCGGCTCGCTGGAAAAGGGTTTTCGCGTGCTGGCAGCGTTCAGCGAGGATTTTCCGGCGCTGGGCGTCACCGAAATCGCGCTCCGGACCGGTCTCGACAAAAGCGCGGCGCAGCGTTTCTCGAATACCCTTCATCAGCTCGGTTTCCTGGAGAAGGACACCTCAACGCGCCGGTACCGTCCCGCGCGCAAGCTGATGGAAATGGCCTACACGTATCTGCGGCACAGCGCGCTGGGCGCCGCCGCCATGCCGCGCCTGATCGAGGCGGGGTCCGTCTACCAGACCACCGTCAACCTAGCCGAGCGTGACGACACCGACATGATCTACACGATCCGCATTCCGCACGTGAAGGCGGCTTACGCGGCGACCGTGCCGGGCCGGCACATCCCCGTGTTCTGCTCCGCGTCGGGAATCGCCGTCCTGTCCAGGATGACCGACGACGCGGCGCGGGAAATTCTCGACCGCTCTGATCTCACGAAACGCATTCCGACGACCACGACCGATCCCGACAAGATCATGAAGATGGTCCAGCAGGCACGGCGGCGCGGCTTTGCCGCGACCTATGCGCAACAGTTACCGCGCGAAATCTCAATCGCCGCGCCCATCGTCGACTTTCGCGGCCGCCCGGTCGGCGCCGTGCAGATCCCGGTCTACTATCCGGCCTGGAAACAATCCGACGCCGCCGCCAAGCTCGGGCCGCTCGCCGTCGAAACCGCCGACGCCATCTCCGGTGCGCTTATCGCGTCCGAACAGGAGTACTGACCATGAGGTTTCGTGTCCTGACCGGCCTGTTCGGCCATGAGAGCAATGCGTTCGCAAAACTGCCGACGGCGCGCGCCAACTTCGAAAATTACCTGCTGGCGTTCGGCGACGACGTCCCGGCCAAGATCAGCGGTGCCAGGATCGAACCCGCGGGCGTCGAGGAAGCCGCCGCCGAATACGGCTGGGACCTGGTCCGCACCGTCGTCGCCTGGGCGACCCCGTCAGGCCCGGTAACGCGCGACGCCTGGGATGCATGCGCCGGCGCGATCCTCGACGCGGCGATGTCGAAGGGGCCGTTCGACGGCGTGCTGATCAACCTGCACGGCGCCATGGCGACGGTCGACTACGACGACGCCGAAGGCGAACTGCTGAAACAGCTTCGCGCCATCATCGGGCCCGACGTGCCGGTGGCGATCACGCTCGATCTGCACGCCAACGTGACCGACCTGATGAGCGAGCATGCGGACATCATCTGCGCCTATCGCACCTATCCGCACATCGACCAGATCGAGACCTCGAAGCGCGCCGCGGCGGTGCTCGAGCGCACCATGCGCGGCGAGGTAAAGCCGGTCTGCGTCACCGCCCGGCGCGACATGATTGAAGGACTCGACGACGGCCGCACCACCACCGATAACCCGATGACGGCGCTGCTCGGCCGCGCCGCCGATCTCGAAGCGACCGACCCGGGCGTGCTGCTGGTTTCGGTCCAGGCCGGGTTCACGCCGGCCAACCTTTTCGAAGCCGGGCCGACGGTGTCGGTCACCGGCGACGGCGAGGACCCGAGATTCCGCGCCATTGCCGACGAGTACATGGACTATGCGTGGGAAACCCGTCACTTCGATTCCAACACGTACCTTTCGACCGATGAAACCGTTGCCGAACTGCGCCGCCTCCTTGCCGACGGCGCGGGCACGGGACCGGTCATCGTCGCCGACTTTTCAGACAACCCGGGGTCCGGGGCGTACGGCGATTCGACGCTGATGCTGGAGGGGCTGCTGAAGGCCGAATTCGATAACGCGTGTTTCGGCACGATCTGCGATCCGGACGCCGCCGCCGAACTGGTCACCGCCGGCGAAGGCGCCGAGGTGACGGTCAACCTGGGCGGCAAGACCGACATCGCTTTCGGCGCACCGCTGGAACTGACGGGCACGGTCACCAAAGTCACCGACGGCACTTACGTCGCGCAGGGGCCACGCTGGAAAGGCGTCACCCACCAACTCGGACCGACCGCGGTGTTCAAGGTCGGCGGCATGGAGATCGTCGTCGCCTCGAACCGCATTCAATTGACCGAGGTCGAGACCTTCACCCACGCCGGCATCGACCCGCGCGAACGCGACATCGTGGCTGTCAAGTCGATGCAGCACTTCCGTGCCGCCTTCGCACCGCTTGCGCGCGAGATCCTGATCTGCGACGCCGGCGCGCTTTCCACCAAGGACATTTCGAAGCTTCCCTTCACCCGCCTCAGACGCCCGATCTTTCCGCTGGACCTCGACTGAGGATGGCGGAAACGCTGCCCGACGCGAAAAGCGCGCCGCCCCGGCCGCCGACCGTCAACCGGCCGCTCGAGGGTGCGCTCTGGATGATCGCCTCGTGCGTGTTCCTGGCGGCGTTGTCCGGGCTTGGGCGGCAGATTTCGCATTTCGGCGTCGACCCGATGCAGATCGTGTTCTGCCGTCTCGTATTCGCCTGGATGTGCATGCTGCCGTGGCTCCTGCACCGGGGTATCGGCTCGCTCGGCACGTCGCAGTTCAAGCTCTATCTGGTGCGTGCATGCTGCAGCATGTGCGCGATGTCGACGTGGTTCTACGCGCTGGCACTGATCCCGATCGGCGAAGTCACGGCGCTCAGCTTCGCGGCGCCCTTGTTCACCACCATCGGCGCCGCGCTGGTACTGGGCGAAGTGGTGCGGCTCAGGCGCTGGACGGCGACACTGATCGGGTTCGCAGGCGCGCTCGTCATCATTCGCCCCGGCTTCGTCGAGATGAGCGCCGGGAGCTGGTTCGCGCTCGCGTCCGCCGTGTTCATGGGCACCTCGGCGCTGATCGTCAAAACGCTCACCAGGGGCGACGACCCGTGGACGGTGGTTTTCTTCTCGCACCTGATCATGATGCCGATGGCGCTGATCCCGGCACTGTTCGTCTGGCAGTGGCCGGAACCCGAAGTGTGGCTTTACCTGGTGGCGACGGGGCCGGTCGCGGTCCTCGGTCACCTGTTCCTGACCAAGGCCTTCTCGGTGACCGACGTCTCGATCGTCGCGGCGGTCGATTTCTCGCGCCTGCCGTTCGCGGTGCTGATCGGCTGGCTTGCCTTCGGCGAACTGACCGACATCTGGACGTGGGCCGGGGCGCTGGTGATCTTCGCGTCGTCGTTCTACATCGTGCGCCGCGAACAGGCGGTGCACACCAAGCCGAGCGTCCAGGACAAGACCGCGCCTTAGTCTCAGTTCGTAGCCTGCGTCGTCGGTGTCGCCGGCGGGCGGCGCGATTCGCGGTACGTGATATAGACGGTCGAAAGAAAAATCACCGTGCCGCCGACCCATGTCCAGACATCCGGGAACTCGCCGAACATCAGGTAACCGGCGCCGGCCGCCCACAGAAGCCGCGTGTAATCCACCGGCGCGACGACCGTCGCCTTGGTGGTCCGGAGCGCGGTCGCCATGCACAGGTGCCCGAGCATCGCCATGGTGCCGATCAGCACCATCCAGGCGAATTGTTCCCAAGTCGGCCACGTCCACACGAAAAGCGCCGGAATGAAAGAGAACGCGGTGAAATAGACGTTGGCGTAGAACACCATGGTGACGCTGCTGTCGGTCCTGGACAGCACCTTCACGCAAAGCAGGGAGGACGCCCAGAACACCGTGGACGTCAGGGCGACCAGCGCGCCGGGTCCGAAGACGCCGGAACCGGGCCGGACGATAATCAGCGTGCCGATAAAACCGACGACGATCGCCGACCAGCGGCGGATACCGACCTTCTCGCCCAGCACCAGCGACGCACCGACGGTGACAAACAGCACGGTCACGAAACTGATCGCCGTCGCGTCGGCGACCGGCATCATGCTCAGGCACTGGAACCAGGTCATCAGCGCACAGACGCCGATGACCGAGCGGATCAATTGTAATTTGGGCTGCTTGCTTTTCCAAAGCGAGCGCTCCTGGCGCAGCAGGAACGGCAGCAGAAGCACGAACCCGGTGACGTTCCTGAAGAACGCGATCTCGATCGGGTGCACCTCTTTCGAGACCTCGCGGACGGCGACGTGCAACATGGCGACCAGGAACCCGGCGAGCGCCATGAACCCCACGCCCTTGAGCGCCGCCTTGCGGTCGCTGAGGGCGCTGGTGCCGTGCCCCGTTGCCGGTTCTTCACCCATGGCGTTGCCGTCTCCGGAAAAACTGCTACCGTCACGCCGGAACGGCGCGGTGATCGATCGTCTATTTTTCAGTTGGGGACGCCCCCGCGTCAAACAAGAGAACGCTTGGGGAGAAGAGATACATGTTAAAGTGTGGTGTGGCCGGGCTCGGCCGTTGGGGCCGTGTGCTGATCGATTCCGTTCAGGGCAAGTCCGACAAGATTACCTGCGCCGCCGCGGTCACCGGCCGCAAGGAGCGCGCCGTCGACTACTGCGCCGAGAAAGATATCGAACTGCTGGACGACTACAGTGAACTGCTGACGCACCCGGACGTCGGCGCCATCGTGCTGGCGACGCCGCACACCCAGCACGTGGATCAGATCGTCGCCGCCGCCGAAGCCGGCAAGCCGGTGTTCTGCGACAAGCCGCTGACCTTGAACGAGGCCGATGCCCGCCGCGCCGCCGATGCCTGCAAGGCCGCCGGCGTGCCGCTCTGCGTCGGCTTCAACCGCCGTTTCCTGCCGGCGATGATCAAGATGAAGGAACTGGCGACGTCGGGCGCGCTCGGCACGATCCTGCATATCGAGGGCAACATCTCCGGCAACGGCGCGCTCCGCTACGGCCCCGAACACTGGCGTGCCTCGGAAACCGAAAGCCCGGCCGGCGGCATGACGGCGATGGGCGTGCACATGATGGACGCGATGATGTCGGTCTGCGGGCGCGTCGACAGCCTGCGCGCGACGAGCGAGCGGCACGGCACCGACGGCGCCGTCGACGACACCACGTTCGCGACGGTCAAGTTCGACTCGGGCGCCACCGGCGTGCTGACGACCCTGTTCGCGACGCACCTGCTGTGGCGCGTCCAGGTATTCGGCACCAAGGGCTGGGCCGAGGTGCGCGATCAGGAACGGATCGAGGTGCGGCTTCTGGAGGGCGACAACTCGGTCGAGGAGTTCCCCGGTTTCGACATGGAGCGCGCCGAACTGGAAGCGTTCGCGGAAACCGTGACGTCCGGCGCCGAGTTTCCGGTGCCGCTCGAGGACGCGATCCACGGCATCGCCATTCTCGAGGCCATCGTCGAGGCGTCGAAGAACGGCAGCGAGGTCAAGCTCGGCTGACGGGAAACCGTCAGTCCTTGCCGGTGGCCTCGGTGATCTTCTTGTCGGTGTTGTACTGGCTGAGCGCGTAAACCGACCAGATCGCGGCGGGAATCCAGCCGATCAGGGTCAGTTGCAGGATCAGGCAGATGACGCCCTGGATCGGCTTGCCGATCGTGAAGAAATTCAGCCACGGAATGACGATGGCGAGAATAAGACGGATCATGAGGGTCCTCGTCTATAGTGGGGTGCCGCCGGAGAGCGGCGGCAGTCGCGTTTTATAGCACGAACGTTCCACGATTGTCCCTTTCGCTGCAAGTCTATAAAACCCCCGCTCATGGATGTCTCGCTGTTCGATTTTCATTTGCCGCAGTCGTGTATCCCGCAATGCCCGGCGCGCCCGCGCGACAGTGCGCGGATGCTGCATGTGCCGGCGTCGGGCGGGTTCGACGATCTCGGTGTCCGGGATCTGCCGAACCTGCTCAGGCCCGGCGACGTCATGGTGTTCAACGACACCCGCGTCATCCCGGCGAGGCTGACCGGCAAACGCGGCGACGCCACCAACCGTGGCCGCCCGGACGGCGGCGCCAGGGTGGAGGTGACCCTACACCAGCCGGTCGACGCCTATACCTGGCGCGTCTTCGCCAAGCCGGCGAAGAAACTCAACCCGCGCGACTACATCGTCTTCGCGCCGGGCTTCGCGGCGGACTGCGTCGGCGAAGGCGACATGGGCGAACGCTGGCTCCGCTTCAACGTATCCGGGCGGGATTTGATCGCGATGCTGGAGAAACACGGCATCATGCCGCTGCCGCCCTACATCAAGCGCGGCGACGCGGGCGACGACGCCGACCGCGACGATTACCAGACCATGTTCGCCGAAAACGACGGCGCCGTGGCCGCACCGACGGCGGCGCTGCATTTCACAGACGCGCTGCTGACGGCGGTGCGGGCGGCGGGCGTCGAGGACGTTCGGGTGACGCTGCATGTCGGTGCCGGCACGTTCCTGCCGGTCCGGGTCGAGGACACCGACGACCACATCATGCACACCGAACGCGCGATCCTGAGCCAGGACATCGCGGCGAAACTCAACGCGGCCCGCCGGACGGGCGGCCGTGTTATCGCCTGC
The DNA here is from genome assembly GCA_051117645.1 of Rhodospirillales bacterium. Classification (GTDB taxonomy): domain Bacteria; phylum Pseudomonadota; class Alphaproteobacteria; order Rhodospirillales; family Casp-alpha2; genus UBA4479. Next base: position 194,909 of record JBNPEI010000014.1, read on the forward strand.
GGCACCACCTCGCTCAGAACGCTCGAAAGTGCCTGCGACAAGAACGGCACCTTTCACGCCTTCGACGGCAACACGGACCTGTTCATCACGCCCGGTTACCGTTTCCGGGCGGTCGACGCGCTGATGACCAACTTCCACCTGCCGTGTTCGACGCTGTTCATGCTGGTCTCCGCGCTCGCCGGACTGGAGCGCATGCAGGCCGCCTACGCGCACGCCATAGACAGCGGCTACCGTTTCTATTCCTATGGCGATGCGTGTTTCATCGAACGGAGCGACGACAATGCCTGACAATATCCTTCGAGACGCGCGCCTGGGCGCGCTCCTCAGGATGAGGAATGGTCAAAAACGGCCTCACCCTGAGGAGCCGGAACGGCGTCTCGAAGGGCGAGGCCCGAGGAATGGCTCAGCATGACCGGCATCGGTTTCGATCTGCTGTCGAGCGATGGCGCTGCCCGGCGCGGCCGGGTGACGACGGCGCACGGCACGTTCGAGACGCCCGCCTTCATGCCGGTCGGCACGGCCGCGACCGTAAAGGCGATGACCCCGGAATGGGTCGCCGAGACCGGCGCCGAGTGCATACTCGGCAACACCTATCACCTGATGCTGCGGCCGGGTTCGGAACGCGTCGCCCGGCTCGGCGGGCTCCATGAATTCATGAAGTGGCCGGGCCCGATCCTCACCGACTCCGGCGGCTTTCAGGTCATGTCGCTGGCGGGGCTCCGCAAGATGGGCGAGGACGGGGTCAGGTTCCGCTCCCACATCGACGGCAGCTACTACGACCTGACACCCGAGATTTCCATGAAGATCCAGAACGACCTGGATGCCGACATCACCATGGCGTTCGACGAGTGCACGCCCTACCCGTGCGAAAAGGACGCCGCCGCCGACAGCATGCGGCTGTCCATGCGCTGGGCGAAGCGATCGAAGGACGCGTTCGAGGAACGCGCCGGGTACGGCCTGTTCGGCATCGTCCAGGGCAGCGTCCACGAGGACCTGCGCGACGAAAGCGCGCGGGCGCTGACCGAGATCGGCTTCGACGGGTACGCCATCGGCGGGCTTGCCGTCGGCGAGGGCCAAGCGGAGATGCTGCGCGTGCTCGACTTCACCGCGCCGAAACTGCCCGCGGACCGGCCGCGCTACCTGATGGGCGTCGGCAAGCCGGACGATCTGGTCGAAGCGGTCGCGCGCGGCGTCGACATGTTCGACTGCGTGCTGCCGACACGGTCCGGCCGCACCGATCAGGCGTTCACGCGGCGCGGTACCGTCAACATGCGGAACGCGCGGCACAAGGAAGACACCCGCCCGATCGATCCGGACTGCGCGTGCTATGCGTGCACGACCTTTACCCGCGCCTACGTGCATCATCTGGTGATGGCCAAGGAAATCCTCGGCATGATGCTGCTGACACGGCACAACCTGCACTATTACCAGGAACTGATGGCGGCCATGCGCGCCGCCATCGAGGCCGGCACGTTCGCCGGCTTCCGGGCCGGCTTCGCCGCCGAATACGCTGGCGGGGATATCGAACCTGTTTAACGGAAATCTGTCACTCTGAACTGCATTGGGGTCCATGCTTCGAGACGGATGCTGCGCATCCTCCTCAGCATGAGGATGCTCTTTTGACCTCATCCTGAGGAGCCCCGAAGGGGCGTCTCGAAGGATGGCCATGGGGCCTGCAGTAACTCAGGGCGACACCGATGTTGGACAGGCCTCCGCCCCGATTGTCATAAAACAGGATTAGGGCAAACAGGCCGTCCGTGCTAAAATGCGCACATATTGCGACTCTTGTGATAATATGTAATGAAAACGAGGAGGCGCCTATGCTGCGAATAGTGATCATATTCTGTGTGCTGCTGAGCGCGGGCCACGCCGCCGCGGACCAGAAAGACGTTCTGCGCCGCCTGATGGCGGAGCCGGTCACGCTGTTCGACTGGGGAATCCGGCAGCTCGACCGCGACATCGCCAAAACCGCCGGCCGCACCATTCCGAAATACGTCGGCACGCCCGTCACCGGCTCGTTCTACGACTGGCGTGCCGACCGCGTGACGCTGTTCGTGTCCGTGCCGGTCCCCAAGGAAAGCCGCACCGTCGAGGCCTGCGCCGTCACCTTCCAAGATATCGTCAGGGACCTGACCCGGCACACGCCCAAGGGCCCGAGCGCGGCCGGCTGGTACCTGCTGAACGCGTTCAAGCCGAAAGCGCACTTCTGGGCCGACCGGTTCGAGGACGTGGGCGCAAAGCTCCTGGACGTGGTGACGCTCGAGGTTTCCTTCATCCCGGCGACCCACGAAGCGTTCAACGGCAAACAGCAGCGCATACGCTGCATGGGCCGGCTCGACGCGTCGTTCGAGGAACTGACGGTCGAAGTGACGTCTTAGGTTACGGCGTTCAATCCGCCTTTGCCGGGTCCGGTCCGCTCGCCTAAGATGCGCGCATGAGCGAGACGACCTACGAGACCCTGAGCCAGTTGGGTGCCGCCAGCGACCTGCCGGAAAGTCCGGACGCTGCGGCGCTCGAATGCGTCCCCAATCCGCATCCCGGCACGCGTTATCTGATCCGGTTCACCGCGCCCGAGTTCACGTCGCTGTGCCCGGTCACTGGCCAGCCGGATTTCGCGCATCTGGTGATCGACTATGTGCCGGAACGGTCCATCGTCGAGAGCAAGTCGCTGAAGCTCTACCTCGGCAGTTTCCGCAACCATCCCGGCTTCCACGAACAGTGCACCGTCGACATCGCGCAGAAGATCATCGCCGCGGCGGAGCCGCACTGGATCAGGATCGGCGGCTACTGGTATCCGCGCGGCGGCATCCCCATCGACGTGTTCTACCAGTCGGGCGAACCGCCCAAGGGCGTCTGGCTGCCGGACCAGGGCGTGCAGCCCTACCGCGGCCGGGGTTAGTCCCCCCTGGCTGGGGTTAGTCCCCCTTGTACGTGCACCCCGCCGTGCAGGTTTCCCACAGCTTCACCTCGGAAAGCTCCGGCAGCGCCGGTTTCAGTTCAGCCCAGATCCACTTGGCGATGACCTCGGAGGTCGGGTTCTCGAGCCCCGGAATGTCGTTCAGGTAATGATGGTCGAGCCGCGCCCAGATCGGCTCGAACGCGGCCTTGATATCGGCGAAGTCCATGACCCAGCCGGTATGGGCGTCGACCGGCCCCTCGACGGCAAGGCGCACCCGGAAGCTGTGCCCGTGCAGACGGCGGCACTTGTGGCCTTCCGGCGTGTTGGGCAGGTCGTGCGCCGCCTCGAACGTGAATTCCTTGAAAATTTCCATCAGATATCCTGTGTGGGCTTCCTGTCAGGGGATTCCGAGCACCTTGTGAGTTTGCAGGCTGAGACGCCAATTGGGGTGGTCGCGGCAGTAATCGACGCAGGCCCGCGTGTTGGCGGCAGCGTCCGGCCCGTCCATGGGCTGCAGCATGAAGTAATCGAACGCCATGCCCTCGAACCGTTCCGGCAACGCCTTGGCCTGCGGATAGACCAGTTTCAGTTCGTTGCCCGTGACCTGCTTCAGGTCCGCATCGGCCTTCGGGCTGACGCAAATCCAGTCGATGCCGTCCGGGGCGGCGATGGTGCCGTTGGTCTCGACCGCGATTTCGAAGCCGCGCGCGTGCAGGGCCCGGGTCAGTGCCGCATCGACCTGCAAGAGCGGCTCGCCGCCTGTCATGACGACGAACGGTATGGTGCCGCCGCCCGCGGGCCACGCCATCCGGACCGCATCGGCCAGCGCGTCCGCATCCGCGAACCTGCCGCCGCCCGCGCCGTCGGTGCCGACGAAATCCGTATCGCAGAAATCGCAAACGGCCCCGGCGCGGTCCTGCTCGCGCCCGGTCCAGAGATTGCAGCCCGCGAAGCGCAGAAAGACCGCGGGCCGGCCGGTGTGCCGCCCCTCGCCCTGCAGGGTATAGAAAATCTCTTTGACCTGGTACGTCATGGGGGCGGGTTTTACGCCGATTGGCGCCCGGCATCAATCCACTTGGATTCAGCCCCAGTCCGGGCGCGGTTCGCCCTTCGCCCGCATCTGCGCCTCGGTATAGAACGCATCGGCGAAGATGTCGTGTTTCGGCACCGATTTGAGGCTCAGCATGTGGACGCTGGCATCCACCATCACCGGCGGTCCGGCGATATAGCACTGGTGCCCGTACAGGAGCTGGAAGTCGGCCGCCACGGCGTCGGAAACCAGGCCCGAGCGGCGCCCGGAGTTCTCCTTCGGTTCCGAAATCACCGTCACGAAACGGAAATTGGCGTGGGTCCGCATGAGGTCGATGAAGTAACGTTCCAGGTAGATCTCGCTCTCGTCGCGGACGCCGAAGTAGAGGTGCACGTCCTGCCTGAGCCCGCTCTCCAGCGCCGCCTCGACGATCGCCTTCATCGGCGCCAGCCCGGTGCCGCCGGCGATCGCCAAAAGCGGCCCGCCGTGCTTGGCGCGGTAAAAGGCGCCGCCGAACGCTCCCTGCACGTCGACCGGATCGCCCGGCTTCAGGTCGTCGCAGATGAAATCGCTGACGCCGCCGGCGCCGGAACGCCGGATGTGCAGTTCCAGCACACCCGACCCCGGCACGTTGGCGATGGAATAGTCGCGCGGCGCCTGGTCGCAGATTTTGAAACTGGCGTACTGGCCGGCGCGCCACGCGAACAGATCGCCGTCCGTGGCCTCGATGCGGACGATCCTGACCTCCGGCGACGCCGCGTCGACGGCGGCGACCCGACACGCCACGACATCCCCCGCCATCGCCGTGTTCACGAGCCGTTTTCCCCCGACTGCCGCGCCGCGGGCCGCGTCCCGTGACCCGGATTCCTGTTAAGCCCCTGCGGACGGCCCGGCACCGCGCCGAGCGCGCGCTTGCGTTTCGGCTCGACCGCCACCGGCTGGGCGTACATCTGCTTCACCGCCTCGATCATGACAACGCCCGCCGCCGCCGGGAACAGCTTCACCCCGACCTTTTCCCACGCCGCCGCCGAGCCCTGCAGCAGCGCGATGTCGACCGGCGGGACGAACAGCGCACGGGTGCTCTCGACGGGCATGAACATGTTGTCGCGCAGCAGCCGGGAAAGCTGGCTCCGGGAATAGGGGCGGCCGTTACCGAGTGGCGTCGATTCGAAGCGCGCCCAGAGACCGCGCCGGTTCGGCACGACGACGACAAGACGCCCGGAATCGGCCAGCACGCGCCAGGCTTCGCGGAGCAGCGGCCTAACCTGTTCGGTGCATTCGAGCGCATGCACGATCAGCACCCGGTCCATTGAGAGATCGGGCAGTGGCAGGTCGGTCTCGTCGGCAAGCATGGTCAGCCCGCGTTCGCGCAATGGCCAGTGCATCACGCCCTGCCCCGCCGGCATCGCGGCGATGACCCGCTCCGCCTCGCCCCGGAACATGTTGAGGTACGGCGTCGCGAACCCGAGTCCGAGCACGCGCAATCCCGTCGCGTCCGGCCACAACTGGCGCAGGCGGCGGCGCACCATGCGCTGCGCCGTGCGCCCGAGACGGCGCGCGTAGAACTCGCGCAAATCGACCACATCCGACCACATGGCCCGAGATTAGTGCGTTTCCGGCGCCGGGTCATCCCCGCCGAAAGCGGACCGTGACATTCGAGGGGAAATCCCCATATAGCTGACAGGGATAATACAGACGCCTAGGGAGGGCACCCATGAAGCTTCGTTATTCGCCGACCTCGCCGTACGTGCGCAAGGTCTCCATCACCGCCATCGAGGCCGGCCTCGCCGACAAGATCGAGAATGTCTCAACCGATCCGTGGTCCGCGGAAACCGATCTCGGGCAGTCCAATCCGATCGGCAAGGTACCTTGCCTGACCACCGACGCGGGCGACCCGATCTATGACAGCCCGGTGATCTGCGAGTACCTGGACAGTCTCAACAACGGTCCGAAACTGTTCCCCGAGGGCGCGGATGCGCGCTTCAAGGCGCTCACCCTCGCCGCCACCGGCGACGGCATGCTGGATGCCGGCGTGCTCCTACTGATCGAGACGGTGCGCCGTCCGGCGGAACTCAAGTGGGACTGGTGGGCCGAGCGCCAGGCCAGCGTCGTCAACCGCTGCATGGACGTGGCCGACGCCGCCGCCGACGGCATGGCGACCACCGGCGGACCGATCACCATCGCCGAGATATCCATCGGTGCCGGGCTCGGCTGGATCGACCTGCGCTTCCCCGACTTCGGCTGGCGCAAGGAGCGTCCGGCGCTCGCCGACTGGTTCGACAAGATTTCCGAACGGCCGTCTTTCGAACAGACGGTGCCGAAACCGGCTTAACGGTCATAATGTTCGTCAGATCGGCCTCGTGCTTCGAGACGCTTCTCTCCTCAGCATGAGGCCGATCTTTCGTATCCTTCACACCTCACCCTGAGGAGGCACGAAGTGCCGTCTCGAAGGGTGAGGCTATGGCAATAATTATTTGCTCTTTATCACGTCTGCGAAGTATTTCGTGCTGATTCTGTCCGCGTATCGAACGAGATTCGCGTGCGCCCGCGCCGCTTCGGTCATCGGCGTGTCGACCTGGAATTCGGTCAGATTGACGACATAGGCGTATACGACCGCATCAATGCTGCGTATCCGGTCGCCGTGCACGTAGGGGCCGTCGCCGACGATGACGGCCAGCGCGTCGATGTCGCGTTTCGCCATGCCGAGGATTTCGTCGGGACTGTGCCGACCGGTGCCCTGCGCCCAGAGCTGTTTCCTGATGGCGCGTTGCGCAAAGGCCTTCATGAAAGGCCGTATCGGCCCCGGAATCTCGCCGAAGAACGCGTCCGACACTACCGGCCAGCCGGGGCCGAGCCAGCGGTCCCAGACGCCATACCAGTATAGCCGTTCGTCGCACATACCCCAGACCGCCTGGTCGAGGCCGCGTTCACGGTCGGTAAGCCCGGCGTCGAGGTCGATGTGACGGGTCTTCGCCAGATGCTCGATGATCAGCGTGCTGTCGCCGATCTCGCGGCCGTTCTCGATGATGTAGGGAATTTTCTTCTTGGGCGCCTTGAACGGCATCGCCTCCTCGCGCACCCGGTACGGGATGCCCGCCAGTTTCAGCCACAGTTCCAGCTTGCAGCAGAACGGCGACGCGTTCGGCACGCCGAGGCGGCGCGGAAACTGGACCAGGGTGATGTCGTCGCTCATGCCTTGCCCCGCCGTTTCAGGAGTTCCTTGGAGGCCAGCAGCGCCCCGCCGACGATCAGGATACAGCCGGCGGCGACGACCCACGTCGCCTCGCCCTTGCCGAAGATGATCAGCAGCACCGTCGAGATCAAGGGCGCGGCATAGGAAAGCGCGCCCAGCACCTGGATGTCGCCGTGCTTGGTGCCGTAATCCCAGGTAAAGAACGCGGCGCCCACGGGGCCGAGGCCGAGGCCGATCACGCCCAGCCATTCGATGGCATCGGCGGGCCAGACGGTCTGTTCGAAGGCCATGTGGCACAGCGTCGCCAGCACCGCCGTCGCGGCACAGAAACCGCCGACAGTGTCGGTCGGCACGCGGGCGAAGCGGCGGTTGGTGACGGAGTACGTCGACCAGGTCAACGCACACAACACGGCCATGGCGTAGCCGAGCGAAAATTCCGACTTGAAGCCGGACAGGCCGCGCCCGCCGGTGATCAGGAGCGCCGCACCGACAAGGCCCGCAAGCGCGCCCGCCACGTGCCACCAGCGAAGCCGCTCGCCCGGTAAAAGCGCCGAGCCGACGACGATCAGCAGTGGCCACATGTAGGCGATCAGACCGGCTTCGACGGGCGGCGCGTTCTTGAGCGCCATGAAGTAAAAGAAGTGATAACCGAACAGACCGAGGGTGCCGAGCAGCCACGCCCCCACGGGCTGGCGCATGTAGGCGCCGACGTTATCGCGCTTGACGATCCATTTAATCCCCACGAACGCGGTGGCGATGGCAAACGACATGGCCGCCAACTGGAACGGCGGGATATTGCCGGTCAGCGTCGTGAACAGCGCCAGCAGCCCCCACATGAGAACCGCCGTCGCGCCGATCAGGGTGGCGCGCACCCGTTTCGCCGTGTCGTTATCTACTAGCATGAAATGTCGCTCGGAACTGGCTGTCCATCGAGCGAATGGATAAACTGGAATTACTGAATTGGCCAGCCGCCATGCTCATCAATGGTTGCGTCGATTTCTGTCATTAGCCGAATTGTTTCAGACAATGCAGCGACAATTTTTTGAAAATACTCAATTTCACTGTATTCGAGTGCCTGACCTTTTCGATCCTTCAACCACTTTTGACACACCCGGTATCCACCGACATGAAAATCCCACACATTCGCAGGAACGCCCTCGAAATACTGTGTTTTGTTGATCCACACTCGGCCTGGATGATTTTCCTTTGGTGCCGCAAAATTTATACGATCAACTTCACCGTTGCCATCTATCGGAAATGACGTGATAGGAGGAGCAGTTTTATCCATAAGATGGAGTCGGATCAGTTCCAACCCATATCCGACAAGATCGTGGAATAAATCTCTATCAGATGTGAGCGGGATACGCGGGTAGTCGATATCGAGAAACTCTGCATATCGGTTCCTATACTCAACACTGTGTAGAATAGAAATCACATAGGCAGTTACATCCTCGGGACCAAAGGTCTTTTTCAGATCCCCAGCACCCTCAGACTGAAAATTCAAATGTAACTTTTTACTAACATCTGAGATTAGACTGGCCGAAAAGTTTGGATGCCTTCCACTAGGAGCATCCGATTTTTCAATTTCGTCTAGGAGGCTTCGATTCTCGTTCGGATATAAGTAGGTAGGAAAATATTGAATACCCCCGCGCCTAAACAGGTTTGTATTGGCTATGTGACGACCAATCATTACCAAATTCCAAAAATCGTCTCCCACAGCTAATCCCTGACGGCCAACGCCTATTCCAATATTCTCAGAGAGAAAATGCCGCCCTGTTTCGATGCGAGGTCTATCCATCATCTCATTACCAAAGAACGTAAACCGATAATCAAACGGTTGATAAACGCACCTAACAATTGAGTCATGCGGGTTATTAAGCGCCTTTAACTCCTCACGAGCGGCTGTAACTGTCCACGTGCTTGTATCGGAAAGAGAATAACGAGCTTTAATTTCACTTAAGGTCACATTCGAAGCGATCATCGCATCAACTCGTTCAACCATTTCATCTTCAGTAAATGCTACTGCAAAATGATCTCTGTGCGTTTTAAACCCGTTGGTACTTTCGCGAAAAATATCTCGAATACTGAACCGCGCCGGGATTGCCGGAGGCTCCAACACTTGAGAGGATGGAGCGATGGAAAACCAGGGAACACGCGGACATTATTCACCGGAAGTGCGCGCGCGAGCCGTGCGGATGGTGCTGGAGCAT
>JBNPEI010000021.1:0-41019 GCA_051117645.1 Rhodospirillales bacterium
AAGAGACTTCCCCTCGCAATAAAGGCGATAAATCTCTATGCGCTCCGGCAAACGGAGCTGTCGGTATCGGTTTCCCATCGCAACACCATCCTAGCATGGTGTTGCACTTGTCCCGTGAGTCCGTGGGGCCCAAACCAGCCGTAGTTTTGGATTCCCGCCGGCGCGGGAATGACGGGGGCAGGTAAATCCGATTGCATTTCAGGGCGCCGATCGAATTGCCAGCGCCAAAAGCCCATCCATATCCATATGCTTTTCCAGGTGCGCCGCGAGGCCGTCGAGGGCGGCGTCGACGCGGGCGGCGTAGTCGATGTCGGAGGCATGGCCGTCGCGGAGACGCGCGAGGAACGCGTGGCGGAAACCGTCGGATTGGAAGATACCGTGTAGGTAGCCGGCCATAACCCGGCCGTCCGCGGATATCGCGCCGTCTTTCCTGCCGTCCGCAAGGGTGAGCCAGGCACGTTCGGTGTCCAGTCCAGTGGTGCGGCCCATGTGCATCTCGTAGCCGCGCACCGACGCACCGGTCAGCGCCTCGGTCCCGGTCACCTCGACCAGCGACTTGTCGCCGCCGATGACCGTTTCGACGTCGAGAAGACCGAGGCCCTCAAGCGTCTCCGGCGGCCCCTCGACCCCGTCCGGGTCGGCCAACGTGCGGCCCAGCATCTGATAGCCGCCGCAAAGCCCGACCACGAGGCCGCCGCGCCGGTGATGCGCGGCGATGTCGATGTCCCATCCCGCGTTGCGCAACGCCTTCAGATCGGCGAGCGTCGCCTTGGAACCGGCGAGCAGCACCACGTCCGCGTCGCCCGGCAGCGCGTCGCCCGCCTCCACGATCTCGACGCGCACGTCCGGTTCGGCGGCGAGCGGATCCAGATCGTCGAAATTGGCGATACGCGGCAGGCGCGGCACGGCGATCACGATCTCGCCGTTGCCGCTGTCCCGGTCCCGGTTGTCTCGCACCTCGGGCGCGGTACGATTATCGAGCGCCATCGCGTCTTCCTTGGGCAGCACGCGGGCGTCGGCAAAGAACGGCACGAGGCCATATGATTTCAGTCCGGTCTGATCCTCAATGATCCTCATGCCGTCGTCGAACAGGCTGGCATCGCCCCGGAACTTGTTGACGACGAAACCGGCGAGGTGTTTGCGGTCCGCCTCGGCAATCACCGCGTGCGTGCCGACGATCTGCGCGATCACCCCGCCCCGGTCGATGTCGCCGACCAGGATCACCGGCACGCCGGCCGCCTCGGCAAAGCCCATGTTGGCGATGTCGGCGGCGCGCAGGTTCACTTCCGCCGGGCTGCCCGCGCCCTCGACGAGAACGAGGTCGGCGCCGTCACCATTGATCCGGAAGCTCTCCAGCACGCTTTCGAGAAGTTGTGGTTTGAGGTCGTAGTATTCCCGCGCCTTCGCATTCCCCGTGACCTTGCCCTGCACCACCACCTGCGCGCCGATGTCGGACTGCGGTTTCAGAAGCACCGGGTTCATGTGGACCGTCAGCGGTTGCCGCGCCGCCAGCGCCTGCAACGCCTGGGCGCGGCCGATCTCGCCGCCGTCGGCGGTGACGGCGGCGTTATTCGACATGTTCTGCGGCTTGAACGGGCGGACCGTGAGGCCGCGGTTGGCGAACGCCCGGCACAGCCCCGCCACCAGCAGCGACTTGCCGACATCCGAGCCGGTCCCCTGAAACATCAGGGCCGGCGAATGAGAGTCTTTTTTTCTGTTCAATACTTGGAAAGCACGGCGGCCAGCCGGTCGGCGCGGGCCATCCGGTTATCGGGGTTCGTCACGATGTCCTTGGGTGTCTTGCCCCGGCCGTAGACCGCCTCGTTGATGTCCTGGCGGCGCGCCATCACGGCGCCTTCGACGCTGGCGCCGGCGAACGCGCCGACCTTGGAGTTGGCGAATGCAAGCACGTCGGCACCCAGATTGGTGGTGGTCGAGGCTTCCGCGCCGACCCCGTAGAAGCCGGCGGTCACGCCCGCGTCGGCGCCGATCTTGGCCTGGTCCTTGAGGATCGCGTCGAGCGCGCCCTGGTTGCGGATCACCAGAATGACCTCGGTGCTCTGCGCACCGAACTGAATACCGAAGCTGCCGGCGCCCAGCGTGTAGAACGCGGGTGCGCTCCAGCCGCCCCCGGGTTTCCGGGCCATCAAGAGCCCGTTGCCGCCTTCGCCGCCGACGAAGAAGCCGGCCTTGAGGATGCTCGGAAAGATGGCGATGGCGACGGAATCCGGCAGGTGCCTGGAAAACCGCTGCAGCCCTTCGAGGGTCTGGAACCGTTCGACCGTGGCGACGGCGCTGTCGACCATGTGCTCGGCCTTGAGGGTCGGCGATTCCTCGTACTCGGCGCATCCGGAAAGCCCGCCAAGCGCCATCACGGCAACGGCGGCGGACAGGAAACGGCGGCGGGATAATCCGGCAAGCATGCGTTCTCTCCTTAAAATTCGATACCGACCTGCGCTTTGACGCCGGCGCGGAACGGGTGTTTGACCTGCGTCATGTCGGTCACCAGATCGGCGATCTCGATCAGTTCGTCCTTGGCGTTCCGGCCCGTCACCGCGACGTGCAGCATCCCGGGCTTGTTCTTCAGCGTCTCGATCACCTCGTCGAGGGGCAGGTTTTCGTAGCGCAGCACGATATTCAGTTCATCCAGGATGACCATCTTGTACGACGGATCGTTAATCATTTCTTTCGCTGTCTCCCACGCCTGACGCGCGGCGGCGATGTCGCGTTCGCGATCCTGGCTTTCCCAGGAGAAGCCCTCGCCCATCGCCTTCATCACGCAGAGATCCGGGAAATGCTCCAGCACCCGGCGCTCGCCGGTTTCCCACTTGCCCTTCACGAACTGCACCAGGCCGACCTTCATGCCGTTGCCGATGGCGCGGACGGCAAGGCCCATGGCGGCGGTCGACTTGCCCTTGCCCTTGCCGGTGTGGACGATCACAAGACCCTTCTCGATGGTCTTGGTGGAGAGGATCTTGTCTCTGGCCGCCTTTTTCTTCGCCATTTTCTCGGCGTGGCGCGCGTTCAGTTCGTCTTCGGTCATCTCGTCTTTCTTGCTCATCGTCCCTCCCCGCTGCGAAACTCTACTATACTAGACGGTTTCCGACCTGCCCAAGCGTTCCAGCACACCGCGTGTCGAATTCAGGCGTGGCGACCAGAGCCCCCGTTCCTGCGCCTCGAGTAATCTTTCCGCGATATCGCGGAGCGCGTCCGGGTTGGCGTCTTCCAGGAATCCACGCACATCGTCGTCCTCCAGGTATGCCTGAAAGACGAGATCGAAGTGATGGTCCTTCACCGCCCCCGTGGTCGCGGCGAAGGCGAACATGTAATCGACCGTCGCCGCCATCTCGAACGCGCCCTTGTAGCCATGCCGGCGGACACCCTCGATCCATTTCGGATTGACGACGCGGGCACGCACGACGCGGGCGATCTCGTCGTCCAACGGCCGGACGACCGGGCGTTCGGGCCTTGAATGATCGTTGTGATAGACCTGCGGCCGTTCGCCCCGATGTTCGTTCACGGCGGCGGTCATGCCGCCCTCGAACTGATAATAGTCGTCCGAATCCAGCAGGTCGTGCTCGCGGTTATCCTGGTTATGGATCACCGCCTGCACGCGGGAAAGCCGGTCGACGAACAGGTTGTGTTCCGGCGTGCCGTCGGACCCGCCGCCGTAGGCATAGCCGCCCCAGGCGACGTAGGCGTTGGCGAGGTCGGCTTCGGTCTGCCAGCCCTTTTCGTCGATCAGCGCCTGTAACCCGGCCCCGTAGGCCCCCGGCTTGGAGCCGAAGACCCGGTAGCCGGCGCGGCGCTCGGCGTCCTTGCGCTCGGCGCCGTTGCCGACCAGCCGCTCGGTCTCGGCACGGACGCGGGCCGCGACCGGGTTCATCTGTTCGGGTTCGTCCAGTTCGGCGACGGCGCGGACGGCGCTGTCGAACAGGTCGATCAAGGCCGGAAACGCATCCCGGAAAAACCCGGAAATCCGCAGCGTCACGTCGACCCGCGGCCGGTCGAGCACGTCCAGCGGCAGCACCTCGAAGCCGACGACGCGCCGGGATGCGCCGTCCCATGTCGGGCGCACGCCCATCAGCGCCAACGCCTGCGCAATGTCGTCGCCGCCGGTCCGCATGTTCGACGTGCCCCAGGCCGACAGGGCCATCACTTCCGGCCATTCGCCGTGGTCCTGCATGTAACGCTCGATCAGCAGTGTCGCCGAGCGCCAACCGAGCGTCCACGCCGCCGGCGTCGGCACGGTCCGGGTATCGACGGAATAGAAATTGCGGCCGGTCGGCAGCACGTCCGGGCGGCCCCGGGTCGGCGCGCCCGACGGCCCGGGCACAACGAACCGACCGTCGAGGGCCCGCAGCATGCCGGCTAGTTCCGCGGCGCCGCTTTCCGCGACGCGCGCGCGCAGGTCGTTATCCAGCCAGGCAAGCACCTCGGCCGTGCCCGCCCACGCAGGGTCGGGCACCGCATCGCCCGCGACCAGCGCCGATGCCAGAAGTTCCAGCCGCTCCACCGTGTCACCCGCCGAGCGCCACGGATCATCCGAAAGCGCCGCGAGCGCATCCGGCTTCACGCCCTCCCACGGCGCCGCCATGTCGCAATCCAGCGGATCGAAGCCGAGGCCAAGGTCGGCGGTTAGCGCCCGGTGCAGGGACTGGTCCCCGCCCTCGCCGGTGCCGCGCGGCACGCGGAGCAGCGCCACCAGCAGGTCATTCAGAAGGCGCCCTTCCGGGCTCTCGCCGAACACGTGCAGCCCGTCCCGGATCTGCAATTCCTTCAACTCGCAGAGATACCCGTCGAGCTTGGCGAGCGCGTCTTCCTCGGTTTCGTCGACGGCGATGCCGATGTCCTCGTCGAGGCCCGTGGCGCGGCAGAGCGTGAGGATTTCCTCCGTCAGCACGCGGATGCGGCGCGGATCGACGCCGGCGGCCTCATAGTATTCGTCGACGAGCTGTTCCAGGTCCTTGAGCGGCCCGTAACTCTCGGCGCGGGTCAGCGGCGGCGTCAGGTGATCGATGATGACCGCACTGGCGCGACGCTTGGCCTGCGTCCCCTCGCCCGGGTCGTTGACGATGAACGGATAGATATGCGGCATCGCGCCGAAGGCGGCTTCCGGGAAACAGTCCTCGGAAAGCGCCAGCGCCTTGCCGGGCAGCCATTCCAGATTGCCGTGCTTGCCCATGTGGCAGACGGCATCGGCACGGAAGCCGCGCTCCAGCCACGCATAGAACGCCAGGTAACCGTGCGGCGGCACCAGCGCCGGATCGTGGTAGCTCTGCACCGGGTCGATGTTGTAGCCGCGCGCCGGCTGCAAACCGATGACGACGTTACCGCAGCGGTAGGCGGAGATCGCGAAGGTGCCGCAGTCGACGTCGCCTTCGCGGTAGAACGGGTCCGCCTCCGGCGCGCCCCAGCGTTCCAGCACCTGTTCGCGGACATTCCTGGGCAGTCCGCCGAACCAGATCTGGTAATCGGCGAGCGACAGTGACTCGGTCACGTTGCGGTTGCCGAGATCCTTGAAATCGTTGGTCGGCCCGGCCTTCATACGTGCGATCAGTTCCTCCCCGTCGCCGGGGGCATCGGCGATCCGGTAGCCCGCATCCGCGAGCGCGCTCAGGACCCGGACCGTGCCGGCCGGCGTATCGAGCCCGACGCCGTTGCCGAGCCGGGCGTCCTTGTTGGGATAGTTGGCGAGCACCAGGGCGATGCGGCGCTCTTCGGGAGGCGTGCCCCGGAGCCGGGCCCAGTTCGCCGCCAGCCGCGCGACGAACGTCATGCGGTCCGGCACCGGTTCGTAGGTAACGATATCGCTTTCGGTCGCATCGTCGCGGCGCGCCCGGCCCTTGAACGAAACGGCACGGGTAAAGACGCGTCCGTCCACCTCGGGGAGCGCCACGTTCATGGCGATGTCGCGCGCCGACAAGCCCCGCGTGCCGTCTTCCCAGCCTTCCCGGTTGCCGCCCGAGAACACCACCTGCAGCACCGGACATCCGGCAGCGTCGAGCGGCCCGGACGCAAAGTCCTTGCCGGGCGCGGATACCGCGAAGCCGGTCGCGTTCAGCACCACGTCCGGCGCGGCGTCGGCGTAAAGCGCGGCGATCGTGTCCGCCGACACCGGATCCTTGAGGCTTTGCGCGAATACGGGCAGCGGGTTGAGCCCGGCGTCCACAAGCGCCCGGATCATACCGTCGACCGCCTTGAGGTTCCCGGCCTGAACCAGGGCCCGGTAGAAGACGAGTGAGGCAACCGGCCGGCCTTCAATCCAGTGCGCCTTCACGTCGCCGAGTGTCGGCGTATCCGTATCCGGCCAGTAGAGCCCGGCGCGCAACAGCGTCACCGGCTCTCGCCAGTCGGCATCGCGCCCCGTCAACGCAGACATATATAAGAGCAGGTTACGGCTGTTCGCCGGACCGCCGTGGACGCCGTACTGCCAGAGCCGGTGCCGCGCCTCGGCATCGAGGGTCGAGAACCCGGTCAGTTCAGGATCCGGCTGGTCGTCGCCCGGCAGCACCGCGAGCCGGATGCCGTATTTCCGGCAGGTTTCCGCGATCTGTTCGATCCCGTAGGACCAGTACCCGTAACCGCCGAGAACACGGACCACCACCAGCTTGGCATGGCGCACGATGTCGTCGACGTAGACATCGACCGACATGTTGTGGCCGAGCTGCATCAGGTTGGCGAGTCGGAGCGAGGGGATGGCGTGACCGGCATCTTCAAGGTCGCGCCGGGCATCGGCCAGCAGGGCCAACTCGGTATCGGCGGCGGACAGGAACACGATGTCGCCCGTGGTCTGGCCGAGGTCGACCGCTTCCTCTCCGTCCGTGATCGCGCCCGGCTGTGCCGCTAGAAGATGCATGCGCTTTCCGTTCCTGTCACGCGCCGGTGGTCCGGAGGCAAATGATTGGCGATCAGGTCGCCCCTTTGAGTTCGGAAGAGATGGCGTCCCTGTTCAACCCCGCCAATCCGATCACGACAAGCTCGCTGCGGCGCGTTTCGCCGTCCTGCCAGGGACGGTCGAAGTAACGCTCGATCCGCGGACCGACCGCCTGGATGACATGCCGCATGGGCTTGCCCGGCACATTGACGAAACCCTTGATCCTGAGAATGTCATGCGTCGTCGTGGCCGCCTTGATCCGGTCTTCAAGTGCCGCCGGATCGTCGATATCGCCGAGCGGCACCTGGAAGCTCTCGAAATCGTCGTGGTCGTGATCGTCGTCGCCGTCATGATGAGACGGACGCTGGTCGAGATCGTCCTCGACCGCCGCCGACATCGCGAGCAGAACGCCCAGATCAATGCCGCCTTTCACGGTTTCGATCACCTTGACGCCCGGGCGGATTTCCCGGCCCAGCGTTTCCATGACGCCGAGCTTGTCGCCGTCGGCCATCAGATCGGACTTGTTCAGCAAGACGAGATCGGCGCAGAGAAGCTGGTCCTCGAACACTTCCTCCAGCGGCGAATGGTGATCGAGGTTCTCGTCCGCCTCGCGTGCCGCCTGTACCTTTTCCGGGTCGTCGGCGAAGCGACCGTCGCGGACGGCCGGCGCATCGACCACGGCGACGACGCCGTCGACGGTGACGCGAGAGCGCACTTCGGGCCAGTTGAAGGCCTTCACCAGCGGCTTCGGCAGCGCGAGCCCCGAGGTCTCGATGACGATGTGATCCGGCGGCTCGGCGCGGTTCAGCAGCTTTTCCATGGTCGGCAGGAAATCGTCGGCAACGGTGCAGCAGATGCAGCCGTTGGCGAGTTCCATGACGTCGTCCTCGGCGCAGCCCTCGATGCCGCAGCCGTTGATGACTTCACGATCAACGCCAATGTCGCCGAACTCGTTGATGATCAACGCGATCCGCTTGCCGTTCGCATTGGAAAGGATGTGGCGGATCAGCGTCGTCTTGCCGGCCCCCAGGAATCCGGTGATCACGGTCGCGGGAATTTTCATGTCGTTTCGTCCTTCATCGTCATGGGCAGTCCGGCGGCAACGAACACCACCCTGTCCGCGGCCTTCGCGATCTGCTGGTGGATGGTGCCGGCATGGTCGCGGAATTGTCGCGCCATCGCGTTCTCCGGCACGATCCCGAGACCGACCTCGTTGGACACGAACACGACCCGCGCGTCAAGGCCGGGCAGTGCCGCCGTCAGCATGGAGACCTCGCGCTCGATATCCCGGTCCGCCATCATCAGGTTGGAAAGCCAGAGCGTCAGGCAATCCACCAGCACGGCCTTGCCCCGGCAGGCCCGGGACGAAAGCGCGCCGACCAGGTCCGTGGGTGCCTCCAGCGTCTCCCACGCATCGCCGCGCCGGGCCCGGTGCTTCTCGATTCGCTCGGTCATTTCGCTGTCCCAAGCCTGCGCGGTGGCGATATAGACGCCGCCGCCCTCGGCCTCGATCAGCCCCTCGGCGTAGCGGCTCTTGCCCGAACGCGCGCCGCCCAGCACCAGGGTTACGGGGGGCAGGCCGGCCATGTCAGCGCCCCTCCCTCATTGATCTTCCCTCAATAATCTTCTCTGGCCGGGTGATTGACGTGGACCACCCGCCAGGCGCCGCCGCGGCCGCGCAAAAGGCCGGCCGGCACATGCTCGATCACGCTGACCGACAGCGTGTGCACCGTCAGCGCCATGCCCGCCGCCGGATCGATGCCCATGGCGTGGGAAATCGCGGCGCGCACCGTACCGCCGTGCGACACGCAGACGATGTCGGAGCCCTTGTGCTTTTTCGTGTATTCGTCGACGGCCGCGCCGACCCGGGCGATCTGATCGGCGAAGCTCTCACCGTTCGGCGTGCGGTTGCGCACCGGATCGCGCCAGAACCTGTCATACGCCTTGCGGTTCGCCCGGCGCATCTCGTCCCAGCTCGACCCCTGCCAGTCGCCGAAGCTCTGTTCGGCGAAGCGTTCGTCGATGACCGGATCGCCCGTTTCGAGCCCGGCGTTGCGGATCGACTGCGCGGTCAGTTTGGCGCGGCTCAGGTGCGATGTATACCAGGGCACATTGCCCGGCAGCCGCCGCGCCAGGTTCCGGAACGATTCAAGGTCCGACAGATCGCATTCGACATCGTCGGCACCGTAGATCTTGCCCTGCATGCCAACCACCGGCGCATGTCGCACCAGCCACCATCTTGTCGTTCCGTCATGCATAAAACGCCGAACTCCCCGCTGCGGCGGCCGCATAGACCGCGAATTCCGTTACCTGCTGCACCGTACCCAGAACGTCGCCGGTCTGGCCGCCGAGCCGGGCCCGTGCCCACCAGGCCACCGCGCCGCCGAGCACGAGCGCCAGCAGAACGGCGGCCAAGGCTACGGAAAGCGGCAGCAATGTAAAGAGGCCAACGACGCCGATCGCGGCGGCAATGGCAGCGGCCCTGACGTCCGGTTGACCGGCGCTCTGCGCGAGCCCGTCCGAGCGCGCCGGCGGCAGGACATGCATCACCGCCGGCAGCAAGCCCCGCGAAAACATCGCCGCCGCAACGATCGCGGCGAACGCGTATCCGGGACCGGGAATACCGGCGATCATCGCCGCGCGGAGCCCGACCGAAAACACCAGCGCCAGCACCCCATAGGCACCGATCCGCGAATCCCGCATGATCTCCAGCGTGCGTTCCCGCTCCGATGCACCGAGGCCGTCGGCGACGTCGGCGAGGCCGTCCTCGTGCAGCGCCCCGGTCACGACCGCCTGGACGGCCAGCGACACGAGCGCGCAGCCGAGCGGCGAGATTTCAGTCCCGGCGATCGCGTAAAGGGCCCCGCCCGCAATACCGCCGACAATCAGCCCGGCCAGCGGAAACGCCCACGCCGCGCCCGCGAGCGAGCCGGATTCGAGGCCGCCGATCCGTCCCACCGGTATGCGGGTCAGGAACAGGACGGCAATCCTGAGATCGCGCACGGGACTGAATTTATCGTCCGTCGTCGTCATACCCGTGGTTCTATCCCGGCCCGGAGAACGTGTCACCGAATTAAGCTTTCGAATCAATGCGCGCGCCCTCTATAGTCCCGTCCCATGACCGAGGCGCCGCAACGAATTGCCGATATCGAGGCTTTGCTCGCCCGCATGCCGGGGCCGTCCGAGACCGCCCGCGACGCGGCGCAAACGCGCGAGGCGACGCTGACAAAGCCGCCGGGCGCGCTCGGCCGTCTCGAAGAAATCGCCGAATGGGCCGCCGCCTGGCAGCATCGGCATCCGCCCCGCATCGACAATCCGCAGGTCGTCGTCTTCGCCGGCAATCACGGTGTTGCCGCAAAGGGCGTTTCCGCCTATCCGGCGGCGGTGACGGCGCAGATGGTCGCCAACTTCGAAGCAGGCGGCGCCGCCGTCAATCAACTGAGCAAGGCTGCCGGCGCGGGATTCCGGGTCGTCCCGCTGGATCTCGACACCCCGACGAACGATTTCACCGAGGGGCCGGCGCTTGACGAAGACGCGTTCATGGCCGCCTTCACCGCCGGCTGGAACGCGGTCGGCGGCGGCTGCGACCTGCTCGCCGTCGGCGAGATGGGGATCGCCAACACGACATCCGCCGCCGCCGTCTGCCTGGCACTTTACGGCGGCGCGCCCGAGGACTGGACGGGACCGGGCACGGGGCTCACGGGCGACGCCCTGTCCATGAAAGCGCGAATCGTCGCCGACGCGGTCGCGTTGCATACGGATGAGGCCGACGGCCCGCTCGACATCCTGCGCCGTTTGGGCGGGCGCGAACTCGCGGCGATGGCCGGCGCCGTCCTGTCGGCACGCTTCAAGAACTGTCCGGTGCTGCTGGACGGCTACGTGTCAGGGGCCGCCGCGGCGGTTCTGGAGCAGGCGCAACCGGGCGCTCTCGATCACACGATGGCTGCGCACATGTCGGCGGAGCCGGGACACCGCGGGCTGCTCGAGGCGCTCGGCAAAGCGCCCTTGCTCGATCTGAACATGCGGCTCGGTGAGGCGTCCGGCGCCGCGCTGGCCATCAATATCGTGCATGCCGCCGTCGCCTGCCATACCGGCATGGCCAGCTTCGCCGACGCCGGCGTCAGCGATAAACCGGCATAGGAAAACCTACGCGTCTTCTTCCTGCGGTTCGGAAGAGCGCTCGATGCGCCG
Organism: Rhodospirillales bacterium; assembly: GCA_051117645.1. GTDB lineage: Bacteria > Pseudomonadota > Alphaproteobacteria > Rhodospirillales > Casp-alpha2 > UBA4479. Next base: position 11,069 of record JBNPEI010000021.1, read on the forward strand.
CTTGAGCTTCAGCAGATCGCGGCGGCGCCCGTCCTCGGCGATCAGGTTCTCGACGAAGCGGCCCTGGAACTGATCGATGCCGACGCTGCGCCCGAAGTCGATGGCCTCGCGGTTATCGCAGCGGCAGAGAATCCACCTCTCCGGCCCGTCGCGCTCGATCAGTCTCTTGATGACCGCCTGCACCTCGTCGCCGGCGTCCGCTAGGTTCGGGTGCCAGACGATCTTGGCGAGATCGGCGCCCAGCCGTTCGCGGTCGATGACCTGCAGTGTCTCCATCGTCAGGCCGTCGAGACATAGACGGTAACCCTTGGTTTGCACGAATTCGCGGGCGAACAAATACGAAGACAGGTCCGAGAAGATGTCTTCTTTCTGCAATTCGATGACGATCGCGCCCCGCCTGGCCGCCGACAGGTTGTCGTCGAAAATCTGGAACTGGTCCGACAGCAGGGTGCGGATGTTGATATTGAAGCTGATGTCGCCGGAAATCGACACGGCGTCGGTTTTCATCAGCATCGACAGCACGCGCCGGTCCAGCGTTTCCGTCAGGTGCTGGAACAGCCAGCGGTTCGACACAAGGTTGACACCCGGAAGGATCGTTTCGCGCAGATCCTGGATCGAAATGAACAACTCGCTGAAAAGCTGTTCCGGCACCATCTTGCCGTCGACGCGGCAGATGAACTGGCGGCGCACGAGGTTCGAGAGGTCTGCGCGCGACAGCGATTCCTCGACCTTCGCCAGCACGCTCGGCGTCAGGGGCTCACCCTTCTTCTGCTTTTCCTTGAGGCGCTGGCGCGCATCCATCCGGTTGCGAACCTCGGTCTGGCGCTTTTCCTCGGCGTCGACAAGGCCCTGCACGAGCTGCACCACGTCCTCATACTGCGCGTTGGCGTCGTACCAGGTGACAAACTCGCGGCCCTCCTTGCCCTCCTCCTCGACCAGCGGGTCGTCGCCGAACAGGAAGCGGATCTTCTGGACCATGGTCTCGACCTGGCCCTTGACGTCGTTCTTGAAGAAAAAGAACAGGTCCGAGTTCTTGAGGGTAAAAAGCTGGCCCTGCATGTCCTTGACGAGCTGATCGAAGTTACCGGCGGCGGTACGGATATGCTGATCCCGGCGGTTGAACGGCCGGAGCTGCGACAGGTGGATATGCGCGAGGCCGCGCCCGTCCTTGAGCTTTTCGAGACGTCGCACGTAGTCGGTAAGGAGCTTCTCCTGCGACGGCATTCTTTCGGGTGCGGTTGCCATGCGCCGTTTACCCTGCCTTGACCTTGGCCTTCGGCTTCACCTTGGAACGCGTCATCGCCTGCACGAGCTTGTCGATGAAGTATCCCTGGAACCGGCTGATCCCGAGCGCGAGCCCCCACTTCACCGCCTTTTCGGAATCCACGCGATAGAGGATGATGCTGTCCTTGCCGGCATTGTTGACGGTTTCCCGGAACATCTCCAGCCGGGTCGTGTCCTTCGATTCCTCCTCGAATTCCTTGCCCCATGCGACCTTGATGTAATCGGGGCGCAGGTTCGCTGGATCGAAAAATTGCAAAGCCAGCGGATTGACCCCGTCGACCAGCACCTTGTAGCCCCGATCCTGCAGCATGTCGCGGGCGTAACCGTAGGTGTTCATGTCGGCGAAGATGTCGATGATCTGCAACTCGACCACGATCTTGCCCGCGTTATCGCCGACCACCCGCATGAAATTGGAGAAATCGCGTGACAGCACGGTGCCGATATTCAGGTTGAGGCTGATCGGCTCCTTCATTTCGTCGAAGTTCTTGCGGCCGATCACCGACAGCACGCGCTTGTCCAGCGTCTCGGTCAGGTACTGGAACAGCCACGCACTGGTGAACAGGTTGACCCCGGGCGAGACCCGCTCGCGCAGTTCCGTCATCGCAATAAAGTGTTCGCGGAACACCATGGAGCCGGCCTTGCCGGGCGCGATGCGGATGCAGGATTGCTGGCGGATCAGGTCGGCGATTCGGGTCGATTGCAGTTTCTGATTGATCGCAGCCAGGTTCGCCGCCGAAAGCGGATCGCCGGAACTGTTGCCTTCTTCGGTTTCGCGGTTGCGCTGCATCTCCTCAATCATCACCTGGGCCTTCACGGAAAGCTCGGTGGCGGCGGAGAGGAAGGCGGCGAAATCCTCCTTCGACGCCAGGTCGTACCAGGTCGAGAGCTTGTCCTCGAACTCGTCGTCGCCGGACGTCAGCGGATCCTCGCTGAACATGGCGCGGACCTTGTCGATGTAGGGGTCGATGTCCTCGACCAGCACCTCACGGCAGATCAGCACCAAATCCTGGTTCATCATCAGATACAGGATAGCATCGGCGCTATTGATCAGGTTGTCGAAGACCCGGACCGCAATATTGACGAAATGACGCTGCCGGTTGCTGGCGCGCAGGTCCGAAAGATGCATGTGCACGGCAAAATAGCCTGACGGGTTCTCTTCGATCCGCGACAGTTTTTCCAGGAGAACCGCCTCCTGGGTCATCGATGCATCCAATGGCTTAACCATGCGTTCGTTTTAATCCGCGACGTTTCACAAACCGTTAACGATATTCGCTCACGGCATAGTACAGATAACCAGTGAATTATTATAGTGGAAGCCGGATTATCGCCGTTCCTATCGGTCGGAACGGCCCCGAATCAAACACTTAAGACGAAACGCGAAGCGTGCAAGTATGGGCCCTTTCGTCTTGGCCCCCTGCGCCCCCGGTGGTAGTTTCCGACACCATCGATGCTGCAGGAAACGGGGATGCCGTGAGTTCGATTCTGGCCAAGAAGATTCTGGTTACGGGCGGCGCCGGATTTATCGGGTCGCACCTTTGCGAACGCCTTGTCGCCAGGGGCGACGACGTGCTTTGCGTGGACAACTTTTTCACCGGCGCCAAGGCCAACGTGGCGCACCTGCTGGGCGCAGACAATTTCGAGCTTTTGCGCCACGACGTGACGTTTCCGCTCTATGTCGAAGTCGACGAAATTTACAACCTGGCCTGCCCCGCATCGCCGGTGCATTACCAGTACGATCCCGTGCAGACCACGAAGACCAGCGTCCACGGTGCGATCAACGTGCTGGGGCTGGCCAAGCGCACGCACGCCAAGATCCTGCAGGCCTCCACCAGCGAGGTCTACGGCGACCCGGAAATCCACCCGCAGCCGGAATCCTACAAGGGCAACGTCAATCCGATCGGGCCGCGCGCCTGCTATGACGAGGGCAAGCGCTGCGCCGAAACCCTGTTCTTCGATTATCACCGCCAGCACGATCTTAATATCCGCGTCTGCCGCATCTTCAACACCTACGGGCCGCGCATGCACCCGAACGACGGGCGCGTGGTCTCCAACTTCATCATGCAGGCGCTCCGCGGCGAGCCGCTGACGCTTTACGGCGACGGTTCGCAAACCCGGTCGTTCTGCTTCGTCGACGATCTCGTCGAGGGCATGATCCGGCTGATGGACGCCGATGACGAACACACCGGGCCCATGAACCTCGGCAATCCGGGCGAGTTCACGATCCGCGAGCTGGCCGAGACCGTCGCCGAGATGACCGGCACAAAATCCGAGATCGTCCTCAAACCGCTGCCGGCGGACGATCCCATGCAGCGCTGTCCGGACATCGCGCTCGCCAAGTCCGTGCTCGGCTGGGAGCCGACGATCCAGCTTCGCGACGGCCTGCAAAAGACCATCGACTATTTCAGGCACCTGGCCTGACGGGAGCGCCCTGGCGGTGAAACAAGTCATACAATCGCGCAAGACCGGCAAGCTGGCGCTTAAACACGTACCGGCGCCGAAAGTGCGCGGCGGGTCGCTACTGGTCCGCACCCGTGCCTCGCTGATTTCCGCCGGCACCGAGCGTATGGTCATCGATTTCGCGCGCAAGAACCTGGCCGGCAAGGCCCAGGCCCGGCCCGACCTGGTCAGGAAGGTACTCGAAAAGGCAAAGAAGGAAGGCCTGGTCAACACGTGGAAGGCGGTCATGGCACGTCTCGACGAGCCGTTGCCGCTCGGCTATTCGGCGGCCGGCGAGGTCGTTGCCGTCGGCGCCGGTCTTGAGGGCGAGTTCGCGGTCGGCGACCGGGTCGCCATGGCCGGTGCCGGCATCGCCAACCATGCCGAGTTGAACAGCGTGCCTCGCAACCTCGTCGCAAAGATCCCCACCGGCGTGCCGGACGAGGAAGCGTGCTACGGAACGCTCGGCGCCATCGCCATGCACGGTGTCCGTAACGCCAACGCCGGCCTCGGCGACGTCGTCGCAGTTATCGGCGGCGGCCTTGTCGGACAATTGGCGATCCGTTTCCTGACACTTGCGGGCGTTCGCGTCGCCGCCTTCGACCATGCCGAGGACCGGCTCGAGCTGGCGGTTGCCATGGGCGCCGAGACGGCAGCCGCGCCGGACGGCGGCGGGGCCGAAAACGTCCGCCAAATGAACGGCGGCATCGGCGCCGACGCGGTCATCATTGCCGCCGCCACCGAAAGCGCCGCACCCTTCGAGTTTGCCGCCGAGGTCGCCCGCGACCGGGCCCGGGTCGTCATGGTCGGCCTGACCGGCACGGCGTTTCCCCACACGGCGTTCATGCAGAAGGAACTCAGCATCATCGTGTCGCGGTCCTACGGCCCCGGCCGCTACGACACCGACTACGAACAGCGCGGCCACACATACCCCGAAGGCTGGGTGCGCTGGACGGAAACGGCCAACCTGTCGGAAACGCTGCGGCTCATGCAGCCTGGGTTGGCCATGCGGCTCGATGTCACGCCGCTCACCACGCACCGGTTCGCACTGGACGATGCGGAGAACGCCTACGCACTCGTCACCGGCGGTGGCGAACGCCATCTGGGCGTGGTCCTCACCTACTCCGAAGAGAGCACGGCATCGGCACCGGCACTGCAGACCCGGAAGGCCAAGGCCAGCAGCGGCAGTTGCGTCGTCGGCATGATCGGCGCCGGCAACTTCGCCCGTGCCGTGCTGCTGCCGGGACTGAGTTCGAGCAAGAACGTACGGCTCAAGACGCTGGTCACGACGCGCGGCGCCACGGCCGAACACGGCGCCAGCCAATTCGGATTCGAGAATGCGGCCACCGACGAAACCGCGGTGCTCGACGATGCCGACATCAACACCGTCGTCGTCGCGACCCGGCACGACAGCCACGCATCGCTGACGGCCCGCGCGCTCGAGGCCGGCAAGTCCGTGTTCGTGGAAAAGCCGCTGGCCCTCGATCTCGAACAACTGAACGGCGTGATCGCGGCGCTCAACGGCTCGGACGGCATCCTGCAGGTCGGGTTCAACCGCCGCTTCGCCCCGCAGATCGCCACGATGAAAGAGCACTTCAAAGACTGTAACGGCCCGCGCGTGATTTCGATCCGCATCAACGGCGGTGCCATCGAAGGCGATCACTGGACCCAGTCCGCTGACGAGGGCGGCGGCCGCGTGCTGGGCGAGATGTGTCACTTCATCGACCTCGCGCGCTATCTTGCCGACGCCGCCATTTCCAGCGTACATGCCGAAGGCGCGACCGAGCCCGGTGGCAGCGGCGACAATGTCGCGGCGCAGATCCGCTTTACCGACGGCTCGCTCGCCTCGGTCGTCTACACGGCGCTCGGCGACACGGCACTGCCCAAGGAACACGTCGAGGTGTTCGCCGGCGGTCGGGCGGCAACGCTGGACGATTTCCGCAGCCTGACGCTGGCGGCGGGCGGCAACGTCAAAACCTCGTCCGCGACGCAGGACAAGGGCCACGGGCAGCAACTGGCCGCATTCGTCAAAGGCGTTGCCGAGGGTGTGCCGCCGATTCCGGAACCGGAACTGATCGAAACCGCCGCCGCCACCATCGCCGTCATGGAAAGTCTCCGGACTGGCGAACGCATAGACTTGTAAGATAGAACGACGCATGGACATCAACGCCTTTTACGCCGCCGAGTTCGATGAGCACGCCAACATCGTGCAAAAGACGCGGGACGCCTGCGCCGAGGGGTTCGCCGACCTGTTGGCCCGGTGCGCGCAAAGCGTGCGCCACGGCGGCAAGATCATGTTCTTCGGCAACGGCGGCAGCGCCGCCGACTGCCAGCACCTGGCGACGGAACTGACGATCCGGTACAAGACCGACCGCGCGCCGATCGCCGCCGTCGCACTGACGACCGACACCTCGGCACTGACCGCCGGCGGCAACGATCTCGGTTTCGATAACATCTTTGCGCGCCAGATCGAAGCCATCGGCAAGCCAGGCGACGTCGCCATCGGCATTTCCACGTCGGGCAATTCCGAGAACGTGATCCGCGGCCTCAAGACCGCGCAGGCGCTGGACATCGTCGCCGCCGCGCTCGGCGGCAAGGACGGCGGCAAGCTCGCCGGACTCGCCGACCCGCTGCTCGTCGTGCCGAGCGACACCACGGCACGCATCCAGGAAATGCACATCATGCTGGGACAGATGCTGTGCGGTGCGCTGGAAATCGAACTGGGGCTCGTCTGACATGGACCGGTCGCGCCTGATCCCTCTGGTCGAGAACATCGAGGGCTGCCGCGTCCTCGTCGTCGGCGACGCCATGCTCGACCGTTTCGTCTCGGGCGAGGTCGACCGGATCTCGCCGGAGGCGCCGATCCCCGTCCTGCGCGTCACGTCCGAAAGCAGCATGCCGGGCGGCGCCGGCAACGTAGTCCGCAACCTGGCGGCACTGGGCGCCGACGTCACCTTCATCGCCGTCCGCGGCGACGACGCGGCCGGCAAGGAACTCACCGAAGCGCTCGCCGCCGACCCGCGTATCACGGCCGACCTCAAGACCGATCCGGCCCGGCCGACGACCATCAAGGTTCGCTACGTCGCCGGCAACCAGCAGATGATGCGCGCCGACTGGGAAGCCGGCGGCGCCATCGATGAAAAAACCGCGAAGACGATGGTCGCTGCGGCGACGAAGAATATCGCCGACTTCGGCGCCGTGGTGCTTTCGGATTACGACAAGGGCGTGCTCGCCGACGGCCGCGCCCGCGCCATCATCGACGCGGCGAACGCGGCCGGCGTGCCGGTGATCGTCGATCCCAAGGGCGACGGCTACGACCGCTACCGGGGTGCAAGCCTGGTGACGCCGAACCGCAAGGAACTGGAACAGGCGGCGCAGGCGGCGGCGCCCGATGCCGAGGCGATCTGCGCCGCCGCCCGTCAACTGATCGATGCGCACGGCCTGGGCGGCATGCTGGTAACCCGCAGCGCCGACGGCATGACGCTGGTCGCCAAGGACGGCGACGCGCACCACCTGCCCGCCGAAAGCCGCGAGGTGTTCGACGTTTCCGGCGCCGGGGACACCGTGGTCGCCGCCGTCGCGGCGATGATCGCATCCGGCGCCGCGACGCACGACGCGGCCCGCGTCGCTAACACCGCCGCCGGAATCGTCGTCGGCAAGGTCGGCACCGCCGTCTGTCACGCCGCCGAATTGATCGCGGCGCTTCACCACCAGGACCTGTCGGACGCGGAAGCCAAGGTGCTGACCGATGCCGAAGCCATCGACCGCATCGCGCGCTGGCGCCGCGGCGGACTCAAGGTCGGGTTCACCAACGGGTGCTTCGACCTGCTGCATCCCGGACACGTCTCATTGCTGGCGCAGGCCAGAACCGCCTGCGACCGGCTGATCGTCGGACTGAATTCGGATGCCTCCGTACAGCGCCTCAAGGGCGCGGACCGTCCGGTGCAGAACGAGGCGGCCAGAAGCGCGGTGCTGGCGTCCCTCGCGTCCGTCGACCTGGTGGTCATTTTCGGCGAGGACACACCCCTCGAACTGATCGAGCGCCTGCATCCGGACGTGCTGGTCAAGGGGGCGGACTACACCGTCGAGCAGGTGGTCGGCGCCGACCTCGTCCAGGGCTGGGGCGGCGAGGTCGTGCTGGCGGAACTCAAGGACGGCTTTTCCACGACGGCCACCATCGAACGCTTGAACAGGAACCGGAACTGAACGGATTCAGTTGAGCTCCGGCGCGTTGTCGGGGATCGACCTCGGCGCGTCGGGTCCGGGCTCGACGTTATCGATCGCCTTCTGCGCTTCCTGCTTGGCGTCCTCGATGGTCTCGAAGAGCTTGGCGAAGAATCCCCGGTCGTCGCCGGGCCTGGGCAGGTCACGTGCCGGCGCGCCCTCGTGCGCCGCCGCCATGACGTCACGCCAGATGCGCGCCGGATAGCTGCCGCCGGTCACATTTTTCATGGGCGCGCCGTCGTCGTTGCCGAGCCAGACGCCGGCGATGTAGTCCGCCGTATAACCGACGAACCAGGCATCGCGGTAATTCTGCGAGGTGCCGGTCTTGCCGGCGGCGTCGCGCCCGAAGGCGGCGGCCTTGCCGGTGCCCTCCGTGATCACCTTGTGCAGCATGTTGTTCATGGGACCGACGAGATGCGGCTTCACCACCTCGCCGGGGCCGGAGCCCCTGCGGCGATAGAGAACCTCGCCGCCACCGTCGCGGATTTCCTCGATCCCGTAAGGAATGATCCCGTTGCCGCCGTTGGCGAAAGGTGCGTAAGCGCTGACCAGTTCCAGGAGCGTCGTCTCGACGGTGCCGAGCGCGATCGAGGCGTCCGGCTTTTCACCGGGGTCGATGCCGACGGTGCGCGCGGTATCGGCGACGCGGCCGATACCGGCCTTCATGGCGACGCGGACGGCGACCGTGTTGACCGATTTGGCAAGCCCGTCCGAGACCGTGATCGGCCCGCCGTACTTGCCGTCGAAGTTGCTGGGCGCCCAGTCGCCGATCCTGATCGGCGCATCCTCGATCACGTCCCCCGGCGACAGTCCGGATTTCAGGCCGGCCAGGTAAACGAACGGCTTGAACGCGGAGCCCGGCTGGCGGCGTGCCTGGGTCGCCCGGTTGAACTGCGTCGTCGCATAGTTGTTGCCGCCGACCATGGCGCGAACGGCGCCCTGGGGCGTCATCAGAAGTACCGCGCCGTCGCCTATGCGGCGCGGCTTGCCCGCCTTCGCCAGCACACCGGCGAGCGCGCGTTCCGCCGTCAGTTGGGTTTCCCGGTTCAGCGTCGTCTGCACGATCAGGTCGCGGTCCCGGGCGCCGACGAAATCCTGCACCTGATCGAGAATCCAGTCGACGAAATAGGGCGCGGTGCGGCCGGGGCGGGACGTGGTGCCAGTGCTCGACGTCGCGCGCGCCCGCTTGGCCTGCGCCTCGGTGAGATACCCCGCCGCGACCATGTTGGCGAGTACCACACGGGTGCGCTTTTCGGCGCGGTCGTCGTCGCTGTGCGGATTATAGCGGCTGGGCGCCTTCAGCAGGCCCGCCAGCATCGCCGATTGCCAGACGTTGAGCGCCGAGGCCGGCTTGTCGAAATACTTCCGAGCCGCCGCGTCGACGCCGTAGGTGCCGGCGCCCAGGTAAACGCGATTGAGATAAAGTTCGAGAATCTGGTCCTTGGTAAACCGGTGCTCCAGCCACAACGCCAGCATGACTTCCTGGATCTTGCGCTTGTAGGTGCGTTCGTGGCTGAGAAACAGGTTCTTGGCGACCTGCTGGGTGATGGTGCTGCCGCCCTGCACGATCCGCCCGGCGCGGATGTTGGCGATCATGGCGCGGGTGAGACCGATGGGGTCTATCCCGAAATGGTCGTAGAAACGCCGGTCCTCGGTCGCCAGGACGGCCTGCGGCAAGGCCGGCGGCAGGTCGGAAAGACGCACCGGGATGCCGTACAGGTCGCCGACGGCGGCGATTTCCTTGCCCGCGGCGTCGAGCACCCACACCGTCGGTCGCCTGGACGGCGCCAGACTGTCTTCCACGTCCGGCAAATCGGTGTAGAACCAGCCGGCAACGAACAGGGATCCGATCAGGCCCCAGACGACGAGCGTGGCGAGCCACTTTCCGGCGCGCCGCCAGAGCGACGGGCCGGCAGACGTCTTTTTGCCGTTGCGTTTCGATTTACGGGCCATCCGGTCTTATGGCGCAAAGGCCGTTAGAAACGGGTTAATAGAACGCCTGTTTTCCAGCCGAAGACTTACCGTGCAAACAATTGATATAGCTGGGTCTCGTACATGACGAAGATGCCCAGAAGCGCCGTCGCCGCGCCGATCCCGCCCTGCAGCGCGCGGTTGACCCACGTCAGGGTGCGCGCCGTATAACCCAGCGGCACCGCGATCACGGCCGAAAGCGCGGCCATGCCGGCAATCGAACCGAGCCCGAACAGGATCACGTAGCCGACACCGGTCAGCGGGTCGGCAACCGACGTCGCCGTCAGCACCACCAGCGCCGCCGAACCCGCCATGCCGTGCATCAGGCCGACGGTAAGCGTCCGCCAAGGCAGGCCCCGGGGATGTTCGTGGGCGTGCGCGTTCCTGCTGTGCGGAACATCCTCGCCGGCATGAGAGTGCGCATGCATGTGCACCGTCCCGTCGCCGTGGCGGTGCGCATGAAAGTGCACCCGGTCGCGGATCATACGCCAGATCACATGCCCGCCCAGAAACAGCAGCATGATCCCGACCGCGAATTCCAGCCAACCGGCAACGAAAGCATCGATACCTGCCCCCAGGTAGATCGCCGAACCGGCGACCAGCGCCAGGGTGATCGTATGCCCGATGCCCCAGAGCGCGCCATGGGTGATAATGCGGCGCATGGACGTCTCGCCGGTCGCGATCGAGGAGACGGCGGCAACGTGGTCGGCTTCCAGCGCGTGTTGCAGTCCGATAACGAGCCCCAGAACGAGAATACCGCCTAATGTCGGGTCCATGATGTCTCCGTCTCACTCAGGAATGATGCGCCGCACAATGACGCATCCTAGCCGGGACGCCGCCCGACACAAGCGCTGATCGCGCGTTGTCTCGAAATTCACCGCGACTGCGGGATCACGTCGAACGCGATGCTGATCCGCGTTTCCGTCGCCTTGAGCGGCACCGTGCGGTGATAGAAATAGGACGGAAAGAAGATCGCGCGCCCGGGCCGGGGCAGCAGCATCTTGACGTCGGAAACGGTCTTGCGCTTCGGATAGTCGTGCGGCGTGCCGAATTCGATCCAGCCGGCGTGCGTGTCGTCGTCCTCGCTGACGGCGTCGGGCACCTTGGGGTAGTAGACGCCGCTCAGCCACGCATCCCGGTGGATGTGCGAGGCCTGGTGGCCCTGGTCCTCCATCACCACGCCCCACGCGTTGATCTTGTAGGCGGCAGGGGCACGCCGTTCGAAATCGTCGGCCTGCGTTTCCCGGCACCGGGCGATCAGTGCGTCGACCTCGGCACGTATCCAGTCCAGAAACGGCGGGATCGGTCCCGATGTATCCCTGGTGATATCACCGGTGTGATAGCCCTTCTTGGTCGAATAATCCCTGGGCTCGTAGGCAATGGTCGGGTGGTTGGTGATGGCCTCCGAGAGCGATGCATTGACGCTCTCGACCTGATCGGCGCCGACATGATCGGCGATGTCGTGAATCATCAAACGCTTCTCGAAATCGGCGATCTTGCGCGCTTCGTCCGCGTTCCCGGTCTCGTAGCAGACAATCGACTTGAGCGCCATCGCCCCGGTGTGGCCGGGCGCCGCGCGCAGCACGCGCTCGCACTCGAGGGCGGCTTCATCCCACCGTCCCGCCGTCATCAGCGCCCGGGTCAGGGCAACCCGCGCCTCGTTGGCGCCCGGCTGCAGATCGAGCCCCTTGCGGTAACCGTCGACCGCAGCGTCGGCGTCGCCCATCTGCATCCGCATGTGCCCGGACATGATGTGCGGTCCCGGTTCCATCGGCGACAGCCGCGCCGCGGCTGCGAAGGCGTCGGCAGCTTCGGCGTATCGCGCTTCCCGGTCCAGCATGTGACCGAGATCCATGTGGATCTTGGGCACGTCGCGGACCCGCGTGGTGATGTCCTTCAGCGTGTCGATGGCCTTTTCGCGCTTGCCCAGGTCGAACTCGGCCAGCGCATGGAAGAACCTGACGATATCGTTGCCCGGATCGCGCGCCAGAAGGGTGCGGTAGATCTTGGCCGCGCCCTTGTAGTCGCCGGCGGCGTGCCGTTTGCCGGCTTTTTCCATTTGTCTGTCGAAATTGCCGCTCATGCGGATGTTTTATAGACCATCGTTCACGGCTTGTTGATGAAAATTCCCCGGCAGCGCACGAAAAAGGGCCGGCCCACCGGGACCGGCCCTTCGTCACGATTTCGGCATCAAAGTGCCGTCACGTTCGATTAGCCGTAGGTCGGCGCATCGGTCGTCACCGGCTCGGCGTCGGATTCGATCTGCATGTCCTCCAACTCCTCGGTCAGGCGTTCAACCGCGAGACCGGGGAAACGAACGTCCGTATAATCGGAAGCGCTCGTCGCAGTATGCGTCCCGGCGTGCTGTTCCTGCAGTTCCATGGTCAGCTTTTCGACCTCGATACCCGGGAACCGGCCCGAGTTGCCGTCGGCGAATGCCGGCGCGGCGGCGCCGAGGGCGAGCGTGATAGCGATAGCGGAAACGATCTTCTGGGTCTTCATGATGGATCTCCTTTCATAATGGTGTTTTCCATCGAAACCCGATGCACACCGGTGCACCGGAAAAGTCTTCGTTGTCGTCAAAGGAGATACGTATCGGCGCGCGGTTTGGACAATCACCCCGAATCAACGGAACGTGAGTGACGACATTTCTTTATTTTCAACGCATTATGGAAATCGCCGCCGTCTCGACCGATGTCTCCTCACGAACCTCGGTGAGCCGGTCACAGCGGCGAGAGAACGCCGTCACCAGGATGTGACTGTATTAGTAAAACCGGCGTGAGCACGCGTCTATTCGAAGGAATCCTCGAGGTCGGTGCCGCATTTTTCGCAGCGCCTCGGATAACCCTGCATGACATGACCGCAGACGCCGCACTTGCGTTCCGCCTTCTTGGACGCGTCGTCGAGGACCTTGAACATTTTCTTCAGCAGATTGAGCACGTGACCGTCTCCGCACCGATACCGGACGAATCACGATAGCAGAGAATTCAGCGCGATTCCCGCGGCTTTTGGTCCGGCTTTTCGTCTGGTTGCTCATCGTCATCGAGCAGGATGCGCTCGGCGGCGCCGTCGAGGTCGTCGAACTGCCCCGATTTAAGGCACCACAGAAACCCGACGAGGCCGATCAGCCCCAGGAACAGCGCGATCGGGATCAGGTACGCGATAACGCTCATCGGCGCTACCTCACCCACTTCAGCCGGAGCGCGTTCAGCGTCACGACGATGGAACTGGACGACATGGCGACGGCGGCGACCAGCGGCGTCGCCAGGCCCGCGACCGCCACCGGCACGGCAATGACGTTATAGAGGAACGCCAGGCCGAAATTCTGCTTCACCAGCCGTGTCGCGGTCCGGGCGACCCGGATCGCCGTGACCACCGGCCCCAGCGCCTTACCCTGGAACAGCAGATCGGCGGCGGTCTGGCTGACGTCGGCCGCGCTCGCCGGCGACATCGATACATGCGCCGCGACCAGCGACGGCGCGTCGTTGAGGCCGTCGCCCACCATCAGCACACGGCGGCCTTCTTCCGCCAAGCTTTCGAGCCGCGCCGTCTTGTCGGCGGGCAGGCAGGCGCTCTGCCAGGTATCGATGCCGAGCGCCGTGGCGGCGCGCGCCACCGCGGCCTCGGTATCGCCCGACAGCAGTTCGACCCTGAAGCCCATCTTGTTCAGCGTCCGGATCACGTCCGGAGCATCGTCGCGGAGCGCATCCTCGAAATGGAACGTGGCGACGAGCTTACCTCCGGCGGCATAACAGATTTCGGTCAGTCCCGCGGCACCCGCATCGTCACCGCCGCTGCACCAGGCCCGGCTGCCGAGCCGGACAGGAACGCTGTCCAGCATGCCTTCGAGGCCATGGCCGGGCACCTCGCGCACGTCCTTGATCCCCGCCCCGCCAATATCGGGCGCCGCGGCGGACAGCGCTTTCGACAGCGGGTGACGGCTGTGCCGGGTCAGCGCGGCGGCACGGTGCAATGCATCCGGTTCGAAGTCGCCGCCGATCAGCTTCGGCGTCCCCAGCGTCAGCGTCCCGGTCTTGTCGAAGACGACGGTGTCGATAGTGCTGAGCCGTTCCAGCGCATCGGCGGCTTTTACCAGTACACCCGCCTTCAGGAGCCGCGACGATGCCACCACCTGCACGGCGGGCACCGCGAGGCCGAGGGCGCAGGGGCACGTGATGATCAGCACCGCGATCGCCGCCATCAGCGACGCCTGCCAGCCGGCATCGGTGAAAACGATCCAGCCGGCGAACGTGGCGGCGGCGAGGATGTGCACTAACGGCGCATAGATACCCGCGACACGGTCGGCGAGACGGATGTAGCGGGCGCGCCCCTGCTCCGCCAGCTCCATCAGCCGGACGATCTCGGAGAGCAGCGTCTTTTCGGCACGCACCGTGGTCCGCACCCGGAGGGGGGCGGCCAGGTTGAGGGTGCCGGCAAAGACCCGCTCGCCCGGCGCCGCCAGCTTGGGCATGGTCTCGCCGGTCAGAAGCCCTGTGTCGATGTCGGATCGGCCGTCGAGAACGGTACCGTCGACCGGCACCCGTTCGCCGGCGGCGACAAGGACGGTCATACCCTCGGCAATATCGCCCACGCGAACGGCGCGCTGGCCGCCGCCCTCGTCCACCACGGTGGCGGCACGCGCCTGCATCGCCAGCAGATGGGTCGCCGCCGAGCGCGCCCTGGAGCGCGCGCGCTGATCGAGGTAACGCCCGATCAGCAGGAAAAACAGCAGCGACACCGAGGCATCGAAGTATGCGTGCTCCGCCCCGTCGATGGTCTGATAGAGACTCATGGCGGCGGCGAGAACGACCGCGAGGCTGATCGGCACATCCATGTTGAGGCTGCGGCCCCTGAGCGCCGCAACCGCGCTCCGGAAGAACGGCTGTCCCGAATAAACGACGGCCGGCAGCGCGATCAGCGCCGATATCCAGTGAAAGAGGGTCCGCGTATTCTCGCCCATGTCGCCGGCGTGGCCCGACCACACCGAAACCGAGAGCAGCATGACGTTGGCGGCGGCGAAACCGGCGACGGCCATTGCCGACAGCAGGCGCTTGTCCTCGCGGCTTTCCGCGCCGGCGAGTTCCGCCGGATCGTAGGGTGTGACCGGATAACCGAGTGCCTGCACCGCGCGCATCAGGTCCGCCGGGCCGGCCTCGCCTTCGTGCCACGCGACGGCGAGCCGGCGCGTGCTCATATTGACGCGCGCCGACGTCACACCGGGGAACGATTTCAACCGTCCCTCGATCTTGCCGATGCACGCCGCGCACTGCAGGTTTTCAACCAGAAGATTGAGGTGCGCGAGGCCGTCTTCGTCGTGGGTCACGAACGTCGACGGATCGCTGAGCGGCAGCGTCTCGGCATTGACGCCTTCGGGCGTGCCCGCCGCAACCGTGTAATTGGCCAATGCGCCGGCGTCGCAGCAGTCGGCAATCCCGGCGCCGGCCGGAATTTCGATCTTCGTACGCAGCTTCACGACGTTCATTACCGCACCATCACCTCATGACGCATACGGTAGGAATCGCCGCCGCGGCGGACCGTCACCTCGGCCTTCCACCGGCCCGGCATCGGTGCCGCGAAGTCGCCCCGGTAGAGACCGTCGGCGGTTTCCTCGAGATCGACCGTGAGCGCCGTCTCGTCGCCGAGCGGCCGCGTCATGGAAATCGACGCCAGTGCACCGGAAAGCGGGCGGCCGGTCCTGTCGGTCATCGTCACCGTCAGCGTTCTGCCGTCACCGAGAGCGACGGCGCTTTGCCAGCCGAGTCTTTTCTGCGCCTCGGCGTCGTCGAGGGTCCGGTTATAGACAATACCCTTCCTGTAGGAATCCTCGGTCGTCAGTCCCGGAAACGTGTCCAGCGCGAAGTACATGAACACCCCGTTGACCGCCGCGATCAGGCCGAAAAACGCGACGAGGCCGAAGAACACCATGCGGCCCGTTATTCTGAATTCGGATTTCTCGTTCATCGTAACCGTGCTCATCGTTCGGGGGCCCTGAATACACTATCATATGTCGCCGTCTCGCCGTTCGACATGTCACGCAGCCGGAACGTGACGTCCGTCGCCTCGCTCTCGATCATCTCGTCGGGCATCTGCACCAGCAGCCGGAAACTTTGCAGCGTATCCGGGTTCAGGTCGAACAGCGCCGTCATCGCGGGTTCGGTATCCTCGGCGCCGACGACTTTCATGCGCGCGCCGTCGGGCTCGGTAATTTCCAGGAACACGGACCGGTCGACCCGCGCCTTGTTCAGAATCTTGAACGTATAGGCGTTCTGAATCGAGCCGTCGGAAAGCTTGGTATAGATCGGATTCCGGTCGCGCAGCACATTGATGTCCAGCTCGGTCCGGCCCACGAACACGAGCAGCATAAAGAGCCCGATCGCCGCCCAGAGACAGAAGTACGCCACGGTGCGGAAGCGGATCGGCTTCAGTTTCCCCGGTTCGCCGCGCATGCGGGCGTTCATCGCGGCGACGGAATCGTAGTCGATGAGTCCGCGCGGCCGGCCGACCTTGGCCATGACGTCGTCGCAGGCATCGATACACAGCGCGCAGGTAATGCATTCGAGCTGCTGGCCGTCGCGGATGTCGATCCCCGCGGGACAGGCGACGACGCACGCCTTGCAATCCACGCAGTCGCCCCGGTTCTCGAAGCTCTCGCCCTTCCTGTAGGGTGCGCGCGGCTCGCCGCGGTCGTGCTTGTAGGTCACGGTCAGGGAATGCTCGTCCATCATCGCGCCCTGGATGCGCGGCCACGGACACATATACGTGCACACCTGCTCGCGCATCAGACCGCCCAGCGAATAGGTGGTGAACGTCAGCACCGCGACGGTGATGTAGGCGACCGGTTGTGCGTCGAACAGGATGAAGTCCATGGCCAGCGTCGGCGCATCGGCGAAATAGAAAATCCACGCGCCGCCGGTAGCGACCGAAATCAACAACCAGATACCGTGCTTGGTGACGCGTTTGGCGGCTTTCGACACGGACATCGGCGCCTTGTCGAGGCGGATGCGCGCGCCACGGTCGCCCTCGACGAAGCGCTCGACCCAGATGAACAGGTCGGTCCACACGGTCTGCGGGCAGGCATAGCCGCACCAGGCGCGGCCGAACACGCTGGTGATCAGGAACAGGCCGACCGCGGCCATGATCAGCAGACCGGCGAAGTAGTAGACCTCCTGCGGCCAGATCTCGATAAAGAAGAAGTAAAAACGCCGGTGCGGGAAATCGATCAGCACCGCCTGGTCGGGCGAACCCGGCCCGCGGTCCCAGCGCAGCCACGGCGTGACGTAGTAGATGCCCAGCGTGACCGCCATGATCCACCACTTGAGCTTCCGGAACGTGCCCCAGACCCGTTTCGGGTGAATCTTGACGCGCTTCTTGTAAAGCGAGCGGTGCTCACTCTTGTTGACCGCCTCGACATCGTGACGGGTGATCTCGGGGGCGGGGCCGGTCGTCTCGCCGGGGTTCGCGGTTTCTGCGACGCTGCTCATTGGCTTTTCCTGCATCTGCAAGGGGCGGCGTCATCACCACCCCCTGCGGTGATGACGCCATTATCAGGCGGTGTCGACTCAATCGGCTTATTGCCCACCGCCCAACGAGTGTACGTAGATGGTCAACTGCTTGACCGTTTCGTCGTCGAGGATCTTGCCCCAGGCCGGCATCACGCCCGCCCGGCTGTTGGAGATCGATTCGACGATCGTCGCCTTGTCGCCGCCGTAGAGCCAGATGTCGTTGTTGAGCGGCGGCGCACCGAGTTCGGCCATGCCGACGCCCCCCTCACCGTGACAGGCGACGCAGTTATCCTCGAAAAGCTGCCGGCCTTCGTTCGCCGCCGCCTGGTCGGTGGCGTTGCCGGACAGCGACAGAACGTACTCAGCGACCTGGTCCGCCTGTTCGCGGGTGAAGATGCCGTCCTTCACGAACGCCGGCATCTGCGAGACGCGCGCGTCGTCGCTCTGCGTGTTGCGGGCGCCGTGCGTGATCGTCGTGTGGATCGCTTCGAGCGTACCGCCCCAGATCCACTCGTCGTCGTTCAGGTTCGGATAGCCGGGGGCGCCCTGCGCGCCGGACCCATGGCATTGCGAGCAGTTGACGTTGAACGCCGACTTGCCGCCCGCGAGCGCGAACTCCAGAAGCTCCGGCTGGGTGCGGATTTCCTCCAGCGATGCCTGGGAAATCGCGGTGATGTACTCGGACTGCGCTTCCTTGGCGGCGGCGACGTCCTTCTTTACCTCGGCACGCGAGCTGTAACCGAGCACGCCCTTGGTGTAGTCGGAGACCAGCGGGATCGCCGGATAGGCGATGTAATAGCCGATCGACCAGATGACGGTCGCATAGAAAATCCACAGCCACCAACGCGGCAGCGGGTTGTCCAGTTCGCGGATGCCGTCCCACTCGTGTCCGGTCGTTTCGATCCCGGATAATTGATCAACGTGTTTGTCGGCCATCTCTCAATCCTCCTTGAGCGGGATCTTCGCCGCCTCATCGAACTTTTTCTTTGCGCCGGGCCTGAGGGCATAGATCAGGACGCCGATGAATATCGCGACCATGTAGACAAGCCCCCAGGTCTGGGCGAACTCGGCAAGCGTGGTGTAATCCATGTCGGCCCTCCTCAGCGCAGGTTTTCTTCGGCGTCGGCGTCATAGGACGAGAAGTCGACCATCGTGCCGAGCACCTGCAGATAGGCGATCAGCGCGTCGAGTTCGGTCGGCTTGCCCGGCTGGCCGTCGAAGTCGCGGACGTTGGCGCCCGGGTAACGTTCGGCAACCGCGTCGGCGCCGTCGTGATCGGGGTTCGCCTGGGCCATCATGTCGGTGACGGCGACCTCGATCATCTCGGCCGTGTACGGCACGCCGATCGCCTTGTTCGCTTTCAGGTGCTCGGCGATATCGAAGCTCCGCACTTCGGCGTCGGCCAGGAACGGATAGCCCGGCATGACGCTTTCCGGCACCAGCGAGCGCGGATCGATCATGTGCGCGCGGTGCCATTCGTCGGAGTACTTGCCGCCGACGCGGGCGAGGTCGGGTCCGGTCCGCTTCGACCCCCACTGGAACGGGTGGTCGTACATGCTCTCGGCCGCCAGCGAATAGTGGCCGTAGCGCTCCAACTCGTCGCGGAACGGCCGCACCATCTGGCTGTGGCAGTTGTAGCAGCCCTCGCGGATGTAGATGTTCCGGCCGGCGAGTTCGAGCGGGGTGTACGGGCGCACGCCCTTCACCTTCTCGATCGTGCTCTCCAGATAGAACAGCGGCGCGATCTCGATGATGCCGCCGATGGAAACGACGACGAGGATGCCGATCACAAGCAGGATCGAATTGCGTTCAAATTTACCGTGGTCGAACATGTTCGATCTCCTTTACGCGCGAGCCGGTTGCACAAGCGCATCCACGTACGGCTTTTCTGTTCTGACATCGCCCCGGGCGGTGCGGTACACGTTCCAGGCCATGATCAGCGCGCCCAGCACATAGAGCCCGCCGCCGACGACGCGGATCACGTAGAACGGATGCATGGCGTCGACGGTCTCGGCGAACGAGTACTCAAGGAAGCCGAGCGCATCGTAGGAACGCCACATCAGGCCCTGCAGGATGCCCGAGACCCACATCGCCGCCGCGTAGAGCGCGATACCCAGCGTCGCCAGCCAGAAGTGGGCGGAGACGAGGCGCAGGGAATAGAGCCGCTCGCGGTTGAACATCACCGGCGCCAGGAAGTAGATGGCACCGAAGCTGACCATGCCGACCCAGCCGAGCGCACCGGAGTGCACGTGGCCGATGGTCCAGTCGGTGTAGTGGCTGAGCGAGTTGACCGCCTTGATGCTCATCAGCGGCCCCTCGAACGTCGACATGCCGTAGAACGCGACCGAGATCGCCATCATGCGCAGGACCGGGTCGGTGCGGAGCTTGTCCCACGCCCCCGAAAGCGTCATCAGGCCGTTGATCATGCCGCCCCAGCTCGGCATCCACAGCATCACCGAGAAGGTCATGCCCAGCGTCTGCGCCCAGTCGGGCAACGCCGTGTAATGCAGGTGGTGCGGACCGGCCCAGATGTAGAGGAAGATCAGCGACCAGAAGTGCACGATCGAGAGGCGGTAGGAATAGACCGGACGGTTGGCCTGCTTCGGAATGTAGTAGTACATGATGCCGAGGAAGCCCGCCGTCAGGAAGAAGCCGACCGCGTTGTGGCCGTACCACCATTGGGTCAGCGCGTCCTGTACGCCGGCGAAGACCGGGTAGGACTTGGCGCCGAACCAGCTCACCGGCAGCGCCAGGTTGTTGACGATGTGCAGCATCGCGATCGTCACGATGAACGCGAGATAGAACCAGTTGGCGACGTAAATGTGCGGTTCCTTGCGCTTCCAGAGCGTCCCCAGGAAGACCAGCAGGTAAACCACCCAGACGATGGTCAGCCACAGATCCACGTACCATTCGGGCTCGGCGTACTCCTTGCCCTGGGTGACGCCGAACACGTAGCCCGTGGCCGCCATGACGATGACGAGCTGATAGCCCCAGAACACGAACCACGGCGCATAACCGCCGGCGAGACGGGCCTGGCAGGTGCGCTGAACGACATGGAACGACGTCATCATCAGTGCGTTGCCGCCGAACGCGAAGATCACCGCGGACGTGTGCAGCGGGCGCAGGCGGCCAAAGCTGGTCCAGGGCAGGTCGAGGTTGAGAACCGGAAAGGCCAGTTGCAGGGCGATGACCAGCCCGACAAGAAAACCGACCACGCCCCAGAACGTGGTCGCGATCACACCGGCGCGGATGACCGCGTCATTGTAGTTGATGGACGAATTCGGATTGGCGGGACCGCCGACATCTCCGTCCATCTTGATGACGCGGAAAATGAAGACGACGCAGAACGCCGTCAGCAGCAATCCGTGCAGGTAAATCGTCGTATCGACAGCCCCGGCGGACAGGTACAGCCCGAGGAGCGCGCCGATGGCGAGCGGAATGATCATCAGAAGGTTCATGGTTCCAACCCCGTCTTGCATACGATGCGACGGCGCCCCAAGGAGCCTGCTTGCGGTGCCATCCGGGGCAATTTATGTGCATGTGCGAAATCCGTAATTGATTCATGTCAATCCGGGCGAAATTCGCGGTGATTTCTCGAAGGTGGATATGTTCGCCGCGTTGCATTTCCGGCCCGCCTCGGGGCATCATGCCGGCCAACTGTCCCAGAACCGATGACGAATGGAGCCTTTTAATGAGCCCGGACACGGTTTCGAGCCCGATCGAAAGCGAGACGATCAACGCCCTTCTGAACCGCCGCAGCGTCCGCAAGTACGCGGACACGCCGGTTTCCGACGATCATGTGGACGCCATCCTGTCGGCGGCGCTCAGGGCGCCGACGTCTTCCAATGTGCAGGCCTACAGCGTCATTCAGGTGCGCGACCAGGCCATCAAGGAACGGATCGCGGTGCCGTGCGGCAACCAGAAGCACATCGTCTCGTGCCCGGTATTTCTGGCGTTCCTGGCCGACCTGACACGGATCGAGGCGGCCTTTAAGCGCCACGGGCATTCGGCCGACGACAACAACATGGAACTGGGCCTGGTGGCGACCATCGATGCCGCGCTGGTCGGCATGGCGGCTTATGTCGCCGCCGAATCCCTCGGTATTCAGGGGGTCATGATCGGCGCCATGCGCAACAAGCCCGAGGAAATCGCGGACATCCTGGAACTGCCGAAGCGGGTCTACGCGGTGTTCGGCATGTGCCTGGGCTTCCCGGACGAGACACCGAAACAGAAGCCCCGCATGCCGCAGGTCGGTATCGTGCATCGCGACCGCTACGACGCCGAAGCCTCGCTAGGCGTCATCGATCCGTACAATGCCGATTTGCGAGCGCACTATGATGCCATCGGCAAGGCAACGACGCCGGATTCCTGGTCGGACGAGATCGACACCAAGTTCTCGGCCCGGCCCCGGGACGGTCTCAGGGCGGCGCTCAAGGCACGCGGGTTCGATTTTACCTGAGCCGCGCCGTTTCAGCGCTCGATGGGATCGAGCACGCCCACCTTGCACAGCATATCGAGCAGATCGGCACGCAGGTCTTCGCTCAATTCCGGCACGGCCTCGACAAGGTCCTCAACGATGAACGCCGATTGCCCGATCGCCCATTCGACGGCCTTGGTCGCCTCGCCCGGCACCTGCACCGCCTGACCGTTCGCATTCAGCACGTATCCGTCGCCGCCCAATGACAGACTGGCGGGAACATGACGCACGCGGTAAACCGTGGCCCCGATCCGGTCCGGCACGCCGAACCGGGCCAGGTCCTGGAACGCCCGGCGACGCTGGTCGTCGCGCATCTGCGCCGCAATATCCGGTTGCAACAGGATTTCGTGCAGCCGGTCGGCGAGCTTGCGGACATGCGTATCGTGCGCCTGGACGTCGTCGAAATCCGGCAGCGCGGCGCGGAACTCCGGCACTTCCACCAATGAACTGATGATGGTGCGCAGGAAATCGACACCACGCGCCTGGGTGGTCGCGAACGTGATGTGCAGCGACGGCCCGTCCGTCGCGCAGGCGTCGTGATACTGGCCCTTCGGCAAATAGAGAAAGTGTCCCGGCGCCAGCGTCGGCCGCATCTTGGGCTTGCCCTTGGTGCGCTTGTGGTAGGCGTCGTCGAAACTGGTGAACTGAAAACCGTCCGCATCGATGGGTTCGGGAAACCGTGTCTCGTAGATATTCCAGATCTTGGTGCCGGCAATCTGCAGCACGAAAACGTCCGTGGTGTCGAAGTGCGAGCGAAACGCCTGATGGCCCGCATAGGAACAGTAGATGTTCGCCGTCACCATGCAGTTGGTGGCGAAGCCGATGGCCTCGGTGACAGATCGCAGGCCCGGGTGCATGTGCTCGACGCTGTTGAAGACGACGCTGGCGCCCCTGTCCATCCATTCGCTGATTTTCTTCGGTCTCGGGCGCAGCACCGACACGCCGTCCCGGCCCATGGCGCGCCGGCAGTACTCGCCCGGGTCGATGGTTTTCTCGTCGAGAACGATCTTCAGCGTTTCGTCCGTCCAGACCGACGACATCTCCAGGAGCTGCGTCACGTCGTCCCAGCCGAAGAGCGAGGCATAAAGGTCGGCATCCCCCTCCACCAGGCACGGATTGCGACCGTAATGGTCGGCGAAGAACGTACCGGGCGTCATCGGCTTGATCAGATCGGAAAAATCGAGGAAGGAACGCATGGCGGGACACGGTAAAATGATTTCGATCGTCGGAGATGGTACCGGCTCGGCCTCCGCGCGGCCAGCTTCAATTCCCCGTAGATACGTGCGCGAACGAATCCGCCACCAGGCGTCGGCCCCGTTACGCAACGATTGCCGTACTCGAAGCCGCGGTCGGGAGGCATGCATCGGTTTGTCGTTTTCACGGCGTTATGGTTTCTGAATATGCAGCGGTCGCTGTAAGGGGCCTCTCGGATCGACAGACAGATGGAAACAGGGTATTTCAAACTCGTTGTGCTTTATCCCCTTTGGCGGAGGATTAACGGCAACACGGTCGTATATGTCATCGAAACGTAAGCTTGAGAAGATAGTGTAACGAACAATGTTCGGATTATCCAAACGCGAGCGGGGCAAGAAGGCCCTGTCCTCCGCAATTCGTTACCTGCTGATCGGACGACGCGACGACCGCGAGGAACTGCTCACGGAGATGGCCGCCGAAGTCGAAGCCGTCACCCGCGAGGTTACCGGCGAGGCGGACGCTTATGCGGCGGCGGTGCGGCTCGTGAAAGACTTCGTGCTCAACAAACTGGAAAGCCTGAGCGTCGACGACCGGGTCGACCTCCTTGAAGGGGTTGTCGCGAAACGGCTGACCGCGCAACCGGAGATCATGCGGCTGATCGCGCACGTGGCGTATTGCATCGCGGTTCTCGAGGACGACAAGAAGGCGCCGATCCCGAAGGGGGCCACGGACGAATTTCTGACCACCATCGCGGCGTGGTTCTCGGACGACGAAAAACTGCAGTTACGGGTCCTCAGGTTCCTTTACCAAAGCACGGAGAACCACCACACCTACCTACAACAGATAAAACGCGAGAACGAGGAGCGCCTCGGCTACAAACCGAAGGGCAACGCGACGCAGTAGGCATACCGCGGCTGCATCGTCGAGAAACTCGAGAAGAAGCGCTAAATCGCGAGCCTCTAGCGGTTGGGTTGCGAACCGGCAAGAACGGGCGACCGCGGGACCGCCGGACATTCCAGAATCTGATAAAAAATGGTGGGCGCGACAGGGATTGAACCTGTGCCCCCCTGCCGTGTGGAGGGAGAGAACTTCCGCCCATTCGGGGCAGTTGGTTACCGTTCTGTCACCCGATGGTCCCATTCAGTCCATTTGCACCCTGTTATTTCCGGACAGGTATCAATCGGGACATATTATTTCATTTCTTGAACCGGACGTCATGGACACGGGATAGCGCATCCATCAACGGACATAATTCAGACCACTCAACCCCAATGTCGACAGCTACAGAACAAGAACAGTGCCATTTTATGGAATCAGGTCACCGGTATCGGTCAAATGCGAGGAGTTAGAACAGGGTACGGTTTTGGTGATTCATTCGCAGAGCCGGGTCAGTGTGCGGTTTTGAACATCCCCGCAACGGCATTTCGTTTTATATGGATCACTGCGCACGCCTCGAAGCCTGCGCATCTCCGTATTTCAGCAACACACTCGATTTGAGGTTCAACCATGCTTGCGCACATCAGGTTAAAAACGTTGCTGGCAGCATTCGTGCTGCTTGCATCACTTGGAGCCTGCGATGCCATTTCGGGCCGCGAAACCGCCGGTGAGTACATCGACGATGCCACGATCACCGCCAGGGTAAAGACATCGATCATCAGTGAACTGGGACTTAAGCAGATAAACGTCGAGAGTCTGCAAGACGTCGTTCAGTTAAGCGGGTTCGTCGACTCTCCGCTGGTCAAAGCCCGCGCTGGAGAGATTGCGCGCGGTACTAAAGGCGTGAAATCCGTGCAGAACGACCTCGTCGTTCGTTGATGGTACGGGAGAGAAACACGGCCATGCCAATATTCAAACTTGCCGGCGCCATCGTATTTACGCTCGGTGTGCTCCTCCTCATGATCGCGTACAACGCCTCGCAGGCGCCGATGGAGGACCTCACGAACACGATCACCGGTCGCTATAGCGACAACACTTTGCTGTTCGCCGCCGCAGGCATCGCCGCCACCGTCGGCGGCGGCCTGCTGGCCGTCTTCGGGCTGCGGAAATAGTGCCCCAACCGTGTGATCGGTGAACTGGAAAAGCTCATGACCCTCGGTACCGTCATCGTCTTTATTCTACTTGTTATGGTGATCGGCATGCTGCCGATTTGGCCACACAGCAAGAAACTAGGGTATATACCCAGCGGCACCTTTGGAGCGGTTCTGGTAGTCGTCTTCATACTGCTACTGATGGGACGCATTTAGTCCCCCTGCCGCCAGGCGTGCGGTCAGCTAAATTACCGACCTGACAGGAAACCCCATGTGCATCAACCGCCGGAGGATGCTCGCAATGACGTCGGCTGCGGCCGTGCTGCCGCTGCTCGGCACGTGGATCCCCGCGCCTCTGCATGCGTCCGTCCCGGCGGACTTGCGATTTCTGGCGATGTATCAGGGATCGCCGGTCGGCGAGCATCGCGTTGCGTTCCGGTCGGATGGCGAGAACATTGTCGTGACGACGCATATCGACATTACCGTGACGGTCCTTTTCATCACCGTCTTTCACTATGTTCACGACGCCGTGGAGATCTGGCAATCCGGCCGTTTGATATCCGTGGAGAGCACGACCGACGACAATGGGACATCGCTCGCCGTCACGGGCTCTGCGAGCAGTGACGGCTTCCGCATCATGAGCCTGGACGGACCGTTCCTAGCAGCGTCCAACCTGCTGACAACCAACACGCTTTGGGACAGCCGGTTGTTGCGCGAGAGCCGGGTCATCGACGTCCAGCACGGGGGGGAGGTCGGTCTCGTTGTCAAACGGCTCGGCATCGAACAGGTCATGATGCCGCGCGGCCCGGTGAGCACACAACGTTATCAGATCATCACCCCCAATTACGCCGGCAGCCTGTTTTTCGACGGCGACGGGCAATGGGTCAAGGGCCTGATGGAACGGCAAGGGGAGATACTCGAATATGCGCTCGCATCATGAGTTACGGAAAACCGCCCGGCGAGGTATTGTCGCGGCTGCGGGGCTCCTTGCGGCAATCGTCATTCTCTTCGGTTGCACACTGATCGTTCCGCGCCCGGAGGTGACCATCGCAACCGGCAGCCCGAGCGGAGTCTATTACCCATTGGGTGGTTCAATCTGCCGGCTGTTCAATCTTGACAGCCCGCGCGAGGGGCGACATTGCGTCGTCGTTCCCTCGCCCGGTCCGATCGCCAATATCGGCGTGCTGCGAGACGGCAGCGCCGATGTCGTCATCGTCCAGTCCGATGTCCTGGCCGATGCTGCCGCCGGCGCCGGCGTGTTCGCGTCACGTGGCCCGGCGCCCGATCTGCGGACCCTGTTCACCGGCCATGCCGACGCATTTACCATCGTCGCCCGCCGCGAACTGGGGATACGTCATGCGTCCGACCTGCTCGGCAAGCGTATCAACATGGGCAGCCCCGGCTCCAGCGAGCGGATCGGGATGGAACGCATCATGGCGGCACTGGGGGCGACCCACGGCCACTTCGCGGAGACGTTCGAACTAACCCACGCAGCGCAGCACACCGCATTATGCCTCAACCAGCTCGACGCAATCGTTTATGAAGTGGCGCATCCGAGCGGTCTGATCCAGGACGTCGTCCGCCGCTGCCGCGGTGTTCTGGTGGGGCTTAGCGGCCCGGCGATCGATGCCATGCTTCTCAAACACCCTGAGTACGAACGCGCCGTCATCCCCGGCGGCACGTATCTCGGCAACCCGCAGGATGTGCAGACCATCGGCGCACGTGCCGTCGTCGTCACGACGACCGCCTTACCTGACACACTGGCCTACGAAATCGTCAAAGGCGTGTTCGATAATCTCGACGACTTCCGCCGATTGCATCCGGCTTTCTCCGGTTTGTCCGCCACTGACATGGTCGATGCATCTGGCGGCACGCCGCTGCATCGCGGCGCGGCGCGTTACTATCGGGAGCGCGGGTGGATAAGGTAATCGCGCTCTCCGGCAGTCGCCTTCCCGCATGCCGTGCTGTACTATAGGTGTTGCAACGTGCAATACTAAAGAATAGCCGACGTTTTGAGCGAAATCCTCAGGATGGGTGCGACTCCCATTCGTGATTGCACGCGGCCCTTTCGGTCGTGGCATCGATTTTTTCACTTTGTTTGGAGTTAGCGATGGCATCGAAGCAGCCGCGCATATCCCAACCGGACCGGAATTTTGACGGCCGCGCGTTTCTCGCCTCCGCCGGCATTGGCAGGCGGAGCGTCAAGTACAAGGCCAGGAGCACCGTCTTTGCACAGGGCGATCCAGCCGACGCTGTCTTTTACATCGAAAAGGGAAGCGTGCAGATCACCGTCGTTTCAGATCAGGGCAAAGAAGGCGTCATTGCCATGCTCGGCGAAGGCGACTTTTTTGGTGAAGGATGCCTTGCCGGCCAGCAGCGTTATCTGGCTTCGGCGGTGACGACCAAGCCGACGACCGTGGTCACGGTCGACAAGGCGGCAATGATCCGCGTGCTTCACGAGCAGCCGGCGCTCTCGGAGATGTTCATGGCGTATCTGTTGTCGCGCAACATTCAGATCGAGGCGGACCTGGTCGATCACCTGTTCAACTCGAGCGAAAAGCGTCTGGCCCGGGTGTTACTGCTGCTCGCGAATTTCGGCAAGGAAGGAACGCTGGAAGCCGTCGTGCCGCAAATCAGCCAGGAGGCTCTGGCAGCCAGGGTCGGCACGACCCGCTCGCGCGTCAATTTCTTCATGAACAAGTTCCGCAAGCTCGGCCTGATCGAGTACAACGGGCATATAAAAGTGCATTCCGCCCTGCTGAATATCATCGTTCACGACTGACCCCGGACAACGCAAAACGGCGCCGGAATGGCCCGGCGCCGTTGTTTGCTGTCTTGGCGGCGCGGTGCGCCGTATCCGACTATTTCCTTAAGGTCACGATGACACGGCGGTTAAGCGTTTCCCTGACGTTGTCGGCCGTCTGCACGGCGGAACGGTCTTCGCCGAAGGACTGCGAGCCGACCATCGGCTTGATCCCCGTTTGTTCAAGGGCCGCGGAAACAGTAGCGGCGCGGCGCTCTGCAAGCAGACGGTTGTACTCGCGGTCCCCGGAGCGGTCGGTGTAACCATTAACTGTCACACTTGTCGCCTCCGACGATTTGATGCGCTTGGCGATTTCGTCGTTCATGCTCATCGCGGCACTGTTCAGATCCGAACGATCATGGTCGAAGTAGATCGTGTACGTCGCAATCTCAAGAACCTTGGCCGGTTCAGGTTTCGCGGCAACCTTGGGTGACGGCGTCGGCGGCGGCGTGATCGCGGCAAAGACGATACTCGATGCCTGGTCCATCGCGCTCAGGAAACCGGCACGGCAAGCGGCGATATCTTCCGGCTGGTAATTTTCTTCCTGTTCCTGCATCCAGCAATCGAACTGGGTCTGTGCACGTGCGGATTGCTCCGGTGCGCGCGTTGCGCCGCCGGCATTCAGCACTCGCATAAGATTCGCGCGAGCCTGGGTCAGTTCGCTGACATGTTTGGTCGGGATGCCACGCTCATCCATTCCAGTCGGCAGGACATTTCCGTTGGCTGCTGCATGGCGCGCCTTGGAATTGAAGTAATCGGCGTCCCGGCGATCCGCTTCGTCGAGTTCGCTCTGCGCGAGCGTCGCGTATCCCTGGTGCAGGGCGACATGAAAGCTGTCACCCTGGTCTTGCAAAGCACGCACTTGCGAGACATTCAGGTCCAGCGGCGCCGGGGCGGCGCAAGCGCCGAGCAAGGAGGTAATTGCGATAACGGGAAGATATCTGATCTGTTTCAAGTTTTTCATCCTCTCTGAGATGACGTGTGTTCTGGCCTGCACCCCATTTGCCGGATGCGGCGAAATTTCTTTTCCAGGCGATGTGGAGATTTTTACTTATATACAATAAATTTTAAAGCATATGTTCAATATTGAACAAAATAGAAAAAATAGTTAGTTCTGGTAGATTTGAATAAATTTATTTATTGAGATTTTTTTATTAAATTATTTCTTCTATATATGCCGACCGAAGATAAAGCGGGACGGCCCCGCAACGGTTAGGACGGTTCTGCAATACCAATATTAGATTGGGGATTGTTCCATGAACGGCGTGTGAAAGGGATTAGCGACGCCTGCTTCCGGCTCGTTACGCTGCAATCGCCGTCGAATACGAATTCAATTCGTCGCTTCGAAACTGCTTCATTGTCGTTCGCGAGATGATCGCTGGCAGGAACCGATGGCGGCGATATGAGATAACATCCGTCCCACAAGCCTTTCTCAACTCGAAATCAACCACTTAACAGGACAGTGCCACGTTAGATATTAAGAGAATGGTGGGCGCGACAGGGATTGAACCTGTGACCCCTGCCGTCTAAAGGGAGAGAACTTCCGCCCATTCAGTACCGTTGGTTACCGTTCTGTCGGTTCATCGTCCCATTCAGTCCATTTGCGTCCTGTTATTTCCGGACAGATGTTCCGATTGAAATCAATTCGGACAAGTTTCAATCGGGACAGGGAACCTGCCTGTTGAAATGTGGAGGAACAACCGTTTCATTCACCTAAGCTGAAGTGATCGAGGTGCCGGTTTCCTAGGCACAAACGAGGTTGCGTCAGTCCCCTGCCATCGAACGGCGAACGTCGACTCGCTCGATATAGATCGTCTTGCCGTCGACGGCGATCACCTTGTCCTTCTGAAGACGGTCCAGCGTCGCCGAGACCAAGCCACCTCGCAGCCCTGTTATTAATTCGATGAGTTAACGTGATGGCATGGACGCCCCCTTTTGCGGCGTCGGATGCGCCATACTTCGAGGCGTGTTCACAACCTCATGCATAGGAGGCGTCCATGACGGATGTTACGGTTATCGGTTTGGATTTGGCA